>NZ_CP088252.1:1403750-2807500 GCF_021117385.1 Frateuria soli
GCCATGCGCCGGCCACGTGTGCGCGATCTCCAACGCATGTCTCGGGACTGGGCAACGATTCGATGCCGTGTTTGTCGACACGGGTCACGCGGACGCACTGCAGCGAGTCGGTGCGTGCGAGCGTCGCGCTGCCGTCGATCGCGCCATGCCGGCGCCCGTTGACGTAGAGCACGCCCGTGCCCGGGCTGTGCACGCGCCAGTGATCGCCATCGGCCTGCACCGCTGGCGCGGCCGGCGTGGCTGGCGCGTACAACGGTGCATCGGTACGCAGCGGCTGCTCGGGGACCTTGATCGCCTTGAGCGTCACCACGGTGTGGTGTCCGTCCTGCCGCGAGGAGGCGGCGACCAGCAGGTTGCCGTCGAGCGCGGAAGGGCGGCGCAGCGTGATGCGGCGGTCGCGCAGCTCGAGATCGATGTGGTCGGCGCCGCCGAACAACGTGGGAACCAGAGCCGCCGGAAGCTTGGGTTCGACGCGGCCGTCGGCGGTCAGCCCGAACACGCCCTCGATCGCCACGTCCAGGAAACCCGCAACCGACCACAGCTGCCGCGGCGAATTGACCACCGGACCGCTCAGGGCGCCATCGTCGACGTGGATGCCCTGGGTCAGCAGCTCGTAGTTCTCCATGTTCGAGCCGGCCAGCGCCGCGCCGCGGATGACCGAACGGATCTCGTGCTCGATGCGCGCCGGATTGTCGGTGGCCCTGGCCGCACGCATCGCGTACGCGCTGACGAAGGGCCAGATCGCACGGTTGTGGTAGATCGGCTGGTCCGCGCGCTCGGGCCAGATCACCGGGCTGCCCGAGGGCCAGGCCGGGTAGTTCGCCAGCGCCTGGCGCGCATGCGCCGGATCGGCCACGCCGCTGGTGATCGCCAGCGACAGGCCGAGCAGGTCATAGGCTTCCACCGGCAGGCCGTCGCCGCCGAGGTAGCTCATGTAAAGCCCGCGGTCGGCACGCCAGAAGTGCGCGTTGATCGCAGCCTTCAGGGCGGCAGCCTGGGCTCGATAGTCGGCCGCGTGAGGGTCGCCATGCCGATCGGCAAGGACGGCCGCCAGCTCGAGCGCCTGGTAGTGCAGGACATTGGTGGAAAGCGCGAACGACTGCGCGATGAACCGGACGTTGTCCGCGGTCCATGCCGGATAGGTCTGCTCGCGCCAGTCCAGGAAGGACGTCTCGCCGCGATACAGCCCGAGCCCCGGGTCGAAGGCATATTCCCGGTCCTGCGCCAGCGTATCGTCCAGCGCCCGGCGCACCTTTTCGGCGAAGCCGGCGTCATCCAGCAGGTGTTTCGCGCCAAGGAACCACACGATGCGATCGGTGCTGATCGGCCAGCTGCCGCCCGAGCCGGTGTCCTGCATCACGTACAGGCCCTGGGGCGCGGACGGCACGCGCACTTCGGACAGTTTGAACTCCAGTCCGTTGCGCGAACGCGCGGGGTCGAAACGCCAGAGCCCCAGGTCGATCGCGTACGAGAGGTCGCGTGTCCAGACATAGGGCCATTTCTCGCCCGTCTCGAAGCACAGGCAGGGGATCGGCCGGCCGTGATCGAAGGCGCCGTCGCGGATGGCCTCGACCGAGTCCTGCTTGAGATCGTCCTGGGCCATCGCGTACAGGCCGTCGAACAGGGCGCTCCCGGTGGCAGCCTCGAACGGAGGCCTGGGAATGGCGCGCTTGCCGGTCGGCCATTCGAGCAGGTAGCCGGCATCGCGACCGCGCTGCATCGATACGTGCACGCCGTGCCAGTCGAGGCCGTCGCGCCAGGTCGCGTTCGGCAGGTCCGGACCGGTTGCCATCGAGGCCATCAACAGAAGACTCAGCATGGGTGTTCGAGGCTCCCTGCAGGCATGGGCTTGCGATCGGCGCCATCCCGACGGGAGGCGCCCGGTGAAAGGGCCGTGGGACACGGCCACCTGGGACGTCCGGGCTACTTCAGCACATCAAGCGTGATGGTCTGGCCCTTGCCGGCCGCCACCCGTACCCAGGTCACCGGGCCGAAGCGATCCTCGCCGATGGCCCACCCGTCGTCGGCCGAGGCGCGCAGGGCGTCGACGCTGGCGAAGGCTTCCAGCGCACGGCCGTTGCTGCGCACCGCCTGCGCGGGCTTCCCGTGGAACTTCAGCAGCCAGGACTTCAGCGCCGGCTGGTAGCTGCCCTGGGGTGCCGCGATCGCGAAGGCCACGCTGCCCTCACGTGCTTCCAGCTGCATCGACTGCAGGAAATACTCACCCTGCTCGTAGCCGTAGGTCTTGCCGTCGTCGTCGTAGTAATCGAAACGCGTCGCGTGGGCGGCGGGGAACAGTTCCACCGCCAGCTCGGTGAGCGGGTGCTGGCCGACATGGTCCATCACCGGCGCGACCGGGATGATGGCGCCGTCGCGGATGTACAGCGGGATGTCGCTCCAGTGCCGTGCGTCGGCCTTGTGCTCGATCGTCTGGCCGCCGGCGTAATGCCTGCCGCTGAACCAGTCGATCCACTCGCCCGCGGGCAGGTAGACCGGCTTGACCGTCTGGCCCTCCTCGACCACCGGCGAGACCAGCAGGTGGTCGCCGAACAGCCAGGCGTCGACGTCGTTGCGCAGGTTGGCGTCGGTCGGCCAGTCGAACAGCAGCGGTCGGACCAGGCCGATGCCGGTGGCGCGGCGCTGGTGCTCGTAGCTGTAGATGTAGGGAATCAGCGACTGGCGCAGGCGGATGGCGGCGGTAGCGGCCTTTTCGGCCACCGGGCCGTAGACCCACGGCTGGCGGTGCTGGCCCAGCTCGCCGTGCACGCGGAACACCGGCGTGAACGCGCCGAACTGGATCCAGCGAGCGTAATTTTCCGGCGTCGGCGTGCCGCCCTTGAAGCCGCCGCCGTCCATGCCCCACTGCATGGCGCCCACGTTGATCGCGCTCAGCATGCGCTGGCGCTGGCCTGCCATGCTGGCGAAGCCGGTGCGGATGTCGCCGGACCAGATGCCGTAGGCGTAGCGCTGCGCGCCCAGGTAGAAGTTGCGGTTGAGCGACCATACGCGCAGGTCGGAGATCGCGCGCTGGCCGTCGTAGAGCGCGCGCTGCATGTCCATGTGCTGCAGGTCGACGGCGACGTCGTCGGCCTCGTCGTTCCACCAGCCCACGATGCCGGTCTCGAACGAATGCTTGAGCGCCTTGTTGAAGAACCAGGCGCGCGCGGCGGGATCGGCGAAGTCGAGCTCGCGCACGATCTTGCCGGAGAAGTAGTCGGGTGCCGGGTCGCTCTGCGCCAGCCAGTAACCGTGCTCGGTCGCTTCGCGCCCTTCGACCGTGTCGACGTGGATGCGCGGCTTCATGATGCCGGTCAGGTGCACGCCCTGGGCGTCGAGCAGGGCCTTGAGCTTGCCGTTGTCGCCGTCGGGAAACTTGTGCTCGTTCCAGCGGAACTCGCCGTAATCGTCCTCGCCCCAGGCCTTCCAGTCGAAGTCGAGGGTGAAGTTGTCCAGCGGGATGTGGCGCTCACGGTAGCCGTGGACGATGTCCAGCAGCTCCTTCTCGTCGATGCCCCACTGGCTGTTGGTGAAGCCCATCGCCCACTTCGGAAACAGCGGGCTGCGGCCGCTGACCTGCGCCAGCGCGCCGAAGATCGCGTGCGGGTCACCGAGGAAGACGTAGTAGTCCAGGCCGCCGTCGAACATGCGCGCGTCGATGCGCGTATCGCCCAGCGCTATCTGGCCACCGACGCCGTCGATCAGCACGCCGTAGCCGGCCGTGGTCCATACGAACGGTGCGCCCGCGTGCCCCTGCTCGCCGGCGGTGACCGGGCGGTAGCCGTCACGCAGCAGGCCGGCAGTGGCGGGCTCGGTGGCGTCGAAGCCGCCGATCCCGTACATCGGCTCGCCCTTGGCATGGATCAGGCTTAGGCGACCGTGGCCCAGCGAGGACAGCGCAAACTGGCGCAGCAGGGGCGCCTGACCCGGCACGCCGATGCGCAACTCGCCGTGCTGCTTGTCCCACACCGCTTCGAGCCGTGCGGACTGCAGTCGCGCGCCGCCGGCCTCTTGCGTCACCTGGACGTCGGAGGGCGCCACGGCGTGGAGCGCGGGATCGATCACGATCGTCGGCGCCGGCGCATGGCCGCCCTTGTGGAACTGCACGTGCAGCGTGCCCGGCGCGACCAGCTCGACGCGAAGGGTACCGGCATCGAGCGGGATGTCGAACCCCGGCCGGGCCTGCGTGGCGGTGGCGGACCGGCCCGGCACAGCGTGCGCCCGGGCCTGGGAAAGCGATGCAGCAGCGGAAGAAGGGGACACCAGCAGTACTCCGACAACAAACAACGTGATCGGCCCCATCCACGCGCCCTTGAGCTTTGTGAAAAGTGCGTGCAGGCGATTGAGGCCGGCCACATAGTAGGTGTCCCCGTGCGGGTCACAACACCCGTTTGCATACGTATTCATTCGTGACATGACGCGGTTTTCCGATGGTGCAGCGCACGATCCGGTATCGCGGGCTGTGAGAAAAAAACGGACTCGGCCGTACGCTTCGTTTTCGGGAAGTTCACGTCTTCTCGACGTCGCGAAGCGCGCCGGAACCCTCGCCTTCACTGCAGCACCACGGTGGCGTAGGGGGGCAGGTGCAGCCGGCCGCCGGCGAGGTGCGCATCGGGCGTGCTGGCCAGCCGCAACCGACCGAAGCGTGCCAGCGTGTCGGCCAGCTCGAGCGTCTGGGGCTTGCCCGAGAGGTTGTGTAGCACCAGCACGTCGGCGCCGTCGCCGTCCAGTTCCCAGCCGGCCAGACTCGGATTGGCAATGCCCGGCACGCGAAGCGCACCCTCCCGCAGCACGGGCAGTTCGTGGCGCCAGCCGATGAGCATGCGATACCAGGCGAGCAGCGAGTGCGCGTCGCCCTGTTGGGCGTCGACCGAAACGCCGGGGCCATCGCCGGCGCTGAAACGCTTCCAGCGGCTCTCGCCGGGGCCGTGCGCGGCTCGATGCCAGCGCATCGGTTCGCGCAGGTCCGGGTCGGGCTTGGTGCCGCGCATGCCCAGCTCCTCGCCGTAGTAGATGAACGGCTGACCGGGCAGGGTGAGCAACATCGCGGCGGCCATGCGCATGTGCTGCACGTTGCCGTGCAGCTGGCTCATCACCCTTTCCTGGTCGTGGTTGGAGAGGAACGGCGCGTCCTGACCGGTCGGGATCGCGTGCGCAAGGCGTTGGAGCAGGGCGTTCAGCGCACCCGGGCGTTCTTCGCGCGCGCTGGCGACGAGCTGGGTGGCAAGCGGGAAATCGAACACCGCATCCAGCGGGCCGAACCAGGGTTCGAGCTCGGCCGGCTGCTCGCGCGTGACTTCGCCGACCAGGTAGACATCCGGATCCGCCTGCTTCATAGCCTGGTGGAAGGACCTCCACCATTGGAGGTTCTTGCGCAGTACCGCGGGGTCATCCGCCTGCGCCGCGAAGTCGTAGTACACGTGCTGGGCCGCATCCAGGCGGAAGCCGTCGACACCCTGCGCGAGCCAGTAGCGGCCGACGTCGTCGATCGCCTCTCGCACGGCGGGTGTGTCGAAGTGGAGGTCCGGCATCGCACCGGTGAAGGTGCCCAGGTAATGCTGCCTGCCCAGAGCGTGCCAGGCGGGTCCGCCGGTGGCGCTGGTCGCCCGAAGTTGGGCGTGCGGTCCGGCCCAGGTATACCAGTTGTGGTGCGGATCGCCCGGATCGCGGGCCGCAAGGAACCACGGATGCCGGTCGCTGGTGTGGTTGACCACCAGGTCCATGATGACGCGGATGCCGCGCTCATGGGCCGCATCGATCAGCTGATGGAAATCGGCGAGCGTGCCGTACTGCGGGTTGATCCGGCGATAGTCGGTGACGTCATAGCCGTGGTAACTGGGCGAGGGGTTGATCGGCATCAGCCAGATGCCGTCGACGCCGAGCGACTGGAGGTAGTCGAGCTTGGCGGTGACGCCCTTGAGGTCACCGGTACCGTCGCCGTCGGTGTCGTACCAGGCCCGCACGAAGATCTCGTACCACACGCCCGACGAACGGGACGGTGAATGCGGTTGCGCGTACGCGCGCTCTTCCGGCGAATGATTGCCGATCACGCCATCGCCCGCGGGGCAGGCGAACGGCAACAGCGCGGCAAGAAGCCCGCCGGCGAGCATTGCCTTCCCGTGCAGCCGCATCACGCGGCCGCCGGCGTGATGGCCGCAGCGCAATGCCGCGCGATGAACTCGGCGTGGCCGGGCATGACGTCGACCGCGCGCTCGAGCAGTGTGCGGATGTGCGAAAGGAATTCGTCCAGCTGTGCCTGCTCCAAGGCATCGGCCAGCGGACTATGGCCGGTCGGCACGATGCCCTGGCCCAGCATCACCTGCAGCCAGGCCGGTTCGGCGAAGAGTTCGTCGGCATCGCGCACGATCCGGCCGCCGCTGCGGAACAACGCGATCTTGCGCTCCAGCGGCTCGGGCAGCGCAATCCGGGCGCACTGCTGCCAGAAGGGGGTGTCGCGGCGCGCGATTGCGCGGTAGTGCAGGATCAGGAAGTCGCGGATGCGCTCGTACTCGAACCGCGTCTGACGGTTGTACTCGGCTATCAACGCGGTATCGCAATGGCGGTCGGGAAACAGGTTCAGCAGGCGCTGCACGCCGGACTGGATCAGGTGGATGCTGGTCGACTCCAGCGGCTCCATGAAACCTGCAGCCAGGCCCAACGCAACGCAGTTGCGGTTCCAGCTCTGCCGGCGCATGCCGCTGGTGAAGCGCAGCTGGCGCGGTTGTTCGAGCAGCTCGCCTTCGATGCTCCCGACCAGCAGTGCGGCCGCTTCGTCGTCGCTCATGAACTGACTGCAGTAGACGTGGCCGTTGCCGCTGCGGTGCTGCAGGGGAATCCGCCACTGCCAGCCAGCCGGCCGCGCGTTGGCCTGGGTGAACGGGCGCAGCGGCTCCACGCGGCTGCTCGGCGCAACCACCGCGCGGTCGCAGGGCAACCAGTGCCGCCAGTCCTCGTAACCGGTCTTGAGCGCGTCCTCGATCAGCAGGCCGCGGAAGCCGGAGCAGTCGATGAACAGGTCGCCGGCGATGGTCTCGCCGCTGGCCAGCTGCACCGATTCGATGAAGCCGTCGGCCGGTCGCAGGTGGACCTTGACCACCTTGCCCTCGGTGCGTTGCACGCGCTGTGCGGCGTGCTGGCGCAGGTAGCGGGCGTACAGCCCGGCGTCCAGGTGGTAGGCCCAGCGCAGGCCGGTGAGCGGCGTCTCGCCGACCCGCTCCATGCGCGCGAAGCGGTGTGTGGCGATTGCCCGTGCGTTGAGCGAGTAGGCCCACAGGTCGGGCGCGGCCGGCTCCTGGTGGCTGCGCAGCCAGTGCGAATGGAACGGCAGCAGGCCCAGCGGAAGACCGATGTCGCCGAAGGCGTGCAGGTAGGAGTCGCCCGGGCGGGTCCAGTCGTTGAACTGGATGCCCAGCTTGATCGTGCCCCGTACCGAGCGGAGCAGGTCGTCCTCGTCCAGGCCGAGGAATGCGTTGATCAGGCGGATCGATGGGATGGTCGATTCGCCGACCCCGATGGTGCCGATCTCGTCGGACTCGACCAGCCGGATGTCTACCTGCTCGCCCAGGGCGCGCGAGAGCAGGGCGGCCGTCATCCAGCCGGCGGTGCCGCCGCCCACGATCACGATCTGCCGGATGGGTGAGTCGTTCATGGCATGCTCCCGGGTGCTGTCCTAGTCGGATGACCTTGCCAGTGGCAGGCCGGAAGAAAAAGGCCCCGCCGATCTTGCTGACGGGGCCTTCGCTGGGGCAAGGCGGAACGCTTACTGGAACTTGTACGACACGCCGACTTCGTAGCGGCGGCCGTAGCGCTCCCAGGTCAGCACCTGCCGCGGATCGTCGTTCTGGTAGGTCACGAAGGTCTTGTTGGAGAGGTTCGAGCCCTGCGCGATCAGCGTCAGGCCTTCCAGCGGGCCGTGGCCGAAGGTGTAGCTGACCTGCGCGTCGTAGACGCTGCCACCCTTGATCGTCTGCTGGATACGGGTCGCGCTGATGCCCGAGACCTCGCCGAGGAAGCTGGATCGGTAGCTGTCGCCGATGCGCGCCTCGAAGCCGTTGTGCTGGTAATACAGCGTGGCGTTGGCGGTCCACTTGGACAGGCCGGGCACGGTGATCGGCGCGGCGTCCCCGTACACCAGCGAGCTCTTGGTGTAACCGCCGGTCAGGATGCCACCAAAGTCCGCCAATGCCGGCGTGAGCTGGCTGAAGGGGAGGTTGAGCGTGGTCTGCAGGCCCTTGACATAGCCGCGGCCATCGTTGGTCGGGCCGGAGACGATACCCATCGTGGTGCCGAGCTGCTGCTGCTGCGCAGGCGACAGGTAGGAGTCGACGAACGGGGCGAAGTCGTACAGGAAGGCCTTGTTTGGATTGATGTAGTCCTTCAGGCCGAGGAAGTACGCCGCAACGGAGAAGTAGCCGGCGCCGCCGGAACGGCACAGATCCGAGGTCTTGGCTTCCGCGCCGCTGCACTGGTAACCGGAACCGTCGTTCTCGAAGTAGTGCTCGTAGCTGACGTTGTAGTTGTCGGCCATGGTCGGCAGCAGCGTGGGGTTGCCGCCGGAGGCGCTGAAGTAGGACATGTTTGGATCGGTGTTCGGCAGGCGGGTGATGTTGCCGGACACGCCCAGGCTGGCGCTCATCTGGTCCATGCGCGGACGGGCCATCACGCGGGCGGCGCCCACGCGCAGGTCGTCCTGCTCGCCGAAGCCGAAGATCAGGTTCATGCTCGGCAGGTACTTGGTGAACGAGGTGCCCCCGGACACCGGCACCAGCACGGCGTTCGAGCCGTTGGTGCCGCCGGCGCTCGCCTCGACGCGCTGGCCGGTGGACGACTGCGCCGTATGGGCCGCCTGCACGCCGAAGTTGCCGCGAAGACCGATGTCGCCGAGGGTGGTATCCAGGTTGAACTGGAGGTAGGAGGTCAGGTCACGCTCGTTGACCTTCCAGTTCGGCGGCACCGAGATGGACGACAGCGCGGTCGGGAACTGCACGTAGGTGCCATTGGCGAGGAACGCCAGCGGGTTGTAGCAGACCTGGGAGGCGACACCCATCCAGGCCAGCGGGCTGCAGCTGGAAGTGCCGAGCGGCGCGGTCTGCGCGCCGTTGGGCAGGATCAGGAACGCCTGGTCGATGTTGTAGGTCTTGTTGCGCGTGCCGCGCACCACACCGAACTCCACCGAGGAGAAGGGACCGGTGAGGAACTCGCGCTCGACGGCCAGGCGCAGGTTGGCCAGGTGGTCGTCGGTGCGCGGCGCGTTGATGAAGCCCGCCTGCACCACCGGCGGGGTGGCGCCGCCGCCCCAGCCCTGCGGGTCGGTCAGCACCATCTGGCTGCCGCTATAGTCCAGCGTCGGGTTGAGCCAGAGCATCCCGTCGGGCAGCTCGGTGAAGCCGAGGCTGTCGGTCGCGCCGCTGCCGGCGTAGCCGCTGCCCGAGTAGCTTTCCAGCAGCAGATCGTGGCGCAGGGCGCGCGAGTAGCTGGCGGTGAGGCTCGCCGACCAGTTCTCGTTGAAGCGCAGGTTGTTTTCCCAGTTGATGTTGTAGACCTTGGCATTGGTCTTGTTGTAGTCGTTGCGGACAACCGCCTTGACGTTGTCGTAGGTGCCGCTCTGGATGAAGCCGTCCTGCACGTTTCCACCCGGCTGCAGCTGCGCCGCGCTCCAGAACAGCGGGAACTCGATGCCCTTGGCGGCCTGCGATTCCTTGAACTTGTCGTAGGTCAGGTCCAGCGTGCTGTTGAAGTGATCGTTCGGCTGCCACTGCAGGGTCGTCAGCAGGCCGGCGCGGTTCATCTGGTCGGAGATGCCGTAGTTCTTCGCGCCGCCCACCACGAGGTTGCCGTTGGCCTCGGTCGGATACCCCCACGGCGCCTGGTGCTGGATCTGCGAGGGGTTGGACTGGAAGTCCACGCCGACGGTCACGCCGAAGGTGTGGTTGGCGAACTGGTTGACCCATACGCCGTTGACGTCGTAGCCGCGGTCGCCCACGCCCGGGCCGTCAGCGAGCTGCTTGGTGCTGTCCCAGATGTAGCGCGCGTTGAGCGCGCTTTCGGGCTTGTCCTTCTCCAGCGGACGGATGGTGTGCATGTCCACCGTGCCGGACAGGCCCTGGCCGACCAGGTCGGCCGACGGGCTCAGGTGCACCACGACGTTGTCGAACCAGCTGGAGGGGTACTGATCGAACTGCACGTCGCGGTTGTTGGAGGTGGAAACCTGCTGGCTGCCGTTGATCAGCGCCGTGGAGAAGTCGGGACCCAGGCCGTGGATGCTGACTACCTGCGGGCGGCCGCTGACGGTCTGCACGGCCAGGCCCGGCAGGCGGCCCAGGGTGTCTGCAATGCTGACGCCGGGGAGCTTGCCGATCTGCTCGGCCGAGACCGCTTCGACGATCGCGTTCGAGTTGCGCTTGAGCGCGGTGGAGTTCTGCAGGCTGCTTACGAAACCGTTGACCTCGACCGTGCCCAGCTTGCGGGCTTTCTTGTCTTCGCTCTGGTCGCGCTTGGCGGCGGCGCCGGCCTGCTGCTGGTCCTGGGTCTGGGGCGTGGCCGACGGGTCGGCGTCCTGCGGCGCGGCCAGGGCGGCGCCAGTAAAGCAAAGACCGGCGGCGATAAGGGCCAGGGCCAGTGGACTGCGTTTGATCAACATGTGCGTCTCCCCGCGAGAATGTTGCGATCTGGTTTCATATGTCCGGCCGTTGCCTGCGCCGGTGTGCCCCGGTCATGTGATGCGGCAAGTCGTCGGCAACGTAGGGCGATGTTAAGGCTGCGTTTCCATGACGCGGCGAAGCCTGCATACGTATTCATGACCGGGGCTCATGCGCGACCATCGCGCTGCAACATCACGCCGTCTGCTTGCTGCAGAGGCGCGGAGGTGCCTGCTCGTGCCGCCAATGCCTGTCTTCGAGCCTTCGTCATCGACGCGTCGGTGGTGGGTGCCTTCGCGCGTTTGTTGCACTCGCAGCACGGATGAATACGTATGCAAGCGGGGCGAGCCGTTCTGGGCCTGCGGATAAGCTGACGCCGCTTTCCCTCCCATCGAAAGGCGCAAGCGTGCGCTGAAGGCTGTTGTTGATGACCAATGCACCCTGGTGGCGCGGTGCCGTCACCTACCAGATCTATCCGCGCAGCTTTCTGGACACCAACGGCGACGGCGTGGGCGATCTGCCGGGAATCATCGAAAAACTCGATTACGTGGCCAGTCTCGGGGTCGACGCGATCTGGATCTCGCCGTTCTTCAAGTCGCCGATGGCCGACTACGGCTACGACATCGCCGACTACTGCGACGTCGATCCGCTGTTCGGCCGACTGGAGGACTTCGACCGGCTGCTGGACAAGGCGCACGGCCTGGGCATCCGCGTGATGATCGACCAGGTGCTCAGCCACACCTCGGTCGACCACGCCTGGTTCCAGGAAAGCCGTTCCAGCCGTGACAACCCCAAGGCCGACTGGTACGTCTGGGCCGACGCGAACGAAGACGGCACGCCGCCGAACAACTGGCTGTCGATATTCGGCGGCGTTGCCTGGCAGTGGGAGCCGCGGCGCGGGCAGTACTACCTGCACAACTTCCTGGCCTCCCAGCCGGATCTCAATTTCCACAACCCGGCGGTGCGCGCGGCGATCCTTGACTGCGTGCGCTTCTGGCTGGAGCGCGGGGTCGATGGCCTGCGCCTGGACGCGATCAACTTCTGCTTCCACGACGCGCAACTGCGCGATAACCCGCCCAAGCCGAAGGAGCAGCGGGTCGGTCGCGGATTCAGCCCGGACAACCCGTACGCCTTCCAGTACCACTGGCACAACAACACGCAGCCGGAGAACCTGGCGTTCCTGGCCGAACTGCGCGCGCTGCTCGATCGCTACCCCGGTACCGTGGCGCTGGGCGAGATCTCCTCGGAGGACTCGCTGGCGACGATGGCCGAGTACACCCAGGCCGGCCGCCTGCACATGGGCTACAGCTTCGAGCTGCTCACGGACGACTTCAGCGCCGGCCACGTTCGCGGCACCGTGCAGAAGCTGGAAGCGCAGATGGGCCACGGCTGGCCGTGCTGGGCCATCTCCAACCACGACGTCGAGCGCGTGCTCAGCCGCTGGGGCAGGGCGCAGCCGACCGCGACGCTGGCCAACCTGTTCACCGCGCTGGTCTGCTCGTTGCGCGGTTCGGTCTGCATCTACCAGGGCGAGGAGCTGGGGCTGACCGAGGCACAGGTGCCGTTCGAGTCGCTCAAGGATCCCTACGGCATCGCCTTCTGGCCGCAGTTCAAGGGGCGCGACGGCTGCCGCACGCCGATGCCGTGGAACGACGACCTGCATGCGGGCTTCAGCCAGGCCGAGCCATGGCTGCCGGTGGCGGCCGAACATCGCGAACTTGCGGTGGCGCGACAGGAGGCCGATCCGGCCTCCGCCCTGCACGGGTTCCGCCGTGTCCTGCGCTGGCGCAGCGGGCAACCCGCCCTGCGCTGGGGCGACATCCGTTTCATCGACACGCCCGAGCCCGTGCTTGCCTTTACCCGCAGCCATGGCGAGGAGACCGTGCTGGTGGCTTTCAACCTGGGCAGCAGCAGCTTCGGGGCCGAGCTGGCGCTCGATGGGCATTGGCAGGCCATCGACGGCCATGGGCTTCGGCAGGGTGCCTTTGCCGGCGGGCGCCTCGAGCTTCCCGCCCACGGCGTGGTGTTCGCGCGGCTGGCCTGACTTCATCCCGCGCGAATCCCAGGGCGCTGCGGTCGGCCGCGCATCCGGACGACGGGTCTGTCACGCGCCGTGGAACGCCCGCCGTGTAGCGTGGCGATCCTGCCTTCCAACAGGAGCCAGCGCATGCCCAATCCCATGCCACCTGCCGATCGCAAGCACGGCACCGGCGACCGCAACGACGCTCATGTCGCGCACGTCGATCACAAACTGCAGGAAGAGCGCGACGCCAGGGAAACCCCCGGCGCCACGGAGGCGGACCGCGAAGCCAAGCGCGAAGAAGGCTTCGACCACCCGTAGCGGTGCCGCAAGCAGAAAAGCCCCGGAGGCGTGCGCCACCGGGGCTTTCGTCTGGAACGGATTGGTGGAGTGGAGGAGGATCGAACTCCCGACCTTCGCATTGCGAACGCGACGCTCTCCCAGCTGAGCTACCACCCCACGCGAGCCGCGCATGTTAGCAGCGTCGCGCGGCGTTCGCCAAGAGTCCCGTGCAGTCTTCGTCTTCGAGGTTCCCTCAGTCGGGCAACAGGCTCGACAGCGGCCCGTGCAGCACCCCGCGGCGCCAGCCTTCCAGGAACTCGGGCCATTCGCGGGTGACCAGGTATTCCTCCAGCACCTTGCGCGGGCACAGCAGCCCGGCCGGAAGTTCCAGCTCGCCGGCGAGGCGGTCGACGGTGTCCTTCATCGCCCCCAGCGCCTTCTTGCCGACGCCCGGCACGGGCAATGGGATCGCGGCGGTCGCCGCCAGCTCCTGCGCATCCGGGGCGGGCCTGAGTAGTTCGAACAGCTCCGCGCGCTGTGCCGAGCGCAGCGCGCGCTGGCCGCGGCTGCGCTGATCCAGTTCGGCAAGGCTCGATGGCGGGTTCTGGGCAAAGCCGAGCGCCAGCGCATCTTCCAACAGCCACGGGCGCGGGCGGTCCAGCGTGCGTGCGCTGCGGTCGCGCCACAGCAGGACGCGACGCAGCAGCGCCTGCTGCTCGCGCGGCCAATCCGCGGCGGCCCGGAAGCTGCGCTGCGGTTGCGGGTCGCCCTCGTGCGCGTTGGCGCGGCGCTTGAGCCGCTCGCAATCCTCGGCATGCCAGGCCGCGCGGCCGCGCTCGGCGAGACGCGCCGCAAGCTGCGCGTGCACAGGCTCCAGGTAAACCACGTCGAGCGTGGCGTACAGCCGCTGCGACTCGGTGAGCGGGCGTTGCAGCCAGTCCGAGCGGGTCTCGCCCTTGTCCAGCTCCACGCCGACCAGCTCGGCGACCAGCGCGCGATAGCTGAGTCCCAGGCCCATGCCAACGAAGGCCGCGGCTACCTGTGTGTCGAACAATGTGCCGGGACCTTCGGGCAGCAGCGGCGCGAGGGCCTCGAGGTCCTCGCCAGCGCTGTGCATGACGGCGACCGCCGGTCCCGCGGCCAGGCGCGGGCGCAGCGCATCTCGGATTTCGAAGGCCTGAGGGTCGACCAGTGCATATCGGCCGTTCCAGCCCAGCTGGAGCAAGGCCAGCTGCGGATGGAAGGTATTGCGGCGCATGAACTCGGTGTCGACGCCCAGCGCCGCGTCGGGCGGCAGTTCGGCCAGCCACGCGTCCAGTGTTTCGCGGCGGTCGATCCATGTGGCGGGGGCAGCCACCGTGGGCACGGGCATGCGGCAGGTTCCTCGGTATCGGTTCGGCGGGCCGTCGCGAAGCGCCGGGCGCATTGCCCTGTCATCGACCCTGCCATAAGGTGAGCAGCGCACGATAACAGCCTTGGGACCTCCATGCCGAGCAACGAAACCGTCCGCCTCCAGCGCACCCTCGGTGGCGCACTGGGCGTGCTCGTGCTCGGTGTCGCGTTGGTCTACCACTTCTTTCCAGGGGTGTTCCATGTAGACCCCGCCACGATGACGGCCCGCCGACCGGCCTCGACGGGATTCCCCGCGCCGGCCGGACAGCCTGCGCCGCGCACTCCGACGGACTCCGAGGTCGATGCCGGACCGCCGCTTACGCTGGCCCCGGCCGCGGTGATCGCCTCCCGGATGAACAAGGGCAACCAGCACCTGCCCGAGCAGCTCAGTGCCGATACGCCGGAAGTCCAGGCGCTGCTGTCGCGCGCCGGCAAGGCCATGCAGGAGGGGCGGCTGGTCGGCGACCAGGACAGCGCCGCCGCACTCTACGCGCAGGCCTTGAAGGACAAGCCCGACAGCCGGGCCGCTGCCCAGGGTCTCAACCAGGTGCGCGCACAGCTGGTGGCGCAGATTGGCCAAGACATCGCGGTCGGCGATGCCGATTCCGCCAGGGACTTGCTGGAGGGATTGCGTGGGCTTCCGAACACGGCGACCGAGGTCGCGCAGCTGGAGCAGAATCTCGAGACCCTGGCCAGGGTCCGCCCGATGCTGGCCCAGGCCGCCTCGCTGCTGCAGCAGGGCAAGGTGGACGCACCGCAGGGCGGCAGCGCTCTGGACCTGTACCGCCAGGTTCAGGCGCTCGATCCGCAGAACGCGATGGCCGAGCAGGGCATCTTCCAGGTGCAGCGGGCGGTGCTCGACCGTGCCCTGGCCGCGGTCGCGCAGAACGACTTCGCCGCTTCCGACCGGGCCCTGGCGGAAGCGGAAACCATCCGCCCCGGCTCCCAGCAATTGGCAGACGTGCGCAACCGCGTCGAGGGCATCCGCCGTCAGCGGGCAAGCGGCCTGCTGGCGCAGGCACGCTCGGCGCTGGATGCCGGCAACCTGGACCTGGCGCAGCGGCTTGCCGGACAGGCCCAGGCCCTCCAGCCGGACCTGAAGGGCATCGAGGCGTTCCAGCAGCAGCTCACCAATGCCCGCCTGTATGCCAGTTACAAGCCGGGCCAGGTGTTCAGCGATCGTTTCGTGGACCTGCCGGGCCATACCCCGGCGATGGTGGTCATCCCCACCGGCAGTTTCCGCATGGGTGCACCCGACGGCGAGGAGGGCCACACCGATGCGGAAACGCCGGTTCATCAGGTCACGCTGGACAAGGGCTTTGCCATGGCGCGCGCCGAAGTGACGGTGGGCCAGTTCCGCGAGTTCGTGCGGGCCAGCGGTTACCAGCCCGACTCGGTCAGGCTGGGTGGCGCCAGCGTGTACGACGAGCGCAGCGGTGTGCTGCGCGACGATTCGCGCGCCACCTGGCAGGACGACTACGCAGGTCGCCCGGCGCCGGACGACTTTCCGGTGGTCAACGTGTCCTGGCGCGATGCCCGGGCCTATGCCGCCTGGCTCGGCGAGCGCACAGGCAAGCGCTATCGCCTGCCGAGCGAGGCCGAGTTCGAGTACGCCTTGCGCGGCGGCACCCAGACCCGCTTCTGGTGGGGCGAGCAGGCGCCCACCCGCAAGGTCGAGAACCTCACCGGCAGCGGCGACCGTTCCCCCAGCGGACGGCGCTGGAGCAACGCCTTCCCCAGCTACCGCGACGGCTATTGGGGGCCGGCGCCGGTAGCCAGCTTCGCCGCCAACCCGTTCGGGCTGTATGACATCGACGGCAACGTGTCCGAGTGGACCGTGGACTGCTGGCACGACAACTTCGTCCGTGCACCGGTCGATGGCAGCGCCTGGCTCAACCCCGGCTGCAGTTTGCACGTAGTGCGCGGCGGTTCCTGGGGAAGTTCACCCGAGCAGGTGCGCTCGGCCTACCGACAAGGGGCCGATGCCCGGCTGCGCAGCGCACGCGTGGGTTTCCGCGTCGTTCGCGAACTCTAGACACGGCTCTGAAGAGGATGCCGCATGGGTGGGTCCTGGTACGCCGTGGGCATGCATTGGCCTACCCAAGCCGAGCGACTTCTGTAAGACTGCATGACCGGCCAGCAGCATGCGCTCTGCTTGCCGGATTCCCGGCGGCGGAGCCCCCCGGGGGGAGGGCGCAATGAATCCGGAAACCGTACGCTTGTTCGTGCCGTTCAGCGGCGAGGCTCCCTGGATCGTCCGGGGCGGAGCCTCCCGGGTGGGAACGTATCCCACCCGCGCTGAAGCGATCTCGGCGGCCGTGCGGGTGCGCGCCAAGCTGGCGCGTGCCTGGGGTATCCAGCACCCGCCCGTGCGCGTGCAGGAGAGCGACGGCAGCTGGCGCGAACTGGCCGAACCGGACTCCCTGACCCTGCTGCAATAGGTAGCCCTGATGGAAAAGACTTCCGGCCCCTGGCGAATCCTGCTGGTCGAAGATGAAATGCTGGTGGCCATGTTGCTGGAAGACATGCTTTCGGAGGCCGGCCACACGATTGTCGGCCCGATGGCGAGGATCGACCAGGCAGTGGAGGCCGCTCGCACGAAGGCGATCGACCTGGCCATCCTCGACGTGAACCTCGGCGGCGAAGAGGTCTACCCCGTCGCCGAAGCCCTGGCGGCCCGCGAGATCCCGTTCGCCTTCGCCACCGGCTATGGCGCCCAGGGGCTGCGCGAGCCCTGGCAGGCCCGTCCGACGTTGCAGAAGCCGTTCCACCGCGCGGACTTGTTCCGGATGGTGGCCGAACTGGCGTCGTTGTAGTCGCGTTTGATGCGGTCACTGGGTCGGGGAAAGAGACGACCGTTCAGCTCTGCCGGCAGATGCCGATATACACAATTGGAGCTACGCTAGCTCCCCGGGACCGCGCAGCCGTTGGTCCCGAGGGAAAGGGGTGGTTCCGAGTAGAGACCGTGTTCCGGTTTCATGGCTAATTCACACGGCTTGGTGGATTTGCGTGAACGCGCGTCACGGGCAGGCGTGATCCAGGATGACAGGGGAAGGGAGATGCTACGGGGGTTAGGGACAAGTGCCTTGATGCGTCACGTCGCCGTGGCTGTCACTTATGCGGCCGGGTACGGCCTCATGCACCATCTTTCGTTTTCTCATTGGGCCCTCTTTGCCGGATTCAGGTTAAGCGCGCTGCTTTTTGTTCCGTACCGGTTCTGGCCCGCTCTCCTTGTTGGCGAAAGCGCCGCGTTGGTTGGCAACGCCGTGGATTGCGCGAGCGAATACGGGTGGCTGTGGGGCGCGACATACATGGTGCCTCCAATGCTGTTCACGATGCCGGTAGTGCGTTGGTGCCGGGAACGTCGCAGGCTTTTCCCGACGACCACCACGACAAACATGAATGTCCTGCTTTTGACGACCTTTGCAGTGGCACTCATCGGAACGAGCGTGAACATGGCGACCTACTCGCTCATGCGCGGCGTGGAGGTCGATGCATTCGACGTCAAGGCCCAGGTTGTCGCCGGTTGGTACTTCGTGGGCAACTACATGGGCGTGCTCACCATCGTGCCGCTGGTGTTGCTTGCGCGAGAGGCTCTGCTTGCGACCGGCTGGCGCCGGCTGTGGGTGCGTCTGTCGGAGAGCCGCCTGGTCATGGAAAGCATATGCTTGCTGGTTCCTGCCCTGGCGCTCCTTGTCTGGCTGGCATCGAGGGCGGCAGGGGAGGCAGCGCAGGAGGCGCGGGTCGCGATGTTCCTGCCTGTTGCATGGCTGGCGTTGCGACATGGTTGGCGCGGAGCGGCCGTGGGAGGGACCGTGGCCAGCATCGCGGTCGTACTTTCGATGCCGGCCGTCGAGGACAGTGACACGCTTCATGCGCAGGTTTTCATTGCCTTTACCACGACCACGATGCTGATGCTTGGTGGACGTATCGCAGCGCTGCACGAAAAAGAGGAGCGCGGGCTGGTCGATGCGCGGATGGCTTTCGCTGTCGCCCAGCGCAATGCCTCGCTCGGCGAATTGCAGCTGCGGCAGACCTCATACGCGCTTGAGCAGATGAGCGGCATGATCCAGGCCTCTTACAACCAGTTGCTTGGTCGCCTGCGTTGCCTTTTGCCTGGGACTGACGAGCGCAGCTATTACCGCCAGGCGGCGATTACGCAGCATCAGATGTATCGCCTCGCGGATTCACTGTATCCGCTCACTTGGCGCGAACGCGGTCTACCGGCAGCGCTGCGTGAAGGAGCGATGCCGCGGGCGCTGGATGAGTCGGGTATTTCTTACTGGTGCGAAGTTCGGGGCACCGCGCTCGATGAAATGCCCAACAGCCTGCACATCGCCTTGTATCGCCTGGCATGTGAGGCGGTTAGCCTGGCCTGCTCGAAGCGGGACGTCAGCCGCATCGTTCTGCATCTTCGAAGCGGCTCGCTGGGCGGTCGTCGCTGGGCCTTACTTCGCGTGGATAGTCACGTCGAGTACGAACGGCTTGGCAGGATTCGTTGGGATGAACTCCTGCCTGCCCTGGGGGGCAGTGGCCTGGGCCTGGGTGCCATCAAAGACAGGGCGGCGATCTTTGGAGGAAAAGCTCGGACACGCGCGCTGGGGCAGGGCAACCGCATCAGCGTGCTTGTCTCGGAGCCGGACATGTTTTGAAATTGTTTCTTCTCTTCGTCCGGCCAGAAAAAAACCGCCTCGAAAGGCGGTTTTTTTTATATCAATTCAGGTGCCCATTGCATTCGGCCGGATTATCGCAAGGTGCTATGAGCGTGCTCGTTGTCATGGGCGAAACGGAGAACCGGGTAGTGCCGTCGCTCATCGGCACTACATCGAGTTGCATGCTGTCGTCCTTGTACACCGTCTCGGTATAGGACGTCAGCGGCACTACCGTGCTCGCTTCCGGCAGCGACTGTTGCGGCGTCGCAATGCGCTGTGCATCGCGCCCCATGGGGAGGACCAGGAACTGTCCGCCCGCAGCACCGAACGCGACGCGCACATTGCCGTTAGCGTCGTTGACTTGTACGTAGCGAATGCCGTTGTTGGCAAATACGTAGACGTGCCAGTTCGGATTCGCGCTTACGTCTTGTGCATTCGGCCAGGCCTGTCCCAAGCCATTGCTCAGGGGTGCTGCCGACAACGTGGTGACCGCGAGTCCCATGGCGACCATGCCGGCGCAGAGAACCCGGCGAGACGAAAGTTTGCTCATAACCATATTCCCCTTGTTGATTTGCCCATTGATCGAGCAATGCCACTCTATCAGCAGCAAAAGTGATGTTTTTGAGAACAGGGAGTGCTAATGCAAATCCGGAGGAGCTTGCGGCTCCTTACCAGGGCGGCGTGGGTGATTGCCGCGCAGGAGTCGGCTGTGCATAGAGCTGTCCCGGCAGTACTTGCTTGAAAAAATAAAGCCCGCTCATGGCGGGCTCCGTCGGCGACGCGCTTCTTGTGGTACCGGTGATAGGACTCGAACCTACACTCTGTCGCCAGAAGCGGATTTTGAGTCCGCCGCGTCTACCATTCCGCCACACCGGCACAAGAAACCGAATTATGCCCGGCTCAGTGCACCGGGTCGAGCCCCAGTTGGCGCTCGCAGCGTTCGTAGCCGTGATCTTCCGGCAAGGGCTGGAAGATCGCGCAGCGGGTCATGTTGCCGGAGTAGATGTGCAGGCTGACCGCGATGGCGTCTTCGCTCGGGTTGCGGATCGTGTGGTACTCGTGGGGCGGGATCAGGCTGCCGGCCGAGCCCGGGCCGGCCTGGATCGAGCCGACCGGCTGGAAGCGGCAGTGGCCGTTCTCGTCGGCGAGGCGTTCGTACTGCACCACCTCCAGCGCGCCGCTCCAGACGCCCTCGACGCACCACATGCCGCAATGGTCGTGGATCGGAGTGCCCTGGCCGGGACCCCAGGTCATCGCCACCACGCAATAGCCGTGCTTCTCGCTGCGGTAGAGCTCGCGTCGGGCGTAGCGGCCCTCGGCGGTCTCGAATACGCAATCGGGCAGTTTGACCGCGCCGCTGCGCATCAGCTTGCACAACCCGTTGCGCAAGGTATCGGTGACGGCGAAGGTGGTTTCCATGCCGACGGCGTGATCGATCGCTTCGATCAGTTCGCGGCAGCCGGGAAATTCCGTGGTGAGCATGGGGATTCTCGCGGTACGACTTCACGCCGAGTTTAGCGCACAGCTGTTAGCCGGCCGAGACAGACTCGTCAGGAATTCACAGACGGGCAAGAAAGCCGCCGATGGCGCGGCTGTAGTTTGGGATGTCGACCAGGAACGCGTCGTGACCCTGCGGCGAGTCCAGCGCCACAAATTCGACCTTGGCCCCTGCGGCGGACAGGCCGGTGGCGATCTGCTCCTGCTGTTCGAGCGGGAACAGGATGTCGGTGCTGACGCCGATCACCAGTGCGCGCTCGATCCGGATGCGCTTCAGGCCTTCCATGGTGTCGCCGCCGCCGTATTCGCCGATATCGAACCAGTCGCTCGCGCGCGACAGATAGAGGTAGCAATTGGGATCGAAGCTGCGTACGAAGCGCTGGGCGTGGCCCTGCAGATAGGACTCGACCTGGAACTCGAAACCGAACGGTTCGTCCTCGCGCTTCTCCGGATCCAGCCGGATGCGCGCGAAACGGCCGTTCCACTCCATCGCGGAGCGGTAGGTGATCACGCCCAGCTTGCGGGCGATGCTCATGCCCATCTCGGGATAGCGATCGCCCTCGCCGTCATGGCCGCCCTCGAAGTGGATGTCGTAGTCGCCGCCATTCCATTTCGGGTCGAGCCGGATCGCCTCGCGCTGCAACGAGCGGATGGCGATGGCGAAAGGCTGCGCCTGCGGCGCGGTATCCACGCTGACGTGCGCGCGCACGCTACCCGGATGCAACACCATGTAGGCCAGTGCGCTCATGCCGCCCATCGAGCAGCCGATGAGGCAGGCCAGCCGTTCGATGCCCAGACCATGGCGTACCAGCTCGAAGGCGGCGTTGGCGACATCTTCCAGCGAGAGCTCAGGGAACGCCAGGCGGTAAGGCTCGCCGGTGGCCGGGTCGGTCGATGCGGGGCAGGTCGAGCCCTTGTCGCTGCCGAGCGAATTGACGCAGATGACGAACCAGCGGTCGGTGTCGATGGCCTTGCCTGGACCAAGCATTCCCTCCCACCAGCCCGGGCCGGGGTCCCCGGCGTTGGAGGCTGCGTGCGCGCTGGGGGAAAGGCCGGTGAGGATCAGCACGGCATTGCCACGGGCCGCATCGAGCTGCCCCCAGGTTTCGTACGCTATCCGTGCCCCATGCAACTGGCCGCCCCGCTTCATCGGAAACGGCGAGGGCAGGGCGTGGTAACGGCGTGCGTCGGGGGCTTGCGCGGTCATGGGTGGATCTTGTCGATGACGATCCGTACCGGGTCGGCCTGGTCCACCGGCACCACGCCGGCGTCACCCTCCAGATCGCCAGCCTGGGCGCTGGCCTGGCCGCTGGCGCTGATCCTTGCGCCGACGAACACCTTGTCCGCCAGGGAGAGCTTGAACTGGGGCGCCATCGCCATCGCATCGGTCAGGGTGACCGTGGCGGGCAACTGCGCGGCATCCAGGCGCGCTACGGCCAGCGGCATTGGCGGCCCCTGTTCAGCGCGTGCGTAGACGAACAACGCCGCGCCTGGCTGGAGCCTGTCGCGCAGCGCGGGGGCAAGCTGGACCTGTACCGTGAGATGGGGACCCTCGGTGCTGGCGGCGGAAGCCGGCTTTGCGCCGGCGCGCGCCTCGGCCACGGCGATCTGCTCGGTCACCGCCTTGGCTACGTTGGAGCCGGGATCAAGCAGCGGTTGCAGGCGACGCCAGGTGGCGGCTGAGGCGGCGTAGTCATCGTGCTGGAACTGGCTGATGCCGAGCAGCCACAGGCCGCGCTGGTTGGTCGGATCCGCGGCCACCGCCTGCTTGAGCAAATCCAGGGCACGCCCCTCGATACGATGGTCGTCCCGCGCCATGGAATCGGCCTCGGCCCAGCCGACCATGGCCGCGGTGTTCTTCGGATCGAGGCGGAGCGCCTGGCCGTAGGCTTCGCGCGCCTGTGCGTTCTGGTGCAGCGCGGCCTCGGTCTGCGCCAGCAACATCCAGCCCTGCAGGTCGTCCGGCTGCTGCTTGAGGTGGTCCCGCAGCTCGGCGACGGCCTGGCCGATGTCCATGGACGGCGGGGCCGCCACGCCGTTCAAGGCTACCGGCGTGCCAACCATCAGGTACAACCCGCCAGCCGCCAGCGGTACCACGAAGGCCACCACGAGCACGAGTGCGAACAGGCCGCCCGGGCGACCCTGGCGGCGGCCATGCCGCACCAGTGGCCAGAGCAGCAGCGCGAGCGCCGCCGCGATCATCGCGGCAGCGATCAGGTAGAACGCGAGCTTCACCAATCGTCCCCTTGTTCGATCGTGGCGTTGTCGACCAGCCTGCTGTCGATGCGCGTGGCGCGACTGCGCCTGCGGATGGTCACCAGAACCACCGCGGCGCCCATCAGCAGGAACAGCGCAGGGCCGAACCACAGTAGCCAGGTGGACGGCTTGACCGGCGGGTCGTACAGCACGAAGTCGGAATAGCGGTCGACCAGGTATTGCTTGATCTGGTCGTCCGTCTTGCCTTGCTGCATCAGTCCGAAGACCTCGTGGCGCAGGTCGCGCGCCAGGTCGGCGTTGGAGTCGGCCAGGTTCTCGTTCTGGCAGACCAGGCAACGCAGCTGGCGGGTGAGGTTCTGGAAGCGGATTTCCTGCGCGTGGTCCTTGAACGGCAGCGGGTCGATGGCCTGGGCATGGGCCTGGGCCATGCCGGACAGAGCCAACACCAGAGCAAAAAGCAGTCGCAGGAACGCACCCTGTGCACGACCCAACCGCGCGGTAGCCTGCGGCCGCGCAAAGAATGCACTCGTGGGCAGGCACGCGGCGCTCATGGCGCCTCCTGCTTGAGCTGTGCGATCAGCGGCCTGAGTTCGCGCTCGATCACTTCGGGCGTGAACGGCCCGATGTGCTTGTAGCGGATCATGCCCCTGGCGTCGATCAGGAAGCTCTCCGGCGCGCCATACACGCCGAAGTCGATCGCGGTGCGACCGGGCTGGTCGGCGATCACGATGTCGTACGGGTTGCCGTGCCGGGCCAGCCAGGCCTTGGCGTCTTCAGGCGCATCCTTGTAGTCGTAGCCGACCAGCGGCACGCCCAGCGTGCGGCCTTCGGCCATCAGCACGGGATGCTCCTCGCCACAGGCGACGCACCAGCTGGCGAACACGTTGACCAGGTAGGGCTTGCCCAGCATGGAGGACTTGCTGACCATCCGGGCCGGATCGTCCAGCAGCGGGAGCGAGAACTCGGGCGCGGGCTTGCCGATCAGCGGCGAGGGCACCTCGCGCGGGTCGTGCTGCGTGTTCCACCAGATACCGAAGCCGAACAGACCCACCAGAAGCAGGAAGCCGATCAGCGGCAGCGAGCGGCTCATGCGCGCGACTCCTCCGCCGGGAGCACGGGCTCTGCCGCAACCCTGGCGGAGCGTTTGGCTCGGAAGCGCTTGTCCGCACCAGCCACGAAGCCACCCAGCATCATGAGCAGCCCACCGGCCCAGATCCAGCGCACGAACGGCTTGGCGTAGAGCCGCAGCGCCCAGGCGCCTTCGAGTTTGTTCGGGTCCATCGGTTCGCCCAGGGCCACGTAGAGGTCGCGGGTGATGCCAGGGTCGACCGCCGATTCGGTCTGCACCTGGCCGCGCGGGTAGGTGCGCTTCTGCGGATGCATCACGTCGATCGTCCTGCCGTCGCGCAAGACCGTGACCGTGCCCTGTTCGGCATGCCAGTTGGGACCACGCGTGGCGTCCACGCCGTCGAAGCGGAAGGTGTAGGCGCCCACGGTCTGCGTGTCACCCGGCGCCATGCGCACGTCGCGGGTGACGCTGAGCGACTCGGACAGCAATACGCCGACCAGGAACACACCCACTCCGAAGTGCGCCAGCAGCATGCCGGCCATCTCGGCAGGATAGCGACGCCCGCGCGGCATCTCGCGCCAGCGCTTGTAGACGTACAGCAGCGTGCCGACCCCACACCACACGGCCGCCGCCACGCCGGCGATCGCCTTGGCTTGGCCATGCACGAGGAAGGCCGCCACGATCGCACAGGCCACCGCGGCGATGGTCACGCGCAGCAGCACGCTCTTGAGCGGGGCGGCCTCGCTCTTGCCC
This sequence comes from Frateuria soli, assembly GCF_021117385.1. Taxonomy (GTDB): domain Bacteria; phylum Pseudomonadota; class Gammaproteobacteria; order Xanthomonadales; family Rhodanobacteraceae; genus Frateuria_A; species Frateuria_A soli. The sequence goes on from NZ_CP088252.1 coordinate 1,428,267, forward strand.
CAGCGCAGGAACGGTCCGAACGGCAGCAGCAGCACCACCGGCAGCATCAGCAGAGGGAACAGGAAGCCGAAGTAGGGCGGGCCGACCGAGATCTTGCCCAGGTGCAGCGCGTCGCCGATCAGCGGGAACAGCGTGCCCAGCAGCACCATGGCCGCGGCCACCGTGAACATCAGGTTGGCGACCAGGATGACCGTTTCGCGCGAGAGCGGGGCGAATGCCTTGCCGCCGGCGACCTTCGGGGCGCGGACCGCGTACAGCAGCAGCGAACCGCCGATCACGATCGCCAGGAAGCCCAGGATGTACAGGCCGCGGCGCGGATCGGAGGCGAACGCATGCACGCTGGTCAGCACGCCCGAACGCACCAGGAACGTGCCCAGCAGCGAGAGCGAGAACGCAAAGATCGAGAGCAGGATGGTCCAGGCGCGCAGCGAGCCGCGCTTCTCCGTGACCGCCTGTGCGTGGATCAGCGCCACGCCCACCAGCCATGGCATGAAGCTGGCGTTCTCCACCGGGTCCCAGAACCACCAGCCGCCCCAGCCCAGCTCCGCGTAGGCCCACCAGCTGCCCGCGACGATGCCGCAGGTGAGGAAGCCCCAGGCCGCATTGGTCCAGGGTCGCGCCCAGCGCACCCAGCCTTGCTCCAGTGCGCCGCCGAGCAGCGCGGCAATGGAGAAGGCGAAGGCCACCGAGAAACCCACGTAGCCCATGTACAGCACGGGCGGGTGGAAGGTCATTCCCGGGTCCTGCAGCACCGGGTTCAGGTCGGCGCCGTCCGGCGGCATCGGCAGCAGGCGCGCGAACGGATTGGAGGTGAAGACGATGAACGCCAGGAAGCCGACCGCCACGATGCCGAGCACGCCAAGCACCCGGGCCAGGAACTCTTCGGGCAGTTGCCGGCTGAAGGCGGCCAGCGCCACCGTCCAGACGTTGAGGATCATCACCCACAGCAGCATCGAGCCCTCGTGCGCGCCCCACACCGCCGCGATGCGGTAGTACCAGGGCAGGGCGAGGTTCGAGTTGTCGGCCACGTACTGCACCGAGAAATCGAAGGTCAGGAAGGCCCATGCCAGCAGCCCGAACGCCACCGCCACGAACACCGCCTGGCCGGCGGCGGCGGGCCGCGCGATGGCCATCAGCGCCCGGTTGCCGCGCCATGCGCCGATCAGCGGCAGTACACCCTGCGCCAGGGCGAGCAGCATGGCGAGGATGAGGGCGAGCTGGCCGAGTTCGGGGGTCATTGCGGGGCCTCGTTGGCGGCCACGGCCTTGCCGTGGTGCGCCTTCTCCATGGCGTCCTTCAGTTCCTTGGGCATGTAGGTTTCATCGTGCTTGGCGAGCACCTCGGTGGCGACGAAATGGTCGCCAGCCATGTGCCCCGTGGCGATCACCGACTGGTTGTCGCGGAACAGGTCGGGAAGGATGCCGGTGTATTCGACCGGCATCGCGCCACCGGCGTCGACCACGGTGAAGCCGACCTTGAGCGAATCGCCCGAGCGCTGGATCGAGCCGGCCTTGACCATGCCGCCCAGGCGGAAGGTCTTGTAGGCCTCGGCCTGGCCCGAGCGCACCTGGCTCGGGGTGAACAGGTAGTTCATGTTCTGCTGCAGGGCGAACACGGTCAGGCCTACCGCCACCACGGCGGCGGCGAGCACGAGCAGGACGATGATCAGGCGGCGTTTGCGGGTCGGGTTCATGGGTTCACGGCCGGGGAGGCAGCGCGTTGCTGGCGCGCCGTTTGACGTGCCAGGCGCGCGCGAAGTTCACGCAGGTTGCGGCGGCGGCGCACGAGCGGGGAAATGAAATCGGCGAGCAGCACGAGGAAAAACACGGCATAAGCAGGCCACACGTACGCCGCGTAACCGCCCATCGCGAGGAACTGGCTCATGCCCGTTCTCCCGGCGCCTGTTCGCCGGTGGCGATCCTGCGTACCCAGTCCTTGCCGCCTTCGAGCTCCAGCAGATCGACGCGCACGCGCCCGAACAGGCTGGCGACGTAGTACAGCTTGGTCGCCACCATCATGGTCAGCAGCGGCCACAGCATGTCCATGCTGATCCTGGAGGGGCCCAGGATGCGCACGGTCGAGCCCTGGTGCAGCGTGTTCCACCAGTTCACCGAGAAGTGCACGATCGGTACGTTGATGATGCCGATGATGGCCAGGAAAGCCGCGGCGCGCGCGCCCTGGCGGCGATCCTCGAACGCGTGATACAGCCCGATCACGCCCAGGTACAGGAACAGGAGCACCAGCTCGGACGTCAACCGCGCGTCCCAGGTCCACCACGTGCCCCACATCGGCTTGCCCCACAGCGAACCGGTGACCAGGGTGATGAAGGTGAAGGCCGCGCCGACGGGGGCCGATTCCATCGCCACCGCCTCGGCCAGCTTGATCCGCCAGACCAGCGCGATGAACGAGGCCACCGCCATCACGCCATAGATGAACAGCCCCATCCAGGCGCTCGGCACGTGGATGAAGATGATCCGGTAGGCGTCGCCCTGCTGGTAGTCGGCCGGGGCCAGCACCAGACCGCCGTACAGCCCGATCGCGCCGGCGATCAGCGCCAGCGCCAGGAACCACGGCCGCAGCGTGCCGGCGAAGCGGTAGAAGGTCGGTGGCGAACCGAGCTTGTGCAACCAGAGGGGAATCCACTTGGACATCCGAGCCTCCCCTTGACCTCAAGATCGCCCGCGCCGGGCGCTGTTTGCCCGCGGGACGAGAAAAAACGGAGGCGTATGTGTCGATACGCGCCTGGATGATGACGCAGTCCCGCAGGCAAGCAGCCCCGACCCGGAGGCTTGCCGCACGGCCGCCATGCCTCGCGCCACCACCGGGCGGCCGCGCGACGGCAACGCGGGCGAACTTGAGGTCATGCGGAGGCTCATTTCAGGCGTCCAAGGCAATGCGAAGGGCGGCGGCGCAGGCAAGCGGTGCAAGCACCAGGGCGAGGACGAGCGCCGCGCCGAGCCAGGCGATCGGGGCCACCCACGGTAACCCCTGTTGGGCGGCCGCGACCGCACCTGCGGCAAAGATGACCACCGGCACGCACAGTGGCAGCAGCATCAGGGCGAGCAGCATACCAGAGCGCCGCGTCCCGGCCGTCAGCGCGACCAGCACGGCGCCCAGCAGGCTGAGCATGGGCGTGGCCAGCAGCAGCGCCAGCATGAGCACGCCCATCACCGGCACGGGCAGGTGCAGCATGCCGGCCAGCAGGGGCGCGATCACGATCAGCGGCAGCGCGGTGGTGAGCCAGTGCGCAAGGATCTTCATGCCCAGCATCAGCGCCAGCGGCTGCGGGGCGAGCACCAGTTGTTCCAGCGAGCCGTCCTCGATGTCGCTGCGGAACATGGCGTCGAGCGCCAGCAGCATGGCCAGCAGCACGGTGACCAGCACCACGCCACCGGCAATGCGTTGGAGCAGGGCGTCTTCCGGACCCAGCGCGAACGGGAACAGCGTGGCGACAATCAGCGCGTAGAGCACCGGCATGGCGATGTCGCCCCGGCTCCGCCAGGCGAGCGTGAGGTCTCGCCGCAGCACGGCGCCACAGGCGACCGCGAGGGACGTCCGGCTCATGCGGCCGGCTCCGGCTCAGGCAGGGGGCGCGCGAGCTCAGGCATGCATGCGGATCCGCTTGGGCTCGCCGCCGTGGAAGCTCACCGCGCCATGGCTGGTGACGAGCGCCGCGCCGCCCTGGGCGATGTGCGCCTCCAGCAGCCGGTTGACCAGCGCAATGCCCGCGCGATCCAGGTTCGCGTAGGGCTCGTCCAGCAGCCACAGTACGGCCGGAAGCAGTAGCAGGCGCGCCAGCGCGGCGCGCTTCTTCTGGCCCGCGGACAGGCGGCGCACCGGCTCGTCCTCGTAACCGGCCAGGCCGACCTCGGCCAGCACCGCGGCCGCGCTGCGTCCCTCGCGTGTGCCATGCAATCCCGCGGCGATGCGCAGGTTCTCGCGCGGGCTCATGTCCATCTTCAGGCCCAACTGGTGGCCCAGGAACAGCACCTCGCCGGCGTAGGCGTCGCGGCTCCAGGACTTCCCGCGCCAGTGCAGTTCGCCCTCGCCGACGTGCAGCAGCCCGGCCAGAAGCCGCAGCAGCGTGGTCTTGCCGCTGCCGTTGTCGCCCTCGACCAGCGCCAGTTCGCCTGCGTGCAGGGCGAAATCCAGCGGGCCGAACACGGGCTCGTCGGCGCGCAGGAAGGAAAGGCCCCGCGCTTGCAGCAGCGGGATGGCGTGGCTGGAGGTCATCCGGGGAATTGTCCGCAATGCGTGCGCGCCTTGTCCATGCGGTGCGGGGGCGCACCCGCCCCGCCGGAAGCCCGCCTCAGCGCACCTGCAACCCCGCCGCACCCGCGCCATGGCCGAACAGCCAGGCGTTCTGCCCGTAGCGGTTGCCCAATCGCTCCAGTGCGTCGGCGGAGATGCCCACGACCCAGAAGCTCGGTTCGCGCCAGCCATCCACGCCCTTGCCCAGCGCCGGATGGATGTCGAGCGAGCCGTCGGCCCGCAGGTCGGCCAGCAGGCGACGCTCGGCTTTGCGGTTGACCGCCGGCGGCTGCAGCCGGGAGCCGGGGTTCCAGGCGGTGAAGAAGCCCCAGTCGCGATCGCCGGCCACGGTCCGCAAGACCACCGGCAACGGTTCGCCGATGCGGATGACGGCTGCGCCGCCGGAACCCAGGCGCACGCGGTAGGCACTGTGGCGGTAGGCCTTCAGCAGCGCCTCATCCATGGCGCAGCGGCGGCAGGGGCGGCAGCGTGGCCTTGAGCGTCGCGACCGCGGCATCCAGCTCGACCGAGGCCGGATCGTTCGAATCGCGCAGCAGTTGCTCCAGCAGGATGTCCTGCGCCCGCCCGCGCTCGAGCGCGTAGGCGTACGGCAGGTGCGTGAAGGTGACCATGCGGTAGCGCGCCATGAAGTGTTCCGGCGCGGCCTTGGCCAGGCGCGCGCCGAGTTCGCGCTTGGCGAGGTAACGCGGATCGGCGACCGAGTCGCGCATCTCCACGTAGTTTTCCAGCGCCATCGCCGCGATCGCATCGGCGTCGGGCTGACGGATGCGCTGGAACTCGGCGAAGGCCTCGGCCGGATCGCTGCCCTCCAGCAGTCCGGCCAGCACCACCGTGTCCTCGAAACCGCAATTCATGCCCTGGCCGTGGAAGGGCACGATCGCGTGCGCCGCGTCGCCCACCAGCAACGCGCGGCCGCCCAGGTGCCAGCGTTCCAGGTAGAGCGTGGCCAGCGTACCGACCGGGTGCGCGTCGTAGTCCTCGGCAAAGCCGCGCAGCAGGGGCAGCAGGTCGGCGAAGTCGTTCCTGAAGAAACCCTCGGCCGCGCGCGCATCCGGCAGCGTGGCGAAGCTCGGGTGTGGCCCTTGCGCGGGCAGGAACAGCGTGACGGTGAAACTGCCCGCGGTATTGGGCAGCGCGATGCACATGTAGCCGCCGCGTGGCCAGATGTGCAGCGCGTTGGGTTCAATCGCGAACTGGTCGTGGCCGCCGCTGTCCTGGAGCAGCGCGGGCGGCAGCGTCGACGCGGGCGGGATCTCCAGTTCCTTGTAGCCGTGCCCCAGCCACTCGGTGCGCTCGCCCAGTGGGCGCCTGGCATTCATCGCCATGCGCAGGGCCGACCCCGCGCCGTCGGCACCGATCAGTACCGGGGCATCCGCTTCACGCTCGATGCCGTCGAGGTCGGCCACGCGCATGCGCCCGCCGTCGAAATCCGCAGACACCAGGCCCTGGCCGAAGTGGAAGCGCACTCCGGCCGCCTCGGCTGCATCCAGCAGCAGCATGTTCAGTCCGCCGCGGGACACCGACCAGATCACCTCGCTGTCGTCCACGCCATAACGCTGCAGGCCGCTGCGCCCATCGGTGGTGTGCACCATGCGTCCGCGCATCATCACGGCGTGCTGCAGGACCTCGTCGGCAAGGCCGGCGCTGCGTAACGCCTGCAGACCCCGTTCGGCCAGCGCCAGGTTGATGGAACGGCCACCGGTAAATCCGGCGACGCGCGGGTCGGGCCGCTTCTCGAACACGTCCACGGCGTAGCCGCGTCGCGCCAGTTGCCGGGCCAGCAGCGCGCCGACCAGGCCGCCGCCGATCAGGGTGAGGGAGGGTTTGCTGCTCATGGGCGATCCGTTGCGGGTATCGCCAGACTGTTCCGCAAGCGGGGCGGGGTTGCAATGCTTTGCAGGAGGGGCGGCTCCTGGCTTTCGCTCCCGCTCCGTCCGGGGAGAGGGTTGGGGAAGGGGTCGCTCTTGCGGAGAAGGTCGTCAGAACGAAGTTCTCGGTGGGACAACTATCGGAGCGGCGGTTCCCCGCGAGCCCCGGCCCCTCATCCCAACCTTCTCCCCGGAGGGGAGAAGGAGCGAAGGTCGTCCTGGCGGACGAGCGTCACTTGATAAGAGCTCGTTCAGCCCTTGCGGGTCTTGTTCGGTGGCGTTTGCGCGGCGGCGTCGAGAAAGCCGCGCTGCATGGTCTTCCATGCATCCAGGTTGCGCTCGGTCAGCTCGTTGAGCATGGACCAGGGCGTCTGGCCCATCAGGCTGTTGAGTTGCGCGCGGAACTGCTGTTGCTGGTCGAGGAAGACCTGCAGGCTGCGTTCCAGGTAAGGGCCCATGAACCCCTGCAGCGAGTCGCCGTAGAAACGGATGATCTGGCTGAGCAACTGCGGCGAGAGCATCGGCTGCCCCTTCTCCTCGTGCTCGGAGATGATCTGCAGCAGCACCGAGCGGGTCAGGTCCTCGCCGCTCTTGGCATCGCGGACCTCGAAGGATTCGCCATCCAGCACCAGCTGACGGACTTCTTCCAGCGTGATGTAGCTGGAGATTTCCGTGTCGTAGAGCCGGCGGTTCGGATACTTCTTGATGATGCGCAGTTTTTGTGCCATGCGGCACACGCTAGCAGAACGTATTGCGCTGCACCAGATATCCATGCTGCACGCCACGGTGCAGCAATCCGGTGGTTGTGGCCCTGCGTCAATGTCCCATCGCGCCACCCGCGCTGCCGAACGGCGGACGTGCGAACCAAAGGATCGGGATAAGCACCACGAACAGCACCGCGCAGCCGAAGAACACGTCGTTTACCGCCAGTGTAAGCGCCTCGCGGCTGAGCAACCGATCGACCAGGCCCAGGCTCTGCGTGTGCGACAGTCCCATGTGGGAAGCCTGTCCGATGAACCGGGTAGCCGCCGGGTGCGCCGGGCTGATGTATTCGGTCAGCGTGGCGTGGTGGTACTCGCCCCGGTGCTGCCAGAGCGTCACCGTCACCGCGGTTGAGATGCTCGAACCCATGGTGCGGCAGAAGTTGGACAGGCCCGTGGCGCTGGCGATCTGCTCTGGCGGCAGGCCCGAGAGGTAGATCTGGTTGAGCGGAATGAAGAAGCACGGGATGGCGATGCCCATCACGAAGCGCGGCAGCACCAGCGTGGAGAACGAGGCGGACGCATCGAAGGTGGAGAACCACCAGGAGGTGATCGCGAACACGATGAACGAGAAGGTCACCACGCCGCGCAGGTCCAGCTTGTCCATGTTGCGCCCCAGGATCGGCGCCATCAGGAACGCCAGGATGCCGACCGGCGCGGTGGCCAGGCCCGCCCAGGTCGCGGTGTAGTCCAGCGTTACCTGCAGCCACAGCGGGAAGACCACATTGATGCCGAAGAACGCGAACATGCCCAGTGTCAGCGCGATCACGCCCACGCTGAAATTGCGCTGCCGGAACAGCGACAGGTCCACCACCGGGTGCTTGGCGTGCAGCTCCCAAACGATGAGGAAGGTCAGGCATACCAGTGCGACGATGCCCAGCGTGAGGATCAGCGGGGAGGCGAACCAGTCGCGGTCATTGCCGTTGTCCAGCATGAACTGCAGCGCGCCCACGCCGACCACCAGCAGCGCGAGGCCGACCGCGTCGATCGGCGTCTTGGCGGTCTTCGTTTCGCGCTTGTGCAGCAGGCCCCAGGTGATCACCGCGGCGGCCAGACCCACCGGCAGGTTGATGTAGAAGATCCACGGCCAGGAGAAGTTGTCGGTAAGCCAGCCGCCCAGGATCGGGCCGAAAATCGGCGCCACCACCACGGTCATCGCCCACAGTGCCAGCGCAATGCCCTGCTTGGCCTTCGGATAGCTCGACAGCAACAGGGTGAGCGACAGCGCCACCATCGGACCCGATCCGGCGCCCTGCATCAGGCGCGCGATCACCAGCATCGGCATCGACGTGGCCAGCCCGCAGAGCATGGAGAAGGTGACGAACAGCAGCACCGAAACGACGAAGCTCCTTACCTCACCGAAGCGCCGCGCGATCCAGCCGGTGAGCGGCTGCATGATCGCGCTGGCCAGTGCGTAGGAGCTGATCGTCCAGGTGCCTTCGCTGGGACTGACGCCCAGACTGCCGGCGATGTGCGGCACGGCCACGTTGACGATGGTCATGTCCAGCACCTCCATGAAGGTGCTGAACGCGACGGCGATGGTGAGCAGCACCAGCGCGCCGCCGTGCAGGGGGGGCAGCGGCCTGGTGTCGGTGGGGTTGGCGGCCATCGGGCGGGGCCTTCGGTTACTTGGCGGAGCGGGGCAGGTTGGCCTGGATGATGTGCTGGGCCTCCTCGTCGGCCTTGCCCATCAGGCGGTCGTACACGTCGGTCTGCGCGACCGGCTGGCGCACCGGTGCCTGCGCCAGCACCGGGCCGCGATCTTCGGTGATGTCCACCGTCACCGTGGTCGACAGGCCCACGCGCAACGGGTGCCTGTCCAGTTCCCGGTTTTCCAGCGCGATGCGTACCGGTACGCGCTGCACCACCTTGATCCAGTTGCCGGTGGCGTTCTGCGCGGGCAGCAGCGAGAAGGCGCTGCCGGTGCCCGCGCCAAGGCCGACCACCTTGCCGTGGTATTCGACGTCGCCGCCATAGATGTCGGCTTCCACGGTGGCCGGCTGACCGATGCGGATGTGCTGCAGCTGGCCTTCCTTGAAGTTGGCGTCGATCCACAGGTCGTGCAGGGGCACCACCGTCATCAGCTGCTGGCCGGGCGCGATGCTGTTGCCGAGCTGCACGCTGCGCTGGGCCACGTAGCCGGATACCGGCGCCAGAATCGCGTTGCGCTGCGCCGCGATCCAGGCGGCGCGGAAGTTCGCGCGGGCCTGCAGCACGGCCGGGTTCTCGGCCACGTCGGTGCCCTCCACCGCGGCATGTGCCGCGGCGGCTTGCGCCCTGGCCGCCTCGAGCCCCGCACGCGCCTGCGCCACGCCGTCGCGCAGGTGCTGCACGATCTCGGGCGACTCGGCATGCGCAGCGAGCAACGGCAGGTGGCGCTTCAGGTCGGCTTCCAGCTTGCCCAGTTCCAGCTTGCGCGCGGTGACCTGCGCGTCGGCGCTGCTGGCCGAGCTGGTCTGCTGGCGCACGCCCCGGACCGCCTGCGCCAGCGCGCTGCGCGCCTGCGCGAGGCGCACCTGGGCGTCGGTCGGATCAAGCTTCACCAGCACCTGCCCGGCCTCCACGCGCTGCGTGTCGTCGGCCATGATCGCCACCACCGTGCCGGGTACCTGCGAGGAAATCGTGACCTGGTTGCCGCCCACGTACGCGTTGTCGGTCTTCTCGCGGTGCGAGAACACGAACAGCCACAGCAGCAGCCAGACGAGCGCGATCAGGATGAACACCGCCGCCACGATGAACAATGCGCGCCGGCGCTTGCGCGGGTTCTTCGCGGCCAGACCGCTGTCGTTGTCGGCGGACTTGTCGGCTTCAGTGGCGCTCATGGTCGGCTCCGGGAGAAGGGGAGTGGGATGCGGTTTGGGAACGGGGCTCGCTGCGGTAGCCGCCACCGAGCGCCTTGATCAGCGCCAGATCGGTAGCCAGCGCCTGCGCGTGGAGCTGGGTCGCTGCGTCGCGCTGCTGGAGCAGCACCAGTTCTGCGGCGAGGCTTTCGCGGGCGTCGCGCACACCCTGGCGCAGGCGTGCCTTGGCGTGCGTGAGCAGACGCTCGTCCGCGGCGAGCTGAGCTTGCTGCTGGTCGCGTTGCGCAGCGAGCTGTTCGGCGCCCAGCGCCTGAGTGGCGACGTCGCGGGCAGCGGCCAACACCGTGCTGCGGTATTGCGCCACGGCGCTGTCCAACTTCGCGCGGCTGAGGCCGTAGTTCGCTTCCAGCGCGCCGCCTTCGAAGATCGGCAGGTGCAGCGCGGGCGTCACCGCGAAGACACGGCTGCCGGCCGTGAACAGCTTGCCCATGTCGATGCTGGACAGGCCGGCCAGTGCGGTGATGCTGAGGTCGGGAAAGAACTGCGCGCGCGCCACATCGGTCTGCTTGAGGGCCGCTTCGACCTGCCAGCGGCTCGCGGCGATGTCGGGCCGGCGGGCGATGAGGTCCAGGCTGGCGTTGTCAGGCAGCCCGGGGGCGACGGCGGGCAGCGGACGGGCCCGGAGCTGCGGCAGTTCGGCCGGGGCCACGCCCAGCAGCGAGGCGAGCACGACGCGGCGCACCTTGGCCGAACCCTCGATCGCGGTGCGCATCTGCCTCAGCTGCGCCCGTTGCGCCTGCGCCTGTTCCGCGGTGTCCGCCAGGTCCACGCCCTGGCGGACGCGCAACCGGGCGATGTCCAGCAATTGCTCCGCGGCGGCCAGCGACCGGTCGGCCAACGCGAGCCGGGCCTGGTCGGCCTGCCAGCCGAAATAGGTGTCGGCCACCGCGTACTGCAGCGCCAGCGCCGCCGCGCCCTGTTGCGCTTCGGCCGCGTGCGTCTGGTCCAGTGCCGCCTCGACGGTTGCGCGCTTCCTGCCCCACCAGTCGAAGTCGTACTTCAGCTGCGCGCCGAGGTCGGCCTGGCTGTACCAGGTGAAGCCGAGGAACCTGGACGGGATCAGGCCGTGCTCGCTCATGCGCTGGCGCGAGTACTGCACGTTGCCGTCGATGGTCAGGCCCATCTGCGCGGCAGCCAGGCGCGCGGACTGTTCGGCGTTCTGTACGCGGCTCTGCGCGAGCGCGAGATCCGGCGACTGGCGCAGGGCGCGGTCCATCAGATCATCAAGCTGGGGGTCGTCGTAGGCGCGCCACCACAGCGCATCAGGCCAGCCGGCGCGCGTGGAGGTATCGAGGCCGGCGAGCGGCACGTCGTCGCCAAGCTGCGGCGAGGTCAGCCTGGCCGGCGGGGTGGCGCATGCGGCCAGCGCCAGCACGATCGCCGCGGCCAGCGCGGTACGAAGGCGAAGCAGGGCAGGTTTCATGGTGCGTCCTTCGGAGATGCGACCTGGGCCAGCCGGTCGAGGTTGTCGGCGAGCTTGCGCAGCAGGCGACTGAAGTTGCGTTTGTCGGCGTCGTTGAACCCGGCAAACGCCGCGCCGCACGGGGGGAAGAGTGCAGGCAGAAGCTGCTGCACGAAGTTCCGGCCCGCGGGCGTAATCAGGATTTCGACCTGTCGCCGGTCCTGTTCGCTCGGGCTGCGCCTGATCAATCCGCGCTCGACCAGCGCATTGGCGATCCGCGTCATGTTGGTGGCGCCCAGCGAAGTGAACTCGCACAGCTGCCCGGGAGTCGAGGCGCCGCCGGGGCGGCTGTACAGGAACATCAGGGTCAGAAATTCGCTGTGGTTGATCCGGTGCGGCTTGAGTTCGCCTTCGAGTACCTCGTCAACGCGACGGGCAACCATCAGCAGCAGACGGGTGAGCCGCGCCTCCGCCGCCGGCATGCCGGGGATGGCTTCGCTCACCCGGCCGATCCCCTCGTCCATCATCACGATGCAATCGCCAAGGCGCGCCATTTCACCAGCTCATATTTCACCAGTGAAATAAAATAGCGCGGCCACCCGATGGGGGCAAGAACCGGAATTACCGCGGGATGCGCGCCCCGGGTGCAGGCCGCGACGCGCGTCTGCGGTCGCGTCCGGGTGGGCGCCTCTACAAGGAACGGTTCGCGATCGCCATGCCGAACAGGCGGAAGGCGTTCGCCGTAGTGGCCGCGGCAATGGACTCGGGCGGCTCGCCACGCAGCTCCGCAATCGCCTGTAGCGTCTCCAGCATGCGAGCCGGCTCATTGCGCGCGCCCTGGTGCCCGGCGTTGGGCTGGTCGGGCGCGTCGGTCTCCAGCAGCAGGTTGTCGATCGGCATCGTGGCGACCAGGTGGCGCAGGCGCTTCGCGCGCGGGTAGGTGACCGGGCCGCCCATGCCGAGCATGAAGCCCATGTCGTAGAGGCGCTCGGCCTGTTGCCCGCTTCCGGCGAAACTGTGCACCACACCGCGAAGGCCAGGGAAACGTCGCAGGGCAAGCACGACCTCTTCGACCGCGCGGCGCGCGTGTACGATCACCGGCAACCCGAACTCGGTGGCCAGTGCCAGTTGTTCTTCGAAGTAGAACTGCTGCTGTCCGCGGTCGAGCGTATCGACGTAGAAGTCCAGGCCGATCTCGCCCAGCGCAACCACATCGTCCCCAACGAGGCGTTCACGCAGCAGGCCCAGGTGTTCCGGACGGTGTCGTGCGAGGAACAGCGGGTGCAGGCCGTAGGCCGGGTACAGTCCGTCGTGCCGGCGGCACAATGCTTCGATCCGTGGCCAGCTCGCGGCGTCGACCCCGGGCACCACCATCAGCCGTACGCCCGCCCCGGCGGCACGCTCCAGTACCTGCCCCCGGTCGTCGTCGAAGCTGGCGTCGTCGAGGTGGACGTGACTGTCGACCAGCCAGGCAGGCTGCGGATGTGAGGGTTCCGTCACGCGTTCGTCATCCGGGGGTCGCATGGGAGAGAATGTCTAGGGCCGATTCAGTATGGCGAAGGTTCAATGCTTCCGCAGGTGAATGGTGGGCGCATGGCGCGTAAACCGCACCGTAACGAAACGAAGGAGATGCAAGTCATGAACAGGTTGATGGTCAATGCGCTTCAGGTGGGGATCGCGGCAGCGCTCGCGGTGGGCATTTCGGCTTGCAACCGCGACGCAAGCGCCGATGCCGGCCTGGCCAACGCCGCGTCCAGCGCCAACGCGGACAACGGCGTCAAGTACGCACGCGTGGTCAGCGTCGATCCGGTGCGCAAGACGGTGAACAACCCGCGCCAGGTGTGCCACGACGAGGTGGTCACGCACAGTGAACCGCCGAAGGATCAGCACCAGATCGCCGGCACGGCGATCGGCGCGGTTGCCGGTGGCCTGCTCGGCCACCAGGTCGGCGGCGGCAAGGGCAAGACCCTGGCGACGGTAGCCGGCGCGGTAGCCGGCGGCTATGCCGGCAAGAAGATCCAGGAGAACCGCCAGCAGGCCAAGGTCTCCACCTCGACCGAGCGCAAGTGCGAGACGGTCAACGACAGCAGCACCAAGGTGGTCGGCTACGACGTGCGCTACGAGTACAACGGCGCCACCCGCACGGTGCGCATGGACCACGATCCGGGTGACCGCGTCCAGGTGCAGGAAGGCGTCGTCGCCGTTTCCGACGCGCAGTGAGAAGCTGACACAACCTATGCGGTCCATGGACGGACCGCGCGCGATGATCGGCTCCTCACACACACCGAGGAGTCGCGTCATGACGTTCGAACGCAATCGCAACTTCGCGCTGGCCGCCGCACTGGCTGGCAGTCTCGTCCTCGGTGGCTGTGCCTCGGGGCCGTACGACAACGGCGGCTACAACAATCGCGGCTATCAGACCTCCGGCTACGGCAGCACGCGCTGCGAGAACTGCGGCGTAGTGCAGGACGTGCAGCAGGTTTCCATCGAAGGTGACAACAATGCCACGCTCGGCACCGTGATCGGTGCCGTGGCCGGTGGTGTGCTCGGTCACCAGGTCGGTGGCGGCAAGGGCAAGCAGGCGGCCACCGTTGCCGGCGCCGTTGCCGGCGGCGTGGTCGGCCACGAGGTCGGCAAACGCTCGGGCGGCGGGCAGCAACTGGGCTGGCGCGTCACGCTACGGTTGAACAACGGCCAGTACGCAACCGTGACCCAGAAGGAAGATCCTGGTCTTCGTGTCGGGGACTATGCCCAGATCCGCGGTGACCACGTCTACCCGATGTAGCCGTCCAGACGTAAAGACGTCCAAAAAAAAGGCCCTCTAGCGAGGGCCTTTTGCTGTCGGAAGTTGCTGTCGGAAACGTAATCAGTTGACCGCGTAGAAACGATGCTCGCCGATAGTGGTGCTGGTGTGATTGAGTGACCAGGCCGGTGCGATCGCCACGGTGGCGAAGTGGTCCGCATGCGGCACGAGCAACTGGCGTTGGGCGAGCGGTCGGGCCCAGTTTTCCATCGAATAGCCGGCGACCTTCCAGGCTTTGGTGAATGCCTTGAAGTTGGCGATGTCGTAGGAGCCGGGCGTGGCGGTGATGGCGAACTGGTGGGGGGCGGCTACCACTTTGCAGACGGTATCGCCCCAGCGGCCGCGTTCGCGGCGGCGCAGTGCGACTTCCGCCACCGCGAGTTGACCGATGGTCGACTCGCTGCGGGCCTCCAGATACACGGTCGTCGCCAGGCATGCCTGATCGGCGATCGGCTGGGGCAGTACGGACGTCAGCCACAACAGCATGGAAAGTTTCATTCTCTGCCTCCAACGTGCTGTACGCCGGGATGAAACTTCCATCTCGTGCGCCGTTGCGGTGGACGGGCGGGCAGGCCGTTACCACCTGGATGAATCGTTGCGACCGAAACGAGAGTCGCGACGCTTTGCCACGGGGATGTGGCGTTGGGCCGACTGGTCCGGAGCCGGCGTGGTCGTTTTGCGCGCGCACTGTCGATCGCGACCGTCGGCGGTCTGCGGAATTGCGCTGCTGCTTGGATTGTCACCGCGTGGAGCGGTTGTTCCATCCGGCGATCTTTCTGCCGGGTCGCGCCGATCCGGACCCCTCCGGTTCGTCGCGTGCAGATACCCGTAGGCGATGGGCATCAATCGAGATTCCGCGGGAGGGTAGTGGCGGCAAAGCCGGCTGGCAAGTGCCGGTCCGGTGCGATTTAAATTTTGCTCACCTTCATTCCGCGCGCATCGCTGGCGGGTGCGCCGGTGTTGCGCGCTGCATCGCACGTGTTCGTTGTGCGTACGAACACATGGCCCTGGCGCATCGAAGCCATTGTGAAGGGTCGACGTGAATGGGCCGTGCATGGCGCCGGATCGATCGACTGTCGTGCCTCTGCCGGGCGGAGCCCATGCGCTTGCCGGTTGCCATATGTGCCTATCGCGCACCGCAGGGCTTGAACGAGCGCGGCCGCGTTGCGGGTTGGCCGCTACCTGGCTGCGTCGTGGAAGATCACGCCGAGCGTGTAGCGGGTTCCGCTGCGAAGACGACTCACGCCATGACGCAGGTTCACCCGGTAGCAGCCGCGTGTGCCCTGCACGGGGCGGTGGTGTACCGCAAAGATCACGGCGTCGCCCCGAGCCAGCGGAACCACCTCCGCGCGCGACTGCATGCGCGGACGCTGCTCGGTGAGCACGAACTCGCCGCCGGTGAAATCGGCGCCCGGCGCGGACAACAGCACGGCCATCTGCAGCGGGAAGACATGTTCTCCATACAGGTCCTGGTGCAGGCAGTTGTAGTCATCCGGCTGGTAGCGCAACAGCAACGGGGTGGGGCGCGACTGGCCTGCTTCGCGACAGCGCGCGAGATAGTCGGCGTGCGCGGGCGGGTAGCGCAGGTCGATCCCCATCGCCTCGTTCCAGCGGTTGGCCAGAGGTGCCAGGCAGCGATAGGCGTGGGTGCGCAGCGCTTCGACCTGTGCGGGCAGGGGATAGGCGAAGTACTGGTACTCACCGCGGCCGAAGCCGTGCCGGGCCATCACCACCCGAGTGCGGAAGTTCTCGCGGTTGGGGTAGAGCGCTACCAGTTCCCCGCAGGCGTGAGGCGCCAGCAGGCCGGGCAACTCGGCATGCCCATGGGCATCGAGCGAGCCGGCGACGGCTGCCCAGTCGATGGCGTGCAACGCGGTGGTGATGGCGTGATCGGTCATCGGATCAGGATCGGGGATGCTTCGGTCGCGCGCCCTCCGTATCTTGCGATGCATCCTCTTCGGCCTGGTCGCCGCGCACCTGGGCGTGGCTGATCAGCGCGAAGATGCAGCTTCCGCCGATGATGTTGCCGGCCAGTGTCGGCAGCGCGAACTGTGTGACGAAGTGGCCGAAGGCGAGCTTGCCGGCGAACACCAGATAGAGCGTCTCGACCGAACCCACGATGATGTGCGTGAAGCCGCCCAGCGCGATCAGGTAAGTGGTCAGCACGATCACGGCGATCTTCGCGTGCTCGGCCGCCGGCACCAGCCACACCATCGTGGCGATCAACCATCCGGCCACGATGCCCTTGGTGAACATCTGCAGCGGCGTGTTGCCCATGACCTCGGTGCCGATGCCCAGCAGCGCCGTTTGCGTGGCGTCATCGAACAGCTGCATGTGCAGGATGCCGCAGGCGAACAGTGCGGTGCCCGCCAGGTTGCCGAGAAAGACCACCGACCACAGCCGCAGCAGCGAACCGAGTTTGCGCATGGTCGGGTGGGTCATCAGCGGCAGCACCGCCGTCATGGTGTTCTCGGTGAACAGTTGCTGGCGCGCCAGGATCACCACCAGGAAGCCGAACGGATAGCCGAGGCTCTCGATGAGGAAGGCGCCGGGAACGCCCTCGAGATGCCGGTGCAGCAGGCCGCGCGCCAGCATCGAGAAGCCCATCGACAACCCGGCAGCGAGTGCCGAGAGGCTCAGTGCGAGCAGCCCCCGGCTGAGTTCCTCCTCACCTTCCAGGCGGATGGTCTCGTGCAGGACGGCCACCCGCGGCGGACGCTTCTGCTCTACCTCGCCCTGTTCCTTGCGCGACAGCGAGAAGCCGTCGCGCGCGTCGGCTTCGTTGGGGTCTTCCGCACCGTCCGTGTGCTGGCGTCCAGTTGGCTGGGGCATGCGGTGGCTCCTCCGATGGCCCCGGCACGCTACGACGGCTTCCGTATGCGGGGTGTCGCCTCAGGCGGGCACGTCGACCAGCACCAGCTCGGCGTCATCCACAGCGGTCACCTGCAGCAGCGGTTCGTCGCGGACCGCGGCACCGTCGCGCGCTTCCAGCCGCACACCGTTGAGCTCCACCGCACCCCTGGCAGGCACCAGATAGGCGCGCCGCCCGGCACCGAGCGGGTACTGCGCCTGTTCGCCCGCCCGCAACGTGGCGCCCAGCACTCGGGCGTGCGCCCGCAGGGGCAGGGCATCGGCGTCCCCGGGGAAGCCGCTGGCCAGCGCGACGAAACGACCGGCACGCTCGCCGGTGGGGAATGGCCGTGCTCCCCAGGCCGGCGCGCCGCCCGGCTGGTCGGGGATGATCCAGATCTGGAAGATGCGGGTGGTTTCCGCCTCCAGGTTGTACTCGGCGTGGGTGATGCCCGTGCCCGCGCTCATCACCTGCACGTCGCCGGCGACGGTGCGGCCTTCGTTGCCCAGATTGTCGCGGTGGCTGATCGCGCCCTCCCTCACGTAGGTGATGATTTCCATGTCCGCGTGCGGATGCGGAGGGAATCCGCTGCGCGCGGCGATGGTGTCATCGTTCCATACGCGCAGGGCGCCCCAGCCCATCCGGGCCGGGTCGTGGTACCCCGCGAAGGAAAAATGGTGTTTGGCGTCGAGCCAGCCGTGGTTGGCGCCGCCCAAAGTGGCAAAAGCCCTGCGTTCGATCATGGTGCCTCCTGCCGCGCGTGGATCGCCGGCCAGACGTGCAAGGTAAGGCTGCGCGCCCCGCTGCCAAATGGGCGTGGATCGAACGGACCGTTCGCCCAGGGCACCCATTGACCGGGGCGCGGATGCCTGGGTTAGGCTAGCGCCGGGGAATCCAGGAGTGCGCGTCATGCGCAGGCGACTGCTGTTGGCTTGGCTGCTGGCCGGCTGCGCGGGCCCGTTGTGGGCGGCCCAGCTGGTGGTCAGGGTCAGTGATACCGGTGGACGCGCCGTGGGCGACGCCGTGGTCACCTTGAGCCCGGCCCTTCAGGCGGCCGGGCCGTCGCCCGCACCGGTCACCCGCTACGTCGACCAGCGGGACGAGACCTTCATCCCCTACGTGCAGGTGGTCCGCCCGGGCGACCGGGTGGTGTTCCGCAACAGCGACGGCACCCGCCACCACGTCTATTCCTTTTCGGAAGCCGGCGCGTTCGAGTTCCTGCTGCGTCCGGGCGAGAGCTCGCCGGCGGTCACGCTGGGCCAGCCTGGCCTGGTGGCCGTCGGCTGCAACATCCACGACCACATGATCGCCTACCTGCTGGTGACGTCCGAGCAGGCCAGGGTGACTCCCTCGCAGGGGCAGGTGGTGTTCGAACAGCTGTCGCCCGGAAACTACACGGTCACGGTGTGGCACCCGCAACTGCGGCCCGGGCAGGCGCCGCCCGCTGAAACAGTCGCGCTAGGCGAAGGGACCGAAGCGCGGCATGTCGATTTCACACTGTCGCTGATTCCCGACCCGCGCGGGTTCGCCGACCGTGAGCACCTGGACTACTGAGCCCATGCGGACCGTCGTCGGCTTTCGCCTCCGCCTCGCGCTGTTCTTTGTCGCCACGTTGGTGGTGGTGCAACTGCTGACGGCTGCGCTGGTCTACGGCGTGACCCGTCGCGCGCTGGTCAGCGAGGGCGAGCGCCAGCTGGCGGTGAACGCGCAAGCCTTCGTGGCGCAGATGGACGATCTCTCCGCGCGCGTGGCCGGCAACGTCGAGGTGATGGCGCTGGACTATGCGCTGCGTTCGGCCATCGCCGAACGCGACCACGGCACGGTGTTCTCCGTATTGCGCAACCACGGCCGACGGGTAGGCGCCTCGCGCATGCAGCTGGTGGGCCTGGACGGGGTCGTGGAGGTGGATACCGCCGACGCCCACGCCAACGGCAAGCGCTTTGCATTTCCCGACCTCGTCGAGCATGCCTTCGACCGGCGAATGGCGGCCGTGGTGGCGCTTCAGGCCAAGGCTTACTGGGTAGTGGTGGTGCCGATCTACGCGCCGCAGCCGGTCGGCCTGGTGGTGGTCTACGTGCCGCTGGACGACGCGCTGCTGGCGCATCTTCGGGAGTTGTCCGCATTGCCGGGCGACATCGAACTGGCCGTGCGGCCGGCGGCTTCGGGCTGGGTCGCGGCGGCGCGGGGGCTTGGGCACACCAGTCTGGTCACCAGCCTGGCCGGGCAGGCGTTGCCGGCCACGCCTGCGGTGCGGCGCATCCAGGGACGCGAGTATCTCGTGCTGGCGCAGCCGCTGAACCAGGCACGCAGCAGTGCGCGGGTGGTGGCAGTGCTGGGCTACTCGCTGGGGGATGCGCTGCGGCCGTTCCGCGCGGTGGTGATCTCCTGGGCAATCCTGCTGGGGCTGGGCCTGGTGGTCGGCTTGATCGGAGCCTGGCTCACCGCACGCGGCGTGTCGCGGCCGGTGGAGGCCCTGGCCACCGCGGCGCGACGCATCGAGGCGGGCGACTACCGCGCGCTGCCCAGTCTCGACCGGCGCGACGAGCTCGGCCAGCTGGCGGCCGCGTTCGGCGCCATGGCCGAGGCGGTACGCCAGCGCGAGGAGCGCATCCGCCAGCAGGCGCTGCACGACCAGGTCACCGACCTGCCCAATCGCGTGGCGGCCGAGGCCGCGATCGACCGCGCGCGGGACGACGGCACGACCCACGGTGCGCTGCTGATGGTCGGTCTCACGCGCGTGCCCGACATCATCAAGACCCTGGGCCACGCCGTGTACGACCGGTTGATGCGCGAGGTCGGCGCACGCCTGGACCGGGCCACCGCCGGGGCCTACCTCGCGCGCGCGACCGATACCCAGTTTGTCGCCTGGTTGCCCGGCACCGATCGGACCGGGGCGATCGCCGCGGCGCTGCGCATCCTCGATGCGCTGAACACGCCGTACGTCGAGGCGGACGTCAGCGTCGATACCTTGCCGGCGATCGGCATCGCCATGTATCCGGAAGACGGGTCGCGCGCCTCGGTGCTGCTGCGCCACGGCGAAGTAGCCCAGTTCGCGGCCACCGGCTCGACCCGCCCGCTCGCCTTTTACGACGCGGCGACCGACCCGCACCGCACCGAACGCCTGTCGCTTATGGGCGAGCTGCGCGAAGCGCTCGACCACGATCACCTGCTGCTGCACTACCAGCCCAAGCTCGCGCTGGACACGCGTCGCGTGGACGGTGTCGAGGCGCTGGTGCGCTGGCATCATCCACGCCGCGGAATCGTGCCCCCGCAGGACTTCATCGGCATGGCCGAGGACACCGGCAACATCCAGCGGCTGACCCGCTGGGCGCTGGCCGCAGGCATCGCCCAGGCCAGCCGCTGGCATGCGCGCGGGCTCGACCTGAACGTGGCAGTGAACCTCTCGGCACGCGACCTGGTGGAGTCCGAACTGCCGCTGCGCATCGGGCGTCTGTTGTCCATCCACGGGCTGCCGCCGGGCAGGCTCACGGTCGAGATCACCGAGCGCGCCGTGATCGGCGAACCGGAGATGGCCATACGCGTGCTGCGCGGCCTCGCCGATCTCGGCGTGGGCATCGCGGTGGACGACTTCGGCGTGGGTCAATCCGCCTTTGCCTACCTGAGACACCTGCCGGTGAGCGAGCTGAAGATCGACCAGACCTTCGTTCGCCACCTGGCCCGCGACGCCAGCGACCAGACCATCGTGCGCTCGATCGTCGAACTCGGGCACCGGCTCGGCTTCCGGGTCACCGCCGAAGGCGTGGAGGACGAAGGGACGCTGGAGCAACTCGCGGCGATCGGCTGCGACCATGCGCAGGGCTTTTTCATCGCGCGCCCGCTGCCTGCCACGGAACTGGGCGGTTTCGTTCTCGAGCGGGCCGGCACCGCATGAGTCGCCGTCGCCGGTGGCCCTCGCTTGTTCTGGCCGGCCTGGCTGCGCTGCCGCTGGCGAGCCGGGCCCAGGCGCTCGATCTGCGTGGTTACGTCGATGGCCGGCTGGTGTCGGCTGCGACCGAGCGCAGCTGGGTCCAGGGCGGCCTCGGCAAGACGCGTTACGGCAGCGGGGGCACCGAGGCACGCTTCGGCGGCGCCGCGCTGGTCGGCACCGCACAGCTCACATCCTCGCTGCTCGCCTCCGCGGGCGTGCAACTGCAGGAGGGCGACCGCGTCGGCGTCGACCTGTTGGAGGCCTATCTGCGCTGGCGTCCGGTTTCGACCACCCGCTGGCGCGGCTCGGTGCAGGCTGGCGCGTTCTTTCCGCCGGTCTCGCTGGAAAACGACGCCATCGGCTGGACCAGCCCATGGACACTCACGCCCTCGGCGATCAACAGCTGGGTCGGCGAGGAGCTGCGTGCCGTCGGTGCCGAAGGACGCATCGAGTGGCGCGGCCGGATCGCCACCTGGGAGCTGCGCGGCGCGTTGTTCCAGCGCAACGACCCGGCCGGCAACCTGCTGGCGATCCGCGGCTGGTCGCTCAGCGACCGGACCTACGGCATCGGCAGCCGCCTGCGCGAACCGGACGACTACGTGCGCGACGATGGCGAGGAACCGCCGATGCGCTACGACCCGTTCCGGCGCATCGGCCACCAGTGGGGCAACTACGGCCAGCTCACCTGGCGCGCGCGTGGCCGGGGGCGGCTCAGCGTGATGCACTACGACAACCGCGCCGATCCGAAGGCCTGGCGGCCCTACGAAGGCGGCGAGCGCCTGTACGCCTGGCGTACCCGCTTCTGGAGTCTGGGCGCCAGCGTCGATACCGGGCCGGTCACCTGGCTGGTCCAGGCGATGGACGGCGACACGGTGATCGAACCGGTGCCAGGCCTGGTGCTCACCACCCGCTACCGCGCCGCCTACCTGCTGGCCGGCTGGAACCGTGGCGCGTGGCGGCCGGCCCTGCGGCTGGATCACTTCAGCACGCGCGAACTGCCGGGTACCCCGGGCCTGCACGATGGCGAGCACGGCAATGCGCTCACCGCCGCGCTCAACTGGCGTCCCCGCGACTGGCTGCGCCTGACTTTCGAGGCGCTGCACATCGACAGCACACGCACCGTCCGGGCCGACTACGGATTGCGACCGCACACCCGCGGCACCCAGATGCAGGTGAGTGCGCGCCTGTTCTACTGACAGGCGGTCTTTTCCACGCTTTTCACCCGCGCGTGACTTCATTTTGCCGCAGGCTTGACGATTGGCCTGCGCCAATCGCATGAACCTGCGGCACACACAGACGGGTGGCTGCCTGCCGGCTTCACCGCTGATGCCGGCCGGAGTTCGACGACGACGCGCATGGAGGGCGAATCATGAGTTGCACCATGAGCAACTGGGTCCTGCCGGACCACATCAGGACACCGGACTTCATCATCTGCGGTGCCATGAAGTCCGGCACGTCGACGCTGCATTACATCCTGAGCCAGCACCCGAAGGTGTTCATTCCGGACGAGGAAATCCATTTCTTCGACATCGACAACGTGTTCGAACACCCGGATTTCAACTACTTCGACGGCTCCAGATGGGTCAGCCAGCGACTGGACGACGACCCCCCGAAATTCTGGGAGTGGTATGCCTCGCATTTCGACGCGGCGCACGAGGACCAACTGGTGGGCGAGGACTCCACCACCTACATTTCTTCCGAGATCGCGGCCAAGCGCATCGCGATGCAGAACAAGCGCCTCAAGCTCATCATCCTGCTGCGTCATCCCACCGACCGCGCCTACTCGCAGTACTGGCACCTGGTCAGGACCGGGCGTGCGACCCACAGCTTCGAGGACACGCTGCGCTACGACCCGTTCTCCGTACTCCACCGCAGCCTCTACCTGGAGCAACTGACGAACTTCCTCCGGCATGTCCCCCGGGAACAGCTGAAGGTGGTCGTCTTCGAGGAGTTCATGGCCGACAAGGCCAAGGTGCTGCGCGAGCTTTGCGAACACATCGGCATCGACTACGACCGGTTGCCTGCGCAGGCATCCGAAGCACATGTCAACGGCGCGCAGGTTCCACGCCATCCGGGCTTCGAAGTGGCCAAGAACCGCTTCTTCCGCAGCGGCGGCAACCTGTCCTACCGGGCACGCCTGCCGATTTGCCCGGATCGTGCGGGGATGCATTTTGGCTTCGCCCGGCTGGTCAACGTGGCCCACAGACGGATCAATCCGCTGGTCAAGTCCAAGCCGCCGGCGATGGTGGCGGCCACAAGGCAGCTGCTGGACAGCTATTTCGAGCGTGAACTGGACGGGTTGAACGAACTGCTCGGGCGCGACGTGCTTTCATGCTGGTTCGGGCGCGACCGCCAGGATGCGCCGCGCTAGACGAAGCGCCGCCGCGTATCGACCGCCGCGGCGCTTTGCTATCCTTCGCCGTTCTTGCCAGCGCCCGTGCGGGCGCCACAACCACGGCCATACGTTTCATGATCGAAACCAATCCGATCCATGCGCAGATCGCGGACCTCACGGACCGCGTCGAGTCGCTTAGGGGGTATCTTTGACTACGCCACCAAGCGTGAGCGTCTCGAAGAAGTAAGCCGCGAGCTGGAAAGTCCCACCGTCTGGGACGATCCGCCGCGCGCGCAGGAACTGGGGCGTGAACGCGCCCGCCTGGACACCGTCGTCACCGGCATCGACGAATTGACCGCCGGTCTCGCGGACGCCCGGGAGCTGCTCGACATGGCCGCCGCCGACGGTGACGAGGACACCGTCCGCTCGGTCGCCGACGACGTGGAGAAACTCGAGGCCCGCGTGGGCAAGCTCGAGTTCCAGCGCATGTTCTCCGGCAAGATGGATGCGAACAACGCCTTCGTCGACATCCAGGCCGGTGCCGGCGGCACCGAGGCGCAGGACTGGGCCGAAATGCTGCTGCGCATGTACCTGCGCTGGGCCGAGTCGCGCGGCTGGAAAGTCGAGCTGATGGAAGTCTCCGGCGGCGAAGTGGCGGGCATCAAGTCGGCCACGTTCCGCGTCGAGGGCGACTACGCCTACGGCTGGCTGAAGACCGAGATCGGCGTGCACCGCCTGGTGCGCAAGAGCCCGTTCGATTCGGACAACCGCCGGCATACCAGCTTCACGTCCGTATTCGTCTCGCCCGAAGTCGACGACGACATCGACATCGAGATCAACCCGGCGGACCTGAAGACCGATGTCTACCGTTCGTCCGGCGCCGGCGGCCAGCACGTCAACAAGACCGAATCGGCCGTGCGCATCACCCACGTGCCCAGCGGGGTGGTGGTGGCCTGCCAGACCGAGCGCAGCCAGCACGCCAACCGCGACCGCGCCATGAAGATGCTGGCGGCCAAGCTGTACGAGCTGGAAGTGCAGAAGCGCAACGCCGAGAAGGACGCGCTGGAAGCGACCAAGTCCGACATCGGCTGGGGCAGCCAGATCCGCAACTACGTGCTCGACCAGAGCCGTATCAAGGACCTGCGCACCGGCGTCGAACGCTCGGACACGCAGAAGGTGCTCGACGGCGACCTGGACGAGTTCATCGAGGCCAGCCTCAAGTCCGGCCTGGATGCCGGCGCCAAGCGCATCGACGCCTGATCCGATCCCGAGGAGGTGACCGCATGAACGGCAAGACGATCGGCAAGTTTCTGTTTGCCTGTGCCGGGCTGGCCGCGTTCGGCGTGGCCGCGCAGGACAGAGGCGCCGGCCAGTCGATCAAGCAGGACGCCAAGGCCGTCGGGCATGGAGTGGCCGATGGCGCACGCGACATCGGCCATGCCACCCGTGACGTCGCCAGGAAGGTGGGGCACGGCGCGAAAGAGGCAGGCATCGGCATCGGCCATGGCGCGAAGAAGGCCGGCGTCGCCGTCGGCCATGGCGCACGCGATGGCTGGAACGCCACCACGCATGCGGTCAAGCAGGTGTTCGACTAGCACGATCGACGCCCGCAAAATTCCATTACCCAACAGTCACGAGACACCCGCTGCCGGCATCCGGCCGGCGGTCACGGAACCATCCATGAGCGAAGCCACAGAAAACCTGCCCGTCGACGAGAACAAGCTGATCGCCGAGCGCCGCGAGAAACTCAAGGCGTTGCGCGGGCAGGGCGTGGCCTTCCCGAACGACTTCAAGGTGGATGCCTTCGCCGGCGACCTGCGCACCGGGTTCGCCGACCAGGATGCCGAGGCCGTCGAAGCCGCCGCGCGGCAGGTCAAGGTCGCGGGCCGCATCGTGCTCAAGCGCGTGCAGGGCAAGGTCAGCTTCGTGCAGATGCAGGACTTCACCGGTCGCATCCAGCTGTTCATCCATCAGGGCACGGTGGGCGAGGGCACCTACGAAGCGTTCAAGGGCTGGGACGTGGGCGACATCGTCGGCGCCGAGGGCCGGGTGATGCGCACCAGGACCGGCGAGCTGTCGGTCAAGGTGGAGAACCTGCGCCTGCTGACCAAGAGCCTGCGCCCGCTGCCGGACAAGTTCCACGGCCTGGCCGACGTCGAGCAGCGCTATCGCCAGCGCTACGTCGACCTGATCGTGACCGAGGAAGCGCGCCGCACCTTCGCGCTGCGCTCGAAGATCATCGGCTTCATGCGCAAGTGGCTGGAAGCCGAGCC
This sequence comes from Frateuria soli, assembly GCF_021117385.1. GTDB lineage: Bacteria > Pseudomonadota > Gammaproteobacteria > Xanthomonadales > Rhodanobacteraceae > Frateuria_A > Frateuria_A soli. Next base: position 1,453,621 of record NZ_CP088252.1, read on the forward strand.
GCGCCGCTTCATGGAAGTGGAAACGCCGATGATGCACGTCATCCCCGGCGGTGCCACGGCCCGGCCGTTCGTCACCCACCACAACGCGCTGGACATGAGCCTGTACCTGCGCGTGGCCCCGGAGCTTTACCTCAAGCGCCTGGTCGTGGGTGGCTTCGATCGCGTCTACGAGATCAACCGCAACTTCCGCAACGAGGGCGTGTCGACCCGGCACAACCCCGAGTTCACCATGCTGGAGCTCTACCAGGCCTACGCCACCTACCACGAGATCATGGACCTCACCGAAGCGGTGATCCGCGAGACGGCGCAGAACGTACTGGGCGGCACCGAGCTGACCTGGGAGGGCGCGCGGATCGACGTCGGTCCCGCGTTCCGCCGCTGGCGGATGGAAGATGCGGTGCTGGAGCACAACGCCCGGATCAAGCGCGAGGAGCTGCGCGACCGCGAGGCCATGGTGGCGCATGCCAGGCGCCTGGGCATCCAGGTCAAGCCGAACTATGGCTGGGGCAAGCTGCTGCTGGAGATCTTCGAGAAGACGGTCGAGCACACGCTGATCCAGCCGACCTTCATCACCGACCATCCGGTGGAGGTTTCGCCGCTGGCGCGCGAGAGCGACACCGACCCGGGCATCACCGACCGCTTCGAGCTCTTCATCAACGGCAAGGAGATCGCCAATGGCTTCTCCGAGCTCAATGACCCCGAAGACCAGGCCGCGCGCTTCAAGGCACAGGTCGAGGCGAAGGAATCGGGCGACGACGAAGCCATGCACTTCGACGCCGACTACATCCGCGCGCTGGAAGTGGGCCTGCCGCCGACCGGCGGCCTCGGCATCGGCATCGACCGCCTGGTCATGCTGATGACCGACTCGGCTTCGATCCGCGACGTGTTGTTGTTCCCGTACATGCGCCCGGAAGCCTGACCCGCCTCCACCGGCCTTCGTAGGAGCCCGCTTGCGGGCGATGCTCTTGTCTGCATGGCCAAGGGCATCGCCCGCAAGCGGGCTCCTACAGGAATCAGCGCGTGCGGCGGCCGCGTACGCGGCGCCGCAGCATCGCCATCTGCAACAGGTTCACCGCGCTCGACCCGGCCCAGTACGGCCGCAGCCCGCGGCAGGGTGCCAAACCACAAACACGGAGACCACCACCCCCTGCCTCATGGTGTGAGTGCAAGAGCCGCGCGCGTTCACCGCGATTTCAAGCGCTCCTGCCCATGACGGATGCCAACAGCGCGCGTCTGCCTTATCCGTTCCCGTTCCCTTGCGCGGGCAGGGGATCGTTCCACGACTTGGCTACTGCCCAGGCCACGCCCGTAAGCGGTACTGCCAGCAAGGTGCCCACGATTCCGCCCAGAATCGTGCCGGCGGTCAACGCCAGCAGTACCACCAGCGAGTGCAGATGCAGCGAGCGCCCGAGCACCACCGGCGAGAGCAGGTTGCCCTCCAGCTGGTTGACCACGACCACCACCACCGACACCCAGATGGCTGCGCTCAGGTCCACGGTGACCAGTGCCACCAGCGCCGCGATCACCCCGCTGGCGGTCGCGCCCACGATCGGCACGAACGCGGCCAGAAACACCAGAATCGATAACGGCACAGCCAGCGGCACGTCGAGCAGCCACACCGCGCCGCCGATGAACACGGTATCGACCAGCGCCACCAGCGCCGTGCCGCGCAGGTAGCCGCCCAGCACGTCGATCGCGCAATCGCCGGCGTGCGCCACCCGCGCGTGCCACGCCGGCCGCAGTGGCCGGAGCAGGAAGCGCCAGATGGATGGACCGTCCTTCAGGAAAAAGAACAGGATGAACAGCACGAGCACGAAGCCGGTCGCCAGTTCCATCGTGGTGAACACGCCCGCCATGGCATGCTGCCCGAATTCGCTGCTGGTGATGAAATCGAGCACCGACTGCCGGGCGTGATTGATCTGCTGTTCGCTGATGGACAGCGGCCCGCGGTGCAGATAGTGCAGTGCCTGGCCGAACCCGTCGATGGCCGACGATTGCAGCGTGGCCCATTGTGACGCCACCCGCGCCACGGCCAGCGTGATGATCGCGCCGACGCCGACGCCACCGAGCAGCAGGGTGAGCGGCGCCGCCACTGCATGAGGCAGGTGCACCCGGCGCAATATGGCGACCAGCGGAAACAACGCCGCACTCAGGATCAACGCCAGCAACAAGGGGATGACCAGCAGCTTGAGCCGGATGGCCGCCTGCACCACGGCGGTCGCCACCAGCAGGACCAGGATGACCTGCGCCGAGCGGATGGCCAGGCGCCCGAACGGATCGGTCCACAACGCCCGCAGCGAGGGATCGCCGGCGGAACGGGGCGTGGAGGGGGCGTTCGGCGTGTCTCCCATGCACTCTTCTCCTGTCGATCGGCCGCGACGGATCGCGCGGGACTTGATCCGCGCACCGGGAGCCGGGAGCGTTGACCCTACGCGGGCTGACCCCATCGCGACGTGTAGGCCTGCCTTGGGTCAGCGGCTGTGGGTGGCGGCCGGGTCGGCTAGACTTGGCGGTTTCCCCGGTTGGAGCATCAGCCCATGTGGTTTGCCATCGTCGGCACCGACGTCCCCGAGTCGCTGGACAAGCGCAGGAGCGCGCGGCCGGAGCACCTGGCGCGCCTCGAAAAGTTGCAGGCCGAAGGCCGGCTGCTGCTGGCCGGCCCATTCCCGGCTATCGAGTCGGAGGATCCGGGTCCTGCGGGCTTCACCGGCAGCCTGATCATCGCCGAGTTCCCCTCGCAGGCCGACGCGCAGCGCTGGGCGGACGCCGATCCGTATGTCGCCGCGGGCGTCTATGCGGGCGTCGAGGTCAAGCCGTTCCGCAAGACCTTGCCATGAGTGCCATGGTCGAGCAGATCCGCCAGCGCCTCACCGACGCGCTGGCGCCGGTGGAGCTGGAGGTGCTCGACGAGGGCCACAAGCATGCTACCCACGCCAATGCCGGCAAGGGGCATTTCCACGTACGCATCGTCAGCCCGGCCTTTGCCGGCGTGCTGCCGATCAAGCGGCACCGCATGGTGTTTGCGGCACTCGAGGGCCTGATGGATAAGGGCATCCACGCGCTTTCGATCGATGCGAGGACGCCGTAGATTTTATTTTTCAGAAGGTTATGAGAAATACTTACAGCCATCTGTCACGCCGCGTTCGCATTGCGACCACGCCCGGCGTTTGGCACAGTGGCCCGTCGCCCGAAGCACCGCGGGCCTGTCCCTATCGTTGAGCCCGCATGCGCCTTACCACGATCAAACTCGCCGGATTCAAGTCGTTCGTCGACCCCACCACGCTGCATCTGCCGACCAACATGACCGGCGTGGTCGGGCCCAACGGCTGCGGCAAGTCCAACATCATCGACGCGATCCGCTGGGTGATGGGCGAGAGCGCGGCCAGCCGCCTGCGCGGCGATTCGCTGACCGACGTGATCTTCTCCGGCTCCAACGCACGCAAGCCGGTGGGGCAGGCGACCGTCGAGCTGATCTTCGACAACGCCGACGGCACCATCCAGGGCGAGTACGCGCAATACGCGGAGATCTCGGTCAAGCGCCAGGTGACGCGCGACGGGCAGTCCTCCTACTTCCTCAACGGCGGCCGCTGCCGCCGCCGCGACATCACCGATCTCTTCCTCGGCACCGGTCTGGGTCCCCGCAGCTATTCGATCATCGAGCAGGGCATGATCAGCCAGATCATCGAGGCGCACCCGGAAGAGCTGCGCACGCACCTGGAAGAGGCCGCCGGCATCTCCAAGTACAAGGAGCGCCGCAAGGAGACCGAGAGCCGCATCAAGTCCACCCGCGAGAACCTCGACCGCGTCAGGGACGTACGCGACGAGGTCGATAAGCAGTTGGACCACCTCAACCGCCAGGCCCGCGCCGCCGAACGCTGGAAGGCGCTCAAGGAAGAGCAGACGCGCAAGGAGGCCGAACTGCGCGCGCTCGAATACCGCGCGCTGAAGGGCCAGCACGAGGGAGAGGGACAGGGCCTGTCCGCCGCCGAGATCGAGATCGAGAAGCAGCTCGCCGGCCAGCGCCAGATCGAGGCACAGCTCGAGTCGGTTCGCGAGCGCCACGTCGGCGCCACCGAGCACCTCAACGAAGTGCAGGCCGAGGTGTACAAGGTCGGCGCCGAGATCGCCCGCGTCGAACAGCAGGTGCGCTTCAACAAGGAGACCGCCGAGCGCCTGCAGCGTGCCCAGGCCGAAGCCGAACGCGAGCACGGCGAGCTGTCCGCACACATCGCCAACGATCGCGAGCAGGTCGAGTCGCTGCGCATGGCGCTGGCCGAGGGCGAGCCCAAACTCGAGGCCCTGCAGCAGATGCAGGACGACACCGCCGAAGCGGCGCGCGGCACGGAGTCGAAGCTGGCCGACTGGCAGCAGCGCTGGGACGCCTACACGCGCACCGCCGGCGAATCGAGTCGCGCCGCCGAAGTCGAACGCACCCGGCTCAACTACCTCGACCGCCAGGCGATCGACCTCTCCAGGCGCCGCGAGGCGCTGGAAGCCGAACAGAAGGCCACCGACGTGGCCGCCCTCGACGCCGCCGCCGAACAGTTGCACGTCGAGCACGACACCCAGCGCGAGCGCGTCGAGTCGCTCGGCAGCCTGCTCGACCAGCACAAGCTCACCCACGAGAAGGTGCTCGACGAGGAGCGCCAGGTGCAGTCCTCGCTCAACGAAGCGCGCCAGCAACTGCAGAGCGCGCGCGGTCGGCTGTCCTCGCTCGAGGCACTGCAGCACGCCGCACTGGGCCAGGAAGAGAGTGCCGCCAGCGGCTGGCTCGCCAGTCTCGGCCTGGACAAGGCCCGTCGCCTGGGCGAGGCGCTGCAGGTCGACGCCGGCTGGGAATCGGCCGTCGAGACCGTGCTCGCCGGCCTGCTCGACGGCGTGCTCGTCGACAGCCCGCTCAACCTGGCCAGCGACTTCGGCACGCTGGGCGAAGCGGACCTCGCGCTGCTGGCTGCGGCCGAAGGCGGGCAGGGCGCCGAAGGCACGCTCGCCGCCAAGGTGCGCGGCCCGTCCGCGGCCATGCAATGGCTCACCCAGGTATGCACGGCCGAGACGCTGGACGAGGCACGCAACCGCGTCGCTTCGCTGGCCCAGGGTCAGTCGATCATCACCAGCAGCGGCGAATGGCTGGCGCCGCAGTGGGCGCGCATCCGTCGCGCCCAGGGCAACCAGGTCGGCGTGCTGGCGCGCGAGCGCGACATCCGCCTGCTGAGCGAACAGATCGAAACGCTCGAAGCGCAACTGGAAGAATCCGCCACACGCCTGGACGAACTGCGCACCGCCAAGTTCGAGACCGAGCGCGCCCGCGATGACGCGCAGCGCGAGCTTTACAACGCGCACCGCCGCCAGTCCGAACTGGCCGGCCAGTTGCAGAGCCACCGCGGCAAGGTCGAAACCGCCCGCGCCCGCGCCGAGAAGGTAGCCGGCGAGCTGTCCACGCTGATCGAACAGCTCGACGAACTGCAGGCGCAGACCCGGGAAGCGCGCGCGCGCCTGGACGAATCGGTCAACCACATGGGCGACCTGGAGGATCTGCGCCGCGAGCTGGAAAACGAGCGCCGCGCGCTGCTCGAAGCCCGCGAGGAAGCCCGCATGAACGCCCGCGAGGCCGCCGACCAGGCGCACGCGCTGGCGTTGTCGATGGAATCGAAGCGCTCGTCGCTGGCGTCACTCGAACAGGCGCTGGCCCGCCTCGATACCCAACTGCGCCAGGTCGAGGCCCGCCGTACCGAGGTCGCCGAGCAACTGGCCGCCGGTTCCGACCCGATCGCGGAACTGGAAGCCGAACGCCAGACTTACCTGGACCAGCGCCTGCTCGTGGACAAACAACTGGTCGAGGCGCGCCGCGCGCTGGAAGACTGCGACATCGAGTTCCGCAAGCTGGAGCAACAGCGCCACCTGGCCGAACAGAACCTGGCCCGGCTGCGCGAAAGCCTGTCGGAAAAGCGCCTGGCCGCGCAGGCCCTGCAGATGCGCGCCGACCAGCTCGCCGAGGCCATTGCCGCCTCCGGCCTGGAACTCGAGCCGCTGCTCGCCGAACTCCCCGAGCAGGCCGACGCTGGCCAGTGGCGCACGCAGCTCGGCGACCTCGCGCAGAAGATCGTCCGCCTGGAGCCGGTCAACCTGGCCGCGATCCAGGAGCACGCCGAGCAGAGCGAGCGCAAGACCTACCTGGACAATCAGCTCGCCGACCTCGTCAGCGCGATGGAAACGCTCGAGGGCGCGATCAAGAAGATCGACCGCGAGACCCGCCAGCGCTTCAAGGAAACCTTCGACAAGGTCAACGCCGGCGTGCAGGAGCTGTTCCCGCGCCTGTTCGGCGGCGGCCACGCCTACCTGGAGCTGACCGGCGACGACCTGCTCAACACCGGCGTCTCGATCATGGCGCGGCCGCCGGGCAAGCGGCCGTCCAACATCTCGCTGCTCTCCGGCGGCGAAAAGGCGCTCACCGCGGTCTCGCTGGTGTTCGCCATCTTCAACCTCAATCCCGCGCCGTTCTGCCTGCTCGACGAGGTCGACGCGCCGCTGGACGAAGCCAACGTCGGCCGCTTCTCCAACATGGTCCGCGAGATGAGCGAGAAGGTGCAGTTCATCTTCGTCAGCCACAACAAGGCCACCATGGAAGCGGCCAGCCAGCTCTGCGGCGTGACCATGCGCGAACCGGGCGTTTCGCGCCTGGTGCAGGTGGACCTGGCCGAAGCGGCTAAACTGGCCGGAGCTGCGTGAGGATCCATCAATGACCGTGCTCGCCCTTGCCTGGAACCCTGCCGTCGGCGTACCGCTGGCGATCGCCGGCGCCATCGTGCTGGCGCTGCTGTGGCTGTTCGGCCAGCCAAAGAAAGAGCAGGGCAGGCGTCGCGTGCCGACCGGGCAGGGCAGCGGCGAACGCCGCGAACCCACGCTGGGCGATGGCGAGGCGGGCGACATGCTGCTCGAGGATGAGCCGCACGCGCACCTCGGTGGCGAAGAGCCCATGCCGCAGCAGGGCGAACTCGAGATCGGCCTGCGCGAGGAACTGGAGAAACTCGGCGCCACCCTGGCCGGTGAACGCGCCGCTCCCACCAAGCCATCCGGCCGGGCGGCCTCGATCATCGACGCGCTGCGTGCGCCCGCCGGCGCGCCCGAAGCCATCGCGCCGGCACCGGTTGCCGGGCCTGCACCCGCGCCAGCTCCTGCTGCTTCGCCCGCGCCCAAGGCGCCGCCGGCCTCGGACCTGGGCCGCCGCCCGTCGCAACTGCCGATGGAACGCATCGTCACCCTGTTCGTCATGGCCCGAGACGGCGGCGTGTTCAACGGCGCCGACCTGATCGTCGCGGCCGAAAAGGCCGGCCTCGAATACGGCCACCTGGGCATCTACCACCGGCTGGTCGACGGCAAGCGCGAACAGGGCCCGATCTTCAGCGTGGCCAACATGCTCAAGCCGGGCAACTTCGACCTGACCCGGCTCGATGCCCTGCGCACGCCGGGCCTCAGCTTCTTCATGACCCTGCCGGGCCCGCTGTCCGCGCTGGACGCCTGGGATGCCATGCTGCCGGCCGCGCAGCGTCTCGCCGAACTGCTCGATGGCCAGGTCCTGGACGAGGAGCGCAACGCCCTGGGCCGTCAGCGCATCGCGCACATCCGCGACGAACTGCGCGGATGGGATCGCGACCACGAGGGCCAGGAGATCATCTTCGGGCGCTGAGCGGTACCCACCGAAACCTTGCAGGAGCGCAGGAAACTAAGCCAGAACCCATCGCGAAGACGTGCTGGCGGGACTGGACAGCTTGGCGAGAGGCGAGAGCCGCGGATGGGTGCAGCGAACGGGCCGCTAACGCCCCGGCCAAGGAAGCTTGAGCCAGCGATTCCGGGCGACGTCGCGGTCCTCTTTGCGGCCAGCGGCTACCAAGTCACTTCGCCTCCAGCGAAGCCTGCAGCGCTGTGGCCAACGCCGCATCACCGCTGACCAGATCCTTCCAGAGCAACGTCACACCGCGTCGGCGGCCTTTCTCCGTCAACTTCAGACCGTCGGGATCGATCACCAGCGTGTAAGTGATATCCCCGATGGTCAGCTCCCGCTTCAGCGGTTTGTCGAGAGGCGTCATGGAAAGCTCCTGGCGATGGTCGTAAGAGCGCGTGGAGAAGGTGCGTAGAGTGGTGCACGCTGCGTGGGCGGCGTGTCCTTAATTGCGCATAATGTATATTATGTAAAATCAAAGATGACGCCGCCGGGCGTTTCCAGCCCGCTCAATTCAGTCGCCTGGCCAAGGTCTTTCCATTCCGGGCTACTCGGCGCCTCGTCCGGCCGCGTTCCTGAGCAGTCTCAGCTCTTCGGCCTGTCGATCACAGATGCCCTGGAGCCGATCGCGTTCCCGAACCAGATCCGCGCGCAGCGCGTGACTGTCCTGCAGCTGGCCGTCCAGCGTTGCGCAGGCGTTCTCGGCCAGATCCCTCGCGGCTTGGGCATGGGCAACCTCGGCTTTCGCGGCCTGCATGCGGGTTTCCATCACCGCTCGTTCCTGTGCCAACTGAGCCTGGATCGTGGCCTCCAGCCCGGCACGTTCGTCCGCGAAACGGCTGGCCAGCGTCCGTTCGGCGTGTTCGACCGCCAGCCGCCACAGTTCGAGCATGGTCTGCCCCACCGGAGCGGGCACCTCCGGCAAGGCGCTGAGCCGACGCAAGCGCTCCCCGAACTGGCTCCGCCACACCTCGAGCATGCGGGTGACCGTGTTGGGCGATCCCGTCCCCAGCGCGGCGCGGACCTTCTCGACGGTGGGGTTCTTGCCTGTGCCAAGGATGGCGTCGGCCGCCTGGTTAACCTGTTCTTGGGTGATACCCCGGGGCATGCCTGTGTCTCCCTCGGCCGGAGCCTTACCGTCTGGCCTGCTGCTCGCGATAAGTGATGATTATCGTGGGTAGGCGCCCCGTTTTGTGTAACGTACGTTATACTTTATGTAGTAATAACCCTCCCCGTCTCCGATCCGATCGCAGGGTGGACGACAAGAACCGTCAGCGAATCCTGGAGCGCGCCTTAGCCCGTGAGCAAGACGTAGATGCGGTCAATGAACTTGTTGAAGAAGAATCAGTTGGTCGGAGGGGGCACTCCGACACCTTTGAATGCGTTTTTTTGGTAGGAACCTTCGCGTTGTTTCGGAGCGGTAGCTCTTGGTGCGAAAGCTGAGCGTGCGAGCTGATGAATCTCTCTTCGGTTGCTCCCGGTTGTACTCCCCATCCCCGACAACTTGGCAGATCACCCTGCCCTATGTCCGCTTTTGGTGGGGGATTCATATGATCGATGCAACACACGGCAGGGTGTTGCAGATGAAGCGAAGGACTCGGATCCAGTACACCGATAGCCAGAAGGCTCTGATGTGGGACCGGGGCGGCAGGGCGAGTCGCTGCATCAGATCGAACGGCTGTTCGATCGGCATCACTCGTCTGTGCGCGGGATCCTTGCCGAGTCAGGGGGCATACGTCCGCCTGCTCGACGACGATCGATAAAGGCGCTGAGCCTGGCGGAGCGCGAAGACGTTTCCCGGGCGCTAATGGCGGGACGTTCGATCGATTGCGGCACAGCTGGGACAGGCGCCGTCCACGGTCAGCCGCGAGAGCGGCGCAATGGCGGCGCTGAGCGTTACCGTGCAAGCCTTGCCGACCAGGCCGCCTGGGACCGCGCGCACCGGACTAAGGCTTGTAAGCTGGCGCTGCATCCCACGCTGGCGAGGCGTGTGGCGGACAAGCTGCAACAGCAGTGATCTCTCGAGCAGATCGCCGGCTGGCTCAAGAGGTCTTACCCGGACGACACGAGCTGCCAGGTGTCACGAGACGACCGCACGCTTTTCATCCAGTCGCGTGGCGCGCTCAAGAAGGAACTGCTGGAGCACCTGCGGCGGACACGAGCCATGCGCCGCTCCCGCCACCACACCCAGAAGACCGCCGACCACGGCCGGATCAGGCGGCACGGTGTCGATTCGCGAGCGCCAGGATTGCTTCGTCAGTACTTCCCGAAGGGCATCGATCTATCGTCGTTCTCGCAGGCCAATCTCAACGAGGTCGCTAGAAAGCTAAACGAACGGCCACGCAAGACGTGGGATTCGAGACACCGATCGTTGAGACCGCCGCCAGAAGCGGACATCGAACACCTGAGTTAAGCCGCGCCGCGAAGCGGCGTCGGCTTGGACGAATTGTTAGGCAGCAGGCCACGCGGGCCCACGCTAGGGCGACTGCGGATAGTGAGGGATATCCTCACTGAGGCTCACCCACGGCTGTGCGCTTGACGTCCAGATGTCCACCATCGGCTTGAATCCGGTCTGATCATCGAGTGACGCGAAGCGGATGGACATCAGGTCCGGGACGACCTCCCCACGGGTGAACAACGGCGTGCCGCAATGTGTGCAGAAGCTGCGGGTTGTGGTGCCTCCGCTACTGCCCTGAACAGAATAGCTGCCCGGGCTGCCTGACACCTCTGTCTCTGAAACTCTCACGACGATGCCCGATGCGAACGGCGCTCCACTCGACTGCTGGCAGTCGCGGCAATGGCAATTGAGCATCGCGACCGGGTCGCCATTGCACACATAGCGGATTGAGCCGCAGGCGCACCCGCCGGTGATTGTTTGAGTCATTGCGATATTTCCTTTTGCGGCCTAACCGGAGCGAGGGCCTCAGGCCATAGCAGCGAGCGGTGGACTTGGGCGCCTGCCATGGCGCCGTTGCCCACGGCCAGCGACACCGAATGGGGTGCCCGCGCCACGTCACCACAGGCGAATACGCCAGTCACCGAGGTTTTGCTCTCGGGATCGGTGCGAACCTGGATGCCCATGGGCGTCTCTTCCAGCGCGCAGCCCATGGCTTCGGCCAGGGAACTGGAAGGAGAGGTGCGTGTCGCCGTGAACAGGCCCGTGAAACTCAGCCTCCGCCCGTCGGCCATCACCACATCAGCATTCCCTTCGATTCTGTCGATGGTAGCCTCCTCGATCGCCACACCCCGACGCCCCAAGGCGAACCTTGCGTCCTGACTCAGATGCACAGCACCGTTGACGAGTAAGGTCACATCACCCCAATCGGTGAGCAGTTCGGCCTGATGGATGGACATCGGGCTGGCGCCGACGATGCCGATGTGGCCTTGTCCGATCTCGTAGCCATGGCAGTACGGGCAATGGAAGACGGTCTTGCCCCAGCGTTCTGCAAGTCCGGCGACGGCAGGAAGGTGGTCGGTCACACCGGTGGCCAGCAGCATGCGGCGGCCTTGATGTGATCCGCCGTCAGGCGTCCTGACCGTGAATTCGTCCACTTGTCCAGTAACGGCTTCAACACGAGCTTCGAGCCAGGTCAAGGTTGGGTAGGCTTCAAGCTGGCGGCGGGCGTTCGCCGCGATCTCGCCGGCGGGCACGCCATCCTGGCCGAGAAAACCATGCGAATGGCTTGCGAAGCGGTTACGCCGCTCGCCTGCATCGATCACCAGCACGGACCTGCGCGCTCGTACAAGTTGCAGGGCTGCAGCCATTCCTGCATAGCTTCCGCCGACGATGACCACATCGTAGTGCATGTTCAATTCCTTTTGCGTCGCACTGCCGTATGCCGGCGCGCAAAGTCAGCGGCCAAATCGGCAAGGGTGATTTCCGAGAACCGGTTCAGCAGCAGCGCTTCGGCCTCGGCAAACGTACCTTCGAGCGCGGCATTCACCGCCTGTTCCACCAGGCACTCCGGTGTCTCGTTGCGATTACCGATGGCAAACATTGTCGGCTCGCCGAGTGCTTCGTGCAGCTGGCGCAGGGTGACGGTGCCGAGGTCGGCATGAATGCGCCATCCTCCCGCATGGCCTCGATCGGACGTGACGATGCCCGCTTCCCGCAGGTATCCCATGGTGCGCCGGACGACGACCGGATTGGTACCCAGGCATTGCGCCAGGGTTTCTGAAGTGACGGGGCCCTCCTGCTCGGCCATGTGCAGAAGGGCATGCAGGACGGAAGACAGACGGCTATCACGTTTCATGTAACTAATGATGTTTCATATTTCGATATATGTCAAGACCGACTTGGAATATGGACCCGGTCGAGCCGCCTAGACATTCAAGACGGTTGCTCACGCTTCACACCTGAGGCGCTGCGCGCCCGGCGCGTCACGAATGACGGTTCACGGGCGGACGAGCGCCCGATGGCGCTTGCGCCCGACGCGCCCTTCATCCCGACGGTTTATCTCTATGACGCCTTCCCCGGCGGCGTGGGCCTGAGCGCGCCGTTGTTCGAGCGGCGCGAGGACTTAGTCCGCTTGGCGTTGACGCTGGTCGAACGCGGTGACTGCATGGCGGGCTGCCCGGCCTGCGTGGGACCGATCCTGGCCGCGGACGAAGCCGCCACGGACACCCCCAAGCGCACGGCGCGCTACCGATCGCCGGCTAACTGCACCGCCAGGTGTGCGATGGCGGCATCGCTGCTCCTCCAGGACTCCGAACGCATGACGGACGGGGCGTCGCGTCCAAATCCACTCCGCGCAATTTGTCCGCGACGGCACCCAGGTTTTCGCCTGCCTTCAAAGAACGGGCGGCGTGCTCCACTGCAGGGCCTTCCGCTCGGAACGGTCGATTTCGATCGCGGCGCGCAGGAAGGTAAGCACCGAGTGCACCCTGCCCTGCTTCACCAGCTCCGCCGCGGTAAGCCCGTCCAGTACCGCGAGTGGCACGCTGCGGTACCAAGCCAAGGCTTCCACCGGATCGGGTTCCAGCGCCGCGGCCAATCGCAGCACGGCGAGGGTCTCCCTCTGTGCGTCGTCCACCGTCGACGGAGCGCGTCGCTGCTGGGTTGCCGGCTGCGATTTCGCTGCCAGCCAGACCACTGATGCTGATCGCATGGCACACCTCCTGCGAATCGCTTCGCGGCTATGTTGGTGGGTACGCACGAAAGCGAATCCTGGATGCATGCCACTCGTAGCCCGGCAGCGCCCGAAATTACTCAAGTGGGCAACTTTCGAAAGGCGATGGCCAAGCGATTCCAGCCGTTGATCGCGACGATCAGCAGCCCCGTGAGCTACTCCAGGGAGAAACGGCCGCACACGGACGACCAAGCGCTGTCCGGGAGTTGCTCCTGGCTGACCCGCGTCACCGGCTCGATCCACTCCCTTGGCGCACGCTCGCGTTCGCTGAAGCGCGGCGGCTCGCGCCAGGCACTCAGCGTGGCAAGGCGGCGTTCGTCCGCCACATTGGGATCCCACCCGGCACACATTGCATCACCATCCGCCTTCCGACCCTATGGCGGCATCTTCCCGGGAGTGACTCGCCGTGCGTGCCGGCGACAATGCACTGCCGTCCGACACGCCCCGGCGCTCTCAGTCGCGCACCGGCATGGCAGAGGCCCACTCCTTCCGGGAGGCCGGCTCGCCGTCAATCGCTTCGTGTATCGTCCGTGAGTTACCCAGTGTCTGGAGCAACGACTTGGGACCTTCGAACGGTCGCCCGCCGATATGCCAGCCGTCCGGGTGCAACTCCTCGATCAGAACCCAGACCACCTCACGGAAGGCTTCCGACCCTTCAAAACGGACCATCACGTCCGAGAGGGCCTTGGCCATCTCGTGCTTCTCTTGCGAGGAAAAAACGCCTTCGACCAGTTTGACGTTAACGAATGGCATGGTTCGATTCCTCCAGCGTTATCAGAAGACGACGTTCAAACGGCATCGTCCATGACGATCGCTTCCATCGAGTGTCGGGGCTTGCGTGGTCTGCAACGACTCGGCTCAGGGGCAAATTGATCGCCGCTGTGCAGATGGCCCGAGCTGACGCGTCCATGGCGTCTCCCACACCCTTGGAGGCCGTTGTAGACCAAGCGGATGAAGAATGCCGGGGATGAGCGAGCCGCCCCACTTCGCGTCATAGGCCGCAGTGGGCTTCGCCGCGATAACTGCATCCAGGCTCTTGCCCTCCCCTATCGATCGGGTAGGTGGCCGTGCGCGGGTGGGCGATGATTTGCGCACCCGCGTCATGCAGCCAGGCGTTGCCATCGGAATGATCCCAGTGCCAGTGGGTGTCGACGACATGCTTGGCGGCCGCGGGTCCCAAGTCTGCCAGTGCGCGCGACAACCAGTCCTTCGACACCGCAATGCCGGCATCGACCTTCGATCACCGCGATCACGCCGCGCAAGGGGATCACCCTGGTGTCCGACCGCTCTGCTTCGGTGTTGATCCTGTCGACATGGCGAGCAGCAAACCGGAGGCCGCGAGGACCGCCTTCGAACGGAAACGGAGAGGTGCGCAGACATACCGTCGGTCCTCAGGATCGGATGAACGCGAGCAGGTCGTTGTTGAGACGATCGCGGTGGGTGTCCGTGAGTCCGTGCGGGGCGCCTTCGTACACGAGCAGCTTGTTGTCCTTGATCAGCTTCGTGCCCTGGCGCGCGGACGCGACGATCGGAACGACCTGGTCGGCGTCGCCGTGCACGATCAGCGTGGGGATATCGAATTTCTTGAGGTCTTCAGTGAGATCGGTCTCGGAGAACACCTTGATGCACTCGTACGTGGCCTTGTAGCCGCACTGCATCCCCTGTAGCCACCAGAAGTCGATCAGGCCCTGGTCGGGTTGGGCGCCCGGCTTGTTGAACCCGTAGAACGGTCCACTCGGGATATCGCGGAAGAACTTCGAGCGGTTTTCCAGGAACGCCTTGCGCAATCCATCGAAGGCTTCGATCGGCGTTCCGAGCGGGTTGTTCTCGGTCTTCAGCATCAGCGGCGGGATGGCCGAGACCAGCACCGCTTTCTTCAAGCGCCGGGTGCCATGACGTCCGATGTAGCGCGCCACCTCACCGCCGCCGGTCGAGAAGCCGACCATCGTTGCGTCCCTGACGTCCAGATGATCCAGCAACTGCGCCAGGTCGTCGGCATAGGTGTCCATGTCGTTGCCATCGGAGGGCTGGGCAGAACGCCCGTGCCCGCGACGATCATGCGCGATGGCCCGATAGCCATGGGACGCGAAGTAGAACATCTGCGCTTCCCAGCTGTCCGAGGACAACGGCCAGCCGTGGCTGAAGGTGATGATGGGGCCTTTGCCCCAATCCTTGTAGTAGATCTCCGTGCCGTCTTTCGTGGTGAATGTGCCCATGGTCTTGCTCCAGGAAGTGGGAGATGGGGGTGCCGCCGCGACACCCGAGGGCTGTGGCCGGTAACAGCCGGCGAGCGGGAGAAGTAAACCGATGGACGCAGCGCCGGTGCCAAGCAGGAAGGCGCGGCGGCGCTCATCGACGAGATCTGTGAATGGCATGGGTCGATTCCTCCAATACACGGTTGCCCTCAAACCGCCACGTCGATCACGATCTTCCCGACCGCGTCTCGTGACTCGATCGCCTCGTGCGCTTCTGCGACCGCATCCATGCCGAAGCGACGGCCGTCGATGCGCGGCACCAGGTGGCCGGCTTCAGCCAGCCGCGTTGCCTCGCGCAGGATCGCGCCGTGGTGCTCGCGACCCTGGCCAGTGAGCATCGGCAGCAGCGAGAAGACACCCGAATAGGTCGCGGCTCGAAACGAGAGCGGCGCAAGCAGGTGCGCGCCCCAGCCAAGACAGCTGACCACGTGACCAAAGCGCCGGACGGCTTGAAACGATGCGTCCAGGGTGGCACCGCCCACCGTGTCGTAGACGATGTCGAAGCCCAGGCCGGCCGTGTGATCGGCAACGTACTCGGCGACGCTCGACTGACCGTAATCGATCGCGGTCGCGCCCAGTTGCTCGATTGCCCTCTGGGAGGCGGCAGAACCAGTGGCGAAGACCTCCGCGCCAAAGGAACGGGCGATCTGTATGGCCATCCAGCCGACGCCGCCCGCGCCTCCCTGCACCAGCACCTTCTCGCGCGCCGTGACGCCGGCGCGATCGACCAGGCCTTCCCAGGCGGTGATGAAGACGAGCGGGAGCGCGGCAGCTTCGCGCATGCCGAAGTTCACCGGTATGGGCGCGAGCAGATCGGCGTCCACGGCGGCATATTCGGCCAGCGAGCCCTGCAGCCCGCCCACGCCGCCGGTGAGGCCGTAGACCCGGTCGCCCACCGCGAACGCCGTGACGCCTGCGCCCACGCCTTCGACGACGCCCGCCAGGTCCATGCCCAGCACGGCGGGCAGCGGATGCTTTGCATGCGGGGCGTTGCCACGGCGGATCTTGGTATCGAGGGGGTTGGCGCCGCTCGCCTCGATTCGCACCAGCACCTGGCCGGCGCCGGGTACGGGCCGGTCGAGCGTGACGAGCCGGAAGGGTGCATCGGCGCGGTCGACCAGAAGTGCACGCATTTGGGTCGCAGCCATGATTTCCACCGGGCGTCGGAGCGCATCGAACGGCTTGATCGTGGGGTGCACACTACGTCCGGCCGGCGGCAGGCAGCCAGACAATTGCTGTGAATTGTGGTGAATCAGGAGAGACGACACGCTAAAGAGCGAGGGTCCCTCAGGACATGGCGTCGATCAGCGCCTTCGCGGCTTTCAGGTCGCCCGTCGCGAGGCCTTCGTCGAACCGCCCATAGATGGCCGCCAGAGCATCCCTCGCCTCTTCGTGGCGGCCCTGCAGGCAGCGCAACCGGGCAAGGCTCGTGGCCGTGCGCAGTTCCCATGCAAGCGCGCGTTGCCGTCGGGCGTGCTCAAGCGAACGCTCGAAGAGCACCTCGGCCTGCGCAGGCTGCGCGTCCCGGCCCTTCTGCAGCAATTCACCCTTGATGCGCAGCAGTTCGGCGATACACCAGAGCTCTTCCCGTTGCCGGCAAAGTTGCAAGGCCTCATCGATCGCGCGCCGCCCAGGTGCGACCTGCCCCGCGCCGACCAGCCCCAAGGCGAGGATGCCCAGCAACCCGCTGTGGAAGAAGGCGAAGCGGACCTGGCGAAGATCGACCAGGCATCCGGCAAGCAGGGGAAGTCCGGCGTCGAGCTCGCCGAGCGTCACCTTGAGCGCCGCGTTCCAGCACTCCCCGAGCACTCTCCAGGGAGTGAGCGCGTACCTGCCCGCCTCTTCGAGCAGTTCGGCCACCGCTGCCTCGGCCATCGACCATTCCCCCGTCAACATCGCCAGCGGACAGGCTGACTGGGCGAGCACATCGCACAGCGATATGGCATGCCCGCCTGCGCGGGCCTCCTCGACGCTTTGATGGACTTGCTGCATCGCTCGCTCGGGAAACCCCTGGAGCCACAATATCTGCGCCAGCACCGCGCGAGCGCCCAGCGGCTGGTTGAACCTGAAGCGGATGCTGTCGGCGGGTTTGGCCGTGGCCGCTTCGTAGCGAAGCGACCGTTCGATATGCCCGCGCGCCTTCGCGCCTTGCCCGATGAAATGCAGCGGAACCCCGATCAGGCGGTCGCCAAGGGCAAGGTCCGACGGCGATTGGGCATGCATACGAAACTCGCGCGCGGTGCCCAGCGCCGCGCGGTACTCGCCCAGCCCGATGTGGCAGAACCACAGACCCCACAGGGTCTCGAGCTGGAATTCCCGATCCCCGAGGGTCTGGGCGATGTCTCTCGCCTTTGCCCAGGCCGCCGACGCCTGCGGCGCGAGCCCCATCGTGAAGGTCTGCGACAATCCCAGCGCAGCGTAGAGCTGCATGACGTGTCGGGCATGAACGCTACGGTTGGCGGCCCCGGCCTCGAGTGCATGCCCGACCCTGTTGCGACACTCGTCGGTCGAGGACAGCTGGAACCACAAGGGAATGGCGGCCACCGTGAGCGAAATGCCAACCGCAGCGTCCCCCGAAGGCGAAAAGGCCCAGTCCAGCGCGAGCCGTACGTTGTCGACCTCCAGTCGATAGCAACCGAGCCACTCGCCGGACGCGCGCGTCTGCCACTCGGCCAGCGAACGCGCGAAGATGTCGCTGAAGCATTGGGCGTGGCGGCGCCGGATGTCCGCGAGCTCACCGCTTTGCGTGAGTTTCGCGAGGGCATAGGCACGCGTCGTATCAAGCAACCGGAAGCGGGAGCGCGGCGCGGCCGTATCCACGGCGACGAGCGATTTGTCGATCAGTTCGGCGAGGACTTCCGGAACGTCCTGCTCGGCGACGTTGTCACCCGCAGCCACCAGGCAGGCGGACTCCAGCGTAAAGCCGCCCGCGAAAGCGCCGAGGCGACGGAACACGGCGCGCTGTGCGTCCGCGAGCAGCGCGTGGCTCCAGTCCAGTGCAGCCGCAAGGGTCTGGTGCCTGGGCAAGGCGGTCCGGCGCGCGCCCACCAGGACCCGGAAACAATCGCCCAGGCGCTCGGCGACCCCGCGCATTCCGAACGCGCTCACGCGTGCCGCCGCCAGCTCGATCGCCAGAGCGATGCCGTCGAGCTGGCGGCAGATATCGGCGGCGACAGGCGCGTCGTCATCGCTGAGGCGGAAGCCATCCATGCTCGACGCCACCCGCTCCACGAAAAGCTCCACCGCGGAAAACCGGAGCGCCGAGGCCGCGGTCAGGCCTGGAGCCAGCGGTGGCGTTTCCAGCGGGGACAAGCGATGGTGGATTCCTCGACGACCCGTTTTGGCCAGGCGCGCGCGATCAGCTGCTCCTTCGTGACCAGCTCGCCCGGTTGCTCCACCAGGGCCATCAGGATGCTGAATGCACGATCGCCTAGCGGTACAGGCCTGCCCTCCCTGAGCAGCAGCTGGCGCTCGGGGTAAAGGCTGAAGGAGCCGAACGTTATCGTGCGGCCGTCCAGGTGATCCGTTGCATGCATGTGCATTCTGGGACCCGGCGTGTGGCTGAAAGCGCGGATTCGCGCCAACCCACAAGTGAGCTTGCCCGAGGATCGAAAAATCGGAACCGACGTCGCAGCTCTCAGCTGCGAGAACATGCCCTCAATACCGGGGATGTGAACCAACCGCGGTTAAGTTTTCCGGAACTATTCGTTTTTTCGTGCGGGAGGCAGTTCGTCGTGGCATGACGCTACAACCTGACCGCCTTCCCCAGCGTTCGGCTTCTCCAACTCGGGGCGGCCGTTTGGCCAGGCTGATCCTCTACGGTCCAGCCGACTTGGCCCATCGACCTTACCTGATCGGCGCGAGCCAGTCGGATCCCGAAGAAGCAGCATCACTTACACCAGCTCCGCATCGATGCGCTCAATCTGCCCGCCCGGGCTCACCGTGCAGCCAAGACCCATCGCGCGCGGCGCCACCGTGGAGAGGCCCGATGTAACCGTCACGACCTTCCAGCGAATTTCAATCGGCCTACACGCAAGGGAGCGCACCCTCGCGCTCCCCCTCACGCAGGAGAAGAACCATGAAGATGCACGCATCCCCCCGCATGTTGAGCTCTCTGGCCCTTGCGCTCCTCTTCGCCACCGGCGGCGCCGCCTGGGCGCAGAGCACGACGCCGACCGATACCGGTCAGAACCCCGACACCATGGGCAGCATGCATGCCGGGCACGGCAATATGCAGGGCATGATGGGTCGCGGGAACATGATGGGCATGCATGCCATGCCGGCAACCGTCGATTCCGTCGATCAACAGACGGGCATGGTCGAGGTGACTGCCGAAGGGATGAAATTGAAGTTGCACTTCCCGCCCTCCGCCCTCGCCAACCTCAAGGCGGGCGACAAGATCACGGTGCACATGGGCTTCAGCAAGCCCTGAGCCCTGGTGAACCCGCCTCCAGAGTTGAGGAGGCGGGTTCGTATCGCTACGCTGGTCGACATGACCGCTTCGCTTCGTCCCTTCGCCCGTTCCCGCGCTCTTCGCGCCCTGGGACTGATGGGCTGGCTGATGCTGGTCATCTCCTCGCTGGCCGCCGCGCCAGCAGGCATGGGACAGATCCACGAGCCTCCGATGCAGGCCGCGACCGCCATGGCCGACGGGTCGTCCCAAGGCCTGGCTCATGACGATCACGCCCATGCGTCCTCGCACGACTGCTGTGATCAGCATGGTGACGACCCCGGCAGCGTCAGCGGACAGGCCTGCGGCTGCGTCGGGATGTGCGCCAGCGCGGTGCCACCCATGGCCCCCGGTGTGCTGATGGCTTCATGGGTTTCCGGGGGTTACGCCCAGCCGCTTCGCCTGCGTGCACCTTCCGCACCGGTCTCCCCTCCCCTGCGCCCACCTTCCGTCTGATTCTCTCCCCGCTAGACCCCATGCGTGCGTAGGGCGCCCGGTGCGTCAAACGCGGCACCGATCGCGCGAACGCCGCGAAGCTTGGCATTTGGAGAGTTCATGAAGTCCCGCATTCCCCCTGCCGCGACCGACCTGTCGCGGCGGCGTTTCGTCCAGGGCGTAGCCCTGGGAGGCGCCGTGGCCGGCCTGGGCCTGCTCCGCCCTGGCAGGGTCTGGGCCCTGACCAGCCCGGGCCAGCCCACCGTGCTCGCCGGCACCGATTTCCATCTCGAGGTAGCCGAGACACCCGTCAACTACACGGGCGCAGCGCGCCTGGCCACGACCGTCAATGGCAGCGTGCCGGGGCCGCTCCTGCGCTGGAAGGAAGGCACCACGGTCGCCTTGCGCGTCACCAACCGCCTTCGCGTGCCCACCTCGATCCACTGGCACGGCATCGTCCTGCCCTTCCAGATGGATGGCGTGCCCGGCATCTCGTTCGACGGCATCGCGCCCGGGGAGACCTTCGTCTACCGCTTCGCGGTGCGCCAGTCGGGCACCTACTGGTACCACTCGCATTCGGGCTTCCAGGAACAGACGGGCCTGTTCGGCCCGCTCGTGATCGAGCCGGCCGGCCCCGAGCGCTATCCGACCGACCGCGATTACGTGGTCATGCTCAACGACTGGACGGACGAGGATCCCGAGCGCATCTACGTCAGGCTCAAGAAGCAGAGCGACTACTACAACTTCCACCAGCCGACCGCGCCGGACTTCCTCCGCGACGCGCGCCGGATGGGCCTGGGCGAGGCCCTGGCCCGGCGCAGGATGTGGAACCGGATGCGCATGAATCCGACCGACCTGTCGGACGTTGGCGGCCATACCTACACGTACCTGATGAACGGCCAGGCGCCGGCCGGCAATTGGACGGGGCTGTTCAAGCCGGGTGAGAAGATCCGCCTGCGCTTCATCAACGGCTCCGCCTCCACCATCTTCGACGTGCGCATTCCAGGCCTGAAGATGACGGTGATCTCGGCCGATGGCCAGGACGTGGCGCCCGTGCCAGTGGACGAGTTCCGGATCTCCGTGGCCGAAACCTACGATGTGGTCGTGGAGCCGCAGGACGAGCGCGCCTACACGTTGTTCGCACAGGCGATCGATCGCACGGGCTACGCCCGCGGCACCCTGGCCCCACGCGAGGGCATGGAGGCGGACGTCCCGGCCGTCGACCCGCGCGTGTGGCTGAGCATGAAGGACATGATGGGTGCGATGCCCATGGGCGCCGCCGGTCATGGCGACCATCAGCAGGGCGCGATGCACGAGATGCTCGGCGAGGCGGCGGGCGGCATGCCGGGCATGGACATGTCCGGCACGCGTGGGCCAGGCGCAATGACCGCGGACGGCACGTTCCGGGTCCGCCACGCCCGTACCGAATACGGGCCGGGCGTTGACATGCGCGTCGACATGCCCCGCACCAGCCTGGACGATCCGGGCGTGGGCCTGCGCGACAACGGGCGGCGGGTGCTGACCTACGCGGACCTGCGCTCGCTGGACGGCCCGATCGACCCCCGCGAGCCCGAGCGCGAGATCGAACTGCACCTGACGGGCAACATGGAACGCTTCATGTGGTCGTTCGACGGCCAGAAGTTCTCCGAGGCGAAACCCGTGCACTTCAACTTCGGCGAGCGCCTGCGCATCGTCCTGGTCAACGACACCATGATGAACCACCCGATCCACCTGCACGGCATGTTCAGCGAGCTGGAAGATCCGCAGGGTCGGTTCATCGCCCGGAAACACACCGTCAACGTGCAGCCGGCACAGCGGATCAGCTACCGGGTGACCGCCGACAATCCAGGACGCTGGGCCTACCACTGCCACCTGATGTACCACATGGAGGCGGGCATGTTCCGCGAGGTGGTGGTGTCATGAGGCGCTTCCCTCGTTTCCGCTTGTTGACGAGCCTGGCGCTGGCCGCGGCCTTGCTTGCGTCGATGCCGCTTGCCGGCCGCGCACAGACGGCTCCCGCCCCGACCTCCAGCACACCCATGGACGCCATGCCGAACATGGACGACGGCAGCATGGAAGGCATGGCGATGCCGGCCACAGCCGGCACGGTGATGCCGGCTGCGCCCGCTGCGAAGGTTGCGCCTTCATCCATGCATCACGGGCACCGGATGGGCCCGACCGCCGCTCCCGCGGCAGCCCCGAATCCGCCGACGGCTGAAAAGACGGACGCGACCCATCAGGTCTCACCGCCGGATGCCATGCAGGTAACGCGAAGCATGGACCATGGTGCGATGCAGGGCATGGACCATGGTGCGATGCAGGGCATGGACCATGGCGCGATGCAGGGCATGGACCATGGTGCGATGCAGGGCATGGACCACGACTCGATGCAGGGCATGGATCATGGTGCGATGCAGGGCATGGATCATGGTGCGATGCAGGGCATGGATCATGGCGCGATGCAGGGCATGGACCACGACTCGATGCAGGGCATGGATCATGGTGCGATGCAGGGCATGGATCATGGCGCGATGCGGGGCATGGACCACGACTCGATGCGGGGCATGGACCATGGCGCGATGCAGGGCATGGACCATGGCTCCATGCGTGAGACGGATCACGGCTCCATGCGGAACATGGATCACGACCCGACACCGGGGAAATCGACGGGCATGGAGATGGGCCCGATGCAAGGCGGCAGCCCTCCCGCGGACGCGCGCGATCCGGACTACTCGGCGGGCGTGGGCCTCGGACCCTCCCACGGGCTGGACATGGCGATGGAAGACAATCCGCGCCTCACCAAGGTGATGTTGAACCAGCTGGAAGCCTTCCACGGCAAGGACAGCAGCGGCCAGCGCTGGGAGGCGGAGGGCTGGTACGGCAACGACTACGACAAACTCTGGTTGCGCACCGAAGGCGAGCGCACCGGTGGTGCTTTGGAGAGCGGCGATCTGGAGGTGCTCTGGAGCCATGCCGTCGCCAGTTTCTGGAACACGCAGTCGGGCGTGCGCGCCGATGCCGGACGCGGCCCGGATCGGACCTGGGCGGCCTTCGGCATCCAGGGACTGGCGCCGTACTGGTTCGAGACGGAAGCGACCGGTTATGTGGGGCCTGCCGGTCGTACGGCGGCGCGGGTGCGGATCGAGTACGAACTGCTCCTCACGCAGCGCCTGATCCTCCAGCCGGAACTGGAAGCCAACCTCTACGGCAGGAGCGACCCTGCCCGCCGCCTGGGCGCCGGCTTGTCCGACGCCGAGTTCGGCCTGCGGTTACGCTACGAAATCCGACGCGAGTTCGCGCCCTACATCGGCGTCGTCTGGACGCGTCGCTTCGGTGGCACCGCCGACTTCGCACGGGCCGAGGGCGAGGGCATCTTCGACCGGCAATGGGTGGCCGGTTTCCGTATCTGGTTCTGACGGAGGCATCCGTGAAACAGCATCTCAAGCACTACATCATCGCCGTCGTCGCGGTGTTGGCGTTCCTGATCGTCGCGGGCCTCGCCTTCGTCTATTCGGGGCTCTACGACATCGGCGCGGACGCTCACCACACGCGCCCGGTTTACTCGCTGCTGGAGACTCTGCGCGAGCGCTCGATCCATGTCCGCTCGGACGATATCCAGGTCCCCAACCTCGAGGACCCGCAGCTCATCCTCAAGGGTGCTGGCCAGTACGCTGCGATGTGCACCGACTGCCACCTCAAGCCGGGCGCGGGCGATTCGGAAATCCGTCCCGGTCTCTATCCGCAGCCCCCCAAGCTCTCGCAGGTCCGCGTGGCTCCAAAGGAGGCCTTCTGGGTCATCAAGCACGGCATCAAGATGAGCGCCATGCCGGCCTGGGGCACCAGCCATGACGACGAGACGATCTGGAGCATGGTCGCCTTCCTGCAGAAGCTGCCCGACATGACGCCGCAGCAGTACCGGGACATGGTCGCCAAGGCGCCGCCGGACGAGGACATGGAGATGAGCGATGGCGACGGTGGCCACCATCACAACCATGGCGGTGACGATGCCGGAGGGCACCACCACGCCGAGGACGGCAGCACGGTCGGCTCCAGCCAGGATGATGGTCACGGTCACGCGGACGCGTCCGCCGATACCCGAACCGGGTCGAGGGACGGGTATACGCCCGGAGCCGCGCCCGCTGCGGAAGCGGCAGCACGGGCCTTCCACAGCGCGCTGGAACAGGGCGATCGGGCGGCCGTGCTGGGTCTGCTGACTCCGGATGCCACCATCAGCGAAGCCGGCCAGACGCAATCACCGGAGGATTACGCGGCGCACCACCTGGGTGAGGACCTGGCCTTCCTGAAGGAGGCCGAGGTGACGCCGCTGTGGATGGGATCCATGCCCATGGGCGATACCGCCATGGTCGCCAGCGACAGCCGGATCGTTACGACCGACCACGGCAAGCCGATCGCGATCCGCAGCACGGAGCGTCTGACGCTGGAGAAGAATCGCTCGGCGTGGAAGATCTCTGCGGTGCATTGGCAGTCCGTGCCCGAGGAGATGCCGCAATGATGTCGCTCAAGCGCCTGTTGGGTGGCCTGGTGCTCGGTTGGGGCCTGGTCGCCCTGCCCGCCTTCGCAACCCAGACCGCCGAGGTCTACCGCGATCCGTCGTGCGGCTGCTGCGAGGCCTGGATCGCCTACCTGAAAAGCCACGGCTTCGCACCCGTCGTCCACGACGAGGCCGTCATGCCCGCGGTAAAGGCGCGGCTGGGCGTGCCGGATCGAGCCGCCTCCTGTCACACGGCGGTCGTGGGCGGCTACGTCATTGAAGGCCATGTGCCAGTCGAGGACATCCGCCGCCTGCTCGCCGAACGGCCTCGCGCCCGGGGTCTTGCGGCCCCGGGCATGCCCATGGGGTCGCCCGGCATGGAGATGGGGCCACCGCAGCGCTACACCGTGGTGCTGATCGGACCGGATGGCAGCACCCGGCCATTCGCAACCCATGGACCGGCAACCTGATTGCGGCCCCAAGCCGATGCCAGTGAAGCATCCCGGAAGGGAAACCTTTCGAGTGAATCCTGACCGAGATGCAGGCATCGCGCGGTCGTCCGGTGCGACAACGGGCAATCCAGGTCCGCTGTGCTCCTGCCGCAAATGCAGAGGCACCGACCTTGGCCTGGTTGCCGCCTATTGAGCGCGGTGCCGGTACGTCGGTCGCGGCGGCGTCCCAAGAGCCGGCTGCCCGGCATTCACCGGTGCCGGGTCGGCAGGTGGTTCGGCTGCGGATGGGCCAGCCGCGCGCTGCAGCGATTCCGCCGCTTCATTGAGCGCGGCGGAGGGAGCGGGCCGTGTCAGCTGCAGCCAGACAGCCGCGACGGCGATGCCCCCGAACGTCAGCGGGCCGCCCGGCCAGGAGTGATTGTGGAAGACCTCCATCACGCAACCGGAAAGTGCCAGCAACAGGACAGGCCCCAGTGGCCGCCCGGCGCGCCGGAGTGATATGGCGCCGGCGATCGTCCCGGTCGCCAACGCCAGCCTGCCGACGATCGCGAGCGTCGGGCTGTCGGTTCCCCCCAGTATCGGATGCATCCAGATGGCGTCGACCGGTGTTCGCCAGAGTGCTGGCGTACTCGATGCCTGCGCGATTTGCACGAGACTTCCGACCACGATTCCCGCGGCCGTATCGAACACCACGAAGCTGATGGCGAAGACGAAAACCGCCAGACGACATACCGCCGCGGCCATGTCGCCACGCGTGCGCACCAGCCTCGCAATGGCAAGCGCCGACAAGGCAAAGAGCGGTACCTGGATGTAGTGCACGGTGAGCCAGGTCCGCACGTCCAGTCTCATGAGGTCTTCCGGGTGCGGGTGGAAAACCTCGAGGGTGGCCAGCATCGCTGGAGCTCCTGCGGTCGCCATGACCTCCCGCAGCCAGGCCCGTCTGGACGCGTGACCCGTACCGATCCACCCGCTCGCTTGGCCGCATTTCAGAGGTTCCACGGACTTGCTCCCGGTTCCCTGGGTCCCGATGGGGCACACGGTTCACGGAGTCGAACGCAGAAGCGGTCTAGGTGGCGTTAATGAGCCTGCAGCCGCGTCTGCTTGGAAGGCGTCGCGGGCTCTTTTGGATGTACGTCCCCGAGCAGCTAGCGCAGGTCTTGCGCGACGCCATGCCACGGCTGCGTCGACCGGCACGGTCGAGGAATGATGCAGGTGCACCGGCAGGCAATCCCGTGTGTCCCAATTGCATTCCCTGGCGAGGGCCTTCGTTTCACTCGCGCGGAAGTTTGGACGGCGCATCGCCACTGGCGCGCCCGCGTGGTTGCCGGGTCGGACCAACGCGTTCCGACGCATCTCGGGGCCGACGCGCTAAACGACAAACCGATCCCAGCCGGCGTAGTGCTCCCGGCTGCGTGGTCCGCGCGGAAGGCTCAGCCCGATCAGTGCGACACCCAGGGCCACGCTGACGCCGGTGGCCACGGTCGAATGCCCGTGCAGGACCCATGGCGCGACCAGCAGCCAGCCGCCGAAAAGCACGTTCGCCAGCCGCAACGCACGGGCCACTTCCGCCGTGGCGATGATCGCGACGGTGATCGTCAGCGCGCCAGTCACGTGGTCGCTGTTGGCCATCTCGCCGGACGAGCCGAGCGCCAGCCGGGTGCACATGAGGAATACGCCGATGGCCATGCTCGCCGCGAGTGTCCACGGCAGCCCCATGCCGCGGCGCGCGTCCTGCCAGAACGGCGAGACGCCGGTGAGATGGTCGTCCTGGCTCTCCTCGCCACCTTCCACCGCACCGCCGCGGAAGAACGTGGCCAGCAGGGGCTTGCCGCGGCGCCAGGTCCAGAGCAGGTACTGCCCCATCGCGATGACCTCGTCCAGCGCGAAGGGAATCATCGCCACCATCGCCAGCGCCGCGACCAGTGCCGGCGTGCTCCAGGTGCCGATGACGATTGGCTGGATGATGATGAAGTAGATGCTGACCACGCCCAGCGGGATCACCAGGATGCCGAAGAAGGTCACCATCCAGGGCATGGTGCGCCAGCGCGCGCGGGTGCCCATCACCGCCATGAGTATTTCGAGCATGTAGCTGACCGTGCCCAGGCCGGCGTCCGGGATCGGCCAGGCCTTCGACACGCTGGAAGTGATGATTTCCTCGGTGCCGTTGCGCGGGTCGGCCAGGCTGCCGGCGAAGAACGGCTCCCACACCGACGACACGTGGCCGAGCTGGTAGGCGGCGAGCATGCGCGAGATCAGCAGGCCGACCAGGCCGAGGGCGGCGATCGGCAGGCGCTGCGCCCCGGTCGAGGGACAGTAGCTCCAGCCGGGAGGAATGACCTTGCGGTCCATCATCCCCTCCATGCTCATGCCGGGCATCATCACCACCAGTACCGAGAAGGCGATCGCCAGCGCGCCGACCAGCAGGTCGTTCTGGAACTGCGCGGCACTGGGGCTCCACAGCACCAGCGGCGCGAACAGCAGCCAGGTGCCGACCACCGCCACCGCCCACTGCCCGAACCAGGCGGTGCGGCGGGACAGCGACAGGGCGCCGGCAATGACGATCGCCAGACCGCTGATGACGTCGCTCCAGGCAGCCGCCGCCGCGCGCCATTCGACCGGGGGCAACTGGCGCTCCAGCGTGACCTCGTACAGCCGGCGCGTGATGGTGGAGGGATCCATCGCGCCGGTGACCCAGGGACTGGTCATCAGCCAGAGGCCCAGGCCGATATTGGCCAGGTGCGGCCAGCGCATTGACGACTGCCCATGGTCCATCTGCCCGTGGCCGCCTTCCTCGTGGCCGTGCGCCTTCTCGTGTCTGGGCTGTCGCCATGCCACGCGCGAGGCGTCGAGCTTGTTGGTCTCGTACCAGCCGACCGGGTCGCGACTCAGCGCGTCGGTCATTTGCGGCAGGGTCTCGCGCAGCGTGTGCGTCGGTGCCCAGCCCAGCACCTCGCGCGCCCGGCGGGTGTCGAGCAGGTAGTGGTCGTTGGCCTGCTCGACCATCCAGGGCTGGATGAACTCATCCTCCCCCAGCACGTTCGCCTGCAGCCACACGCCGACCTCGGCCAAGCGCTCGGGTACCCGCACCGTCTTCCAGGACTCGCCGCGCAGCGACCGACCGACGATGTTCTGGATCTCGCCGTAGCCCAGTGCCTCGGGCTCGCCCACCAGCACCGGCCACTCCGCCGGCAGTTCGCCGCGCCGGGCAATCACCCGCGCGAAGGCCTCCGCCAGGTCGTCGACGTGCACGAACGACTGCCCGGCGCACAGCATCCCGGGGTAGACGTGGGACAGCACCCCGCCCTCGTAGATGCGGGCGATCTGTTCGGCGAGGAACGGCGAATGTGCCCGGTCGTCATACACCCCGGCGATGCGCATCAGCACGAGCGGGATGGAGCCGCGGCTTGCCCGCAGGGCCGCTTCCGCCTCGAGCTTGGATTCCGGATAGGCCCAGGTGGCGCCCAGCGGCGAGTCCTCGTCGATCGGTTCGCCGGGACCTTGCCTGGGCTGATGGACCAGCATCGTGCTCGCGAAGACGAACTGCTCCACGCCGAAGTCCGCCAGGGCGTCGATCAGACGCCGGCTGCCCTCGACGTTGACGCGTTCGTACAGCGGGTTCGGGGTGCCGCTGAGGTCGAAGTAGCCGGCCAGGTGGACCACCGACGCCACGTGCGTGCCGAAGCGCTTGCGCACCTCCTCCACCGCTTGCCTGACCGAGGCTTCGTCGGCCAGGTCACAGGCCAGTCGCTCGATCGCATCGCTGCGCGGGAAGCCCGGGCGATCCAGGCCGACCAGCGAGTATTCCCTGGCAAGGCGCCGGACCAGCGCACGCCCGAGAAAGCCCGCGGACCCGGTAATCAACACGACCGGTTTGTCACGGCTGGTCATCGACAACGCTCCCTTGAACCGGGCCCTACCCTCGCGGCCTCGCTGTCGCATGTCGGTGAGAGGATCGTGAAGCGCCGACGAACCCTGGACCCGCGTCCGGCTGCGATCGGAGGTGTACGATGACGCCATGCGTCGCAAGCATCGCCTCCGTCCCCGCACCCGCCGCCAGCTCTCGTGGCTGGTGGCGTTGCTGCTGTTCTGGCAGCAGGTGGCGCTGGCGGCATACGCCTGCTCCATGGCACCCGGGGCTGGCATGCCGCCGATGCACGCGACGTCCCATCACGCTGCCTCTGACGTCGATTGCGGCTCGATGCACGCGCAGCCCAACCAGGCCCCCATGTGTCAGGCCCATTGCCAGGCGGACCATGCAGCCCAGCCGGAAGCCCGCACTCATTCGGTACCTCCGAGCCTGCTGGCCGCCCTCCCGCCGCCGTTGCCGATCCTGCCCATGGCTCGCGCCCCGCGTGGGCGTATATCGGCGCGGTTGGACCGGTTGCGCGCACCGCCGCCACCCGCTCCTCTCCTGTTCTGCTCGCTCCTGATCTAGACCGCGGCTGATCCAGCTGCGTCCCCGTGCCTGCGGGCGCGGGATGTCCTCGATCTTCGGAAGTAGCGCCATGTCTTCCCGTTCTTTTGTCTGGCGCACCGCCGCGCTGGGCCTGGCCATGACCCTCGCCGGGGTGATGGCCGCAGCGGTGCACGCCGCCGAAAAACCATTGACGCTCGATGAGGCGGTCCGCCAGGGCACGACCAGGGCGCCACTGCTGGCCGCGGGCCGCGCCGACATCGACGCGGCCCGCGAAGAGGCCATGCGTGCCGGCCGCCTGCCGGATCCTTCGCTGACCCTCGGCGTTACGAACTATCCCGTCACCGGGCCCGGGGCCTACAGCATCACCTCGGACCCGATGACCATGCGCACGCTCGGCGTGATGCAGGCGATCCCGTCGCGCGCGTCGCGCGAGGCCGAGCGGGGCCTTGCCGACGCCCGCATCGGCGCGGTCGAAGCACAACGCATGCTCACCGCGCAGGACGTCCGCCAGCGCGTGGCGGACGCCTGGATCGCGCTGTGGGCGGCGCAGCGCAAGCGCGACCTGCTGGAAGAACTCCGCGGGGAAAGCGTCCTGGCCGTCGAGCTCATCCAGGCACGCCTGCGCGGCGGCGGCGGCAGTGCCACCGACGCCCTCGCCGCCCGCGCCGAAGCCGCGTCGCTGGACAACCGACTCGTCGGCGTCGAAGCGGAACGGGCCGGGGCACGCGCCAGCCTGCAACGCTGGCTCGAGGCTCCCGCCCCCACGCTCGCAGAAGCGCCCGACTTCGACCGCCTCCCCGTCTCACCGGAGGCGCTGGAGCACGACCTCGACCGCCAGGCGCC
This sequence comes from Frateuria soli, assembly GCF_021117385.1. Classification (GTDB taxonomy): domain Bacteria; phylum Pseudomonadota; class Gammaproteobacteria; order Xanthomonadales; family Rhodanobacteraceae; genus Frateuria_A; species Frateuria_A soli. The sequence continues at coordinate 1,483,811 of NZ_CP088252.1, forward strand.
CCTGCAGGCCTGGCAGGCGCGCGAGCAACTGGCGCAGGCGGAACTGGACCGCGCACGCGCCGCGAAGCATCCGGACTGGAGCGTGAGCGCCAGCTATGGCCAGCGCGCCCTCGGCCGTTCGGACATGGTGATGCTGCAGGTCGGCGTGAGCCTGCCGCTGTTCACCCGCAACCGGCAGGACCGGGACATCAGCGCGCGGCAGGCGCAGCGCGATGCGGTGGCATTCGCCCACGAGGACGCGCGCCGTGCCCAGCGCGAAGCTGTGGAGCGCGCCGTCGCGGACTGGCGGGGCTGGGGCGCGCAGCTCGCGCGCTATCGCGACACGCTGCTGCCGCTGGATCACGACCGGGTGAGCACCGCGCTGGCCGCCTACCGCGGCGGCGGCGACCTGCAACCCTGGCTGGACGCGCGCCGCGACCAGATCGAGCACCGCCTGGCCTATGCCGATGCGCTGGCCGCCCACGCCAGGGCCTGGGCCGCACTGGCCTACCTGATGCCTTCGAAGGAGCGCGCGCCATGAAGCGCCCGTTGATCCTGCTTGCCCTGGTCGCCCTTGCACTGGCGCTGCTCGCGGCCGGCTATCTGGTCGGCCGCCGTCAGGTGCCTGCCGCACCCGCCGGCACCGACGTGGCGATCAAGCCGCAGCGCAAGGTGCTGTACTGGTACGACCCGATGGTGCCCGGCCAGCACTTCGATCATCCGGGCCTGTCGCCCATGGGCATGCAGACGGTGCCCAGGTACGCCGACGGGGAAAGCGCCGGCAGCGTGCGCATCGATCCGGCCACGGTGCAGAACCTCGGCATACGCACCGCGACCGTCGAGCGGCGGTCGCTGACCGCGACCATCGACGTGCCCGCCACCGTGGGCTGGGACCTTCGCCAGGCCTCCACCGTCAGTGCCCGGGTCGATGCCATCGTGCGGCAGCTGTACGTCAGGGCGCCCTACACCCGTGTCGCCGAGGGCGAGCCGCTGGCTGAACTGCTGGCGCCGCAATGGAGCAGCGCCATCGCCGAATACCGGGCACTGCAGCATGCGCAGTCGGCCGATGGCCGGGCGCTGCGCGCCGCGGCGCGGGCGCGGCTCGATGCGATGGGCCTCTCCGCGGCCGACCTGCGCTCGGCAAGCGGTGGGCCGGGCGCCACCATTACCTTGCATGCGCCGCAAGCTGGCGTCGTCGCCAGCCTGGAGGTGCGCGAGGGGCAGCGCGTCGGCGCCGGCCAGACGTTGATGACCGTCAACGGCCTCTCGACGGTCTGGATCGAGGCGGCACTGCCGCAGGGCCTGGCCGGCACGGTGCGCAACGGCACGCTGGCCAGCGTCACCACCGACGCGGCGCCGGGGCGAACGTTCCATGGCTCGGTGGAGAGCCTGCTGCCGGAGGTGGACGCCGCCACGCGCACCCAGCGCGTGCGCATCGTGGTGGACAACGCCGACGGCGCGCTCAGCCCCGGCATGTTCGCCAGCGTGCGCCTGCAACCGGCGGCAGCGAAGTCCTGGCCGGTCGTGCCGGACGATGCCTTGATCGTCGCGGGCGCGGACAGCAGTCGGGTGATCCTGGCCGAAGGCGAAGGACGGTTCCGCGCGGTCGCCGTGCGCACCGGACGCTCGGCCGGCGGCTACACGGAAATCCTGAAGGGCCTGCGCGGCGGCGAGCGGGTGGTGGTCTCCGGGCAGTTCCTGATCGATTCGGAGGCCAGCCTGTCCGGTGCGCTGGATCGGCTCGGCGGCGCTGATAGGGCGCCTGTCCCGCCCGCTCACCTGCACGACGCACATGGCAAACCGGCCGCCTCCTCCAGCGCCGCCATGCCCGGCGCGCACACCGGCAAGCACCCATGATCGCCGCCCTCATCCGTGCGTCGATCCGCAACCGCCTGGTCGTGCTGCTGGCGGCCCTGGCGCTCGCCCTGGGCGGCGTGGTCGCCGCGCTGCACACGCCGATCGACGCGCTTCCCGATCTTTCCGACACCCAGGTGATCATCCGCACGTCCTGGCCCGGGCAGTCGCCGCAGGTGGTCGAGGACCAGGTCACCTATCCGCTGGCCACCACCATGCTGTCGGTGCCCGGTGCGAAGACGGTGCGCGGCTATTCGTTCTTCGGCGACTCCTACGTCTACGTGCTGTTCGACGACCGCACCGACCTCTACTGGGCTCGCTCGCGCGTGCTCGAGTACCTGAGCCAGGTGCGCGCCAGCCTGCCGCCCCAGGTCAATCCCGCGCTGGGGCCGGATGCGACCGGGCTGGGCTGGATCTACGAATACGCGCTGGTCGATCGCAGCGGCCGGCACGACCTGGGCCAGTTGCGCGCGCTGCAGGACTGGTTCCTGCGCTACCAGCTCAAGACCGTCCCCGACGTGGCGGAAGTGGCCAGCATCGGCGGCATGGAGCGCGCCTGGCAGATCATGCCCGACCCGCAGGCGCTGGCCGCGCGCGGCATCACCGTGCAGCAGCTGGTCGACGCGATCGGCGCGGCCAACGGCGCCAGCGGCGGTTCGGTGATCGAGCAGGGCGAGGCCGAGTTGATGGTGCGCAGCGAAGGCTACCTGCGCACGCGCGAGGCATTCGAGCAGGTGCCTGTCGCCGCCAATGCCCAGGGCGTGCCGGTGCTGCTGCGCGACGTGGCCAGCGTGCGCCGTGGCCCCACCTTCCGCCGCGGCATCGCCGAGCTGGACGGCCAGGGCGAAGTGGCCGGCGGCGTGGTCGTGCTGCGCTCGGGCAAGAACGCCAGGGCAGCCATCCAGGCGGTCAAGGCCAAACTCGCGGAACTGAAGCGCAGTCTGCCACCGGGCGTCGAGGTCGTGCCCACCTACGATCGCGCGCAGCTGATCGACGCGGCGGTCGAGAACGTCTGGGGCAAGCTGATCGAGGAGTTCCTCGTCGTCGCCATGGTCTGCGCCTTGTTCCTGGGCCACCTGCGCTCGGCGCTGGTCGCCGTGGTCAGCCTGCCGCTTGGCGTGCTGGCCGCGTTCATCGTCATGCAGCTGCAGGGCGTGTCCGCCAACCTGATGTCGCTGGGCGGCATCGCCATCGCGATCGGCGCCATGGTCGACGCGGCGGTGGTGATGATCGAGAACGCGCACAAGCATCTGGAGCATTGGCGCGAGGCCAACGGCGGCAGCGAGCCCGAAGGTGCGCAGCGCTGGTCGCTGGTTGCCGCTTCCTCGGCCGAGGTCGGACCGGCACTGTTCGTCAGCCTGATGATCATCGCGCTGTCCTTCGTGCCGGTGTTCGCGCTGCAGGGCCAGGAAGGCAAGCTGTTCTCGCCGCTGGCCTTCACCAAGACCTACGCGATGGCCGCCGCGGCCGGCCTGGCGGTAACGCTGGTGCCGGTGCTGATGGGCTATCTGGTGCGCGGGCATATCCGGGCCGAGCACGAGAACCCGATCAACCGCGGCCTGATCCACGGCTACCGGCCCGTGCTGGATGCGGTGCTGCGGTTTCCCAGGGCCACCCTGCTCGTCGCCGGCGTGTTGCTGCTCAGTGCCCTGCTGCCGCTGAGCCGCCTCGGCAGCGAATTCATGCCCGCGATGGACGAGGGCACGCTGCTGTACATGCCCACTGCCCTGCCCGGTCTGTCCGCCGGCAAGGCGGCCCAGTTGCTGCAGCTGACCGACCGCATGATCAGGACGGTGCCGGAAGTGGCGCAAGTGTTCGGCAAGGCCGGCCGTGCCGAGACCGCCACCGACCCGGCGCCGCTGGAGATGTTCGAGACCACCATCACCTTCAAGCCCAGGAGCCAGTGGCGCCCGGGCATGACGATGGAAAAGCTCCGGCAGGAACTCGACCAGGCGGTCGAGGTGCCCGGGCTGACCAACCTGTTCGTGCCACCGATCCGCAACCGCATCGACATGCTGGCCACCGGCATCAAGAGTCCGATCGGCATCAAGGTGCTCGGCACCGATCCGGTGACCCTGCAGGCAGTGGCCGACCGCATCGAGCGCATCGCCCGCCAGGTGCCGGGCGTGAGCTCCGCGGTCGCCGAGCGTGCCGCCAGCGGGCGCTACGTCGACGTGCGCATCCGACCGCTCGACGCGGCCCGCTACGGCCTGACCCAGGCGGACGTGCAGCAGCTGATCGCCACCGTGGTCGGCGGCACGCCGATCGGGCAGACCGTGGAGGGGCGCGAGCGTTATCCCATCGTGCTGCGTTATCCGCGTACCGGGCGCGACTCGGTCGCGGCACTGCGCCAGTTGCCGATCGTGGCACCGGGCGGCGCCCTGCTGACCCTGGGCCAGGTCGCCGACGTCTCGGTGGCGGCCGGGCCGCCCATGCTCAAGAGCGAGAACGGGCAGCTTGTCACCTACGTCTACGTCGACAACGCCGGCCGCGATCTGGCGGCCGTGGTCGCCGACCTGCAGCGTGCGGTCACGCGACGGGTGCCGCTGCCGCCGGGCGTGACACTCGCCTGGTCGGGCCAGTTCGAATACCTGGCCAGCGCCATGCAGCGGCTGAAGCTGGTCGTGCCGATCGCCCTGGTCATCATCTTCGGGCTGATCTACGCGGTGTTCCGGCGCTGGAGCGAAGCGCTGCTGATCATGGCCAGCGTGCCGCTCTCGCTGGTCGGCGGCCTCTGGCTGGTCTGGCTGCTCGGCCATGCGCTGTCGGTGGCGACCCTGATCGGCTTCATTGCCCTCGCCGGCGTGGCGGCGGAGTTCGGCGTAGTCATGCTGCTCTACCTGCGCCACGCCTGGGACCGCCAGCTCGCGCACGATCCGCAGGCGGGCCCCGCGGCGCTCGACGCCGCCATCCGCGAAGGCGCGGTGCAGCGCGTGCGCCCCAAGGCGATGACCGTCGCGGTGATCCTCGCGGGCCTGTTCCCGATCCTGCTCGGGCACGGTGCAGGCTCGGAGGTCATGCAACGTATCGCGGCGCCCATGGTCGGCGGCATGCTCACCGCGCCGCTGCTGTCGATGGTGGTGTTGCCGGCCGCGTTCCACCTGTTGCTGCGACGCCGGCTTCGCCGCGATCGAGCCGGCCAGTCCCATGCCGGCTCCCGCGACGGCTAGGCTGCCGTGCAGCCTCAGTGGGTGGTGAGCACCGCCGCAAAGCCGCCGTTGGGCGTGCGCATGTTGGTGGTCTGGCCAGCCGTGCGGCAAACAGGATCGCGCCGTGCGCGACGCGTTCGGTTCCGCATGCGGCAGCGTCACGACGCAAGGGCTACCCGAAGAGGTTTCGGCCCATCCGTTTGATGCCTGCCGGGCCAAGCCCGATCGGACGGTGCGTCACGGCGTCCGCCACCCATCGCCGGCGCGCGCGGCCGGTCGCTGGCGTCACCTGGCCCAGCGGACGGGCCGGGAGGAAGGCGGTCCGTCGGTTTGCGCCGCAGGCGCCAGCAGACCGTCGATCAGTGCAATGGAGCGCTCGCGCACCAGCATGTCCAGCACCTCCAGGTCATTGAGGGCCTGGACCGGGTGATGCAACCGCAATGTGCGCAGGCATGCCTTCAGCCAGTCACTGGTGCCTGGGTGTGACAACACCCATTCGATCCGCTGCTCGGCCTGTTCCAGTCGATCGACCGCAGTCATCCGCCATCTCCTTTCACCGCGCGGGTGCCGTGCATGGTGGCGAGTACTGCCGGTGCGGGTTCAGCCATCCGCGTCCGCTCCCTTCGTCGACCGCCGACGGCCGCCCGCCGGATCGCAGCCGCCGGCGCAATGACCGGAAAGGACGGGCATGATCCGGCGACGGCTATGCCGGGCGCGGGATGCCGTGCGAGCGTTACGTTCATGCCAGCCGGTCGCCCAGGCCAGCGGCCCGCCACAGGCGATCGCGCAGGGCGTGGCCGAGCCCGCGGTCGGGCGGAGGCACGGCGATGAGCACGTCCAGGCGAAGGCGATCGGCCTCGCGCAGGCGCCGGTACAGCTGTCGCGCCTGCTCTTCGGGTGACGTGCCCAGCGGTAGCCAGGGCACCTCCACCGGCCATGCCGGCGCGCGTTGCCTGGACAGCACGCCGACCCGCTCGCGTCGCGCCAGGCAGTGCCCGATTTCCTCCGCAACCTGTCCAGCCGGGACGAGTACCACCCGCGCCTGCGGGGCGTAATGCAGATTCATCCGGCCCGGAGCACGCACCGAAGGGCCGGGTGCGAGGACGGCCGCCTGCCCGGTTACCCGCTGCAGGTCTTCCGCGCCGATCGCGCCCGGCCGGAGGATGCGCACCTCGTCGGTGGTCACGTCGACGATGGTCGATTCGATGCCGACGCGGCACGCCCCGCCATCGAGCACCAGCGCGACCGCGTCGCCCAGCTCTTCCCGCACATCGCCTGCGGTGGTCGGGCTGATCTTCTTGTGCCGGTTGGCCGAGGGTGCGGCAATGCCGCCGCCGAAGGCCTCGAGCACGTCCTGCGCCAGCGGATGGGCGGGGATCCTCAGCGCGACCGTGTCCAGGCCGCCGGTGACCGCAGCCAGCACGCCGGGCGCGCGCGGCAGGACCAGCGTGAGCGGACCGGGCCAGAACGCTTCGGCCAGCTTCCACGCAGCCGTGGGAATGTGCGAGGCCCACTGCGGCAGCTGGGCCGCACGGTGCAGGTGCACGATCAAGGGATGGTCGGCAGGACGCCCCTTGGCGGCGAAGACCCGCGCGACGGCCGTGGGGTTGCTGGCGTCGGCGCCCAGTCCGTATACGGTCTCGGTGGGCAGGCCGACCAGCAGCCCCCTGCGCAACGCCTCCACCGCGGCGTCCACGTCGGTGGAGGGCGCGCCCGCCGCGCCTTCGACGGCAGGGAACGAAGCGGCACTCACGTGCCCGTCTCCCATTGCAGCCGACCGCAGTAGCGCTGCAGCGGCCCGGGCCCGTCACCCATGGCGAACAGGTGGACCCAGCCGTGGTCGACCAGTTGGCGCACCGGCTCATGCCTGGCGATGATGGCGTTGATCGCCTCCAGCGGGGCGGCGATCACGATCGACATGCGCAGCGGCTCGTGCAGCAGCCGCTCGCCGTCATGCAGCGACTGCCACGGCAGGCCGCTGCGCAGGTCGCCACCGTTGCCTTCGAGCACGCCGAGCCGGCCGACCACGTTGTGCAGCACCTTGTTGCCGCAGCCGAACATGCGGTTGTCGACCACCGAACCGTAGTACTGCAGGTTGATCCAGGCGCCGACCACCATCGGTGCGGTCATGATCGACTCCAGTACCGCGAAGCCCTCGTCCTGGCGCCAGTCGTAGGAGTTGAGGAAGGCGCGTCCGCCCAGGTCCAGCGAGCGCGTGCGGCTGCGCGGGGCGATCACGTAGGCAGCGCAACCGGCCAGGCCCAGTTCGGGGCGCACCTGGCTCCAGTCCGCGCCACGTGCCGCCAGCCGGGCCGCGACGTCGCGGGTCTGCGGCAGGCCCAGCGCCGCGGCGCGCTCCAGCCGGGTCCGCTCGCCCGCCGCGGCCAGCCAGCCCTGCAGGCGCGCCAGCTCGCCGGCGTGGCTGGCGGGCATCTCGTCCTGGTCGAACACGGTCACCTGGTCGGTAGTGGTGTCGTGCAACGCACCGACGAACCAGGTGTCCGGCGGGATGGCGATACCCCGGTGGATCAGTTCCCGCCGCACCCGCGGATCGTTGAGCACCGCGGCGGCGACCCGCGCGTTGGCCTCGCCCGGGTGTCCGCCGCAGGCGCCGCAATCGAGGCCGCTGGCGTGCGGGTTGTTGACCGAACTGGCGCCGTGGCCGACGAACATGACCAGCCGGGCGAAGCCCCCGCGCAGCGACATCGCGCGCAACGCGCCTTCGGCCAGCCGGACCCGGGCAGCGAGATCCAGGCCGCTGGCCTGGCCGTCGATCGACTGCGGCGCGATGTCCGGCGCCAGCCGGGGAACCACGCCGGCGTCCAGGCCACGGATGGCCGGATGCGTTTCCGGCCGGCCGAGGCCGAGCGCATGGGCGGCCAGCTTGGCCGCGTACAGCCACCCCATCGATTCGACGAAGCTGAAGGACGACACGGCGGCGAGCTTGAACCAGCGCCAGGCGGCGCCGACCCGCAGCCGCAGGCGGCGCAGTGACGCGATCGCCAGGCGCTCCTCGGGTGGCGCCTGCTTCACGCCCTGGTGCACCGTGAGCGCGGGCGCCATCAGCACGGGGCAGCGGGCACCACCGCGTGTACGACCCAGCGGCACGTACTCGATCGGCATGCCGAAGAAACCGGCGAAGCCGAGCGTCTCCACCTCGTCCGCGACGCTCTCCAGCGCACGCCGGAACACCTCCGAGCGCACGTCGATGCAGAAGGCGGCCTGCACCACGCTGCGCCCTGCCGGGCGCGGCGACCCCGGCTGGGCGAGGCGGGCGATGAAAGGTCGCTGCCAGCCGATCTCGTAGGCTTCCTGGAGCAGCGCGTCGAGCGCCATGCCGGCCTCGTCGGCCGGCGCGAGGTGGAACCGCTCGCGTGCCCGGGTCCAGGCGGCGGCCACCGCCCTGTCCCCGGCGAAAACCTCCAGGATGGCCACCTCCCAGGCCAGCCGCACGGCCAGCAGTTCGAGCAACGTGTTGTCGCCGCGATCGCGCAGGGCGCTTTGCCAACCCAGGTAGCGTGCATAGCCGGCCCACCCGCCCACGCTCATCAGGAGGCGGTGGAAGTAAGTGGCAAGACCCGGCTTGCCGATCCCCAGGCGGGCGATGCCGGAACGGATCATCGCCTCGGCGGTCGCCGGCAGGGCGCGGACGATCCGGTGGAAGCGGGCCAGCCCCATGATCTGCGGGGTGCGATCGACCCCGGCTTCCTGCAACCACGACGCGTACGGGCCCAGGTGACGCGACGGCGACGGCCACAGCGCCTGCCCTTCGTCGAAGTAGCCGGCGGCCCACGACGACACGCGCTCGCAGGCGAAGCCCGCCCAGTCACGTCCCGTGGCCTCGCTGACCGCGTCGACCGCGCTCGCCCACGCCACGGGCGCAGGCGAAGGCGCGTCGCGCAATGCGCGATCGAGCGCTTCGAGGTCGCGCGGCGCGTCGCTGCCGCGGGGCATGCGACGCAGCGCAAGCGCCAGGTCCTGCTCGCTGATCCGGCCCGCGGCGATCGCCTCGCGGTAGAACGCACGCGGCATGGTCATGCGCGCGCCGGCCACCCTGGCCATCAGCCCGGCCGCATCGGTGAAGGTGCGGTCGGTCAGTCCCAGGAAGGGGTTCACGGCCACGAACTGCGTCAAAGGCCACAGCGGCGCGATGCGCTGGCAGGCCTGCGCGGCGGCATCCAGCACGGCACAGGGTTCGCTCTCGGGCGCGGGCGCGTCCGTGTCGTGCAGTTCCAATGCAATGGCATTCATCGGACGGTCCTCAGGCGACAGATGTGGGGTGGGCCGGCTCGCTCCGGCGCAGCGCGCCGACCAGCCGGTTGGCCCAGGCGTTGACGTACAGGCCGTTGGCCAGATGCACGCGCGCGATGCGCCACGTCGGCCGGTGCATCCAGCGGGGCGCCAGGGACTGCAGCAGGCTCACCGCCGCGAACGAGGCGATCGCCAGCCCCATGACCCACCGGCCGGCCGTGTCCGGCACCGGGATCGGCGGCAGGGTTGCCGCCGTCAGGCGGATCGCGGCGGTTTCCAGCGCGAAATAGGCGACCGTGATGACGGTCGCCAGCAGCAGCGTGCGGATCACCAGCCGGGCATCCGGCGCGCCCTGCCATGACGGCGCCAGCAGCAGGCTCGTCCCCATCACCAGGATCGCACCCAGCGTCAGCACGGCCGCCTGGGGACGTGCGAACGCCCCGGACAGCCAGCCGGCCGCGACGTAGATCGCGAGGGCCAGCACGAGGCTGATGGCCGCCGAGCGCAGGCGCGGCCGGTTCCGCACCGGCAGGGTGCTGGTCTCGATCACGCTGCCGGAGGAAAGGAACGCGTGCGCCTTGTACAGCGAGTGCGCCAGCAGGTGCAGCAGCGCGATGGCGAAGGCACCCAGCCCGCACTGCAGCGTCATGAAACCCATCTGCGCCACGGTCGACCACGCCAGCGCCCCTTTCACGGTGGTCTGGGTCAGCATCACCACGCCGCCCAACAGCGCGGTAAAGCCGCCCACCAGCGCGATGAGATGCAGCGAGGTCATCGAAAGCAGCATCACGTCGGCGAAGCGGATCAGCAGGAAGCCGCCCGCGTTGATGATGCCGGCGTGCAACAGCGCCGACACCGGGGTGGGCGTGTCCATCACCTCGGGCAGCCAGCCGTGGGCGGGAAACTGGGCCGACTTCATCAGTGCCGCGATGCCGAGCAGCGCCGCGGCCCAGGTCGCGGTCGCGGCGTGCGCGGGCAGGTCGTGCGCGCGGGCCAGGATGGTCGCGATGTCGGTGCTTCCGAACGCATGCACCATCGCCACCGCGGCGCCGACCAGGCACAGGTCGCCCAGGCGCGCGGCGATGAACTTCTTGCGCGCCGCTATGCGCGCCGCGCGCCGCTCGCGGTAGAACACCAGCATGCCGTGCAGGGAGAGGCTGGTGGCCGCCCACGCCGCGACGAGCTGGGCCAGGTTGCCCGCCAGCACCAGCAACATCACCGCCGCCAGGGTCCGGCACAGGCCGCCCAGGAACTCGCCCTGGCGCGTATCGCCGTCCATGTAGTTGCGGCTGTACTGCACGACGATGACGCCGACGAAGGCGACCAGCAGGAACATGCTGCAGCTGATCGCATCCAGGCGCACCGACAGGCCGACACCGGCGGCCCCCAGCAGCGGACTGGTGACCGGGCCGAGGCCCGCCGTCAGCACGGCCGCGGCCAGGGCCAGCACCAGCGCCAGCACGGTCGCCCGGCGGCTGGGGCCCAGCGCCGGGGCGGCCAGGCGGCCGGATCGAAGGGAGGCAACCAGAAGGCTGGCAGGGGCGAGCAGTGCCAGGGTCGCGAGGACGGGGGGCATCGAATTCTCCACGGCTGAAAACCGCGGGGAGGCTACGCCACACCGATCATTCTATAAAATACAATTAAAGAAATTTAATCATCTACAGAATGGAACGTTCATGGCTGCATTGAACTATAACCATCTGCGCTACTTCTGGGAGGTCGCCCGCGAAGGCAACCTCACCCGCACCGCCGGGAAGCTGCTGATCTCGCAGTCCGCGCTGTCGATCCAGATCCGCAAGCTGGAGAACCAGCTGGGGCACGACCTGTTCGAGCGCAGCGGTCGGCAACTGTTGCTGACCGAGGCCGGGCGCATCGCGTTCGATCACGCAGAGGCCATTTTTTCCGGGGGCGAGGAACTGCTGGCCACGCTGAGGCACCGGTCGGACGGGCATCGATCGATCCTGCGCGTGGGCGCGCTGGCGACGCTCTCGCGCAACTTCCAGATCGGCTTCCTGCGCCCGTTGCTGGGCCGCCCGGATGTCGAGGTCGTCGTGCGCTCCGGGACCACCGCGTTCCTGCTCCAGGGACTGGAGGCGCACCGGCTGGACGTGGTGCTGGTCAACGTCCCGCCTCCGCGCGACGCCGCCACCTCGTGGGTGGCGCACGAGATCGCCGGGCAGCCGGTCAGCCTGATCGGCACCCCGGAGCGCATCGGCAAAGGCGACACGCTCGATCGCCTGCTTGCGAGCCATCCGCTGGTGCTGCCGACCATGGAGAGCAGCGTGCGGATCGGCTTCGAGGCGCTGGTCGATCGCCTGGGCGTGCATGTCCGTGTCGCGGCGGAAGTCGACGACATGGCGATGATGCGACTGCTTGCGCGCGAGGACATCGGCCTGGCCGTGGTACCGCCGATCGTGGTCAAGGACGAGCTGGCCAGCGGCCGGCTGGTCGAGGCCCACCAGCTGCCGCAGCTGAGCGAAACGTTCTTCGCCGTGACCATGAAGCGACGCTTCCCCAACCCGCTGCTGCACGACCTGCTCCAGCCGCGTGCCGCGCTGGACCTGGCCGAGTAGGCAAGGCCCGTGAGGCCCTGCTGCCCCGGCCGGGCCGATGCGCCACCAGCTCCCCCACCCTGCCCTTCATGAGCCGAAGATGGCTTCGATCCTGTCGGGCGGCAGCATGCCCACGGCCATCCGGATCTTTCCCTTGTCGTCCTTGTAGACGGTGGCCGGCGTGCCGCTGATGCCCAGGCTGTCCATCAGCGCGTTGTTGGACTCGATGCGCCGGGCGGTCGCCGCGGGCACGTCCTTCAGCGGCTGCACCGGGCTGTGGCCGAAGGCACGCTCGTGCTTCGCCAGGGCGGCGCGCGGATCGGCGGCATCCAGCAGCGCGGCGGCCCGGCCCGCGCTCTGCGGCGCGATCACGGCGACCATGACGTGGCGTACCTGCACGTCGCCGGAGGCGAGGTAAGGCTGGCTTGCCTCCCACAGCTTGTGGCAGTAGGGGCATTCGGTGTCGGTGAAGACATAGACGATGCGCCGGGGCCGGGCCGCGCCCTCGGCGATCCACGCGGCCTTGTCCAGCCGGGTCCAGGTCGCCTCGTCCAGCGCCGGCTGGGTCGCCGCCTCCAGCGGCCCGCTGGTGAGGTCCTTGCCGGTGGCGTCGAACAGGGTGCCGACCACGGCGTGCTGCCCGTCAGGCAGCAGGTAGACCGGTACCGGGCGGCCGCCATAGTCGCCCAGGTAACCGGTGTACCCGGCCGGTGCCTGCAGCGGCGCCTTGATGACCAGGCCCTGTTTGACCAGCGCCTGGACCGGCGCCGGATAACGCGGTGCGTCCTGCGCCTGGACGTGGGCGCCCAGGCCGAACGCGACGAGGAACGAAAGCCAGTACTTCATCGGAGGACTCCGGGAGATCCAGGCGTCGCGGGTGCGCGCCCATCAGCGATATGCCGCAGCTCGGCGGCGAGGGTGGCGGACGACAGTTCGCCGGTGCGTGTGCTGCGCAGGGTGCCCTGCGCGTCGAAGAACAGCGTGGTCGGATAGCCGCGCACACCGAAGTGCTGCGACAGTTGCGACGATGGATCGGCCAGCACGCCATCCAGGGCCAGCCCGCTCTGCGCCAGGAACGCGCGGATCTCGGCCGGCGACTCGCCCTGGTTGGCGAACACGAAGCGGAAGGAGGCGTACTGCTTCTGCGCCTGCGCCTGCGCCAGCATCGGCATCTCGCGCCGGCACGGGCCACACCAGCTGGCCCACAGGTTGATCACCAGCGGGCGATCGGCCAGCGCCTGCAGTGGGCGGGGACGATCCTCCAGATCGTGCAGGACCAGCGCCGGCAACGGCGCATGCGTCGCCACCGAAAGGCGCCAGGCGACCAGGCTGCCGAAGCCCCACACCAGCAGGCCGCCCAGTACGGCCCAGGCGAGCGGCGTGCGCAGCGCGCGCCGGCGCCAGCCGACCACTGCTGCGCCGACGAGTACCGCCAGTGCGCCCGCCCAGGGCGACAGCCCGCCATCACGCAGGTCGAGCACACCCAATGGATGCTCCCGGTACTCGGACCACCAGCGCAGCACGAAGGCGATGCGCGCGGCGAGCACGCCCGCGAGCAGCAGCCGCCACACCACCGGCTCGACCGACGGCCGGCCGCGCCGCTGGAGCCGGCTGTCGACGAGCAGTGCCGTCACCACGCCGGCCAGTACCAGCAGCCCTGCCAGGGGCAATGCCAGCGGCCCCAGAGGAATCGATTGCATGGAGACCGCGCTCAGTAGGCAATCTGGGCCCACAGGCCGACCTCGTTGGACGAGGTCAGCTCGCGGGAGGGGTTGGCCAGGCGCTCATGCTTGTACGCGGCGGCGACCTGCACCGAGCGGCTGACCTGCCACTCGACGCCCGCATCGGTGTAACGCTCGCGACGGGCCGGGTCCAGCCGCTCGCTGGTGTCGGCCCGGTCATGGCGGGCGAACAGTGCCCAGCGCGGCGCCACCTGCACGCTTGCCCATACCGACCAGCCGCTGGCGCGGTCGCCCTGCGGCGAGCGCACCTGGTCCCAGTCGGTGGAGCGGAAGTACTGCCCGCCGAAGCGGAACCGTGTGTCCGCGTAGGCGACCATCGCATCCTGGCGGCGCGCGGTGTGCAGCGCCGTGTGGTCGCCGCCATCGAGCGCACGCGTGCCGTCGTAGCCGCCTATCGCGACCACCGTGTGCGCGGTCGGCTGCCAGGCCACGCGCGCCTCGAAGTCCGGACGGTCGCCGGTGCGCGGCCGCTTGAAGCTGGAGCCGCTGACCATCGAAGTCGCGTACTGCCACTGGCCGCGCTCGCCAGTGCTGCCGAGCAGGTGCACGCCCCAGTCGGCCGAGGCGCCGAAACCCAGCCGGGTGACCAGTTCCTTGTCGATGTAGCGGTAACCGGACCAGTGGTTGACGAAGCCGGCCCAGGGCATGGGCGCCGATCCCAGCCGCAGCACCAGCGCCTTGCTGAAGGCGCCCTCCAGATAGACGTGCTTGAACCACAGGTCGGTCGGCGACTGGTTGCGCGTCCAGTTGATGTCGGTGGTCACGTGCGCCGACCACACCGGACTGAAGCGGTGGTCGATGTCGATGTAGAAGCGCTTGAGATCCACGCCGTTCCGGTCGAGCCCGGTGCGGCGCCCGTTCTTGTACTGATCGAGGTGGGTGGCGTCGATGAAGATCTTGCCGCCCAGCGTGGTGTCGCCGACCGGCGTATCGGCGGCGCGCGCGGCTGCGCCGGCCAGCGCGAGGGCGAGCCCGGCGAGTCCCGCCACGGCATGGCGGAAGGTTTGGGGGGCCTGCATGGTGGCGTTACCTCTTCTTCGTGGCGGGCGCCGAGCCCAGCAAGTGCCCGTTGACCTCGGTGCCGTAGAGCGACATCGGGGTGTCGTGGTACTGCTTGCGCGTGGCCGCCAGGTCGCCCGTGTAGCGCGGGTCCTGCGGACGCTCGTGGGCGTTCATGAACATCGCCACGTCCCACGCATCCTGGTCGCTAAGGCTGCCGCCGCGACTCAGTGGCATGTTCGCCTTGATGAAGGCGGCGGCGTTGTCCAGCTGGTGCATGCCCGCGCCCCAGTTGAACGAGTCAGGCCCCCACAGCGGCGGGAACACGTACTCGCCCGCCACCCGCTGGCCCTGCCCGTCCGCGCCGTGGCAGAGCGCGCAGTTGGCGCCAAACACCTTCTCGCCACGCGCGTAGTCGGGCGGCTGCGGGGGCTTGAAGCCCTCCTTCGGATAGCCGGCACCCTCGAGCTTCACGCCGACCGGCGCGCCGCTGGCCATCCAGTAGGAGTAGGTCTCCAGCGCGAGCATCTCCTTGCTGTCCAGCGGCGGCGCCTTGCCGTTCATGCTGAAGCGGAAGCAACCCTGCAGCCGTTCGCCGTAGCTGTTGACGTGCTTGTTCTTGCTGCGGTACTGCGGATACATCCCGTAAGCGCCCCACAGCGGCGCCGAATCGGGCAGGCGGCCGGCGTCCAGGTGGCAGTTGACGCAGTTGAGGCCGTTGCCCACATAAGCCGGCGCGTTTTTGCCGGTGTGTACGAAGATCTCGCGCCCCAGGCGCACCATGTCGCCGAAAGGCCCCTCCGGAATGGCCGATTCCGGCGGTGGCGAGAACGCCTTGTCGGAGCGGGCCGCCGTCGCAGGCGGCGCCGACGTGCCGGGTGCCAGGGCGGTGGTGCCAGCCGGGCGCGGCGGGGCTTGCTGCGCGCCCGGTGCCTTGTCTGGCGCGTCTGGTGCCTTGTCGGCGCAGGCCGCCAGGACCAGGCAGGCGATGGCCAGCATCGGTTGCCAGTGCTTCATCGCGTCGACTCCTTCGGGGTTGCCGGGAAGGGCTGGGCCGCGAACCACTCCGCCACGGCCTGCATGTCGTTCTCGTCCAGCGCCTTGCCGAGATGGCGCATCAGCTCCAGCGGGTCGTTGTGGCGCGTGCCCTGCCTGAAGGCCTTCAACTGCGCAGCCAGGTAGCTGGCTGGCTGCCCGACCAGCGGCGGGAAGTGTTCGCCCACCCCTGCCCCGCCCGGCCCATGGCACTGCACGCAGGCGGGCACCTGGTCGGACCAGCGGCCACGCAGGGCGAGCATGGCACCCACCCCGTCCTGCGCGGGCGCAGTGGCAGCGGTCTGCGGCGGAACCGGCAGCTTGCTGTAGTAATCGGCCATCGCCTGGCGCTCATCGACCGATAGCGCAGTGGCGATCGGCTTCATCACCGGATTCGCGCGGGTGCCCGTGGCAAAGGCATCCAGTTGCCGGCGCAGGTAGGCGGCATTCAGGCCGGCCAGTCGCGGGAACCCGCCCGCCGCCTGGCCGGCGCCGTCGGCGCCATGGCAGGACTGGCACGGCGCCGCACCGCGACCGTTGCCCTGGCTGGCGATGGTCGCCGGATCCGTGGCCCGCGCCCCGGTCGCGATCGTTGCCAGAAGCAGGACCACGCTCCAGGAAAGCAGGACCCGATATCGGTGTGCTGGCATGTGTGCTCCTTTCAATGCACCGGCTGGAAACCGTACTTGCGGTAGATCGCCTGCGCCTGGGGTCCGCGCATGAAGGCGAGGAAGTCGCGGGCCGCTTCGGGATGCGGGGCTTCCTTCATGCGCGCGGCGGTATAGGTGGCGACCGAGTTCTGCTGCGCCGGTATCGCCACGGTCTCGACCGGATGTCGCAGGATCTGCTGCTGGAAGTACGCCTCGGTCGACCACACCGGCGCCGCGTCCGATTCGCCCTGAAGCACGCGCAGCGGCGACTGCCGGTGATGGATGTGGGTCAGGAAGGTGCTGCCGTCGGCGACCTTCGTCTGCATGACGGCCTTGTCCAGCGCCTCGCCGCCGGCCTTGCGATAACTCGCCTGGATCTGCCGCGCGATGCCCTCCCAGGCCGGATTGGGCATGCTCACGCGCACATCGGGCCGCGCGAGATCGGCCAGCCCGCGGATGTGCTTCGGGTTGCCCCTGGCGACCAGGATCGCCAGCGGATTGCGGGCGTAGTCGAAGGTCTCGGCGAACCACCCGTGCTGTCGCTGTCGCTCGGCGATCGCGCCCTTGCCGGCGGTATAGACGTCCGGTTGCAGCGCGATGCGCAGGTTGCCCATCACCAGCGAACCGGTCTCGATCTGCCTGGCCAGGATGCCCGGCGGCAGTGTCTCGACGAAAATGCGCCGGTACTCCGGGTGTGCCGCGCGAAAGGCCTCCAGCAGGTCGTGCACCACCATGAACTGGTTGCCGGCAAAGAACACCGTCAGCTGCGGGTCGACCACGTCGCCGTGCAGGTCGGCGATCGCATCCACCGGCGGGGCGCTGAAGTGCACGCCACCGGTCGGCGGGGGATTCCAGGGTGGCAGGAAGTCAGGCTTGTCAGTGGCGCTGGCGCTCATGCACAGCAGAAGCAAGGCCGCATGCGCGAAGGCCCGGCGACGAAAGGGCTGCATGGCGGGACTCCCATAGGATCGATGCATCGGCATCACAGCGGCACCAGGGCATAGCCCTTCTGCTGCAGCTCGGTGATGGTGGTGAGCGCCGACAGCGCGAGAGTGACGTGCGGGTCGATCGCCTCGTAGGGGTAGCCGTGCTCGGCCACGGCCTGCCCGCAGACCGCGACGTCCACGCCTGCCTTGCGCAGTTCCCCGATCACCGGCAGGTTCGGATTGGCCACGCCGAACTGCTTGCGGTAGTGCACGTCGTCGAGCGCGATGGCGGTGGCGCCGCCGGAGGCGATCGCCACGAAGTGCAGGTGGTCGGTCGGCACACCCGCGGACGCGTACAGGTTGACGGTTCGGGCCACGCGCTCCAGCCCGGGATTGACCTTGTCCGGCCTGGCGGCCGCGGCGGTCAGGCCGAACACCACCTTGTAGCTGGCCTTCGCGTCCGGGCGGTAGGCGGCCTGGGGCAGCGCATGCATGCGGCCGGCCGAATGGATCACCGGGGTCTGCCAGAAGCCCTCGTCTGCCATGGCCCCCGTGCTGCCCAGGGCGAGGCCGAGGACCAGGCCCAGGGTGGATGCCGGCTTGTTCATTGCATCGTCTCCTTCCGCTGTCGTGTCCGCCTGATCCACGCAGATGCCCGACAGGACGGCCGGAAGTTGCGCCGAGGCACGCCCGTCGATGCGGTAGAACAGCTGGCGTGCCTGCCTGCGCTGGCTGACCAGTCCCTCCTCGCGCATGCGCGCCAGGTGCTGGGACAGTGCGGACAAGCCCAGTCCCAGTTCCTGCGCGAGCGCTCCGGCCGACATCTCGCCGCCCTTGAACAGGCGGCAGAGGATCAGCAGCCGGGAGGTGTTGCCCAGGGCGCGAAGCAGCCTGGCCGTATCGGCCGCCCGTTGGTGCTGGGGATCGGTTGTACGCTTCATGTATTCACAGTTAAGTGAAATGTGATTCTGCCATTAGAGGCCATCACGGCTGGCTTGTCCATGCGGGAACTTCGCGCTGCGAGGCAGCGGCCACCGGCGCGGCGGCAGCGGCGGTGTCGACGTCCCCGTCCTCGAGAGAAGCTTCGATGCGCACTGCGTTAGCGAAGCGGCGGGGCTGGCGAAGAGCCTGGGTTGATCCTGGTCAAGCGTCAGCGGACGGGCTGCCCTTCAATGGGGGCGGTCGTCGAGTCCTGGTAATCGGAGGGATGCCGTATGCAAAGCACTCGCCCGCGCGTGGCCATGGCCGTCCGCGCCGGTCCACGCCGGCGGCAAGGGGGCGGGCTCGAAGCCGGCATTGCGCTCCGCTTGCGCCAAGCCGCAGGCGGCCATGCTTCCGGAATCGCCAGACCGGCCACGGGATGAACCGGCCCCCGGCATGCCATCGCCCCCGCCTTCGCCGGCCCCGGTCTTCCGCGCACGCGGCCTGAGCAAGGTCTATCGCATGGGCGAGGTGGAAGTGCAGGCCCTGCGCGGGGTCGACCTGGACCTCTTCCCCGGCGAGTTTGTGGTGCTGCTGGGGCCGTCGGGCAGCGGCAAGTCCACGCTCCTGAACATCCTGGGCGGGCTCGATGCGCCTACCGACGGCGATGTCTGGTACGTCGACCACCGCCTCACCGGAGCGGACGACCGCGCGCTCACCCGCTTCCGCCGCGAGCACGTGGGCTTCGTGTTCCAGTTCTACAACCTGATCCCCAGCCTGACGGCGCGCGAGAACGTGGCCATCGTCACCGACCTGGCGGAAAACCCCATGCCGCCGGAGCAGGCGCTGGAACGGGTCGGGCTGGGCGATCGCCTCGACCACTTCCCGGCGCAGATGTCCGGCGGCGAGCAGCAGCGCGTGGCGATCGCCCGCGCCATCGCCAAGCGCCCGGCCGTGCTGCTGTGCGACGAACCCACCGGCGCGCTGGACTCGACCACCGGCGTGCGCGTACTGGAGGCGCTCGAGCAGGTCAATACGCAGTTGGGCACGACCACCGTCGTGATCACCCACAACGCCGGCATCGCCGCCATGGCCGATCGCGTGCTCTACCTCGGCGACGGCCGCATCGTGCGCGAGGAGCGTCCGGCCCGCCGCACGCCGGCGAAGGAGCTGAGCTGGTGAACGCGCTCACCCGCAAGGGTCTGCGCGACCTGTGGCACATGCGTGCACAGGCGCTGGCGATCGCGTTGGTCATCGCCGGCGGCGTGGCCACGCTGGTGATGTCGCAATCGACGCTCGAATCGCTCACCACCACCCGCGCGCTGTTCTACCAGGAAGGCGCGTTGGCCGATCTCTGGGCCCCGCTCAAGCGCGCCCCCGACACCTTGCTGGCACAGCTGAAGGCCATACCCGGCGTACAGGCGGTGCAGCCGCGCCTGCTGGCGGCCGCCACGCTGGGGGTGGCGGGCTTCGACGAGCCGGCGCGCGGGGAAGTCGTGTCGCTGCCGAGCGAGGGCGGCCAGCCGTTGCTCAACCGCGTGCACCTCACCAGCGGACGCCTGCCCGGCCCGGATGCCGAAGACGAGGTCGTGCTCGGCGAGGCCTTTGCCCAGGCCCACGGCCTGCGCGTCGGCGCCAGCCTGCAGATGATCCTGCGCGGCCATGCCAGCCGCGTGCGCGTGGTCGGCATCGGCACCTCGCCCGAATACGTCTACCAGAGTCCGCCGGGGGCGATCTTCCCGGACTTCCGGCGATACGCCGTGCTCTGGATGAACCGGCACGCGATGGAGAAGGCGCTGAACATGGACGGCGCGTTCGACAACCTGGCCTTCCGCCTGCAGCCCGGTGCCCGCCCGGCCGCGGTGGCGATGCAGGTCGACGCACTGCTTGCGCGCTACGGCGGCGTCGGCGCCTACGACCGGCACGAGCAGACCTCCGCGCGCTTCCTCGAGGAAGAGATGCGCCAGCTGCGGACCATGGCCACGATGTTCCCGGCCATTTTCCTCGGCGTCGCCGCCTTCCTTGTCCACGTCGTGCTGATGCGCCTGCTGGGCACCCAGCGCGAACAGATCGGCGTGCTCAAGGCCTTCGGCTACGGCAACCGCGTCCTGGCCGGACACTACCTGGGCATGGCCGCATGGATCGCCCTGGGCGGCGCCCTGCTGGGCCTGCTCGTCGGGGCGGCGCTGGGCCGCTGGCTGGCCCACGTCTACCAGGAGATCTACCGCTTTCCCTTCCTCGCCTATCGCCTGAGCATGCGCGCGATCGGCCTGGGCGTGGGGGTGAGCCTCGCGGCCGCCGCCGGTGGCGCGCTGATGGCGCTGCGTGCCGCCGCTGCGCTGCCGCCGGCCGAGGCCATGCGCGCCCCCGCGCCGGGCCACTACGGGCCGACGCTGCTCGAGCGGCTGGGCTTCCAGCGCTATCTGTCGCCGGCCGCACGCCTGGCATTGCGCGACCTGGAGCGGCAGCCGGCCCGCGCGCTGTTCACCCTGGCCGGACTGGCCATGGCCTGCGCCGTGATGATGGTGGGCCGCTTCCAGGGCGACGCGGTCGAGAACATGATGAACGTGCAGCTCGGCATCGCGCAGACGCACGACATCGAGGTGAGCTTCGTCGAGCCCCTGCCCCGGCGGACCGTCTTCGAACTGGCCGCGCTGCCGGGCGTGCGCGAGGCCGAACCGCTGCGCTCCGCGCCGGTGCGCCTGATCAACGGCCTGCACTCGTACCGCACGACCATCGAGGGGGTGCCCTCCGGCGCACGCCTGCGCCGGCCCATCGATGCGCGGCTTCGCCCGGTCCGCCCGGCAGGCGACGGCGTGCTGCTGACCGGCTACCTGCAACAGATGCTCGACCTGAAGGCCGGTGACCGCGTGGTCGTGCAGGCACTGGAGGGCCACCGCCGACGGCGCGCGGTGCCGGTGACGGGTTTCGTGTACGAGACCATCGGTGCCCGCGGCTACATGGATCTGGAGGCGCTGAACCGCCTGCTCGGCGATGGCGACGTGGTCTCCGGTGCGGTGCTGGGCGTGATCCCGGGCGCAGGGCCGGACGTCTACCGGCGCCTGGACCGGCGGCCCTGGGTGGCCGGCGTCGCCTCGCGGCTCGCCTCGGTGCGCAGCTTCTACGCCACCATGGGCGAGAGCCTGCTGGTGTTCACCATGGTGGCGGCGATCCTGGGCGCGGTGATCAACTTCGGCGTGGTGTACAACGCCGCGCGCATCAGCCTGTCCGAACGCGGCCGCGAGCTGGCCAGCCTGCGGGTGCTGGGGATGACGCGCGGCGAGGTGGGCGCGTTGCTGCTTGGGCAGCTCGGCCTGCTGGTGGCGGTCGCGTTGCCGTTCGGCCTGGCCGCCGGCTGGCTGCTGTGCTGGGTGATGGCGCTGGGTTTCCAGTCGGAGCTGTTCCGCATCCCGGTGCAACTGACCACCGCTACCTACGCCTTCGCCGCATTGACCGTTATCGTTGCCAGCGCGTTGTCCGCGCTGCTGGTATACCGCCGCATCGCCAGGCTCGACCTGGTGGCCGTGCTGAAGACCCGGGAATGAACCACCGGAGCGCGCCATGAGCCTTCGTCGACGGATCGGGCTGGGAGTCGCCGTACTGTCCGCCGCCGTGCTCTGGTGGGCGCTGCAGCCGGCGCCGCGTCCGGTGGATGTGGTCCGCGTCCAGCGCGGGGCGCTGACCCAGCGTTTCGAGGAGGAGGCCCGCACCGAGCTGGCGCACCGCTGGATCGTCGCCGCTCCCATCGCCGGCACGCTGCGCCGCATCGGCCTGTTGCAGGGTGATCGCGTGAAGCAAGGCCAACTGCTGGCACGGATCGAGCCGATGCAGGCGCAACTGCTCGATCCGGCCAACCGCGAACGCCTGCTGGCCGAGGAGCGGGCAGCGCAGGCTTCCATGCAGGCCGCGCGGCAACGCCAGGCGGCCGCGCAGGCCGATGCCGACCTGGCCTCGCGCGACGTGGCGCGCATGCGGCGGCTCGGTGCCGGCGGCGTGGTCAGTGCCGCGGCGCTGGACGAGGTAGAGGCGCGGGTGCTGCACGCGCAGGCCGCGGTCGCCGCCGCCGCGGCCGACTACCGCGCGTTCGCCCAGCAGCGCGCCGCCCTGGCAGCGCTGCTCTCCGGCCAGGGAATGGCCGGCGGCCGGACGGTGCCGGTGATCGCGCCGATCGACGGCGTGGTGCTCCATCGCTACCAGCAGAGCGCCACCCCGGTTCAGGCCGGGCAGCCCCTGCTGGAGCTCGGCGACCTGCGCAAGCTGCAGGTGATGGCCCAGGTGCTCTCGCAGCAGGCCACCCTGCTGCGGCCGGGCACGCCCGCCCGGATCCTGCGCTGGGGCGGCGAAGGCACGCTCGCCGCCCGGGTCGCCCGGATCGAACCGGGCGGCTACACCAAGGTGTCGGCGCTCGGCGTCGAGGAGCAGCGCACCCAGGTGTGGCTGGACATCGTGGCGCCACGCGCGCAGTGGGAGCGGCTCGGCGACGGTTATCGGGTGGAAGTCGCGTTCGACGTGGCACGCCGGGAAGACGTGCTGAAGGTCGAGGCCAGCGCCCTCTTCCGCCAGGGCGCCCGTTGGGCGGTCTACCGGGTCGACGGCAACCGCCTGCGCCTGGCATACGTCGAGCCGGGGATGCAGGGTGGCACCGAAGCGGAGATCAGGGAGGGCCTGCGCGAGGGCGACCGGGTCGTCGCCTTCCCCGACGACCGGATGGGCGAGGGCATGCGCGTGCAGGCCCTGGAGCAGGCTGCCGCGGCTACCCGATAGCCTGCGAGCGGGCCCTGCGCGAGCCTGGAGGATGCCTGCGTGGCGAACGCCATGCCGCCCCCGCGATCGGCCCGGTCGCACTGTTCAAGGCCCCCGGCGCCAGCCGGCGTGGACCGGGCCCGGCCTGTCGCAGCCAGCAGGGTGCCCTTGCTGCCCAACCGAGCTCGCCATTTCCAGCGGCTCGCCAGCCGGGCGGGATGCCCCGGCTGCATGCCGCCTGCGACAAATCGCCATGCACCCGGTGGTTTGTCGCCTGACATGAATCAAGGGTGGCACCCGCTTCGACGCTGACCATGCGCGCGTCCTCAAGGAGACGCGCAATGAGCACCACCCGAAAACTCTGGCTGGGGCTGGCGGCATTGCTGCTGGCCTCGTTCGCCGTCCTGCTCTGGGTCGGCAAGGAAGTCCACCAGCAGGCGCCGCCGCTACCCTCCGCCGTGGTCACCACGGACGGCCACACGCTCTATACGCGTTCCGACATCGAACAGGGCCGGCAGGTCTGGCAGAGCATCGGCGGCCAGCAGTTGGGTTCGATCTGGGGCCATGGCGCGCTGGTGGCGCCGGACTGGAGCGCCGACTGGCTGCACCGTGAAGCCACCACGATGCTCGAGCTGCTGGCCCGCGACGAAGGCGCCGCCTCGTTCGCCTCGCTCGATGCCGGCCGCCAGGCCGCGCTTAAGGCGCGCGTGCAGTCCGAGGCGCGCACCAATACCTACGACACGGCCACCGGCACGATCACCGTGTCCCCGCTGCGTGCGCAGGCGATGGCGGTAGTGGGTGCGCACTACGACAGCCTGTTCAGCAACGACCCGGCCACGCACAAGCTGCGCGAGGGTTATGCGATGCGCGAGAACACCATCGCCGGGATGGAGCATCGCCGCGTCGTCACCGCCTTCTTCTGGTGGACCAGCTGGGCCGCCGCGGCCGAGCGCCCCGGGCACAGCGTGAGCTACACGCAGAACTGGCCGTTCGATCCGCTGGTCGGCAACCGGCCCAGCGGCACCAACTTCATGTGGTCGATCTTCAGCGTGCTGTTCCTGATCCTGGGCATCGGCCTGCTCGGCTGGTACCACGCGGTGCAGAGCCACAAGGAACAGCCGGCCGTGCCGCCGGCGCGCGATCCGCTGGCCGACTTCAAGCCCACGCCCTCGATGAAGGCCACCGCCAAGTATTTCTGGACGGTGATGGGCCTGTTCCTCGTGCAGATCCTGCTCGGCGCGACCACCGCGCACTACCAGGTCGAAGGCCAGCAGGCCTACGGCTTCGCGCTGGCCAACATCCTGCCCTATGCGCTCACGCGCACCTGGCACACGGAGCTGGCCGTGCTGTGGATCGCCACCGCGTGGCTGGCCACGGGCCTGTACATCGCGCCGGTGATCGGCGGGCACGAGCCGAAGTTCCAGCGCCTGGGCGTCAACTTCCTGTGGGTGTGCCTGATCCTGATCGTGGTCGGCTCCTTCGCCGGCCAGTGGTTCGCGGTGATGGACAAGATGGGCCTGAAGTACAACTTCTGGTTCGGCCACCAGGGCTGGGAATACACCGACATCGGCCGCTTCTGGCAGATCTTCCTGTTCGTCGGGCTGATGCTCTGGCTGTTCCTGGTCGGCCGCGCGCTGTGGCCGGCGATCAGGCGCCGCGACGAGACCTCCAACATCGTGGGCCTGTTGTTCCTGTCCACCATCGCGATCGGCCTGCTCTACGGCGCCGGCCTGATGTGGGGCGAGCACACCCACATCGCGATGGTGGAGTACTGGCGCTGGTGGGTGGTGCACCTGTGGGTGGAAGGCTTCTTCGAGGTGTTCGCCACCGCGGTGATCAGCTACCTGTTCGTGCGCCTGGGGCTGCTGCGCGCGCACAGCGCCTCGGTGAACGTGCTCTTCGCCACCATCGTGTTCATGGCCGGCGGCGTGCTCGGCACCCTGCACCACCTGTACTTCACCGGCACGACCACCGCGGTCATCGCCCTGGGCGCCAGCTTCTCGGCACTTGAAGTGGTGCCGCTGGCGCTGATCGGCCTGGAGGCCTACGACAACTGGAAGAAGCAGCACGCGGCCGACTGGATGCCCCGCTACCGCTGGCCGATCATCTTCTTCGTGGCGGTGAGCTTCTGGAACCTGGTCGGTGCGGGCCTGTTCGGCTTCCTGGTCAACACCCCGATCGCGCTGTACTACATGCAGGGCCTCAACCTGACCGCCACCCACGGCCACACCGCGCTGATGGGCGTCTACGGCATGCTCGGCCTGGGCCTGATGCTGTTCTGCCTGCGCGGCATCAAGCCGCAGGCACAGTGGCGCGAGGGCTGGCTGAAGGGCGCGTTCTGGTCGCTCAACCTCGGCCTGACCCTGATGGCCGCGCTGACCCTGCTGCCGCTGGGCATCCTGCAGCTCTCGGCGGTGCTCGACAACGGCTACTGGTTCGCCCGCTCCGAGCACTTCATGGACCGTCCGCTGATCCACCTGCTGGTGTGGATGCGCGTACCGGGCGACACGCTGTTCGCGGTGGGCGCGCTGCTGATGGGGGTGTTCGTCGCCTCGCTGTGGCTGTCGCGGCAACGCCAGCCCAGGCCCGTGCCGCTGCCGCAGGCGGCGCGCGAAAACGCCTGACCCACATCAGGGCGCGCCGCAAGGCGCGCCCTGATCATTTTCACCAAGGGGAAACCACGAAGCCCCGCGATGGCGTTTCCTGCCGAACGCGCCGAGTTTGCGGAGGGCTCGACGGTCCCATGCCGACGCCCAAGACCATGTTCGAGTTCTATTCCCAGATCAAGGCCGTGCACATCGCCTGCGTCCTGCTCAGCGGCGTGCTGTTCGCGACGCGCGGGTTGCTGGTGCAGACCGGCCGAGCCGGTGCGGCGCACTGGGCGCCGCTGCGCTATCTCAGCTACACGGTCGACACCACGCTGCTCACCGCCGCGCTGATGCTGCTGACCATCCTTCCGGCGGCGTACTTCGCCAACGGCTGGCTGACGGTGAAGCTGGTGCTGGTGGTGGCTTATGTCGTGCTCGGCAGCCTCGCGCTCAAGCGCGCGCGCACGCCGCAGGCACGGCGCATGTTCCTGCTCGCCGCGGTAGCGGCCTACGTATTCATCCTGGGGATCGCGCGAATGCATCATCCGCTGGGCTGGCTGCACGGGTGGCTGGCATGAACGCCGCCTTCGACCTGCCGCCGGCGACGCCGCGCGACCACACGCTCGACGCCTGCTTCCTTGGCCCCTACGGCGAGAACGACACGCTGCTGGAAAAGCTGCTGGTCGAGTTCCTGCGCGACCACGTCTACTGGCGGCGCAACTTCCACCCGGAAGACCCGCCGGCGATCGCCACCTCGGCCGCGAGCCACCCGGACTACCTCGCCTTCGAATCGCGCATGCGCCGCGAGCTGCACCAGCTCTCCGCCGCGCTGAAGAAGTCGGTGCCGTTCCACAGCCCGCGCTACATCGGCCACATGGCCTCGGACCTGCTGCTGCCCGGCCTGGCGGCGCAGATGCTCACCCTGCCCTACAACCCCAACAACGTCAGCGAGGATGCCGCGCCGGTCACCGTCGACCTGGAAGTGCAGGCCGGCCTGCAACTGGCGCGCATGCTCGGCTATCCGCACGATCCGGCCCGACCGGACTGCGCCTTCGGCCACCTGACCTCCGGCGGCACGGTCGCCAACTACCAGGCGCTGCGCCTGGCGCTGGCGCTGAAGGCCTTCCCGGTCGCGCTGCGCGCGGCGCAGGTGCCGGACCTCGTCCTTCCGGAGGATGACTGGAGCGCCTTCAATCTGTCCCCGGCCGCGTCGATCGCGCTGCTGGAACAATGGCAGCGCTGGCTGGCCGCGCTGGCCCCGCCGGTGCGCGCGCAATGGCGGGCATGGGTGGAGGCCGAGCGCATCGAGCAGCGCGGCCTGGCCGGCTTCTTCGCCGCGCACCCGCAACTGCGCGTACCGCGCGTACTGGCGCCGATCACCGCGCATTACTCCTGGAGCAAGGGCGCCAAGCTGCTGGGCCTGGGCCGCGACAGCCTCGAACTGCTGCCCACCCGCGACATGCGCCTGGACGCCGATGCATTGGGCGGGCGGCTGCGGCAGCTCGCCCGCGCACGCGAGCCGGTGCTGCTGTGCGTGGCGGTGCTGGGCGGAACCGAGTACGGCACCATCGATCCGGTGCACGAGGTACTGCGGGCACGCGAGACGAGCCGTGCCGAGGGGCTGGATTTCGCGGTGCATGTCGACGCTGCCTGGGGCGGCTATCTCGCCACCGTGTTCCGCCGCGAGGATGGTGGCCTGCGTCCACGCGAGGAGGTCGCCGCCGACTACGCGCATTTCCCGGCGCCCGAGGTGCACGCCGCGTTCGCCGCGCTGGGCGACACCGATTCGGTCACCGTCGATCCGCACAAGCTCGGCTACCTCCCGTACGGCGCCGGTGCCTTCGTCTGCCGCGACCACCGCGCCATGGCGCTGCTCGCCGAGCGCGCCGACTACGTGTTCCACGGCGCCACGCCGGACGACTATCTCGCGCGCTACCGCAACCTGGGCCAGTACATTCCCGAGGGCTCCAAGCCGGGCGCGACCGCGGCGGCGGTCTACGTCACGCACAAGGTGCTGCCGCTGGACCACGCCCACTTCGGCCGCCTGCCGCGCGCCACCCTGCAGGCGGCCGAGGCGTTCCACGCGCGGGCGCGGCGCTTCGCCGACGAGATGGCCGGGCGCGTGCAGGTGCTGGTGCCTTTCGCGCCGGACAGCAACCTGGTCTGCCTGGCGCTCAACCCGCACGGCAACCGCGACGTCGCCCGCGCCAACGCCTTCGTGCGCGCGCTGCACGACGAGCTGCGCTGCGACGTGCGCCAGCCGCTGCAGGTGAAAGAGTTCTTCGGCTCGGTCACCAGCCTGCGCCCGGACGTACTGGGCCAGGCGCAGACACGACGCATCCTCGACGCGCTGGGGCTGGACCCGGCCACGCTCGAGGACGGCGAGGACCACCTGCTGATCCTGCGCCACACGCTGATGAACCCGTACCTGATCGACCACGAGAACGGCATCAGCTACATCGACCGCTACTTCGACCACCTGGGCCGGCGCCTGCTGGCGCTGGCCGCATCGCGGTGACACCCGTCATGAACCATCCCATTGCCTTGCAGCCCCATCACACCAGCCACGACCGCGCCTGGGTGCACGACGCCCTCGATGCGCTCGCGCAGGAGGCGGCACGCTCGGCCGATACGCACCTGCTCAAGCTGGTCCTGCCCGGCTTCCCCGGCATCGACTTCTACTTCAAGGACGAGGCGGCCCATCCCAGCGGCAGCCTGAAGCACCGCCTGGCCCGCTCGCTCTACCTCTACGCGCTGTGCAACGGGCGGCTCCACCAGGGCCAGCACGTGGTCGACGCCTCCTCCGGCAGCACCGCGATCTCCGAGGCGTGGTTCGCGCGGATGCTGGGCCTGTCGTTCACCGCGGTGATGCCCGCCTGCACCGCGCCGCGCAAGATCCGCGACGTGCAGGCGCTGGGCGGACGTTGCGACCTGGTCGAGGATCCCGCGCAGGTCCACGCCCGCGCCGCCGAACATGCCGTGCGCGGCGCTTGCCACCTGGACCAGTTCGGGCTGGCCGAGCGCGCCACCGACTGGCGCGGCAACAACAACATCGCCGAGTCGATCATCCAGCAGATGGCGCGCGAGCCGCAGCCGGTGCCGGCCTGGATCGTCTGCGGTGCCGGCACCGGCGGCACCTCCGCCACGATCGGCCGCTACCTGCGCTATCGCCGCCTGGACACCCGCCTGTGCGTGGCCGAGCCGGCCGGCAGCGGCTTCGTGCACGGCTGGCGCACGCGCGACCGCAGCGCCGTCGCGAAGCGCTCCACGCTGATCGAAGGGATCGGCCGCCCGCGGGTCGAGCCGGGTTTCCTGTTCGAGGTGGTCGATCACGTGGTCGAAGTGCCCGACACCGGCTCCATCGCCGCCGCCTGGCTGCTGGAGGATCTGCTCGGCCGCCGCTACGGCGGCTCCTCCGGCACCAACCTGGTCGCCTGCCTGCAGCTGGCCGCCGGCATGCGCGCGCGCGGCGAACGCGGCAGTATCGTGAGCCTCCTCTGCGACCCTGGCGAGCGCTACGCCGAGACGCTGTTCGACCCGGCCTGGCTGGCAGCACGTTCGATCGACCTCGCCCCTGCGCGCGCGGCGCTGGAACGCTGCCTTGCGGCCGGGACGTGGACACCCCTGCCCGCCTGACCAGCGTCAAGGCGCCTCGCACCGAGGGCGGCGAGCCTCGCAGCACCACACCATCGACTCCGCCCCATGAGCCACCACGACCTGCGTTCCTTCCTCGCCCGGCTCGAACGCCAACACCAGCTCGCCCGCGTGCAGGCGCCTGTCGACCCGCACCTGGAATCCACCGCCCTGTGCCATCGTGCGCTGCGCGAAGGCGGCCCGGCGTTGCTGATGGAGCATCCGGTGGGCTCGCGACATGCGTTCCTCGGCAACCTGTTCGGCCACCGCCACCGCATCGAACTTGCCCTCGCCGGCCGGCCGGTCGCGAGCCTGCGCGAGCTGGGCCAGTTGCTGGCATCGATCAAGGAGCCGCGCTGGCCGTCCAGCCTGCGCCAGGCGCTCGCCACCTGGCCGGAGCTGGCGCAGCTGGCGCACGTCGCGCCGCGGCACGTGGACGAGGCGGCGTTCCTGCACGAGACGGTCGAGGGCGACGACATCGACCTGGGCCGGCTGCCGATCCAGCAGTGTTGGCCCGGTGATGCCGGTCGCCTGGTCACGCTCGGCCTGGTGATTACCCGCGGCACCGTCAAGCGCCGCCAGAACGTGGCGATCTACCGCCAGCAGGTGATCGGCCGCAACCGGCTGATCATGCGCTGGCTACCGCACCGCGGCGGGGCGCTGGACTATGCCGACTGGCGCATCGAGCGGCCACGCGACCCGTTTCCCGTGCTGGTCGCGATCGGTGCCGACCCGGCCACGCTGCTGGCCGCGGTGGCGCCGGTGCCCGATACGCTCTCCGAATACGAGTTCGCCGGCCTGCTGCGCGGCGAGCGCACGCGCCTGTGGCGCAGCGCGCTGACCGGCCTGGACGCGCCGGCCGGCGCCGAGATCCTGCTCGAGGGCTTCATCCACCCCGACGACACCGCGCTGGAAGGCCCGTTCGGCGACCACACCGGCTACTACAACGCGCAGGAGCGCTTCCCCGTGCTCACCATCGAGCGCATGCGCCTGCGCCAGGATGCGATCTACCACGGCAGCTACATGGGCCGTGCGCCGCTGGACGAGCCATCGGTACTGGCGATGGCGTTGAACGAAGTGTTCGTGCCCATCCTGCAGAAGGTCTACCCGGAGATCGTCGACTTCCATCTGCCGCCGGAAGCCTGCTCCTACCGCATCGCCGTCGTCGCCATCCGCAAGCAGTACGCCGGCCACGCGCGGCGCGTGATGATGGCGGTGTGGTCGTACCTGCGCCAGTTCACCTACACCAAGTTCGTGATCGTGGTGGATGCCGACATCGACGTTCGCGACTGGTCGCAGGTGGTGTGGGCGCTGGCCACGCGCGTGGATCCCGCGCGCGACACGATGCTGGTGGAAAACACCCCGATCGACTACCTCGACTTCGCCAGTCCGGTCGCCGGCCTGGGCTCCAAGCTCGGCATCGACGCGACCAACAAATGGCCCGGCGAAACCGCCCGCACCTGGGGCATGCCGATCGCGCCCGACGTCGCAGTGGAAGAGCGGGTGGACGCCTTGTGGCGCGAACTGCAGACGCGTGCCGAGGTCAACCCTGCAGCACGAACGCCGTGAC
This sequence comes from Frateuria soli, assembly GCF_021117385.1. Taxonomy (GTDB): domain Bacteria; phylum Pseudomonadota; class Gammaproteobacteria; order Xanthomonadales; family Rhodanobacteraceae; genus Frateuria_A; species Frateuria_A soli. The sequence goes on from NZ_CP088252.1 coordinate 1,514,403, forward strand.
GATCGCCAGTTGCGCCAGCGGATACAGGCTGGCGCGGTCGAACAGCCGCGCCGCCTGCCGCCCGTCGCGCGAGAGAAAGAGCTTCAGGCCGGGCCACAGCAGCAGCCACACGCCGGCGACGAGGCTGGCCAACTGGTACGGCAGGCCGAGCGCCAGCGGCGACACCACCGGAAGGCACAGGCCCAGCACGACGGCCGCGGCCAGCGTGAGCAGCACGACACTGCCGGCCACGCGCGGGCCGAACACCACCGGGATGGTCCTGGCGCCCACGCGGCGGTCTTCCTCCACGTCGTTCCAGTCGGCCGGTATGTTCTGCCCGCCCATTTCCCACGCCACCAGCCAGGCCACCATCAGGCCCAGCCACGCCAGTGATGGCTGCGGCACCACCACCAGCACGGCGGCGACCGGCCCCAGCGACTTGACCAGTCCGCTGACCACGGTGCGCCACCAGGTCACCTTGAGCAGCAGGCAGTAGGCGGTCTCCAGCACCGGTGCCGCAAGCACCACGAGTACCAGGAAGGGATTGAGCCACCACGCGCCCACCAGCGCGACCAGATACCAGAGCGCGAACCAGGCCACGCCGCGGGCCAGGCTCAGCTTGCCCTGGGCAATCGGGTAGCGCAGGTCGGAAGCTTCCACCGAGTAGCCCGCCTTGATGTCCGCGCCGGCGAATTTCTCGCGGTCGACCGTCACGCCGACCAGGTCGTTGAGCGCATACAGCGCGGTGTAGCCGGCCGCCGCGGTCACCAGCGCGACCGCCAGCACCGGCCACGCCGGGAAGTGCCCCAGCCACAGCAGCGCGGCGAAGCCGGTCATGGCGATGTCGAGCAGGCCGTGGGTGGAGCGCGAGAGCGCGAGGTACTTGCGCATGGTCAGCCCCGGGTCCGCGTGAAGCAGGCCATGTAGTTGACGTCCTCGCGGCCGTAGGCCACGTGGAAGCGCCTGCCCAGCGGGTTGTACATCAGGCTGGCGACGCCATCGAAGACCAGGCCGCTTGCCGCCGCCCAGGCGCGAAGTTCATCGGGACGGACCAGCCTGGAGTAGCGGTGCGTGCCGCGCGGCAGGATGCGCAGCACATACTCGCCGCCGACGATGGCGAACAGCCAGGCCTTGAGGTTGCGGTTGATGGTGGAGAAGAACGCCTGGCCGCCGGGCTTGAGCAGCCGCGTGCAGGCGTCCACCACCGCGGCCGGTTCGGGCACGTGCTCGAGCATCTCCATGCAGGTGACGATGTCGTAGCTGCCCGCTTCGCGCTGGGCCAGTTCCTCCACCGTCAGCAGGCGGTAGTCGATCGGCAGGCCGCTGCCGGCCGCGTGCTGGCGCGCGATCTTCAGCGTCTGCTGCGACAGGTCGATGCCGGTCACCTGCGCGCCGGCCTTCGCCAGCGCCTCGGCCAGGATGCCGCCGCCGCAGCCGACGTCCAGCGCCCTGGCCTTGTCGATCCGCGCGTGGTCGGCGACGAACCGGCAACGCAGCGGGTTGATCACGTGCAGCATGCCCATCTTGCCGGCCGGGTCCCACCACAACTGGCCGACGCGGTCGAATTTGTCGATTTCCTGCCGGTCAACATTCGAGAACGAGTTCATGATCTGCCTTGATGCGGGCGTGGAGCGCGGGGACCGCGGCATCGAGCTCGCGGCGGGTGATGTCATTGAGGAAGACGCACTGGCCGATCCCGGCGGGCATCGGCACGCGCTGCTGGCCGTTGCGGTGCTCGATGCGGTCGAGCAGCGAGTGCCACATCGTGCCGCTGTCGAGCACGCGCAGATCGGGCGCGAGACCGAGCCGCCCGACCAGGGCGAACACGCGCGCCGCGTCGTCGCCGGCAAGGAGGCCGCGCTGGCGGGCGATCTGCACCGATACCAGGATGTCCAGCAGCACCGCCTCGCCGTGCAGCAGACGCTCACCGTGGCGGGTTTCCAGGCCGTAACTGAAGGTGTGGCCGAAATCGACCTTGCGCGCGAGCTCCTCCTCGAAGAGGTTCGGCGCCAGTTCCTCCAGCATGCCGCCGATGGCGCGGTCCAGGATCGCCTCTCCGGCCGGGTTGGCGAAGCACGCGGCGATGCTGGCGGCGCCGTCGGCCTCCAGTTGCGCGAACAGCGCACGATCGCGGATGACCGCCAGCTTGACGATCTCGCATACGCCGTTGAGCAGGTGCCGGCGTGGCAGCGATGGCAGGAAGGCCGGGTCCAGCAGCACCGCCTGCGGGGGCTCGAAGCTGCCCAGGCGGTTCTTGTTGCCGTTGAAGTTGACGCCGGCCTTGATGCCCAGCGCCGCGTCGATGTAGCCCATCAGCGTGGTGGGCACCTTGATGTGCGGCACGCCGCGCCGGTAACTGGACGCGACGAAGGCCACCACGTCGGTCAGCACGCCGCCGCCGATCGCGATGATGGGGTCGTCGCGCCGGTGGATGGGAAAGGTGTCCAGTTCGCACACGAGGTCCTGGCAGGCCTCGAGGGTCTTGCACTCCTCGCCGCCGGGATGCGTCACCAGGTGCACCTCGACGCCATGCTGCCCGAACCAGTCGCGGATCGCCGCGCCGTGGTGGCGCATCACGTTGGCGTCGACCACCACGAAGCGACGCGCACCCTCGCGACGGCCGAAGGCGAGCAGCGCGTCATTGTGCGGCGCGAACAGCGCGGGCGTCTTGAGCACGTCGTAGGCGACCGGGCGTTGCGCGCGCACCTGCCAGCGCGTGGCGGGCGCGCTCATGCGGCCTCCAGCCAGCCGGCGCGGCGCGCCAGGATCTCGCGCGCCACCGCCTGCGCTGCCGCCAGGCCGTGGTTGCGGTAGTGGCCGCACTGGTCGATGCGTGCGTAGGGCACGGCGGTGGCATGCAGCATCGCCTCGAGGATGCGCGCGAGCGCCGCGCAGATCACCGGCGCCCTGCCCTCGTTGGCGAACACCAGGTAGAAGCCGGTCTGGCAGCCCATTACGCCGATCGAGACGAAGTCCTCCGGCAGTTCGCGCTGCAGGCCTTCCAGCAGGAAGTGCTCCAGCGAATGCAGTTCGGTGGTCGACAGGCACGCGCCGGCATTGGGCAGGCGCACGCGCAGGTCGACACAGTAGATGGCATCGCCGCCAGCCAATCTCCGCGCCGAGCGCAGCTTGACGCTGGGCGCCTTCAAACGACGGTGGTCCAGTTCGCCGGCCAGCGCCGCCGGCCAGCCGAGTGCTTCGACGTCGATCATGCGGCGACCCGCGCCGCGGCCGCGAACGGCGCCAGGTGCCGGTAACTGCGGGCCAGCGCCCGCTCCCACGACTCCACGTGGTGGTACAGCTCGACCGAACCGTAGCCGGTGAAACCGTGCGCGGTCAGCGTCTTGAAGCTGGCGGCGAAATCCAGCGTGCCCTCGCCCGGGATCTCGTGGAAATGCGCGATGCCGGTGCGCGTGTTGGCGAGCATGCGATCCACCCGCGGCCGGCCCTTCGCGCCGCGCAGGTAGGCCACCACCGGCCAGGCGCGCTCGAGCACGTCGTAGCTCAGGCCCGGCACCGAGATCGCCCAGGTGAAGATCTCGTCGTCCAGCGGCGAGGACCCGGCATGGAGGCTGGCGTAGTCGACCGTGGCCAGCAGGCCGGTCACGCCGGCGCGCGCCAGCAGGGCGTCGATGTGCGCCTGCCGTGCGCGGCTCGGCGCCTCTTCGCGAAAGTGGATCGGATGCCGGCGGTCGACCAGCAGGTAGTCGGCGGTGTCGGGGAAGTGCACCAGCACGCTGGCGTCGTCGAGGTCGATGGCAAGCTCCTCGGCGTCCTGCACGATCCTCAGGTTGTAGCCGGCGCGCGCATCAGAGATGTGCAGGTAGCGCGCGTACGGCGCGACCTGGGCCAGCGCGGCGACGTAGTTGGACTCGGAACAGTAGGCGTGGCACAGGTCCACGTGCAGCTTGAACTTCGGCGAGCCGACCTGGCGCATCAGCGCCAGCCCCTGCGCCAGCGTTTCGACGTGCATGCCCGGCTCCGGCTCGATCAGCAGGGTGATGTCCTCGTCGTCGCGGATCGCGCGCAGGCATTCGCGGATGGAGTCGGCCAGCAGCTCGCCCGGGTCGATCCGCGGATGGGCGACGTGCTCGTCGCGCACGAAGCCGCTGCCGAACGTGACCAGCGGCACGCCGAGCTGGCGCGCCACGTGGATGCCGCGCTTGACCAGGTCGATGCGGCGCTTGCGCGCCGCGCGCTCGATCGCCATCAGCGACGGTTCGTGCGGCCGCGACGGGGTGAAGAAATGCGAGGCGGTGGCGACGCAGGCCGGCTGCACGCGCAGGCCGTCGAGGTGGCGGCGCACCTGCTTGAGGTCCTCGTCGTCCAGGTTGAACGGGTTGAACTGGTCCCGGTGGAAGGCGATCTCCACGCCGTCGTAGCCGGCACGGTCCACCGCGTCGAGGGCGTCGAGGAAACCGAGCCGGGTCAGGCCGAACGTGCTGTAGCTGAGCTGGATCGCGCCCATGAGTGGTTCCGCGGAAAACGTGGCATCGGTGAGGTGACCGCGGTCGCTGCCGCGCCCGCTTCCAGGGCCGGCATGCTGGGCCAGGCGACGGCCGGAGCGGTTGACGCAAGTCATCCCGCAGGCGCCTGGCTGGCCATGCGGCTGTCCGATCCCGGTACGGCCCTGCCCGGCAGCGCCCCGGCTACGCCTGCGAAATGGCGTCGTTGCGCGCGTTGCCGGCAACCTCTGGTCCTTTGCGCCGGCCGCTTGGAAAGCGCAGGCACCACTGCGGTCAAAACAGCGCACGCGGCTGACCCAGGTCAAGCCACCGCGTGGAGCGCAGGCTGCGGATGCGCCGTGGGCGCAACCGTCGGGGTGGATCGTCGTGCGCGCAGTGCGGATCGAGGGCGGGGAAACGTTGACGCGTAGGCCACCCTCGATGCGAGCTTCCTCGCCGCCGCCCCGGTACGGGGACCCGCGGCCCCCGCGAGCCGCCCGGCGCAAGGGCCGCCCCGCCCCGTGCGATGGGCACGACTGCCCGGCCTTCGCTGACCGTCAGCCTGCCGGCGGGCTCTCTTGCGGACGATGCGCAGGCGCCCCGGCCAACACGGCAAGCGCCTCGCGTACCTGCGCCTGCAGCGCATGCCATGAGGCTTCCCATTGCCCCTCGCGCGGCCTGGCCAGGCCGAAGCGCCCCAGCATGGCGCGGGCGCAATCGAGCTGCGCCTGCAGCGCCGCGTGCCCGGCCAGCACGCGCTCGTGTTCGTCCTTGCCCACCATGAACACCTTGCGGTCCTTGCACACGCCGATGCAGGGCTGCGGTGCCTCGATCCGGCCGCAGCCGATGCATTGCCAGACCTGGGTGTAGTCGGTCATCGCACTTCTCACCTTTCGATTGCCGGTGCGATGCTTGCGCGGGAGGGGCGGGCCGGTGCTGATGCAGGTCAGGCCCGCCTGCGGCGCTGCGATCGTCCCGGCCTCGCGTCGATCCGGGAGCCTGCTGCGACCGGAATCGCGAAGCCCCTTGCAGGGGTGCGATGTGCGGGCGCAAGCGGCGAGGTCGCGCACAGGGCGCGAGACGACCACGCAGTGGCGTGGGGCCAGCGTCCGCACCTGCCCTCAGTGCGCGTGGCCGGTGGCCGTCGCCCAACCCGGATCGTTGAAGTAGCGCGGATAATCGGCCACCGCGTCGCGCATGGCCTGCACCTGCGCCATGTCCGTCGGATCAGCCTTGAGCTTCTGCGCGGCCCCCAGCAGCGGCACCAGCATGCCGTGCAGCGCGGCATCCTGCTCGGGCTCGAGCTTGCACTTGGCAAAGATGTCGGCCGCCGCCTGCTCGATCAGGCCCACGCGATCGAGCGCCATGGTCGCGTCCATGTGGCCCATCTCGTAATGGCGCAACTCCCCGAGCGCGGTGTGGATGCGCCCCATGCCATCGCGCAGGTTGGCGTCGGCCGCCCAGCGCTGTGCCGGTGCCGGCACCGGCGTGGTGACGTGCGCATGCGCGCCGTGATCATGCTGCGCGCTTGCGATGCCGGGCGCCACCGCAAGCGCGGCGAGCACGGCAAGCGGGACTAGAGAGAATTTCATCGCGGACATGCGGATACTCCGTCGGGCGGCAAAGGCCGCGCCTGCAAGTGATGGTAGTGGCCCGCTGGCACCCGCTCTTGACCCGCGACAATCGGGCGTTCCGCAACCGAAGCGCGCGGCAGCGTGCGCGAGATGGGCGCCTGCCGGTCATCCCGTACCGACGTCGGCCTAATGGGCATATCGCAGCACCGTCAGGAAATGGCAGCCGGTACCGGTGAGCACGAACAGGTGCCAGGCGAAGTGGCTGTAGCGCAGCTTGTCGTGCAGCAGGTAGAACACCACGCCCACGGTGTAGGCCACGCCGCCGGCGAGCAGCCAGGCCAGGCCGCCGGGAGCCATGTGCTGCCAGAGCGGGCGGATCGCGACCAGCGCGAGCCAGCCCATGGCCACATACAGCCCCGTGGACAGGCGATGGAAGCGTGCGCCGACCAGCGTCTTGAAGATCACGCCGGCCACCGCGAGGGTCCAGATCACGCCGAGCAACGCCCAGCCGCCGCTGCCGCGCAGCACGCCCAGCGCGATCGGTGTGTAGGTGCCGGCGATCAGCAGGTAGATGGCCGCGTGGTCGAACCGTCGCAGCAGGGACTTGGCGCGCGCGTGCGGGATGGCGTGGTACAGGGTCGACGCCAGGTAAAGCAGGATCGCGCTGCCGCCGAACACCGCCGCACCGAGCACCGGCAGCGGGCCGCCATGCTGCAGCGCCTCCTGTACCAGCAGCGGCAGGCCCGCGATCGCCAGCAGCAATCCCAGGCCGTGGCTGATGCTGTTGGCGATCTCCTCGCCGGTGGTGGAGGCCCGCGCGAGCTTGCGGATGCGCCGCGGCAGGTTCATACCCGGGCGAACACCAGGCTGGCGTTCGTACCGCCGAAGCCGAAGCTGTTCGACATCACCGTGGACAGCCGCGCCGGCCGGCTGTCGCGCAGGATCGGGAAGCCTTCGGCGCGCTCGTCGAGCGTGTCGACGTTGGCGGAACCGGCGACGAAGCCGCCGCGCATCATCAGCAGGCTGTAGATTGCCTCGTGCACGCTGGCGGCGCCGAGCGAATGGCCGGTCAACGCCTTGGTCGAGGACAGCGGCGGCATCGCGTCGCCGAACACTTCGCGCACCGCGTTGAGTTCGACGATGTCGCCCAGCGGCGTGGCGGTGCCGTGCGTATTGAGGTAATCGACCGGGCACCGGACGTTCGCCAGCGCCATCTGCATGCAGCGCACCGCGCCCTCCCCGCTCGGCGCGACCATGTCGGCGCCGTCGGAGGTGACGCCGTAGCCGACCAGCTCGGCGTGGATGTGCGCACCGCGCGCCCTGGCGTGCTCGTACTCCTCCAGCACCAGCATGCCGCCCCCGCCGGCGATGACGAAACCGTCGCGGCCGGCGTCGTACGGACGCGACGCCGCAGTGGGCGTGTCGTTGTGGCCACTGGCGAGCGCGCCCATCGCGTCGAACTGCGCGGTCATGCCCCAGTGCTCCTCTTCGCCGCCGCCGGCGAACACCACGTCCTGCGCACCGTGGCGGATCAGGTCGGCAGCCGCGCCGATGCAATGCGCCGAGGTGGCGCAGGCGGCGGCGATGGAGTAGCTCAGGCCCAGGATGCCGAAGGTGGTGGCGAGCGTCGCCGAAACGGTGGAGCACATCGTGCGCGGCACCATGTAGGGACCGACGCGCCGCACGCCCTTCTCGCGCAGCAGGTCCGCCGTCTCGATCTGCCAGTGTGCCGAGCCGCCGCCCGAACCGGCCACCACGCCGGTGCGCGGGTGGCTGACCTGCTCCTGCGTCAACCCGGCATCGGCGATGGCCGAACGCATCGACACGTAGGCGTAGGCGGCCGCATCGCCCATGAAGCGGCGCAGCTTGCGATCGATCGCCGCTTCCAGGTCGATGTGCGGCACGCCGGCGACCTGGCTGCGCAGGCCGCGGGTGGCGTACTCCGGCATCGCGCGGATGCCGCTCTTCATGTCGCGCAGTGCACGCGCGACCGTATCGGCGACATTGCCGAGGCAGGAGACGATACCCATTCCGGTGACCACGACCCTGCGCATCAGAAGGTCTCCGTCGACTGGAACAGGCCCACCCGCATGTCGGTGGCCACGTAGATCAGGCGGTCGTCCACGTACGTCTTGCCGTCGGCCACCACCAGATTGAGCCGGCCGCGCATCACGCGACGGACGTCGATCTCGTAGCGCACCAGCTTCGCGCTCGGCAGTACCTGCCCGGTGAACTTCACCTGGCCCACGCCCAGCGCGCGCCCGCGGCCAGGCTCGCCCAGCCACGGCAGGAAGAAGCCGGACAGCTGCCACATCGCGTCGAGCCCGAGACAGCCGGGCATGACCGGGTCGCCGGCGAAGTGGCAGCCGAAGAACCAGAGGTCCGGATGGATATCCAGCTCCGCGCGCAGCACGCCCTTGCCGTACGCGCCGCCGTGGTCGTCGACGTGCGTGATGCGGTCGAACATGAGCATCGGCGGTGACGGAAGGCGGGCGTTACCGGCGCCGAACAGTTCGCCGCGGGCGCAGGCAAGCAGCTGTTCGCGGTCGAACGAGGAAGCACGTGTCATGGGGAGATCTTCAGTGGAGGTGCGGGCAGTCTGGTCAGCGGCCCGCGGGGCGGCCTTGATTCGGGTCAAGGAGGCATGGGGTGTGCGGATTGGTCGCATGCCGCCTGCGGTCGCAGCTCTTCCGGCCGCTGCGCTGCCCGGGCGTCGCGCCGCCAATGCGAGCCGAGGCTTCCCGCGCGACGCAAGGCCGCCAGCAGCAGCGTCTCGGCCAGTCGCGCCTGCCAGCCATGCCACGCCCCGCACTGGCGCAACGCCTCGCGCAGGGTGGCTGCATCGCGTTGCGGACCGGCGGCCGTCCACATGAGCTGGCGCAGGGCCGTCAGCGCGTGGTGATCCAGCCCCGGCCCGCGTTCGATCCAGCGCGTCGCGCCCTGCCCGCGCGCGGCCCATGGCAGCGTCGCCAGGCGCGTGCCCAGCCGCCGCCCGCAGGCGACGCCTTCGAGCAGCGAGTTGCTGGCAAGCCGGTTGCCGCCGTGCACGCCGTTGCAGGCCACCTCGCCGACCGCGTGCAGGCCCGGCACGCCGGTGTCGCCGTCGAGGTCGACGGCCAGGCCACCCATGTGGAAGTGGACGGCGGGCGTCACCGGGATCGGTACGGTGCGGGGGTCGATGCCGTGCTCCCGGCAGGCCGCGAGCACGGTGGGAAAGTGGTGCGGCCAGTCGGCGACGGCGGTGGCGTCGAGCCAGGCGCCGCCCTGCTGGCAGGCCTCCCACACGCGCCGGGCGACCACGTCCCGCGGCGCGAGATCGCCGAGCGGATGCACGCCTTCCATCAGCGGTCGGCCGCGCGCGTCGCGCAGGCTTGCACCGGCGCCGCGCAGCGCTTCGGTGACCAGCGGCAGGCCCTGCCGGCGCGGCAGGTCGAGCGCGGTCGGGTGGAACTGCACGAACTCCAGGTCGCGCGCCGCGGCACCGGCGACCAGGCCGAGGGCGAGGCCCGCACCGTCGGCCCCGGGCGGGTTGCTGGTGCGCGCGAACAGGTTGCCGATGCCGCCGGTGGCCAGCACCACGTGGGCGGCGTCGTGGATCTCCTCGCGACCGCGTTCGTCGCGCGTGCGCACGCCCGCCACGCGGTCGTCCCGCCACAGCAGCGCCTCGACGTCGACGCCGCCGCGCCACTGGATGTGCGCCGCGCGCTGTGCCTGCGCGCGCAAGGCCTGCACCAGTGCCGCGCCCGTGGCGTCGCCGCCGGCATGCACGATGCGCGGCACACCGTGGCCGCCTTCGCGGCCGAGCCGCAGGGCGCCGTCCTCGTCGCGATCGAATGCGACCCCCTGCGCGGCAAGCCAGGCGACGGTCTGCGGCGCGGCCGAGGTGAGCCAGCGCACGGCGGCCGCATCGTTGTGGTGGGCGCCGGCGACCAGCGTGTCGTGCGCATGCGCCCCGGCGCTGTCGGCGGCACCCATGGCCGCGGCGATGCCGCCCTGGGCCAGCGCGCTGGCGCTGCCCACGCCATCGTGCGCGCGGCACAGCAGGCGCACCGGCCGCGGCGCGGCGGCGAGTGCGGTCGCCAGGCCGGCGACACCCGTACCGACGATCAGCACCGGCGCATCGGCGCGCATCACACCGCCTCGCGCCGGCCTACCGCGAGCATGCGTTCCAGCGCGCGGCGGGCGCGTGCCGCCATGTCGGCAGGCACCTCGACCGCGTCCTTCATGTCGCGCAGCGCGGCGTGGATGTTGGGCAGCGTGATGCGCTGCATGTGCGGACACAGGTTGCACGGCTTGATGAACTGCGTCGCCGGGAAGCGCGTGCGCAGGTTGTCGGCCATCGAGCACTCGGTGATCAGCGCCACGCGCTCGGGCTTCTCGCGCTCCAGCCAGCGCCCCATGGCGCTGGTCGAGCCCACGAAATCGGCTTCGGCCAGCACCTCGGGCGGGCATTCGGGATGCGCCACCAGCCTGGCGCCGAAGCGCTCGCGCGCGTGACGCGCTTCCTGCGCGGTGAACTTCTCGTGCACCTCGCACTGGCCATGCCAGAGGATCAACTGGACGTCCGTCTGCGTGGCGACGTGGCTGCCCAGGTAGCGGTCGGGCAGGAAGATCACCCGCTCGCTGCCCATCGCCTCGACCACCTGCACCGCGTTGGCCGAGGTGCAGCAGGCATCGGATTCGGCCTTCACCGCGGCGGAGGTGTTGACGTAGCTGACCACGGGTACGCCCGGGTGCCGCGCACGCAGGGCGCGCACGTCTTCGGCGGTGATCGAGGAGGCCAGCGAGCAGCCCGCTTCCAGGTCGGGGATCAGCACGGTCTTGTGCGGCGCCAGGATCTTCGCGCTCTCGGCCATGAAGTGGACGCCGCACAGCACGATCAGGTCCGACCCGCAGTCGGCCGCGGCCTGCGCCAGCGCCAGCGAGTCGCCGGTGATGTCGGCCACGCCGTGGAAGATCTCCGGCGACTGGTAGCTGTGCGCCATGATCACCGCGCCGCGCTCGCGCTTGAGCGCGTTGATGGCATCGATCCACGGCAGGTGCATCGGCAGTTCGAGACAGGGCAGCAGCGGTTCGAGCCGCTCGATCAACGCGGCGTACTGGTGTTCCAGGCCGTCGCGCCAGGCGGGCGCGGCGGCTTCGGTTCGTGCGGACATGAGGATCCTCGTCGGGTCAGGCGGCGTGGCCGCGCGCATCGCGCGCGGCGCGTGCCAACCGCGCGCCGCGGTTGAGCGCGATGCGCAAGCCAAGCGGCACCGACTCCCATGGCAGGCGGTCGAGCAGGCGACGCGCGGCAAGGCCGAGCTGCCTGTCGCCGGTGAGCACCAGCCTGCGCCGGTGGAACAGCGTGTCGGCGTGCTCCAGTCGGCCGGCCAGCAGCAACAGGTCGGCCGCGCTGCCGCGCACGCTGGCCTCGGGGGTGTCGTCGACGACGATCAGGCGGCCGTCGCGCAAGGTCAGCACCCAGGCCAGGTCGAGGTCGGCGACCTCGATACCGAACCGGCGGCCGGCCAGGAGGTCGAGTGCGTGGTCGCCAGGCGGCACGGCCGGCACGCGCGCCATGGCGCGTTCCAGCAGCGCGCGCTGCCAGCGCGCGGGCACCACGCGCAGGAGCGGCGCAAGGCGGTAAGGCGGCGGCAGCAGGCGCAGCATCGGTGCGGCGCGGGAGACGTCGGGCATCGGGCTCATGCATTCGAGCATGAACGTCGCGGCATCCGGCTCGCCCTGATCCAGGTCAACCGCCTCGCCCGGCCGTGCGCAGGCGTCGGCGATGGCCAGGCAATGCGGTCAGGTTGCCGCCGTCCCGCCAGCGTCGGGCCGTTCGCGCAGCGCGTGCGCGGCGGGCAACGCGTGCTGCTCGTAGATGACTTGCGCCTCGCCGGGATCGAAGTCGGCATGCTGGCGCTTCTTCACGCCGTAGTCGGAAAGCACCAGATGGGCGTCCGCGACCACGCCGGCGTTGGCCAGGCAAGCGGCGGCGCAGCGTAGCAGGCAGCCGTCCAGCGCGAGGATGCGCCGGCCACTCCGCGCGGTGCGCACCAGGCCGGTGACGCCACCGCCGACGCCGGCGATGCAGGACATCTCGGCGGCGCCGGCGCGGTCCAGCGCGAGCGCGAGATGGTTGGCCATCTGCGCCGCGCTGGAGCAGCCGGAACACGAATACACCAGCGGCAGGTCGCGGCTCATCGGGGGCCCTCAGGCAGGTTGTCCGACGCGGCGGACAAAGGCACGGCAGGCTCGCAGCGCGCTCGCCAGCGCATGGCCGTGGACGCTCCAGGCGAGCAGTTGCGCCAGCGCCGCCAGCCGCGCCAGCCAGGGTTGCGGCCACAGCACGGCGGCGAGCAGCAACGGCGCGACGGCGCCGTGGGCGAACAGCACTCGCCGCTTGCGCGTATCGGGCAGCAGCCGTTGCACGCCGGGCAGTTGCACGCCGCGCGGCACGCGCCGCCGCAGCGCGATCCAGCCGACGAACGGCACGATCTCCAGCGCCATGCCGCCCACCAGCAGTGGCAGCCCGACACCCAGCGCCAGCGCACCGGCGAGCAGCCACCTGCCGGCGAAGGTCGCCATGGCGGCCAGCGCCAGCGCGCACAGGCCCATGCGCCAATGCAGGTAGAGCGCATTGCGCCGGGCGTGCGGCACGCGCCACTGCAGCCCCAGCGCGGCGATCGCGAAACTTGCGCCGCCGACGGCGACCACGCGCGGCAGCAGTCGGTCGCCCCCATGCGCCAGGTGCCACGCCGAAGCGAGCGGCAGGGCGACCGCCATCACGGCCAGCCACGTGCCCTGCACCGTCGCCGGCACGCGCCCGGTGCCCTGGAACATCGGCATGGTCACGCGCGCCACGGCGGCCAGCAGCAACACCATCCAGCCCAGCACGCCCAGGGCCGCGTGCGCGTCGACCGCGGCCAGCGACCACGGCACGCGCAGGCCGAGCAGCAGCGCCAGCAGACCGCCCGCCACTGCCGCGAGCAGGCCGAAACCGAGCGCGGTGGCGATACCGGCACGCAGCAGCCGTTCGCCGACGGCCGTCCACAGGCCTGGCAGGGTCATCGCCGCCAGCCACGCGAAGCTTGCCGGCAGCACGATGCCGGCGGCCAGCAGGAGTCCACGCACCTGGCCATGCAGCCCGGCCACCAGCAGCACCACGCCGAGATTGAACAGGCCATGCAGCCAGGGCACGCCGCGCCAGCCGCGCAGCGTCGCGCCGGCGGCAGCCGGCAGGAACTGGAGCAGGCTGCCGAACATCGCGTTGCCCAGCACCCCCAGCATCCACACGTGCACCAGCGCCAGCGTGGCCGGATGCCAGCGCGTCAGCAGCGCTCGATCGGCATCGACCAGCAGCAGGGCACCCCCGGCCATCCCCCAGCAGGGCATGGCGAGCAGGAAGCGCAGCGGCAACGTGGCCGGCGGTGCCTGGTCAAGGCGCAGCTTCGGCATCGTCCGGGCGGCGGATCTGCACGCGCACGCTGCCGTCGGGCTGTGGCTCGCCCGGGTCGGCGTCGAAGCCGCGCTGCGCCAGTTCCATCAGCAGCGGACGCGGGAGCATCGGCGCGACGACGATGCACCGTTCGCCCGGTTCCAGGGCATCGGCCGCGTCGAGCGCGCGCAGCATGGGCTCGGGCGCCGGGAGGTGGCGCAGGTCGAGTTCGATAGGCGGGGTCATGCCCTGATTGGACGCGTGCGGATCAAGCCGTGCGCTGATGCAGGTCAACCGGGAGCGCTCCTGCTCCCTCCCCCTCCCGGGGAGAGGGCTGACGCGGGCGGCTTCAGCGCAACGCATGGACGCCCTTCCATTCCACCTGCAGCCACAGCTTCGTGTCGTCGCGACCGAAGCCGTCGGCCTGGTAGCTGGCGAGCTTGAGCAGGCCGTTGAGGGTCGGGCTGAAGGCGTAGCCCAGCGAGCCGTCCCACTCGCTGCCGTAACGGTTGCCGTGGTCGGCATGGAAGTCGTGCCAGGCGAGCGTCCAGCCGAACCGCGCCTGCGGCCCGAAGGCGCCGTTGACCGCGGCGTAGCGGTCCTCCAGGCCACCGGCGGGCGTCACGGTGAACTGATCGTCCCAGCCGTTGAAGGCGTGCAGCGTGGCGAGCGGGGTCTGCAGCGCGTGGCGGCCGTTGCCGCCCAGGTGCTCCCAGCCGAGCCGGCCGGTGATGCCGTGCAGCGTCCACGCCGGTTCCGCCAGCCAGTAGTCGTGTGCGAAGCGCTGCGGGTTGTTGGCGTAGTCGACCTGGTGCGCCGCCTCCAGCGTCCAGCCGAAGCCGTCGGCCACGGGCTTGCCGCTCCAGCGCACGCCGTAGGTGGCACTGGAGGCCGTGGCGAGGTCGCGGTCCTCGTGCAGGTAGGCGTAGCCGCTCCACTGTTGCCGGCCGTGCCTGACGCCGGCGTTGAGCAGGTGGGTGTCGAGCTTGCGCTCGCGCGCGAGCACGTTGCGCGCGTCGCGGCCGGCCACGCGGTGGACCTTGCCGAGCCACGCGTAGCGCACGGTCCAGTCCGCGGTGGGTGCCCATTGCAGTGTGACGGCGTCGAAGGTCTGCTCGTGCTGGCGCCAGCCGACGTTGCCGATCCAGCGCTGGTTGTCGAACAGCAGCCGCTGGCGGCCGGCAATGGCGCCGAAGGTGCTGCCCTGCCAGGTGAGGTAGGCCTGGTTCAGTTCACTGCCCCTGGGATCGGTGATGACGGGGTACTGCCCATGGCCGTTGGCCCCGCTGTCGTAATGCCCGCCGGCCGCGGCCACGCCCGCGCCCTCGAGGTAGCCGCCGAAACCGCCGCCGAACATGGCGCGCAGGCCCAGGCGCAGGCGCAGGGTGTCGGCGCGGGCGTCGCGGGCGAAGGCGTCGTTGTCGACCTGCTCGTGGCGGGCGCGGGCGTCCCATTCCAGTTGCAGCGGGGCGGGCGCGTCGGTGGACCAGGCGGGTGTGCTGGCAAAGGCCAGCAGGCAGCCGGTGACAAGGCGGGTGTGCATGGTGCATCTCCTTGGGGAATGCACACAGTGTCGGGAGCACGACCAACGCACGGGTTGACGGGCGTCAAGCGGACCGGGCGGTGCGGCAACCCGCCGCGGACGTCCAGACGGCCATTCCATGCTGGCCAAAAAAAGGAGGTGGGCGAACAGCCCACCTCGAAACGGGCCGGCGGCATGACTGCCGCCGGCCGGGTCAGGTGACGCGATGGTTCGGCTCAGTGCTCGGAGGTCGGGGCCGGGGCCGGCTGGGCGCGCACCTTGGCCACCTCTTCCTTGCTCACCTGCCCGCCCGGGTTGCCCCAGCTGTTGAGCACGTAGGTGAGCAGGTTGGCGACCTCGTCGTCGGTCAGCTGGGTCATCGGCGGCATCACCGAGTCGTAGTCCTTGCCGTTGACCGTGACCTTGCCGGTCAGGCCGTGCAGCGGGATGGCGATCAGCTTGTCCTTGTCTTCCTTCACCAGCTTGGCAATCAGGTCGGACTTGGCCAGCGGCGGGAACACGCCGGGCAGGCCTTCGCCGTTGGCCTGGTGGCAGACCGAGCAGGTGCCGGTGAACAGCTGCTTGCCGGCGGCGATCTGGTCTTCCTTGCTGAGCGTGCCGGCGGCGTTGGCCTTGGCCGCGGTGGTCACCGCATGCAGGTTCGGCTCGGCGCGGTCGCCCAGGTACACCGAGTCGACCTCCTTACCGGAGTAGACCGACTTGTTCTCCGCACCGTCGACCTTGAGGATCGCCATCGCGCCCTTGTTGAACGCGCGGAAGATCGAGTGGTCGACCATCACGTAGCTGCCCGGCACGTCGGTGTGGAACTCCACGATCGCCGCGCCGCCGGCGGGAATCAGCGTGGTCTGCACGTTCTCCTGCGGATGGGTGCCGCCTTCCTGCTGCACGCGGTCGAAGATCTCGCCGATCACGTGGAAGCTGGAGATCAGGTTGGGCCCGCCATTGCCGACGAACAGGCGCACCGACTCGTTGGTCCTGGCGGTCAGCGCCTTGTCGCCGGTGAGCGCGCCTTCATGGCCGTTGAACAGCACGTAGGTCGGGTTCTCGTCGATGGCCTTGTCCATGTCGAACGGCTGGTGGCCCTTCTCGCGGTACTTGCCGGTGGTGTAGAAGTCGCCCTGCATCACGTAGTACTCGTGATCGACCTTGGGCAGGCCCTCCGGCGGCTCGACCAGGATCAGGCCGTACATGCCGTTGGCGATGTGCATGCCCACCGGCGCGGTGGCGCAGTGATAGACGTAGATGCCCTGGTTCAGCGCCTTGAAGGTGAACTGCGACTCATGCCCCGGCGCGGTGAAGCTCGACGCCGCGCCGCCGCCCGGGCCGGTGACGCCGTGCAGGTCGATGTTGTGCGGCATCTTGCTGTCGGGCGCGTTCTTCAGGTGGAACTCCACCGTGTCGCCCTGGCGCACGCGGATGAAGCTGCCCGGCACGGTGCCGCCGAAGGTCCAGTAGGTGTAGCTGACGCCTTCGGAGATCGGCATCTCCTTCTCGATCACCTCCAGCTCCACGATGACCTTGGCCGGATAGTTGCGGTGGATCGGCGGCGGCACGTTCGGCGGGCTGGTGAGCACCGCGTGGATCGGCTCGCCCTGCGGCGGACCGAAGTCGGTCGGCGCGGGCAGCGGTGCGGGGGCTGCGTACGCCGCGGGGCTGGCGGACAGGGCCGCATCGGCGGCCTGCTTTCCGGAGCAGGCGGCGAGGGCCAGCATGCTGGCGGCCGCGAGTACGGTGGACAGCATTCGTGACATGGGGAGTGTCTCCTGTGGTTTCGGGGCCAGCGTAGGTTTGGGCCCTCACGCGCGCTTGACTTGCGTCAGGCGCGCCACAGGAAACGGGCGGCTGCGTCAGCCTGCCACACCATGCGCAGGCCGCATGGTGGCGGGCTGTTTCGGCAGGATGTCTTGCCGGTACTTCGCAGCAGGGGAAAATCCTTCGAAGCGCTCCTGGGCGCGAGCAGGGAGATGGCGGTCGCGCCCAGGTGCGCTCCTGCGGGGGCATGCGCGGGCGTCGCATGCTTCAGTCGGCTTCCACCGACACGCGGTCGATCACCATCGCGTCGGCCTGGGGCGCGCTGTCGGCCTCCACCCGCACGAAGCTGACCGTGAGTGCGTCCAGCGACTCGGGCCAGATCCGCCGGAGCACGTCGCGCAGCGGAAGAACGATCCTCACCGGACCGTGCATGGCCATCGCGCCGCAGCTGGCCATCATCTGCGCATGCCGCGCCACGCTGACTTCGAACGACCCGAGCGTGCCGGCCAGGTAGGTCCGCTCCGGTTGCGCCACGCTGCCGGTCGGCAGGTTCAGCAGGACCTTGTAGAAATAGCCGCCCCGCGCGCCCGCGTCGGTGAGGTCCACCCCATCGAGCACGAGCCGTACCTCGCCGCCCTGCCCCGTGCCGCTGGTGACCAGGCTGCGCACCCGATTGCGACCGTCCGCCGTCAGCGGAATACGCACGCGCAACGACCCGGACCCCAGCGCCAGGCCGCCCATCCCGCCGAGCGACGCGCCCTGTGCCGGCAGCGGCGCGGCCAGCGCATCCTGGATGGCCGGGAGTGGCGCGATCTGCAGCGCGCTGGTTCCGCTCGTCGGCATGGCGGTGTCGTCATAGCGATAACCCAGGCTGCCCGGCGAGTAGGTCTTGACCCGTTGCATGGAGGACACCGCGGCACCGTAGGAGAACGATCCCGAACAGTAGGCCGCGGTCCTGGCCGGCATGTGGCGGCCGTCTCCCGCCTGCACCCAGGCGTCCCACAGGCGGTCGATGTTCGCGTGGTGCACCCAGAAGACCGGATCGCGCGGAGAGATGGTTATGTTGCCCATGGCGCCGCCGATCAGGTTGTGCACGCCGTTGTGCGGCGCGGTTTCGACGGCCGGTTCGAAGGCGTCGGTCTTGCCGCGCTGGAAGTTGGTCAGGCTGGCGTCGAACGCGGCCAGGCTGAGTGCCCCGGAGACGTTCGTGCCGCTGCGGTTGCTACGGTAGAGCGGCGAACCGGGGTCGCGGAATTCCGCCGGGATGACCGGCTGGTCGTAGTAGTTCCAGTAGGGCAGCACCAGCGCGCTGTTGCCAGAGGCCTTGCGCAGCTGCGCCTCGAAGCGCGCGAGGAAGCCCCGGTGCCAGGCGAGGAAGTACGGTTTGCGGTGCGGGCAGAAACTCGCGTGCACGTTCGTCCAGTAGGCCCAGCTGCCCGGCTGGGTGGAATCGTTGTCGGCCCGCATCTTCGCCACGGCGTCCAGGAAGGACGTATACAGCGGGCCGTCGCGGAACTGCGGCCATGACGGCCGCGTTCGCAGGCTGGTCGTGCCCAGGATCTGGCCAGGGAGCATGGGGACCAGTGCCAGCGATGCCGATGCCTGCAGGAATTGTCTCCGGGTGATCATCACAACCTCCATTTCGGTGCATGGCTGCCGGCGCGGATGCCGTCGCAACCTCGGTGCTGCCGCGCGCTTCGGCGCGCAACAGGAACCTAGGGCGATGGACAGATCCGGGCTTGATGCACGTCAACCGGTCGCGCGGCGCGCGACCCGATGTCGTGAAGGGACTCGGCCGCAAGCGGAACGCCGCCACGGCGCTCGCGTCCGGCCCGGGTGCGCCTACGCGCGCGGTGGCGTTCGCGGCGCAGCCACCGCGCGCATGAAGCGCTTCTTGAGTGCCTGCACCAGCAGCAGGTAACTGCCCGTGGCGACGGCCAGGAAGGCGAAGAACGCCGGCGGCAGCGGCACGAAGCCGAACATCGCGGCCAGCGGCGTCCACGGCAGCACCAGGCCCGCGGCGACCACCAGCGAGACGCTCGCCACCAGCAGCGCCGCCGGGCGGCTGCGCAACGGATTGCCGCGGGTGCGGATGACGAACACCACCAGCGTCTGCGTGGCCAGCGACTCGATGAACCAGCCGGTGTGGAAGGTTTCGGCCGTGGCGTGCAGCCAGCGGATCAGCACGTAGAAGGTCAGCAGGTCGTAGAGCGAACTGACCGGCCCGATGCCGTACATGAAGCGCCGGATCAGCGGCACGCTCCAGCGCTGCGGGCCGCGCAGCTGCGCCTGGTCGACGTTGTCCGACGGAATCGTGGTCTGCGCCAGGTCGTACAGGAAATTGTTCAGCAGGATCTGCGACGGAAGCATCGGCAGGAAAGGCAGCACCAGCGCGCCCACGACCATGCTGAACATGTTGCCGAAGTTCGAGCTGGTGCCCATGAAGAGGTATTTCATGACGTTGGCGAACGCGCGCCGGCCCTCGATGACGCCGGCGTGGAGCACCTCCAGGTTGCGCTCGCGCAGCAGGATGTCGGCGCTGTCGCGGGCGATATCGACCGCATCGGCGACCGAGATGCCCACATCGGCCGCGTGCAGCGACGGCGCATCGTTGACGCCGTCGCCGAGGAAGCCGACCACCTCGCTGCGCGCCTTGAGCGCCATCACGATGCGGCGCTTCTGCTCGGGCGTGACCAGCGCGAACACGCGTGTGCGCGCGGCCAGCAGCCCCAGCGCGGTCTCGCTCATTCCGCGCAGCGCATCACCGGTCACCACTTCGCCCGGGTCGAGGCCGGCCTGCGCGCAGACGTGGCGCGCCACGCGCGGGTTGTCGCCGGTCAGGATCTTCAGCGGGATGCCATCGGCCGCGAGCGCCTGCAACGCCGGCGCCACGCCGGGCATGAGCGGATCGGCGAACGAGACGAAACCGGCCAGCACCAGCCCGGTCTCGGCGGTCGCGGCGTAGCGCGTGCGCGCGTCGACCGGCCGCCAGGCGATCGCCAGCACGCGCAGTCCGCGCTCGCCCATCGCCTGGTACGCCCGCTCGCTTTCGTTGCGCCGCGATGCGTCGAGCAGGAAGGTGCCCTCCCCCAGTTCGCACTGCACGCAGGCGGGCAGGACCGACTCGGGCGCGCCCTTGGTGACGATCCAGCGCTCGCCGTCCCGCTCGACGACGATGCTCATGCGGCGGCGCTCGAAGTCCAGCGGAATCTCGTCGAGCTTGGACCAGCCCGGCGGCGCGGGCGGGCAGTCACGCAGGATCGCCGCGTCGAGCGGGCTGCGCGTGCCGGTCTCGAACATGGCGTTGAGCACGGCCAGTTGCGCGACCCGGGACGAGGGTTCTCCGCTTGCGTCCCAGCTGCCGTCGACGGCGGTGTCGCCGCGGGTGAGCGTGCCGGTCTTGTCGCTCAGCAGCACGGTCATGCTGCCGAAGTCCTCGATCGCGGCAAGGTGGCGCACGATCACCCGCCGCCGCGCCATCCGCACCGCACCGCGCGCCAGGGTGACGGTGGTGATCATCGGCATGAACTCGGGCGTCAGGCCCACCGCGAGCGCCAGCGCGAACAGCAGGGTCTGCAGCGGCGGGCGATGCAGCACCACGCCGACCAGGAGCACGAGCAGCACCAGCATCACGACCGTGCGCATGATCAGGCCCGCGAAATCCTTCAGCCCGCGCTCGAACTCGGTCGAGGGTGGACGTTCGCCCAGGCGCGCCGCCACTTCGCCGAACGCGGTCGCGGCGCCGGTGGCCACCACCTCGGCGACCGCGGTGCCGGCGACCACCGACGAGCCGAGGAATACCCTGCCCTTCGCCGCCGGGCCGGCATCGGCGTCGGCCGGCGCCGGCTCTTTTTCGACCGGGATGGACTCGCCGGTCAGGGCGGCCTGCTGCACGTGGAAATCGCGCGCCTCCAGCAGCCGTGCGTCCGCCGGGATGCGGTCGCCGGCGGAAAGCCGGATCAGGTCGCCGGGAACCAGCTCGCGTCGTGGACGTTCCTGCCAGCGGCCGTCCCGATGCACCGTCGCCATGGGCGTGATCTCGGCGCGCAGCCGTTCGGCCGCGCGCTGCGAGCGGAAGCCGAGCGTGGCGTTGAGGACGAGGCTCAGCAGCACGATCACCGCGATGATCAGCGCACCCAGCACATCGCCAAGCACGCCGGAGGTCACCGCCGCCGCGATCAGGATCGCCACCAGTGGATTGGCGAAGGCGCCGGCCACGGTGGCCAGCAAGCCCGAACCGGTGCGATGGAACTCGTTCGGGCCGTAGCGGGCACGGCGCCGCACGGCTTCCGCGTCGGACAGGCCGGCGCAGGGCGGGTCGGCAGCCCTTCCCGGACGGGGCGCGGCGCTGGCCGCGAGGCGGGTCGGAAGCTCCATGCGCTCCACCATGCACGGCGGTACGGGGCCGCTGTTGATGGGGGTCAAGTCCGCCCGCGATCGGCGCACTCCTTGATGCAACTCAATCCGTGCGATGTCCGGCGTGATGGCATGGGCGTCCGCCGCCCGCTCCGCCCGTTGCCATGGACCACCACCCGACCGCGTCACGCCGATGGCCTGCGCCACGCGCGGACCATGAGCGGCCGGCGACCACGCTGCAGTGGGCCGGATGGCTGCTCGGTTTGCTGGCGCTTGCCGCCCTGGCCGGCATCGTCCTGCGCCGCGGCGAGGTGGAACGTTTCCTGGGCCTGCTCGGTTCGCTCGCCCCGGCCTGGCTCGGGCTGGCGGTGGTGCTGCAGTTGGCGACGTATGCCTGCGTCGCCACCGCCTGGTGGCTCGGGCTGGATCGCGCCGGCGCGCACCGCCCGTGGAATGCGCTGATCGGCCTTGCCGTCGCGAAGCTCTTCGTGGACCAGTCGGTGCCGACCGGCGGCATCGCCGGCACCGCCTTCCTGGTCAACGTACTGGCCCGCCAGGGAGTGCCGCGGTCCGCGTGCATGGCCACGTTGGTGACCAACTTCGTCGGCTTCCATGGCGCCTACCTGCTCTCGGCCCTGGCCGGCATGGGCCTGCTGTGGCTCCGGCACGACGCGCGTCCCTGGATGCACACCATCACGATCGTGTTCGTGATCGTCGCCGCGGCAGTACCGCTGGGCCTGTTCGCGCTGCACCACTACGGGCGGCGCGCGCCCGCATGGGTGGAACGCCTGCCGGGCGTGGCCGCGCTGCTGGAGGCCGCGGCCGAGGCGCCGGTGGCCCAGCTGCTGCGTCGCGGGCGCCTGCTGGCCGCCACGGCCGCGTTGAATCTCGCCGTCATCGCCGCGGACGCGGCGACGCTGTGGACCATGCTCCATGCGCTCGGGCTGCACGCCTCCTACGCGGTCGCCTACCCGAGTTTCCTGCTCGCCATGATGGTGGCGACGGTGAGCCCGATCCCGATGGGGCTGGGCACCTTCGAGGCGGCCAGCGTCGCCGCGCTGTCCACCCAGGGCGTGCCCCTCGAAGGTGCGCTGGCGGGCACCCTGCTGCTGCGCGGTTGCACGACCTGGGTGCCGATGGCGCCGGGCCTGTGGCTGGCACGCCGCGCCCTGCGCGAAGCGCGCGACCGGGCTTGATCCACGTCAAGCGGGGCGCTCCCGCGCGTGGCAGCGTGGCACCCGCTACGGAGGCTCCCACCATGGCCCGGACCACCGCTTCCCTGCCGGCCGCCCCGCCCGTGGCTGCCGCCAGCAACGCCGAAGTCGCGGCGGTCTTCGACGAGATCGCCGACTGGCTGGAACTGGATGGCGCCAACCCTTTCCGCGTGCGGGCCTACCGCAACGCCGCCCGCACCATCGGCGGCTGGCCGCAGCCGCTGGACACCTGGCGTGACCCCGAGCATCCGCTTGCCGACCTGCCGGGCATCGGCGACGACCTGGCCGGCAAGATCGAGCAGATCCTTCGCGGCGGCTCGTGCGACCTGTTGCGCCAGTTGCGACGTACCCATCCGCGTGGCCTCACCGCCCTGCTGCGGCTGCCGGGGCTGGGCCCCAAGAGGGCGCAGCGACTGCACGACGAACTGGGCGTCAGCTCGGTCGGCGGGCTGCTGCGCGCCGCGCGCGCCGGGCGCATCCGCACGCTCAGGGGTTTCGGCAAGGACACCGAACGGCACCTGCTGGAGGCGGCGACGCAATCCCTCGGCAACACGCCGCGCTGGAAGCTTGCCGCGGCATTGCAGCAGGCCGAGGCGCTGGTCGCCTACCTGAAGGCGGCCCCGGAGCCGGCCCAGGTGGTGCTGGCCGGCAGCCTCCGGCGCTGGCGCGAGACGATCGGCGACGTGGACGTGCTGGTGGCCACCGCGAGCGCCCGCGCGCTGGGCGCGCGCTTCCTCGCCTATCCGCTGGTGCAGCGCGTGCTGGCGCAGGGCAGCACCCGCTCGAGCGTGGTGTTGCGCAGCGGGCTGCAGGTGGACCTGCGCGTGGTCCGGCCCGCGAGCCTCGGCGCCGCGCTGGTCTATTTCACCGGTTCCAAGGCGCACAACCTCGCCCTGCGCGCGCTGGCGCGCAAGCGCGGACTGAAGATCAACGAGTACGGCGTCTACCACGGTAGCCGCCGCATCGCCGGGGACACCGAGGCTTCGGTCTATGCCAGCGTCGGCCTGCCGGCGATCCCGCCGGAGCTGCGCGAGAACGCCGGCGAGATCGAGGCGGCGGCGGCCGGGAGCCTGCCCTCGTTGATCGCGCTCGAGGATCTGCGCGGCGACCTGCACTGCCACACCAACGCCAGCGACGGCAGCGCCGACCTGGACGCCATGGCCCGTGCCGCCTCGGCCGCCGGCCTGGAATACCTGGCGATTACCGACCATTCGCGCGGCCTCGCCGTGACCGGTGGGCTGGACCGTCGCCGGCTGCTGGCCCAGATCGAGGCGATCGACCGTTTCAACGCCTCGCATGCGGCACCGCTCCTGCTCAAGGGCATCGAGGTGGACATCCTTGAGGATGGCCGGCTGGACCTTCCGGACGACCTGCTGGCCAGGCTGGACCTGGTCGTCGGCGCCGTGCACAGCCACTTCGACCTGTCGCGCGAGCGGCAGACCGCGCGCCTGCTGCGCGCCATGGACCATCCCTGCTTCAGCATCCTGGCGCATCCGACCGGGCGCCTGATCGAGCAGCGCGCCGCCTATGCGGTGGACATCGAACGCGTGGTGCGCCATGCGCGGGAACGCGGCTGCTTCCTGGAAGCGAACGCGCATCCGGACCGGCTGGACCTGGACGATGTGCACTGCCGCCTGGCCAAGGCCGCCGGCGTGCCCCTGGCCATCGGCAGCGACGCCCACGACATCGCCGGGTTCGCGGCACTGCGCTTCGGCATCGGCCAGGCGCGACGTGGCTGGATCGAAACGGGCGACGTCATCAACACGCTGCCGCTGGCTGCGCTGAAAGCGCGCCTGGCGGCGACCATGCGCGGATAGTCCGCGACTGCAGCCTTACGTACCCACCGGCACCTTGGGTTGCGTGCGCCCGGCAGCCTCGCTCCCGGCCACCGTTTCCCGCGCGATGTCGGCGGCCCGCCAGATCGCAAGCCGGCGCCCGAGCAAGGGTTGCCGGTACAGCGGCGGGGATGCGAAGTCGTAGTCCGAGCCGCTGGCGATCACCCATCCATCCGGGTGGGCCTGCACCCAGGCCGCCACGTAGCGTGGACCGGGTGCCGTCGGGATGGGGGCCGTGAGTCGGCCGGCGAAGGTGAACAGTCCGTTCTGCCGGTCGAGCATCAGCAGGGGCACGTCCGACCGCTGCGCGGCGGCGATCATGCGCGATGCCTCCGCTACCGAATAGTGCGCAGCGTATCCCGCGAGGAAGGCTCCCTTGACCAGCACGACGACACCGATCACCGCCAGCGCCGCGGTTGCCACGTCGAGCCCGCGCCTCCCACGCCACAGCAGCACCGCGCCAATCGCCGCTGCCGCCAGCAGCACCAGGCGGACGCCCGGCGCCACCTGCGGCGCCAGCCGTGCGAGCGCCAGCCACGCGCCGACCGGCATCGCGAGCAGCAACAGCCCGATCCGCCACCCGACCACCCGCCAGCGTCCGGAAGCCAGCCGCACGCCTGCCGCCGGAGCCAGTGCGGGCAACAGCGGAAGCAGGTAATGGGCCTGTTTGCCGCTGATCACGGACAGCGCAAGGAAGGCCGGCACGGTCGCGGCAAGCGCGAAGCGGTCAACCGCCGGCACGCCCTGTCCCCGCGCCGGCCCTGCCCGCCCCAGTCCGATGGACCAGGGAAACAGCAGCACGGGCACGAACGGCAGATACCACCAGGGACTGCGATCGTGGGCGAAGCTCGCCGCCATCCTGCCGGCCGTCTGCCCCAGGAATATGGCGTTGGCGTAATCCGGTCCGCCCCGCATCGCCGCCGGCACGGCCCAGGCGAGCGCCAGCACCGCGCCACCTGCCAGGCCCAGCAGGATCGCCAGGTAGCGCCTGCCGACCGGTCGCGACGGCACGCCGCGCCACAAGGGTCCCAGCACCACCGGCATGCCGGCGACCAGCAGGCTCACCGGGCCCTTGGCGAGCACGCCGAGCCCCAGACCCAGCGCGAGCATCGCGGCCCCTGCCCGCGGGCGTCCGCACCAGATCCACGCGCCGCCGAGCCAGGCGACCAGGACACACACGCACAGCAGCATGTCGAACATCACGGCGCCGCCGTAGCCGGCGAAGGCCAGGCTGCCGAGCCACAGCCACGCGGCCAGCGATGCCGCGGTCGCATCCGCGCCGAGCTCTCCGGCAAGGCGCCGGACCAGCGGAACCGTCAGCAGCGCGATGGCGACCTCCAGCACCCTGGCCGCCCACGCATGCACGCCGGTGATCCGCCACAGCGCGTCGATGAGCCAGAACAGCAGGGGCGGCTTGTCCGCATAGGGCATGCCGTCAAGCCAGGGAACCAGCCAGTCGCCGCGCCAGTGCATGTTCCACGCGACGGCCAGGTACCGGGTCTCGTCGATCGGCACCGGGGGCAGCCAGCACACGGCAAGCAGCAACAGTGCGGCCGCCAGCATCCGGTACAGCGCCAGGCTGTCGCTTTTCGTCTCCATGACGGCATGCGGCGGGACAGGATGGACGCAGAAGCTAGGAGAGGCCGCGTAAGCCGTGAATGATGGGCTCGTCGTGGCGCCGTCACCTGCGCTGTCGCCACGCAACCACGGTCGGCCACGACGGTTTCCCCCGGCAGCGGTCACTCCCGCGGGTTGATCAGGGTCAATTTGCGCGGGCAGCGGCCGGGCCACGCTCGGGGTCCACGGGAGGTGCCGGCCATGCAGGTCCGTGACATATGCACGCACGAGGCGGTTTCCATCAGCCCGGCCGCGTCCGTGGTGGAGGCAGCACGACTGATGCGCACGCGGCACGTGGGCGTGCTGGTGGTGGTCGAGCAGCCCAACGGTGAGCGCATCCCGGTCGGCGTGCTTACCGATCGCGACATCGTGCTGGAGGTGGTTGCGCCGGAAGCGCCCTGCGCGCGGTTGCGGGTCGGCGATGTCATGACCCGCGAGCCGGTCACCTGCGCCGAGGAGGAGCAGCTGCTCGACGCGGTGGCGCGCATGCGCATCTGCGGGGTACGCCGGCTTCCGGTGACCAACCCCAAAGGCGGGCTGTGCGGCCTGCTGAGCCTGGACGACATCTACGGCGCGCTGGCCGTCTACATGCAGGAGATGAGCCGCGCGCTGACCCGCGGCCAGTCCCGCGAAATGGAAGTGCGCACGTGATACCGGATGCGCCCGGCACCGCCGGGCCCGCGGCCGCGGCCGCCATCGGCCCGTACCTGTCGCGCACGCACATCGCCTACCTCTCCATGGAGATCGCGCTGGAGCCGCGGATGCACACCTACGCCGGCGGCCTGGGCGTGCTGGCGGGCGACACCGCACGCGCCAGCGCGGACCTGGAGCTGCCGATGGTGTTCGTGACGCTGATCTCGCGGCAGGGCTACCTGCGCCAGTCGTTCGACGCCGAAGGCAACCAGCTCGAAGCGGCCGACCCGTGGACCCCCGAGGCCTTCGTCCATCCCCTGCGCGCCAAGGTCGCGGTGCTGATCGACTGCCGCGAGGTGTGGGTGCGCCCGTGGCTCTACCGGCTGCGTGGACGCCTCGGGCACGAGCTGCCGGTGCTGCTGCTCGATACCGACCTGCCCGAGAACGATCCGGAAGACCGCGCGATCACCAGCCTGCTCTACGGCGGCGACGCCACCTATCGCCTCAAGCAGGAGATCGTGCTCGGCATCGCCGGCCTGCGCGTGCTGCATGCGCTCGGCTTCGAGATCGCTACCTATCACCTGAACGAGGGGCACGCCGCGCTGCTCGGTCTGGAGCTGCTGCGCCGCTATCCGCTGCCGCCGGACACGGTGGGCGCCGGCGAGCTCGGCTTCGACGCCGGCGCGGTGCGCCGGTCGTGCGTATTCACCACGCACACGCCGGTCGACGCGGGACACGACCTCTTCCCCTACGCACTGTACGGCCGCCTGCTGCCGGGCTACCTCGACAGCGACCAGGTCCGCCTGCTGGCCGGCGCTCCGGGCCTCAACATGACCCGGCTCGCGCTCAACCTGGCTGGATTCGTCAACGGCGTGGCGGTGCGCCATGCCGAGGTGACCACGCGCATGTTCCCCGGCTACGATGTGCACGCGGTGACCAACGGCGTCTATCTCCCGGACTGGGTGCACCCGGCTGTCGCCGCGCTCTATCACCGCTGTTCCGGCTGCTGGGTGCACGATCCGGAGACACTCGCACGGCTCGACCAGCTGCCCGACGCCGAGGTGTGGCAGGCCCACGAGCGGGCCCGCGCGGACCTGATCGGGTTCGTGGCCGGGCACACCGGCGTGGCACTGGATGCGCAATTGCCGATCCTCGGCTTCGCGCGCCGCATGACCGCCTACAAGCGGCCCACGCTGCTGTTCGCGGACCTCGCGCGGCTGCGCGCGATCCATGCGAAGTGGCCGTTCCAGGTCGTCGTGGCGGGCAAGGCGCACCCGCGCGACGAGCCGGGCAAGGCGCTGGTGCGCCAGTTGCATGGATTGGCACGGGAACTCGCACCGCAGATCCGGCTGGTGTTCCTGCCCGACTACGACCTCGCGGCGGCGCGTGTGCTGGTGGCCGGCTGCGATCTCTGGCTCAACACGCCGCTGCCGCCGCAGGAAGCCTCCGGCACCAGCGGCATGAAGGCGGCCGCCAACGGCGTGCTCAACCTGAGCGTACTGGACGGCTGGTGGGTCGAGGGCTGCATCGACGGCGTCACCGGATGGTCGCTCGGCGAGGAGCACGACGATACGGCCGCGAGCGGCCGGCTCTACGACTGCCTGGAGCAGGTCGTGCTGCCGATGTTCCACCGCAACCGCGCAGGCTGGACCGGCATGATGAAGCAGTCGGTGGCCAAGCTTGCCAGCTACTTCAATGCGCACCGGATGATGCGCCGCTACGCCGCCGAGGCGTATCTGCAGCGCCGCGGCTCGGCGACTCGCGGCGCGGGCCGCTCGGGATCGGGCACGACCGGGTGGGCGGGTTGACCTGCATCAACAGGCGAACCAGGCCACGCGGGCATAAGCGAAACATGGACAGCCGTCGCACCTCGTTCTGGTACTGGCTGGGGCCACTGATCGTCGTGGTCGGCCTGCAGTTCATGCTGTACACGCCGCAGGCGCCGTCCATTCCCTACAGCCAGTTCCGCTCGGACCTGGCGGCAGGCCGGATCCAGAGCGTGCAAGTGGACCAGGACCGCATCAGCGGCACCTTCAAGCCCACCCGGCCGGACGCGCCGGCAACCCGCTTCACCACCGTTCCGGTCGAGCCGGGGCTGGCCGACGCGCTGGCCGCGGCGCGGGTCGAGTTCAGTGGCGCGCCACGCTCCAGTCTGCTGGGGCCGGCACTGACCTGGATGATCACCGGGCTGCTCCTGTTCGGCCTGTGGCTGGGGCTGCTGTCGCGAGCCGGTCGCGGCGGTCCCGCGTCGGGCCTGATGGGCGTGGGCAAGAGCAAGGCGCGGGTCTACGTCGAACGCGGCGTGGGCGTCACCTTTGCCGACGTCGCCGGCGCGGACGAGGCCAAGGACGAGCTGAAGGAAGTGATCAGTTTCCTGCGCGATCCGAAGCAGTACGGCCGCCTGGGTGAACGCATGCCCAAGGGCATCCTGCTGGTGGGACCGCCGGGTACCGGCAAGACGCTGCTGGCCCGTGCAGTGGCCGGCGAGGCGGCCGTGCCGTTCTTCTCGATCAGCGGCTCGGAGTTCGTCGAGCTGTTCGTGGGCGTCGGCGCCGCGCGCGTGCGCGACCTGTTCGAACAGGCGCGGGCACAGGCACCTTGCATCATCTTCATCGACGAGCTGGACGCGGTCGGCCGCGCACGCGGCGCGTTCCTGCCGACCGGCGGCCACGACGAGAAGGAGCAGACGCTCAACCAGTTGCTGAAGGAAATGGACGGCTTCGACCCCAGCAGCGGCGTGGTGCTGCTGGCGGCGACCAACCGGCCGGAAATCCTCGACCCGGCCCTGCTCCGCGCCGGCCGCTTCGACCGCCAGATCCTGGTCGATCGGCCGGACAAGCAGGAGCGCGTGGCGATCCTGCGCGTGCACCTGGCCCGGCTGGTGCTGGCCGGGGACGTGGACATCGAACAGATCGCCGCCCTCACCACCGGCTTCAGCGGCGCGGACCTGGCCAACCTCGCCAACGAGGCGGCGCTGCTTGCCACGCGGCGTGACGCGACGGCGGTGGGCATGGACGACCTTACCCGTGCGCTGGAGCGCGTCGTCGCCGGGCTGGAGAAGCGCAGCCGCGTGCTGAGCCCGCGGGAGCGGCGCATCGTCGCCTTCCACGAGGCCGGCCATGCGCTGGTCGCGATCGAGCTGTCCGGCGGTACGCAGGTGCACAAGCTTTCGATCGTTCCGCGCGGCATCGGTGCGCTCGGCTACACGATCCAGCGGCCGACCGAGGACCGCTTCCTGATGCAGCGACAGGAGCTGACGCAACGGCTGGCGATGCTGCTGGGCGGGCGCGCGGCGGAGCTGATGGTGTTCGGCGAGGCCTCCACCGGCGCCGCCGACGACCTGGCCAAGGCCACCGACCTGGCGAGGGGCATGGTCACCCACCACGGCATGACCGCCGAACTGGGCACGGTGAGCTACGAGACCGACGCCACGCCGCTGCTCGGCACCACCGGCGACGCCTGGCAGCCGCGCCGCTACGCCGAGGTCACCGCCGCGGCCATCGACCGCGCCATCCGCCTGCTGCTGGACCAGGCCCTGCTGACCGCGACCGACGTACTGCGCCGCCATCGCGTCGGGCTGGAAACCGCCGCCTCGCAACTGCTCCTGCACGAAACGCTGAGTGGCGACGAACTGAAGGCGATCGTGGAACGGGCCGATCACACGCCCGAGGCCCGGGCGCAGGAGCCAACGGCGCCGCCGGTGCGTGCGGCGGGGCGAGGTTGACCGGCTGGCCTGTTGCAGGCCGGGGTGCGCGTCAGGCCGCACGCTGGCCCGACGGGCCGCCGACGCGGGCAGCTCACAAACCGTGAGCGATCGCTGCGCGCGAACCGCGCGACATCCATCGCGACGATGCGGTCACACGTGGTCCTTCGGGCGGGATCGGCGCCGCACGGAAAACGGGCGCCCTGTGCGGGCGCCCCGTCGTTGGCTCGGCCGAAGCCGGGCGCGCTCAGGCGACCTTGATCCGCTTCTGCTGGCCGTTGGGCTTCTTGGGCAGGTGCAGGCTCAGCACGCCGTTCTCGTAGCGGGCCTGCGCCTTGGCATCGTCGACGTCGGTCGGCAGGCTGAAGGAGCGGAACACCTGGCCGTAGTAGCGCTCGGTGCACACCTCGCGGCTGCCGTCCTTCCGTTCCGATTCGCGCTTGGTTTCGGCGGTGATCGATACCTGGTTGCCGTCGATCGTGATGTCGATGTCTTCCTTGCGCACGCCCGGGACATCCGCCTGGATGTCGTAGGCCTCGTCGTTCTCGCTGACGTCGACGCGGATTTCGGGCGCCACTTCCAGGTCCCTGAACATCGTGCGCAATCCGAAGTTGCGGAACAGCTCGTCGAAGTCGTTCGGCTCGGACCGCGACAGCGGCTTCAACGGATTCCAGCGTGTAAGCATGGTCATGATGGCAAGTCTCCGATCGATGCGGGGAAACCCGCGGGCGCCATGCCCGCGGGGCCAGCGTCGACGCTACGCCGCGCCGCCGGAGCGGATTTGATCGACGTCAAACCGCCATGGGGCGCGCCCGGCACGCCTGGTCGCACTCACGCGCATGGCGCCGTTGACGTGCATCAAAACCCGCCTGCACCGGCGACCTATCCTGCCGGTCAACGGTTCGGCGCGCCCGGGAAGGCCCCGCATCCGTCGCGGAGCATGCCGAATGCCAGACGACGCCCCCCTTGCCAGACCGGCAGCATCCAGCCGCGTAGCGACCCCGCGTCCGGCGCGTCGCCGCCACGCGCTCGCGTGGCTCGCCGGCAGCGTGCTGGTGCCCGGGCTGATCGCGCTGGCAGCCTGGTGGATGCTGCCGCCGCGGGTGTCGGTGGTGCACGCCCACCGCGGCACCGCCATCGAGGCGGTCTACGCCACCGGCACGGTGGAGCCGACCGTCATGCTGCCGATCGCCGCGCGCATCACCGCGCGCCTGGTCGAACTTGACGTGGACGAAGGCGACCGCGTGCGTGCCGGCCAGCAACTGGCCCGGCTGGAGGACACCGACCTGGCCAGCAACCTGGCGCAACTGCGCTCGCAGGAGGCCTTCGCGCAGTCCGAGTACCGCCGCTATGCCGCCCTGCTCCCGCGCGGCGTGATCGCGCGCACGCAATACGACAAGGCCCGCGCGGACTGGCTGGCGGCGCGCTCGGCCGCCGAGCGCGCCGCCGCCGAGCTGCGCTACGCGCGGCTGCTGGCGCCCACCGGCGGCACGGTGATCCGCCGCGATGGCGAGATCGGCCAGCTGATGACGCCCGGAGCGGCGCTGTTCTGGCTCGCGGTCGACTCGCCGCCGCGGGTCACCACCGACGTCGACGAGGAGGACATCGCGCGGGTGGTGCCCGGGCAAGCGGTACTGATCCGCGCCGACGCCTTTCCCGGCCGGGTGTTCCAGGGCCGTGTCCGCAGCATCACGCCCAAGGGCGACCCGACCGGCCGCAGCTACCGCGTGCGCATCGCGATCGACGGCGACACGCCGCTGCGGGTCGGCATGACCGCCGAGGTCAACATCATCGTGCGCCGCCACGACCACGCCCTGCTGCTGCCCGACAGCGCACTGGCCGCCGACCGCGTATGGGTCGCCAGCGGCGGCCGGCTGCAGTCGCGGCGCGTCGACGTGGGCATCCGCGGCGAGCGCCAGGTCGAGATCGCCGCGGGCGTATCCGAGGGCGACGCGGTGGTGGCCATGCCGGCGGCAGGCCTGCGCGAGGGCGCCAGGGTGCGGGTGGCCGATGGCGGAGCGCGGCCATGATCCGCCTGCTGGTGGACATCGCCGCGCGGCACCTGCTGGCGCGCCGGCGCCAGAGCATCGTCTCGCTGCTGGGCGTGGTGCTGGGCGTGTCCTTCTTCCTGGCGATCTCGGCGATGATGCGCGGCTCCGAGCAGGACATCATGCACCGGCTGGTGGACAACGCGCCGCACATCACGATCGAGGACGAATACCGCGACCCGACGGTACAACCGGTGAGCGAGCTCTTCCCGGACGCCGCGGTGCAACTGGATCATCTGGTGCCGCAGACCGAGACGCGCGGCATCCGCGGCTACGCGCAGATCCTCGACTACCTGCGGCGCACGCCGGGACTGCGCGCGTCGGCGGTGCTGAGTGGCCAGGCGCTGGCGAGTTTTGCCGGCAAGGACCGCGCGATCGGGCTCTACGGCATCGTCGCCAGCGAGTACGCGCAGGTCTCGACGATCCGCCGCTACATGGTGCGCGGCTCGCTCGACGAGCTGGAGGCCAACCCCAACGGCATCGTCGTCGGCGACGAGCTGGCGCGCCGGATGAGCCTGTCGATGGGGAGCAACCTGCGCGTGGCCAGTACCACCGGCCAGGTGCGCACGTTCAAGATCATCGGCCTGTTTCACACCGGGCGCGCGGACTTCGATGCCGGCCAGGCGTTCGTCGCGCTCAAGCGCGTGCAGTCCATGCTCGACCGGCCCAATCGCATCAATACCATCGTGATCAGGCTGGCCGACCCCCAGGCCGCGCGGCTGGAAGCGGCCCGCATCGAACAGCGCGTGCGCTACAAGACCGTGTCCTGGCAGGAGCGGTCCGAGGACCTGATGAGTGCGCTGGCGATCCGCAGCGTGATCATGTACGCGGTGGTCGGCGCGGTGCTGGTGGTCGCCGCGTTCGGCATCTACAACGTGATCTCGACCGTGGTGCTGGAGAAGCAGCGGGACATCGCGATCCTGCGCGCGATGGGTTTCGAGGCGCGCGACGTCGAAGGCATGTTCCTGGCGCAGGGCGCGCTGATCGGCGCGGTCGGAAACGTGTTCGGGATCGGGCTGGGCTGCGGGCTGATGGCCGGATTGATGCGCATCCATTTCCGCGTGCCCGGAAGTACCGACGTCAACTACCTGGTGATCGACTGGAGCCTGTTCCAGTTCGTGCTGGCCGGCGGGGTGGCGATGCTCGCGGCGATGATCGCCGCCTATCTGCCGGCGCGTCGCGCGGCCAAGGTCGAGCCGGTCGACGTGCTGCGCGGGGGCACCTGATGGCCGAGGCGATCCGGCTGGAGCACGTGACGCGCCGGCTCGAAGGCGAGGTGCCGGTGACCCTGGTGGACGACGCCAGCCTGCGCATCGACGGCGGCGAATGCGTGGCGATCACCGGCCCGTCGGGCTCGGGCAAGTCGTCCCTGCTCTACCTGATGGGGCTGCTCGACCTGCCCAGCGCGGGGCGCGTCTGGCTGGACGGCACCGATACCGCCGACTACGGCGAAGCGGAACGTTCGCGGGCGCGGCTGCGGTCGATCGGCTTCGTGTTCCAGTCGCACTTCCTGCTGCCGGAGTTCAGCGCCTGCGAGAACGTGATGCTGCCGATGCGCCGGCTGGGTGCGTATGACGAGGCGACGATCCGCGAACGCGCATGCGCCCTGCTGGCCGGGCTGGACCTGGCATCGCAGTTCGACAAGTCGCCGCGGCAGTTGTCCGGTGGCCAGAGTCAGCGCGTGGCGATCGCCCGCGCGCTGGCCAACGATCCGATGCTGGTGCTCGCCGACGAGCCGACCGGCAACCTGGACAGTGTCGCCAGCCGCAACGTGCAGCGCACCGTGCTGGCGCTGGCGCACGAACAGGGACGCGCCGTCGCGGTGGTGACGCACGATCCGGATTTCGCCGCGCAGGCCGACCGGCGCATCCGCATCGTCGACGGACGCATCCAGCCATGAACGGCGCCCGCCTAGCCGGCAAGCCGGCCCGCATCGGGGCCGTTGGACGGCTTGCGGCGCGGTGCGTGGATGCGCGTGCCCAGCCAGCGCGCGAACCAGTCGCGGGCGAGCCTGGAGGCAGTCTCGAGGGTGCCCGGCTCGGGGAACAGGTGCGTCGCCCCGGGCACCACCGCCAGTTCGTTCTTGGCGGGAATGCGGCGCTGTGCGGCGCGGTTGAGCGAGAGCACCTGCCGGTCCAGCCCGGCCACGATCAGTAGCGTGGGCGCGGTCACCCGGGCCAGCGTGGCCGCGCCGGCGAGATCGGGTCGTCCGCTGCGCGACACCACCGCGGCCACGTCGCGCGGCCGCTGCGCGGCCACCGCCAGCACCGCGCCGGCGCCGGTGCCGGCACCGAACAGGCCCAGCGGAAGCTGGCCCAGCGCCGGGTCGCGCCGTACCGCCGCGACCACCGCGGCGAGCCGGTCGGCGAGCGCGGCGATGTCGAATACCGCGGCGGGCGAAATGACCTCTTCCGGCGTCAGCATGTCGAACAGCAACGTGCCCATGCCCGAGCGCTGCAGGAGATGGGCCAGGCAGCGGTCACGAGGGCTGTCGCGATCGGCGCCGCTGCCGTGGGCGAAGATCACCAGCCCGCGTGCATCCGGCGGCATCGCCAGGTCGCCCGGCAGGCACGCATCCGGCAGATCGAAGGTGACCGCCTGCGGGACCGGCAGGCCGGCGTCTGCCCTGGGCGGGGCCGACAGCAGGTGCAGCACGTCGGTGTCGTCCACCGGCTCGAACTCGCCGTAGAAAGCGCCGACGGCGCGGAAGTGCGCGGGCGCGAGCAGGCACACGACACGGTCGGCGAGATCCTCCAGCTCGGCCAGGCTCTCCGGCGCCGCCACCGGCACCGCCGCCACCAGCAACGCCGGATGTTGCCGGCGCACGGCGGCCAGCGCGGCGCGCATGGTCGCGCCGGTGGCCAGGCCATCGTCGACCACGATCACCACGCGGCCGGTGGGATCGGCGGGATGACGGCCGGGACTGTAGGCGGCACGGCGCTTGCGGATCGTCGCCAGTTGACGGGCGGCTTCTGCGCGCACGTAGCTCATGCCCGCACCGGCCACGCCGGCGCTGGCGGTCAGCTGGACACGCCCCTGCTCGTCGACCGCGCCGATGGCCACCTCGCAGTTGATCGGCGAGCCGAGCTTGCGCACCAGCACCACGTCCAGGTCGCCGTCCAGCGCGTCGGCGACGATGCGCCCGACCGGGACTCCGCCGCGCGGGATGGCGAGCACGAGCGGGCGCTGGCCACGGAAGTCTGCCAACGCTTCGGCCAGTTGCCGGCCGGCGTCGTCACGGTCGGCGTAGCGCCGGCTGGTGGAAGACGGGAAACGCTTCATCATCCTCACTCCGGCCGCAACCTGCGCGTGCGGCCACTTGCGATTGGCGCCGTTCAGCCGATCACGAAGCTGACCCGCATGCACACGCGCCACGCCTGGATCTTGCCGTCCGGCCCGGTGACGACCTTGGTCTCGCTGATCCATGCGCCCTTGATCCCGTCCAGCGTCCGGGCCGCGCGCTCCAGGCCCTGCTGTACGGCGTCTTCGACGCTGTCGGGAGATTCGGAAATGATTTCGATGACCTTGGCGACGCTCATGACGCATCCTCCGGCGGTTGGCAGATCCGGCGCAGTGCACGCCGGTCACGCCCCACCCTAGGCCGCCGGACGCGGACCGGCTTGATCGTGATCAACTTGGCCGGCCGGAAGCCCTCAGCGATCGGCGCGCAGGGGCAAGGCCACGCCCGCCGGATCGAGCACGCGCACGTCGACCTCGACGCCCTGGCGCACGCTGCCGGTAACCACGCAGAAGTCCTCGAACTGCGCCAGCACGCGGTCGAGGTGGTCGAGCGAGTCGGCAGCATCGGCGAGCTGCAGGTCGACCTCGATGCGCGGCACGCGCCAGCGCCCGCCCGCGTTGCGGGCGATGGTCGCGCGCGCCTTCGCGGTCAACGGCGCCGGCGTGTTGCCGAACTTGCGCAGCGCGAACAGCAGGCTGGCCGCCAGGCAGTTGGCGACCGCCGTGGCCAGCAGGCGCGACGGGTTGGGGCCGTGGCCCTGTCCCAGCGGCGGCGGCTCGTCGGTCGCCAGCTCGCCTATCGCGGTGCCGTCGAAGCGCACGTTGAACTCGTAATCGCCTACCTGGGTCAGGCTGATCTCGACCGTCTGTGCCTCGCTCACGTCACCTCTCCTTCGATCTGCGGCGCCCGGTGCGCCAGCCATGCGTAGTAAAGCAGCGGGATCACCAGCAGGGTGAGCACCGTGGACACCAGGATGCCGAAGATCAGTGACACCGCCAGGCCCTGGAAGATCGGGTCGTCGATGATGAAGAAACCGCCGACCATCGCGGCCACGCCGGTCAGCACGATCGGCTTGGCACGCACCGCCGCCGCTTCGACCACCGCCTCGCCCAGCGGCCGGCCGGCGGCCAGCGCGTGGTTGATGAAGTCGATCAGCAGGATCGAGTTGCGCACGATGATGCCGGCCAGCGCGATCATGCCGATCATCGAGGTGGCGGTGTACTGCGCGCCGACCAGCGCATGGCCGGGCATCACGCCGATCACGGTCAGCGGGATCGGCGCCATGATGATCAGCGGCACCAGGTAGCTCCTGAACTGGCCGACCACCAGCAGGTAGATCAGCAGCAGGCCGACCGAGTAGGCCAGGCCCATGTCGCGGAAGGTCTCGTAGGTGATCTGCCATTCGCCGTCCCACTTCACCGAGGGCGCGCTGGTGTCCGGTGGCTGCGCGATGAAGTGCTGGCCCAGCCGCGCACCGGCGACGTCGTGCTCGCGCAGGGTGCCGACCAGGCTGAACATGCCGTACAGCGGGCTGTCGGTGGCGCCGGCATCGTCGCCGGTAACGTAGGCGTAGGGCAGCAGGTCCTTGTGGTAGATCGCCTGCTCCCAGCTGGCCGGGCGCACGCTCACCACTTCGGACAGCGGCACCAGCGCGCCGTTGCGGGCACGCACTTCCAGTGCCAGCAACTGCGCCAGCGAGGCCTGGTCGCCGGCCGGCAGGCGCAGGCGCACCGGCACGGCGTAACGCGCGTTGCCGTCCATCAGGTAGGTGGCGTCCTCGCCGGAAAGCGCGGTGCGCAAGGCCTGCGCGATGCCGGCCTGGTCCAGGCCCAGCCGTGCGGCACGCTCGCGGTCGACCACCATCACTTCGCGCGGCGCGGCGTCCTCGACGCTGGAATCGACATCGACCACGTCCGGGTTGGCCTTGAAGCGACGCTCCAGTGCCAGCGCGGTGCGCCGCACCGTGTCGTAGTCCGGTCCGTAGACCTCGGCCACGATGGGTGCGAGCACGGGCGGGCCGGGTGGCACTTCGACGATCTTCACCGAGGCACCGTGGCGCGCGCCGATCTTCGCCAGCTCGGGCCGGATCGCCAGCGCGATGGCATGGCTCTGGCGGTCGCGCAGCGCCTTGTCCACCAGGTTCACCTGCAGGTCGCCGACGTTGGCGCCGCCGCGCAGGTAGTACTGGCGCACTAGCCCGTTGAAGGTGATCGGGGCTGCGGTGCCGGCGTAGCCCTGCCAGTTGGCCACTTCCGGCAGCGTGGCCACGGCCTGGGCCAGCTCGCCGAGCACGCGGTTGGTGCGCTCCAGCGTGCTGCCCTCGGGCATGTCCACGACCACCTGGAATTCGGACTTGTTGTCGAACGGCAGCATCTTGAGGACTACCGCCTTGACCACCACCAGCCCGACCGCCGCCAGCACCAGCACGCCCATCGCGGCGAACAGCAATCGCCGGCGACGGCGTGCCTTCTCGCCGGCGATGAACGGCGTCATCACCCGCCCGAACAGGCGGTGCAGGCGACTGTCGGCCGGCGCGTGGGCGCTTTCGCCGCCGTGCCCGTGGTGCCCCAGCAGCTTGAGCGCCAGCCACGGCGTGACGATCAGCGCCACCGCCAGCGACAGCAGCATGCCGGCCGAGGCGTTGATCGGGATCGGCCGCATGTACGGCCCCATCAGCCCCGACACGAACGCCATCGGCAGCAGCGCGGCGATCACCGTGAAGGTGGCCAGGATGGTCGGTCCGCCGACCTCGCTCACCGCCTCGGGGATCGCCTCGCGCAGGGTGCGTCCGCCCAGCGCCATGTGCCGGTGGATGTTCTCCACCACCACGATCGCATCGTCGACCAGGATGCCGATGGAGAAGATCAGCGCGAACAGCGACACGCGGTTGAGGGTGAAGCCCATCGCCCACGACGCGAACAGGGTAAGCATCAGCGTGATGATGACCGCAGTGCCGACCACGATCGCCTCGCGCCAGCCCAGCGCGAACAGCACCAGCAGCACCACCGAACCGGTGGCGAAGATGAGCTTGTGGATCAGCTTGTTCGCCTTGTCGGTGGCGGTCTGGCCGTAGTCGCGGGTCACCGTCACGTGCACGCCGGCGGGGATGGTCACGTTGCGCAGCGCGCCCAGCCGCGCGGTGATGGCGCTGGTGATGTCGGCGGCATTGGCGCCGGGTTTCTTGGCCACCGCCAGGGTGACCGCCGGGGCATTGCCGGCCGGGCCGCCCTTGCTTGCCGGCGCGCCGAACCAGACGTAGCGGCTGGGCAGGTCGGCGCCGGCATGGATGCGCGCCACGTCGGACAGGAATACCGGCTGGCCGTGCTTGAGGCCGAT
Organism: Frateuria soli; assembly: GCF_021117385.1. Classification (GTDB taxonomy): domain Bacteria; phylum Pseudomonadota; class Gammaproteobacteria; order Xanthomonadales; family Rhodanobacteraceae; genus Frateuria_A; species Frateuria_A soli. The sequence continues at coordinate 1,553,099 of NZ_CP088252.1, forward strand.
CACCAGGTTGGCCACGTCGCCGGCATTGGCCAGGAAGCTTCCCGCGGTCACCGGGATGGCGCGGTCGCCGGTCACCCGCTCGCCGGCCTGGGTGACCACGTTCGCCGCCTTGAGCGCCCCGGCGAGGTCGCCGACCGCCATGCCGTAGGCGGCCAGCCGCGCGGCGTCCAGCTCCACCACCACCGCGCGCGTCGGTGCGCCCAGCGTGTAGACATCGCGGGTGCCGGGCACGCGCTTCAGATCGGTCTCCAGCGTGTGCGCCACCTCGGCCAGGCGGGTGGGGTTCTGCGCCGGCGCGTCGCTCCACAAGGTCAGCGCCATCACCGGCACGTCGTCGATGCCCATCGGCCGGATCAACGGCGGCCCGACGCCCAGCCCGGGCGGCACGAAGTCCTGGTTCTGGAAGACCTGGTTGTACAGCCGCACGATCGCGGCCTGGCGGGGCACGCCGACTTCGAACTCGACCGTCAGCACCGCCATCCCCGGCTGGCTCACCGAATAGACGTGCTTGACGCCCTCGATCTCGGAGAGCTTCTGCTCCAGCGGGAAGGCCACCAGGTTTTCCACGTCGCGCACGCCGGCGCCGGGGAACGGCACCATCACGTTGGCCATGGTCACGTCGATCTGCGGCTCCTCCTCGCGCGGCGTGATCGCCGCCGCGGCCAGCCCGAGCAGCAGCGCGGCCAGCGCCAGGATCGGGGTGAGCGGGGAGGCCTGGAAGGCGCGCGCGATGCGGCCGGAGAAACCGAGCTTCGGCTCGCTCACGGCGCCGCCTCGTTGCGGTGCGCGCCGATCCAGCGCGCCGCCGCGGCCGGATCGAGCGCGATGCGCTCGCCATCGTCCAGACCGGCCAACACCTCGACCGCGTCGCCGTAGCGCGCACCGGTGCGCACCTGGCGCAACTGCGGCGCGCCCTGCCCCAGCACGTAGACACCCTGCAGCTCGCCCCGCTGCACCAGCGCCGAGGCCGGCACCAGCAGGCGACGCTCGCGCCCGACCGCGAAGGCGACCTTGACGGTCATGCCCGGGTACAGGCCGGTGTCGTCGCCGGGCAGCTCCAGCCGCACGCTGAAGGTGTGCGTATCCGGATCGGCATACGGGAAGACCGTCAGCCTCGTCGCGGGCACGCGGCGCGCGCCATCGTCCAGCAGCACTTCGGCCTGATTGAGCCGGCGGATCGCATCGACCGCGCTTTGCGGCACCTGCACGGTGACGCGCAGGTCCTTCAGCGAGACGCCTGCCATCAAAGGCTGGCCCGGCTGCACCGACTCGCCGACCTGCACGAAGCGACGCGTGACGATGCCCGCGTACGGCGCGCGCACCACGGTGTAGTCCAGCTGCTGGCCGACCTCGCGCATCTGCGCCTGCGCGGCCTGCAGCGCGGCGCGGGCCGCGTCGCGTCGGGCGCGCTCCTGGTCCAGCTGCTGGCGCGCGACCAGGCCGCGCTCGGCGATCGCCGCAACGCGCTTGTACGACGCTTCCGCCTCGTCATAGGCCGCCTGCGCCGCCGCGATCTGTGCCTGCGCGCGGTTGCGTGCGGACTTCTGTTCGACGTCGGTGAAGCGCACGATCACCGCGCCCTCGGGCACGGTGTCGTTGACGTCGTACGGCAGCTCGACTACGCGCCCGGCGGTCTGCGCCGACACGGTGGCCTGGTTGATCGCCTCGACCACGCCGTCCCAGGCCTGTTCGCGCGGGGCCTCCTGCAGGTGCACGACGCGGCTGGCCAGGTCGGCCTGCACGGATGGCGCGCGCGGCGCCGGCGGCTCACCGCCGCGGCAGCCGGCCAGCAGCAGGAACGCCAGACCCAGCACCGGCCATGGTCGGTGCTTGCGCATCAGCGGGCCTCGTCGATCATCCGGCGCATCTGCGCCTGGACCTCGCTGGCCACCGGCTGCAGCGCGGGATCGTCCGACAGCATGCCCAGCAGATGGTCCGGCTCGATCATGCCGATGCGGGTCTGCCCGTCTTCGGTATAGACCGAGATACGGCAGGGCAGCGCCATGTTCAGGCGCATGTCCGTTGCCATCACCGTCGCCGCCTGCCGCGGGTTGCAGACTTCGAACACCTTGCACTCGCGCTCGAACGGCACGCCCTTGCCGCGCAGCGTGGCGCCGATGTCATGCACGTGCAGCACGCCGAAGCCGTGGCGGCGCACGGCGGCATCCAGGTCCTCGGCGGCCCGGGCGAAGGACTTTGCGGTTTCGGTGATGTAGTACACGGCGGTTGCCTCGATGGTCGGCAAGGGTGGCGGGGTCAACGGGGGAAGGCGCAGCCGGGCTTGAACCCGAGCCCCTTGAGGATCATCGCCAGCGGGCAGAAGCCGGTGAACGAGGACTGCAGCAGGTTGGCGCCGACGAACACGGCCAGCCACAACCAGGCGGGCGACACCCACCAGCCCAGCCCGACGGACAGCAGCACCATGCTTCCGGCAAAGCCGAGTACGACGCGATCGATGTTCATGGAAGGTCTCCCTGGGATGGTTTGACGGGCGGCTTGAGCCGTTCGATGCCGAGCAGCTTGAGCACGTATTTCTCGTAGACCGGCTCGGTGTTGCCGGTGCGGATCTTGTGCAGGTAGTACTTCTCGAAGGCGAGCTTGGCCAGGTGTACCCACTTGCCCTCCCTCGCCCAGGTGACGTTGCGCGGCGGGATCTGCGGCAGCGCCACGAAGGCCGCGCCGGTATCGCCCATGTCGGCCAGGCACACCGCGTTCCAGGTCGCGCGCGCGTCGGCCTGGCGGCCGGCGATCTCGTCGCGCAGGTTGTGCGCGATGGCGGTCACCATCGACTCGATCATGAAGCCGGTCTTGGGTGCGCCGGTGGGCACGGGGGTGGCCTCCACCGGCGGAATTGCCACGCACACGCCGGCCGCGAAGATGTTGCGGAAGCGCGGGTTGCGCTGGTGCTCGTCGATCAGGATGAAGCCGCGCGGGTTGGTCAGCCCCTCGATGCCGCGCACCGCGTCCACGCCGGTGAAGGCCGGCAGCAGCATCGCGTAGGCGAACGGCAATTCGCTCTCGCCCGCTGGCGCGCCCCTGGCGTCGACCTCCTGCAACCGCAGCTTGCCGGCCTCGGCGCCGAGTACCTTGGCACTGGTGATCCACTTGATCTCGCGCTGGCGAAGCTCCCGCTCCAGCAGGCCCTTCGAATCGCCGACGCCGCCCAGGCCCATGTGGCCGATGTACGGCTCGGGCGTGACATAGGTGATCGGCACCCGATCGCGCAGCTTGCGCTTGCGCAGGTCGGAGTCCAGCAACAGCGCGAACTCGTAGGCCGGTCCGAAGCAGCTGGCGCCCGCCGCCGCGCCGACCACCACCGGACCCGGCGCGGCCAGGAACGCCTGGTAGGCCTCCCAGGCGCGCTGCGCGTGTTCCGCGGTGCAGATCGACTGCGTGTGCCCATCCGGGCCCAGCCCGGGTACCTCGTCGAACGCCAGCCGAGGACCGGTGGCGATCACCAGGTAGTCGTAGTCGAGCATCCGGCCGTCGCGCAGTTGCACCCGGCTCTCGGCCGCCAGCACGTTCCCGGCCGGCACCTCGACGAAGCGGATGTCGTGGTTCGCCATCGGCTCGGCGATGGCGAACCCGATGTCCTCGCGCTTGCGCGAGCCCAGCGCCAGCCAGGGGTTGGAAGGGGTGAAGTTGAAGCGCGGCCCGTCGCCGACCAGCGTGACGGTGTGCTCCTTGCCGAGCGCGGCGCGGATCTCGTAGGCCGCCGCGGTGCCGCCCAGCCCGGCGCCCAGAACGATGATGTTGGCCATGGTGATCGCTCCCGGTGGATACGTCGGCAGGGTCGCCGTCGCCGGGACGGCGGCGTTTGACCGGCATCAAACGCGGATAATATTAGCTTCATCTAATGTAAGCACAAGCTAATATACAGACCTGCTAAAGTCAACCGCCATGCCGACCACCCCGTCCATCGACCTTTCCGCCATGCACGCCCGCGCCGACGAGGCCGCGCGCCTGCTCAAGGCATTGGGGAATCCACAGCGCCTGCGGGTGCTGTGCCTGCTGGTGGGCGGCGAGTTGACGGTGGGACAGATCCACAAGGCGCTGCCGGACCTCAGCCAGTCCGCGCTTTCGCAGCACCTGGCGCGGCTGCGCGAGGAAGGCCTGGTGGGCACGCGGCGCGAGGCGCAATCGATCCATTACGCGCTCGAGCCGGGCCCCGCGCAGGCGGTGATCGAAACGCTGCACGGCGCCTATTGTTCGCCCCCGACCGCTCGCCGTGGCCGTCGAAGCAGGCCGCCGCGGCAGGATCGCGACGGCGGCGATTGATCCCGGTCAAACGCGCGCGGCGCGGCGCGCGCATGCTTGGTGCAACCGCCCCGCGGGAAGCGTGCCATGACCGAACTGATCGTTACCGTCGCCGAACCCGAACGCGAGGCGCCCTTGCTGGACTATGCGTTTTCGCTGGCCCGCCAGTGGCACGCCTGGGTCACCGGGCTGTGCGTGATCCCCATCGATGCGGTGGTGATGGCGCTGCCCGATGGCGCCGGCATCCTGGCGGCGGAACAGCGCGATGCGCTGGCCGACGAGGCGTGGTGGCAGCAGCGCTGCAAGGCGGCCGCCGTCGGTGGGAGCTGGGAGGTGGTCTGCGGCGTGTACCGCAAGGTGGTGGCCGAGCGCGCCAGCCTGGCTGACCTGGTCATCGGGCGGCTGCCCGGCTGGCCGGTCAGCCTGCAGGACGCCTCGCGCCGGCTGGCCGAATCGCTGGTGCACGGTGGCTGTCCGATCATCCTGGTACCGGACGACTGGGTCGCGCGGCCGGCGATCGGCCACGTGCTGCTTGCCTGGAACGGCAGCGCGCCGGCGGCCCGTGCCGCGCGCGCCGCACTGCCGCTGTTGCGCATGGCCGACCGGGTGACCGTCCTCGACGGCACGCACCGCCCCGGGGCCAGGATCGCCGCTCCGCTGCGCGAGTGGCTGGCCCGGCAGGGCGTGCCATGCGAGTGGCGGCCGTTCGAGGCCCGCGGCGACGTGGGCGAAGCCATTCATCACGAAGCCGCCGGCCTCGGCGTCGACCTGCTGGTGCAAGGCGCCTGGGGCCGCCGTCGCGCCAGCGAGCGACTGCTCGGCGGCGCCACCCGTCATTCATTGCGGCACAGCCGCCTGCCGCTGCTGCTCGCGCCCTGAGGTCGCCGCGCTCCGCCGGGCGACGCCGGGCGGTCAGCCGGCCTTCGCGCTGGTCGCCACCATGGCCTGGGCGACGCGGGCGCTGACGTCGATCGCCGCCAGCTCACCCGGCACGGTGTTGCTTGCGACCAGCCGGGCGATGCCGGCGCCGTGCAGTCCTTCCAGCGAGCGGCGGCCGAGCAGGCCGTGCACCACGACGGCCACCGGCGCCGGCTGCGGCAGTTGTTCGCGCAGGCCCCGGGCGGTATCGATCAGCGTGTGCCCGGAGGCGGCGATGTCGTCCAGCAGCACCGGCGTGTGCCCGCGCCACCGCGCCAGCGACGGCAGCCGCACGCTGACGTCACGGTCGCCGCGCCGCTGCTTGTGCGCTACCACGCACGGCGCACCCAGCGCATCGGCGACCGCCTGCACCCACTGTGCGCTCTCTCCGTCCGGACCGACCAGCAGCGGCGCGCGCACGTTCGCGCGGATCCATGCCGCCAGCTCCGGCGCGGCGTGGACGACCGTGGTGCGGCAGGCGAATACCTCGGCCAGGTCGTGGATGCGGTGCAGGTGCGGGTCGACCGTCACCACCCAGTCGAACGCGTTGCCGAGCAAGCCGCCGATGACCCGCGCGGAGACCGCCTCGCCCGGATGGAAGCGCACGTCCTGGCGCATGTAGGCCAGGTACGGCGCGACCAGCCCCACCTGCGTCGCGCCCAGTTCGCGCGCGGTGGCCGCGGCGGCCAGCAGCGGGAACAGCTTGGCGTCGGGGCGCGGCAGCGAACACACCAGCGCGACGGCGCCACGCGGCGGCGTGGCCAGTCGCAGCAGCGCTTCGCCGTCGGGGAAGCGGTGCAATTCCAGCTGGCCGCGCTGCCAGCCGGCGTGCCGGCACAGCGCGCGGGCGAAGGCGGCGTTGCCCGGCAACGCGTACAGAAGGCTCATGGGCCGGTTCCGAGGCGGACGATGTCCGGATGGCGAGAGACGTATTCCATGGCGTAACCAAGTTCGCCCGGGCTCTGCGCATGCAGGGTGAAGAGCGGCTGGCCGGCGACCACCGGATCGCCCACGCGCACGTCGACCATCAGCCCCGCCAGCGGTGAGAGAGGCGCGCCCGCGAGCTTGGCCGCCTGCGCCAGCCGGCGGTTGTCGATCGACTCGACCCGGCCAGCGCCGGCCGCCTTCACCGGATGGCGATGGGGCGCGACGCCAGGCGTGCGAAGGCCGCCCTGTGCCTCGCAGATAGCCTGGAACTGGCGCCACGCGCGGCCGGAATCCAGGCATTCGCGCGCCGCCGCGCGCGCGTCCGTGCCCGCGCCCTGCCCGCCTGCCTCGATCACCGCCGCGGCGAGCGCGAGGGCGCGCTCGCGCAGGTCCTGCGGTTGCGTCGGCCGGTTCTCGAGCACCGCCAGCACGTCGTGTGCCTCCAGCGCGGGCCCGACGCCGCGGCCGACCGGTTGCAGCCCGTCGGTACGCAGCACCGTCAGCCCGAGGCCGAAACGCCCGGCCACCGAGCGCAGCATCCGTTCCAGCGTCCGCGCGCGGCGCGCATCGCGTACCTTGGCGGTCGGGCCGACCGGCATGTCGATCACCACGTGGCTCGAGCCGGCGGCGATCTTCTTGGACAGGATCGAGGCGACCAGTTGTCCGTGGCTGTCGACGTCCAGCGCGCGCTCGATGCGGATCAGCGTGTCGTCCACCGGCGCCAGGTTGATCGCCCCGCCCCACACGATGCAGCCGCCGGTGCGTTCGACGGTGCGGCGCATGCGCGCAAGATCCAGGTCCACCGGCGCGAGCATCGCCATGGTGTCGGCGGTGCCCGCCGGCGAGGTGATCGCGCGCGAGGACGTCTTGGGCATGGTCAGCCCCAGCGCGGTGCAGATGGCCACCACGATCGGCGTGGTGCGGTTACCCGGCAGCCCGCCGACGCAGTGCTTGTCCACGATGACCGCCCCCGGCCAGTGCAGCCGGGCGCCGCTGTCGACCATCGCGCCGGTCAGCGCGACCACTTCCTCCAGCGACAGGTGATCGTTGCTGCAGGCGGCGATGAAGGCGGCCATCTCCACGTTCGAGTAACGCTGCGCGGCGATGTCCGCGACGACCGCGCGCAGCTCGGTCTCGGTCAGGGTGCGCCCGTACAGCTTGGCGCGCATGCTGGAAAGCGACTCCACGCTCGGCGGGTGGGCCAGGGTGGCGAACTCGCCCGCCGCCGGCTGCAGCCGCAGCCAGGCCGATTCGGACAGGCCCACCTCGTCCGGTGCCAGCACGTCGCCATGCACGATCGCCAGCGTCGCCATCAACTGGCGGCTGCCGATGCTCACCTGCAGGCGCGAGTGGGGCCCGAAGCCTTCGCCATGGCAGGCGGGCGACCCCAGCGGAAGGTAGACCACGTGCTCGCCCCCGGTATCGATGCCGATGCGGCGCGGGCGCAGCCGTTCGCCCGGGAACGGCAGCTCGGGCAGGAAGGCGACGGGCACGTGTGGCTCCTAGCTGTAGGCGCGATCGAGCATCGGCTGGACGTTGAGTGTCTGGTTGACCCGGTCGGCCAGCTCGGTCAGCGCCACCAGTACGTCGTCGGTGCTGACGATGCCCACCAGCGTGCCGGTCGCATCGATCAATGGAAGACGGCGCACGCCGCGCTGATGCATGGTGTCGACGACCTCGTCGATCGCCGCTTCCGGCCGGCAGCTCAGCAGCGGCGCGGACATCACGCATTCGAGCGTCGTCGTGGCCGGGTCGAAATGCGCGGCGACGCAGCGGATGACCAGGTCGCGATCGGTCACGATGCCGACCGGCTCCGGATGGTCGTCCTGCTCGCGGATCACCACCAGGCAGCCCGCCTGGTGCCTGCGCATGATGCCAGCGGCCTCGATCACCGTCACCGAGGCGCCTGCCTGGATGACCCGGCGGGTACCGATGTCGATGGCGCGCATGGCATCTCCTTGGTCGGGCCGCTGCGGATGGCGCAGCATGAGGTTTCGTACACGCGGCCGATTGATCAGGATCAACTGCGCCGCCGCGGGCTTGTTGACCGGCATCAACTGGCCGTCGCGGCGTGCCGCTAGGCTCGAGCGTGCATGCCCACCGCTCTGCCGGAGAGAGCCATGAACAAGACCTGGGTGCTGGTGGCCGACAGCGAGAAGGCGCGCCTGTTCGAGTTCGAACGCCTTCACGACCCGTGGGACGAGACGGCCTGTTTCGTCAACGCCGACGCCCCGCAGGGGCCAGCCTCCGAACGGCCGCCGCGGGTGCAGGAAAGCGTCGGCGGCGCGCGACATGCGATCGAGGCGCGTACCGATCCGAAGGACAAGGCCGCCGCGCGTTTCGCCGCCGCGCTGGCCACCGCCCTGCGCACCGCGCACGACCAGCAGCGTTTCCAGTCCCTGGTCGTTGCCGCGGCGCCGCGCTTTCTGGGCGCCCTGCACCGCGAGATGGACAAGTCGCTGCAGCAGTGCGTGAGCCGCGAGATCCGCCGCAACCTGACCACCCTGGACAGCGCCGGCGTGCGCGACTACCTGCTCGACTGAGCCGCCCTCTTTCCTTCGCGCAAGGGCGCAGGTGAGAGAACACGGAGCCGGCGTCGACACGGTGCACCCTTTGCACGGCCGGGAAGATGGCGGTCGCGCACAGGTGCGCTCCTGCGCGGGCCGGTCTCGCGCCCCCGGGTGGTATGGAGCCGTGACGTGTGCAGGAGCGCACCTGTGCGCGACCGGGATGCATGGGCGTCGCGCACAGGCCTGCCTGGCCGGCCGAAGCCTGGGCCTTGCCCGCGCGTGACCCGGCCCGGTTCAGTGCGCCAGCAGGATCGGCCGGTCGATGTGGCTGAGCAGCGTCTGCGTCATCTGGCTGCGACCGAAGGCGCGGGTCCAGTGATGGCCGTAAGCGCCCATCACCAGCAGGTCCGCGCCCATCCGGTTGGCGACGTCGGCGATGGATACCTCCGGCTGCCGGATCGGGTCGTACGGCTCCCATTGCGCCTTGATGCCGTGGCGGCTCATCCACGCGCGCAACGGCAACGGCGAAGGGGTGATGCCCGGCAGGCTGGCCTGCTCGCCGTCGAGCACGCAGATAGTCGAGGCCTTGGCCAGCCACGGCAGTGCCGCGCGGGCGGCGGTCGCCGCTTCGGCCGATCCGTTCCACGCCACCAGCACGCGCGCGCCCGCGACGCCCCGCCAGGTTGACGGCACCAGCAGCAGCGGGCCGGCGGCCTGCACCAGCATCCGGTCCGGCTCGGCCGACACCGCGTCACGGGCGCCGCCGGCGACGGAGACCTCCAGGCAGACCAGGTCGGCCAGCCGCGAGCGCTTGGCGATCGCCGCGGGCACGTCGCCGCGCAGCACTTCCCATTCGCCCTCCACGCCGCCGTGCGCGCACTGCCCCAGCCACCACTCGCGGCGGGCGCGTGCGCTCTGTTCCTCCGCCTCCAGCAGCGTCGTCTCGAAGGACATCGCCACCGGCGGCTGCAGCGGCAACACCTGGAAGCCGCAGGCGAAGGCGTCCACGCGGCTGGCCAGCGCCAGCGCGGTTTCAAGGAAGGCCGCCCCTGCTTGGGGTCCGGCGTCGACGAGCATTTCCAGCATGGCGATGACCTCGGCAGGGGCCTCCAGCCTGGCCTCGCACCGGCACGGGCCAGTTGACGAGGATCAACTCCCCGGGGCCGGGCTTTTTGACGCACCCTTAACCGCCTTCGCGCAGTTCTTGGACCATATTTGGTATATGGATGGCTGTTCCGCATGGACGGGGGGCGACCTCGCCCGGCCCTGGCGGATTCCACCACCCTCACACATGGGGGTTTCGTGTCAGCGAAGGACCCGGACAAACCAGGCGTCTTTCTCCGGCAGGCCCACCTGCTGGTCGTGGACGACGACGTCGAAGTCTCGGCGTTGCTCAAGCGCTATCTCTCCGCCCAGAGCTTCCAGGTGAGCACGGTCGGCAACGGCCAGGACATGCTCACGCGGCTGGCAGCCGAAGCGATCGACCTGGTGCTGCTCGATCTGGGCCTGCCCGGCGAGGACGGCCTGGAGCTGACCCGGCACCTGCACGAGCACTGGCGCGGGCCGGTGATCATCGTTACCGGCCGCGGTGATTCGGTGGACCGCATCGTCGGCCTGGAGGTGGGCGCCGACGACTACGTGACCAAGCCGTTCGACCTGCGCGAACTGCTGGCGCGCATCCGCAGCGTCCTGCGCCGCACGTCCGAGCGCCCGCGCCAGGCGATGACGCGACCGGCCGTCTATCGCTTCGCCGGTTACCGCCTGGAACTGGACAGCCGCACGCTGGTGGCGCCCTCGGGCGATTGCGTGCCGCTAACCAGCGGCGAGTTCGGACTGCTGCGCGTGCTGGTCACCCACGCCAACCGGGTGCTCTCGCGCGACGAACTGATGAATCACCTGTACGGACGCGATTCGGGCCCGTACGACCGCGCGGTGGACGTGCAGATCGGCCGGCTGCGGCGCAAGATCGAGCCGGACCCCGCGGCCCCCGTGCTGATCAAGTCGGTGCGCGGGGCGGGCTACATCTTCAGCGACACCGTCCGCCAGGAATGACCCCATGCCCGCGCCGCGCGTCGACGACGAAGATTTGTTCCGCAAGCTTTTCGAAACGGCACCCGACGCGATGATCGTGGTGGATCGGGCCGGGAGCATCGTGCTCGCCAACCCGCAGGCCGACCGGCTCTTTGGCTACGCGCCCGGCGAGCTGGTGGGCATGTGCGTGGAAAGCCTCCTGCCAGAGTGCGCCCGCGCCACCCACACCGCCCATCGCGCGGACTACAACGCCAGCCCGCGGGTCCGTCCGATGGGCGCGGGCCATGAGCTGACAGGTGTGCGCCGCGACGGCAGGGTCTTTCCGCTGGAGATCGCGCTGAGCCCGGTGGGCAACGGGCTGTACGCCGCTTCCGTCCGCGACATCTCCGAATCCCAGCGGGCACGCCAGGCGCTCCGTCGCGCCGAGCGCGACGGCGACCTCGCGGAACTGGGCCGGCAGGTGCTCGAATCGAGCCAGGACGGCTCGTTGCGGGCGGCCGTTTCCGAGCTGGTCGTCAAGGCGCTGGACGTCGATGGCGTGGCGGTGGCGGTGGGCCTGCCCGGAGGCAACGCGCTGCCGATCCGCTCGGCCAACGGGATCGACGCAGACATGCTCGATGCCCTGGGCGATGCGTTCACGCGCGACCGCATGGCCGACTATCTGACCCGGCGCCAGTCGCCGGGCGCCTGGCTGCTGGCGAACGAACCGGCAGGGGCCTTGCCCGCGCTGCGCGAGGCGCTGGCCGCGCACGGTTTCGCCGACGCGGCGATCGTGCCGTTGCTGGACCGCCACGAGGCGACCGGCGCCCTGCTCGCGCTCGTCCGCGAGCCCTGTGACTGGGACGTCGACCGGCTGGGTTTCCTTCAGCTGGCGGCCAACATGCTCGCCTCGGCCGTCCTGCGCGGGCGCAGCCAGGAGCAACTGGCGCATGCCCAGCGACTGGATGCGCTGGGCCAGCTCACCGGCGGCATCGCGCACGACTTCAACAACCTGCTGACCGTGGTCTCGGGCAACCTGCAGATCCTCGATGCCGAGTACGGCGACGTGGCCGACGCCCGCGAGCTGATCGACGGCGCCTCGCGCGCCGTGGACCGCTGCGTCAACCTGACCCGCAAGCTGCTGGGCTTCTCGCGCCGCCGCACGTTGACGCCGCGCGGCGTGCGCCCGCAGCAGGTCTTCGACGACCTCGGCCAGATGCTGGCGCGTACCCTGGGTTCGCGCATCGATCTGCGGCTGGACTGCCCGGCCGGCACGCCGCCGGTCTACGCCGACCCGGGCGAACTGGAAGCGGCACTGGTCAACCTCGCCATCAACGCACGCGACGCCATGCCCGGCGGCGGCACGCTGCACATGAGCGCCCGCGCGCGCACGATCGCGGCCGGCGAGGCCGGCGGCCTGCAGCCGGGCGAGTACGTGGTGTTCCTGGTCGAGGACACCGGCACCGGCATGACGCAGGATGTGCTCGACCACGCGCTCGAACCCTTCTTCACCACCAAGGACGCCGGCAAGGGCAGCGGCCTGGGCCTCAGCATGGTCTACGGTTTCGTCAGGCAATCGGGCGGGCGCGTGGCGATCGGCAGCCAGCCCGGGCGCGGCACGCGCGTGGAGATCCTGCTGCCGACGGCACCACCGGAGGACGAGCTCGGCGAGGCGCGCACGCCCGGCAGCATCAGCCCGGGGCACGCGCGGGTGCTGGTGGTCGAGGACGAACCGGGCGTGCGCAAGGTGGTCGTGCGTTTCCTGCATGCGCTGGGATACGACACGCTGGAGGCGGGCGATGGCGCGCGCGCGATGGCGCTGTTGCGCATGGACCGCGGCATCCAGCTGCTGTTCTCGGATGTCTCGCTGGGCAGCGGCACCAACGGCTTCGAACTGGTGCGCGAGGCCCGGCGCCTGCGTCCCGGGCTGCCGGCCCTGCTGACGTCCGGCTATGAGCGCACGACCGATGGCGCCGAAGAGGCGCTGGAAAGCGGCGTGGAACTGTTGCGCAAACCCTACCGGCGCGAGCAGCTTGGCGAGGCGCTGGCAAAGGCGCTGGAGGGTCGGCAGGGCTGAGCGCCGGATCAGTGGACGATCGCGCCCTGCCCGGCCATGCGGCGCAGCCCGTCGGTGTCGAGCAGGCGGATCTCGCGTCGCTGCACCTCGATGCAGTGCAGGCGGTCGAGCCGGGACAGCGCGCGGGTCACGGTCTCGTGCTTGATCCCGAGGAAGCTGGCGATGTCGGCGCGGCCCATGCACAGCAGGAAGTGGCGCGGGCTGAAGCCCAGCCGCAGGTGCCGCTCGGCCATGTCCAGCAGGAACGCAGCCACGCGCTGTTCGGCGGTGAGCGTGCCCAGCGCCAGCATCCACGCGCGGTCGTTGCGGATCTCCTCGGCCAGCGCGCCGGTCAACCGGCTCTGCAGTTCCGGCAGTTGCAGGCAGGCATGCAGCACCGGCGGATACGGCAGTTCCCAGATCTCGCTGTCGTCCAGCGCCACCACGTCGCAGGCGTACTGCGAAAGGCCGATCGACTCCACGCCGACGAGGTCGCCGCGCATGCGGAAGCTGGTCACCCGCTCGCGACCGTCCTCGGACAACTCGCAGGTCTTCAGGAAGCCGGCGTGCACCAGGTAGATGGCGTGGAACGGCTGGCCGGCGCGGTAGGCGTGCTGGCCCGGCGCGAGCTTGCGGCGCACGACCTGGACGTGATGGGAGAGCTGCTCGATGTCGATCGGGCCCGCCGAGGCCAGCGCTTGTTGCACCGGAGCGGAAACGGGAGTGGTGGCGTAGCTGGCGAGAGCGTTCATGGCGGCCTCGGGGACTGGCGAGGGTTCCACGTTAGCCGGCCACCACCACCGGGCGACGACAGCCACGCAACCCTGTGTAACGGTCGGTAACAGTCCCCCAGCGACGGTTACGGGACCAGCACGGCAGCGCCGCTGAGCCTGCCCTGGCGCAGATCTTCCAGCGCCTCGTTCGCCGCCTCCAGCCGGTAGCGCCGCGTGGTGGCCCGCACGCCCGCGGCGGCGGCCTCGGCGAAGAAGGCATGCGCATCGGCACGGGTCAGGTTGGCCACCGAGACCAGCTCGCGTTCCTCCCACAGCAGCCGGTAGGGAAACGCCGGTATGTCGGACATGTGGATGCCGCCGCAGACCACCCGGCCGCCCTTGCGCACCGCCTGCAGGGCCAGCGGCACCAGTTCGCCGACGGGCGCGAAGATGATCGCCGCATCGAGCGGCTCCGGCGCGGTTGCACCGGCATCGCCCGCCCATGCCGCGCCCTGCGCGCGGGCGAAGGCCTGTGCTTCCAGGTCGCCCGGCCGGGTAAACGCATGCACCCGCCTTCCCTGGTGGCGCGCCACCTGGGTCAGCAGGTGCGCCGCGGCGCCGAAGCCGTAGATGCCCAGCGCGCGCGCCTGGCCGGTCCGGCAGAGCGCGCGCCAGCCGATCAGGCCCGCGCACAGCAACGGTGCGGTCGCGACCGGATCGGCCTCCCCGGGCAGCGGAAGGCAGAAATCGGCGCGCGCCACCAGATGGCTCGCGAAACCGCCGGGGCGCGTGTAGCCGGTGAAGCCGGGCGCGTCGCAGAGGTTCTCGCGCCCGCCGAGGCAGTACTCGCACGCGCCGCAGGTCGAGCCCAGCCACGGCACGCCCACCCGCTGGTCCGGCCCGAGCCGGTGCACGCCTGCTCCCAGCGCCTCGACCCGGCCGACCACCTCGTGACCGGGCACGACCGGCAGCGCCACGTCCGGCAGTTCGCCATCGACCACGTGCAGGTCGGTGCGGCATACGCCGCAGGCTTCCACGCGCAGCCGGATCTCGCCCGGCCCCGGCTCGGGATCGGCGGCCTGCCGCAGCACCAGCGGCTGTCCGGTCGCCTCCAGCACCATGGCGCGCATGGGGCCGACGCTCAATGGCGGAACAGCACCGGCAGCCGCGCATGCCACAGCACGTGCCGCGTGGCCCCTCCCAGCGCCCACTCGCTGAAGCGGCTGCGGCCGTAGGCCCCCATCACCAGCAGGTCGGCATGGAATCGCTCGGCCTGTTCCAGCAGCGCTTCGCCGGCATCGTGCTCGTTGGTGAGCAGGTCCTGCGAGCGGGCGCGGATGCCGTGGCGCTGGAGATAGGCGTCGATGTCGAACGGCGGCTTCCAGGTTACCTCCGGAAAGACCTCCTTGGGTGCGCCGCGCAACAACAGCACCTCGTTCGCCTGTTGAAGCAGCGGCAAGGCCGAGTGCACCGCGCGGATCGCCTCGGGCGCGCCGTTCCAGGCAACGGCCACGCGCGACAACGCCACTGTCCGCACCGGCTGCGGTGGCACCACGATGCACGGCAGCCCCAGCGCCAGAATCAAAGCGGCCAGGTCGGACGGCGACGCCCAGGTGCGCAGCGGGTCGCGTTCCAGCACCAGCAGATCGTGCCAGCAGGCGATCTGCGCCAGCGCATCGGCCAGGTTGCCTTGCCCGACCACCCAGGCGGCGTGCCCGACTCCCATGCCCGTGGCCCAGTCGACGAACGGCCGCTCGGCGGCCAGCGCGGCCGCTTCCAGCACGCGCGCCGATTCCAGCACCGCCTCGATCAGCTGGGGCGTGCTGAAACTCGGAGTGGCATAGAGCGGCGAGGGGTAGATGTACGCCCCGGTGACCGCTCCCTGCATCAGCACCGCCAGCTGCGCGCCGTACTGCGTGCCGCGGGACCAGTTTTCGTAGTTGAGCGAATTGACCAGGATGTCGTACATGGGCAGGGCTCCGTGCATGCGGCCGCGCCGATGGCGGCCGCGTTGCCGGGACACTAGGCCAGCGGCCGCGGCACGAAGTGATGCAGGTCAACTGCACCGGCCGGCCGCGTCATCGGTGCTGACCTAGGTCAAATCCGCCTCCAGTCGTTGGGCCACGCTTCCACTCGCGGGCTTCGTCCGCGATCGCGAGGATTCGACCGTGCGCGACATCGTGGTCCACAGTGCTGACTACCGCACCTGGCTCGGCGTCGTGCGCTACGCGGCGCAGCTGGCCGCGTCGCTGCCGGTATCGCTGACCGGGCTTTTCGTGGCGCCGCGCAGCGGACCGGTGCCGGGGCCGCCGAAACTGGCCGCGGAAATGGCCGCCTACGCGCAGGACGAACTGCACAACGCGATGCTCGCCGGGCGCGACTTCACGGCATGGGCGAACCAGCTGGGCGTCACCGAGGCTTTCTGGCAGGTCGCCATCGGGCAGCCCCACGACGCCCTGGCGATGATCGGCGACTGGCACGACCTGGTGGTGCTGCAGGGCAACGCATCACGGGGATTCCCGGGCGAGCGGCTGGTCTGCGAAACGGTGCTCTCGGGCGCCGCCTGCATCGCGGTGCCGGAAGCGAACAACGCGCCCGGCCGGGTGGTGCACGCGATGGTGGCCTGGAATGGATCGGCCGCATCCAGCCGCGCCCTGCACGCGGCGCTGCCGCTGCTCAAGCGCGCCAAGGTCGTCTCCCTGCTGCAACAGAACGCCGGGCACGGCGGCTGCGGCGAGCCGGATGCACTTGCCCACCTGCGCGCGCACGGCGTGCCGGTGGCCGCCGTGGAAACCGTGACCGGCGCGGATGAGAGCGCGAGCGGACAGGTACTCGCCTACGCCAGCGACACGCGGGCGGACCTGATCGTCATGGGCGCCAGCGGACACGGCCGTCCGGGCGAACGCGCCTTCGGCCCCACGACCCGCGCCGTGCTGGCGCAAAGCCGCCTGCCGGTGTTCCTCAAGCACTGAGGAGACGGCAGGCACACGCCTGCGCGCGAACACACGGCGCCGATGCGCCATGGCGGTCGCGCGCAGTCACGCACCTGCCGGGCATCCGGCGTACATGCCCTCAGACGATACGCACCCGGTTCTCCACCGCGCGGACGCCGGGCGCCGACCAGGCCGCGCGCTCGACCGCCTGGCGTTCTTCCCAGTCGTCCACCTGGCCCTCGATGGCCACGGTTCCGTTCTCGCGGACGTCGACCTTGATCCGCTTGGCCTCCACCTCGGCGTGCCGCTTCAGCGCATCGACGATGCTCTTGCGCACGTCGCCCGGCTGCACGCGGGGCGTGACCAGGATGTCGTTGGACACGCCCGTCACGCCGGACAGCTTGCGCATGTCCGCCTCGGCGGCCTCTCGCTGGTAGTTCCACGGCACTTCACCGGTCAGGGTCACCCAGCCGTCGGACACTCTGACGTGGATCCGTTCCGACGGGGCCAGCACGTCCCAGGCCAGGATGTTCAGTGCGCGCCGGGCGATGTCGTCGTCGCTGAGTTTCCGGTCGCCGGGCAGTTCGACCTGGAGTTTCTGCGCGATCGCCTTGACCCCGTGCACGCGCCAGGCCGCGCGCTCGGCGGCGAGCTTCTCGGCGTAGCTGGCCACGTGCCCGGTCAGCGTCACCACGCCGTCCTTGGCCATCACGGCAATGTTGGTCGCATCCAGGCTCGGCTCGTAGTCGAGTTCTTCCAGTACGTCGTATCTCAGGCTCACGTCGTTCATGGCACACCTCGTGGATTCGGGGAGTCGAATGTGGTCGGATTTCCGGCCTGGCTCAGGCCGCGAAGCCGACGGTCTGCGCCAGCAGCACGCGCTGGCGCGCGCCCAGGCCCAGGGTCCTGGCCAGCCCGCGGCGGTCCACCAGCCCGCGCACGACGGTGGCCAGGCCCTCGGCGGCGCAGAACATGTAGACGTTCTGCGCGATCGCGCCGGCATCGGCGCCGCAGTAGAAGCGCCGTTCCAGCGGCTCGGTCACTTCCATGCGCGACAGGTCCGCCACGTAGACCAGCTCCAGCGCGGCGGTGCCGACGAAATCCTGCAGGCCGGTGGACGCGCGCACGTCGCTGGCGAGTACGGGTTGCAGGCAATGCCCTTCCGGTTCGTAGCGCCACGCGCCATCGGCTGCCGCGAGGTAGATGTCGATCTCGTGCCAGTTGCGCGCCGACGGCGCGGTGCGCCCGCCGGTGGCGGGCCGGTTGATGCCGCAGGCCGCCCACAGCAGGTCGGAAAGCAACTGTGGCGGGAGGACGTGATCGGTGTACAGGCGCGTGCTGTGCCGGCGCGCGAGCGCGTTCAGCAGCGGCATGCCGCCGCTTGTGCGGTGATCGGGAAGCGACACCCGGGTTTTGCTTTCGATATCCACGGCGATACCTCGGAAAGGAAATGCGCGCCTGCCGGCGTGGCGGAGGCGCGCGAACCACGGGCGCATCTGGGGCATGCGTGGCCAGTGGGCCCGTGCAGCCCACGCGAGGCGGCGTCAGGTGCCATCGCTCGCGGCGGTGGCCCGCTGCTCCTCGTCGTGGCCGGAAAGATCCACCACCAGCGTCACGCGGCGGTTTTCCATCCCTTCGTCGCGGGTCTTCCCCGGCGCACCCTGGCGATCGCGCGCTTCGCCGTAGCTGACGGCGCGCACCTTGTCGGCGGTCAGGCCACCGCTGCTGACCAGGTAGTCACGCACCGCCTCGGCGCGCTTCTGGCCAAGGCGCTGGTTGTAGCCGTGGCTTCCCGCCGGATCGGCGAACCCTTCCACCGTGACCAGTGCATAGGGGTGATAGTGCTGGATCACCTTGGCGAAGTCGTCCAGCGCGGGCTTGTCCTGGTCCTGCAGCGTGGCGTCGTCGAACGCGAAATGCGACATGGTGTCGACCTGGATGCGACCGGCCACCTGGCGGATGGACGCGTCGTACCGGGCGAACTTCTGCTGCATGTCCTGTTCCATCTGGTTGGTGCGGTTCTCCTGGTTCTGCAGCCGCAATTCGATCTGGCCGATCCTGGAGTCGTAGTCGGCCTGCTTGACGTAGCCTTTGTCGGCGCAGCCGGCCGCGGCAAGCACGACCAGGCCCACCGGCAGCCACGCCCATTTGTGCGATGCGTGTTTCATGGCAATCCTCCGGGCGGCATCCGCCCTGGCGCGTCCGCACCGCGAAACCGGAGCACGGCTTCGCGGCACGGGACGTTGGCCCCCTGTGCCGCACCGTAGTCGCCGGCCCCGGCGGTCGTTTGACGTGCATCAAATGCGCCGCGGATGGGCCGCACGACCGGCACGCCCAGCCGCCGCCGTCCGGCGCAGCGCGAGGCAGGCGTGGACGCCCACCAGCAGTACCCCGGCGTCGGCCTGCGCGCGCCCGATCGAAAGGCCGCCGTGGCGCGTGCCGGCGCTCGCGGCGGGTTGCCCGTCTGGAGTGTTTCCCCGTTGCCGCGGACCAGGCCGGGGCAGTCGCCGGCGCGGTTCTCTTACGCCGCACGATGCGGCCGCCAAGACCGGTCCCGGCCCGGCTACCGCGTCGTCGGTCCGGCATCAGTGCTGCAGGAAGACCGGGATCTGCGCATGTTCCAGGATGTAGCGCGTGGCGCCGCCGATGACCCGCTCGCGCAGGCGCGAGTGGGCGAAGGCGCCCATCACGATGAGGTCGGCGCCAACCTGCTCGGCCTTTTTCAGCAGGGCGGCCCCGGCGGTCCGCGCCGGGATCCCCACGCACATCGGGTCGGCCTCGATGCCATGGCGCGCCATGTACACAAACGGCTGGAAGTGCGGCAGGTAGCACGTGCCCTCGGGTCCGTGCACCCGCCCGCCGTCGAGCAGCACCACGCGCCGGGCTCCGGCAAGGAAAGGCAAGGCCGCGTGAATGGCGCGGGTGGCTTCGGTACTGCCGTCCCACGCCACCAGCACGCGCTGGAACTGGTCCCCGCGGTCCCAGGCCGGCGGCAGGACCAGGCTGGGCAGGCGGCAGGCGAGCAGCGCTTCGCCGAGCAGTTCGCCCAGCGCCTCGCCATCGACCAGGTCGCGTTCCAGCACGGCCAGGCTGTGCCACGCACCCAGTTCGCGCAGGACGCGCGCCAGCCCGGTATGCGCGACCACCCATGAGGCGTGCGGCACGCCCAGGGACTTGGCAAAGGCCCGGAACGCACTGCCCTCCTCGAAGTCCCGCACCGGCGTATCGAGCAACAGCCCGGCCACGGAAGGCTCGCTCTCCGGGCCGCGCAGCACGCGCAGCGACTCGTCCACGTAGCAGCCGGTCAGCAGGCTCTGCCAGCGCGCGGCGAGCGCGGCTCCCACCTGCACGGCCGGGTTCCACTCGGACGTGCAGGTGGCGATCGCGACGATGTCGGATGGCCGGCCGGCCACTGGCGGAGCTGGCTGGAGGCCCCCCTCGGGTGCCCGGTTCGGGGCATCGGCTACCACGCTCATGGCGCGCTCCTCACAAGGCCAGCGTATGGACGACCTGGGTCGGGTCGCCCGGATCGAGCGAACGCTTGAAGCCCAGATAGGCCGCGAGCTCCTGCATGGCGTAGTTGTCGGACGAATCGACCGAATACATCTGCTTGAACCCGTGCTGGCGGGCCACGTCGATGAGGTGGCGCATGAGCACCACGGCCAGCCCGCGATGGCGCCAGTGCTCGGACACGGTGACCGCGCATTCGCAGCGTGTCTGGTCGCCATTGGCGCTGTAGCGGCTGACGCCGACCTCGCGCAGCTGGCCGTCCTCGTGCGCCAGGGCGACGAAGGCCATGCGCTTGTCGTAGTCGACGTCCATGAGCTGGTCGATCAGTTCCGGGGTGGCCTCGCGGAAGCTGCACATGAAGCGCAGGCGCTTGGCGTCCGGCGACATGGCCCGCACGAAGTCCTCTTCGCGCTCGCGGTCTTCCGGACGCAGCGGGCGGATCAGCACTACGGTGCCGTCGCGCAGGTGGTCGATCCAGTGGGTCCCCTCCAGCAACACGGGAGGGCTGGCCTGGGCGGAAGACGTGACCCCGGTAGGTAGTGTGGCCATGGGCGAACCTCGTCGCGTGTGAAGCCCCTGTGGCTTCATTGGCGCATGGTGGTGCGCACGCCGGATTGATCCTCATCAACTCCTTGCGTGGTCGCGCGGCCCCGGCCGTGCCTGCCGGCCGACCGGTCCGCCACGGCGCAGGCCGCCGACCAGCACGGGCAGCACGGCAAGCCAGACGACCAGCGCCAGCACCATCCCCGTCGCCACGGCCGCGGCAGCCGGGCCAGGCAGCGCCAGCGCGAGCAGCCCCCGCACGGCCGGCACGCCCAGCACCACGGCCAGCATGCCGCCCAGGCCGGCCAGCATGACGAGCAGCCAGCGGTTGCCCCGCCCGGGAATAACCGCGCCGCGCCGCTGGCGGCGCACCATCACGAGCAGCAGCAGGCAGGCCACCAGGCCGACGAACATCACCGCCCGCACCTGCGCGGCGTCCCGCCCCTGCCAAAGCAGGAATCCGCAGGCACCCAGCAGGATCAGGGCCAGGCCACCGCCCTGGGCCAGCGCATAGGCCAGCTTCGCGGGCGCGAACGGTGTTTCCGCCGGCGGTCGTGGTGGGCGGCGCATGACGTCCGGCGCCTCCGGCTCGGCCTCGAACACCAGCGAGCAGGCCGGATCGATGACCAGCTCCAGCAGCACGATGTGCACCGGCAGCAACAGCATCGGCCAGTGCAGCAGCGCCGGCATCAGCGCGAGCAGGATCACCGGCGCGTGCACCGCGAAGACGAAGGCGACCGCGTTGACGATGTTGTCGTAGATGCGCCGGCCCTGGCGGATCGCCCGCACGATGCTGGCGAAGCTGTCGTCGAGCAGTACCAGCGCCGCCGCCTCGCGCGCCACGTCGGTGCCGCGCTCGCCCATCGCGATGCCGATGTCCGCGGCCTTCAGTGCCGGCGCGTCGTTGACGCCGTCGCCGGTCATCGCCACCACCTCGCCCGCCTGTTGCAGCAGGCGCACCAGGCGCAGCTTCTGTTCCGGCCGCAGCCGCGCGCACACGTCGACCTGGCGCAGCTGCGCGCGCAGCGCCCCGTCGTCCAGGGCGTCGATGCGGTCGCCGGTGAGCACCTCGCCGGCGCGCGCCATGCCGATCTGGCCGGCGATCGCGCGCGCCGTCACCGGATGGTCCCCGGTCAGCATCAACACGCGCACGCCCGCCTGCCGGCAATCGGCCACGGCCGCGGGCACGCCCTCGCGCGGCGGGTCGCCGAAACCCACGAAACCCAGCAGGCGGTAATGGAAGTCCCGCTGGCTCGACGGCCAGTCCGCGCCGCTCCACCGCGCGCGGGCCACGCCCAGCACGCGCAAGCCGCGCGAGGCCATCGCCTCGACCTGCGCCAGCGCGATGGAAGCGGCGACCGGTTCCAGCCGGCACAGCGCAACGATCGCCTCGGGCGCGCCCTTGGCCGCCAGCAGGTAATCGCCGGACGGGTCCGGAAACGCGCGCGTCATCGCCAGTACGTCGGGCGAGAGCGGGTACTCGCACTCGGATGCCGGTTCCACCGCCATGTCGAGGGCGTCGGCGTGGCGCGCGGCATAGTCGCGGATGGCCTGCTCCATCGGATCGAACGGCGCCGGCGGCGTCGCCAGCAGCAGGCAGCGCGTCAGCTCGGCGCATCCGGGCGGAAGCGCTTGCGCCTCGCCGTCGTGCACCTGTCCGGCATCGGCACGGGCCAGCGCCATCAGGCGCATGCGGTTCTGCGTCAGCGTGCCGGTCTTGTCCACCGCAAGCACCGTCACCGCGCCCAGCGCCTCCACCGCGGCCATGCGCCGCGTGAGTACCTGGTGGCGGGCCATGCGCCAGGCTCCCATGGCGAGGAACACGGTGAGGATCACCGGGATCTCCTCGGGCAGGATCGCCATGCTCAATGCAATGCCCGAGAGGATGCTGTCGAGCAGTCCGGCGCCGTCCCACAACCAGCGCAGCAGGGTGTAGCCCGTGGCCAGTGCCACCGCCGCCACCGCCAGCATGCGCACCAGCCGCGAGGAGGCACGCTGCATGCCCGAAGGCGTTTCGCGGGTGGAGGCCAGCGCCAGGCCGATCCGGCCCACCGCGGTGGCGGTGCCGGTGGCCACGACTTCGGCCAGGGCCCGACCCTTGGTGACGACCGTGCTCGCGTGCACGAGCGCATGCTCGCCCTCCGGCAACCGCGTGACCGCCACCGCCTCGCCGGTCAGCAACGACTCGTCGACCTCGAGCAGCCCTTCGCGCAACATCGCGTCGGCGGCGATGCGGTCGCCTTCGCCCAGCACCAGCAGGTCGCCGCGCACGACCTCTGCGGCGGGTATGCGCTGGTGGGTGCCGTCGCGAACCACCAGCGCGCGCGGCGCCGACAGGTCGCGCAGGGCTTCCAGCGCCCGTTGCGTCTTGCGTTCCTGTGCAAGCGTGATGCCGATCACCAGCACCACCGAGGCCAGCAGGAACGTGGCCTCGGCGCGGTCGCCGAGCGCGAGGTAGAGCCCGCCGGCCACCAGCAGCAGCAGGAACATCGGCTCGACCAGTACCTTGAGCGCGATGCGCAGCAACGGCTGGTGCCTGCCGCCAGGCAAGGCGTTCAGTCCATCCGCCTCGAGCCGGCGGCGGGCCTCGGCGCTGTCCAGTCCGCCCGGCCCGACCTGCGGCGGCGTCGACACGACACTCAACGGCAGACCATCACCGGAAGCGGGCTGCGCACCAGTACCTTCTGCGCCTCGCTGCCCAGCAACAGCTTGGTGAAGCCGCGCCAGCCGTGCGAGCCCATCACGATCAAATCGCACCCGCGCTTCTGCGCGACGTCGAGGATCGCGTCGCAGGGGTGCTTGTGGAACACATAGTCGCTCTCGCACGGAACACCGGCCCGCTGCGCCTTCTCGCGCACCTCGCCCAGGTAGCGCTCGGCCCAGCGCACCGATTCCTCGGTATAGCTGCTCTCGCTTTCGGGAATGACCTGCGTCATGTAGGAAAGCGCCTGGAACGGAAGGATCACGTGCAACGCGTACACGCTCGCGTTGAGCGCCTTGGCCAGCTCGAGCCCCTGGTCCACCGCACGGGTGGATACCTCGGAACCGTCGGTCGGCAACAGGATGTGCTTGAACATGCGCCTCTCCTTCAGCGGCAGGTGTAGCCGCCGTCTATGACCAGTTCGCTGCCGGTGACGAACTTGGCTTCGTCGCTGGCCAGGTAGACCACGCCCCAGGCGATGTCGTCGGGCTCGCCCATGTGGCCCAGCGGATGCAGCGCGTCGGTCTTGCGGCGCTGCTCGTCGAGGTCGCCGCCGTGGCCGGACAGGAACCCGTGCACCATCGGCGTCCAGATGAAGCCCGGGTGCACCGAATTGACCCGGATGCCCTCGCGCGCGTACAGCAGCGCATCGGTCTTGCTCATCAGCCGCACGGCGCCCTTGGAGGCGTGGTATGGCGGCACGTCGGCCGCGCCGATGAGGCCGTAGATCGAGGACAGGTTGACGATGCTGCCGCCGCCGGCGCGGCGCATGTGCGCGATCGCATGCTTGGTGCAGAAGAACACGCCCTTGACGTTGACCGCCTGGACGAGGTCCCACTCTTCCTCGGTCAATTCGTCCGTGGGCTTGTCCGCCCCGGCGATGCCGGCATTGTTGACCAGGACGTCCAGCCGTCCGAACAGGCTCGCGACCTCGTCGAAGACCTTGGCCACCTCGGCCTCGCGGGTGACGTCGGCGTGGAAATAGCGGGCCTGCCTGCCCAGCCCGACCAGGTCGCCGGCCAGCTCGCGGCCGGCGTCGTCCGCGCGGTCGAGGATCGCCACGCGGGCGCCCTCCTCCGCCATGCGTCGCGCACAGGCGGCGCCTATGCCGACGGCGCCGCCGGTCACGATGACGGCCTTGTCCTGGAGCCTGTTCATGGGTACCACCCCGCGCTGACCGATTGCTGGCCAGCCTAGGCCGCCGTCGCGGCCGGGACTTGACTCTGGTCAACGTGGAGACTGTTTTCCCCGAAGCCCCCGGGCGGGCCGGCCGCGGCCCGCGCGCGGTTGATCCTGATCAAGCCCCCGCGTACGCCGGCGGCCGAGCATGAAGGCCGGCCGGAGGGAACGCCCATGTACGAGATGATCATCGACGTCGACCAGATGCGCGAGGACCTCCCCGCCATCCAGCTGGGCCTTGCCGTCGCGCGGCAGCAGCAGGCCTTCGTGGCGGGCGTGCACATCATCCAGCAGATTCCCTCGGTGACCGCCATCCCCGACGCGCTGGCGATCCTGGAGGCCGAGGAGGAATCGGCACGCCGGCGCGCGCCGTGGTGGCAGGAGCTGTGTCGCCGCTCCAACGTGGAAGGCGGCTGGGAGGTCTTCCGCGGACCCTACGTCCCCGTGCTGGCACACCGTTCGCGGATGGCCGACCTGCTCGTATGCAGCGCCCCGGCCGGCAACCAGGATTTTCCCGTGGGGTGGGACAACGTCACGCGCACCCTGTTCGCCGGCGGCGTGCCGGTGCTGCTGGCGCCGGTCGCCTACGAGGTGCGCGGCGCACCCGCGCGCGTGCTGGTGGCGTGGAACGGCTCGGGCGAATCCACCGAGGCCATCCGTGCCGCGCTGCCGCTGCTGCGCAAGGCATCCGAAGTGCACCTGCTCGACGGCTGGCGCCAGACCCTGCCCGGCTTCGGGCCGCCCGCGCTTGCCGTGGGCGATTGGCTGGCGCGACAGGGCGTCGTCGTGCGGCAGCGGCGTGCATTCGACCCGGCCGAGGACGCCGGCGTGCACCTGCTGCGCGAGGCCGAGGCGATGCAGGCGGACCTGCTGGTGATGGGCGCGTGGGGACGCTCGCGCCTCACCGAACTGGTGCTCGGCGGTACCACTCATTACGTGCTTGCACACACGCACCTGCCGTTGCTGCTGGCGCATTGAAACGCCCGGGCCTTCACCTCATCCACGCGGAGCCGGCTACATGTTCACCGACGACCCAGCACGAGCCCCGGAGCCTGCCATGCCGATGCCGCTGTCGGACGAACTGCTGGGGCGGATGGATGCCTACTGGCGCGCGTCCAACTACCTCACCGTCGGCCAGATCTACCTGCAGGACAACCCGCTGCTGGAAGTGCCGCTGGAGCGCCGCCACATCAAGCCGCGGCTGCTCGGGCACTGGGGCACCACCAGTGGGCTGAACTTCCTGTACGTGCACCTGAACCGGCTGATCAAGGCACACGACCTGGACATGGTCTACGTGATCGGCCCGGGGCACGGGGGCCCCGGGCTGGTCGCGCAGTCGTACCTGGAGGGCACCTACACCGAGTTCTATCCGGACATCGAGCGCGACAGCAACGGCATGCGCCGGCTGTTCCGCCAGTTCTCCTGGCCCTACGGCGTACCCAGCCACGTCGCGCCGGAGACGCCCGGCTCGATCCATGAGGGCGGCGAGCTCGGCTACTCGCTGGCGCATGCCTTCGGCGCGGCGTTCGACAATCCCGACCTCGTCGTCGCCTGCATCGTGGGCGACGGCGAGGCGGAGACCGGCGCGCTGGCGACGAGCTGGCACTCGAACAAGTTCCTCGATCCGGCACGCGACGGCGCGGTGCTGCCGATCCTGCACCTCAACGGGTACAAGATCGCCAACCCGACGCTGCTCGCGCGCATCACGCCGGAGGAGCTGGAGTCTCTGTTCCGCGGCTACGGCTACGAGCCGTTGCTGGTCGAGGGCGACGATCCGGCCACCGTGCACCAGCAACTGGCCGCCGCGCTGGACCGCGCGCTCGCGCGCATCGGCGAGATCCAGCGTACCGCCCGCGCCAGCATGGACCGCCCGCCGGAGCGGCCGCGCTGGCCGATGATCGTGTTCCGCACGCCCAAGGGCTGGACCGGTCCGAAGGTGGTCGACGGCCTGCCGGTGGAAGGCACCTGGCGCGCCCACCAGGTGCCGCTGAAGGATTTCGACAAGCCCGGGCACGTCAAGCTGCTCGAGGACTGGCTGTTGAGCTACCGCCCGCGCGAGCTGTTCGACGCCGAGGGCCGCCTGAAGCCTGAGCTGGCCGAACTCGCGCCGACCGGGCGCCGCCGCATGGGCGCCAACCCGCACGCCAACGGCGGCATGCTGCTGCAGCCGCTCACCCTGCCCCGCTTCCGCGATCACGCGGTGGACGTGCCCTCGCCCGGCGCGGTGGAAATGGAATCCACGCGCGCACTCGGCAAGTACCTGCGCGAGGTGATGCGGCTGAACGCCTCGGCACGCAACTTCCGCCTGTTCGGCCCGGACGAGACCGCCTCCAACCGGCTGCAGGACGTGTTCGAGGCGACATCCAAGACCTGGATGGCGGCGATCGAGCCGGTGGACGTGAACCTGGCGCCGGAAGGGCGCGTGATGGAGGTGCTGAGCGAGCACCTGTGCCAGGGCTGGCTGGAGGGCTACCTGCTGACCGGCCGGCACGGGTTGTTCTCGTGCTACGAGGCGTTCATCCACATCATCGACTCGATGTTCAACCAGCACGCCAAGTGGCTCAAGACCACGCGCCACATTCCCTGGCGCGTGCCGATCGCCTCGCTCAACTACCTGCTCAGCTCGCACGTGTGGCGGCAGGACCACAACGGCTTCTCGCACCAGGACCCGGGCTTCCTCGACCACGTCGCCAACAAGAAGGCTGACGTGGTGCGCATCTACCTGCCGCCGGATGCCAACTGCCTGCTGTCGATCGCCGACCACTGCCTGCGCAGCCGCAATTACGTCAACGTGATCGTGGCCGGCAAGCAGCCGGCTCCGCAGTGGCTGGACATCGACGCGGCCGCCCGCCACTGCAGCGTCGGCGCCGGCACCTGGGAATGGGCCGGCAACGCCGGCGACGCCGAACCGGACGTGGTGATGGCCTGCGCCGGCGACGTGCCGACGCTGGAAACACTCGCCGCGGTCACCCTGTTGCGCGACTACGCGCCGGACCTGCGCGTGCGCGTGGTCAACGTGGTCGACCTGATGGTGCTGCAGCCACCCGGCGAGCATCCGCACGCGCTGAGCGACCACGACTTCGATGCGCTGTTCACCCGCGACCGGCCGGTGATCTTCGCCTTCCACGGCTACCCCGGGCTGATCCACCGCCTCGCCTATCGCCGCCACAATCACGACAACCTGCACGTGCGCGGCTACAAGGAGGAAGGCACCACCACCACGCCGTTCGACATGACGGTGATGAACAACCTGGACCGCTACCAGCTCGCGCTGGACGCGATCCTGCGCGTGCCGCGGCTGGCGCACCTCGCCTCGGACGCGACCGACCGCTACTGGACGACCATGGAGCGCCACCGCCTGTACATCAGCGAGCACGGCGAGGACCTGCCGGAGGTGGCGCAGTGGCGATGGACGCCCGGGACGCGACCGGCGTGAACCCGGGCGGCATCCATGTGCTGGCGGTCAACTGCGGCTCGTCCTCGCTGAAGTTCGGCGTGTTCAGGGCGCGTGGGTGCGAGATGCACCCGCGCGTCACCGGCGAGGCGCAGGCGATCGGCAGTTCGGCCGGCCTGCTGCGCGTGCGCGACGGCCACGGCGGCGTCACGCTGCACGAGGAGACCGTCGCGATCGCCGACAGCGTGCAGGCCTTCGGCCGCATCGCGCGGCTGCTTGCGGGCATGGACGTGCCGGCCCCCGACGCGATCGGCCACCGCATCGTGCACGGTGGCCCACGCCTGCGTGCGCATGCGCGCATCGACGCGGCGGTCATGGCGCAGCTGGAGGCGGCCAGCATCTTCGCGCCGCTGCACGTGCCGGCGGCGCTGTCGGTGGTCCGCGCCGCGCAGGCGCGCTACCCGTCGCTGCCGCAGGTGGCCTGCCTGGATACCGCGTTCCATGCCGCGCTGCCCGAGGAGGCGCGCACCCTGCCCATCGATCGCGCGCTGCTGGCCGAGGGCGTTCAGCGCTACGGTTTTCACGGGCTGTCGTGCGCCTCGATCCTGGCGCAATGGCCGGAGGCGCCGCCACGGCTGGTGATCGCGCACCTGGGCAGCGGCGCCAGCGTCACCGCGGTACGCGAGGGTCGCTCCGTCGACACCAGCATGGGCATGACGCCCAACGGCGGCGTGGTGATGGCCACCCGCAGCGGCGACCTGGACCCGGGCGTGCTGACCTGGCTGATCCGCGAGAAGGGCATGGATGCGCGCGCACTCGAACGGCTGGTCGATCACCGCTCCGGGCTGCTCGGCATCTCGGGCATCAGCGGCGACCTGCGCCGGCTGCGGCAGGTGGAACGCAGGGAACCGGCCGCGAAGCTGGCGATCGGCATGTTCGTGCTCTCGGTGCGCAAGCAGATCGCCGCCATGACGGCGGTGCTGCACGGCATCGACGCGCTGGTGTTCACCGGCGGCATCGGCGAACACGACGCGCAGGTGCGTGCCGACATCTGCGAAGGACTGGGCTGGGCGGGCATCCGCCTGGACGCGTCACGCAATCGCGGCGGCGCGCTGCGCATCGGCACGCGCGACGCCGCCTGCGAGGTGCGCGTCATGCCCTCGGAGGAAGAGCGCCAGATCTGCCGGCACGTGCACGCGCTGCTGGCCGGCACGGGCGATCAGCGCGAGGACAGCGCCTCGCCGCCATCGCAGTCGCCCAGCAGCTTGGACGCTCGCAACCAGGCCGGATCGGGATAGTAGGCGAACACCACCGAGCGATCAGCGATCGCATCGATCAGCTTGTGCGCCACGCCCGCGCGCACCGCGGGACAACCCCAGCTCCGGCCGAGCCGGCCCTGGCTCTGCGCAAACGTCTCGCTGACGTATTTCGCCCCGTGGATGACGATCGCGCGCTCCTCGGCGCGGTCGTTGAAGCGTCCGTCGATGCCCTTCAGTCGCAGCGAATAGCCGTTGTGCCCGTTGTAGGTGCCGTCGGTGACGAACGTCCCGATGCTCGACATCAGGCTGCCCGGCCGATTGGAGAAATGCGTCGCCATGTTGTCGCCACTGTTGCGCCCATGCGCCACCCGCTCGTGGAACAACAGGCGCGGTTGCTGCCCGAGCCGGAACACCCACAACCGCGGCGTGGTCGAGGGCAGCGAATAGTCGATCACGCTCAGCGTGTTCGCCGGCATGCTTCGCTGCACGCAGGCCAGCGCTCGGGAAGCCAGCGCCAGCACTTTCGGATTGGCCTTCGGCGCGGCCTGGCTCAAGGCCCGGGCCAGGTGATCGGAAGCGGAGGGGGACGCGCCGGCGCCCAGCGGGGCGAGGCACAACGCAGCGGCGGCGAAACGACGGAGGAAAGCAGGCATGGACAGTACGGCAGCCAAAATCCTAGCTTGCCGTGCTGGGCCTTAATAAATCGCTAGGGGTGCTCGGGTGCCGCCTCGGGAGCCGCCTCCCGCGCCTCCAGCAGCGTGCCGTAGGGCACCGGCTGGCCGCCGCGCGCCGGCAGGTCGGTGACCAGCACCGTGGTGCCGACCGCGATGCGCGCGCGCAACCGGGCACCGAACGCATCGGGCACCTTGAGCTCGCCGGCCAGAGCGCGCGGCGCGGGCGCCGGCCCCTCGCCGAGCACGCGGTAGGCCGACCACAGTCCGCCGTCCCGTTCCACCGGCTCGGCGGCTTCGGCACGCCGGACATACAGCAGCATGCCGCCGACGGTGAAGTCTTCCGGCACGCTCAGCGGCGTGCTCGCGATCAGCTTGCCCGACTGGAGCACGTAGAGCGCCCGGTCGTGCGTGCTCGCCACAACGCTCACCGGTCCGCCATCGTCCGGCGGCCACGACGTGTCCGTTCCGCCGGGCTGCAAGGGCTCGGCGCCGCCCAGTCCCAAGGGAGCGATCGCGGCGGGATGATTGATCTCCGGCGGCGCCACGCGCTGGTCGGCCACCACGACCACGGTGCCGCGCGGGCTCACTTCGAACAGGCGCTCGGCAAAGGTCTCGGGCAGGCGGATGCAGCCGTGCGAGGCCGGATGGCCCGGCAGCGTGCCGGCATGGAGCGCGAGCCCGTCCCAGGTCAGGCGCTGCATGAATGGCATGGGCGCGTTGTCGTACAGGTTGGAATAGTGCACGCGCTCCTTCTGCAGGATCGTGTACACCCCGGTCGGCGTCTCGTACCCGCGCCGGCCCGTGCTGATGCGGCTGGCGCCGATCGCCACGCCGTTGCGGTAGACGTAGATGCGTTGCTCGTCCAGGCTGACCAGCATCACCACCGGCCCGACGGGAGCCAGCTCGGGCCGCCAGAACGGCTTGTCCGTGGCCCACCCGGACACCGGCCATGCCAGCAGGGCAAGCACGCTCCAGAGCAGCAGCACGCTAGGGCGAAGGCGCGCAGGGCGCCATCCGGACGCGGCCATTCCAACGATGTGTTCCACGGACGATCTCGCATTGGGCGAAGCCATGCTGGTGTATGCCAGATCGCGTCTGCTTGACCAGAATCAACCGGTTGCCGGCCCGCTCAGCCGCGCCGGTCCGCATCCGGTGGCTTGGCCACCGGCAGCCGCCAGCCATAGCGGATGGCCATGAAGCGCAGGCCGAAGCACAGGCCCGCGCCGGCGAGCGTGGTCGCCGTGGGCGGCAGGTGCAGCATGTCGCCCAGCACCACCACGCCGGCACCGGCCAGCGCGGCCACCGCGTAGAGCTCGGCGCGCAACACCGTGGGGATGTCCGACACCAGCACATCGCGCAGCATGCCGCCGCCGATCCCGGTGAGCATGCCCAGCAACGCGGCCATGCCGGGTGCCAGGCCGTAGGCGAGTGCCTTCTGCGCGCCGGCCACGGCGAACAGGGCCAGGCCGGCCGCGTCGGACAACTGCATCGGATTGCGCATCCGCTCGATGGCCGGGTAGCGGTAGAAAGTCAGCAGGCCGGCCAGCAGGGATACGCCGAGGTAACGCCAGTCCTCGATGGCCGCCGGCGGCGTGGCGCCGATCAGCAGGTCGCGGGTGATGCCGCCGGCGCAGCTCGCGGCGAACGAGAGCACCAGCACGCCGAACAGGTCCAGCCCGCGCCGCACGGCGACCAGCGCGCCGCTCAGCGCGAACACGAAGGTGCCGAAAAGGTCGAGAAACAACAGCAGGGTGTGGAGGGCCCGCGTCGTGTCGATCATCTGCCTGGCCTGGGTTCGCTTCGGTTTGGGTCGCGCCAGCTTAAAGCAGGCGGCGTGGATCGGGCTCCGTCTCCCGGCCGGTGAGGGGAAGGGGTAGCCGGCATGACGCCGCAGCTGGTTCGAGCGGGTCGCAGCTGGTTCGAGCTGGACGCGACCGGTTACGTGGGACCCGCCGGCCGACCCGGCGCGGAGCCTTGGCAGCGGCCTGTCGGACGCCACGCCCGGCCTGCGCCTGCGCTACGAGATCCGGCGCGAGGTGGCGCCCTGGCCTCTGGCGACGTCGCTTCGGCGGTACGGCGGATCACGGCGGAGAGCTGTTCGAATGGCAGTGGGTGGCAGGCGTGCGCATCCGGCTTTGAGCGCGCGTGCGGTCGCTGTGCCATCGGCTTCCGCACCGGGACCTGTCGGCTTCGCCATCGGGACTCTCGGACAGCCATGCACGGCGCGGCGACCCGCTCGCGGCGGCAAACGGTTCACCTTTGCTTGCCGTCCAGGTCAGCGATCAACCCCTTCATTTCGCCGATCTCGCGCCGCTGCGAAGCGATGATTCCGTCGGCCAGCTTGCGCACCCGGGGGTCGGAAATATGGGCGCGCTCGCTGGTCAGGATGGCGATGGAGTGGTGGGGGATCATCGCCCGCATGTAGGCCACGTCGCCCACCGTGGCCTGGCTGCGCGCCAGATACCACGCACCGAAGAACACCACGAGCGCGCCGGCGATGATGCCGGCGTTTGCGCCGCGCCGCGGGTACATGCGCCACATGAAGCCGAGCATGATGACCGCCATCGCAGCGCCCATGACCAGCGCCATGTAGGCGCGCGTCTGGCTCCAATAGACATGTGACCATTGTTCGGCGGTGAAGTACATGAGGCCATACATCACGACGGTGGACACGATCACCATGGCCGCGAACGACGCGTAACTGCCCTTCATCGCACTCTCCATTTCGCTGCGAATGGAGGACCAACATACGGTCCGAGCGCGTCGTCGACGCGTGAGCCCCGCCCGCGGGTCGATCGCAAGCACGACCTCTCCCGCCACCGCACGCCCGAATGCTCCGCACAAGCGCATCGTCCTGCCGTTGCGCGTTATCACTGCCGGCCACCGCGTCCCGACGGCGGTGCGGCCCGATCACCCTGCCTGCGCCAATGCAGGCTTCGGGCCGGGAACGCGACCGCGTGCCAGGGCTGAACGGAGTCCCGCCGGCAGCCCTCGTTAAAGCATCGGCAGCATCCCTTTCGCATCGCCTAGACAGCGGCGCACGGAAACTACATCCAGTTGTTTTGGAACGTGTTTCGCCCAATGAACATGAACGTCCGCAGCCCTTCCACCATCCGTCGCCATCCCGGTTTCATCCGCGACCACGACTGGACCATCAATGGCCCGGCGATCGGCCCCGAGCAGACTCCGCGCTGGCCCAGCGACGGCGATGCGCCGCAGGACCGTCGCCACGGCGACATCGAATGGCCGACCGAGGACCGCCGCATGCCGCGCGTGCCTGTTCCGACCCCGGAACCCGAGGAGGAGGACGACTTCCCCTGGATCTCTCCCACGCAACCGGCGACCTGCTGGCTGATCTGACCCGCCGGACTACGCACGCATCGGATACGGGCGCGACTTCGGTCGCGCCCTTCGCTTGCGTGCGATTGCGGCCGCCGGCCGCAAGTCGGGCCAGGCGGTCGCTCAGGCCCCCATCCGCTCCAGCACGGCCACCGGCAGGGGCTGCAGCCACTCGGCGGGATCGAGGCTCCCGTCCACCGTGGCAACGCCCTCGCCCAGCACGTTGCGATAGCGGCCCGGCAACAGGTCGTGCACGCGCAGCCCCGGCGGCAGCAGCGCGGCCGAGGATCCGGCCAGCCAGGCGGGCGTGGCGGCGCCGAGCAGCCTGCCTGCCGTGTGGCGCAGCGCGAGCACCACGACGGCATGACCCTCGAGCTTGCGCTCGAAGACGATCAGCTCGTTGCCGGCCCCATCGTCCGCCGCCTTGCACGGCAGGGCGCGATAGCTCCCCTGGGCGAACAGGCTGCCGTGGCGCTGGCGCAATTGCAGCAGCTCGTGGATCACGCGCTGTTTGACACGGCCATCGCGCCAGTCCCGCAGCAACCGTTCCCACGAGGCCCCGGCATCCAGCGCGCGCCGGCGCGCGTCGAAGTCGACCGGCCGCCGGTTGTCGGGGTCGACCAGGCTGAAATCCCAGAACTCCGTGCCCTGGTAGGTATCCGGCAGGCCGGGCGTGGTCAGCCGCAGCGTCGTCTGCAACA
This sequence comes from Frateuria soli, assembly GCF_021117385.1. Classification (GTDB taxonomy): domain Bacteria; phylum Pseudomonadota; class Gammaproteobacteria; order Xanthomonadales; family Rhodanobacteraceae; genus Frateuria_A; species Frateuria_A soli. Next base: position 1,586,723 of record NZ_CP088252.1, read on the forward strand.
GGCTGTTGGCGGCACCGGCGGCGCCGATGCGCTGCACGAAGGCGTGCAGTTCGGCGGCAAATCCGTTGGCCGGTGCCAGCAGCGCGGCGAGGAAGCGCTCGCAGCCATCCTCGTAGGGTTCGTTGGGACGGGTCCAGCGCGAGCGGCGCTTGGCCTCGCGCAGCGCCTTGCGTTGCCACCCGGCGACCCGTTCGCGGAAGTCGTCCAGCCCCCGGGCCTCTTCCGGCGCCAGCGTGAGCGGCCAGGCACCGACCAGCGTCTGGTAAAGCATGTACTCGTCCGCCGGAGAGGGCGCCGTCGCGCCACCGACCAGCGCGCGCAGCCCCGCGTTGCGCCCGCGCCAGCGCTCCACCGCGGCGGCCCAGTGCGGGACCACGGCCGCGTGCGAGAGCACCGCCAGGCGGGCACGCGCATCCTCGCCCCGCTTGTGGTCGTGGGTCGCGGTGGCCAGCAGGTTGTGCGGGTAGTCGCGCGCGCGCTCGGCGCACAGTGCATGGAAGCTGGGGATGTCCAGCGCCAGATGGCCCGGGTCGGCGCCGACCTCGTTGCGCGAGAGCAGGCGCCCGTAGCGATAGCAGGCGGTGTCCTCCACCGCCTTGGCGGCCATCGGCGAGGTGGCCTGCTGGAAGATGCGCATGGCCCGCTCGCGGGCCCGGCGCACGCGCCCCGGCGGCAACCCGCGCGGCGCCTGGCCGCCGAGCCAGGCGGCGACCTCGGCGAGCAGCTCGCGGTCCTCGATGCGCACGCTGTGGCGGGCGCGGGCATAGGCTTGCTGGAAGACCGCCTCGTCGACCGCGTCGCGCCCGAGGCCACCGGCGTAGGTGCGGTACACCGGAAAGTGCACCAGCAACTCCACCAGCACGCGACGGATCGCCGGCAGGCTCACGTCGCGCGTGGAGACATCGGCGCGGGCGGCATCGAACAGCGCGCGTGCGGTGCGGTCCAGTTCCGCCTCGAAGCTGTCGACCAGAATCTGCAGCCGCGCGGCGCGTGCCACCGCGGCGAAATCGGCGCGCTCGCCGCTGACCGATTGCCACAGCGCGGTCAGCATGTTTTCTCCCGCGCCGTCATGCAGCAAGGCACCGACCTGATCCATGAACTCGTACCCGGTGGTGCCGTCCGTGCGCCAGTCCGGCCGCAGCCGCTCGCCCTCGGCAAGGATCTTCTCCACCACGAGATAGGCCGTTCCGCGCGGTGCACCCGCGGGACGCAGGCGCTGCAGGCGGCGCAGCCGGTGGCGCAGCTGGCGACAGTAGCGGTGCGGATCGGCCAGGCCGTCGACGTGGTCCACGCGCAATCCGTCGATCAGTCCCTCGGCGTAGAGCCTGAACACCAGTGCATGGCAGTCCTCGAACACGCGCGTACGGTCCATGCGCAGGCCGACCAGCTCGTTGATGTCGAAGAAGCGCCTGTAATCGATCGTGTCGTTGGCCAGCTTCCACAGCGCCAGGCGGTAGTGTTGCCGCTCCAGCAGGGCATGCAGCGCGTGGAAGCCGGCATCGCGACTGCCGTCGTGCGCGGCGAGCACCGACGACTGCCCTTCCCCATGCGGCGCTTCGATGGTCCCGGGCGCGAGCGGCAGGGGGTTGTCGTGCACGCGCAAGATGTACTCCCCGCCCTCCCGGTCCAGCCGTACATCGCCATCGCGCAGCGCCTGCGCGTAGGGCTTGCCCAGGATGGGCAGCAGCACGTGGCCGTGCACCAGCGGGTCGGGGCTGCGCCAGTCGATGTCGAAATAGCCGGCGTAGTGGCTGGCGCGCCCGTGGCGCAGCACATCGGTCCACCACGCGTTGCCGGGGCCGGCGAACATGTGGTTGGGCACGATGTCGAGGATCAGCCCCATGCCGTGTGCACGCAGCTTGCGCACCAGCCGCTGCAAGGCGGGTTCGCCGCCCAGCTCGGGGTTGATCCGGTGGTAGTCGATGACGTCGTAGCCGTGCGTCGAGCCGGGACGTGCGGTGAACAGCGGCGAGGCGTAGAGATGACTCATGCCCAGCCTGGCGTAGTAGTCGACCTGGGCGGCAGCGTCGTCCAGGGTGAAGCCGGCATGGAACTGCAGGCGCGCGAGGGCACGCGGCGGACTGGGCACGGGGGGACTCACGGCAGGATCCTTCGACGCCGCCTCGCCACGTTCAGGGCGAGCGACCGTTCACGCCCGCTCGTCGTCCGGGAGCGGGCCCGGGCGGGCGGCCGCAGTGGCGGGAAACCTTCCCGGGGAATCCGTCCCCTCGCCCCCGGCGACGCCGCGGGAGCGGAGGCCTGGGCGCGAGGCTGCCCGTTCACGATGTGCCGCGCGCGGCGGCGACCGCCCCGCAGCAGGCGCGCGCCGCCGGACCGTCGAACAGCAGCGCGGCGGTTTCCGGCAGCCGCCGGCGCCAGTTGGGGTGGAGCGCATCGGTGGGTCCGGGCAGGTTCGGTTGCTCCGGCAGCGCCATCAGGTCCTCGGCCGGTATCACCACCAGCGGTGCCGGCGCCCGCGCCACGTGGCCGGCCGCCGCGATCGCCACGGGCACCACGTCCTCCGGCGAAGGAGGCCGGTCTTCGTCTGGTGAACCGCCCGCGTCCCAGGCCGCGCCCGAAGCACACAGTGCGCGCCAGAGCCGGGTCCGGTCGAGCGCGCGTTCGGCGACCTCGTCCACGCCGGGCTCGGCCAGGCCCGCGCGTGCGCGCCACTGGATATCGCGCCCGCTCCACCAACCGGCCACGGTCGGCACGTCATGGGTCGAGGTGGTGGCCATCGCTTCCGCCGACCAATGCCCGGGCGCGATGTAGCCGCGGTCCGCCGCGCGCTCGAACCACAGCACGCGGATGCCCAGCACGCCGGCCTCGCCGATGCGCTGGCGGAAGTCGGCCGGCACCGTGCCGAGGTCCTCGCCGATGACCACCGCGCGGTTGCGATGCGACTCGATCGCCAGCAGCCGCAGCATGTCCTCGAAGGGGTAGCGCACGTAGGCGCCCCCCGTGGCGCCGTGGCCGTGCGGCACCAACCACAGGCGCTTGAGGCCCAGCACATGGTCGATGCGCACGCCACCGGCATGCGCCAGCGCGGCGCGCAGCATGGCGAGGTAGCCGGCGTAGCCGCTGCGCTTCAGGCCCGAAGGCGAGAAGGTGGTCAGGCCCCAGTCCTGGCCGTGTCGGTTGAGCAGGTCCGGCGGCGCGCCCACCGACAGGCCGTGCAGCAGCTCGCCCTGGTGACTCCAGGCCTGGCTGCCACCGGGATCGGTGCCGACCGCGAGGTCCGAGATCAGCCCGATGGCCATGCCCGAGGCGCGCGCTGCATGCTGCGCATCTTCCAGTCCGCGCATGGCCAGCCACTGCAGGAAGGCATGGAAGGCCACCTCGCGGCTGTGCTCGCGGGCAAAGGTGGTTACCGCGAGGCCGGTCGGGTCGTGATACTCGGCCGGCCAGGCCTGCCAGCCGCCCGGGATGTCGTGTGCGCGGAAGTGCACCTGCAGCGCCTCGAAGCGTGCATGGCGTTCGAGCGCCTCGCCCCGCTCGCGGCGGAAGGCGCGGAGCGCAAGGGTGAGCTTGGAATCGGCCGTGGACCATTCGAAGAGCGTGCGCAGGAGCGTCATGCGCGCGCGTGCCGCGCGCGGCCAGTCGATCAGATCGAGCCACTCCAGTTCGGCCATCTCCTGGCGAAGGTTGTGCGCGTCGGTCACCGTGCGCAGCGCGGAGGCCCCGCCCACGCGGCCGGGGTCGACGTAGAGCGGGTTGAGGAACAGCCGGCTGGAGGGCGCGTACGGGCTGTATCGCTCCGGCGCCGCGGCGAACAGCGCATGCACCGGGCTGATCGCCAGCGCGTCGGCGCCGCGGGCGGCCGCGGCGCGCGCGCACTGTTCCAGCGCCGTGAAGTCGCCGATGCCGCCGTCGCCCGGTCGACGCAGGCTGGCCAACTGCACGGCCACGCCCCAGGGGCGGCGATGGGCGCCGGCGACGTCGCCCACGCCGAACGCGCGCGTCGGGGCGACGGCGAGCGTGCATTCGTCATCGCCCAGCAGCAGACGGTAGTAACCCGGTATCGACGGTGCACGCAGTTCGCGCCCGTCCGCCGGCACGATGCCCTCGCCGACCGGACTGCCCTGCTCGTCCTCGATGCGGTAACGGCGTTGCGTGCCAGCGCGTGGCAGCGCGAAGGACTGGCCGGCATCGGCCACCCGCAGGCGCGGCAGCCGCGTGTCTTCGCGCTCGCGGCGCAACCGGTCGAGGCTGGCGTCGATGTCGTCTTCGTTCGCGCACGGCAGGCCGAGCGCATCGAGCACGGCGCGCAGGGTGGGCGGCGCGACCTTCTGCGGCCGGTCGTTGGCGTCGCGCCAGTGCACGTCCACCCCGGCCAGGTCGGCAAGCTCGGCGAGGCGAGCGTCCAGTTCGCTCACGATCGACCTCGCCGGGGAACGCCCCTGGGCGGGCGGGCTGGACAATGGGCTCCCTGCCGCCCGGAAGGGCCGCGCGCAAGATGCGCTCCTGCAGGGACGCGGGGGACAACGGTGAAGCTCATGCCGAAGGTTCCAGGAAAACCAGGGTGCAGGCGGGCGCGAGGCGGCCTTCGGCCAGGGCGGCGATCGCCGACGCCTCGCCGTGCAACCATCGCGCATCGGGTGTTGGCTTGGCGTCGACGGCAGACGCACGTTCGCCGAGGTTGCAGTAGACATGCAGGCGCAGGTCGCCCAGTTGCCAGTGCGCGTGCAGCGCGCGGTCGCCGATGGGCCGGGCGCCCAGCGATCGCGCCTTCCCCAGGCGTCGCACCAGGTGCTGCCGCCGCTGCGCCAGCAGCAGGCGGACCAGGGTGAGCCGCGCGAGGCCTTCCGCGCTGCCCGCTTCGGCCGGGTCCAGCGCGGATCGCTCGAAGGTGGCCGGTGCATTCGGATCGGGTACGTCGCCCTTGCCGTGGCTCTCGAAGTCGGCGAACTCCTTGCGTCGCCCCTCGCGCACGGCGGTGCGCAGTTCCTCGGTCTGGTGATCGGTGAAGTACAGGAATGGCCGTCGGCTGCCCCACTCCTCGCCCATGAACAGCATCGGCACCGAAGGGGTAAGCAGCAGCAGCGCGAGCGCCGCTTCGATGAGCTTCGGTTCGACCAGCACGTCCAGCCGTTCGCCCAGCGCGCGGTTGCCGACCTGGTCGTGGTTCTGCAGGAAATCGACGAAACACAGCGGGTGCAGGTGCCCGCTCGGTTCGCCGCGGGGCCGGCCGCGCATCGGCTCGCCCTGCCAGGCGAAGCCTTCGCCCAGGCAGCGCGCCAGCTTGTCGATCGGGCCGTCGGCGTAGGCGCCGTAGTAGCCCGCCCGCTCGCCGGTGAGCAGCACGTGTATCGCGTTGTGGAAGTCGTCGTTCCATTGCGCGTCGAAGCGGCCCGGCCCCAGCAGTTGCGCCTGGTTGGCTTCGTTCTCCAGCACCAGGTGCAGGTGACGCTCGCCGGCCACCGCATGCACGCGTGCGGCAAGCGAGAGCAGCCAGGACGGATTGTGCAGGGCGTGCACCGCGTCCAGCCGCAGGCCGTCGAAGCGATACTCCTGGAGCCAGTACAGAGCGTTGTGCACGAAGAAGTCGCCCACCGGCGGCAACGCCACATCGATCGCCGTACCCCAGGGGGTCGACGGGCTTCCGGTATGGAAGAACGGCGAGGCGTATGCGCCCAGGTCATTCCCGTCCGGACCGAAATGGTTGTAGACCACGTCCAGGATCATCGACAGCCCCAACCCGTGCGCCGCGTCGACCAGCGCCTTGAGCTCGTCGGGTGTGCCGTAGGCGGCGGCCGGGGCGAACGGAAGCACGCCGTCGTAGCCCCAGTTGCGCTGGCCCGGGAACTGGGCGATGGGCATCAGCTCGATCGCGGTGACGCCCAGCGCGTGCAGGCGCGGCAGCATCGCATGCACGCCGGAGAAGCCGCCGCAGGCGCCCACGTGCAGTTCGTAGACCACCGCCTCGTGCCACGGCCGTCCGCGCCAGCCGGCGTGCTGCCAGGCGTACGCGCCCGGATCGACTACCACGCTGGCGCCGTGTACGTCGCCCGCTTCCTGCAGTCGCGAGGCCGGGTCGGCCACGCGTCGGCCGCCACCGACCTGGAAGCGGTAGCGGGTGCCGGCCGGTGCCTCGCGGATGCACTCGTGCCAGCCGTCGTCCAGTGCGCGCATCGGCTGCGATCCGCCCGGTTCCAGTTCCAGCCGTACCTGTGCCGCATCGGGCGCCCACAGCCGGAAGCGCGTTCGTCGATCGCCCTGCAGTTCGGCGCCGTAAGGCATGGCGTGGCGAAAGCGCCCGCTCATGCACCGTCCTGCCGCGGCGCGGCGGAAAGCAGCATGACGCTCAGGCCCTTGAGTTCGAGCGAAGGCTCTTCGACGTTGCGTTCGGGCGCATCGGGGTTGCCTGTATCGATGTGCAGGCGCCAGGGCAGCGGCGGCTCGGGCAGCACGAAGGCGTGTGGTTCGCCGGTGCCGTTGATCAACAACAGCGTCACGTCGATGTGGCGCCGGCCCTTGGGGCACGCACGGCGCAGCATCAGCAGACGACCCTGCGCGTCGTTCCAGTCGCTCTGCTTCATCACGCTGCCGCGTTCGTTGTACCAGGACACCGGCGCCAGCCCCGGCAACAGGTCGGGGCCGCCGTGCATGAAGCTGTCCGCGCGCAGGGTCGGATGCTGCTCGCGCAGGCGTATCAGGCGGGCGACGAACTCGATGAGCGCGTGGCTGCCATCGGACTGCGCCAGCTTCCAGTCGAGCCAGGAGATCTCGTTGTCCTGGCAATAGGCGTTGTTGTTGCCACCCTGGCTGCGGCCGAACTCGTCGCCGCCCAGCAGCATCGGCGTGCCGTGCGAGAACAGCAGCGTGGCGAGCATGGCGCGCTTGGCGCGGCCGCGTGCGTCCAGAATCGCGGCGTCCTCGGTCGGCCCCTCGGCGCCGTGGTTGTTGCTCTCGTTGTCGTTGGCGCCGTCGCGGTTGTCCTCGCCGTTGGCTTCGTTGTGCTTGTGCTCGTAGCTGACCAGGTCCTCGAGGGTGAAACCGTCGTGCGCGGTGACGAAGTTGACCGAGGCCCACGGGCGGCGGTGCTGGTGGTCGAACAGTTCGGACGAGCCCTGCAGGCGGCCGGCCAGCGCGCCGCGCAGGCCGGCGTCGCCCTTCCAGAAACGACGCACGTCATCGCGGAACTGGCCGTTCCATTCGCCGAAGCCGGGCGGATGGTTGCCCAGCTGGTAGCCGCCGGGGCCGACGTCCCACGGTTCGGAGATCAGCTTGACCCCATTGAGTACCGGGTCCTGGCGCATGGCGTCGAACATGCCGCCGTTGGGATCGAAGCCGGTCGCCTCGCGGCCCAGGGTGACACCCAGGTCGAAGCGGAAACCGTCGACGTGGAAGTTCTGCACCCAGTAGCGCAGCGAATCCATCACCAGCTGCAGCACGCGCGGGTGCGCGGTGTTGACCGTGTTGCCGGTACCGGTGTCGTTGATGCAGTGGCGCGGGTTGTCCGGCAGCAGCCGGTAGTAGCTGGCATTGTCCAGGCCGCGGAAGGAAAGCGTGGGACCGAGTTCGCTTCCCTCCCCGGTGTGGTTGTAGACCACGTCCAGGATCACCTCGATGCCGGCCGCGTGCAGCGCCTGCACCGCGGCACGGATCTCGTTGAGCGCGCCCTCGGCCAGGTACGAGGGCTCCGGCGCGAAGAACGCCAGCGTGTTGTAGCCCCAGTAGTTGCGCAGCTTCATCTCGGCCAGCCGGCGGTCCTGCACGAAGGCGTGGACCGGCAGCAGCTCGATCGCCGTGATGCCCAGGTGGACCAGGTGATCGATGACGTAGGGGTCGGCCAGCGCCAGGAAAGTGCCGCGCTCGTGCGGGCGGATGCGCTTGAGCGTGCGCGTCAGCCCCTTGACGTGCGCCTCGTAGACGATGGTCTGCGACCAGGGCGTGCGCGGGCGCTGCGTGCGGCCTTCCCAGTGCATCGGCTCGTCGACCACCACCGCCTTGGGCATCGCCGCGGCGCTGTCGCGCCGATCGAAGGAAAGGTCCGCGCGCGGCGAGGACACCCGGTAGCCGTGCAGCACGTCGGACCAGCGCAGTTGCCCGGCGAGCTGGCGCGCGTACGGGTCGAGCAGCAGCTTGTTCGGGTTGAAGCGGTGGCCCTGCTCCGGTTCGTAGGGACCGTAGGCACGGTAGCCGTAGAGCTGGCCGCCACGCAGGCGCGGCAGGTAGCCGTGCCAGATTTCGTCGGTGCACTCGGGCAACGTGTAGCGGGCGATCTCGCGGCGGCCGGAGGGATCGAACAGGCACAGTTCGATGCGCTCGGCGTGCGCGGAGAACACGGCGAAGTTGGTGCCGATGCCGTCGCAGGTGGCGCCCAGCGGGTAAGGCGCGCCTGGCTGCATGCGTTCGGGGAGCGTGGGCATCAGCATCGCTCCTTTGCTTGGGTATCGGCGTGCCGGGCCGAGGCAGGGCTGCCGCCATCCCACTTCCGGGCGCCTTCGCCCGCAGACGGGGGAAGGATGGTCTGCCGCGAGGCCTGTTCGCGAGCCATCCCCCGCTTGGCAGGGGAAGGTGCCGACAGGCGGATGGGGGTCGCCGGGGCGAGATGCTTCATACCGGCTCCGCCAGGTAGATTACGGTTGCGAGCGGCGGCAACGTCAACGCCAGCGACCACGGCTGGCCGTGGATCGGCGCCGGCTCGGCGTGTGCCTCGCCCTGCCCCACGCCGGAGCCGCCATAGCCCGCGTCGTCGGAGTTGATCGCCAACTGCCAGCGCCCCTCTCGCGGCACGCCGATGCGGTAGTCGTGCAGCGGCGCGGGCGTGAGGTTGCTCACCACCAGCGCGGGACGCGCGCCTTCCGCGAAGCGCAGCCAGGCGAACACGCTGTTCGACGCGTCGTCGCCAATCGCCCAGCGGAAGCCGCGCGGGTCGCCGTCCCAGGCGTGCAGGGCCGGCTCTCGCGCAAGCAGATGGTTGAGATCGCGCAACAGTTGCTGCACGCCGCGGTGGCGCGGATCGTCCAGCAGGTGCCATGGCAGTTGCGCGTCGTGGTTCCACTCGGTCGGCTGCGCCAGCTCGCCGCCGGCGAACAGCAGCTTCTTGCCCGGGTGTGCCCACATGAAGCCGTAGTAGGCGCGGAGGTTGGCGAAGCGTTGCCAATCGTCGCCGGGCATGCGGCCGAGCAGCGAGCGCTTGCCGTGCACCACCTCGTCATGCGACAGCGGCAGCACGTATTGCTCCGAGTAGGCGTACACCATCGAGAAGGTCATCTCGTGGTGGTGCCAACGCCGGTGAATCGGGTCGCGCGACATGTACTCGAGCGTGTCGTGCATCCAGCCCATGTTCCATTTGTAGTCGAAACCCAGGCCGCCCTCGGTCGGCGGGCGGGTGACGCCGGGCCAGGCGGTCGATTCCTCGGCGATGGTGAGCACGCCGGGGTGGTGCTGGTGCACCACGGTGTTGAAGCGTTTCAGGAAGGCGATCGATTCGAGGTTCTCGCGCCCGCCGTGGATGTTGGGCACCCACTCGCCGTGCTTGCGGCTGTAGTCGCGGTAGAGCATCGAGGCGACCGCGTCCACGCGCAGGCCGTCGACGTGGAAGCGCTCCAGCCACGCCAGCGCGCTGCCGATCAGGAACCCCGAGACCTCGCTGCGGCCCAGGTTGTAGATCAGCGTGTTCCAGTCCTGGTGGAAGCCTTCGCGCGGGTCGGCGTGTTCGTACAGCGCGGTACCGTCGAAATGTGCCAGGCCGTGCGTGTCGGCGGGGAAATGCGCGGGCACCCAGTCGACGATCACGCCCAGGCCCGCCTCGTGGCAGCGGTCGACGAAGCGGGCAAAGGCCTCCGGCGGACCGTAGCGCGCGGTCGGCGCGTACTGGCCCAAAGGCTGGTAGCCCCAGGAGCCGCCGAACGGGTGCTCGGCGACCGGCAGCAGTTCGACGTGGGTGAAGCCCATGCCGACCAGGTACGGAATCAGGCGCTCGGCCAGCGTGTCCCAGCCCGGTGACCGGCCGTGTTCGTCGCGCCACCAGGAACCGGCGTGCAGTTCGTAGATGGACAGCGGCGCGTCGAGCCGCTGGCGCGTGGCGCGCTCGGCCATCCACGCGTGGTCGCTCCAGCGCAAGGGTTCGACGTCGGCGACGACCGATGCGGTGGACGGCGGCGCCTCGGTGACCAGCGCCACCGGATCGGCACGCTGCTGTACCGAGAAATCGGCGCCGAGGATCTCGTATTTGTATCGCGCACCGGTTCCCAGGCCCGGCACGAACAGCTCCCACACGCCATGCGGCAGGCGCAGGCGCATCGGGTGGCGGCGGCCGTCCCAGTGGTTGAAGTCGCCGACCACGCTGACCCGCCGTGCATTGGGCGCCCACACCGCGAAGCGCACACCGCGCACACCCTCACGTTCATCCGGATGCGCGCCGAGCTGGCGCCAGAGTTCCGGATGCTGGCCCTGCGCGAGCAGGTCCAGGTCGTGCTCGGCGAGCAGCGATCCGAAGGCGTAGGGATCGTCCAGTTCCTGCATCGCCGTCGGCCAGTGCACGCGCAGGCGATAGTCGCCCTCGCCCGGCACCACGCCCGCGAACAGGCCGTCGGCCAGCGGCGCCAGCGAGGCGAGCACCTGGCCCTGCGGATCGATCGCCTCGACGCCGTGCGCGCCTGGCTGCAGCGTGCGCACCACGCGCTGCCCGTCGACCCGGTGCGGACCGAGCACGGCGAAAGGATCGCCATGGCCTGCCTGCAGCAGGGCGTCCACCGCTCCGGGGTCGAGCGCGCCTGCGTTCACGTCGGGACTCCGCCGATGGCGGCCTCGTCGGTCAGCCGCAACAGCCCCTGCAGCGGCACGCCCAGCCAACCCGGCCGGTTGGCGGCTTCGTAGGCGATCTCGTAGGCGGCCTTGTCCAGCAGGAACAGCTCGAGCATCGGCGCCAGTGCCTCGGCGCGGATCCAGCGCACCGGCGCCCGGTCGAGCACGGCGACGTAGGCAGCCAGAAACACTTCCGAGGCGCGCAGCCGGAAGCGTTCCAGGTACGGCGCGTAGAGCGGATCCTCGATCGGTGCCATGCCATCTTCCCCCCGCTGCGCGACGGCGGCCACGTAGTCGAGCGAGCGCAGGAAGCCGGCCACGTCGCGCAACGGCGTGGTCTTGATCCTCCGGTCCGCCAGCGGGCGAGCCGGCTCGCCCTCGAAGTCGATCAGCCAGGCGTCGCCCTGCACCACCAGCACCTGGCCCAGGTGGAAGTCGCCATGCACGCGCGTGCGCAGCGCATCCTCGCCGCGTGCAGCCAGGGCATCGATGCGCTGGCAAAGCGCATCCCGCCGCGCGAACAGCCGGTCGCGCTGCGTGCGCAGCGCACCATCCTCGGAGACGAGACTCTCGAGCGCTTCCAGTGCGCGCCCGAGCTGCGCGCGGGCGTCGTTTGCCCATTCGCCCACGTCGGCCTTGCCCGCGGTCTCGGGCCGGAAGGCGTCGTCGTCGCTGGGCTGCGCGAGCACCGCGTGCAACTCGCCCAAACGCGTACCCACGGCGGCGGCGAAGCTGTCGTAGTCGGCCAGGATCTCCGCGCGGGCGGCATCGTCCGCGGCATGGCTGAATTCGTCCCAGGTGCGATGCAGGTAGTCGAGCGTCCAGCGCCAGGCATCGCCCTGGTTGCGCACGAAACCCTGCAGCACGGCCAGCGCGGAGGGAACGCCATCGGCGCCCACGTGCAGCACCTCGCCCAGCAGCGGCGGGGTGTTGGCGTAGCCCACGCGGGTCAGGTGACGGCCCATCTCCAGTTCGGGATTGATGCCGTGCGAGATGTGCCGGTAGAGCTTGAGCATGCCGTGCTCGTGCACGATCACCGAGCTGTTGGACTGCTCGGCCGACAGCCAGCGGTTCTCGGTGTCGGGTGGGAACTCGAGCGCGTCGAAGGCGCCTGTCGCGGTGAACCGGATGGATCCGCCCCGCTTCAGTGGCAGCTCCAGTCGCTGGCGCAGGCCGCGCAGCAGGCCGGAGACGAAGGCATCGAGCACGAAGCCGTCGGTGAGGTAGCCCACGCGGCGGCCACGGCGCACCCGCGCCAGTGCCAGTTGCTGGGCGCGCGCGGGCGGGTTCTCGTCTTCCCAGATGATGCCCAGCGGGAGGCAGTAGCGTTCGATGCCCTGGTCGTTGAGCGTGGTGATGATCTCGGTGATGATCAGGTCCTCGCCACGGTCCGGCCACGGCTGGCCGTACATGACGTTGATGGAGGCGATGCCGCGGTCCTTGGCGCCGAACCAGCGGCGTCGGCCGAGGTAGGTCGGCAGCACGTCGCGTTCGAGTGCGCCGCGGTGGTGCGCCATGACCGGCCCATCCACCAGCGGGCCGCGCAGCACCAGCGTCTCGAAGTCCGGCATCGGCTCCGCCGGTACCTGGTGCCAGGCCGGCATCTGCGCGTTGGCGCAGAGCTGGAAGGCGTAGAAGCCGAATGGCGGCAGGGTCAGCAGGTACGGCAGGCGCCCGATCGGCGGAAACGAGGTACCGCCGAGGATCTCCACCGGCACGCGGCCTTCGAAGGCGCCCAGGTCCAGTTCGACCGCCTGCAGCGTGCGCGACATGTTGGCCACGCACAGCACCTGCTCGTCCTCGTACTCGCGCAGGTAGGCCAGGATCTTGCGGTTGCCCGGGTAGAGGAAGCGGATGCCGCCGCGGCCGAACGCCTTGTAGCGCTTGCGCACGGCCAGCACGCGGCGGGTCCAGTTGAGCAGCGAATGCGGATCGCGCGCCTGTGCCTCGACGTTGACCGCCTGGTAGCCATACAGCGGGTCCATGATCGGCGGCAGCACCAGCTTGGCCGGGTCGGCCCTGGAGAAGCCGCCGTTGCGGTCCATCGACCATTGCATCGGCGTGCGCACGCCATCGCGGTCGCCCAGGTGGATGTTGTCGCCCATGCCCAGCTCGTCGCCGTAGTAGAGCACCGGCGTGCCCGGCATGGTGATCAGCAGCGAGTTCATCAGCTCGATGCGCCGGCGGTCGCGTTCGAGCAGGGGCGAAAGACGGCGGCGGATGCCCAGGTTGATGCGCGCGCGGCGGTCGGCCGCGTAGGTCTCCCACAGGTAGTCGCGCTCGGCGTCGGTGACCATTTCCAGCGTCAGCTCGTCGTGGTTGCGCAGGAAGATCGCCCACTGGCAGTTGTCGGGAATCGCCGGGGTCTGGCGCATGATGTCGGTGATCGGGAAGCGGTCCTCGCGTGCGATCGCCATGTACATGCGCGGCATCAGCGGGAAGTGGAACGCCATGTGGCATTCGTCGCCGTTGCCGAAGTAGTCCTGGGTGTCCTCGGGCCACTGGTTGGCCTCGGCCAGCAGCATGCGGTCGGGGTAGTGCTCGTCGATCTCCTTGCGGATCAGCTTGAGGATGTCGTGCGTCTCGCGCAGGTTCTCGTTGTTGGTGCCCTCGCGTTCGATGAGGTAGGGCACCGCGTCCAGGCGCAAGCCGTCCACGCCGATGTCCAGCCAGAAGCGCATCACGCCCAGCACGGCCTTGATCACCGCTGGATTGTCGAAGTTGAGGTCGGGCTGGTGCGAGAAGAAGCGGTGCCAGAAGTACTGGCCGGCGACCGGGTCCCAGGTCCAGTTCGACTTTTCGGTGTCCAGGAAGATGATGCGCGTGCCCGCATAGGCCTGGTCGGTGTCCGACCACACGTAGAAGTTGCGCGCGGCCGAGCCGGGCCGGGCCAGGCGTGCGCGCTGGAACCAGGGGTGCTGGTCGGAGGTGTGGTTGATCACCAGTTCGGTGATCACGCGCAGGCCGCGCGCGTGCGCCGCGGCGATGAAGCGCCGGGCGTCGCCGAGCTTGCCGTAGTCCGGATGCACGTCCTTGTAGCCGGAGATGTCGTAGCCGTCGTCGCGCCGCGGGCTCGGGTAGAACGGCAGCAGCCAGAGCGTGTTGACGCCCAGCTCGGCGATGTAGTCGAGCTTGTCGATCAGCCCCTGGAAGTCGCCCACGCCGTCGTCGTTGGAGTCGAAGAACGACTTGACGTGCACCTGGTAGATGATCGCGTCCTTGTACCAGAGCGGATCGCTGGTGAAGCTGCGCCTGACAGTCCTGGGCTGCGTGTTCATGCCGTCCCTCCTGCCGCGAAGCCTTTGTAGGAGCCCACTTGGGGGCGATGCTCTGCTTTGATGCGCCAAGGCAGGAGCATCGCCCACAAGTGGGCTCCCACGAGGAAAGGCGACGTGCGGGGCATGTTCATGCCTCCACCCGCCAGATCGCATAGGGCATGCCCTGCCCCAGCCACACGTGCTGCCGCCCGCCGCGCCAGGTCAGCGTGAGGTCGTGCAGCAGGTCCTCGACGGTGAGCGGCGTGTCCTCGCCCACGTCCCAGTCGGCCAGCGGCAGGTGCAGGTCGGCCGAATGGGCGTGGTGCGGATCGAGGTTGATCGCCACCAGTACCCGGTCGCGCCCGCCCGGCGCCGTCTTCTCGAAGAACAGTACCTGGTCGTTGTCGGCGCGCAGGAAGCGCACGCCGAGATGGCTCTGCAGCGCCGGCTGTTCGCGGCGGATGGCGTTGAGCTGGGTGATCTCGGCGACGATGTTGCCCGGGGCATTCCAGTCGCGCGGCTTGATCTCGTACTTCTCCGAGTCGAGGTATTCCTCCTTGCCCGGGATCGGCACCGACTCGCACAGCTCGAAGCCCGAATACATGCCCCACAGGCCCGACAGCGTGGCCGCCAGCGCCGCGCGGATCAGGAACCCCGTGCGGCCGGAGCGCTGCAGGAAGTACGGGTTGATGTCCGGCGTGTTGACGAAGAAGTTGGGACGGAAGAAGTCGCGCGGCGCGCCGTGCGCCAGTTCGGTCAGGTAGTCGACGAACTCCTGCCTGGTGTGGCGCCAGGTGAAGTAGGTGTAGGACTGGCTGAAGCCGAGCTTGGCCAGCCGGTACATCGGCTTGGGCCGGGTGAAGGCCTCGGACAGGAACAGCGCGTCGGGGTACTCGCTGCGCACGCGCGCGATCATCCACTCCCAGAACGGGAACGGCTTGGTATGCGGGTTGTCCACGCGGAAGATGCGCACGCCCTCACCCGCCCAGTACAGCACCACGTCGCACAACGCCTGCCACAACGACGGCACGGCGTCGTCCTGGTAGAAGTCGACGTTGACGATGTCCTGGTACTTCTTCGGCGGGTTCTCCGCGTAGCGCAGGCTGCCGTCCGGCCGCCAGTCGAACCATTCGGGATGCTCCGTGAGCCAGGGATGGTCGGGCGAGCACTGGATGGCGAAGTCGAGCGCCAGTTCCAGCCCGTGCTCCTGCGCGGCGTCGCGCAGCGCGCGGAAGTCCTCGATCGTGCCCAGTTCGGGATGGAGGTCCGTATGCCCGCCCTCGGCCGAACCGATCGCGTAGGGGCTGCCCGGATCGTGCTCGCCGGGCGTCAGGCTGTTGTTGCGGCCCTTGCGGAAGGCGCGGCCGATCGGATGGATCGGCGGGAAGTACAGCACGTCGAAACCCATCGCCTGGATCGCCGGCAGCCGCCCGATCACGTCGCGGAAGGTGCCATGGCGGCCCGGGTCATCGGTGATCGAGCGCGGGAACAGTTCGTACCAGCTGGCGAACTGCGCGGCGCGGCGATCGACTTCGAGGCGAAGCGGCGGGTGTTCGACGGCGAATGCGCGCAGATCGGCCTCGGTCAGCGTGCGGGCGGTGTCCTCGGCGGTCAGCAGCCGGTAGCGCGCCTCGTCGTCGTCGGCCCTGGCCAGGGCCGAGGCCAGCGCACGCAGGGGCTTGCGCCTTGCCGGCGTGGTGCCGGCCGCGGTCTGTTCGACCAGATGCTGGCCTTCGCGCATCTCCAGCGCGATCGGCACGCCAGCGCCGTGCTTGGCGACGATCTCGTGACGGTAGCTCGCGTACGCATCGCGCCAGGCCTGCACGGTGTACTCGTGGCGACCCACCCGGGCAGGCGTGAAGTGGCCGCGGTAGCGATCGTTGCCGAGCGCTTCCATCCGTTGCTCGTGCCAGTGCCTCTCGTCCAGCGCCCGCCAGCGCAGCACCACCGCCAGCCGGTCGTGGCCATCCATGAACACGTCCGCCTCGACCGTCACCACGTCGCCGACCACGCGCTTGACCGCGAAGCGGCCCTCGTCCACGCAGGGAGTGACCGCCTCGATGGCGATGCGCGGCGCCTGCGTGGCGGCGGCCAGCGCCTGCTTGCGGGTGGCCGCAGAGGTGCGCGTGGCGACCGGCGGCGTGCGCGTACCTTCGAACACGCGTGCCTCGCCCGGGCCGAGGGTGAGCGGTTCCGTGGCCGGCCCGCCGTCCGGGGCGGTCCAGTCCCCGTAGATGCTGGCCGCGCCGCCGGCTACCGCGCCCAGCGCGACCGGGGTTTCCACGTCCAGCCGCGCATTGAAGAGGGACAGCCACGCGCGCTCGCCCTGCCGGCGCAGCACGCCGACCCATGCGTCGTCGATATGGATGGCCGACGGCGTGCGCGCCTGCGGGCCGAGCCCGCGCAGCCAGTCGTTGATGGCGCGGATCTCGGCGGCGATGTCCAGTGCCTGGTGCTCGTCGCGCTCGAAGCCCGCGGGCATCAGCCAGCCGGCGGCACAGGTGGCGGCGAACCATGCGGCGCGACGGCGGTGGCGCCCGGCATGATCGCGTTCGCCGAAGACCAGGTCGGCGGACGGGTCGCCGAAGGGCGCCGCGGCGCAGGCCAGCGGTGGCGCCACCGCGGCCACGCGGCGCAGCTCGCGGCCGAACCAGCCAGCGCGGAAATCCCACCACTCGGCCGAGCAGAAGGCGTAGTCGAAAGCAGCCTCCTTCAGGGCGGCCAGTTCCTCGGGTGCCAATCCCTGGGTCCAGCCCAGGAACAGCGCTTGCGGGGCCTTGCCGCGCAGGCCATCCACCAGGTGCGCCCACCATGCCGCGGGGGCGGCGTCCAGCGACCGCAGGCGCAGCCCCGCGGCCCCCGCCTGCAATGCCTCGCGCAGCCGCTCGCACCACCAGGCCAGCGCCTCCGGCGCCACGGCATCGTCGTGGAAACGCCAGTGCACGCCGGCCTCCACCGCCGGACGGCGCGGATCGGGCAAGGCGGAGGCATCGGGCAAGGCGCGGAACCAGTCGGGATGTCCGGCGCGCAGGGGCAGATCGGCCGGCAAGGGGCGCGCCACGTCCACGTCCAGCAGCAAACCCAGACCGTGGTCGCCGCACAAGCGGGCCATGGTGCCGATTGCCGCCACCCCCTCATCGAGCAGCCCGGAAGGTGCAAGTACGTGGCTGAAGCCGAGCTCCGCTGCGTGCGCCAGCCATGGCGTGCGTGCGCCGCCGCCGGCATCGAGCGCGGCCGGCAAGCTGAGGATGCGGGGCGGCGCGGCCGCATGTGCCGGCATAGTGTCTCCAGGGTTGGGGGATGGGCTTGCCGCGGCGGTCGCCGGGCGCTGGCGTCGGGCGCTGGGTTGGGCAGGCACGTCCACTGTCCCCTGAAACCGGCCCATCAATCGCCGCGTTGGCGGCTGGCGCCGCGCGGCCTGTCCGCATGAGTGGCCTGCGGCCGGTTGGTGTACTGGCGTACCGCCTGGGTGCTGGTGCCGACCACGGCGATCGCCTCGCGCAGGTCGTGTTCGGAGATTCGCAGTTGCTTGGACCAGTACCGCATCGCGAACGGATCTCTGTCGTTGATCGTGTTCAGGGTCCGGTCCGACTGGCTCATGATTCACCCATGACCGCGTGGCACTGCGGCAGCACAGTCATCTTGGTGGGCGCGCATTGAAGGCGCCGTCACGTAAAGATGAAACAGTCGTAAACGGTTCCTGCACGAGCGCGACGGGGGCGCATCCATCGTGCTCGCGACATGTGGCGCGTGGCGGCACCAGGGGGCGTTTCCGCGGGGGCATGTGGCGTCATACTCGGACCATGCAGCCTGCCCCGCTCGCCCGTTTCATCGACACCCATCCCCGCCTGTTCGTGCTGACCGGCGCCGGTTGCAGCACGGACTCGGGGATTCCCGACTATCGCGACACCGACGGGGCATGGAAACGCACGCCGCCAATTACCTACCAGGCGTTCATGGGCCAGGAGGGCACGCGCCGGCGCTACTGGGCACGGAGCCTGGTCGGCTGGCGCCACTTCGGCGCGGCCCAGCCCAACGACACCCACCACGCGTTGCACCGGCTGGAAGCGCAGGGACGGCTCGAGCTGCTGGTCACGCAGAACGTGGACGGCCTGCACCAGCGCGCCGGCCAGCGCCGGGTGGTCGACCTGCATGGAAGGCTGGACCAGGTGCGCTGCATGGGCTGCGCCTGGCGCCAGTCGCGCGGGGTCTTCCAGCAGGAGCTCGATCGCCTGAACCCGGGCTGGGCCGAACTCCAGGCCACGGAGGCGCCCGATGGCGACGCCGACCTGGAAGCGACCTACTTCGACGACTTCCTGGTGCCACCCTGCCCGGCCTGTGGCGGGGTACTCAAGCCCGACGTGGTGTTCTTCGGCGAGAACGTGCCACGGGAACGCGTGGCGCAGGGGATGCAGTCGCTGGAGGCAGCCGACGCGGTGCTGGTGGTCGGCTCCTCGCTGATGGTGTTTTCAGGCTACCGCTTCGTGCACGCCGCGGCGCGCACGGGCAAACCGGTGGCCGCGGTGAACCTCGGGAAGACGCGTGCCGACCCGTTGCTGTGCCTGAAAGTGGAGCAGCCTTGCGCGGAGGCATTGGCGTTTCTGCTGGACTGACCTTGCAGGCGCCGCCGATGGCGTTGCTCCACCCTTCCGGCGCGGCCACGACGGACCGGCGCCCACCCGCAATGGCGTCGTCGCTTCATCGACGCGAGCGGAAAAACTCCCGCAGCATCTCCCCCGACTCGGCGGCCAGCAGCCCGCCCTGCACCAGCACGCGATGGTTGTGCCGCTCGGATATCAGCGTGTCGAACACGCTGCCGGCCGCGCCGGTCTTCGGGTCCGTGGCCGCGTAGACGACCCGCCCGATTCGCGCATGGATCAGCGCCATCGCGCACATCGCGCAAGGCTCCAGCGTCACGTAGAGCGTGGCGCCCACGATGCGGTGGTTCGCCAGTTTCTCGCCCGCCGCGCGCAGGGCCATGATCTCGGCGTGCGCGGTGGGGTCATGCAGGGTGATGTTGCGATTCCAGCCCAACCCGACGATCTGGCCCTCGTGTACCAATACGGCGCCCACCGGCACCTCGTTTTCCGCGTCACGCGCGTGTGCCGCCAGTTGCAGGGCGCGGCGCATGCACTCCGTGTCCTGCGGCGAGAACGTCGGCTCGGGCGGCGTAGCGGGATCGATCAGGGACACTCGGGGGACCATTGACGGAAGACGGACCATTGTACCGGGCGTCCTGGGGGAACCGCCCCACGCCAGAGACCGGCTTGACGGGCGATTCAACCCGGGCGCGCCAGCATCGGTGCGTTCGATCGCGAGGAACAGCCATGAATCCCATCGCCGCAGGCCGGACGTTCCCCGACTTCGTCCTTCCCGACCACATCCGAACGCCGCGTCGCCTGTCGGACCCTCAGGGCACGCCCGACCTCATGCTGCTGGCGCTGATCCGCGGCTTGTTCTGCCCGAAGGATCGCGAGCAGCTCAACTCACTGACCGCATGGCACCGGAGACTGGTCGTGGGCAGCTGCCACCGGTTGGTGACCAGGGACCGTTCCGATCCGGAACTCAAGCGGCAGTGGGATACCGGCGACAAGTCGAACTTCCACTTCTACGGCGTCAAGCCGATGGAGCGAACGCTCGTCGGGATAACCGTGGCGATGGACCGGTACGCCGGCTTCGCCTGATGGCTGGCCGGACTGGACCGGGAGCGCCCCGATTGCGCATCTTTGTCACCGGGAGCACCGATGGCCTCGGTCGCGCGGCGGCCCGTACGCTGCTCGGACAGGGCCATCAGGTCGTCCTGCATGCGCGGTCGAATGCACGCGCTTCGGCTCTTGCGGACCTCGCGCCCCGGGCCGCCGGCGTCGCGATCGGGGACCTTGGCAGCCGTGCGGAGACCTGCCGGGTCGCCGAGCAGATCAACGCGATCGGGCGCATGGACGCGGTGGTCCACAACGCAGGCATCTACGCCCGGCCGTGCCGGGAGACGACGCCCGACGGCCACGCCGGCACGTTGGCGGTGAACACGCTGGCCCATTCATGCTGACGGCACTGATGGAACGACCTGGCCGGTTGATCTACCTCAGCAGCGGCCTCCATCGCCAGGGCGAAGGACCGCTGGACGACATCGACTGGACCACGCGCCGCTGGGATCCCTCCCGCGCCTACGCCGAGAGCAAGCTGTACGTCGTGGCGCTGGCCTTCTTCCTGGCGCGCCGATGGCCTGGCGTCATCAGCAGCGCGGTCGATCCGGGCTGGGTGCGCACCCGCATGGGCGGCCCCGGCGCTCCGGTGGACATCGACACGGGACAGCGCACGCAGAGCTGGCTCGCCGCCAGCATGGACCCCGAAGCGCAGGTCAGCGGCCGCTACTGGCACCACATGAAGCCCCAGCAGCCGGCCGCCCAGGCGATGGACCCCGCCTTCCAGGAGACGCTGATGACACGCCTCGCGGAACTGACCGGCGTCGTGCTGCCTGCTTGACCCGGAGATCCCTCCGGGCTACTCCCACTCGATCGTGGCCGGCGGCTTGCCGCTGATGTCGTAGACCACGCGGGAGACGCCGCGCAGTTCGTTGATGATGCGGTTGGAGACCTTGCCGAGGAACTCGTACGGCAGGTGCGCCCAATGCGCCGTCATGAAGTCGATGGTTTCCACCGCGCGCAACGCGATCACCCATTCGTAGGCGCGCGCGTCGCCGACCACGCCGACCGACTTCACCGGCAGGAACACGGCGAAGGCCTGGCTGGTCCTGTCGTAGAGATCCGCCTTGCGCAGTTCGTCGATGAAGATCGCATCGGCGCGGGCAAGCAGCTCGGCGTACTCGCGCTTCACTTCACCCAGGATACGAACGCCCAGGCCGGGACCCGGGAACGGATGGCGATAGACCATCTCGCGCGGCAGGCCGAGCGCCACGCCGATGCGGCGCACCTCGTCCTTGAACAGCTCGCGCAGCGGCTCCACCAGGCCGAGCTTCATGTCCTCGGGCAGGCCGCCGACGTTGTGGTGGCTCTTGATGACGTGCGCCTTGCCGGTCTTGCTGCCGGCGGACTCGATCACGTCCGGATAGATGGTGCCCTGCGCCAGCCACTTGACGTGGCCGTGACCGGCTTCGGTGACCTTGGCCGATTCCTCGTCGAAGATCTCCACGAACAGGCGACCGATGATCTTGCGCTTGGCCTCGGGGTCGGCCACGCCCTCGAGCGCCTTGAAGTAGCGGTCGGCCGCGTCGACGCGGATCACCTTGACGCCCATGTGCTCGGCCATGGTGGCCATGACCTGGTCGCCTTCCCTGAAGCGCAGCAGGCCGGTGTCGACGAATACGCAGGTGAGCTGGTCGCCGATCGCCTTGTGCAGCAGCGCAGCGACCACGGACGAGTCCACGCCACCGGAAAGGCCGAGCAGGACGTGATCGCTTCCGACCTTTTCGCGCACGCGCGCGATCTGGTCCTCGATGATGTTGTCAGCGGTCCACAGCGTGGCGCAGCCGCAGATGTCGACCACGAAGCGCTTCAGCAGCGCGTTGCCCTGCTTCGTGTGAGTGACTTCCGGGTGGAACTGCACGCCGTACCAGCGCCTGGCCTCGTTCTCCATGACCGCCACCGGGATGCGGTCGGTGGTGCCGGTGACGAGAAAGCCCGGCGGGGCCTTGCTGACGTGGTCGCCATGGCTCATCCAGACGTCGAGCCGATGGGTGTCGGTGTGGTCGCTCAGGCCCGCGAACAGGCGGCTCTGCAACGTGATGTCCACTTCGGCATGGCCGAACTCGCGCGCGTCGGCCGCCTCGGTGGCGCCTCCCAGCTGCGCGGCAAGCGTCTGCATGCCGTAGCAGATGCCGAGGATCGGCAGGCCCGAATCGAACACTTCCTGCGGTGCCTTCGGGGCGCCGGGCAGCGTGGTCGACTCCGGACCGCCCGACAGGATGATGCCCCTGGGCGCGTAGCGGGCGATCTCGGCCGGATCGTGGTCCCACGCCCAGATCTCGCAGTAGACGCCGAGTTCGCGCACGCGGCGGGCGATCAGCTGGGTGTACTGCGCGCCGAAGTCGAGGATGAGGATCTTGTCGCTGTGCAGGTCGGTCATGGCTCGGCCTTTGGCTCCCTCGCCCCCGGCGCAGCCGGGGGAGAGGGCTGGGGAGAGGGGGAGGCTTTTGTTGGGCGACCGGGAGAAGGAAAGCCAAGCGAAGGGCCTCCCCCTCTCCCAACCCTCGCCCCCGGCCGCGCCGGCGGAGAGGGCTTTACAGCCACCTCAGGAATTGAGCCGGTAGTTCGGCGCTTCCTTGGTGATCTGGATGTCGTGCGGATGCGCCTCGGTCACGCCGGCGGAGGTCACCTTCACGAACTGCGCCTTGTGGCGCACATCCTCGACCGTGGCGGCGCCGAGGTAGCCCATCGAGGCACGCAGGCCGCCGATCAGCTGGTGGATGATGTTGCGCAACGGCCCGCGGTACGGCACGCGACCCTCGATGCCTTCGGGCACCAGCTTGTCGGCGTCGGCCTCCTCCTGGAAATAGCGGTCCTTGGAACCCAGCGCCATCGCGCCGAGGGAACCCATGCCGCGGTAGCTCTTGTAGGAGCGGCCCTGAAACAGTTCCACCTCGCCCGGGCACTCTTCGGTACCGGCGAACATCGAGCCGAGCATCACGGTGGAGGCGCCGGCGGCCAGCGCCTTGGGAATGTCGCCCGAATAGCGGATGCCGCCGTCGGCGATCAGCGGGATCTCGTCTTTCAGCGCGCTGGCGACCATGTCGATCGCGGTGATCTGCGGCACGCCCACGCCGGCGACCACGCGGGTGGTGCAGATCGAGCCCGGGCCCACGCCGACCTTGACCGCGTCCACGCCGGCATCGAGCAGCGCGCGCGCCGCCTCGCCGGTGACGATGTTGCCGGCGATCACCTGCACCTGCGGGTAGCGCTTCTTGACCCAGCCGGCGCGCTCGATCACGCCCTGGGAATGACCGTGCGCGGTGTCGACCACCAGCACGTCGACGCCGGCCTCGACCAGTGCCTCGACGCGCTGCTCGGTGTCGCCGCCCACGCCGACCGCGGCGCCGACCAGCAGGCGCTCGTGCGAATCCTTGGCGGCATGCGGGTTGTCGCGCGCCTTCTGGATGTCCTTGACGGTGATCAGGCCGCGCAGCTGGAAGTCGTCATTAACCACCAGCACCTTCTCGATGCGGAACTTGTGCAGCAGCTGCAGCACTTCGTCCTGGCTGGCGCCCTCGCGCACGGTGACCAGCTTGTCCTGGCGCGTCATGATGTTGCGCACCGGGTCTTCCAGCTTGCGCTCGAAGCGCAGGTCGCGGCTGGTGACGATGCCGACCAGCTTCTCGCCGTCGACCACCGGCACGCCGGAGATGTTGTGCGCACGGGTCAGCTGCAGGACCTCGCGGATGGAGGTATTGGGACCGACGCTGATCGGGCTGCGGATCACCCCCGCCTCGAACTTCTTCACCAGCCGCACTTCGGCGGCCTGGTGCTCGGCGGTCATGTTCTTGTGGATGATGCCGATGCCGCCCTGCTGGGCCATGGTGATGGCCAGCCGCGCCTCGGTCACGGTGTCCATGGCGGCGGACACGATCGGGATGTTCAGGCGCAGGTTGCGGGTCAGCCGCGTGGAGGTGTCGACGTCGCGCGGGAGGACGGCCGAATGGGCCGGAACGAGGTAAACGTCGTCGTAGGTCAGGGCCTCGGCGAGGATGCGCATGCGGGGGGTCTCGCTGCAAAGATGGGATTATACGCGTGCTGGCGTGGTGGTCGCCAGATCCACACCCGGCAAAGACCGGCAGGAGCCCACTCGTGGGCGATGCTTTGCCTGCGATCCGCCAAAGAGCATCGCCCACGAGTGGGCTCCTGCAAGAGCCGACCATCCAGCCCCATCGTGATCAGGTGCGGGCTTCGGCGGCCTCGAGGGTATTTTCGATCAGGGTCGCGACCGTCATCGGACCCACGCCGCCCGGTACCGGCGTGATCCAGCTTGCGCGCTCGGCCGCCGGGGCGAACTCCACATCGCCCACCAGCCGCCCATCGTCGAGCCGGTTGATGCCCACGTCGATCACCACCGCACCCGGCTTGATCCATTCGCCCTTGACCAGCCCCGGCTTGCCGACCGCGACGATGACAATGTCGGCCTGGCGCACGAACGACTCCAGGTCGCGCGTAAATCGATGGCAGCAGGTGGTGGTGCAGCCCGCGATCAGCAGTTCCAGCGCGAGCGGTCGCCCGACGTGGTTGGATACGCCCACGACCACGGCGTGCTGCCCGCGTACCGGGCGGTCGGTGTGCCCGAGCAGGGTCATCACGCCCTTGGGGGTGCAGGGGCGCAGGCCGAAGCGGCGCAAGGCCAGCCGGCCCACGTTCACGGCCTGGAAGCCATCCACGTCCTTGTCGGCATCGATGCGGTCGACCAGCGCGTCCTCGTCGATGTGCGGCGGCAGCGGCGACTGCACCAGGATACCGTGCACGGCCGGGTCGGCATTGAGCTTGTCGATCAGCGCGAACAGCTCGGCCTGCGTGGTGCTGGCCGGCAGGTCGTAGTCGAAGGAGCGGAAGCCGACCTGGTGGCAGGCCTTGCGCTTGTTGCGCACGTAGACCGAGGAAGCCGCATCGTCGCCCACCAGCACCACCGCCAGGCCCGGTTCGGGCAGGCCCTGCGCCTTGCGCTCAGCCACGCGCCGCCCGATGCGATCGAGCAGTTCCTGGGCGATGCGCTTGCCGTCGAGGATGCGTGCGGTCATGGGTCTGCCTGTTCTGCAAAGGCGCCTATTATCCCGCAAACACCCCGGGCCATCGTAGGGTGGCCGCCCCGACCCGGGCCTGCTTCCACACTCCCGGATGGGCGGAAGCCCACTCCATCGCGACGAACGGACCGACATGCCCCTGCCCGCCGACCTGGAACTTGCCGAAGGCCCACTGCTGTTGCGTCCATGGCGCCCGGAAGACGCTCCCGCGTTGCACGTGGCGGTACAGGAGTCGCTGGAAACGGTCGGTCGCTGGCTGCCCTGGTGCCATGCCGGCTACGGCCTGCAGGAAGCGCGCGACTGGATCGCCCATTGCCGCGAGGGCTGGACCGCGGAGGAGCATTTCGCCTTCGGCATGTTCGAAAGCGACAGTGGCGCCCTGCTTGGCAGCGTGGGCCTGAACCAGCGCAACCGCATGCACCGCAGCGCCGCGCTGGGCTATTGGGTGCGCCAGTCGCGGCAGGGCGAGGGGCTGGCATGGCGGGCGACCCAACTGGCCGCGCGCTTCGGATTCGCCGTGCTGTCGCTGGCGCGCGTGGAAATCGTCGTGCTGCCGGACAACCACGCGAGCCGGCGGACCGCCGAGCGGGCGGGAGCCCGGTTCGAGGCGATCGCGCGGCACCGGTTGTGGCTGCCCGAGGGTGCCCGGGATGCGGCGGTGTATGCGCTTGTGCCGGGAGACCTGGAACAGGGTTAGACGCGGCCGCGGCCGTCGATGCGCGACGGAACAGAATCCGCCCGCGACGGGATTACTTCTTGCGCTTCTTCATCTCGCGGATCATCCGCTGGCGCTTGCGCTGCTGGCCTTCGGTGAGGACGTTCTTGCGGCCGGCGAACGGGTTGTCGCCATCCCGGAAGTCGATCCGGATCGGCGTGCCTTCCAGCCGGTAGCGCTTGCGGAAGAAGTTCTCGAGGTAGCGGCGGTAGGCCGGCGCGATGTGCTTGGTGCGGCTGCCGTGGATGACGATGGTCGGCGGGTTGGAGCCGCCCGGATGCGCGAAGCGCAACTTGGGTGCGTGGCCGCGCACCAGCGGCGGCTGGTAGGCCTCGTAGGCCTTTTCCAGCGTACGGGTGAGGTCGGACGAACCCAACTCGTGGGTCGCCGAGGCGTGCGCACGCACGATCGCACGCATCAGTTCGCGCAGGCCCGAGCCGTGCAGCGCCGAGATGAAGACCGTCTTGGCCCAGTCGACGAACACCAGCTTGCGCTCGAGCGTCCGCTGGCACTGCTCGCGCTGGTAAGCGTCCATGCCGTCCCACTTGTTGACGGCGATCACCAGTGCGCGGCCCTCTTCGACCGCGTGGCCGATCAGGGTGAGGTCCTGGTCCGCCAGGTTCTCGCGAGCGTCGATCATCAGCACGACGACCTGGCTCGCGGCCATCGACTGCAGCGTCTTGATGACGCTGAACTTCTCAACGGCTTCTTCCACGCGCGCCCTGCGGCGCACGCCAGCGGTGTCGATCAACGTGTAGCGCTTGCCGTCGCGCTCCAGCGGCACGCGGATGGGATCACGCGTGGTGCCGGCGACGTCGGAGACGATCAGCCGGTTCTCGCCGAGCAGGCGGTTGATCAGGGTGGACTTGCCGGCGTTCGGGCGGCCGACGATGGCGACGCGGATGCTGTCGTCCTCGACGAGCGCTTCCGATTCGTCTTCGTCCGGCGGGAGCAACGGCAGCGCAGCGGCGATCAAGTCGTCCGTGCCGCGGTTGTGCGCTGCCGACAGTGGCAGCATCGCGGCGATGCCGAAACGGGCGAACTCGCCGAGGGCGTCCTGCTCCTCCAGACCGTCAGTCTTGTTGACCGCCAGCAGGATCGGCTTTCCGCTGCGGCGCAGCTCGCCCAGGATGCCCTGGTCCTGCGGCAGCAGGCCGTCGCGGGCATCGACCACGAATACCAGCACCTGCGCCTCGTCGATCGCCAGGCGCACCTGCTGCGCGGTCAGCGCATCGAGGCCCTCCTCGACGCCGGACAGGCCGCCGGTGTCGACCACCACGAACGGGCGCGGCCCCAGGTGGCACACGCCGTAATGGCGATCGCGGGTGACGCCCGGCATGTCGGCCACCAGGGCATCGCGGCTGCGCGTCAGTGCATTGAAGAGGGTCGATTTACCGACATTGGGACGACCGACCAGGGCGACGACGGGCAGCATGATTCAGCATCTTCCTTGCGGGCGATCAGCGCGCGCCGCCGAGGCGGTAGGCGCCGATGCGGCCTTCCACGTCCTCGACGTACACGACGTCACCCACCACCAGCGGCTGGGCACGGATGGCATGCCTGGACAGACGCTCGCGCGCGGCCAGCGCACCGTCGCCGGTCTGCAGCCAGTGCACGTAGCCTTCGATGTCGCCGACCACCACGTAGTCGCCCTGCACCGCCGGCCCGGTCAGCCAGCGGTACTTGAGCTTGTCGTTCTTCCACATCTCGGCGCCCGAGCTCTTGTCGAACGCCCACACCTGCGACTCGTCGTCCACGGCATAGAGCGCATTGCCCTTGGTGGCGAGCGACGTGTAGGTGGAGAACGGATGTGCCCAGATCGGCCGTCCGCTGGGGCCGTCGATGGCCACCAGGTTGCCGTGGTAGGCACCACCGTAGAGCGTGCGGCCGTCGAGCAGGATGGTCCCGTCCGCGTCGTCCAGGCGCTCGATCTCCGTGCGGCCCTCGCCGCTGGCGAGATTCTGTTCCCACAGCTTCTCGCCATTGTCCAGGCGCAGCGCGACCAGCTTGCCGCCGTCGCTGCCGAAGAACACCACGCCGTTGGCGACCAGCAGCGGACCATTGCCGCGCAGGCTGAGCAGCGGCACCTCCCTCTGGTCGTACACCCAGCGGCGCTCGCCCGTGGCCGCGTCCAGGCCGTAGACGCGGCCGTCGCCGGTGCGCACCACCACCAGGTCGCCGACGATCACCGGCGAAGCCAGTACCTCGGACTTGAGCATGGCCTCCCAGCGCGGGCTGCCATCCTTCGCGTTGACGCCGTAGACGTGGCCGTCGAGCGTGCCGACGGCCAGCAGGTCGCCGCTGACCGCAGGGCCGCCGGCGTAGAAGGCGTCCTTGCGCTTCTTGTCGCCCCAGCCGAACCAGCCGTGGGTGCGCGAGCTCTTGGACCAGATCGTCTTGCCCGTGCTGGCGTCCAGCGCGACCAGCTTGCCGTCGGCGCTGTCCGCGTAGAGCACGCCGTCGACCACGGTCGGGCGCAGCCGCACGCCGGTGTCCCCGGCGCCATCGCCAATCGTCTCGCGCCACAGGCGGGTGACCTGCACCGTGGGCTTGAAGTCCTTGGAAAGCGGCGTCGGCGGCTGGACATTTTCCTTCTTGGCGTTATGGCAGCCGGCCAGCGCGACCAGGCCTACCAGCGCCACCACTACCGCCCGCTTCATGCCCATCACCTTCATGCGCCCTGCTTCCCGGCCACGGCCAGATCGTCGAGTTTGAGTTGCAAGGCCGCGCGCTGGGGCGCGTCTGCAGCCATCGCGGCCAGTGCCGCCTGGTAGGCCTTGCGCGCGTCGTCCGCGCGATCAAGCTTGACCAGCGCATCGCCGCGTAGTTCCTGGCGCAGCGCTTCATAGCCCTTCGCGTTGACCGCATCGAGCGTCGCCAGCGCATCCTTGGTCTTGTCGGCGGCCATCTGCACCTTGGCCGTGCGCAGCTCGATGAGCGGCTTCAGCGCGTTGTCGCCCACATGGCTGCGTGCCCATTCGAGGGAAGCCAGCGCCTTGTCCAGCTGCCTGGCCTCGACCAGCCGCTGCGCCTGGTCGCCCGCGGCGAACACGGCGTAGGTGGACTTGGCGTAGTCCTTCTCCAGGCGATCGACCAGCTTGTCGGCCTCGCTGGCGTTGCCGGAAGCCAGTGCGGTCTGCAGCTGCTGGTAGAGGTTGGAGGCCTCCATCTCGCGCGTGGCCTGGTGGTTGCGCCACTGCTGCCAGCCGAAGATCGCGACCAAGCCGATAACGATGCCGATGACGATGGACAGGCCGTTCTGGCGCAGCCATTGCTGTACTCGTTCGCCTTGCTCGTAATCGTCGTATGCGTCGAATGCCATGCAGTTGTCCGTCAAAAGCGCGCGCCGCGACGGCTGGGCCGACCCGGCGCTGGGAAAAATGTAGGTTGGAATGCCATGACCGCGGTGCGCCGCGGTCAATGGGCAAGCATAACCGATGCGCCGCGGGGGCGGGAAAAATCTGCACGCGGGAGCGCGCCCTGTGTGCGACCGGCATGGCGGCCTTGCACAGGGTGCGTTGCTGCAACCGGAGGAACGATCAGGCGCCGCTGGGGGCGGGCTTGCCGTCCTGCACCCGGAAGTGCGCCACGTTGGCGCGGCAGTAGGCGTCCAGCGGCAGCGGCTGGCCATCGATGCTGACCTTGGCGCCGCCGGCATTGCCGATGCGCACGTCCAGCGGCTGCGCGCTGTTCCAGGTCTTGCTGGCGCCGGCCGGCAACAGTCCGTATTCCAGCCGCGAGCCGTCTGCGGCGACCACTTCGACCCAACTGGCCTCGGCCAGCGTAAGGCTCACGCTGTGTCCGCCCGGCACCGCGGCCACCGGGGCCGGCGCGGTGGTGGCGGCCTGGGGCTTGGCGGCGGTCAGGCTGCCACCGTCCAGGCCGGGAAATGGCGCCATCGACGCCATCAGCGGCTGATCCTCGGCCGGCGAGACGGCCGGCTTGCTCGCGGTGGTCGCCGCGCCGGTCCTGGTGCTGTCGCTTGCGAACTGCGCCGGGGCGTCCTGCTGGGCGACCGGCGTGGCGTCCAGCGGCGCCAGGTGGCTGAGGTCACGGTCGAGCGTGCCGCGCACGCCCAGCCACACCATCGGCACCACGATCACCGCGGTCAGCACCACGTAGGTCGCGGCCGTCGCGTAGCGTTCGAGCAGGTAGCGCGAATGCGACATGCCGCCGGTGGCCACCAGCGTCGGTTCGGCGCGCTTGAGACTCGCCAGTTCCGCCTGGATGGCGTCCTCGTCCATGCCCAGGTGGCGGGCGTACTTGGTGATGTAACTGGCCAGGTAGACGGCGTAGTCGATGCCTTCGCGCTGGTTGCTCTCCAGCTGGCGCAGCACGCGCGCAGGAAGCTTGAGCACGTGCGCGCAGGCGTCGAGGTCGAGGCCACGCGCCTGGCGTGCGGCGCGCAGGCGGCTACCGAAACTGGGGGACTGGTCGTTCGACGGGCCATCCGTGATCGCCGCGACGGCGAACAGATCAATCGCGCGATGGCCGGGATTGGACTGCTGGAAGGTCATGGGCTAGCGGGTGCGTCGAGGGCGTGGGCCTGCTCCGAATCCGGGAACTGGCTCTGCAGTCGCCTGCGGTAGTTTTGGGCAGCATCCGTGTTGCCCAACCGGTTTTCGATGTCGAAGCCGAGCTTGAGTGCGTCGGCGCTAGGCTGTCCCAACGCGTCGAAGCGCTGGATGAACGCGCGCGCGCGGAACGCATCGTTGTTCAGGTACAGGGCCCTGGCCAGGTGCAGCAGCGCATCGCCGTTCTGCGGGTTGGCGTCCAGCGCCCTGCGCAGGCTCGCCTGGGCGCCGGCCAGGTCGTTCATGCGCAACTGGCAGATGCCCTTGTTGGTCAGCGCCACGTCCGGCGTCTGGTAGAACGGGTCCCTCAGCGCCGTGTCGAAGTACCTGAGCGCTTCGGCGCCCTTGCCGATGCGACACAGGAACGTGCCCAGGTTGTTGTTCGGCATGCCCTTGTCAGGTTCCAGCTGGGCTGCGCGGCGGTAATGCTGCTCAGCCTGGGCGGGGCGGTTGATGCGCTCGTCGAGCACCGCGAGCACGGTGTGCGCCGGGGCGTAGTCGTCGTCGAACTGGAGCGCCCTGTTGAGCTTTTCCAGCGCGGTCTTGAGATCGCCGTTGGCCATGTACTGCTGGCCGAGCTCGGTGTGGATGCGCGCCGCGTCCTGCGCTTCCTGGCTCTGGCTGGTGCGCGGCATCCGACCGAGGCTGCCTTCCTCGGTGGTCGTGGTGACGCATCCTGCCAGCATGAGTGCCAGTGCTGCCCCCGTCCAGCGTTCATGGCGCATGCGCGACTCCTAGTCCCTGGTCAAGGCGCTTACGGAATTCGGCCTGCCGGCGCGTGCGGTCCAGCACCTGGCCCTTCAACTGGCCGCAGGCGGCGTCGATGTCGTCGCCGCGGGTACGGCGCAGCATGGTGAGGACGTTCGCATTGAGCAGCTGCGTCTGGAACGCGCGGATGGTCTCGACGTCCGAGCGCTCGAAGCGAGTGCCGGGGAACGGATTGAACGGGATCAGGTTCACCTTGGCGCTGCCGGTCGGCAGCTTGCGCATCAGCTTGATCAGCTGCTTCGCATGCTCGGGCTGGTCGTTCACGCCCTTCATCAGGGTGTATTCGAAGGTGATCGAGGTACGCGGACGACGCTCGATCCAGCGCAGGCAGGCGCCCATCAGCTCGGCGATCGGGTAGCGCTTGTTGAGCGGCACCAGCTCGGTGCGCAGCTCGTCATTGGCCGCGTGCAGCGAGACGGCAAGCGACACGTCGATCGCCTCGGACAGCTTGTCGATCATCGGCACCAGGCCGGCGGTGGAAAGCGTCACGCGCTTGGACGCCAGGCCGAAACCCAGGTCGTCGCGCATCAGGCTCATCGCCGTAACCACGTTGTCGAAGTTCAGCAGCGGCTCGCCCATGCCCATCATCACCACGTTGGTGATGCGGCGGTTCTGGTGGGTCACGTTGCCCAGGTGCTTGGCGGCCACCCAGACCTGGCCGATCACCTCGGACGCGGCGAGGTTGCGGTTGAAGCCCTGCGTGGCGGTGGAGCAGAACTGGCAGTTGAGGCCGCAGCCGACCTGCGAGGACACGCAAAGCGTGCCGCGGGTCGGCTCCGGAATGTAGACCGCCTCGATGGCGTTGCCGCCATCCATGCCCAGCAACCACTTGTGCGTGCCGTCGGCGGCGGCCTTGTCGAACAGCGTCTTCGGCGGACCGACGTAGCACGAGGCCTCGAGCTTGGCGCGCAGCGCCTTGCCCACGTCGGTCATCTTGCCGAAGTCGTCTTCCAGGCGGTGATAGATCCACTTCATCACCTGCTCGGCGCGATACGGCTTCTCGCCGAGCTGCGCGAAGAAATCACGCAGCCCCTGGCGATCGAAATCGAGCAGGTTGACCTTTTCGCTTGCGACGTTCGGGTCGGATTGGGTGGAAGTGACCTGGTTCATTTTGAGAGTGCGGCCATGGCTGGCCGCTTTTTGCCCTTCGCGCTCATGGATGAGCGCACAAGTTACCTGGGGGAGACTTCCGTCTCCGCAAAGAAGTAGGCGATCTCCACCTTGGCGGTCTCGGCGGCATCGGAGCCGTGCACCGCGTTGGCGTCGATCGAGTCGGCAAAGTCGGCGCGGATCGTGCCCGGCGCGGCGTCCTTCGGGTTGGTGGCGCCCATCAGCTCGCGGTTCTTCGCGATGGCGTTCTCGCCCTGCAGCACCTGGATCATCACCGGGCCGGAGATCATGAATTCGACCAGCGCGTTGAAGAACGGGCGCTCCTTGTGCACCGCGTAGAAGCCTTCGGCCTCCTTGCGGGAGAGCTGCTTCATCTTCGCGGCGATGACCTTCAGGCCGGCCTGCTCGAAACGGGAGTAGATCTGGCCGATCACGTTCTTGGCGACGGCGTCGGGCTTGATGATGGAAAGGGTGCGCTCCAGCGCCATGGGTCTGCTCCGGGAAACTGGTATCTGAGTGGGCTGTCGGCTGGCTTGCCGATCAATGTAGGACTAAATCCGACACGAAATGCGGATTTAGCTCACGAAAGTTTGACAGATTCTAGCCTGATCGCAAGCGGACCCGGCGTGAAGCAAACGGCCGTTTGACGGGCCGGAAGCCCCGCGCGTATGCTCAAACGATCGTTTGATTCCTGCCCCTGCGAGCGAGCCCACGCGTGAACAGTTCCGCCTCGACCAAGGAACGCATCCTCGCCGCCGCCGAGGTGCTGTTCGCCCAACGCGGCTTCGATGGCGCGTCGCTGCGCCAATTGACGGCGGCTGCCGGCGTCAACCTCGCGGCAGTCAACTACCACTTCGGATCCAAGGACAAGCTGGTCGAAGAGGTGTTCCGCCGCCGTCTCGATACGCTGAACGCACACCGACTGGCGGCCCTGTCGAAGGTCGCCGGCGATCCCGATGCCACGCTCGAAGACGTGCTGGATGCCTTCATCCGCCCTGCCCTGTCGCTTTCGGGCGACGGCAGCGGCTCCCTGTTCATGCGCGTGCTGGCCCGCGCCTTCGCCGAGCACGACGATCACCTGCGCCAGTTCATGTCCGAGAACTACGGCCACGTCATGCGCCAGTTCACCGCCGAGTTTGCCCGCCTGCTGCCCGGGCTCAGCCGCGAGGAGCTGTACTGGCGCATCGATCTGGTCACCGGCGCGCTGACCCATGCGATGTCCGGCTTCGGCATGATCCAGCGCAAAGGTGACGTCAGCGAAGCGGCCCACCGCGAGCAGACGATCGCGCACCTGGTCCGCTTCGCGAGCGCCGGCCTGAGCCATCCCTGATTCCTTTCCGACCTCACCGGCCGGCCACGACCGGCTGCCTAGCCTCTTTCCG
The DNA here is from genome assembly GCF_021117385.1 of Frateuria soli. Lineage (GTDB taxonomy): Bacteria > Pseudomonadota > Gammaproteobacteria > Xanthomonadales > Rhodanobacteraceae > Frateuria_A > Frateuria_A soli. The sequence goes on from NZ_CP088252.1 coordinate 1,620,022, forward strand.
TTTCGCTGTCCGCATCCCCTGGAGAAGCCAATGCCCGCAACACTACGCATCCGCAAGGCCGCCGTGCTGGGCGCCGGCGTCATGGGCGCGCAGATCGCCGCGCACCTGACCAACGCCGGTGTCGAAACCGTGCTGTTCGACCTGCCCGCCAAGGAAGGCCCCAGGAGCGGCATCGCGCTCAAGGCCATCGAGAACCTCAAGAAGCTCTCGCCCGCGCCGCTGGCGGACAGGAACCTGGCCTCGGCGATCATCCCGGCCAACTACGACGAGGACCTGGACCACCTGAAGGAAGTGGACCTGGTGATCGAGGCGATCGCCGAGCGGATGGACTGGAAGCTGGATCTCTACCGGAAGATCGCCCCGCACCTGTCCAGGACTGCGGTGATCGCCTCCAACACGTCCGGCCTGTCGATCAACACGCTGGCCGAGGCCCTGCCGGAGGAAATGCGCCACCGCTTCTGCGGCGTGCACTTCTTCAACCCGCCGCGCTACATGCACCTGGTCGAGCTGATCCCGACCCGCCTGACCGATGCCAGCGTGATCGAAGGCCTGGAAGCCTTCCTCGCCACGACGGTCGGAAAAGGCGTGGTCATCGCCAAGGACACGCCCAACTTCATCGGCAACCGCATCGGCGTGTTCTCGATGCTGGCGACCATGCACCACACCGAACAGTTCAAGCTCGGCTTCGACACGGTCGATGCGCTAACCGGGCCTGCGATCGGCCGCCCCAAGAGCGCCACCTACCGCACCGCCGACGTGGTCGGCCTGGACACCATGGCGCACGTGATCAAGACCATGGGTGACACGCTGGCCGACGATCCGTGGCACAAGTACTTCAAGACACCCGCCGTGCTCCAGGGGCTGATCGATGCCGGCGCGCTCGGCCAGAAGACCGGTGCCGGCTTCTACAAGAAGGTCGGCAAGGACATCCTCGTCCTCGACCCAACCAAGCGCGACTACGTGCCCTCCGAACAGAAGGCCTCGGATGAGGTGGCCGCCATCCTCGCCATCAAGAACCCGGCCGAAAAGTTCGCCAGGCTGCGCGCGTCCAGCGATCCGCAGGCACAGTTCCTGTGGGCGATCTTCCGCGACCTGTTCCACTACACCGCCTACCACCTGGCCGATATCGCCGATACCGCGCGCGACGTCGACTTCGCCATCCGTTGGGGTTACGGCTGGAAGCTTGGGCCGTTCGAGACCTGGCAGGCCGCCGGCTGGCAGCAGGTCGCCGGCTGGATCGCCGAGGACATCGCCGCCGGCAAGGCGATGAGTGATGCCCCGCTCCCGGCCTGGGTCACCGACGGGCGCAACGGCGTGCACGTCAGCGAGGGCTCCTGGTCCGCCGCGTCCAACAGCTACAAGCCGCGCTCGACGCACCCGGTCTACGCGCGCCAGCTCTTCCCCGACGCGATCCTTGGCGAGAAGTTCGACCAGGGCACCACCGTGTGGGAGAACGACGGCGTGCGGCTGTGGACGCTGGGCGACGACGGCGTAGGCATCCTCTCGTTCAAGACCAAGATGCACACGGTCAACGACCACGTGCTCGACGGCATCCAGCACGCCATCGGCATCGCCGAAGAGAAGTTCAAGGCGATGGTGATCTGGCAGGCCAGCGAGCCGTTCTCCGCCGGTGCGGACCTGAAGGGTGCGCTGGGCCTGCTGAAGGACGGCAAGTTCGACGCGTTCGAGTCGATGGTCGAAAACTTCCAGCGCACCAGCATGCGCATCAAGCATTCGCTCGTTCCCGTGGTCGCCGCCGTGCGCGGCCTGTGCCTCGGCGGCGGCTGCGAGTTCCAGATGCACTCGGCCCGCACCGTGGCCGCGCTGGAAAGCTACATCGGCCTGGTCGAGGCGGGCGTCGGCCTGCTGCCGGCCGGCGGCGGCCTGAAGGAACTGGCGGTGCGCGCCGCGAACGCCAACCCGGCCGATCCGTTCGAGTCGCTCAAGAAGGTGTTCGAGACCGTGGCGATGGCCAAGGTCTCCGGCAGCGCACTGGAAGCGAAGCAGCTCGGCCTGCTGCGCGACTCCGACATCGTCGTTTTCAACGCTTACGAGTTGCTGCACGTGGCCAAATCGGTCGCCACCGCGCTGGCCGAAAGCGGCTGGCGCCCGCCCCTGCCCGCCCGCGCGATCCCGGTCGCCGGCGACACCGGCACGGCGACCTTCAAGGCCTCGCTGGTCAACCTGCAGGCCGGCTACTTCGCTTCCGAGCATGACGTGGCGATCGCCAGCCGCATCTCCGACACGCTCTGCGGCGGCGGCATCGAGCGTGGCTCGCTGGTCGACGAGGCCTGGCTGCTCAAGCTCGAGCGCAGGCACTTCGTGGAGCTGGCGAAGACCGAGAAGACCCAGGCCCGCATCGCCCACACGATGACGACGGGGAAGCCGCTCAGGAATTGAGGCGGTACGGGATTCGAGATTTGGGATTCGGGATTCGAAGAGCTGGCAAGCCCACGCATTCCGACAGCATGTAGCCAAAACACTATTGGAGCGCCGGGTTGGCGGGAAACGCGGGATGACGTCGAAGTGCTTTGACGAATCACGAATCCCGACTCCCCAATCCCGGCTTCCGGAGAAAGCCACAATGACCAAGCAAATCCAGGACGCCTACATCGTTGCCGCCACCCGCACGCCGGTCGGCAAGGCGCCGCGCGGCGTGTTCAAGAACACCCGCCCTGACGACATGCTCGCCCACGTGATCCGCGCCGTGATGGCGCAGGCGCCGGGCATCGATCCGCAACGCATCGGCGACGCCGTGATCGGCTGCGCGATGCCCGAGGCCGAGCAAGGCATGAACGTGGCGCGCATCGGCGTGCTGCTCGCCGGCCTGCCGCACACCGTGCCGGGCGTGACCATCAACCGCTTCTGCTCGTCCGGCCTGCAGGCCGTGGCCTATGCCGCCGATGCCATTCGCCTCGGCGAGGCCGACCTGATGCTCGCCGGCGGCACCGAAAGCATGAGCATGGTGCCGATGATGGGTCACAAGGTCGCCATGAACCCGGCGATCTTCGACAACGAGCACATCGGCATCGCCTACGGCATGGGCATCACCGCCGAGAACGTCGCCAAGCAGTGGAAGGTCAGCCGCGAGGAGCAGGACGCCTTCGCCGCGCGCAGCCACGAGCGCGCCCTGGCGGCCCAGGCCGCGGGCGAGTTCAAGGACGAGATCACCCCGTTCCAGCTCGACGACCACTACCCGGACCTTGCGAACGACACGATCGTCACCGACAGCCGCGTGATCAGCCAGGACGAGGGTCCGCGCGCGGGCAGCACGCCCGAGGTGCTGGCCAGGCTCAAGCCGGTCTTCCGCAACGGCCAGTTCGGCGGCACCGTCACCGCGGGCAACTCCAGCCAGATGTCCGATGGCGCAGGCGCCGTGCTGATCGCCAGCGAGAAGGCGATCAGGGAATACAACCTGCAGCCGCTCGCCCGCTTCGTCGGTTTCGCCGTCGCCGGCGTGCCGCCGGAAGTGATGGGCATCGGTCCGAAGGAAGCCATCCCGCTGGCGCTCAAGCGCACCGGCATCAGCCGCGACCAGCTCGACTGGATCGAACTCAACGAGGCCTTCGCCGCGCAGGCGCTGGCGGTGATGAAGGACCTCGAGCTCGACCCGGCCAGGGTCAACCCGCTGGGCGGCGCCATCGCGCTGGGCCACCCGCTGGGCGCCACCGGCGCGGTGCGCGTGGCCACGCTGGTGCACGGCCTGCGCCGGCACAAGCAGAAGTACGGCATGGTGACCATGTGCATCGGCACGGGCATGGGCGCGGCGGGCATCTTCGAGGCGCTCTGACGGTCCGGCTCCTCCCGCGAACGGGAGGCGCCCCTTCCCGGGTAGCGCGCTCCGGCGCGGTCGCCCTGCGGGGACCACCACCACGACCAGGGCCGCGCCCGAGGGTCTCCCCACGAAAAAAGCCAGCGCCTCCCGGCGCTGGCTTTTTCGTTTCGCCGGACGCCTCGGCGCCCGACTGGGTCTTACTGCTGGCCCGCGGCGGTCGCCTGACCGTCGAAGTCCACCTTGATGCCACGACCCACGACCACCGGCACGTTCAGGTGCTTGGCGACCGGCTGGCCGTTCTCCGACAGCGTCACCGTGTAGACGCCGATCGGCAGCGCACGGATCGCATAGCGACCCTTCTCGTCGACTTTGACCTCGCGCTGGGTGCCGGTGGTCGTGCTCTTGGCCAGGATGCTGCTGCCGGCCGGCGCGTTGCCGAACACTTCGCCGGCGGTGGCCTGGGCGTGGGCAGCGGAGCCGGCCATGCCGAAGACTGCGACGGCCGCGGCCATCGCGAACGAACGCACGGACAGACCACGGCGAATCGATTGCTGATTCTTCATGGGATTTTCCTTTTTGGTTTTTTCGATGTGGGAGAACCATGGGCCGCCAGGGGTTTGGCGTTGCGCCCACGGGTTCGTACGGACAGCGCCACCGCAGCATCCAACGCCACGCCAGGACTGTCCGCCGCCGCGCTTCGGCATGACCTCCGCGCGGCGTGCGCAGGGTACCCGATGTGCGCGGACGCCCAAGGGCCGGAAGTCACATCACCGCCGTTTCACTGACGAAAGCGCCGGCTTGAGGGCAATCACCATGCCCTGCTGCGAACGGGCAAGGGCATCACCCGCAAACCGGCTCCCGCGGTAGGTCCCGCGCTAGTTCGCGCAAGCTCCGGGCAGCGCCCCGGCGCAGTCGAAGTCCACCCTCGCGCCGCGATCGCCAGCGTGGCCGGCCCTCCCCGGATACGCCGGAAAAAAAGGCCCCGCAGTGCGGGGCCTCTTCCTTCAGCAGTCCAGCCCGGATCAGCCGGCGTGCTTGTCCAGCCACGCGTCGATCTCCGGCAGGCGTTCCTGGCGGATCATCATGCGGTACTTGATGTTCGCCACCACCTGCCTGGCCACGCGGCGCGAGGTCGGCGCGATGTACTTCTGCGCGAAGTCCTGGATCTTCTCGATCATCTCCGGCTTGGTCGAGCTGGCGCCCAGCGCGGGGTAGTAGCGGCTGCTGGAGGTCGAATCGACCAGCTTGTCGACCTGCTCGCGGTGCGCCACGGCGAAGTCGAAGGCCATCTCCGGATGGTGGTAGCCGACCGCGCGGATCATCCCCGCGCTGTTGGTCGCACCCGGCTCGCTGGTGAGCGCGAGGTCCAGCGCACGCTGCGCCAGCGCATCGTTCTCCGGGATCGAGAGCATGCTGTAGAGCTGGTCCTTGATCAGCGGCGTGGTTTCCGCCTGGGCCTGGGCATGGAGCTGGTCCCAGGTCGCGGTATCGGCCTTCTGCGCGACGATCGCGGTGATGGTCTTGCGCAGCGCCACCGGCACCGCATCGGGATCGGTCTTCTGCGCGGCGAAGCGGCGACGGGCCTCGCCGATCACCTGCGCATCACCCAGGCTCGCCATCACGCCGATGAGCGTCTGGCGCAGGTTGGCGGTCGGCGCGCTCTCGCCGGGTTTGGCCTCCCAGCCGATCTTGGCGAACACCGGCTGCAGCTGGCCCAGCGCGAACGTGCGCAGGCGCTGCTGGCGGGCCTGGTCGCCGCGGTAGTAGTTGTCCAGCGCGGACAGGTAGCCGGCCACCTCCGACCACACCTGCGGATCGGCATCGGCCGGCGTGGCGGTGATCAGCGCCAGCACGTTGGACACCGGCTCGTTGCCGGCCATGCCCAGCGCCCAGGTGTCACCCAGCAGGCCGAGCTGGTCGATCGGGGCGAGCTTGGCGAACTGGTTCTTCAGCGCGTCGAAGTTGTTCTGCGCGTAGAGCGTGCGGTAGTAGCCGGTCTGGCCGGCGTTGACCAGCACCGGGCCGCAGCCGGGCACGGTCAGCGTGGCCTTGCCGTCGACCACGGTGCGCACCGTCTCGCCACCGACCGTTTTCGCGATCACCGGCACGTGCCAGCGCAGCGGCTTCTTCTCCGGCCGGTCACGGGTGAACTCACCCTGGCGCAGCGCGATCGTGGTCTTGCCGTTGGAGCAGGCCGCCGCGCGCACCTCGATCATCGGAATGCCCGGCTGCAGCGTGAAGTCGTGCGCGATCTGCGTGATCGGCTTGCCGGCCGCGGCCTGCACGGACTTCCACAGGTCGTCGGACACCGTGTTGCCGTACGCGTGCGCCTTGATGTAGTTGCGCACGCCGGTCCGCCAGGCTTCCTCGCCCACGTAGCCTTCCAGCATGTGGATCACCGCCTCGCCCTTGGAATAGGTGATCGCATCGAACGCCTGGCTCGCCTGCTCCACCGTCTCCACGTGCTGCACCACCGGGTGCGTGGTGGCCACCGAGTCCTGCGACATGGCGCCTTCGCGCACGCCGACGGCATCCAGCTCGGTGTGCCATTCCGGATGCAGCTTCTGCGTGGTGCGGGCGGCCATCCACGAGGCGAAACCCTCGTTGAGCCACAGGTCGTCCCACCAGTTCATGGTGACAAGGTCGCCGAACCACTGGTGCGCCATCTCGTGCGCGGCGACGTTGAACACGCGCTCCTTGTCCCGCTGGGTGGAGATGTGCGGGTTCATCAGCAGCGAGTATTCGAAGGTGAAGATCGCGCCCCAGTTCTCCATCGCCGAGAAGAACTGGCTCTGGCCCGGAGCCGCGATGTTGTCCAGCTTGGGCAGCGGGTACGGCACGCCGAAGTAGTCGTTGTATTCCTTCAGCACCCGCTTGGACGAATCCAGCGCGAACTGCGCCTGGTCGATCATGCCCTTCTGGGTGATCACCCCGATCTCGGTGCCTTCGGCATTCAGCGTCGCGCGCTCGAAATCGCCCAGGCCGAAGAACAAGAGGTAGGTCGACATCTTCGGCGACTGCCCGAAGCGCACTTCGGTCATGCCGTTGCCGAGATCCTTCTTCGAGGCGATCGGCATGTTGCTCACCGCCATCTCGCCCGACGGCACCGTGGCGGTCAGGGTGAAGGTCGCCTTGTAGTTCGGCTCGTCCCACGAGGGGATGAAGCGGCGCGCGTCGGAGTTCTCGAACTGCGTGTACAGCGCGCGCTTCTTGCCGGCCTTGGTGTCGTAGTCCAGCGCGAAGATGCCGTTGGCCTGCGTGCCGATCTTGCCGGTGTAGGTCAGCGCCAGGCGGTAGGTGCCGGCGGGGATCGGATGGTCGAAGGTGAAGGTGGCGGTCTGCGCCTTCCCGTCCACCGAGATCTTCGGCGCGCCGAACGCCATCTTGCCCTTCTCCGCCGTCAGCGACGCCTTGGAGAAGGTCAGGTCCGCGGCGTTGAGCGTGATCGAGCGGGTCGGCTTGACCACCGCCAGCGTGATCGTCACCTGCCCGTCGAACGACAGCTTGTCCGCATGCGGCGTCACCGCCACGTCGTAATGCGAAGGCACCACCCCACGCGGCAACTGCGTCGTCGCCTCCCGCACCTCGGCCGCCGAAGCGACCCCCAGCGGAGCCATGGAAAGCCCGGCCAGGGCCAGGCAGATTGCGGTGGAGAGATGACGGCGCATAGGGGTCCTTGTGGGTTGAGCGGAGCCGTGGGGCGCGCCGGCGCCACCACGGGGGTGACGAACGGCACAGAGCCGCGCGAGTGTTGCCTGAGTGGGCGGTGGGCGGACACGGCCGGAAGTCATGGGGGCGCTGGGGTGCTCCCTACCCCCGGGGTATGCTTGCCAGGCACTCAGTCGATGGAACAGGGGATCGCGAGCGCAGAGCTTCAGGTGCTACACGCGCCTGTGCTGGCGTTCGCTCGAGCTGCAAGTGAGCGCAGGTCCGTTCGCCTACGTCCCCGTCCGCGCTAGCACATCGTTTCGCAACAACAAAAGGGGAAGAAATGAAGTATCTCGCTCGTGGCTTGACCATCACCTTCGCGCTGGCCGTGCTCTCCGGCTGCGCCACCTCACGCTCGCGGCTTACGCTTGACGTGCCCTCCCCGGGTTCGGCCGTGGTCAGCGGGGGCAAGCCCATCGTTATCGACGCGGTGCGCGATGCGCGCACGTTCGAAGCCGACCCGAACGATCCCAGCACGCCCTCGCTGAAGAAAGGCGCGGGCTACCGGCTGGACGCCGAACAGCGCAAGCAGGCCATCGCCCGCAAGCGTGGCGGCTTCGGCCATGCTTTCGGCGACATCCTGCTGCAGTCCGGCAACGTCGAGTCACTGACACGGGAACTCGTGGTCAACGCCCTGGCCTCGCGTGGGTACAGTGTGGTGCCATCGGATGCGGCTCCCTCGGACGCGCCGCACGTCAGCGTGGATATCCGCCAGTTCTGGGCCTGGTTCACCCCGGGCATGTGGAGTGCCAGCATCGAGGCGCGCGTCGAAACCCTGCTGGACATCGCCGATCCCAAGGGCAAACGCCAGCTTGACGTGAAAGGCTACGGCTACAACGCGATCCAGGTGGCCCGCGACGCGAACTGGCAGCTGGCTTACGAGCGCGCGTTCAAGGACTACCTGAAGCAGTTCGACCAGGCCGCCGCGAACAACGGGCTCTGAACCCGTCCGCCGAAGCGGCCATTCAAGGCATGCTTCGGCGGCTTTCAAGCGCAGCGATGCTGATCCACGCCCGCAGAGGCGACGACGCTCTGCGGCACCAGCAAGACAGCCTAGCCAGCAAGCCTGGCTGCGCCGGTAGAACGCAAGGACTCATACAACTGTCCCGGCCCGAGCAGGATGTCCTTCAATCCGTTACGTACCCGCTCCGACCCGAGCGCCTGACCGCTCATCAAGGAGTGCGCGTCGAGAGCATCGATGATCGCGTTCAGCAGCGCATCCTTCAGGTCAGGCGAGTTGGCGAACTGTTCCTTGCTGTTGCTGCTGGCCTGCTGCACCAGCGTTTCGTTCTCCAGCAACTTGCCCTTGATCACGCCGTTGACGTAAAGCAGTTGGTCACCGTCGGTCAGGTCGCCCTCGAACAAGCCATTGACCCGTTCGATGATCTCGGTGAGCAGCGACTTTTCCTTGTCCTGCACCGAGCCACTGCCCAACGCATCGATGGGCGGCAGCTTGTAACTGCCATCGGAATTCAGGCTTAGCGACTGGCGTCCGGCGCTGCGCAGGGTGTGGTGGGTCAGCACCACCTTGGAGAGGTCCACCGTCTCGCGCTCGCGCCCGAACTCCAGCAGCGGGATGAGCCGCTTGTAGAAGAGAAAGCGCTTCTCGATGTCGGTGTTGCCGTAGTCGATCATCTGCGACAGGAAGGCGTACAGCCGCACGTAGGCGCCCATGTCGCCCTTGAACAGTTGCAGCGCGTCCATGATGTCTTTCTGCGCCTGGGCCACCGGCTCGTCGCCGCTGCCCATCGCATCGGCACGCGCGAGCTGCGCGGCGCGATAGCGCTTGAGCAGGCGGTCGGCCACAGGCGCCATGGCGGCGCTCAACTGGGCTTGCGTGGCGTCGGGGTCGGTCTCGATCTTCGCCACCCGCTCCACTTCGAAATCGTCGTAGTGACCGCTGGCATCGAGCTTGGCGCGCAGGTCGAACACCAGGTGCGGGTCGGTAGCCGCTTCCAGCTCGGCCGTGGCGTAGTAGGTCTTGAAGGCCTTGAGGATTTCGGCCGCGTCGTTGACGAAGTCCAGGATGTAGGTGGTGTCCTTGCCCGGATGCGCACGGTTGAGCCGTGACAGCGTCTGCACCGCCTGGATGCCGCCCAGCAGCTTGTCCACGTACATGCCGCACAGCAGGGGCTGGTCGAAGCCGGTCTGGAACTTGTTGGCCACCAGCAGCAGGTGATAGTCCGGCTGCGCGAAGGCATCGCGGATGTCGCGCCCCTTCAGGCCCGGATTGAGGTCCGCGCTGGCCTCGGTCACCGACTGCGGGTAGCTGTCCGGATCGTTCACCTCGCCGGAGAACGCCACCAGCACGCCCAGGGGGTAATTCTGCCGTGCGATGTATTCGCGCACCGCCTTCTGCCAGCGCACCGCCTCCCTGCGGCTGCCGACCACCACCATGGCCTTGGCCCGGCCACCCAGCAGGGGCTGCACGTGGTCGCGGTAGTGCTCGACGACGATCTGTACCTTCGCCGCGATGTTGTAGGGATGCAGGCGGACCCACTGCATGATCCCCTTCATTGCCGCACTGCGTTCGACCTCGGTCTGGTCGACCTCCCTGCCCTCGTGGGCCAGCCGGAACGCCAGCTTGTACGGCGTGTAGTTGCGCAGCACATCGAGGATAAAGCCCTCCTCGATCGCCTGGCGCATCGAGTACACGTGGAACGGTTGCGGCAGGCCGTCCGGCCCTGGCCGGCCGAACAGCTCCAGCGTCTTGGCCTTGGGGGTGGCGGTGAAGGCCACGTAGGTCAACCCGTGCTGGCCACCGGCACGTGCTGCCATGCCGGCCTCAAGGATGGTCTCGGTATCCACCTCGCCGCCGTCCTGCAGTTCCGCCCACTCCTGCGCGCTCAACAGCTGCTTGAGCTTGGCGGCGGATTCGCCCGTCTGCGAGCTGTGGGCCTCATCGGCGATCACCGCGAAGCGCTTGCCCTCGGTGGCGGCAAGTTCCTGCACCGCCTGCAGCGCAAACGGGAAGGTCTGGATGGTGCAGACAATGATCTTCTTGCCGGCCTTGAGAGCCTTGCTCAACTGCTCGCTCTTGCTGCCACGCTCGCTGGTGATGGTCTCCACCACCCCGGCCGTGCGCTCGAAATCGAAGATGGCCTCCTGCAGTTGCGCGTCCAGCACGTTGCGGTCGGATACGACCAGCACGCTGTCGAACAGCTTGGTGTTCCCGGCATCGTGCAGGTCGGCGAGGAAGTGCGCGCTCCAGGCGATGGAGTTTGTCTTGCCTGAGCCGGCCGAATGCTGGATGAGGTAACGGCGCCCCGGCCCGTTCGCCCGCACGTCGTCCACCAGCTTCCGCGTCGCATCCAGCTGGTGGTAGCGCGGAAAGATCACGCTGGTCAGGCGTTTCTTGTCGTCGCGCTTGCCGATCAGGTAGCGCCCCAGGATCTCCAGCCAACTGTCGCGCGCCCACACCTGCTCCCACAGGTAGGCGGTGGCGAAGCCAGCCGGGTTGGGCGGATTGCCGGCGCCGCCGTCGTGGCCCAGGTTGAACGGCAGGAAGCGCGTGTCCTTGCCAGCCAGCCTCGTGGTCATCATCGCCTCGGCCTGGCTTACTGCGAAATGCACCAGCGCCCCGCCCGGGAAGGACAGCAGCGGCTCGGCCACGCCACCCTTGGGATGCGGATGCCGGTCGTAGCGGTACTGGTCCACCGCGTCGCCCACGCTCTGGGTGAAATCGGACTTCAGCTCCGCCGTCGCCACCGCGATGCCGTTGACGAACAACACCAGGTCCAGTGCGTCGTGCGGATTGTTGGGTGAATGCTTTACCTGACGCACCACGCGCAGGCGGTTGGCGGCGTAGCGCTGCTCCAGCCCGGGATTCATCGCGAGCGCGGGTTTGAACTGCACCAGCGCCAGCGGCGCCTTCAGCCCGATCATCTCCACGCCCCGGCGCAGCACCTCCAGCGTGCCGCGCTCGTCCAGGTTCCTGCGTACGCGCTCGGCGAGGCGCTCCGCCGTGGCCGGGCCGTGCGCCTTGGTCAGGCGCGCCCAGCTCTCGGGCTGGGTGGTTTCAATCCACGCCAGCAGATCTGGCAGGTACAGCCCGTGGGCGCGGTCATAGTGCTGGGCGTCGCTCTCGTCGTAGAGCCAGCCATGGGTGGCGAGGTGCTCGCAGATCTCGCGTTCGAAGTGGTGTTCGCGATGCAGATTCATGCCCGTCCTTCCCCTGTCGTTTCGCGCCCTTCCGCCATCGCACGCAGTCGACCGGCCACCACGTCCGCGCGCTCCGGCTCGGCGATCAGGCCCGGCAGCACGTCGAGAAGGCCAGGCCGCGCGAGCAATGCCGCAAACGCCGTCGCGATGGCACGCCGCACGTCCGGCGTCGCCTCCCCCAGTTCTCGCACCAGCTCCTCGCGACCATCGACGATATTCAGCACGTCTTCCAGGTCGTGGCTGGCGAGCACATCCCCTCGCCCACGACTGGAAAAAGCCTCCAGCTTGGTCGCCACGAACGCCACGGCGGTCGCCAGCCGGATGTGCAGCCCCTCGCCCAGCGCCACCGGCTGCGCGGTCGCCACGGCGTAGGGATACCAGCGGTTGGCAAAGCCCAGTACGTCCGGATTCTCCGGCATCAGGTCGAACACCACGCCGGAGGCGCGATGGATCCAGCGGCAGATCACGCCGCTGTCCGCGTCCTCATGAAAGCCGCGGCGCGCCAGCTCGCGCTGCAGGCGCTGGAACTGCGCCCGCCCGGCCTGCGCCACTGCATCCACGTCGCGGGTGGCGCGCACGCCCTCGGCCAACGGGTCGGTCACCAGCAAGCCGGCCACCGCGCCGCCAAGAAACACCACCTGCTCCCTCAGGTCGCCCAGCGCCTGCGCGATCGTGCGCAGGGTGGGCAAATTCGGATCGTCCCTGCGCATCCCTAGCTCTCCAGCTCCTTCGTCAACAGGTCCGTCGCCAGCGAGCGCTCGCGCGCACGACCGGCGCGGATCGCGTCCTGCAAGGCCAGCAGCCGATGCAGCGCGGGATCGACCAGCGCGGCCTGCGGCGCCGAACGGTAGATCGGCGACAGGCTCGGCCCCTTGGCCTTGCCTGCCGGGTGGGCCCACACCGGCGCTTCCTCCGCCCCGGCGGAAATTTTCCCGGCCAACGGCTCCACGCCGAACGACGTCGGCACGCCGCGCTTGACCGGCCCCGGCTGCGCCGGCCATACGTAGCGGACGCCGTGCACGGCGAACTCGGCCAGCGCCGGACGCACCGGTGCCCAGTCGCCGCGTCCCCGCGCCACCGCCAGACCCGCCGCGACCGCACGCTTGACGCTGGCGTGCACCTCCGAGGCGCTGAGCGTCAGCGCCTCGCCCAGCGCGGCATAGGTCCAGCGCTGGCCCGGGTGGGCAGCCACCTTGAGCAACACCAGCAGGTCCTGAGGTTTGAGTTCCATGGCGCGGGCTCGTTATTCGCAATTCGCGAATTGCGAATATCGCGAAATCAACGCGTCACTGCAAGGGTTCTGCCCCGGCAAGGCCATCCTCGTAGCATCTGGCGGAGTTGCCCTAATTTCACTTGGCCCGTCAACTGAAATTAACGGCGCGGCCAACACTCAGCTAAACCCGGTTGCCCGATCAGCAACGAATGTTGCCCATGCGGCAACACCCATGCCCTCAGCTTCTTGATCGCGCCAGCTCAGCTCTCACCGTAGCTGCGATCCAGCAAGGGCTTGGCCCGCTCGAAATCGGCCATGGTCCGCAGGCACAGCTCCAGATCGCCGGTGCCCCAAGTGCCGATGTTGCGCACGTCGCGGCTGAAGCCCTTCTCCAGCGCCACAGTGTCCGGGTCCAGCTTCAGCATCACCAGTAGCTTGTCCCGGTACGGGATCACGCAGGCGAAGTTCTTCAGGCGGCGGAAGGCGACATACAGCTTCAGGTGCTTTTCCTGCACGTCGTCGCCCAGCGCCACCAGGTAACCGGACAAGGCCGCGTAGAGCTCCTTGATCACGGGCTGCGCCTGGCTGAGCTGCTCCTCCGCCGTCTTGTCCTTGCCGACCGGCTTGGCCTTTGCCGTGGTGGTCGAGCTTGCCGCGTCGGCCTTGGCGGTGGTCGCATCGTCCACGCTCACGCTGTTGACCAGGTCGAGCAGCAGCAGGTCGTCGCCGAACAGCTTGTAGCGGATCAGCTCGATATTGCGCGGGATCTGCTGCACCGCGTGCTGGTCGTAGCGGGTGAAGTCGGCGGCGATGCACAGCAGGCGCGTGCCGGACCAGTCGATCTGCCCGGCCACGTCCTTGCCGAGCTTTTCCATCACCAGCCACTGGAACTCGGCCCGGTGGTCCAGCAGCCAGTCCAGGTAGAACAGGCCCTGGTTGATCACGTTCTCGTTGCTGTGGCGCTTGTACTCGACGATCACCGGGCAGCCGTTCTCGTCCAGCCCGAGCGAGTCGATGCGGCCCTTGTGGGTCTTGCCGGTGACGTACTCGCTGGCGAGAAAGCGCACGCCAAGGAAGGTCGGCATCTGGGCTTCGATCAAGGACTGCAGGTGCTTTTCGATCGCAGCAGCACGACCTGACAGCTCTACAGCGCGTACGGGGGACAAACGGAACAGCTGAATGTCACTCATCCCTATCGTCCTCCTCACTCCCGCTTGCAACCCGCAGGTAACCCAGCTTGAGGGAAAAACGTGCCTCAAGCGTTGCGAGATACTCACGCGTCAATTCGTCCAACTCCGCATCGGAGACCACGCACAAGGTCTGAGGCTGCAAGCCCCCGCGGCGATATCCGTATTCAAGCAATTGTCCGACCGCCTGCCTTACAGCCTCCCGCGCCGTCTGGGCGGGCTTGATCTCATAAAGATCCAAGGAACCATCTTTCCGTCGGACCAAGGCGTCGGCGCGCCCTCCAGTACCTGTCGAGTGCTCCGTCGCCACGGCGTCCTGGCCGAACTGATCGATCAGGCGCCGCACCAAACGATCCTGAATTACGTTCTGGCGATACTCGATGGCGTGGCCCTGGGACTGCCGAGCCGCGCCCGATACCTGGCGCGATGTGTGCCCAGGGCGGAATGGCACTCTTCCTGTGCCATCGCGCAGCTGATCAAACACATACCAAGGAAAGATATTGCGGCGCTCGCGGTCGTTCGCGAGTACCCCGCAACCGTCCAGATGCTTCGTCAGCGCGGCGGCCTTTGCGGCCCAATTTCCTTCGGGAACCACGAACCCCGTGTGTTGAACAAACCAAGGAACAACTTGGTTCTGCTTCCCGATGGCAACCGTGGTGTGGTACCGGCCTGGATGAATGGCGGCAAACGCGCGCGCAAGCAGGAGGTGCGGCACCTTCGGAAGCTCACCCTGCTCGCGCCACCCTTCCATGCGGGACACGAGTTCACCGAACTGCGCCGCATCCCCGTTCTCATGAATTTCCCAGGTGATTGCAACAAAGCGGTCTCGTAAACGGTCGACCAATGCGAAGTCGAGAACACCCGGACCGGCCTTGCTCACGGAGTTGTCGAACGTCCTCCAGATGAGATCGAAGACCGCCTCTGGCGCCCGCTGTTCAAGCGCGTCCGCCACGGTATCAAGTGTCCGGATGTATCGAGGAAGCCAATAGACGAATTGCGGGTTGTCCGGCTCCATGAAGCCATCGAGAAACGACTGTGCCTCACTGTCAAACACGGGCACAGGGACGTAACCACCACCTCTTACTGCAGCTATCGAATCGAGGAAATGGTCCAGAGCTGAGACTGAGCCGAACCCGAAATCCAAGCCGTAAGCAATTGGCTTCCCCCCGGTGTGAATCCTCTTGGGGAAGCCCAAAAAGTTGCTGTTGTGGGCGTAGCGATCAGAGCCGCGCAGCACCCCGTTGATCGCCAGGAGATCAGACAGATGGTTTTCGTGCCTAGGATGAGCGACCAACGGGAAGCGATCACCTGTCTTCAGATTGATCGATTCGCCATCCGGCGAGACCCATTGTTCGGCATGCTCTTTTGTAGAACTCGGTTCGAATCCACGCGCCTTGAGCCTGGCGATAACTTCTTGTCGCGAAATCGGCCGGCTCATGCGACCTCCCCCTCCAAAGCAAACTCGCGCACGTCGACCTTTCCGCTAACGGCGGCAGAGATAAGGGCACTCCGCCGCTCGCGCAGCAATCCAATAGCTTGCTCAACCTGACCCTTGAGCGCGTCGATGCGTTCTACGGCCTTACCGATACCTGCCGCCAACGTGTCTTGCTCCTCCCGGGGCGGCGTGGCGATCCAGAAATTGACCGCATGACCAATGTTGAATTGCTCTTGTGCAGCCCCGTACTGGACCACCTCGACCTGATATCTGACCATCCGGCTATTCATCGCGTAGCACAGCCAGTTCGAGTTGAAGCCGCCAGACCTGATGAGCATCACGGAAGCGCAGTTGCCACCAGCGCACTCCTCGGGAACGACAGCGGTCACCCCGGGTGCTCCCACGCGTACAGTTAACAAGTCCCCGGGACTCAGCCGAGTCTTGGCTTGCTTGTCGCTGTCGGAAGGGTCGATACGCCGGCAGCTTGTTATTGAAATGTGACCTTCGCTGATATCCCCGCCATAAATGAACGGCAACCCCGCGTCAGAAATGTAATCGCTCGGATTCACCACGATTCCGACCGTGATTGCGGGCGAAAGCGCTTTGAGTCTGCGCATTTCCCAGTGCGCCGGCACTGCGCCTAGCCACGAAATGCCGGAGTCCTTCATGGGGACGTTGGGGTTGAGGCCGCGGGTGACGGCGTGGGAGATGGTGGCCTGGCGCTTTTCGGCCAGCAGCGCCAGCAGCTTTTCCTGTTCGGCGATCAGGGCGTCGATCTTGGCGGTTTCGCGGTCGAGGAAGGTGGCGATGGCGTGCTGCTCGTCATAAGGCGGAAGCGCAATCGGATGCGCGCTCAGCACGCCTTTAGTCATGCTCGGTAGCGCGGTGTTGGTCGAGTAAAAATCGAACGGGATTGTGAGCGCCGCGTAGTAGCAGAATCGCCCGCAGGCGTCAGCACTGATCTTTGTCCAATACATCGTGTCGACAGTCCAAAACTTCCCGGTCACGTGGAGTGGTCGATCAATTGTCCCTTTTCGGCCGAGCAGCACGGATTCGCCGTCGTAGATGAATTTCGACGCATAGGCAAACGGCCCACCAGAGCCGATGACCGGGTAACCATCATCGGTCTCGATGCTCTTGTGATCAGCGCCATTCTGTATGTCGAGAACTCGCTTCAGCTGTGCGACTTCCCAGTGCGCAGGCACTTCTCCCAGCCATTCGATATTGCTGTCTTTGTATTCCGAATAACGCGGCAAGCTCACGACCGCCACCCCCACGAGCCAAGGCGCTGGATGCCAGCGTGCGCTGGCATGACGGTGGGGCTAACGGTGAGGAGGAATGGGGACTGGGCTCGGGGGCGCAGGTGCGCACGGTGGGGCCGGGGCGGGATCGGCTGCGCGGTCACTCGGCCAGCTCCCCCAGCATGGCCATGATCCGCGCCGAGACGGCTTTCAGTTCCTCGTCGATCTCATGCAGCGGGCGCGGCGGCTCGAACACGTAGAAGTGGCGGTTGAAGGGGATCTCGTAGCCGACCTTGCTCTTCGCCTCGTCGATCCAGGCGTCGGGGGCGTGCGGCAGTACTTCGCGCTCGAAGTAGGCCCGGATGTCTTCTCCCAGTGGTACGTTCTCGGTGTCGCGCAGGCTGCTGTCCGGCTGCGGCTTCCCCTTCTGTTTACCCTTTTGGCCCAGCACCACGTTGCCCTGCTCGTCGCGCAGCGGGCGCTCGACGATGATGGTGGTGTAACCGAATGCCTCGTTGCGGAAGATGCGCGCGAGCGGCGCCACCTTCACCTTGCCGCCGGGCGGCGGTTCGGGGGCGAATTCGGCGGCGGCGATGATGGTGCGCGCCACTTCCTTGCCGTCGGCGTCGAACACGGTGGCGAGTTCCGCCTCCTGGAATTCGCCGAACAGCCGGGTGATTTCTTCGATGTGCGCGTCGCTCATTTCCTTGCGCTTGGAGCCGAGGCTCTTGCGCATCTTCTGCCAGAAGCTGCCGGCATCGATCAGCTGCACGTAGCCCCTGCGGTCGTGCTCCTTCTTGTTGGAGACCACCCACACGTAGGTGGCGATGCCGGTGTTGTAGAACATGTCGGTGGGCAGGGCGACGATGGCCTCCACCAGGTCGTTCTCCAGCAGGTAGCGGCGGATCTCGCTTTCGCCGCTGCCTGCGCCGCCGGTGAACAGCGGCGAGCCGTTGAGCACGATGCCGAAGCGGGCGCCGCCATCCAGCGCCGGGCGCATCTTGGACACCAGGTGCAACAGGAACAACATGGAGCCGTCGGACACGCGCGGCAGGCCGGGGCCGAAGCGGCCGTCGAAGCCCTTCCCCTCGTGCTCCTTGCGCACCACCTTCTCGACCTTCTTCCACTCCACGCCGAACGGCGGGTTGGACAGCATGTAGTCGAACTTGCGCGCGGCGTGGCCGTCGTCGCTGAGCGTGTTGCCGGGTACCAGGTTGGTGACCTCCTGCCCGCGGATCAGCATGTCCGCCTTGCAGATGGCGTAGGACTCGTCGTTGAGCTCCTGGCCGAACAGCGACAGGCGCGCGTCCGGGTTGTGGTCGCGCAGGAACTCCGCCGCCACCGAGAGCATGCCGCCTGTTCCGGCCGTGGGATCGTAGAGGGTGCGCACCACGTTGTTGCCGGGGGTGAGCACTTCGTCGTCCTCGATGAAGATGAGGTTGACCATCAGGCGGATGACTTCGCGCGGGGTGAAGTGCTCACCGGCGGTCTCGTTGGACAGCTCGGCGAACTTGCGGATCAGCTCCTCGAACACCAGACCCATCTGGACGTTGTCGACGCGATCGGGATGCAGGTCGACGTTGGCGAACTTCTCGGTCACCAGGTAAAGCAGGTCGACCTTGGCCAGCCGGTTGACCTGGGTGGCGAAGTCGAAGCGCTCGAAGATCTCGCGCACCTCGGGCGAGAAGCCCTGCACGTAGCTGGTGAGGTTGGACTCGATGTGGTCCTGGTCGCCCATGAGCGTGGGCAGGTCCAACGTGGAGGCGTTATAGAACTTCACGTCCGACGCGCGGCGCAGGAACGGGTCCGGATCCAGCCCGGCCGCCTCGCGCTTGCTCTTTTCGGCCAGCACCTTGTGCTTGGTTGGCGCCAGTACGCAATCCAGGCGGCGCAACACGGTGAACGGCAGGATCACGCGCCCATACTCGGATTGTTTGAAGTCGCCGCGCAAAAGGTCGGCGACGGCCCAGATGAGGGCGGAAAGAGAACTCTGGTTCATGCTTGGCGACGCTTCCTTCATGGGGAGCGAACCGCGCCCCGGTCTGCGGTCGTTGAGACATGGGGGACGCGTGATACTCAACCAGAGCCGCAAAACGGCGGTCTGACGGCGTCACGAAGGCCCCCTGTGGTCCAACGCGTGCGTGCATCCTACGCAAACGACCCAGCTCAGGCGACCGCGCGCGCCTGAGCAGACACTGACCTACGCAGGAGCAATCGTGGCTATGACTTACTGCGGTGAGGTAATAGTCATAGCAGACCTCGCAGGCGCTTGAGGAAAGCGACTACATGGCCCGGTGCCCAGTCCGACCGGTTCAGACCCATCTGATTCCACAGTTCAATGACGCTGGTCTCTCTCGAAGTGGGAGTACGGCCACCGCCTCCGCGAGCGCATTCGGGGGTAGCGAGCGTGATTGCGAGGTCGGGCGTGTCAATTGCTACGGTTACGCACACCGGCAGCCCATCCTTGCGACGGCGCTCCACCTGTTGCGTGACCCAGTCGGAATCAGCGTCCCGCAGATAGCGCTCTTCGCCTGCGATAGATACGCGAACCATGGTGCCGCCTCCTCGCTCTGTGGAGGCGTGATGCTGAAATATGCATATCTCGCAAGCTGAGACGCCGTGCGGTGTTGTCTGACTGGTCCTGATGTAGAGGGAGCCGGCGGCGCCAGGCCAGCGAGCGTTCCATGGACGTGGGTGTTTGACCTGCATCAAAAGCCCCTCGCCCACGGGTAGGAGCATCAGCTCCCCCACCCACGAGGAGCACGACCATGCCTACCTTCATCACCCAGGGCCGCTATACGCCGGAGGCCATCCGCAGCATGGTGGGTCATCCGCAGGACCGTTCCAAGGAAGTGGAGAAGCTGTTTGCCGCCAGTGGCGGCAAGTTGCTTGGGTACTACATGACCTTTGGCGAGTACGACTTCCTGATCATTTCCGAAGGACCCGACGAGGGCGTGGCGGTTTCTTCCATCGTGGCCGAGGCTGCCGGCGGGGTGACGGACCTCAAGACGGTGCTGGCGATTCCGGGGCCGGCGATGAGCGAGGCCTTCAGCCGGGCCGCGTCGGTGGCCGGCGGTTTCCGCGGGCCGATGCAGGCGGAGCGTGCGCCGACGACGCAACAGGCGCACTGAGCGTGCGGCCGGGCATGGGGCCGCGCACGGGATTGCCCCCGGTCTCGCAGGTGTTCTGCCGGCCACGGCCGCTACCCGCACAACCTGCGCCGGCCTGCCTGCGAGCGTGTACTTGCCGGCGCTGGTTGCGGGGGCGGCGGCGACGGTCTTAGGCCTTTCTCGGGAGGTTTCGGGCGAGCCCCGGCCCCTCACCCCGGCCCTCTCCCCGACGGGGAGAGGGAGCAGGTCGTTTGAGGCGAGCCCCGGCCCCTCACCCCGGCCCTCTCCCCGACGGGGAGAGGGAGCACGTCGTTTGAGGCGAGCCCCGGCCCCTCACCCCGGTCCTCTCCCCGACGGGGAGAGGGAGCAGATCGTTTGAGGCGAGCCCGCCCTCACCCCGGCCCTCTCCCGACGGGGAGAGGGAGCAGGTCGTTTGAGGCGAGCCCGCCCTCACCCCTGCCCTTTCCCCGACGGGGAGAGGGAGCAGATCGTTAGGCGAGCCGCCCCTCTCCGCGGCCCTCTGTCGACGTGAGAGCGGCGGGTGGCTTGGGGCGAGTCCGGCCTTCACCCGGCATCGCCTCATGACGAGGGGGCGCTGACCGCCGGGGTCGCGGCGGCAGGCTTGACCGGCAGCCGCACGTCGACGCGGTGGCCCTGCGCGACGGTCACGGGTTCGACCCTGCCGCCCAGGTGCGACGCGAGCAGCCGCACCAGGCGCGTGCCCAGGCCGTCCCTGCGCGCAGGCGGCGCACCGATGCCGTCGTCCCGCACGCTGAGGACGATGCCCTCGCCGGCGCGTTCAAGCACGATCTGGACTGTGCCGCCCCGGCCCTCGGGGAAGGCGTACTTGAACGCGTTGGTGACCAGTTCGTTGGTCATCAGCCCGATGGACACGGCTACCGAGGCGTCCAAGTCCATGGGGCTGGCCTCCACCCGCACCGTGATGGGGCGAACGTCGCGCAGCAGTTCGGCCAGGCCGTGGCCGAGCGCGCGCAGGTAGCTGGCCACTTCGACCTTGCCGTGCTTGCCGGATTTGCGCAGGCGTTCCTGGGCCTCGGCAATCACCCGCACGCGCGCCACCGCCGACTCGAGCGCGGAGCGCGCATGCGGGTCGGTCTGGCGCATCGCCTGCAGCCCGAGCACCGAGGCGACCATCATCAGGTCGTTGCGCGTGCGGTGGGCCAGTTCGTCCAGCAGCAACGAGGTTTCGGCCTGGGTCTCCATCAGCTTGCAGACGACCGAGCGCAGCGACTCGATCAGCAGCGCCATGGCCGAGCCAACCACAAGGAAGAGCACCAGGAAAAGCGCCTCTTCCGGCCCGGGCACCCGGCCGGTGAACATGAAATCGGGAACGCCGTCGCCGAGCGCGGCGCTGACCAATGTTGCCAGAAGGCCCTGCGGGCGACCGAAGAACAACGCCACGAAGAACACCACCAGCAGGAACGGCAGGTAGCGGTGCAGTGCGGAGGGAAAGAGGTGCTCGAGCCAGGCAACGGCAAGCACCAGCGCGATGGATACGAGATAGCCGAGGACGGCGGGAGGCCGCTTCCTGGACAGTACCGCGATGATCAGGCTTTCCATCCGTCCGCACCCCCACCCCGAATGCAAGACTTGAGACCTTGACGTTAAGCCTGCGCGCACAAACCGTGAAGAATCAACGCATTGCCCTGGCACCCACCTCTTTCGTCGGCTGGACGTGCACGAGTTGCTCGATGGCCAGGGCGATGTCGGCCTGGCGGAAGGGCTTGCCCAGCCGCGTGAGGCCCTGGGTGCCTTCGGCATCGCCGCTGTAACCTGTGATCAGCAGCACCGGCAGGTCCGGACGGGAGGCACGCAGGCGCCGCGCGAACTCCGCGCCGTCCATGCGCGGCATCTTGTAGTCGGTGACCATCAGGTCCACGTGCAGCCCTTCGCGCAGCTTGTCCAGCGCCTCGCCCGCGCTGCTGGCTTCGACCACCCGATGGCCCAGTTCGCGCAGCATCGCCGCGGTGCCTTCGCGAACCAGTTGCTCGTCGTCGACCAGCATCAGGTCGAGCGGCCGCTGCGGCGGCGGTACGCGGCCGGCGTCGCGTTTGAGCGCGACCGGCGCGCCCGCGGTTACCGGCAGCCACAGCGCCACCCGCGTGCCCACGCCCGGCGTGCTGTCGATCGCAAAGTGCCCGCCGAGCTGGCCGGCCAGGCCATGGACCATGGAAAGCCCCAGGCCGGTACCTCGGCCGGTTTCCTTGGTGGAGAAGAACGGTTCGACCGCGCGCGCCAGGGTTTCCCGATCCATGCCCACGCCCGTGTCGGTGACGGCCATGCGGACGTAGCCACCGGGAGAGTGCTGCTCCGGTCCGGCGCTGCTTTCGTCCATCCGGGCCAGCTCGATCGTGAGCGTGCCGCCGCCGGGCATGGCGTCGCGGGCGTTGACGCAGAGGTTGAGGATCGCCAGCTCCAGCTGATGCGGATCGGCCAGGACCCGCGGCAGGTTGTCGGGGAAATCCGTGCGCACCATGATGGTGGAACCGACCGAGCTCTTGATCAGGTCGTGCATGCCTTCGAGCAGGTGCGCCAGTTCCACCGGCTGCGTCTGCAGGGTTTGCCGACGCGCGAAACCGAGCAGGCGCTGCACCAGGATCTTGGCCCGCTCGGCCGATTGCAGGGCGCCGGTGATCAGGCGGGCCGCGCGCGGGTCGGCATCGCCGACGCGTCGATGCAGCATGTCCAGGGTGCCCGTGATGGGCATCAGCAGGTTGTTGAAGTCGTGCGCCACGCCGCCGGTCAGCTGGCCAATGGTTTCCAGCTTCTGCGCCTCGTGCAGCTTGGCCAGCGCGTCCTCGCGGGCGGCCGACTCCTCGATCACGCGTTGCTCCAGCGTGGCGGTCAGTTCGCGCAGGGACTGTTCGGTGGCGCGCTGGTCGGTCACGTCGGTATGGACGCCCACCCACTCACGGATGTGCCCGTAGCGGTCGAACGTGGGAATGGCCCGCACGCTGAAGATCAGCCAGCCGCCCTCCCGCGTGCGTACGCGATGCTCGAACTTGAACATGCGCCGTTCCTCGCGCGCGGCGTGCCAGGCATCGAGGGTCGGCTGCACGTCGTCCGGGTGTAAGGCGTTGACCCAACCCAGTCCCCGGTAGGCGGCCGCGTCCTGGCCCGTCAGGTTCGCCCAGGCAGGCTGCTCGCCATCCATCTCGCCCTGCGCATTGTTGGTCCACAGCACGCCCTGCACGGCCCGGACGGCAGCGCGGAAACGCTGCTCGCTGTCGTGCAGCTCGGCCAGGCGGGCTCGCGCCTCGTATTGGCGGCGGCGACCGCGCAAAGCCGACTGTGCAAGGCTCACCAGCGTGGTCGGATGGAAGGGTCGTTCCAGGAAGGTGACGTTGCCCAGCACCGCGAGCAGGCGCGCGGAGCCCGGGTTGCGCTCGATGCCGCCGCGGCGCGTGACCAGGATGAACGGAAAGTCGGACCACTCCGGCTGTGCTTCCAGCCAGGCCGAGAGCGGCTGCAGGTCGGCCTCCAGCAGGCTTTCCTCGGTCACCACCGCGAAGCCGGCGCCGGCGGCCATGCCGGCCACCAGCGCCTCGATCGAGGGCGAAGCGACGGAACGGATCCGCGCCTCGGCCAGGATTGCTGCGGCCACCTGCGCATCGCGGCCGTGGGGCGCCAGGACGAGGGCGCGCTCGGAAAGGTGTGGGATCACGGTCGGTCCGGCAGCAGGCGATCGCGTGCATCGTCCGCGGAGATGTTGGGAACGCCGCGCAGCACCCCCTGGAACTGGGTCAAGGGCTCGCCCAGCAGGAACCCGCCGCGATCGATGCGGTACTCGCGGATGGTGTCCTCATGCGCACCGGCGCGTTTCTTTACCACGGAGATCGCGCGCCGCACCCGTCCCAGCGCCTCGAAATAGCGCAGCAGGATGACCGTGTCGGCAAGGTAGGTCACGTCCACCGGCGTCCTCATGTCCCCGACCAGGCCGTGCTGGGCCACGGTCAGGTAGGTGGTGATCGCGCTGCGGTTGAGGAACTGCAGCAGCTCGTGGATGTGCAGCACCAGCGCCTGCTCCTGGGGCATGGCCGCCTGGTAGCCGTTGAGGCTGTCGATCGCCACGGTGCGCACCCCCTTTTCCACGTGCTCGCGCACGCGGCTGGAGAACTCCCCGGGCGTCATCTGCGCGGCGTCGACCTGCTCGATGATCAGCTGGTTGCTGTCGATCATCTGCTGCACGTCGATGCCCACGCCCAGCGCGCGCTGGATGAAGAGCGCCTTTTCCTCGTCGAAGATGAACAGAGCGGCGCGCTCGCCACGCGCGACCGCGCTGACGGCGAAGGAGAGCACGAGCAACGACTTGCCGGTGCCGGCCGGACCGAGTACCAGCACGCTGGAGCCACGCTCGATCCCGCCGCCGAGCAAGGCGCTGAACTGGGGCGACGGGCATGGCAGCCGGTCGCGCACGAAGTATTCGCCGTGCTCGCCGGACACCAGCCGCGGGAATACCTGCACACCGCCCTTGCGAATGGCGAAATCGTGGTAGCCACCGCGGTACTGCCGCCCCCGGTACTTGATCACGCGCAGGCGCCGGCGCTCGGCGCCGTAGTCGGGCGAGAGCTCCTCCAGGCGCAGCACGCCATGCGCCACGCTGTGCACGGTCTTGTCGTTGGTCTCGCTGGTCAGGTCGTCCAGCATCAGCACCGTGGCATGGGTGCGCGCGAAATAGTGCTTGAGCGAAAGCACCTGGCGGCGGTAGCGCAGGGACCCCTGCGCCAGCAACCGGATCTCCGCCAGGCTGTCCAGCACCACCCGGTCGGGGTTCAGCCGCTCGAACGCCTCGAAAATGCGGCTGGTAGTCTCGCCCAGCTCGAGGTCGGAGGAGTACAGCAGGCTCTGCTGCTGGGCCTCGTCCAGCAGGTTTTCCGGCGGCACCAGTTCGAAAATCTCCACGCCGTCGAGCGACCAGCCATGCGAAGCGGCGGTGTTGCGCAGCTCTTGCTCGGTTTCGGACATGGTCACGTAGAGCACCCGCTCGCCGGCCTCGCGGCCGGCGAGCAGGAACTGCAACCCCAGGGTGGTCTTGCCCGTACCCGGGCTACCCTCCAGCAGGAACAGGCAGCCCCGGGTCAGGCCGCCGCTCAGGACATCGTCGAGCCCGGCCACGCCAAGGGAGGCCTGCTCCATCATACGGTCGTTCAAATCGTCACCTGTCGCACAATTTTGTCAAGAAACGGTGTTGTTACCACAGACCGCCGAAAGGCGGCGCGACGGACCTGAACCCGCGGGGACAGGCGGTTCGGCTGGGGTCGGGGCGCTGCCGGTCCGGTTCAGGGGAAGGCTCCGCCGACGCCTTCGCGCCGCGAAGCCGCCGCATGGTAATCGCGCCCGTGGCCTTTGCCCACAAGGAAGTCCATGCGCGGCCCTTGGTCGCACACACGTCTCCACCGCGCACGGCAGCGTAGCCTTGCCCGGGAGACTGACAAGCGGAAGGGAAGGGCCAGATGAGCCAGGGGCAGCGGATCGGGTGCGCGCGCTTGCGCGGGAAGGTGATGGGGGCCGAAGCGGCCGCCCGTTTCATCGCCCCGCACAGCACCGTGGGCATGAGCGGCTTCACCGGTTCGGGCTACCCCAAGGCGGTGCCGATGGCACTGGCCGCGCGCATCGAGGCCGAGCACGCGGCCGGGCGACCGTTCCAGGTGCGGGTGTGGACGGGCGCATCGACCGGGCCAGAGCTGGATGGCGCGCTGGCACGTGCCGAGGGCATCGAGTTCCGCCTGCCCTACAACTCCGACCCGCTGGTGCGCGAGCAGATCAACTCCGGCCGGATGGAGTACTTCGACCTGCACCTGAGCCAGGTCGCGCCGATGGCCTGGCAGGGGTTCCTGGGGCCGCTGGATACGGCGGTGATCGAAGTCAGCGGCATCACGGCCGATGGCGCACTCATCCCCTCTTCCTCGGTGGGCAACAACAAGACCTGGATCGACCAGGCGCGCCAGGTGATCGTGGAGGTCAACCGCTGGCAGAGCGCGGCGCTCGAGGGCATGCACGACATCTACTACGGCACGGCGCTGCCGCCGAACCGCGTACCGATCCCGATCGTGCGGCCCGGCGACCGCATTGGCGAGCCCTACCTCCGCTGTGATCCGGACAAGGTGGTCGCGGTGGTGGAGACCGACGCGCCCGACCGCAACCTGCCGTTCAAGGCGCCGGACGCGGCCGCCCGCGCGATTGCCGGCCACCTGCTCGAGTTCCTGCGCCACGAGGTCAAGGTCGGGCGCCTGCCGGCGGCGCTGCTGCCGATCCAGTCGGGTGTGGGCAACATCCCCAACGCCGTGCTCGGCGGGTTGCTGGACAGTCCGTTCGAGCGCATGAATGCGTACACCGAAGTGATCCAGGACGGCATGCTCGACCTGCTGGCCGCCGGCCGGCTGGGCGTGATCTCGGCCACCGGCTTCTCGCTGAGTCCCGAGGCGGCGGCCGCGTTCAATGCCGATGTGGCGCGCTATCGCGAGCGCATCCTGTTGCGGCCGCAGGAGATCAGCAATCACCCGGAGGTGATCCGCCGGCTCGGCTGCCTGGCCATGAACGGGCTGATCGAGGCGGACATCTACGGTGCCGTCAACTCCACCCACGTGATGGGCTCGCGCATCCAGAACGGCATCGGCGGCTCGGGCGACTTCGCGCGCAACGCCTACATCTCGATCTTCATGACGCCTTCCACGGCCAAGGACGGGCGCATCTCGGCGATCGTGCCGCAGGCCAGCCACGTCGATCACATCCCGCAGGACGTGCAAGTGCTCGTGACCGAGCAGGGGCTGGCCGACCTGCGCGGGCTGTCGCCCAAGCAGCGCGCGCGCCTGATCATCGACCGCTGCGCGCATCCGGATTACCGCCCGGCGCTGGCCGACTATTTCGAACGGGCGCGGGCGCATTCGTACGGGCAGCAATCGCCTTCGTTGCTCACCGAGGCGTTGTCCTGGCACCAGCGTTATATCGACACGGGCACGATGCGCCTTCCAGCCTAGGGTAGGTTCGGGTCCGCAGGGCGATCGGAGCGGCGGTCGCAAGGCCGCAAGCGGTGGCTGGAGCGCGCCGGCTGACCCAGGTCAGCGCGCCGGGGGAACCCGGGCGCTAGCCTTGTGGCATGGGCTGGATTTCACGCGTGAGTCTGCGGATCGCCGCCGCGAGTGCGGCGGTTTCGCCGCCGTGGATCGCGATCGCCCGGCCCGCGGAGGAACCGTCACCCGGGCCGTCGCTGTTGCTCGCCTACGCCACCCAGACCGGCGTGGCCGAACACCACGCGCGTGACACCGCGGCACGCCTGCGGCGCGCCGGCGTGGCCGTGCAGTTGCTGGAGTTCGACGCCTTGACACCCGAAGTGCTAGCCGCCCGTCCGCGCGCACTGCTGGTCGTCAGCACCACCTACGACGGCGATCCACCGGACATGGCGCAGGCGTTCTGTGAACGCATGGGCACACCCGCCGCGCTGAGTGGACTGCATTACGGCCTGTTGTCGCTCGGTGACCGCTGCTACCGCGAGTTCTGCGGCTTCGGACGACGCCTGCACGCCTGGCTGCAGATCAGCGGCGCCCAGGCCGGGTTCCCTACCGTGGAAGTGGACGACGAGGACGCCGACGCGCTGGCCGAGTGGCACCGGCAAGTGGACGCATGGTTGGTCCGGGACATGCGTCCGGCGCATCCGGTGGGCCTGTAGGGTTGCGGGCGACCGGGGCATGGCGGTCGCGCACAGGTGCGCTCCTGCAGGGCAAACCAACTGACGTGGCTGTGGCTGGTCTGGCACGCACGCGGAATGCGCCTGCGGCAACTTTGCACGCCGGCGCCACGGCGCATGTCCGAAGGTGTGCGATCCCCAAGGCCAACGTGGGTCCGCCATGACATCCCCTGCCCGCATCAACCGCCAGGTCACCCTGGCTTCGCGCCCCGTCGGTGCGCCGACCGCGGCCAACTTCGCGCTGGCCGAGCGGCCAGTCCCGGACCCCGGCGACGGCGAGCTGCTGCTGCGCAACATCTATCTCTCGCTCGATCCCTACATGCGCGGGCGCATGAGCGACGCGGAGTCCTATGCCGCGCCGGTGGCGGTGGGCGACGTGATGGTCGGCGGCACGGTGGCGCGGGTGCTGGCCTCCCGGCATCCGGACTGGCAGGCCGGCGACCTGGTGCTGGCCTACGGTGGCTGGCAGGACTACGCGTTGTCGGGCGGCCAGGGCCTGCACCGGCTGGACCCGGGCATGGCACGTCCCTCGCTGGCGCTCGGCGTGCTGGGCATGCCGGGCTTCACGGCTTACATGGGGCTGCTGGACATCGGCGAGCCCAAGCCAGGCGAGACGGTGGTGGTGGCCGCGGCGAGCGGCGCGGTGGGATCGGTGGTGGGCCAGATCGCCAAGCTCAAGGGCTGCCACGTGGTGGGTATCGCCGGCGGCGGCGAGAAGTGCGGTTACGTGGTGGACGAACTGGGCTTCGATGCCTGCGCCGACCACCGCGCCGAGGATTTTCCCCAGCAACTGGAGGCCGCCTGCCGCCAGGGCATCGACGTGTACTTCGAGAACGTCGGCGGCGCGGTGTTCGATGCGGTGCTGCCGTTGCTCAACACCCGGGCGCGCGTGCCGCTGTGCGGGCTGGTCGCGCAGTACAACGACACCGGCCTGCCGCCCGGCCCCGATCGCATGGGCCTGCTCATGCGCACCTTGCTGACCAGGCGCATCCGGATGCAGGGCTTCATCATTTTCGAGGACTACGGCTCCCGCTACGGCGAATTCCTGGCGGCCATGGGTGAATGGGTACGACAGGGAAAGATCAAGTACCGCGAGGATGTCGTCGACGGCCTGGAGAATGCACCGCAGGCGTTCATCGGCATGCTGCAGGGGCGAAACTTCGGCAAGCTGGTGGTCCGCCTCGACGGCGAGTGAGCAAGGTTGGTCTGGCCTTCTGCCTGCGGAAGCCCACTCGCGGACGATGTTCCCCTGCGGCGGCTCCCAGCAGCATCCCCCCACCATGGACTACCACGGCAGCAGGGGCATGGGTGTCAGCGCCGGGCGCCTTCCCCTGTGGTCCATCGGGCAGCCAGCACCACCAGCGGGAACATCAGGGCGGTGATGGCCACGGCGGCGTAGTCGAAGCGGGCGGCGTCGATGACGTGGTCCAGGCGCGGTACGCCCTGGCCGTCGAAACCGGACATCAGCCGATAGCAGACATTGCCGCCCCAGTGGATGCCGATGCTCATCCACAGCGTGCCCGTCTTGATCACGCTCCAGGCCAGCGAGAGGCCAAGCACGGCGGAGAACACCATGTTGCCCGGGTCGATGCCCTCGTTCCAGGCGTCGTCCAGCGCGTAGACCAACACCGTCAGGAGCGCATACCAGCGCAGCAGTTCGAAGCGGCGGCAGAACGCCAGGCCATAGCCGCGGATCATCAGGTCGTTGATCGCCGACGCCAGGAACATGGAAAACAGCGCCGTGCCCAGCAGCGGCAGCGCGAAGGCGGCGTCGCGCCAGCCGACGAGCTCGAACTTGCCCATCGCGAGGAATACGGCGTTCTTCAACGCCCAGATACCGAAGCCGATGGCGAAGCCGGCCCACAGGCAGCGCGCCCAGCCACGAGGCCGGTCCACGCCCAGCGACGCCATGCGGTCGAGCCCCAGTCCAAAGCGGCACACCACGAACAACAGCACGAAGAACCCGGCGACGTAGGTCAACCACACGGGCACCGCCACCCCCACCAGCCGTGGCACGAGGTTGACGTAAAGGTCGAGCACGGCAAAGCCGAGCAGCCAGGCGAGGATGGCTATGGCTCGTTTCATGACTCCCCCCGAAAGCCGAGTACACGGCGGCGCGGCATGGTAATACGGCGATGCCGGGGCCGGCTGCACGCGACGGCCGCGTCACGGCTGCGGCCACAGGCTTCCGCATACCGCTGGATCCATCCCTGCGAGGACTTCCCATGACCCACGCTCCCGCCATCGACGACTACGACGCCCAGCCACTCCAGGACCGCGTAGTGCTGGTCACCGGCGGCGCCCAGGGCATCGGGCGCGGCATCGCGCAGGCGGTGCTGGGCGCGGGCGGGCGGGTGTTGATCGGCGACCTGGACCGGGAGGCCGGCCGCGCCTGCCTGGCCGAGTGGAACGTGGGCGAACGGGCCGCCTTCACACCGCTGGACGTTGCGCGCGAGGGCAGCGTGCGGCGCTGGGTGCAGGCGGCGCTTGCACGCTTCGGGCGCATCGACGGACTGGTCAACAACGCCGGCCTGGCCGACCCTCACCGCGCACCGCTGGCCTCGCTGTCGCTGGCCGACTGGAACCGCTACCTCGCCACCAACCTCACCGGCACGTTCCTGTGCAGCAAGCACGCCCTGCCCGCGCTGGCCGAAACCGACGGCGCGATCGTCAACATCGCGTCGACCCGCGCGCTGCAGTCCGAACCGGACACCGAAGCCTACGCGGCGAGCAAGGGCGGCATGCTGGCCTTCACCCACGCACTGGCGATCAGCGCCGGTCCATCGGTGCGGGTGAATGCGATCCTGCCTGGCTGGATCGCCACCGACGCGTGGCAGAAACCCGCCGCGCGCCACGCGCCGAAGCTCAGCCGCAGGGACCACGCGCAGCATCCGGCCGGGCGCGTCGGTACGCCACGGGACATCGGCGCGCTGGCCGTCTACCTGCTGTCCGCGCAATCGGCGTTCGTCACCGGGCAGCGCTTCGTGATCGATGGCGGCATGACGGTGAAGATGCAGTACGCCTGACGGGTGCCGGGCGCGCCGGATGGCCGGCGCGCCCGGTGGTCACCCCGGTGGTCACATCGACGGGTCGGCTTCGACGCGGAATGCGTCGACCTTCATCACCACGCCCCTGGTCGGGTGCCTGCTGCCGTCGACCCGCACGAAGGAGACGCTGAGTTTGTCCAGGCTGTCCGGCCAGATCCTCTGCAGCACCTCGGTGGCCGGGAATACCAGCCGCGCGCCGTGGCCCGGCGAGGCCGCCGGAGCTGGCATGTCCGCCATGCCCTGCATACCCTTCATGCTCGCCTTCATCCGTGCCACGCTGATCTCGAACGGCCCCACCGAACCGAGCAGATAGGCGCCGGCGGCCTTGCCCGTACCGGGCTGCGCGGGCAGGTTGAGATAGACGTTGTAGAAGTAGCCGCCCTTCTGGCCAAGGCCGGTCAGGTGCACGCCATCGAGGACGACTCGCACCGGGCCGTCCGCCGTCGAACCGGTCGCGGCCGGCTGCAGCATGAGCGAACGCACGCGGGCGGCATCGGTCGCGCTGAGACCCACATCGACATTGAGCGACTGCTCATCGAGCGACAGCGCGCGCGACTTGCCGAACGGCACGCTCACGCGGGTGGCGGGACGCATCGGCGCGGCAGTCATGGCCAGCGCACCGGCGGCCCGCGCGGCGCTGGTCGACTGGCTTGGCATGGTTTCGTTGTCGTACTGGTAGCCGAGGTAGGTCGTGGTATCGGCGGTCCATACGCGCGGCATGCCATCCACGGCCGTGCCGTAAGAGAAGTTGCCCGACCAGTAGGTGTTGGTGGTCAGGGGTTCCTTGCGTCCGCCGCCGGCCTTGAGCCAGGCGACCCAGAGCCGGTCGATGTTGGCGTGGTGCACCCAGAACAACGGATCCCGGGGCGAGATGCTGATCGAGGACAGCGCGCCGCCGACCAGGTTGTGTACGCGGTTGTGCGGACGCGTCTCCAGGATGGCTTCGAACGCATTGGTCCTGCCGCGCTGGAAGCGGATGACGGTGTCGGCGAAAGCGTCGTAGCTGAGCGCCCCGCTGACGTCGCTGCCGGTGCGGTCGCCGCGATACAGCGGCGAGTAGGGATCCAGGAATTCGGACGGTACGGTCGGCGAGTCGTAGTAGTTCCAGTACGGCAGCACCAGGCTGGCATCACCGGAAATCTCCCGCACCTTCGCTTCGAAGCGATGGATGAAACCGCGGTGCCACGCCAGGAAGTACGCCTGGCCATGGGGACAGTTCGCCCGATGCGTCTCGGCCCAGTAGTTCCAGCTGTTCGGGCTGGTGACATCCTTGAGTGCCTTCATCGCGGCGACGGCATTGCAGAGGGACTGCAACTGGGGGCTGAGGCAGAACACCGGCCAGCTGGGCCGCACGCTCAGGGAGGCGGAAAAGGCCACCCGCGGCAACAGCGGAACCAGCGCCAGCGAAAGCGAAGACTGAATGAAACGCCTTCTGGAAATCATGATCTTCTCCGTGGAGACCTTAGGCCTCGCGACCGCCCCGGCACGACATCCAGGTGGGCGTGACGATCGTGGGACGAGGCCTGTGACACGCATCAACGTCTGTGCTTCGGGCGTGAGACAAGCAAAAACGGCAGCCGGGCCTCTTTGCCGCACACTGCCGTTCACTCTCGCCCGGGCTCCTGCCTTCGGGGGCGGTGGCAGTGAATAGCGGCCTGCGTCAATGGGCAGTCAAGGCCGCGTTCCGCAGGCCCACACCCCGCCTCCAGGGCCCATGCCGTGGCAGGCCCGACGGTGTGGAATGAATCGGCGGTTTTTCATAAACGGCCGCCAACCGCTACCATCCACGGCTTGCTGTTACCGGCACGGCGGCCACACGCCGTCCGGCGGGTCCGACGTGGAGGGGAACGTGATCGAAAAATTCTCGACCGGCATCGAGGGGCTCGACCAGCTGACCGATGGCGGTTTTCTCCGCGGCTCGGCCTACATCGTCCAGGGGCCGCCCGGCGCCGGCAAGACGATCCTGGCCAACCAGTTCTGCTACGCCCACGTTCGTGCGGGCGGCCGTGCGATCTACATGACGCTGCTGGCCGAATCCAGCTCGCGGATGCTCGCCTACGTCAGCCAGATGGGCTTTTTCGAGGGCAGCGCGCTACCTGATGCCATGCAGTACATCAGCGGCTACGGCGTGCTCGAGCGCGAAGGACTGCCCGGGCTGCTCAAGCTGGTGCAGCACGAGCTCAAGCGGCACCGTGCTTCGGCGATGGTGCTCGATGGCACCTTCGTGGCGCAGTCGGTGGCGTCCGAGCAGGAGTTCCGCGCCTTCATCCATGCGCTGCAGGGCGTCGCCGGCATGGCCGATGCCGTGCTGGTGATGCTCACCCACCAGAACCGCGACTCCAGTTGCCCCGAACACACCATGGTCGACGGCTGGATCGAGATGAGCGACGAGACCCACGGTTTTCGCGCCTACCGCACAATCCAGGTCCGCAAGCATCGCGGCGCGGCGATCCTACCGGGCAAGCACCGCGTGCGCATCACCGAGCAGGGCATCGCGGTCTTCCCGCGTGCCGAGAGCGCACTGCAAGCGGCACCGGCCGCGCGCGCCGAGGACCATCGCGTTGCCAGCGGGCACGCCGGGCTGGACACGCTCCTGAATGGCGGACTGCCGGCCGGATCGGCCACGCTGCTGGTGGGCCCGACCGGCGCGGGCAAGACCACGCTGGGTCTGCACTACCTGTCCCTGTGCAACGCGCAGGAACCCGGGCTGATGCTCGGCTTCTACGAGACGCCCGCGCACCTCCTCCAGAAGGCACGCAGCATCGGCCTGGACCTGGACACGCCGGTCAACCAGGGTCACCTGGAGATCCAGTGGCTGCCGCCGGCGGAGAACATCGTCGACGAACTGGTGCAGGACGTCGTCAACCGCACCCGTGCGCGCAAGGTCAAACGCGTCTTCGTCGACGGACTGGTGGCGATCCGCGACAGCCTGGTGATCCGCAATCGCCTGCCTTACGTGATCCACGCGCTGAGCATGCAACTGGGAGCTATCGGCGCCAGCGCCGTCTACACCTCGGAGATCCCCGAGCTGGAGCTCGACCAGGCAAGGATGCCCAGCGACGAGCTCTCCGCGATGGTGGACAACGTGCTGCTGCTCAATACCGGGCGGCGCGCCAATGCGTTCCGGCGCTACCTGTCGGTGATCAAGCTGCGCGACAGCGACTTCGATCCGCGCACCCACGAGTTCCACGTCAACGCAAGCGGCATCGCGTTCGGGCCCGACCCACGCGCGGCCACCTGCGCGGAAGCAGGCTGACATGCTGCGGGTACTGCTGGTCGAGGATGAACCCGATGTCTCGCTCGTGGCCGCCACCGTGCTGGAGGAGGCGGGTTACCACGTGACCGTCGCCTCCGACGGGTACGAGGGCCTGGAGATCGCGCTGCAGGAAATGCCGGAACTCATCGTCACCGATTTCATGATGCCGTGCCTGAGCGGCCTGGAGATGATCGAGCGCCTGCGCCTGGCCGACTACGACCGGCCCATCATCCTCACCACGGCCATTCCCGAAGACCACCTGCCCCGCCAGCCCGGCTACGACGCCTACCTGGCCAAGCCTTACGGCACGCGCGCGTTGCTGGCCCTGGTCGAGGCGTTCCGCATGCAGCAGGGGCGCTAGGCGCCCGTCGGCCGCGTCGGCCACCTGCCTACATGGTGGCGAGGGATGCGGGCGACAGCGCCTGCGCATGGATACCCTCCACCGCACGTCCCGAAGGATCGGCGCGTCCGGCGAAGGACGGGTCCCACGCCAGTGCCGCGGACGAGGAGCAGGCGATCGACTTGCCGCCGGGCACCGTCGCCGCGCAAGCCTCGCCGGGGAAGAACTTCTCGAACAGCGCGCGATAGAGATAGGCCTCCTTGGTCGCCGGCGTGTTGTGCGGCCAGCGCGCGCCCGCGGCGGCGAACTCGCGGTCGCTCACCGCCTGCCCGGCGTGCGCCTTGAGCCCGTCGATCCAGCCGTAGCCCACGCCGTCGCTGAACTGCTCCTTCTGACGCCACAGGATGGCCTCGGGCAGCGCGCCGGCGAAGGCTTCGCGCAGTACCGCCTTTTCAATGCGGCCCTGGCCGGCCATCTTGTGGCGCGCGTCGAAACCCATTGCCGCCTCGACAAACGCCAGGTCAAGGAACGGCACCCGCGCCTCCACGCCCCAGGCCATCATCGCCTTGTTCGCGCGCAGGCAGTCGTAGCGGTGCAAGGCATCGAGCTTGCGTACGGTTTCCTCGTGGAAGGCTTCGGCCGAGGGCGCCTTGTGGAAGTAGAGGTAGCCGCCGAACAGTTCGTCGGAGCCCTCGCCCGAGAGCACCATCTTCACGCCCATCGCCTTGATGCGCCGCGCCAGCAGGAACATCGGCGTGGAGGCGCGCACGGTGGTGACGTCGTAGCTTTCGATGTGGCGGATCACCTCCGGCAGCACGTCCAGCCCTTCCCAGAAGGTGTAGACGAAGCCGTGGTGCACGGTGCCCAGGGCCTCTGCGGCCAGTTGCGCGGCGGCCAGGTCCGGCGAGCCTTCCAGGCCGATGGCGAAGGAATGCAGGCGCGGCCACCAGGCTTCGCTCTGTCCACCATCCTCGACGCGTTCGCGGGCGAAGCGCGCGGCGCAGGCCGCCACCAGCGAGGAATCCAGCCCGCCGGAGAGCAGCACGCCGTACGGGACGTCGGACATCAACTGGCGCTGGACCGCCTGTTCCAGTGCCACGCGCAGGTCGCCCGGCGCCCTGCCCTGCACTGCCCCGTAGGCACGCCAGGGACGCTCGTAGTAGCGACGCAGCTCGCCGGTGGCGCTGTCAAACACGTGGCCCGGCGGGAACACCGCCACGTCGGCGCACACGCCTGCCAGCGCCTTCATCTCGGAAGCCGCGCACAACCGCCCGGCCGCGTCGTGGCCCCAGTACAGCGGGCAGACGCCGAGCGGGTCGCGCGCGAGGAGGTAACGGTGCGCGGCGCCGTCCCACAGGGCGAAGGCAAAGATGCCGTTGAGGCGGGCGATCCACGCGGCCGGGTCGCCGCCTTCGCGATAGAGCGCGTTGATCACCTCGCAATCGGAACCGGTGGTGAAGTCGTAGCCGCTGCCCAGACGCAGTTCGCCGTGGTTGTAGATCTCGCCGTTGACCGCCAGCGCCAGCGTGCCATCGCGCGAGCGCAGCGGCTGCGCGCCGCTGGCCGGGTCGACGATGGCCAGGCGCTCGTGCACGAGGATCGCGCCCGCATCGACGAACACGCCGGACCAGTCCGGCCCGCGATGCCGCTGGCGCTGGGACAACTCCAGCGCCTGCCGGCGCAGCGCGGCCAGGTCGTCGCCCGGCGCCAGGTCGAACATTCCGAAAATTCCGCACATGATGTTCTCCTTTGCGATCGTCCTCGGTCGCGAGAGCCAAGGCGGGCACGCGTGCCCGCACTCCTGACAAGGCACGCAACCTCCGGTCACGTGCCCGAAAACGACGAAGGCCCGCACGGGGCGGGCCTTCGTCGCGTAGTTTTTGCTCGAACTTGCGGCTACGCGCCGGCCCCCTTGTGCAGGCGACGATTATTGTTCGAGCGATTGTTCAGGGCCGGCCACGCACGCGCCGCGCAGGGCGCGGGGGCGATGATGAAGCGGGCGGTCGGCATGGACATGGCGCGAGTTGAGCAGGTTTCGATCAGGCGCGCAAGCGGGTCTGCGCCCGTCAGGCGTGGTGTTCGCGGAACGATTCGCTGACCCAGGCCTTGGCCTCGGCCAGCTGCTCGTTGCGGTACAGGCGGAACTCGCCGGGCACGGTGAAGCCCATGGTGCGGGCCACCAGCCGCAACCAGTTGACGTCGGTCACCAGCGCGATGCGCTCCCAGCCGCTCCAGTGGCGGAAGCCCAGCTTGGTGTCGTCCCACATGGCACCCGGATCGAAGCCGGTGAAGTCCGGACCGACGTGGTAGAGCAGCCGCAACTTGCGATTGAGCGCGAAGGCTGCCTCCACGTCCGGCACGAACACGTTCTCGTAGTCGGCCGCGGTCACCTTGCCGCGCGCGGTGAAACCCAGCGCGCCGGCGGGGAGGTCGGTCATCTGCTCGATCATGGGGGGTCTCCGCGTGGTCGGACCCCCATCCAAGCGCGGCGGGCGCGGCTATGCAAGCTTGGGTGCGTGAAAGCCCCCTCGCCGGCGCCCCTGCAGGAGACCTGATTGCGGGCGATGTTTTTCGGAATCCGGCCCGGCGCATCACCCGCAAGCGGGCCCCTGCCGAGAACTTGCTTCAGGCCGGTTCGACGTGACGCACCAGCAGCCGTGCACTCTCGCGTCCCTGCCACTCGTTGATCGTCAGCTCGTACACCGCCCGCAGTCGCGGCGGCGGCGCGGAAGCGCGCACGTTGAACATCACCGCCTCGTGCACGGCGCCGTCGCGCGGATCGCGCAGGCTCAGGCGCCAGTGCCGCTCGCCCATCAGGCGCCATTGCGCGCACTCGAACAGGTTGTCGAACAGCGGTTCGGGAAAACCCTGTCCCCACGGTCCGCCGTCGCGCAACTGGCGCGCGAGGTCCAGCGTGAAGTTGCCCGGCGGCAGTTCGCCGTCGGTGTAGAGCACGGCTTGCAGGCGTTCCTCGTCCAGCCACTCGCGCGCGATGGCGTCGAAGGCCTCGGCGAAGCGCGGGTAATCGGCGGCCTTCAGGCTCAGGCCCGCGGCCATGGCATGGCCGCCGAAACGCTCGATCAGCCCGGGCAGGCGCGCATCGATCGCGGCCAGGGCGTCGCGCACGTGGAAGCCGGCGATGGAGCGTGCGGAGCCGCGCAGCTCCCCGGGCCGATCCTCGTCGGCCGGTGCAAAGGCGATCACCGGACGGTGCAGCCGCTCCTTCAGCTTGGAAGCCACCAGCCCGACCACGCCCGCATGCCAGGTCGGCTCGTAAAGGCTCACGCCGGTGCGCTCGCCCATGCCCTCCAGCCCCAGCGCGCCGATCATCGCCTCGGCCTCGGCGACCATCGCTTCCTGCAGCTCGCGTCGTTCCTGGTTGATGGCGCTCAGTCGTTCGGCCAGCCCACGCGCCTGCACCGGATCGTCGGTCAGCAGGCATTCGACCCCCAGCCGCATGTCCTCCAGCCGTCCCGCGGCGTTGAGGCGCGGGCCCACGGCGTAGCCCAGGTCGCTGGCGCAGACACCGGCCAGGCTGCGCCTGCCCGCCTCCACCAACGCAGTGATGCCCGGGCAGGCGCGGCCGCTGCGGATGCGGTGGATGCCCGCCTCGACCAGCACGCGGTTGTTGAAGTCCAGCGGCACCAGGTCGGCCACGGTGCCCAGCGCGACCAGGTCCAGCAGCGAGGAAAGATCGGGCCGGTCGCTCTTGTGAGGCGCGCGGCCATGGCTGGCCGCTTTCCCGTCTTCGCGATCAGGACGATCGCACGGGTAGAGTTTCGCCCGGACCGCGAGCAGCAGGTAGAACATCACGCCGACACCGGCGAGCGCGCGGCTGGGGAAGCCCTGGTTCATGCGCGCCTCGCCGGCGCAGGTTTCGCATGCCGGCTCGCCATGCCCGCAGGCGCGCACTTCGAGCACGTTGGGATTGACCAGCGCGTCGGCGGCCGGCAACCGTTCGCCCGGCAGGTGGTGGTCGGTGACGATCACGCGGATGCCGCGCGCCTTGGCCGCTGCGACGCCCGCGATGCTGGCCACGCCGTTGTCGACGGTGACGATCAACTGCGGCGCGGGCTCGAGCGAGGCGACCAGCGCGGGGCTCAGGCCGTAGCCGTGCACGAAGCGGTTGGGGATCACGTAATCCACCCGCCGCGCGCCGAGCAGGCGCAGCCCGCGCACGGCCACGGCTGTGCCGGTCGCGCCATCACAGTCGTAGTCGCCGGCGACGACGATCGACCAGTCGCCCGCGATCGCCTCGATCAACAGCGCCACGGCGCGATCGAGCCCGCCCAGCGACTGCGGCGCAAGCAGGTGCCGCAAGCGGTGTTCGGCCTGCCCCGGATGCAGCACGCCGCGTGCCGCATAGACCTGGCGCAGTACCGGGTGGACTGCCTCGCTCCAGCCCGCGGGAGCACCGGCCGGCTCCCGGCGGCGCAGGGTTGGCGTGCTCATGCGCGGTTGCCGCGCCAGAAGCGCCAGCGATGCCACGGGCGAAGTTCCCAGCGCTCGGCGCTGGCGAAGCTCAGGTGCAGCGGGCGCTGGCGGGCAAGCGTATGGATCATCGGCCACCACGCATCGGCGATCACCTGCGCCGGAAGGTCCTGGAGATCGATCAGCCAGTGGGCCGCCGCGTCCGTCGGAGCCATGCCCGGGGCGGCCGTTTCCCGCGAACCGGGCGTGGGCGTGCGCACGCGGTGCTCGATGCCCGCCCTGGCGGCGAGCGCCCGCAGCAGTGGGTCGTCACTGACCACGCCCCGCAGCGGGGTCGCCACGGTTGCAGGCAACGTTCCCGCCCCCCATAGCCACAGGCTGTTGACGGGTGGCTGCCCGGCGGCGCGACGTTGCGCGTTCAACGGATGCTGGTGCAGCAGCACCTGGATGTCGTTCTGCAGGATCCGCCAGCGACGCCCTTCGGTGCCCTGCGGCAGGTGTTGCAGCAGGTTTTCACCCAGCGCCTGTTCCGGCGCGGGAAACGCCGGCACGGCCATGTCCCCCGGCAGGCGCAGGTGCCAGCGATCGGGAGAGGTCAGCTCCAGCCGCATACCCTGTTCCCCGAACAGCGGCGCGAGGGGTTCGGCAAGCGCAGCGGCCTCCGCGGCCGTGAGCTGCATCCGCCCGCAGGCGAGCAGCCGTGCACCGTTCATGTCCGGCTCGACCCATGCCGGATCGGCACACATCCAGAGGGCGTCACCGGCATCGCCTGTCGCCAGTTCCCGGGTGAGCGCACCGGCGGGCAGCGGTTGCGGGGCCTCGAACCAGGCGGTCAAACCGGCCAGGTACCCCCGCGGGCCATCGTCCAGACGGTCGGCACGCGCCAGCAGGGGGCGCAAGGGATGCGCGGGCTCGAAGCGAGCGAGCGCGGGCAGCCACAGTTCCACGCTCATGCGCTGGCGGCCTCCAGTTGTTCGTACAGTTCGAGCCACTCGGCTTCGAGCGCTTCCTTTTCGCGGCGCAGGTCGGCCTGGCGCTGACCGAGTTTCATCAGCTCCGCGGTGGGGCCGTTGTAGGTGGCCGGGTCGGCCAGTTTCGCATCGAGGGCGGCCAGGTCGGCATCGATCGCCGCGACGCGTGCCTCGATCTTCCTGACCCGCGCCTTCGCAACCTTGTCCTGTTCCCGTTGTGCGGCCGCGGCGCGACGGCGGTCGGCAGGCGACTCGATGGGCGCCGCCGGCTCGTTGGCCTTCTTTACGGCCGCGCCACGCGAGCGCAGCCAGCGGGCGTAATCGTCCAGGTCGCCGTCGAACGGCTCGACGGCACCGTCGGCCACGCGCCAGAAGCTGTCGCAGACCAGCCCGAGCAGGTGGCGATCGTGCGAGACCAGTACCAGCGCGCCGTCGAAGTCGGCCAGCGCGTCGGCCAATGCCTCGCGCATGTCCAGGTCAAGGTGATTGGTCGGCTCGTCGAGCAGGAGCAGGTTGGGCTTGTCCCAGGCGATCAGCGCCAGCGCCAGGCGCGCGCGCTCGCCACCGGAGAAGCCGTCGACCGACTCGAACGCGCGGTCGCCGGCGAAATTCCATCCGCCGAGGAAGTCGCGCAGCACCTGCGCGGCCACGCCCGGTGCCTTGTCCTGCAGGTGGTCGAACGGGCTCGCGCCCTCGCGCAGGCTTTCGACCGTGTGCTGGGCGAAGTAACCGATCTTCAGGTCCTTGTGCGCCTTGCGTTCGCCCGCCAGCGGCGACAACTCGCCGACCAGGGTCTTGACCAGCGTGGACTTGCCGGCGCCGTTGGGGCCGAGCAGGCCGATGCGCTCGCCGGCGTCAAGCCTGAAGCGCACGTCCCCCAGGATGACCGCTTCCTGACGATAGCTCTCGCCCGTAAGGGCGGCGTTCGCCCCTTCTCCCCCTCGGGGAGAAGGTTGGGATGAGCGGCCAAGGCTTGCGTCAGACTCCATCGAAGGCTGCTCTGAACGGACATCCCCGCCCGCCCCGCCCCTCACCCCAGCCCTCTCCCCGGGGGGGAGAGGGAGCACAGATGCGTAGCCCGCCGACACCTCTTCCAGTTGCAACATCGAGTCGGGCAACCGCTCCGGCACCGCGAACTGGAACCGGAACGGCCGCTCGGCGCGCACGGCTTCGGTACCGGCCAGCTTCTCCAGGCGCTTCATGCGCGACTGCGCCTGCTTGGCCTTGCTGGCCTTGGCCTTGAAGCGGTCGACGAACGACTGCAGGTGCGCGCGTTCGGTCTGTTCGCGCTCGTGCGCGATCTGCTGCTGGCGCAACTGTTCGGCGCGCAGGCGCTCGAAGGCACTGTAGTTGCCGGTGTAGAGTCGCGCGCCGCCCTCATGCAGGTGCAGCGTGTGCGATGTGGCCGCGTCCAGGAACTCGCGGTCGTGCGAGATCACCAGCAAGGTGCCCTGGTAGCGGCGCAGCCATTCCTCCAGCCACAGCACCGCGTCCAGGTCCAGGTGGTTGGTCGGCTCGTCCAGCAACAGCAGGTCGGACGGCGCCATCAGCGCCCGCGCCAGGTTCAGGCGCACGCGCCAGCCGCCGGAAAACTCCTTTACCGCCCGCTCGTGGGTTTCCGGCGCGAAGCCCAGCCCGTGCAACAGGCGGCCGGCGCGGGCGCGGGCGTCGTAGCCGTGCAGCTCCTCGATGCGGTGGTGGGCGCGGGCCATCGCCTCGGCATCGCCGCGGTCCTGGGCGCTGGCCTCCTCGCGCAGGGCGGCGGCGACTTCCTCGTCGCCGCCGAGCACGTAGTCCAGCGCGGCGTCCGGCAGCGCGGGCGTCTCCTGCGCCACCGAGGCCAGCCGCAGCCTGGCTGGCAGGTCCAGTTCGCCCGCATCGGATTCCAGCCGTCCCTGCAGGGCGGCGAACAGGCTGGACTTGCCGCAGCCGTTGCGACCGATCACGCCCAGGCGCCAACCGCTCTGGATGGTGAGATCGATGTCGGACAACAGCAGGCGGCTGCCGCGGCGGAGGGCGAAATGGCGGAACGCAATCATCGGAAGGAAACGTGCACGGGCGACCCGCCATGATAGCCGGGCTGGAATGCCTATCCCATCGCAGACGCCGGGGATCGTCGTGGCGCGGTTGTCGTACATCTGATACAACGGCGCCGCACAGGACCTTTGCGGAGAGGGGAATCATGGTCAAGCTCACTGGCGGTCTGGCGATGCTCGCCGCGATCGCGTTCGGCGCACCGATGGCCGCGCACGCGGGCGACAGCCTGCTGATCAACCGCGTGCAGCAGGAACAGGGCATGAACCTGCCCACCCGGGGCATGACCATGGCGCAGGTGGAGAAGCGCTACGGCGCGCCCCAGCGCAAGCTGCAACCTCGCGGCGGCGACAGC
This sequence comes from Frateuria soli, assembly GCF_021117385.1. GTDB lineage: Bacteria > Pseudomonadota > Gammaproteobacteria > Xanthomonadales > Rhodanobacteraceae > Frateuria_A > Frateuria_A soli. The sequence continues at coordinate 1,661,991 of NZ_CP088252.1, forward strand.
CGGAAGCACCCGGTCATCAACCGCTGGGACTACCGCAGCTTCATCGTGTACTTCGAACACGACCACGTGATCCACTCGGTGCTGAACACGCCCGCCGGCAACAACCACGATCCCGCGACGGCGCAGTAATCCCGCACGGACAGACGACAACGGATCCCCGCGACCGCGGGGATCCGTTTTTGTTTCCCCTCTCATCGCTCCGTGCCACCCGCTCAACTACACTTCGCCGCTTCCAGACTTCAAGCGAGCGCGCGATGACCTCCTCCCCCAACCTGCGCCTGCCAGCCGAATGGGAACCGCAGGATGCGGTGCTGATCGCCTGGCCGTATGAAGGCACCGACTGGGCCGCGCGCCTGGCCGAGGTGGAGACGACCTATACCGCCCTGGCCGCCGCGGCCACCCGCTTCCAGCCGCTGGTCGTGATCGTCGCGGACGAAGGCGTGCGCGCAGCGGCCGAACGCGCGCTGCGCGGCGCGGGCGTGGATCTGGAGCGCATCCGCTTCGTCGAGCTTCCCTACGACGACACCTGGCTGCGCGATTCGGGCCCGATCACGCTGGTCTCGGCGCAGGGCTTCCAGTTGACCGATTTCCGCTTCACCGGCTGGGGCGGCAAGTTCGGCGCCGAACAGGACGACGCGCTGGTCGCCGGCCTGGTCGCGGCGGGCGTGTTCGGCCCGGCCGCGCACGAGCGCGTGGACTGGGCGCTGGAAGGCGGCGGCATCGAGAGCGACGGCGGCGCCACCGTGCTCACCACCTGGCGCTGCCTGCACCAGCGCCACCCCGAACAGACACGCGAGGCGATGGACACGATCCTGCGCGAGAGCCTGCACGCACCGCGCGTGTTGTGGCTGGACCACGGCTACCTCGAGGGCGACGACACCGACGCCCACATCGACACCCTCGCCCGCTTCGCGCCGGGCGATCGCATCGTGTTCCAGGCCTGCGACGATCCGACGGATCCGCATCACGAGGAACTCCAGCGCATGGCCGCCGAGCTGGCCGAGCTGCGCACGCCCGAAGGCGAGCCGTACCGCCTTTCGCCGCTGCCCTGGCCCCAGCCGATCCTGGACGAAGGCCGCCGGCTGGCCGCCTCTTATGCGAACTACCTGGTGATCAACGGCGCCGTGCTGGTGCCCGCCTACGGCGATGCCGCCGACGAGGAGGCTGCCCGCGTCATCGGGGCGGCCTACCCGGGACGCCAGGTCGTGCAGGTGCCGTGCCGCCCGCTGATCTGGCAGAACGGCAGCCTGCACTGCATCACCATGCAACTGCCGGCCGGCTTGCTGGGCTGAACGCACCCCGCGCGGCAACACTTTGGCGACAACCCGGCCGGCCTGCTCCGCTAAACTGCCTGTCCCGCGGGACTTTCAAGGCACGAGGCAGGCATGACCGGCAAGACACTCAAGGTGGCGCTGCTGCAGGAAACCAATCGCGGCAGCCGCGATGCGAACCTCGATGCGATCGAGGCCGGCCTGCGCGAAGCCGCCACAGCCGGCGCCCGGCTCGTGCTGTTGCAGGAGCTGCACAACGGGCCCTATTTCTGCCAGCGCGAGTGCGTGGACGAGTTCGAGCTGGCCGAAACCATCCCGGGCCCTGGCACCGAGCGCATCGGCAGGCTCGCCGCCGAGCTCGGGCTGGTCGTGGTCGCCTCGATCTTCGAGAAGCGCGCCACGGGGCTCTACCACAACACCGCCGTGGTCTTCGACCGTTCGGCGGCGATCGCCGGCAAGTACCGCAAGATGCACATCCCGGACGACCCGGCGTTCTACGAGAAGTTCTACTTCACGCCGGGCGACATGGGTTTCGAGCCGATCGACACCTCGGTGGGCCGCCTGGGCGTGTTGGTGTGCTGGGACCAGTGGTACCCCGAAGCCGCCCGGCTGATGGCGCTGGCCGGGGCCCAGTTGCTGCTCTATCCGACCGCGATCGGCTGGGACCCCAACGACGAGCAGGCCGAGAAGGACCGCCAGCGCGAAGCCTGGGTCACCGTGCAGCGCGGCCACGCCGTGGCCAACGGCTTGCCGCTGCTGGCCTGCAACCGCACCGGCTACGAGGCCGATCCGTCCGGCGTGGGCGCAGGCATCCAGTTCTGGGGCACCAGCTTCGTGGCCGGCCCGCAGGGCGAGTTCCTCGCCAGGGCGGGTACCGACGGGCGCGAATTGCTGGTGGTCGACATCGACCTGGAGCGCAGCGAGCACGTGCGGCGGATCTGGCCGTTCCTGCGCGACCGGCGCATCGATGCGTACGGCGACCTGCTCCGGCGCTATCGGGATTGAAAAAGGCGGGCGCAAGCCCACCCTGTGAAACGCCCCTGTAGGCGGGCCTCAGACCACCACCCGCATCCCGGACCACGCATGCCCCTTCCCGATTCCGACGTCGCCCTGCCCGACCCTTTGCTCGACCAGCCGCTGGAGCGCGTCACCCGCGACGGCGTGGAGTACGTGGTGCTGGGCACGGCGCACGTCTCGCGTGCCAGCGTGGCGGCGGTCGAGGCGCTAGTGGCCAACGAGGCGTTCGATGCGATCGCGGTGGAGCTCTGTCCCAGCCGCGCCGAAGGCATGCGCAATCCCGATGCCTTCAAGCAGATGGACCTGTTCCAGGTAATCCGCCAGGGCAAGGTCGGGATGGTGGCGGCGAGCCTGGTGCTGTCCTCCTTCCAGCAGCGGCTGGCGGCCCAGTACGGCATCCAGCCGGGCGCCGAAATGAAGGCCGCGATGGACGGCGCCGAGCGGGCCAACCTGCCGGTCTGGCTGATCGATCGCGAGGTCGGCACCACGCTCAAGCGCGCCTGGCGCAGCGTCGGCACGTGGGCGCGCTTCGGCCTGCTCGGTGGACTGGTCGCCAGCGTGTTCGAGCGCGAGCAGGTCGACGAGAAGGAGATCGAGAAGCTCAAGGAAGGCGACCTGCTGGAGAGCGCCTTCGGCGAGTTCGCGCAGAATTCGGCGCCGCTCTACAACAGCCTGATCGGCGAGCGCGACGAATACATGGCCGCGCGCCTGCGCGAACAGGCCCAGGGTGCGCCCGCCGTGCGCCGCGTGCTGGTGGTGATCGGCGCCGGCCACCTGAAAGGCCTGTGCGCACAGCTGCGCGAGCAGCAGGAGCCGCCCTCGCGGCGCATCGCGGAACTGGCAAAGCTGCCGCCCAAGGCGCGCTGGCCCAAGTGGCTGGCGCTGGGCCTGGTGCTGCTGGTGTTCGCGGCGATCGCCTACGCATTCCATCGCAACCCCTCGCTGGGCGCGCTGGCCCTGCGTAACTGGGTGCTGTTCACCGGCGGCTGCGCCGCGCTGGGCGCTTTGGCGGCAGGCGGGCATCCGCTGAGCATCCTGGCGGCCTTCGTCGCCGCGCCGATCAAGCCCTTCCGCCCGGGCATTCCCGCCGGCGGCATCAGCGCCATGGCCGAGGCCTGGATCCGCCGCCCGCGGGTGGCCGACTTCGAGAGCCTGCGCGACGACATCGCCGAATGGACGGGCTGGTGGAAGAACCGCGTGGCGCGGACCCTGCTCAACTTCATCCTGGTCAGCGCGGGCACCGTCATCGGCGAATACGCCGCCGGTATCCAGATCTTCAAGAGCCTGTTCTGAGGCCCATCCGGGTACCTGCCGGGGTGGTGTGGCGCACCTGATCCGCGTCAGGGCGGTGCGTCAAGTTGTCCGTCGCGTGAAGCAGACACTATACTTCCGCGACTTTGTACCCCAAGCGTGGGAATGACTCGATGATTCGACTGCAACTGCTCGGCCTGACCGTGGCCGCAGCCCTCCTCGCCGCTGGCACCGCCCATGCCGCGGGCGACAAGGCCAACGGCCGCAAGCTGGTCTACACCTGCAACGGTTGCCACGGTATCGACGGCTACACCAATGCCTACCCGGACTATCCGGTGCCGAAGATCGCCGGGCAGAACGAGCAGTACATCATCAACGCGCTGCACGGCTACAAGACCGGCGACCGCACGCATCCGACCATGATGGCGCAGGCGCAGAGTCTGTCCGACCAGGACATCGAAGACATCGCCGCCTATCTCTCCAGCCTCGCCAAGTAAGCCTCGTAAGGAATCCCGCATGAAGCGTGCGCTCACCCTGCTCTTCTTCGGCGCCGTGCTGGCGTTGTCCTCCACCGCGCTGCTGGCCGAAGGCAACGTCGCCAACGGCAAGACCAAGGCCGCGGCCTGCTTCGCCTGCCACGGTGCGGACGGCAACGCTGTCGACCCGCAGTACCCGCGCCTGGCCGGCCAGTACAACCTGTACCTGCAGCAGGCGCTGCACGAGTACAAGGATGGCCGTCGCAACAATCCGATCATGAAGGGCTTCGTCGCCACCCTGTCCGACCAGGACATCGAGGATGTCGCCGCCTACTTCTCCAGCCTGCCGACCAAGCTGCACACGCTGGACGGGCATATCCAGGGCGACAAGTAAGCCGCGCTCCAGTCAGGTGAAAGCAAAAGGCCCGCACCAGCGGGCCTTTTTCGTTTCCCCCTCCCCCTCCGGGGAGAGGGTTGGGGCGAGGGGGGTCAAGGCTGGCGGGGAACGCTTCCAGAGCCACGCTTTGATGCCAGTCGCGAGCCCCGCGCCCTCACCATGGCCCTCTCCCCCGAGGGAAGAGGGAGCAAGCCTGAACCTCACCCCATCGCCGAGCTGCCGGCCTTTTCCTTGTAGTACGGATTGCGCCCGCCACTGTGGTCGGTCGCGTCGCGCACGGCGGTGATCTCCGGAATGCGCTCCCGCAGCGTCTTCTCCACGCCGTTCTTGAGTGTCACGTCCACCATGCTGCAGCCGTGGCAACCGCCACCGAACTGCAGCACGACCGCGCCCTCGGCATCGACCTCCAGCAGGCTGACGCGGCCGCTGTGCGCGGCGATCCTTGGATTGATCTCCGATTCGATGACATAGCGGACCCGCTCGACCAGGCCGGCGTCGACACCCGGGACATCGCCCTTGATGCGTGGCGCCCGGATGTTGAGCTGGCCGCCGGTCTTGTTGGGCTCGTAGTCGATGCTCGCGCCATCCAGCCAGCGCGCACTGTCGCCTTCCAGGTAGAAGTTGAACCCCTCGCACTCGACCAGCCACTCGTTTCCGCTGAGGTCACGTGGCTCGCAGAACTCCAGCTCGCAGTTGGCTGCCGGCGTACCAGGGGCGGTCACGCGCAGCAGGATGCCCAGCTCGTCGCCCTGCTGGGCCAGCAGGCGGCGAAAATGCTGCTGCGCGCGGTCGGAAATATCGATCATCGAACGGACTCTCCAGCGCCGGTGGGGACGGCCGGCGAAAACAGAACCATTTTAGTCCTGTTTCGCGCAAAAGTCCGGCCGCGCTCTGCTTTTGACTTTTCGGCGCACAACTCGGACGCTTCGCCTTTTCCATGGCCGGAGCCCGCAATGAACCGCAACGACCTCGCCAACCAGCACTGCCAGCCTCGCAAGGGCAAGGAACACGCGATCGCACCGGACCAGGTGCAGGAACTGCTGGCGCAACTGCCCGGCTGGGAACTGGCCAACGACGGCAAAGCCATCGTCAAGGACTTCAAGTTCGAGGACTTCCACCGCACGCTGGGTTTCATCAACGCGGTCGGTTTCATGGCCAATCGCGAGGATCACCACCCTGACCTGGAGGCCGGTTACGGGCACTGCCAGGTGCTGTGGTCGACCCACGACGTGGGCGGTCTTTCGCTCAACGATTTTGTTTGCGCGGCCCGGGTCGAGGCGCTGCTGGCCTGAGCCAGCGATTGCTTTTTCCTTTGTCGCCAAGGACATCGAGGAAGTTCTTCAAGTCATCCGGCAGCGGCGCGGAGAAGCCATACGCGCGCCCATCCAGCTCAAAACCCATGTGTGCCGCATGCAGGAACAATCGCTGCAGGCCCTTCTCGCGGAAGCGCTTGTTGGCCTCGCGGTCGCCATACTTGGTGTCCCCGGCCAGCGGATGGCCGATGTGGGCCGCGTGCACGCGGATCTGGTGGGTTCGCCCCGTGCCCAGCGTCGCCTGCATCAGGCGGGCGCCGGTGAGCTGCTCCATCTCGCGGAAAAAAGTCAACGACGGCTTGCCGTTATCGGACACTCTTACCATTCGTTCTCCGCCCTGGAGCACCGATTTCAGCAGTGGCGCATTGACGTCGAAGCGCGCCTTCGGCGGGTGCCCGACCATCAGACAGAGGTATTGCTTGGTCACCTGACCCGCGCGAATCGCCGCCTGCAGCCCGGTCAGTCCGGCGCGGGTCTTGGCAAACACCAGCACGCCACTGGTGTCGCGGTCCAGCCGGTGCACCAGCTCCAGGTGCTGTTCCGGGCGGGCGGCGCGCAGCAGTTCGATCGCACCGTGGCTGACCCCCGAGCCGCCGTGACTGGCGATGCCCGAGGGCTTGTCGATGACCAGGAAGTGTTTGTCCTCGAAAATCACCGCTTCGGCGACCCGGGCCAGCAGCTCGGGAGCCGGCCCGCGATCGGGGGCCCTTTCGGCGGTCCGGACCGGCGGGATACGAAGCGTATCGCCGGCACTGAGACGCGTATCCGGCTTGGCCCGCTTGCCGTTCACACGCACCTGCCCGGTGCGAAGCAGGCGGTAGATCATGCTCTTGGGGACGCCCTTGAGCAGGGTCGCCAGGGCATTGTCGATCCGTTGGCCGTCGCGCTCGGGGCCGATATCGACTTGACGCACACCTTGAGGTGCGTCATGGGAAGTTACCGTCTGCATTGAAAAAAACCTGGGGTAATAGGATACTCGGCGGGCGCTTAATGTCCCCCTTCGAGTTCGTTCGTGGCGGGGACGCCCGTCCGCGACCAAAGGCGAGGATTGCGCCGGTGGCCACCCCGGCAGCCGGCCGTAAACTCCCGAATATCGTAACGGTTCGGGATGCCGTTGTCCGCCGCCAGGGGGTGGCGAGACGGCAGGAGCGCGTGCCACGAATCACCCCGGTGTCGGACGATGCCGGTTTTATTTGCCGCCACCCGCAGCGGCGCGATCCCGGCAGGCAGCCTGAGTTAGGCGCCACCGTGGCACGCGACGCGCGGCCAGGCCGAAGGAAGAAAACTACAATGAAGCGCATGTTGATCAACGCAACTCAGCGTGAAGAGTTGCGCGTGGCCATTGTCGATGGCCAGACACTCTACGACCTCGATATCGAGATCCCCTCCCGCGAGCAGAAAAAGGCCAACATCTACAAGGGCCGCATCACCCGCGTCGAGCAATCGCTGGAAGCCTGTTTCGTCGACTACGGCGCCGAGCGCCACGGCTTCCTGCCGTTGAAGGAAATCGCCGACCAGTACTTCACCCCGGGCCTGAACCCCAACAAGTCCAGCATCCGCGAGCTGCTCAAGGAAGGCCAGGAACTGGTCGTCCAGGTCGAGAAGGAAGAGCGCGGCAACAAGGGCGCGGCGCTGACCACGTTCATCTCGCTGGCCGGCCGCTACATGGTGCTGATGCCGAACAACCCGAAGGCCGGCGGCGTCTCGCGCCGGATCGAGGGCGAGGACCGGCAGGCGCTGAAGGAAGCGCTGGAACACCTGAACGTGCCCGACGACGTCGGCCTGATCGTGCGCACCGCCGGCATGGGCCGCGACGCCGAAGAACTGCAGTGGGACCTGGATTACCTGCTGACCCTGTGGCGCTCGATCTCCGAGGCCGCGGCCAAGCAGAAGGCACCGTTCCTGATCTACCAGGAATCGAAGCTCTTCATCCGCGCCCTGCGCGACTACCTGCGCAACGACATCGGCGAGATCCTCATCGACGAGGAGTCGCTGTACAACGACGCGCGCGAGTTCATGCAGCAGGTGATGCCCAACGCCCTGCGCAAGCTCAAGCAGTACAAGGACGACACCCCGCTCTTCTCGCGCTACCAGATCGAAACCCAGATCGAGAGCGCGTTCGACCGCCAGGTGCGCCTGCCTTCGGGCGGCTCGATCGTGATCGACCAGACCGAAGCGCTGACCGCGATCGACATCAACTCCTCCAAGGCCACCAAGGGCTCGGACATCGAGGAGACCGCGTTCAACACCAACTGCGAGGCGGCGGTCGAGATCGCCCGCCAGTTGCGCATCCGCGATGCCGGTGGCCTGATCGTCATCGACTTCATCGACATGGACAGCCCGCGCCACCAGCGCGAGGTCGAGGAAAAGCTGAAGGATGCGCTCAAGTTCGATCGCGCCCGCGTGCAGGTCGGCCGCATCAGCCGCTTCGGCCTGCTCGAGATGTCGCGCCAGCGCCTGCGCCCGAGCCTGGGCGAAGCCACCCAGGTCGTCTGCCCGCGCTGCGAAGGCCACGGCCACATCCGCGGCATCGAATCGCTGGCCCTCTCGACCCTGCGCCTGATCGAAGAGCACGCCATGAAGGACAACACCGGCCAGGTGCTGGTGCAGGCCCCGTCGGCGGTGGCCAACTTCATGCTCAACGAGAAGCGCGCCAGCGTGGTCGAGATCGAGCTGCGCAACAAGGTGCACGTGGTCATCGTCGCCGACGACAAGCTCGAGACCCCGCATATCGAGATCCAGCGCATCCGCGAAGCGGACATGGGCGAGCACAGCAAGCCCAGCTACGAGCGCCTGACCGCGGTCGAGGCCACTCCGATCCCGAAGATGGGCCAGACCCTGGGCAGCTCCGAGCAGCCGGCGGTCAGCGGCATCGTGCCGGCCACCCCGGCACCGGTGCGCGAGGAAGCGCCGGCTCCGGCGCCGATTCCGGCCCCGGTCCCTGCGCCGTCCCGCGCGCGTCCGGCCAGCGCGCCCGCCCCGCAGGGCGGCGTGATCTCGCGCCTGCTCGGCTGGTTCCGCGGTAACGCCGCGCCGACCACGCAGGAGAGCAGCGAACGCAAGCAAGCCGCGCCGCCGGCCGCCCGCCAGGGTCGCCGGGACGAACGGAACCGTCCGCAGCAGCAAGGCCAGGGCACCCAGCGCACCCCGCGCCGCGAGCAGGGCCAGTCGCAGCAGCAGCCCAAGAGCGGCTCCGGCAGGAGCAACAACCCTCGCCAGCGCGGCAACGAGGCCGGCCAGCGCCAGCCGCAGCAGCAGACCCGCGAGCAGCCGGTGCGCCAGCCCAAGCCGGCGCCGGCGCCTTCGGCGAGCAACGACAATCAGGAACCGCGCAAGCAGGCACCCGCGAGGCCGGAACGCACCCCGCGTCCGCCGCAGGCGGAACAGCCCACAACCGTAGCCGCGGCCTCGCCGGCGATCGAACCGGCGAAGGAAATCGAAACCCCGGTCGTGGCCCAGGTCGACAGCGGCGTCGTGGCGCCGGAAACCAAGCCCGAATCGGAAGGCAGCCAGCCACGCCGTCGCCGTGGTCGTCGCGGCGGTCGCCGCCGCCGCCGCCACGAGGATGGAACGGTCGCCCAGGACGCCCCCGCGACCCAGCTCGATGAACTGGATGACGAGGATCGCGAGGGTGACGAGTCCGATGCGCCTGCGGGCAAGGCCGGGCAGATCCCGCCCAGCCCCCGGGCAGCCGCGGTGACCGCGGCTGCCGCCGCAGCCGCCAGCCAGCAGTCGGAACCGCGCCAGGTCCAGGCCGAGCCCTCACCCGCGCTCGCGCCGCAAGCCGAACCTGGGGCCAGCGAAACCACCCTGCCGGAAGCGGTCGTCCCGGCACCGGCACCGACGGCATTCAACCTGCCCCCGCTCCCGCCGATCCCGACCGCCGCCGAGGTGGAGCCATCGCCGCCGGCTCGGGTGACGCCCGACGCCGAGGCAACCGTCGAGAATCCCAGGCCGGAAACGCCGCGGACCGCACAGGCAGAGGCACCGGCACCGGCACCGGCACCGGCATCGCCGGTCGCTCCGATGGAGGCCGCCGCACCCGCTGTCGAGAAACCGGAAGCGACGGTCAGCGTGGATGCCGGACAGCAGCCAACGCCGTCCGAAACGCCAGTGACGCTACCCAAGCAAGGCGACCTGCTTGTCCATGCATCCACGCGCCCGGCAATCACCCCGCCTGCGGAAGCGGAGCAGGAGCAGGAGCACGAGCAGGAGCACGAGCACGAGCAGGAGCAGGCACCGCCACCGCCCGACCGGCATCCGCCTCGGGATGCGGCTCAAGGCTGAGCCGGCATCAGGGCCGAAGCATGAGAAAAAGCCGGACGCGAGTCCGGCTTTTTTCATGGATTCCTCCCGCTTCGGCGCATCTGCGCCCGTCATGGCGGTCGCACACAGGTGCGCTTGTGCAAGTGCTCGGCCATCCGGTCGCCCGGAGATCCGGCGCGAGCGGCTCAGCCCACCTGGTTGGGCGCGTCGAGCAGCCCGTGCACCGTCATCAGGTGCGCCAGCCCGATGACGTGCTCCACGTGCAGCTTCTCCATCAGGCGCTGCTTGTAGGTGGATACGGTCTTGGGACTCAGGTTGAGCTGGTCGCCGATGATGGTCAGTGGCTTGCCGCGGACCAGCATCATGGCGACTTCCAGTTCGCGGCTGGACAGAGCGTCGAACGGCGAGCCGCTGTTGCCGTCGAGCGTGGCCAGGGCCAGTTGCTGCGCCACCGCCGGGGCCAGGTAACGACGTCCGCTCGATACCTGGCGCACCGCTGCCAGCAATTCGTCGGCCGAACAGCCTTTGGTGAGATAGCCGAGCGCGCCCGCATCGAGCAGCCGCTTGGGAAAGCGCGCATCGTCGACCACGGTGATGATGATGATATGGGTGTTGAGTTTGGCGCGGATCACGCGCTCGGTCAGCTCGATGCCGCTCATGCCCGGCATGTGCACGTCGACCAGCGCCACGTCCGGGGCCAGCGTACGGATCAGCCGCAACCCCTCTTCCGCCGTCCCTGCCTCGCCCTTGATGCGTACGTCCGGCTGCTGCTGCAGGATCATGCGGAAGCCGGTACGCACCAGTTCGTGATCATCCACGAGCACGATGTTGATCACTTCAAGCCCTCCTTGGGAATAGTCAACGAAAAGTAGGTGGCCGCTCTCCGCAATGCAAGCGTTCACGTGCCACGAAACGAAAAAACCCGCCATGCGGCGGGTTCTTCGGGAGCGGCGACGACTGCCGCTTCGTTGTTGGTGCCCAAGGGGGGACTCGAACCCCCACGCCTCTCGGCGCTACCACCTCAAGGTAGTGCGTCTACCAATTCCGCCACCTGGGCAGGTGTGTTGCCTGTTACTTCGCCGAACCCGCCGGGGCGGGAACGTCCGACTTCGCGGGAGCGCCGGCAGCCGGCACGTCGCTGCCGCTCTTGGCCGGAACCTGCGGCACGTCGCCACTGGCCGGAGCCGCGGGCTGCGCATTCTGGGCGGGCGCGGGCTTCTTGGCAAGACCGGACATCACGCCGAGGTCGGCCTGTTCCGCCTGCGGCGCGCCGTTGCGGCTCAGGTAGATGCCCATGCCCAGGCTCAGCAGGAAGAACAGCGTCGCCAGCACCGCGGTCGCGCGGGTGAGGAAGCTGGCCGAGCCACGCGCACCGAACACCGTGGCCGATGCACCGCCGCCGAAACCCGAGCCAGCATCGGCGCCGGCGCCGCGCTGCATCAGGATCAGCACGATCATCGCCGCGGCGATCAGGATGTAAAACACGCTGAAGATGACAAACATGTTCTGTAGGAATCCGTAGGCTTCAATGCGCTGCGGCGCAGATGCCGAGGAAATCGGTTGCGGTGAGCGAAGCACCGCCGATCAGGCCCCCATCCACGTCCGGCTGCGCGAACAATGCCGCGGCATTCGCCGCCTTGACGCTGCCGCCGTAAAGCAGCCGGGTCAGACGGGCAATCATACCATCCTCGCGTTCGAGTTGGCTACGAATGAACGCATGCGCCTGTTGCGCCTGTTCCGGCGAGGCGGTCTGGCCGGTACCGATGGCCCACACCGGCTCGTAGGCGATCACGGCGGTATAGAACGGCGCGATGCCGCTGTTCGCGAACACGGCGCCGAGCTGGCGTGCAAGCACCGCTTCGGTCTGGCCGGCCTGGCGCTCCTCCAGCGTCTCGCCGATGCACAGAATCGGGGTGAGCCCCGCGGCGCAGGCCGCGGCAAACTTGCGCGCCACCAGCTCGTCGCTCTCCCGGTGGTACTGGCGGCGCTCGGAATGGCCGACCAGCACCCACTGCGCGCCGACGTCAGCCAGCATCGCCCCGGACACCTCGCCGGTATAGGCGCCCTGCCCTTCGTGCTCGCTGACGTCCTGGGCGCCGAAACCGATGCCGCTGGCGGCATGGCGTGCAGCCAGCTCGGCCAGGTACGGGAACGGCGGGAATACCAGAACGTCGGCCTCCTGCGTGCGCTGCGCGGCGATTTCGGCCACCAGGGCCTCGGCCATCGAGCGGCTGCCGTGCATCTTCCAGTTACCGGCGACGAGTTTCCTGCGCATGCGATGTCATCCGACGATAAACGGCAAGCATAGCGACCGCCCTGCAGGCCGGCAAACGGTTGCTGGCCGAAGGCTGCGCGCTCGGCGATCATGGGCGCGACCTGTCCACGGAATCGCGCGCGCATGCCCGACCATCGCCCCTTGAGTCTGGTGACCGGCGCCTCGGCCGGCATCGGCGCCGCGTTCGCGCGTGAACTGGCTTCCCGCGGGCATGACCTGGTGCTGGTCGCCCGCCGCAGCGACCGCCTGCATGCGCTGGCCGGCGAGCTGCACGAGGGCCATGGGGTGCGGGCGCACGTCCTGGCGGCCGACCTGGCCGATCCGGCCGCGCCGCGCCAACTGGTCGATGCCGTGCACGCGCGGGGACTGCGGGTGGACTGGCTGATCAACAACGCCGGCTACGGCGTGCCGGGCACCTTCGAGGCCAGCGACTGGAAGGTCCACGCGGACTTTCTTCAGGTGTTGCTCACCGCGCCGACCGAGCTGGCCTGGCGGCTGTTGCCGGGCATGCGCGAGCGTGGCCACGGGCGCATCGTCAACGTCGCCTCGCTGGCCGGCCTGGTGCCCGGTTCGGCCGGGCACACGCTGTACGCAGCCAGCAAGGCCTACCTGATCAAGTTCTCGCAATCGCTGTCGCTGGAAAACCGGCACAGCGGCGTGCATGTGTGCGCGCTCTGCCCGGGCTCCACCTGGTCGGAGTTCCACGACGTCACCGGCACCCGGGCACTGGTCGGCAAGCTCCCGCGCTTCATGTGGCAGGACGCGCAAGCGGTAGTGCGCGAAGGCATCGAGGCAGTCGAGCGTGGCGAGGCAGTGCACGTCACCGGGCGCGTGAACCGGGCGATCAAGGCGCTGGCCAAGCTGACGCCCGACCGCCTCGCGCTATGGCTGTCGGCACGCGAGTCGAGGCGCTACCGCCAGCTCGATTGACGCGGACACCACCCGACTGCGCTAACGTCACCCGCTGCCGCTCGCGAGACGCCCATGAGCCTGTTCCCGACCCAGATGCGCCAACTGCCCTACCGCAAGCCCACCGAGGGGCGCGACTACTGGGTGATCGACGATGCGCTGCCCGACCCGATGGCGGTGCGCGAACGCTGCCTGGCCCGGACCGACTGGGAGTACGGCTTTCCCACCACCGGAGAGGTCTGGCCGGGGATGCGGACGATGCCGGCCCTGCTGCCGGACGAGCTGTCGATCGTCGAGGCCCTTGTGTGCAAAGCCACGGGGGCCAGGAAGTTGTGGGTGGGGCAGACCGAGGCCGGTCAGAAGCTCAACCACAACTGCGTGCAGGTGGTCGGCGTGGTCGAAGGGGCGATCAAGCCGCACACCGACTCGCTCAACCTGTGTCGCTATGCGGCCGTGCTCTACCTCAACCCCGCCGTGCCGGACAGCTGCGGCACCAGCTTCTTCCGCCAGCGCATGCCCAACGGCCAGTTGGGCGGCAACATGGTGGCGCCGCCGTACCGCAACCTGGTCGACGCCCTGGGCAACCGCTTCGTCATGCCAAATGCATTCGCCGAGGACGTGCGGGTGGCGCACCGATTCAACAGGTTGCTGGTCTACAAGGCCAACATCGTGCACAGCGCCAGCGCGTACTGGGGGCTGGAAGACATGGCCAGCAAGCGGATGACCGCCGTGTTTTTCTGGATGGCATGAACTGCGCGGTGCGGGCTTTCGCCACCGTCCATCGCAACCGGGTGCATCGCCAGCGAAGAGGCGGGATGGATCAGGGCGCGACCCCCGACCCATCCGCCCCCCCTTCCTGGAGCGCGTGGCTTGCGTCAGATCAGCTTGATTTCGCGCAGCCGCTGCATCAGATACTCGTGCGAGGTCAGTGAGGTGTCGTAGCGGCTCGGGTTGTCGGGCGTCACGCACTGGGGCAGCGGGTCGAGCACCACGTCGGGATTCGGGTGCAGGAAGAAGGGCACCGAATAACGCGGCTTGCGCGCGTTCGCGTTCTGCGGGTTGACCACGCGGTGCGAGGTCGACGGATACACGTGGTTGGTCAGGCGCTGCAGCATGTCGCCGATGTTGACCACGATGGCATCGCCCTCGGTGGTGATCGGCAGCCACTGGCCCTCGCTCAGCACTTCCAGGCCCTCGGCGCTCGCCCCGACCAGCAGGGTGATGAAGTTGATGTCCTCGTGGGCTCCCGCGCGCACGTTGGGAATGTTCTCCTCGGTGATCGGCGGGTAGTGGATCGGGCGCAGGATCGAGTTGCCCTGGTCGGTCTTGTCTTCGAAGTAGTTCTCGGGCAGGCCGATGTGCAGCGCCAGCGCGCGCAGCACGCGCGTGCCGAGCTGGTCGAGCGCTTCGTAGAGGCCGTAGCCGCAGGGCTTGAACTGCGGCACTTCCTCCGGCCACAGGTTCGGCGGCATCACGTCCGCGAACTTCGAGTCGCGCGGAATCTCGCGGCCGACGTGCCAGAACTCCTTGAGGTCCGGGAAACGGCTGTCCTTGGCCGTCTCGACCTTGAACGGCGTATAGCCGCGCGCGCCACCGGAACCGGGCACGTGGTACTTCATCTTGGTTTCGGCCGGCAGCGCGAAGAACTGCTCGAAGGCCTGGTAGGCGCCGTCCACCAGCTCGCGCGGAATGCCGTGCCCGCTGATGCAGCAGAAGCCGAACTGCCTGTAGGCATCGCCCAGTTCGGCGACGAAGGCGTCGCGGTCGGTGCCGTAGCGGCGGATGTCGAGCGTGGGGACTTGCTTCATGGGTTTTCCGTCATGTGCACATGCGCGGCGGATTTTACGGCGTCCGCCAGCCAGCCGGCCAACTGCTGCACTTCGCCCGCGTCGGCGCCCTCGATGGTCACGCGCACCAATGGCTCGGTCCCCGACGCACGCAACACGACCCGCCCGCGGCCCTGCAAGGTGCGCTCGACCTCGGTCAGCGCGTGGCGCACGGTCTCGCTCGCCAGCGCCTCGCGCGCACCGGGCGCGCGCACGTTGACCATCACCTGCGGCAGCTTCTGCAGGCCGCGGCGCGCCAGTGCGAGATCCTGGTCGGAGGCGGCCAGCGTCTCCAGAACCGCCAGCGCGGCGATGATGCCGTCGCCGGTAGTGGCGCGGTCCAGGCACAGGATGTGACCGGAGGTCTCGCCGCCGAGCATGCCGCCGTTCGCCTTCAGTTGCTGCATCACGTAGCGGTCGCCCACGTTGGCGCGAATCAGCGGCACTTCGAGTTCCGCCAGCGCCTGCTCCAGCCCGTAGTTGCTCATCAGCGTGCCGACCACCGGTCCGCGCAGGCAGCCACGCGCGAACAGGCTGCGCGCGAGCACGTAAAGGATGTCGTCGCCATCGGCGATGGTGCCGTTGCGATCGACCAGGATCACGCGGTCACCGTCGCCGTCGAAGGCGATGCCGACATCGGCGCGCTGCGCCAGCACCGCCTGCTGCAGGGCCTGGGGATGGGTCGAGCCGACCTCCCGGTTGATGTTGAAGCCATCGGGCCTGTCGCCAATGGCGCTGACGTCGGCGCCAAGTTCGGCGAACACCCTGGGTGCCACCTGATAGGTCGCGCCGTGCGCACAGTCGAGCACGATCTTCATGCCGCGCAGGGTGAACTCCTCCGGCACGGTCGCCTTGCAGTACTCGGTGTAGCGCGCGACCGCATCGGCCACGCGGGTGGCCTTGCCCAGCTGTTCGGAGGCTACCGTGACGAACTCGGCGTCAAGTTCCTCCTCGATCGCCTGCTCGACCTCGTCGGAGAGTTTCTCGCCCAGCCCGGAGAAGAACTTGATGCCGTTGTCGGTATGCGGGTTGTGCGAGGCGCTGATCACGATACCCGCGGCGGCCCGCATCGACCGCGTGAGGAAGGCCACGGCGGGCGTCGGCATCGGGCCGAGCAGACCCACGTCCACGCCGGCGGCGACCAGCCCCGCTTCCAGCGCCGACTCGAACATGTAGCCGGACACCCGCGTGTCCTTGCCGATCAGCACCATCGGCTTGCGGGTCGATCCACGCGCCAGCACCGCGCCCGCCGCGCGACCGAGGCGCAGCATGAAGTCGGCACTGATCGGCCATTGCCCGACCTGGCCACGAATACCATCGGTGCCGAAATACTTGCGTGTGCTCATCATCTTTCCTTGTGGTGGCGCCACGGGGCGGGCGTCACCTAGATAGCTCAGTCTTCGTCTGGCCAGCGTGGAGCCGGCGGGCGCGTGTCACGGCGCGGCGGCGTGTCGCCTTCGCACACCGCTCGCCAGACAGCCAGTGCATCGACGGTGGCGGCGACGTCGTGTACACGCACCATGCGCGCGCCACGCTGTACGGCGATCAGCGCCCCGGCGGCGGAACCGGCGGCGCGCGCCTCGCCAGGAGGGCGACCGGTCAGCGCGCCGATCATCGACTTGCGCGACAGACCCACGTAGACCCCCGCGCCCAGGCCGGCGAATCGCTCCAGCTCGCGCAGCAACGCCAGGTTGTGTTCCAGCGTCTTGCCGAAACCGAAGCCCGGATCGACCATCACGCGCCGCTTGTCGATGCCGGCCAGTTCGCAGGCAAAAAGGCGGTCGGTGAGGAAGCGGTGGACTTCGCCGACCACGTCGTCGTATCGCGGATCGTCCTGCATGCCGCGCGGCTCGCCCTGCATGTGCATCAGGCACACCGGCACGCGCAGGTCGGCGGCGGCCTCCAGCGCGCCTTCGCGACGAAGCGCGTAGACGTCGTTGATCATGCCCGCGCCGGCGGCGACCGCCGCGCGCATCACTTCCGGCTTGGACGTGTCGATGGCGATCGGCAGCGCCGTGCGCGCGGCGAGCCGTTCGATCACCGGGATGACCCGGCGCAGTTCTTCCTCGACCGGGACCTCTTCGGCCCCCGGGCGGGTGGACTCCCCGCCCACATCCAGCATGTCCGCGCCCTGCTCCGCCATCGCCAGACCATGCGCCACGGCCGCGTCGATGTCGGCGAACGCACCGCCATCGGAAAACGAGTCGGGCGTGACGTTGAGGATGCCGACCACGCGCGGCCGGTCGAGAACCAGGCTGCGGCCGGCACAATCGAGCACGGTGGCAAAGGGATGGTCGAACATCGGTTCTTCAGGCCTGCCCGCCGAGCGCGCCCATGTGCTGGCGGTAATAGCGCAGCTCGTCGATCGAATCGCGGATGTCCGACAGCGCGGTGTGCGCCGATTCCTTGCTCAGGCCGCGGGCGATCGTCGGCGCCCAGCGGCGCGCGAGCTCCTTGAGCGTGGAGACGTCGAGGTTGCGGTAGTGGAAATGCCGCTCCAGCCTTGGCATCTGCCGATGCAGGAAACGCCGGTCCTGGCAGATCGAGTTGCCACACATCGGCGACTTGCCGGGCGACGTCCACGCCTTGAGGAATTCCAGCGTGGCCTGCTCGGCCTGGGCGTGGTCGGTGGTCGAATCGAGCACCTGCTGCCACAGGCCCGACCTGCTGTGCTGGTTGCGGTTCCAGGTGTCCATCGACTCCAGCCGGTCGACCTCGTGGCGGATCGCGAAGACCGGCCCCTCGGCCAGTACGTTCAGTTCCTTGTCCGTCACGATCGTGGCGATTTCGAGGATCGAATCGTTGTCCGTATCCAGGCCGGTCATTTCCAGATCGATCCAGATCAGGTTGTCGTCGTTCGCTTGGTTCATGCATCCTCCTTGGAGCGCGCAGTCTAGCGCAGGCGCCCGCCCGGGGGCCCTCGCCATGCGATCATCGAGGCATGCAGACCTTCCTCTGGCACGACTACGAAACCTTCGGTGCCGACAGCCGGCGCGACCGGCCGGCGCAATTCGCCGGCATCCGTACCACGGCGGAACTGGAGATCGTCGGCGAGCCGGTGATGTTCTTCGCCCGCCCGCCGCGCGACATGGCGCCGGACCCTGATGCCTGCCTGATCACCGGCATCACGCCGCAGCAGGCCGAACGCGAGGGCGTGTCGGAGGCCGGGTTCGCCGCCCGCGTGCACGAGCAACTGGCCGCACCCGGCACCTGCGGCGTGGGCTACAACTCGCTGCGTTTCGACGACGAGTTCACCCGTCAGATGCTGTACCGCAACTTCTTCGATCCGTACGGGCGCGAATGGGAAAACGGCAATTCCCGCTGGGACCTGATCGACCTGGTGCGCATGTGCCAGGCGCTGCGGCCCGAGGGCATCGTCTGGCCCACTCGCGACGACGGCACGCCCAGCTTCAAGCTCGAGCACCTGGCCGCGGCCAACCACCTGAAGCAGGAACGCGCGCACGACGCGCTGTCGGACGTGTACGCGCTGATCGACCTGGCGCGACTGATCCGCGTGCGCCAGCCGCGGCTTTGGGACTGGCACTTCGAGCTGAGGCGCAAGCAGAAGGTGTTCGGGCTGCTGGACGTGGCGGGCATGACGCCGCTGGTGCACGTGTCCTCGCGCTACCCGGCCAGCCGCCATTGCCTGGCGGTGGTCGCGCCGCTGGCGCCGCATCCGTCACGGCCCGGCGAGGTGATCGTCTACGACCTTGACGTCGACCCGTCGACCTGGCTCGACCTGGGCGAGGACGACATCGCCGACCGCATCTTCACCGCCCGTGCGGACCTGCCGGAGGGCATCGAACGCATCCCGCTGCGCACCGTGCGCGCCAACCGCGCCCCGGCGCTGGCGCCGCTGTCGGTCCTGCGCGACCTGGACCACGGCCGGCTCAAGCTCGACCTGGAGCGCTGCCTGCGCCATCACGCCCTGCTGCGAGCCACCGAAGGGCTGGCCGACAAGTTGCGGCATGTGTTCGCCCACGCCGCCGACATGGCCGCGCCGGAGGATCCGGAACTGGCCCTCTACAGCGGCTTCCTGCCCGATGCGGACAAGCGCCTGCTGGCGGAGGTCCGTGCCACGCCGCCGGAGCAGCTGGCCGGTCGCAGCTTTCCCTTCCGCGACCCGCGCTATGCGGAGCTGCTGTTCCGCTACCGCGCGCGCAACTGGCCCGCCAGCCTGGACGCGGACGAGCGGGCGCGCTGGGAGGGCTTCAGGCTCGCGCGCCTGACCCGCCCCACCGCGCTCACCGCGCGCACGCTGGACGAGTACTTCGCACGCATCGCCGTGCTGCGCCAGGAGCGGCCCGACCAGATCGCCCTGCTCGACCAACTCGAGGCCTGGGGCCGGGAGCTGGCGCCCGTCCTGGCCATGGCCGCGGAGCCGCTGTAGGAGCCGCGGCCCGATGGTCGTCGCACACAAGGGGCGCTCCTGCAGGCCAGGATGAATGACGGATAATGCGCGGATGCCGCAACCCTACTTCACTCCCGCCACCTTCCGCTTCCTGCGCGCCCTGGGCCGCAACAACAGCCGCGAGTGGTTCACCGCGCACAAGGCCGACTACGAGCGTCACGTGCGCGAGCCCTTCCTGGCGCTGATCGCCGACATGGCCGCGCCACTGGCGACGATCAGCCCGCACTACCGCGCCGACGCGCGCAAGAACGGCGGCTCGCTGTTCCGCATCCACCGCGACACGCGTTTTTCCAACAACAAGCTGCCGTACAAGACCTGGCAGGGTTCGCGCTTCTTCCACGCGCGTCGGCACGAAATCCCTGCCCCGTCGTTCTACCTGCACATCGAGCCTGGCGACTGCTTCGCCGGCGGCGGCATGTGGCATCCGGAACCGGACACGCTCAAGAACATCCGCGGCTTCCTGGCCGACAACCCGGAAGCCTGGAAGCGCGCAACCCGCGGCAAGTCCTTCGAAGGCCTGAGCTTCTGGGGCGAGAGCCTGAGCCGCCCGCCGCGCGGCTTCGATCCGGCCCACGAACTGATCGACGATCTCAAGCGCAAGGACTTCGCCGCCGGCGAGAACTTCGACGACGCCTTCGCCTGCTCGTCCGAACTGCTGCCGTGGGCGGCGGAGAGCTTCCAGCGCGTCGCGCCGATGGTCGACTACCTCTGCGCCTCGCAGGAGCTCGAGTTCTAGCCACGGCCCTCTGCAGGAGTGCACCTGTGCGCGACCGTGATGTCCAAGGTCGCGCACAGGTGCGCTCCTACACAGCCCCTCGCTGTCGACGCAGCAGCACGAGCGCCACAGCCATCCCGAGCACCGCCGTCGCCGCCACGTAATGCGCCGGCGCCAGCACGCCGAAGCGCTTCACCAGCAGCCCGATCAGCGGCGGCGTGAGCCCTCCGAACAGTGCGTAGGCGACGTTGTACGAGGCGGAAAGTCCTGAAAACCGCACTGCCGGCGGGAATGCCTGCACCATGAGCACCGGCACCACGCCGACCACGCCCACGGCAAATCCCGCCAGCGCATACAGGGCGACGAAGCGGGTGCCGCCGGCCGCCAGGTCCAGGTACAACGCATAGCCGGCCACCAGCAGCCCGGCGGCGCCGAACAACAGCGCGCGCGCGGGCCCGATCCGGTCGGACAGGCCGCCGTAGAACAGGCATCCCACCGCCAGCGCGAACGACGCCACGTTGTTGCCGAGGAACGCCCGTGCCGGCGTGACGCCGAACGCCGACTGCACCAGCGCGGGCGTCATCAGGATCAGCACCACGATCGCCGCGGTGAGCATCCAGGTCACCGACATCGACAGCGCCACCGCCGGCCGATGCCGTGCCGCCACGCGCGCCAGCGGCAGCCCGGCAACCAGCTCGCGCCGCGCGTGCATCGCCTCGAACACCGGCGTCTCGCTGAGCCAGCGACGAAGCCATACGGCCAGGAAGCCGAATACGCCACCGATCAGGAACGGCAACCGCCAGCCGTAGTCGAGCAACGCCTGCGGCGACAGCGACCGGTTGAGGCCCGCGGCAACCAGCGAGCCGATCAGGATGCCCACGGTGAGACCGGAGGTCAGGCTGGCGCAGGCAAAGCCCATCCGCCGCGGCGGCACATGCTCGGCCACGAACACCCACGCCCCCGGCACTTCGCCACCCACGGCGATGCCCTGCATCACCCGCAACAGCAACAGCAACAACGGCGCCATCATGCCGATCTGCGCGTAGACCGGCAGCAGGCCGATGCCCAGCGTGGGCAACGCCATCAGGAACACGCTCAGCGTGAACATCCGCTTGCGCCCGAGCTTGTCGCCGTAGTGCGCCATCACGATGCCGCCGAGCGGCCGCGCCAGGTAGCCGGCGGCGAAGATGCCGTACACCTTTACCTGTGCCAGCCAGGACACGCTGTCGGGTGGAAAGAACAGCTTGCTGAGCGGGATCGCGAAAAACACGAACACCACGAAGTCGTAGAACTCCAGCGCCCCGCCCAGGGCAGCCAGCGACAGCGTGCGCATGTCCGAACGCCCGAGGCGGCGGTCGGCATCACCGACGAGGGTCGATGCGTTCATCGGGCGTCAGCCGCGCGTGCCCTTGAACAGCATGCCGACGCCAAGGGCCACCAGTGCCAACGGCCACCAGGTGGCGAACAGTTCGCCCAGGTGCAGGTCCAGACCCAGGTTGCGCAACAGGAACAGGACGCCGATGACGATCAGCAGGATGCCGGGCACGCTCGGGCGCATCGGTTTTCTCGAAGGGAAGGAAGCGGCAACTGTGCGCATGCCGCCGGCGCCCGTCAACGTCCTGGCTCAGGCCTCGGCGAACGGAAAGGCCAGCACCTCGGCGATGGCGTCGGTGCAGGCCAGGCACATCAGCAGTCGCTCGATCCCCAGCGCGACACCGGCGCACCGGGGCATCGCGTCGAGCACGGCCAGCAGCCGCCCGTCGATCGGCACTTCGCGCACGCCGCGGGCGCGGCGGATGGCGTTGTCGCGTTCGAAGCGCGCACGCTGCTCGTCGGCGTCGTTGAGCTCGTGGTAGCCGTTGGCCAGCTCGTGGGGACCCAGAAAGACCTCGAAGCGCTCGGCCACCGGCGGATCGTCGCAACGGATCCGGGCCAGCGCGCACTGGCTGGCCGGGTAATCATGGACGACGGTCACCCGGTCACGCGGAAAGTGCGGCTGCAGGCGGTGGGTGATGATCAGGTCGAGCCAGTCGTCGCGCGTCAGCCCCGCGGGATCGATGGTGGATTGATCCAGCGCCTGTTGCAGTACGTCGAGCGGCGCGGTGAGCGGGTCCAGTCCCAGACTGTCCAGGAACAACTCCCGATAGCTGCGCACCCGCACGTCGGCATGGCGGCCGACGAGGGCGAGCGCCGCCTGAACCAGTTCCACGACCTCGTCTGCCAGTCGCCGGTGGTCCCAGCCGACCCGGTACCACTCGAGCATGGTGAACTCGGGATTGTGCCGCCCGCCCGCCTCGCCATTGCGGAACACCCGGCCCAGTTCGTAGCAGTCGCCCACGCCGGCGGCGAGCAGGCGCTTCAGGGGGTATTCGGGCGACGTGCGAAGCCAGCGCTCGCGCGCGCCGGCGTCGACGTGGCCGTGGAAGGTCGTGGTGAAACTTTCGATGTTCGGTTCGGTATTGCCGGCGGACGAGAGGATGGGGGTCTCGACCTCCAATATGCCTCGTTCGGCGAAGAAAGTGCGGATACGGCGATAGAGGTCTGCTCGCAAGTGCAAGGCCGAAGCAAAGGCCTCCCCCTCTCCCCAACCCTCTCCCCCGGCAGGGCCGGGGGAGAGGGAGTTTGTGGGCCGGCTCTGGCTCTGGCATTCGCTCCCTCTCCCCCGGCGACGCCGGGGGAGAGGGTTGGGGAGAGGGGGAGGCCTTTCGCCCAGGGCACGCACGATCGCTTCGAGCACATCGCCCGTGCGCAGCAGCACCTCGTCGTTCCAGAAGCGCAGCACCTTGAACCCGGCACGCTCGAGCATGCGGGTGCGGCGGGCGTCATAGGCTTGCTGGTCGCCGTGCTGACCACCATCAAGTTCCACGATCAGGTGGTGCTCGACGCAGCAAAAGTCCGCGTAGTAGCCGGCAACCGGATGTTGCCGCCGGAATTTGGCGCCCAGCTGGGCAGCGCGCAGACGCGACCAGAGTCTGGCTTCCGCGTCGGTCTGGTTCTTTCGCAGTAGTTTTGCGCGATCCATCGCTTCGTCTCCTTGGTCGAAAGGCCTGCCGTTCACCCGCCGTGCTCCGCCAGCAACGCCAGTAAATTTGCTTCGTCCCAAACCGGCACGCCGAGCTCCTGTGCCTTGTCGAGCTTGGACCCGGCCGCCTCGCCCGCCACCACGAACGAAGTCTTCTTCGAAACCGAACCGGCCACCTTGGCGCCGAGCGCCTCCAGCCGCTGCTTGGCCTCGTCGCGGGTCAGGGTCGGGAGCGTGCCGGTGAGCACGACGGTCTGGCCTTCCAGCGGTGCGGCGCTGATCCCGAGCTGGGGCACGGTAGCGAGCAGGCGGTGGATCGCCGCCTCGGCTTCACGCAACGGCGCCAACCGGGCTTCGTCGGCCAGGAAGGCCGCCAGGTTGGCGGCGGCCGCCTGCGGCAGGCCATGGGTGATCCATTGCGCTTCACCGGCCGCGAGCAGGCGCTCGAGCGTCGGGAAGTGTTCCACCAGCAGTTGCGTGCTCTTGGGCCCGAGCTTGGACACCTTCGCATAGTCGAGCAGCGCAGCCAGGCCCAGCCTGTCCCGCAGGCGCGGCGACGGCGGGGCCTCGTCGGTGAAGGTGATGCCTGCGGCCAGCAGCGCGTCGACCACGCGCTGGTTGCCTTCCTGCGCGAAGAATCCGGCGATCGAGGATGCCACCTCCTCGCCGATGTCCGGAAGCACGCGCAGCACGGCGGCCGGCATGCTGCGCACCATCTCCAGGTTGCCCAGCCAGGTGGCCAGCGTGCGCGCGGTGCTTTCGCCGATGTGCATGATGCCCAGCGCGAACAGGAAGCGCGGCAGCGTAGTGCGCCGGCTGGCGTCGATGCCTTCGACCAGGTTTTGCGCCCATTTGGTGGCGATCTTGCCGGCCTTGACGGTTTCCGGCGTGGTGCCTTCGCGCTCGTCGATCGCCTGTTTCATCGCCACGAAGCGCTCGACCGTGAGGTCATAGAGATCGGCCGGCGTACGCACCATGTCCAGCTCGACCAGCGCATCGACGAAGCGGCTGCCCAGTCCCTCGATGTCCATCGCGCGCCGCGATGCGAAGTGGATCAGCGCCTCCTTGCGCTGCGCCGGGCAGACCAGCCCGCCGGTACAACGCCAGGCGGCCTCGCCCTCTTCGCGCATCAGCGCCGAGCCGCAGACCGGGCAATGGGCGGGCATCTTCCATGGATGCGTGCCGGAAGGGCGGCGCTCGGCCTGCACGCGCACGACCTCGGGGATCACGTCGCCGGCGCGGCGCACGATCACCGTGTCGCCCACGCGAACGTCCAGCCGCGCGATCTGGTCGGCATTGTGCAAGGTGGCGTTGGTCACGGTGACGCCGGCCACCTGCACGGGTTTCAGGCGCGCCACCGGTGTAGCCGCGCCGGTGCGGCCGATCTGGATCTCGATCGCCTCGACCTCGGTGCTTTCCTCCTGCGCCGGGAACTTGTGCGCGATGGCCCAGCGCGGCGCGCGCGAGACGAAGCCCATCTCGCGCTGGCCCTCGTAGTCGTCCAGCTTGTAGACCACGCCGTCGATGTCGTAGGGCAGCGCGTCGCGCCTGCCGCCGATGCGCTCGTAGTAGGCGATCAGCCCGTCAAACCCGCGTGCCACGTCTGCCTCCGGCGACACCGGGAAGCCCCATTCGCGCAATCTGGCAAGCGTCTGCGAATGCGTCGGCGGCAGCTCGCCCCCCTCGACCACGCCCACCGCGTAGGCGAAGAAACTCAGCCGACGCCTGGCAGTGACAGCAGGATCGAGCTGGCGCAGCGAACCGGCCGCGCCGTTGCGCGGGTTGGCCAGCGGTCTCTCGCCATGCTTGCGGGCATAGTCGTTGAAGGCCTCGAAGTCCTTGCGCAGCATGATGACCTCGCCGCGCACTTCCAGTACCTGGGGCCAGCCGGTGCCGCGCAGTCGCAACGGGATCGCGCGCACGGTGCGCAGGTTGGCGGTCACGTCCTCGCCGGTTTCGCCGTCGCCGCGGGTCGCGCCCTGCACGAACACGCCCTGCTCGTAGCGCAGGCTGATCGCGAGGCCGTCGAGCTTGGGTTCCACCGAAAAGACCGGCTGGCGCCGATCCAGCGTCTGCTCGACGCGCCGCTCGAACTCAACGATCTCGCGGAAGCGCTCGCGCTCGCTGTCGCCTTCCTGCTCGAAGGCATTGCCGAGCGAAAGCATCGGCAGCGCGTGGTGTACCTCGGCAAAACCCCCATGGGCGCGGGCGCCCACGCGACGGGTCGGCGAATCGGCGCCGGCAAGTTCCGGATGCGCGTCTTCCAGCGCCTCCAGTTCACGCAAAAGGCGGTCGTACTCGGCGTCGGTGATGTCCGGATCGTCGAGCACGTAGTAGCGGTAATTGGCCTGCTCGATGCGCTCGCGCAGTTCGGCGGCCCGGGCCTGCCAGTCGGAAGTGTTCGAATGCATGACGCGAGTGTAGCGACAGGCCTGTCCGGGCGGCACGCCGCCGCTAAGGAAACCCGAAGCATGCGGGGCTAGCGTGCAGGCGCCGGGAGCCCCGGCCACCGAGGGAGGTGGGCCATGCGTTCGTACCACTGGTTTGCCTGTCTGCTGTTTCTCGTTTCCGGCGCCGCCGGCGCCAGCGGCGGACCGCTCGGAATCGACCATCAGCTGCATTACGACAACAGCGGCATCTGGAAGCGCAGCAACCAGTTGGGGCTGCTTTACGGCACCATCGTCACCGTGGGTGCCGGCGCCATCGTGCTGGGCGACGACAACAGGCTCGGCGATACCTTCTGGCGTACGGTCGATGCGATGGTCGTGACCGGCGTGGCCACCGAGGCGTTGAAGTACACCTTCCGCCGCGAGCGCCCTTCCGAGACGGACAATCCGAACCGTTTCTTCACGCACGGCCAGAGTTTTCCCAGCGGCGAGGTCGCCGCGCTTTCCGCGGCCGTCACCCCCTTCATTGCCAATTACGGCGACGAGCACCCAGCGGTCTATGCGCTGGCCCTGCTGCCCGCCTACGACGCCGTCGCGCGCATGAAGGTGCACGAGCATTGGCAGAGCGACGTGCTGGTCGGCGCCCTGCTTGGCACCGGCGTCGGCCTGTGGGCCAGCCGGCGCGACTCGCCGCTGATCGTGGGCTGGCTACCGGGCGGTTTCAGCGTGGGCTACGTGCACCATTTCAAGCCGTAAGCGGCCACACCTGCCGGCTCAGCGATGCAGGTGCCCGGAGGCCTCGGGCTGGTAGTCGATCTCCATGACGCGCAGGTGTCGCGCCTGGCCGCCAGGCATCGGCCAGTCGATCTCCTGGCCGCGCGCCAGACCCAGTAGCGCACTGCCCACGGGCGCCAGGATGGACACGGTGCCGGGCTTGCCGGCCGCTCCCGGATACACCAGCGACATGGTGATGCGCTCGCCGGACCCCTCTTCGCTGAAGGTCACCGTGGAGTTCATGGTGACCACATCGGAGGGCATGTCGCCGGGCTCGCGCACTTCCGCCCGCTCCAGCTCCGCCCGCAGCGACGCATGCTGCTGCGCTTCCCCGGCCGGCAGGCGATCGAGCAGGTTCTCGATGCGTTCGACATCCAGGCGGGACAGGACGATGGTGGGCCGGCTCATGGGGTTCTCCACGGAAAAAAACCGGCAACGGGCCGGCATGAAGGGGAAAGATGGACAGCGCTGCGCCAAAAGAGTGCAGGCTCCCCGGGAATCTGGTGTCGCCCGCGCAAAAAGGCAAGCCCAGCATGGAAGACTGCGCTCATGCACGCACCGAAGGCAGCCGGGTCGTATCATGCGCCCCCATGCCGAACGACGCCGTCACGCCCGCCCCACCCCTGCACGCGGGCGAGCCGGTCGGGGAAGCGTCGCGCGAGCGCTACCGCGGCCTGATCTGGCTGGTCTCGGCGGCCTTTTTCATGCAGGCGCTGGATTCGACCATCGTCAATACCGCGGTGCCCGCCATGGCCGGCGCACTCGGCGTCACCCCGCTGGGCATGCGCAGCGCGCTGACCAGCTACGTGCTCACCCTGGCGATCCTGATTCCGGCCAGCCCCTGGCTGTGCGACCGCTTCGGCACGCGCAAGGTGTTTGGCGCCGCCATCGCGGTGTTCGGCGTGGGTTCGTTGTTCTGCGGGGTTTCCCAGACACTGCCCCAGCTGGTGGCTGCGCGCGTGATGCAGGGTGTAGGGGGTGCCGCCTTGATGCCCGTGGGCCGCTATGTGCTGGTGCGCAGCATCGCCAGGCACGAGTTCGTCGCGGTGATGAGCACGGTGGCCACCTTCGGTCTGCTCGGCTCGGTACTCGGGCCGTTGCTGGGCGGTGCGCTGGTGGAGTTCACCTCGTGGCGGCTGATCTTCCTGATCAACGTGCCGGTGGTGATCTGCGGGTTGTGGATGAACCGGAAGGACATGCCCGAGTACCGCATGCAGCACGCCAACCGGTTCGACCTGCCGGGTTTCCTGCTTTTCGCGGCTGCATCGGCGCTGCTGCTGACTGCCTCGGAGCTGGTCGGCGCCAGGCATGTGGCGTGGGGGCGCATCGGCGAATGCACGGCGCTGGCGCTGCTGATCGGCGTGATCTACGTATGGCACAGCCGGCGGACCGCGTTCCCGGTCGCCGATCTCTCGCTGCTGAAAGTGCGCAGCGTGTGGGTGGCGCTGGCTGGCAACCTGTTCACCCGGCTGGGCATCTCGGGCATGTTCCTGCTGCTGGTGCTGTTCCTGCAGGTGGGCTGCGGCTGGTCGGCGCTGATGGCCGGCCTGATGATGGTGCCGCAGGCGCTGGGCTCGATCAGCGCCAAGTGGACGGTCAATCGCGCGCTGGCGCGGCTGGGCTATCGCCGCCTGCTGATCGGCAACACATTGATCGTGGCGACGCTGCTGGCATCGTTCGCCACCTTCGGAAGGGACACGCCCGCGTGGCTGATCGCGGTGATGGTGTTCCTCTACGGCGGCTTCGGCGGTCTGCAATACACCGCGATGAACACACTGATCTACCACGACCTGGACATCAGGCATGCCTCGATGGCCTCGTCGATGGCCTCCACCGCGCAGTACCTGTCGATGAGCTTCGGCATCGCGCTGGCCACGCTGCTGATGGAATCGCTGCTGCAGGGGCACGCGCACTCGGACTACGTGGCCGCATTCCGCTGGACGGTACTGATCCTGGCGTTGGTCACCGCGTCGGCCAGCCGCGTGTTCAGCCGACTCGGTGCCGATCGTCCGGCGCGCAGGGAACTGCCCGCATGAGGCGCGGCCGGCAGGTGCGCGCCTGCTAGGCTTGTCCGGCGTTCCCCAGGAAGCGACCCATGCGTTCGATCTTGCTCCTCACCCTCGTGATCGGAGGTATCCCCGCCCCGGCCCTGGCAGCCGAAACCAGCCCGAACTTCCACCTGACCGATCACCCGGTCGGCTGGCTGGCCGTGGTGCTGTTCGTGCTCGCCTACGTGGCGGTGGTGCTGGAGGAGCGCATCCGGATCGCCAAGTCCAAGCCGGTGATGCTCGCCGCGGCGCTGATCTGGGGGCTGATCGCGTGGGAAACCCGCGCCGACGGCAGCTCGGCGGCCGCGCGCGGCGCCTTCCAGGCGATGTTCCTCGAATACGCGGAGATCTTTTTCTTCCTGGTGGTGGCGATGACCTACGTCACCGCAATGGGCGAGCGCAATGTGTTCGAGGCGCTGCGCGCTCAACTGACCCGACGCCGGCTGGGCTACCGCACGCTGTTCTGGATCACCGGCACCATCGCCTTCTTCCTTTCGCCCGTGCTGGACAATCTCACCACCGCGCTGGTGATGTCGGCAGTCGTGCTGGCCGTCGGCGGCGGGCAGATGCGCTTCGCCACGCTGTCGCTGATCAACCTGGTGGTCGCGGCCAACGCCGGTGGCGCATGGAGCGCGTTCGGCGACATCACCACGCTGATGGTGTGGCAGGCGCACAAGGCCGAGTTCTTCGATTTCTTCCGCCTGTTCCCGTCCGCGCTGGTCAACTGGCTGGTGCCGGCGGTCGCGATGCACTTCGCCCTGCCCAAGGGGCAACCCGAGTCCCTGCCCGGCCGCGTGCCGATCAAGCCCGGCGGCATCGGCATCTGCCTGACCTTCGCGCTGACCATTGCGATCACCGTGATCGGCAAGCAATGGCTGGGCATGCCGGCGGCCTACGGCATGCTGACCGGACTGGCGCTGCTCAACCTGCTGGCCTCGCGCATCGATCGCAGCCAGCGACGTTACGCGCTGGCGCAGGGCGCCGAAGAGGAGCCCTATTCGATCTTCCGCATCATCGCCAACGCCGAATGGGACACGCTGCTGTTCTTCTACGGCGTGTTCGGTTGCGTCGGCGGACTGGCCGCGCTGGGTTATCTCGAACTGGCCTCGCACACGCTCTACGGCGCACTCGGTGCGACCTGGGCCAACACCGCCATGGGCGTCCTCTCGGCGGTGATCGACAATATCCCGATCATGTACGCGGTATTGCAGATGAACCCGCCGATGGACCAGGCGCAGTGGTTGCTGATCACGCTCACCGCCGGGGTGGGCGGCAGCCTTCTCTCGGTCGGCTCGGCCGCCGGCGTGGCGCTGATGGGGGCCTCGGGCGGACGCTACACCTTCATGTGCCACCTGCGCTGGAGCTGGGCGATCGCCCTGGGGTATGCGGCGAGCATTGCCCTGCATCTGGCCCTCCACGGCACGTAACCTTTTACGGTAGCGCCCCAGGGCGACCACGCCGCTACCAGCCGGCCGCGCCCGAACAGCCGAAGGAAACCCATGCACCACGCCAGCGAGATCCTGCTCACCCTGTTCCTGGTCTTCGTCGCCGCGCAGATCGGCGCCGAGATCGCCCAGCGATTGAAGCTTCCGGGAGTGGTGGGCGAGATCGCCGCCGGCTGTGTGATCGGCCCCTCCCTGCTCGGCTGGATCAGTCCCGCCCAGATCCTGCCTGGTACGCCATTGGATGTGCTGGCCGAAATCGGCGTGGTCCTGTTGCTGTTCTCGGTGGGCCTGGAGACGCGACTGGAAGACTTGAAGAGGGTCGGCAAGGTGGCCTTCCTGGTCGGCGTGCTGGGTGTGTTGATTCCCTTCGCCATGGGTGGGGCGTGGGCGCACGGCAGCGGGTTTCCGTGGAGCAACTCGCTTTTCATCGCAGCCGCGTTCGTCGCGACATCCGCAGGCATCACCGCGCGCGTGCTGCAGGAGCTGGGCGCGCTGCAGCGGGTGGAAAGCAAGGTGATCCTGGGCGCCGCGGTGATCGACGACATCCTGGCCATGCTATTGCTGGGCGTGGTGGTATCGCTGCAGGAGGGCCAGGGTTTCGAGCCTGCCAAGCTGCTTGTGGTGCTGGGCAGCGCGATCGGCTTCATCGTGCTGGTCGGACTGGGCGGGGCGCGGGTGATGCGCTGGAACTCCGGCTGGCTGGAGAAACCGCACAGCGCCCACTCGCCGCTGGCGATCGTGTTGGCGATCTGCCTGGGTCTGGCGTGGCTCTCCACCCTGCTGGGCCTGGCGGCGATCATCGGCGCCTTCCTCGCCGGCATGATCGCCTCGGAAACGCGCCAGCAGCACACGCTGGAAACACAGACCCAGCCTCTGCTGGCCCTGCTCACGCCGTTCTTTTTCGTGATCACCGGCAGCAAGATCGACCTGGCCCAGCTGGCCAGCCCCGAAGCGGCATGGACGCTGGCCATCGTCACCGTGATCGCCATCGTCTCGAAGTTCGCCGGAGGCTGGCTCGGTTCGCTGGCGCTGGGACGCAACGCCGCCGCCATCGTCGGCTTCGGCATGGTGCCACGCGGCGAGGTGGGCGTGGTGGTGGCCAGCCTCGGGCTGGCCGCCGGCGTTTTCAGCGACCGCATCTACGCGATCATCGTGGCCATGTCGCTGCTCACTGCGATGGTCACGCCACCGGTGCTGGCCTGGATGCTGAAGCGCTATCCGGCCGGCGGGACGGTCAACCCGCCCGCAGGCGGATGATCGAGTGGTGGCGGGCCAGCACCCGCTGGATGCGCTCGATGCATGCCTGACGCAGGCGAACCGCCTTCTCCGCATCCGAATCGTCCAGGCATTCCGCCCGCACCCGTTCGCGATGCTCGATCTCCAGAGCCAAAAGGCGTTGCGCCTGGGCCAACCTTTCCTGGAGCTTCTCGTCGATGGCCATGGTCAATGACACCGGGCGACCCGCGGGAACGCCCATGCTACGCCGCATTCATTACAGGAGACGGTTCGCGGCTACGGCCGGACAGCGTGTCCGGGCCCCCCTGACGCCTGGTCGGCATCCGCTCGAAGTATGAGCGGCCACCGAGCTGGCCGCCGTAGGGGAAGTCTGATTCTGGTGTGAGCGCACAGATCAGCCCCGCTCCACCGCGACTTCCGCTCACCCAGGCGTCGCCCAGACCGCGCACGCGGGCACGCCGGGCCGCACGGCAATCAGCGGGCGGTTGCCGCAGGCCCGCGAGGTGGAAAACTTCGCGGTTCGCTGCGTCACGCCCGGGACCTGGAAAGTACACGCAGCTTGCGGCAGGTTGCTCGCCCGCCGACGACAAAGACCCGGCATCGCCGAAGGGCATCCCGGTTGCGCGACGGGAGTGCACTTACCCTCAACCGGGCATGCGCGACCCTGGCTGCAGGTCACCGGCCCTGACCTTGATCGCGGCGCTCTCTTCTTCCACCGGATAAACGCCCCGCAATACGTCGTCGAAGTGCGAGCGCACGGCCCGGTTGCAGCCACAGGCAATGCTCTCCAGTCCTCCCGCCTGGGTCACGCGCACGCCGCCGCGGCGGGTCTCCAGGATGCCGCGGTCCTTCAACTGCTTGATCACGCGGCTGATGTAGCTGCGCCCGACACCGAGCATGGAAGCGAGTTGCTCCTGGGTGAGCGGCACGTCGTGGTCGCCCGTGCGATCCAGGGCGGCGATCAGCCACTTGGCGGTCCGCTGCTCGATGGAGTGCGCCGCATTGCAGGCCACGGACTGGAACACCTGGGCCATCAGGCAGTCGGCGTAGCGGGCGAACAGATTGCGCAGGCTGGGCGACCGCATCTTGGCCTGTTCCAGCTCCGCAGCACCTATCCGCAACACCGGACCGGGGAATTGCACGACGGTACGCGAATACGACGGCAGCCGCCCCTGGCTGACAATGCCGCCGACCGCGCCCTCCCTCCCCACGAGCGCCGTCTCGATGCCACGACCGTCTTCCAGCAGCACCATGAACGAAACCAGCGCGGGACCGCAGGGGAAGTAGACGTGGCGTACCGGGTCGCCGGGTTCGTAGAGCACACGGCCCACCTCCATCCGCTGGGATTCGAGGTGGGGCTGCAGCGCGACCAGGTCGTCCTGGTGCAGCGCGCGCAGAAGATTGTTCGGTGGCGCGGCCTCGCTCAATTCGCCGGGTGACTGCGCGCGCTCGTACTGGCTAGCCATAGAAGCCCCTGATGGCCGTGGCCCTGCACGCGTCGGGGACGCCGCAGCCACGGGTTTGTGACGCTATCTCAAGGCGCCGCACGTGGTTTCCGTGTGAGCGTCACGTCAGGTCAATGTCCACAATTGAACATACTTTGCGGGGGTCCTCCCCTACAGTCGGGCGGCACTTCCACGCCACGCCCGTCGTCCAGAGCACCAGGCGGAAGCGTACGTCCACACCCCACGCCGCAGACGCCAGGCGGTCCCACAGGCCGAGCCCATGGGTTTTTCCCCCCAGATGCACCATCACAGCCCGGGCGAACGGGATTCGAGCCGTTTTCCCGCCGCCATCCAGCCGCACGGCGCCTTGCTGTCGTTCGACGGCCTGGGCGTCGTTACCCACCTTGCCGGGGACACGTGCCGGGCCATCGGCGTACCCCCCGAGGCGCTGCTGGGGCAGCCCATCGGCACGCTGGTCGACCGCCAGGGCCGCGAACTGGCGCAGCTGATGGATCGTCTCGACCCGCCGCAGCACGGCTTCGTGGCCAAGTGGCATCCGCAGCCACCGGGGGGCGGTGCGTGGGACATCACGGCACATCCGGGCCGGCAGGGCACCATCGTCGAGTTCGAGCCGGCGGTGGCGGCCTCCGCGGAGGCCGCCGCCAGCATGGCGCGGCTGTCGCGG
Source organism: Frateuria soli (assembly GCF_021117385.1). Lineage (GTDB taxonomy): Bacteria > Pseudomonadota > Gammaproteobacteria > Xanthomonadales > Rhodanobacteraceae > Frateuria_A > Frateuria_A soli. The sequence continues at coordinate 1,695,160 of NZ_CP088252.1, forward strand.
GCCATGGCCTCGCTCGATCGGCCTGGCGAGCACGATGACCTGTTCGGGACCATGGCAGCCGAGGTGCGCCGGCTTGCCGGCTTCGATCGCGTCCTCGTCTACCGCTTTCTGGAAGGCGACGCGGGCGAGGTCGTCGGAGAAGCCCGGTCCGACACCCTGCCCTCCCTGCTCGACCATCGTTTTCCGGGCTCGGGTTTTCCAGGCCAGGCGCGCAAGCCCTTCCTGCGCAATCGCTTCACCGTCGTTCCCGACGCCCACTACATCCCTGCGCCACTGCGGTCCTCCGGGCGGCGGGATGCCGCGACGCTCGACATGAGCGACTGTTCCCTGCGCAGCGTTTCGCCGCTCCAGCTGGAGAGCCTCAAGAGCATGGGCGTGGCTTCCGCGATGACCCTGTCGATCGTGGTGGGCAACGAGCTCTGGGGCCTGGTCGCCTGCCACCACCGCGAGCCGCGGCACGTGGCCTACGAGGTGCGCGAAGCCTGCCGGCATCTGGCGCGGGTGTTCGCACATCGGATCCAGGACCGCGAGGAGGCCCGCCACCAGCGCCAGAGCGCCCGCCTGCGCCATCTCCGCAGAGCCTGGCTGGACGACTTGCGCGAAATGCTCGAAGGCGGCCGCGCACTGGAACTGGAGCTGGGCCGACTCGCGACCATGGTTCCGTGCGACGGCGTCGCGCGCGTGTCCCAGGGACGCATCGAACTGTACGGGCACACCCCCGGCACGGTGGAAACCGCGGCCCTCGCCGATTGGCTGAAGCAGTCGTCCAACCACGAGGTATTCGCCACCCACCACCTGGCGGGTCACCTGGGCGCGGCCCGGCCCTGTGCGAGGGAGGCGGCCGGCGTATTGGCCACCTTCGTCGACGCGAACGGTCCGGACATGCTGCTGTGGTTCCGCAGCGAACAAGTCACCCGCGTGACATGGGCGGGCCATCCTGCCGATGCCTGCGCCGGCGCAGACCCGCCGCCCCTGCCGGCTCTGCAGACCTCCTTCGCCACCTGGGAACAGACCATCCACCAGACGACCCGCCCCTGGACCCGGGCCGAAGTCGATGCCGCGCGACAGTTGGGGTGTTCGCTGGCCGCCCTGTTCCAGCAACAGGCCGTGCGGAACCTCGACCAGCGCCTGCGCGAGACGCTGGCCGAACAGCAGTCCCTGGTCGCCCAGAAGCACGTGCTGATGCAGGAGGTGCATCACCGGGTGCAGAACAGCCTGCAGATCGTCAATTCGATGCTGCAGTTGCAGGCACGCCAGACACCCGACCGTGACGTACGCACCCAGTTCGAGGGCGCCGTCAACCGCCTGATGGCCGTGAGCGCCGTGCATCGTCACCTGTGGCGATCCAGCGATGCGCAGAGCGTCCAGCTCGGGCCCTACCTGGAAGAGCTCTGCGCGGACCTCATGTCGTCCTGGGGCGATGGCTGGTCCGGCCGCGTTGCGGTGGAAGCGACGGACGCGGCCATTCCCAGCCAGACTGCCGTCACGCTCGCCCTGCTGGTCACCGAGCTGCTGACCAATGCAGCCAAGTACGCCTACGCCGGCGCACCGGGTCCGGTCGAGGTTCGAGCCGACCGCACGGACGACGGGCTGCGGGTCCGTGTTCGGGATCAGGGGCTGGGCATGCACGGAAGGGTCCAGGGTGGAGGGCTTGGCTCGAAACTCATCCGGATCTTCACCGCGCAGCTTGGCGGCGACGCGCAGACCGTGACGGGCACCGACGGCACCACGGTGACCATCACGGTTCCCCTCGGGCCAGGCGCCAACCGCGATTGCTCCGATGCGCCCGGAAAGACGACCGCGTAGTGCCATGGCCGACTCCCTTGCTGCCCGGGCACTCTTCATCGGCTCGATGGCGGCCGGTAACATTCCGTGGCGCCGGTCCCATTGACGAATCCGCCGCAGGTGACGTCGCCGTCCGGATCCGCGCGTTCGGCAGTCGTTCTTCGACCCAGCCGAGAGATCAGCCAATGCCCATGTCCGAGCCGGCGCCGCCCGAGCCGCCAGAGCCGTTGCGCCCGGAAGGCGCCATCCGCGCTTACCTGCGGGATAAGACCGCGGAAGTGCATGCTCGCCTGGAGGCCCTTCCGATCTTTTTGCCGGTCCTGGCCCGCAAGGCGGGAACGATGGACCTCGTTCGGCTGCTGAGGGCCTATCACGCTTTCCACACGTCGGCTTCGCTTAATCTTGAGATTGGCTATCGGGAACTTGACGGATTGGGCGTCCACGCCCCCGCCCAGGCTCCCCTGGCCTTGCTCGCCGCGGATCTTTACGCACTGGGTGGCTTACTCCCGGCGCACCTCGCCCAGGCGCGGCCGGGCACGCGACCCGAGGCCGTGGGCTGGGTGTGGGTCGTGGAAGGCTCGGTGCTCGGATCGAGGGTGATCCACCGGGCGCTGGATTCCCTCTTCGGTCCACGCCTGGACGGACGTCGCTTCTTCCAGCCCATGCCCGACAGCGGCGTGCGGTGGAGGGCCGTCTGCTCGAGCATCGAGACGTACGGACGAGGACAAGACGCTCTCGCATGCATGGCCGAAGGTGCACGCCAAGCCTTCGCCTGCATGGAGCGCAGCCTGAAACATGCCTGCCACGAATCCTGAAATGATTGCTGCGAACAGTACAACCGCCCTGCTCGACCTGGACGCGTGCGCGCGCGAACAGATCCATATCCCCGGTTTCATCCAGCCCACCGGCCTGTTGCTCGTGCTGGAGCCCGAAGACGGCACCATCGTGCAAAGCGGCGTCCCGGGCACTCCGCTGCTGCAGGACGTCGGTTGCCTGCGCGGGCAAACGCTCGAGCACGTGTTCGGAGGCGCGCTCGCCGGGCTGGCGCCGTCGGTCCTGGCCGCGCCCGATCGCGGGACCGTCCACCTCGGCATCGTCGCGTTGAAGGGGGTGACCCACCATGCGACCGCCCATCGCGCGCAGGGCATGATCCTGCTCGAACTGGAGGAAGCCAGGCCCGGCGAACTGGGGTCGCTCGAAGACCTCTACCCGCTCATCCGCGAGTTCATGGCCGACCTCGAACGGGCACCCGATACCGCCGCGCTGTGCGACCTGGCGGCGCGGCAGCTGCGCCGGATCACCGGCCTGGACCGGGTGCTCATTTACCGCTTCGATGCCGAATGGAACGGTACGGTCATCGCACAGTCGCGCAACGAGGCGTTGCCTTCCTACCTCGATCTGCGGTTTCCCGCATTGGACATCCCCGCTCAGGCGCGCGAGCTGTACCGCACCAGCCGCCTGCGCCTCATTGCGAACTGCGACTACACCCCGGTACCGATCGAACCGCCGATCAATCCCCTCACCGGCCAGCCGGTCGACCTGGGCCAGGCACTGCTGCGCAGCGTGTCCCCGGTGCACCTGCAGTACATGCGCAACATGGGCACCGGGACCTCCATGTCCATCTCGATCCTGCGCGAAGGCCGGTTGTGGGGCCTGGTTTCGTGCCACAACCGCGCGCCGTGCCGGGTGCCATACAACGTCCGGACTGCCTGTGATCTTCTCGGCCAGGTCCTGTCGCTGCAGGTCGCCGCCAAGGAACATGCCGCGGAAGTGGAGCAGCGCGTGGCCCGGCGCGCCATCCAGGCACGCCTGCTGGCGTTGATGGCCGCGGAAGACGATTTCCTGAAGGGGCTGGCCCGCGAGCCGGCGCAACTGCTCTCGCTCACCCGGTCCGAGGGCGCGGCGATCGTCCACCTGGGCCGCTGCGTCCTGCTGGGCCGCACGCCCGGCGAACACATGGTGATGGAGCTGGTCAAATGGCTCGATTCGGCCCGGCGCGACGACGCGTTCCAGAGCGATAGCCTGGCCAGCGAGTGGCCAGCGGCCCTGGACTGCAAGGACACCGCCAGCGGCCTGCTCGCCGTGCCGATTTCCCAGATGCACGCCAGCTACGTGCTGTGGTTCCGCCCGGAAATCGTCCACACCGTCCAATGGGGTGGCGATCCGCGCAAGCAGGCCGATCCAACACGACTGAGCCCACGCACGTCGTTCGAGGCCTGGAAAGAGACTGTGCGCCTGCGCTCGCTGCCATGGACCCAGGCCGACGTGGAAGGTGCGCTCGAATTGCGCACGGCGATCGTGGACATCGTGCTTCGCAAGGCCGAGGAAATGGCCGACCTCAACGAGCAGCTGGTCCGCAGCAACAAGGAGCTCGAGGCCTTCTCCTATTCGGTGAGCCACGACCTGCGCGCGCCGTTCCGCCACATCGTGGGCTACTCGGAACTGCTGCTCCAGTCGGCCGGCGAAAAACTCGGTGACCAGGAAAAGCGCTTTGTCGCCACCATCATCGAGTCGGCCAATTCCGCCGGCGCCCTGGTGGACAACCTGCTCAGCTTCTCGCAGATGGGGCGGACCACGCTTGGCAAGGTCAGGGTGAACATGCACCAGCTCCTGGAAGAGGTCCGCAGGCTGCTGGAGGTGGACACCGCCGGGCGTGACATCGAATGGAACATCGGTTCGCTGCCGACGGTCGAGGCCGACCCGATGATGCTGCGGCTGGTGTTCCAGAATCTGCTGTCCAATGCGATCAAGTTCACCCGCGACGTCGGCACGGCCGTCATCCAGGTCAGCGGCGAGGCGCAAGACAACGAGTACGTCTTCTGCGTGCGCGACAACGGTTGCGGTTTCGACATGCGTTACGTGCACAAGCTGTTCGGGGTGTTCCAGCGGCTGCACCACGTGGAGGAGTTCGAGGGAACCGGGATCGGATTGGCCAACGTGCGACGGATCATCGAGCGGCACGGGGGACGCACCTGGGCCGCGGGCGAGGTGGGCAAGGGCGCCAGCGTCTATTTCACGCTTCCAAAGACATCGGGTATGCAGCCATGAAGGAATTGAGGCCGATACTGCTGGTTGAAGACAACCCCAAGGACGCCGAACTCACCCTCGCTGCGCTCAGGCGGTGCAAGCTCTGCAACGAGGTGATCCTCATGCGCGACGGTGCCGAGGCGCTCGACTTTCTTCGCAGCGAGGGCAAGTTCGCCGGTCGCGAGGACCCCGGCCCGGTCGTGATGCTGATGGACATCAAGATGCCCAAGCTCAATGGCCTGGAGGTGCTGGAAGAAATCCGCCGTGACGAGCACCTGCGCAGTACGCCGATCGTCATGCTCACCTCCTCGCGCGAAGAGCGGGACCTGATCCGCAGCTACGAGCTGGGCGTCAACGCCTTCGTGGTCAAGCCGGTGGACTTCCGCGAATTCTTCGAAGCCATCCAGGGGCTGGGCATGTTCTGGGGCATCACCAACGAGCCGCCACCGCACCGTGGCAAGAGGAACCGAGCGGAATGACGACATCGCAAGCCCAGAGCCTGGACCCCGCGTCCTGCATCCGCATCCTGCTGCTGGAAGACAGTGCGCTGGATGCGGAGCTGGTCGCCAACCAGCTTGGCGCGGCGGGCCTGCAGTTTTCCCTGGAAAGGGTGTGGACTCGCGAGCAATTCCTGCAGGCACTCGACGACCGCCCCGACGTCATCCTCGCCGACCACGTGCTGCCTCAGTTCGACGGCGATACGGCGTTGACGCTGGCCCAGCAGCGTGCGCCGGAAATCCCGTTCATCTTCGTCTCCGGCACGCTCACCGAGGAGCTGGCCGTGCAGGCGTTGAAGCGGGGCGCGACCGACTATGTGGTGAAGCAGCGCCTGCACCGTCTGCCCGAGGCGGTGCGCCGCGCGATCGCCGAGGCGCGCAAGCGCCTGGCCTTGCGTGCGACCGAAGCGGAGCTTCACCAGAGCAGGAACCGGCTGCGCCAGATTGCCGATGCCCTGCCCGTGCTGATCGCCTACGTCGATACCGGTCAGCACTACCGCTTCGCAAACCGGGCGTACGAAGACTGGTTCGGGCTTGCACTGCCGGACATCGTCGGCCGTCACGTGAGCGAGGTGAGCGGCGAGGCCACCTACCAGCGGGTGCGTCCGGCCATCGAGCGGGTGCTGGCAGGTGAACGGCAGAGTTTCGAAACGTCGGTCCCCTACCGCAACGCCTCGTTGCGGCAGGTGCAGGTCGACTATGTCCCCGAGCGCGATGCAGACGGCAGGGTCACGGGGTACTACGCGCTGGGCATGGACGTCAGCAAGCGCAAGGTGGCCGAGGCCGCGCTCCGGGATCTCAACGAATCACTCGAAAGCCAGGTGCGCGAGCGTACCCGTGCGTTGCTGCAGAGCCAGGCGCGGCTGCGTGCGATGTTCGAGACCAGCCTGCAGCACCATGGCCTGGTCTCCCCCGAGGGCCGGCTGCTCGATGCCAATACGACGTCGCTCGAATCCATCCTGTCCACGCGCGAGGAGGTCGTCGGCCGCGTGTTCTGGGAGACGCCCTGGTTTTCCGGGACCCCTGGGGCGCCCGGGATTGCCCGCACGATGGTGGAGCGCGCCGCGGCAGGCGAAACCGTGCGCCAGGAGCTGACGCTCCTGCTGCCGACCGGCGAGCGCTCATTCGATTACTCGATGCGTCCCCTGCGCGACGCCGACGACAGGCTGGTCGCCATCGTGCCCGAGGCCGTGGAGACGACCGCTCGCCGCCAGGCCGAAGAGGCGTTGCGCCAGTCGCAGAAGATGGAGGCGGTCGGGCAGCTCACCGGCGGGATCGCCCACGACTTCAACAATCTTCTGACTGTCATCGGCGGCAACATCGACATGGCCAGGTCCAGGGCCGAACGCGCCGGCCAGCTCGAGCCCCGGGTCGCGGCCGCCCTGGAGAATGCCCAACGGGGGGCCGAGCGCGCTGCTGCGCTCACCCAACGCCTGCTCGCCTTCTCCCGTCGCCAGCCGCTGCAACCGCGACCGCTGGACCTCAACAAGCTGGTCCTGGGCATGTGCGAGCTGCTGCGCCGCTCGCTCGGGGAAACCATCGAGCTGGAGGTGTCCACCGGGCCGGGACTGTGGCCGGTCGAGGCCGACCCGAACCAGCTCGAGGCGGCCATCCTCAACCTGGTCGTCAACGCGCGCGATGCGCTTGCCTCCGGCGGCCGCATGGTGATCGAAACCTCCAATGCGTACCTGGATGCCTCCTGCGTCGCTAACGACGGCGAGGCTGCACCGGGTCGCTACGCGGTGGTCTGCGTCACCGATACCGGCTGTGGCATGACCGAGGAAACGCGGGCGCGCGTGTTCGAACCGTTCTTCACCACCAAGGAAGTGGGGCGTGGCACGGGGCTGGGGCTGTCGATGGTCTATGGCTTCATCAAGCAATCCGGCGGCCACGTGCAGATCGAGTCGGAGCCCGGAAAAGGGACCTGCGTAAAGCTCTACCTTCCCCGCCTCGCGCGTGAAGCCGCGCACGAGGCAGAAGCCCCCTGCCGGGGCGAACTGCAGGGCAGTCTCCGCGAGGAGACCGTGCTGGTCGCCGAAGACGACGACGACGTGCGTGCCTACACCGTCGAGTGCCTCCGCGGCCTGGGCTACCGGGTACTTGAGGCCCACGACGGCGCATCGGCCCTGCGCCTGCTGGAGCGCCAGGAGGGGCCGGTGCAGTTGCTGCTCACCGACGTGGTCATGCCCGGCATGTCCGGTCGCGAACTGGCCGATCGCGCCCGACAGATGCATCCGGGACTGCAGATCCTGTTCACCTCGGGCTACACGCGTGATGCGATAGCCAGTGGCGGCCGACTGGAGGCTGGCATCACCATCATCCCCAAGCCGTTTACCTACGCTGGCCTTGCAAGCAAGGTCCGCGACGTGCTCGAAGGGCGTACGACCTCTTTGCAATAGGCGATGAGGCAGCCGGCCCGGGGCTGGCTCGAAGCCTCGCCAGGCGCGCGGCGGCTCTGGCCGCAGCTGCGCAGGCGAGGCTCCTGCGCCCCGCTTCAGGCATTCACAGGCACCACGTTCAACGGACCGTATGGGTTCGCGCGCACGGGCGTGGGTGTGCGCACGACGCGCCGTTCTGCGCAGCCGCGACCATCACCTGCGCACCATCTGCACGAAATCACCTGCTTGTGTTCACAAGTGGATAGGCGCGGCGCCGCCTTGCAGGCAAGCTCCCCCGCTCATTACCTGTCGATGTCCGCAGGGGCATCGTCCATCACGGCGGCGGCGCAAGCGCCGGCATGCATGGACCGTTCTTACGGGAGGTCTCGGTAGGCACAAGAGCGGACAAGGAACACGGTGGCGTTGCCCGGGAAATCAGCACCCAACTGGTCGGCAAACAGCCTGCTCGGCTCCCTGTCCCTGGAGGACATGTCGTTGCTGGCGCCGCACCTGCTGCCCTGGTACGGCGAACCCGCAGACGTGCTGTATGCACCCGGCGACAACGTGGGAACCGTCTATTTCCCCTGTGGGCCCAGCCTCGTCTCTTACCGCGTCATGCTCGACGATGGCCGGGGCGTGGAAACAGCGCTGGTCGGCCGGGAGGGCGCCGTGGGCGGCATTGTCAGCCACGGTCGGCTGCCCGCTTTCGCGCATGCCCTGGTGCAGTTTCCTGGCCTGTTCTATCGCATGAGGACGCGCCAGCTGGAACAGGCGAAGATCAGCTCGCCTACCCTGCGACTCCAGTTCGCGCGGTATGCCGACTGCATGGTCGCGCAGGTGTTCCAGTCGGTCGCCTGCAACGCGGCCCACACCATCGAGCAGCGCGCGGCCAAATGGCTGATCGCGGCACTCGACCGTACCGGGGACGGCGACGTGCCGCTGACCCAGGAACAACTGGCGTCGATGCTCGGGGTCGGTCGCAGCTACATCAGCCGTGTCGTCCAGAACATGCGGCTGCGCGGCGTCCTGGAAACGCGGCGAGGGACCGTGAAGGTGCATGACATGGCCGAGCTCCAGCGCATGTCCTGCCGATGCAACGATACCGTTCGCCGGCACTTCGGGGAGGTCCTCAAAGGCGTCTATCCGTCCGACGACGGCAGCATCCGCACCGGAAAAGCCCAGTCCCCGCCCGGTACGGACACGACCCGTTGAGCGCGGCGCCGGGCGGCTGCTCAGGCGGCATGGGGAAAGCTGAGGCCCGGGGGCCGGACCGCGCGACGACGATGCGCGGTCACTGGATTGGCGGAGAGAGTGTCAAGGATGGAGCCATTCGCAAGGATTCGCGCCCATTCGCCAAGTATCGCCAAGCCTTTGTACGCAAAGCCTATTGCGTTCGCCCTAGTTCGTAGCGTGCGTTTGCGATGCGCCCAGAGCCGCTGTACCGTTGGGTAACCAAAGTGGTAACGACGGTTTGGCGGAGACATGACGAGAACGCGAAACAAGCTCACCGCGCTGAAGGTACGGTCTCTCAAGGCGCCTGGCCGCTACAGTGACGGAGGCAACCTCTATCTGTTCATATCGAAGCATGGCGCGCGCTCCTGGGTGTTCCGATACACCGACCGGCTGACAGGTGCGGTCAGGGATAAGGGGTTGGGTCCGGCGGCAGATATCACCTTGGAACGCGCGCGCGAACGTGCGACGGCCTGCCGGCTTCAACTACTCGAAGGGGGCGACCCAATCGACGCTGCCCGCGAGCGCCGGCAGAAGGAACGCGTCGAGCACGCCAGGCGCGTTTCCTTCGGTCAATGTTGCGAGCAGTACATCGAAGCGCACCGCGTGGGCTGGCGCAACGCCAAGCACGCGGAACAGTGGGGCGCCACCTTACGCACGTATTGCGCCCTGTTGTGGCCGCTCGATGTTGCGGCGATCGATACTGGGCTGGTCATGCGGTGCCTTGAGCCGATCTGGAAGGAAAAGACCGAAACTGCCAGCCGCCTGCGCGGCCGCATTGAATCGGTGCTGGCGTGGGCCACCGTGCGCAAGTTCCGACAGGGCGAGAACCCCGCGCGCTGGCGTCATCACCTAGACCAATTGCTGCCCAAGCGCTCGAAGGTCCAGAAGGTAGAGCACCGGCCCGCCCTGCCCTATGCCGAAGCAGCCACGTTCATGGCCGAACTTCGTGCGCGGCAGGGATTGGCCGCCCGTGCACTCGAACTGCAGATTCTTACTGCCACCCGCCCGGGAGAAGCGGCTGGCGCACTGTGGGACGAATTTGACCTAGATGCCGCCATTTGGACGATCCCCGGCGAGAGGATGAAGGCTGGCAAGGAACACCGTGTGCCGCTGTCGCCCGCTGCGCTGGCGCTACTACGCACGCTGCCGCGCGTCAGCGCTGCGGTATTCCCCGGCCCGCGAGGGAAGCCGATCACCACCGCGGCAGGCATGGGACTGCTGAAGGAAATGCACCCCGGCGTAACCGCACACGGTTTCCGCTCGACCTTCCGCGACTGGGCCGCCGAGTGCACGGCCCATCCCCGCGAGGTGATCGAGGCCGCCATGGCGCATCGGCTCAAGGATGCTGCTGAGGCGGCCTATCAACGCGGGGATCTGTTGCGCCGGCGCGCGCATCTAATGGACGACTGGGGGAGCTACTGCCAGGAAGGTGCCCACGTGAAGCATTCACAGCGCACGAAAGAAGCTCAGGAGCTAGGGCTATGAGCGTCGGCCGGCCGCGCGTGTTTGCTTCGCGCATCATCGGCGGGGCGGGATCGGCATTCCTGACCCGTGAAGCGCACCGTGCGACGTGGGGGCACGTCCGCACTCTCTACGGGGACGACCCGCCCGAGGGCATCATGGATGCTGTGTCCGCTGCCGTGGCGCGCTATCTGGCCGACGAGGCGGCGCTTGGGAGCGATGCATCATGGGGCTTGGCCGAAGTGGTCAATGATGCGCGCGCCATCGCCAAGCTGTGCCGCGACTTGGCTGCGGAAGTGCCCGCCGCTGTTGAGCGGCTCACCGAAAATGCCCGCGTGCCGTCGCGTACCGACGAGCGCTTAGTCTCGCTTGCAGACCGCACGGGAAAGGCCGTGCGCCTTCATTTCCCTTCCGAGCTTGCCGGCGTGGAAGTGGATGCTTTGTTGGAGCGCGTGCGGCCGCTGCTGTCGCGCCCGATGTTGTGGCCGCAAGCGCCAACCTTCCCTGACGACCTGCGCAGACTGGCTGACCTTTGCGAGGCGTGGGTGGTCACGGCGGCGAGAGCCGAGCAGGAGGCAGGCAGGGCGCGCACAAAGCGGCCGCTGGTGGCACGCCAATGGCTGATTCGTGCGCTGCAGGATGTTCTGGTGCGATGGCCACCGCCCCCGCCACACAACTACCCGGCCGCGGGCGAGGGCTTCATTTGCGACGTGCTCGAGGTCGCTGGCGCGCCCGTGCCTAGAAAGCTGGAATCGGATCGCGCCGCAGACAAGGACGCGGACATAGCGGGCCGCATCAAGGCGCTTCTGAAAGGCCGCTAAGCGTTGGGGCGCAAGGGCTGGCGAATTAACGCCGGGATAGTCGGAGCGGCCCGCAGGGCCGTGTGAAAAATGGGTAACCGAAGCCGCGGGCAGTCCGCAGGCATTCGGGAGAACCCCATGCAATCCGCAAAGCTCGCTGTCGCAGAGCCGGCCTTTCTTCCACTGGTCGAAGCGTGCCGCCAGCACGGTATCGGCAGGACCAAAGCGTTCGAGCTGGCCGCCGCCGGCACGCTGGAAACCTTCACGATCGGCAGCCGCCGCTATGTCCGGCTTGACTCCCTTCGAGCACTGCCCGAGCGCCTGAAGGCGGAAGGGGGTGCGCAATGATCAAGCACCCCGACCTGACGTCGCTCCACAACGCGGCCGACTACGCCGCCACGCTGGCGTTCGCACATATCCCTGCCGACCGCTTGCTGGCCGTCGTGCCGTCGATCCGCCTGGAACTGATCGCGCTGCGACTTGGGGCGCGAGCCGATGCGCTCGAGCTGCTACGCCTGGTCGACGGGTTGCTGGCAGACGAGAAGGCCAGCGCGGAAGCGCGCGCCGCCTTCCAGCGCCTGCGCCGGGATGCCACCGCTTTGGCCGTATGGGTGACGCCATGACGCCGCATCTTTCGTTTGCTGAGGCTTCGGCACTGGTCTGTCGCAACGCTGGACGCGTCGAGATGCCGGAGCCGTGGCTGCTGCTTGCCGCCCATGCGCTGCAGTCCCTGCACGCAGAGCCGCTAGCCGATTCCACGGGCGAGCTTGCCAAGGTGTGGGCGGCGCCAGCATTTGGCGGCCGCGATCCCGACGACCTGCTGGCCGAAACGCTCGACGTTTTGGACGCGGCGCAGCTGCGGCGAAATGACCTGATCAAGCCGCACGCGGAAACCATCCGCCGAGAGCTGCCGCGGATCGTCTGCGGTGCCGTGGACATTCAGTCGCCCGAGGCTGGGCCGGAGACGGCCGAAGCGCTCGCGCGCTGCCTGTATCGGGCCGAACGTGCGTGTGCAGCCATCCAAGCCTTGCTTGAAGGGCTTGGGCCGGTTTTGCCCCCCGCGGTCCTGCCGCCGTCGAAGTACGGGAACCTGCCATGACCGCCGCCGACCTCGCAAAGCAGGCCGCCGATACCGCGCGTGCCATCCGGACCAACACCGCCGGCTGGACGCACTACCTACCGCCGATCGATGCCGTCCAGGGGGTTCAGCGCCTGACTACGGAACTCGCCCGTTCCCTGGCCGCGCTGGCTGCACAAAAAGGAGCTCTCTCCGATGAACTCGAAGACTGAGCCGGCGATGGCCGAGGCGGCGGCTGCGCTCGCTGCGGCGGGGTGGCGGGTATTCCCGCTAAAGCCTGCGACCAAACTGCCGGCGATCAAGGCATGGCCCACCCTCGCTACCAGTGATGCGGCGACGGTGGCGGCCTGGTGGGGTCAGTGGCCGGGTGCCGGCATCGGTATTGCCACGGGTCGAGGCGTGGCGGTCCTGGACGTGGATTGCAAAGACGGCGCGCGCGGCTTCGAATCATTGGCCGCACTCGAAAATGCGCACGGACCGCTGCCGCCGACACTCACCGTCGAAACCCCGAGCGGGGGCCAGCACTATTACTTCGCGGCGGAAGGGCTGCGCACATCGGCCGGCCAACTTGCGGCAGGGCTCGACGTCCGCGGTGAAGGCGGTTTCGTGGTTGCGCCACCCACGGCGCTGGCCGATGGTCGCGCGTATCGGTGGGCGCATGTCACCACGACGGCGCCGGCTCCCGCGTGGATCGCCGCAGCGGCCGCGCGCGCGTCCATCGAACCGCTGCCCGCAGCTATTCCTGCCGAGGCCATGCCGGAACTCGTAGCCGACCTTCGCAGCGCGCTCGACGCCATCCCCGCAGACAACCGCACGGACTGGATTGCGGTAGGCGCCGCGTTGCGGCCGCTGGATGGCGTGGGGCGGGATCTGTGGATCACCTGGAGCGCCACTAGTTCGAAACACAATCCCGAGGCCGATCCTGACGTGTGGGAGACGATCGGCCACGACTCGACCGGCCCGGCCGCTGTGTTCGCCCGCGCGCAGCGGCACGGCTGGCAGAACCCACAAGCGTTGCGCAGGCTGGCTGAGGTGTTCAAAGGTGCTCCGGCCGTGCCTGGCTCGGCGCTACGGCCCGTGCCGATCGGAGACGTGATGACGGCGACCGTGCCGCCACCGCGCTTTATCGTCCATCCGCTTATCCCCGCCGGCCACTTGACCCTGTTCGGCTCGCACGGTGGCAGCGGCAAGTCCATCCTTGCCCTCACCATCGGCGCGCACGTCGCCGCGGGCCAGCCTTGGGCAGGTTTCGCCGTGGAGCGCCGGCCGGTTCTCTACGTCAGTCTGGAGGACGCCGGCCCGATCGCGCGGTACAGACTGCGCAAGGTCATCGAGGCATACGGCTTGGACGCGGCGGCCGTCACTGGCGGCCTTCGCATCCTGGACGGTGCGGAAGGTTCCGGAGCGCTGATGTCCGAAAACGCCGCGTTCGGAGTGCGCCAACTCGTCGAGACGGCCACGCTCGCAGAACTGCGGGCGGCGGTAGGCGATGCCGGCCTGATCGTCGTGGACAATGCCAGCGACGCGTACGACGGGCCGGAGAATGACCGGCGGCAAGTGCGGGCCTTTATCCGCGCGCTTGCGTCCCTGGGCCGCCAGAACGGCGCGGGCGTGCTGCTCTTGGCCCATATCGACAAAGCGGCCGCGCGCTTCGGTTCAAACGGGAACAGCTATAGCGGTTCCAGCGCTTGGCACAATAGCTCCAGGTCTCGGCTCTCGCTTGTAGACGAACGCCACGGGAAGGAACTGCGGCAAGAGAAGTTGAACCTCGGCAAGGCCGCGGCGCCTGTTCGTCTCGCATGGACGGATCACGGCGTGCTGGTGCCGATCACCGGGGATGCGGGGGCGAGTGAAGCGCAAGGCGAGACGGACGCCCTGGCCGTCCTGGCGGCGATCGAGGCGGCGGCCCGTGACGGGGTGAGCGTGCCGACGTCGCGCACCGGGCCGGCGACCGCACAACGGGTGCTCGAAAACTTGCCGGACCTCCCCGCCCATCTTCGGGGCGCACGCGGCAGGGAGGATTTCTGGAATGCCGTTACCGATCTGCAGCGTTCCGGGCGAATCGCGGTCGAAAATTTCTGGGACGCCAAAAGACACGCCAAAGAAAGATTCACTGTCGCATCGCAGGTTTCGCAGGTTTCGCAGGTTTCGCAGGTTCCCGTAGCTAGCGAACAAGCTGCGAACCGGGAAGCCTGCATCGCAGGTTTCGCAGGTTCCCTGCGCGGGGGTGTGGGGGTAATAGGTGCGAAGGAGAACATGCGAGCCGACGTTGCGACGGACGTCATGGAGTCCCTTCCATGACTTCGCAGAAATTCCGCACCGTCGAAATTTCGGATTCTGAGGCCGTCCAAAAGTGTCTGGAAATTTTGGAGGCCGCCGCGCGCGTTTCCAATTTTTCCATTACGCCCGACGGTCGCGTCTCGGAAAGTGACGCCGCCGCCTTGCTCGGCGTCGCGCCGCTCACGCTGCGGAATTGGCGGCTCGCGACCGCGGCCATCCCCTGGCACCGAATCGGAGGGCCGGCGGGCCGCGTGACCTATCGGCTTGCTGACCTGGCCGCGCATATCGAGGCGGCCCGCGAAAGTCGCTAACCGAACCGTACCGAACCGTACCGAATCGTACCTAAGCAAACTCGACGGCTCGCCGCGCGCGCGCGACGCTGCCACCGCCGCGCAACTGCTGCGCGTCGCTTTCGTTCGGGATGAACCGACCATGCAAAACCTGTCCCTGAAACTCGCCGCTGATCCGTCTGCCGCAGGCACTTTCACCGGCCTGGCCAGCACGCCGGACCTAGACCGCTCCCGCGACGTGATCCCGCCGAGCGCCTGGGCTGCCACGCTGGACGCCTGGGCCGCGCGCGGCGGTCGCATCCCGCTGCTGTACCTGCACGACCAGCGCGAGCCTGTCGGCGCGATCACCAGCGCGCGCGCCACCGCTCACGGCCTGGAGGTTGAGGGCGCCATCGCGGTGAACACGCCGACCGGCGCCATTGTTTACGAGCTTGCCAAGCTGGGCAGCCTGTCCCTGTCCATCGGCTTCGTTGTGCCGGAAGGCGGCGCCGTGCGTGATCCGCGTACTGGCGTCCGCACGATCCACGTGGTCGACCTGTACGAGATTTCCCTGGTCCCCGTCGCGGATAACCCCGCCGCGGTTGTCCAGTCAGTAAAGCAGTTCCGCGAGTGCGCCAGCATCCGCGAGTTCGAGGCCGCAGCGCGAGAGGCGCTGGGGCTGTCCGCACGTCAAGCAAAGACCCTAGCCGCCGTTGGCTGGCCAGCCCTGCGCCGGGATGGCGCCGAGCCGCGTCGAGAAGATGCGCCGCCATCTGCTGCCCCTACCGGCCCGAGCAACGTCGAGATCCGGCGCGCGCTGGGCCTGTCCTAAAACCCCATTCGAGGAACACCCCATGAGCGAAGTCGTCACCGCCGCGCTGCGCGAGCACGCGGAAAAAATCGAACAGAAGGCCGCGGCTGACCGCGCCGAAATCAAGAAGCTGCAGGACGAGCGCGCAGAGATGCAGACGCGCCTGGAGGGCCTGGAGCAGGAGTTCGCAGGCGTGAAGGCGCACACGGGCCGTGGCAGCTCCCTGCTGGACGCCGGCCCGTCGCCGGTCGCTGAGTTCCTGAAGTCCCCGCAGCTTCAGGCCATGCGCGATGGCGCTCCGACCACGGGCCGCCTCACCTTGAAGTCTGGCGGCCTGAAGGTGCTGACCAAGGCCATCAGTAACACCGGCGTGGGCCAAGCTGGGGACAATGCCTACAACGTTCAACCGAATCGCTGGGATGGGCTCGGCAATAATCCGCAGCGGCGTCTCTCGCTGTTCGACGTGCTCCCGAGCATCCCTGTCAGCACGGGCACCTTCGAGTACATGCAACTCAACGGCTACTCGAACGCGGCCGCGACGCAGGCGAAGGAAGGCGACGCGAAGGCGCAGGCCGGCGTGCCGACCACCGTGCAGACGGCGAACATCGCCACCATTGCCCACTATGTCCGGGCCTCGCAACAGGTGCTCGACGACGCGCCGGCGCTGTCGCTGCAGCTCACCAACTTGCTCACCTATGGCGTGCTCGCCAAGGGCGAGGATGAGCTCATCAACGGCCCCGGTACTGCTGGCCGCATCAAGGGCCTCGTGACGCAGGCGACCGCCTATGCGGCCACCGCGACCACTGCGGCGGACATGATCGGGCAGGCCATCACCGAGCTACAGGCGAACGGCTGGACGCCTTCGGTCGTGGTGCTCAATCCGGCCGACTGGTTCGCGATCACGAGCGCGAAGAACACCGGCAATGGTGCCTACAGCATGGGCTCGCCCCGAGACCCGGCGCCGCCCTCGCTGTGGTCCGTTCCGGTCATCACGAGCGCATCGCTGGCGGCTGGCACCGCGCTGGTGCTGGACGCCTCGCAGGCGGCCTTGCTGGACCGTCAGGAGGTCGTTGTGGCGTCGAGCCGTGAGGATGGCTCCAACTTCACGACGAACATGGTGACGATCTTGGGTGAGGGGCGGCTGGGCCTGGCGGTGTTCTCGCCGGGCGCGGTGCTGTCCGTCGACCTGACCCCGACCACGTAACGCGAACAGCGTAAGGGATGCGGCCTGGGCAACTGGGCCGCCGTCGTCCAGCCGGCGGTGATGACGACTCAAGAAACAACACCGGCAGCCGTGCAACGTGCTAGCCCGAGGGCGCTCCGTCCACTGAGGCACGGCAACACCAGCCCCCGCGTTCGGATCATCACCGGGCCGGGGGCTTTTTCATGGCACCACTGGCTACCCCCCGGGTAGGGCGGGTTCAAAGTTCGGCGTCGAGGCATCGATGACCGCGGCGGCAGCCAAACTTTCACGTCCGCAGTTCAGAATTTTGGAGGCAGCTATGCCCGCGCACCGCAAACCGACCAACGTCCTGGAGCTTACTGGCGCATTTCGAAAAGACCCGCAGCGGCGCCGCGTCGATCCAGCCACGAACAAGCCGATCGGACGGCCACCGAAGCCCGAATCCTTGACGTTCGAGCAGGCGTGGCGCTACATCGTGAGGTGTGCACCGCGTGACGTGCTGCGCGATGACAGGGACCGGCTATGGGTGGAAGTGGCGGCGCATCTGCTTGTGCAGTTCCGAGCCGACCCGGCTGCGATGCATCCGGCCAAGCTGTCCCGCCTGACCACCATGCTCGCTGCCCTGGGCATGTCACCGGCCGATGCGTCGCGGGTGAGCGCTACCCCGCGAAAAGTCACTAATCCGTTTGACGGCTTCTAGCGCCCCATCCACCGGCTCTAGGGGGCTCCGCGACTTGGGTTGTGACGTGCATGCCGTGCCATGTACTTGGCACGCGGGAAGCCATGAATGACACCTTTGGCGAGAGAGAAACGGCCAAGGCAATTTGGCCATTGTCCTCTAGGCGCGTCGCGATGCTGACTTCACCCGTCGGAGCATTGATGGCGCTCGCGAGTTCGAAGGCAGCCCGGTTGACTTCCTGGCTAGACATTGTGGCCATGCACCAATGTAACACCGAGCACGTCAAGGATCGGTTTAAGAGGAAGCATCAATGTTTTTCTGTGACCCGGCGCACTCGAATCCGGGCCGCCAGCGAACAGCAAACCGACCGAGGTTCTGCTGCCATCAATTTTTCGACAGACTATAAGGGACCCGGAATCCCCACCATCGGAGAAAATGTCTTGGTCGCCGTGGATTACAAAAACATTAGCAAAGTAAACCTGCCCCTGAAATCCGTAACTATTGGCATTAACACCGACACGAATGGGAATTAGCTCTTGACCAACAATAACTCCAGTCGTGTGCTCCGTGGTACGCCCTACTTTCTCGACGACCATTCCCACCATGGGGTCTTCGACTTGCCCCGGAGTGTCGTAGAAAGTCCGCTGCATGGATGAAACTCGCGCTTCATCCAGAATACGAAAAATGGCGGCATCTTGGTTTTCAAAGATGTTGACGTTCCCCTGGGTTCCCACGTGCATAGGAAGCGCCGCCGCATGCAAACCGATCGTGAAAGGAAACAGTCCGCCGGGCCCCACATCAAGCACTCCGGGAGCCAAGATTGGCAAGTCGGGCTCAGAGTGGCTGCAGGAGCCCGTTACATGGTTATTCGATAAACCAAAAATGCCGCCGGCCTGATCCCTGACAAGTGCACCGAGAGTGCCTGCTGACTCGGTGTTCCCCGGAGACACGGAGGAACCGCAGGCATATCGCAGTGTTCCTGCACTGCTGACAACCGCATAAGTTGCAGCTTGCGCAGTCGCCGGAATCTGCGAGAGATCTTCGACATGACCCAGCGGATATTCAATTTCGCAGCCGTTAATGTAGTTTGGCAGGTGCTTCGCTTCGGTCTTGGTCACCTTTCGACGCGTATAAATCAAGACCTTTTTATCTGCATCATTAAAAACAATTGACGTGATGCCCTTCGTCCTAAGGAAGGCCTCTTGCGCCTCGTTAAAGACAGCAACATCAACGCCAACTAACACGGCGTTTTCAACCGCCTGAGGAAGGGCTTGGCAAATGTTCTTTTCAACAGCCCAGCGGCGCACCGAGCTTGCGACTTCGTGGGCAGTCATTGGCTGAGGCGGTGCAAACTGGGTCGCCACGATGGTGGCCTCGCCCAATGAGTCCATGCCGCCTTCGGTAGAGCCGGCCGTTGGGAGGGTGCCGGTTGCACCCGATTGCGAGCTAGTCATTGATCCCCCTGTTCCCTTCTAACCACCGGTCTACGCCGGCGGGTCCATGTGTTCGATTAGAACACTAGAGGCGACGCGCCTAAACTGGTAACAAAAGATGGTTCGGAGACAACCCTTTGATATAATTTGTGCACAATCAAGCACTTACGGATGTTAGTGGCGGAGAGAGTGGGATTCGAACCCACGGAAGGTTTGACCCTTCGCCGGTTTTCAAGACCGGTGCCTTAAACCGCTCGGCCATCTCTCCGTTGGACTTGGCGATGCGTTGTGCGCCTCAGGCGAGGCGATCCAGGCCTCGCAGGTAGGGCTTGAGTGCGTCGGGTACGGTAATCGAACCGTCGTCGTTCTGGTAGTTCTCCATCACCGCGATCATGGTGCGGCCGATAGCCAGGCCGGAGCCGTTCAAGGTGTGGACGAGTTCGGGCTTGCCGCTTTCCGGATTGCGCACGCGCGCCTGAAGGCGGCGGGCCTGGAAGTCCTCGCAGTTGGAGCAGCTGGAGATTTCGCGGTAGGTGCCCTGGCTGGGCAGCCACACTTCCAGGTCGTAGGTCTTGGCCGAGCCGAAGCCCATGTCGCCGGTGCACAGCAGCATCTTGCGGTACGGCAGGCCGAGCAGTTGCAGGACCTTTTCGGCATGGCCGACCATTTCTTCCAGCTGCGCATAGGACTTGCCGGGCCGGGCGATCTGCACCATCTCGACCTTCTCGAACTGGTGCTGGCGGATCATGCCGCGGGTGTCCCGTCCGTAGCTGCCGGCTTCGGCGCGGAAGCACGGCGTATGCGCGGTCATGCGCAGCGGCAGCGCGTCGGCGTCCTGGATGGTGTCGCGCACCAGGTTGGTCAGCGGCACTTCGGCCGTGGGAACCAGATAGCGCTTGGACTCGCCGACCTGCGTGGCGAACAGGTCTTCCTCGAATTTGGGCAACTGGCCGGTGCCCTGCATGCTGTCGGCGTTGACGATTACCGGGACGTTGCATTCCAGGTAGCCATGCTCGCCGGTGTGCAGGTCGAGCATGAACTGGCCCAGGGCGCGGTGCAGGTGGGCCAGCTGTCCGCGCAGCACGGTAAAGCGCGCACCGGAGAGCTTGGCGCCGGCATCGCCGTCCAGCCAGCCGTGGCGTTCGCCCAGTTCAACATGGTCCCTGACCTGGAAGCCGAAACTGCGCGGCTCGCCCCAGCGGCTGACCTCGACGTTGTCGTGTTCGTCCTTTCCGACCGGCACCGACTCGTGCGGAATGTTCGGAATGCCGAGCGCAATGCCGGCAAGCTTGCACTGCACTTCGCCCAGTGCCTGCTCGTTCGCCTTGAGCCTGTCGCCGATGCCGGCGACTTCGGCCATCAGCGGCGCGACGTCCTCGCCCCTGGCCTTGGCCTGCCCGATCGCCTTGGAACGGGTATTGCGCAGGTTCTGCAGCTCCTGCGTCTCGGTGGACAGGCGCTTGCGCTCGACCTCCAGCGCCTCGACGGCGGCGACGTCCAGGTCGAAGCCACGGGTTTGCTTTAGGCGCGCGGCGGTATCGGCCAGGCGCGAGCGCAGGAGGGCGGGATCCAGCATGAAGGCGTTCCGACGGAGTGCTTGAACGGTCGATTATCGCCGTGGAGACCACGCGCTAGCAACGCGGACCAACTTCCGGATGCCCGCAGAAGCCCCCTGCGACGGGCGGAGGCTCGGTCAGGCAGGCCTGCGTTCGCGGCGCCCGATCCACCACGCCATCGCGGCGCCGGCGAGCAGCCAACCGATCAGCTGTTCGACGAGCGCCGCCGCCGTAAAGCTGGCCGGGAACCGGTACCAGTTCCAGTACGGCACCATGGTGCTCAGCCAGGCGAACACCGCCGCCGCACCGGCCAGGCCGAGGCGCCGGCCAAGCCCCAGGCCAGGCACGCTCATCAGGATCGCCAGCACGAGCGCGGCAAGCGTGTCGCCCACCCACTGCGTGGCCAGCTGTGGGCCCATGCGGGTCATATCGTCGCCTTGCGGCAGGTAGACCACCCAGGCGTATGGCCCGGCGCTGGCCTTGGCCCCGTAGGCCTTGACGGCGGCCTCGTCGCCCATCGCCTCCGGTTCGAGCCAGGGCAGGATGTAGACCCCCGGCTCCTTCCCCAGTCCCTCGTGCAGGCTGGCCAGAACCACGTCCTCGTGGGTCGGCGGATGGATGCCCGGGTTGCCCAGGCCGAGCGCCATGTGCGCCAGAGCGCCCCAGATGAACATCACGATCCCGCCGATCAGTGCCGCGATCAGGATACGCATGGTGCTCCCCTCCCCGGTGGACGGCTGACTCTAGGGAGGCAGCGGGTAAGAGATCAAGCGCCGTGGAGCCCCCGCCGCTACTTGTCGCGGGCCTGGCGGCGGGCCTCGCGCAGGGCGAGCAGCTTTTCGCGCAGCTTCTGCTCGAGACCGCGGTCGACCGGCTCGTAGAACACGGTTCCGTCGAGCGCCTCCGGCAGGCATTGCTGACCCAGCGCGACGCCGCCGGCGGCATCGTGGTCGTACTGGTAGCCCTTGCCGTAGCCCAGGCCCTTCATGAGCTTGGTGGGAGCGTTGCGCAGGTGCATGGGAACCTCGAGCGTGCCGGTTTCACGCACTGCGGCCCGGGCCTTGTTGTAAGCCATGTATGCGGCGTTGCTCTTGGGCGCGATCGCCAGCCAGATGGCCAGTTGCGCCAGGCCCAGTTCGCCCTCGGGGCTGCCCAGGCGCTCATAGGTGTCCCAGGCGTCCAGCGCCATGCGCCACGCCCGCGGCTCGGCCAGCCCGACGTCCTCGACCGCCATGCGGGTCATGCGCCGTGCCAGGTAGAGCGGATCGCAGCCACCGTCGAGCATGCGGCAGAGCCAGTACACGGCCGCGTCCGGGTCGGACGAGCGCACCGATTTGTGCAGCGCCGAGATCTGGTCGTAGAACTGCTCGCCGCCCTTGTCGAAGCGGCGCGTGCGGTCGGCCAGCACCTGGGTCAGGGTGGCTTCGTCGATGCGACCGTCGTCGGCCAGCTCCGCGGCGATCTCCAGCAGCGTGAGCGCACGGCGCACGTCGCCGTCGGCGGCCTGGGCGATCAGCTTCAGGGAATCGGCGTCGATCCGCAGCTGCAGCCGGCCGAGGCCGCGCTCGTCGTCGGCGAGCGCACGCTCGAGCGCGGCCACGATGGACTCGGCCGACACCGCCTCCAGCACGTGCACGCGGCAGCGCGACAGCAGCGCGGAGTTGAGCTCGAACGAGGGGTTCTCGGTAGTGGCGCCGACGAACACGATCACGCCCCGTTCGATGTGCGGCAAAAAAGCATCCTGCTGCGCCTTGTTGAAGCGGTGCACCTCGTCCACGAACAGCACGGTGCGACGCCCCTGGGCGAAGTTGACCTCGGCCTCGGCCAGCGCCTTGCGCACGTCCGGCAGACCGGAGAGTACGGCCGAGATGGCGCGGAAATCGGCATCCGCGTAGCGCGCCACCAATAGCGCCAGCGTGGTCTTGCCGCAGCCCGGCGGGCCCCACAGCACCATCGAATGCACCCTGCCCGCCTCCAGCGCGCGCCGCAGCGGCGAGTCGCCCGCGGTCAGGCGCGGCTGGCCGACGATCTCGTCGAAGCTGCGCGGGCGCATGCGCTCGGCCAGCGGCTTGAGCGCGTCGGAGTCGGCTTCGGGAAACAGCCCGGGGGAGCGAGGCGATGGCATCGGGGCATGATAGACAGTCGCCGGCGTCGCTGCATGGCGAGCGAAAGTTTCCGTCCGCCGCCGCAACTCTGGAGAGAGAGCCCATGCGGGCATGACTTTGAGAGGCCCGATGCCGAGCCAGCACACCAGCCAACTGACGACGCGCTTCGAGGCCCTGCTGCGAGCCAACTACGGCCGCCTGCAACGGATCGCGCGCAGCTATGCGCCGCCGGGTGAGCACGAGGACCTGCTGCAGGAAATTCTGGCGCAGATGTGGCGCAGCCTGCCCGGCTTCGACGATCGCGCGCCGGCGGCGGCGTGGGTCTACCGGATCGCGCTGAACACGGCGCTGGGCCAGTTGCGCAAGCGCTACAGCCGGCCAGCCCTGCACGCGATGGACGACGAAAGGCTGCTGGTCATGGCGCCCGCAAGCATCGGCGACCCGCGCGATCCGGACGCTCTGCTGGATGCCTTCCTGGGCCGCCTCGGTCCGATCGACCGCGCAGTACTGATGCTCGCCCTGGACGACCAGTCCTACGCCGAGATCGCCCGTATCACGGGATTGAACCCCAATGCCGTGGGGATCCGCCTCAATCGCATCAAGCAGCGCTTCCAACACGATTACATCGAGGAATACCCGTGAACACCGACCGCCTGAAGCAGGCATGGAATGCCAGCATTTCCAACCCGCCGACCGAAGCAACGCTGGATTCGTTGATCATGCAGGCGAAGACGCGCGCGCGCGGCTATCGGAGCGAGGTACTGAAAAGGACATTCTTCGGTGCAACCGTCTTTTGCCTTGCGCTGGCCATGCTGGTGATGGTCTGGTTGCTGCCGGGCCCGGAAATCTGGCTGGGCATGCGCGTCGCCATGTTGCTGTGGGGGATCGGACTGATCGCCTGCGTCGTGGGGTTGTGGCCGCTGCGCGTATCGCGCCTGAACGCAGGCGACGCGCCGCTTCAGTCCTACCTGCAGGCGTGCCTGGAACACGTGCAACGGGAGATCGCGTACCAACGCTCGCTGCGCTGGCGATGGTGGGCACCCTTCGGCATCGGACTGGCGAGCGCGATCGCGCAGCGCCTGTCGCCGCAGCCGGACATCAGCTGGCTGTTGGGTTTGTTCGCCTTGCTGGCCAGTGGTTGGGGCTTCGTGCACGCGCCCCGCTCGTGGCCCGAACGACTGCGCGCGGAGGAAGCCGGTTTGCGGGATCTGCTCGACCGAACGCGCGCGGTGGCCCGGGAAGGCGGAGGTCCATGAGCTTGCGCGCCTTCCGGTAGCGCTGGTGCTCCTCGCGATGCCAGCCCGGTCCTGGTTGCGGTGGTCGATGATGGACCAGGTCACCGCGCGCCGAACGGGCCATGCAGGCACGCATCGGTCCCTGATGCTCACGCGCTGCCGGTGGGTGCCCCATCGTTGAACTGACGGTAGAGGCCATAGCCCAGGCCACACAGTCCGGTGAGCGTGGCCGGGATCAGCAGGCTGCGTTCGCGCAGGTGTTCGAACAGCAGGGCACCGGCGACGCCGCCCAGCATGAAACTGCCGATCACCAGCAGGCAGACGCGCACGCGCAGCATGTCCACGTCGAGCCCGCGCAGGCGGTGCCCCAGGTAGATCCCCAGGTCGGTGAACATGCCCGAGACGTGGGTGGTACGGAACACGGCGCCGCTGTAGGCGCTGACCATGCCGTTCTGCAGGCCGCAGGCCATCGAGGCCAGCCACAGGCCCGTCGACCATTCCCGCTCCAGCAGCGGCACCGCCACGAACAGCAGCAGCGATTCGAGGACCAGGGCCACGCCGTAGGGCCGGCCGAGCTTGAGTGTGCTTTTCTGCACGATCGCGCCGCTGGCCATGGCGCCGACGACGAAGGCCAGCAGCGACAACGCCCAGTGCAGCGCCTCGCCGCCGTCGCCGGTACCAAGGGAGATACCCAGCAGCGTGGTCGAGCCGGTCAGGTTGCTGATCGACTGGTGGCGGAAGCCCATGTAGCCTGCGGCATTGACCAGCCCGGCGATGAACGCGAGCACGCCACCGCCCACCCACGCCCAGCGCGGCAGCTGGCGCAACACGGGCATGGCCGGATCAGTCCTTCAGCGGACGGGTGGTCATCACCGGCAGATCGCCGATCACGTCGGCGCCCGGCGGCGGAGTGAAGTTGAAGGTCGAGGGGGGCAGCTCGACGTTGCGCTGCCAGTCGGAGAAGCGGATATCGGTGATCGCGCCGAGCTGGTCGCGGAACATCATGCGCTTGAGGCCCTGCGCATCGAAACCCAGGTCCGCGTAGTCGAACTGCGGATCCTTGGCCTTCGAACTCAGGCGCAGCCAGGCGAGGCCATCGTGTTCGCCACGCTCGGTGACGGCGAAGTCCCGGTCGAGCTGCTTGAGATCCGTGATGACGGTAAGCGGGCTGTGGGCCTCTTCCGTGCTCTGCACGCGCACGGTCACCTGTTCCAGCTCGGGGTCGTACAACCACACGCGACTGCCATCGGCCACGATGGTCTGCCTGTACGGTTCGAGCGTATCCCAGCGGAACTGGCGCGGGGCTTCCAGCGCGAGCGTGCCCGAACTGGTCTTGGCACCGTGCCCGCTGGCGTCGGTGAGGGTCTGGGTGAAACGGCCCTTGAGCGAATGCAGGTTGGTGGCAAAGGCATCCAGGCGCTGGCGCGCGGGACCGCTGGCGGCCTGGGCCAAACCCGCAAGGGAGAGCGCGAGCGCGACGAGAAGGGTAACGGCGAAGCGGTTCATGGAAGCCCTGTTCCTTGAGACATGCAGGGGAATTCTGGGAGGCGGCGGCTTAATCGCGCCTCAAGGTGATTGTAAGGGCGCGGGAGCATCGCGGCTGCAGAGGTGATTTGCCGCAAGAGCGCCCCCTCATCCGGCCTCTCCCCGGCGGGAGAGGGAGCGGCTCGCGAGCCTGGCGCGTGCGCATCGCCTGGAGCGCTTACCACCGGAGCGAAGGGCGGGAGAGCGCATTCGCAGGGCAAGCCGCATCCGTGCGCTCGACGCCACCTTCCCATCCAGACGCAATGCAGCACGCTACTTCGGCGGCGGCGGCGCCAGGACCTCGCGATTGCCGTTGTGCTGCGGCGCGCTGACCACTCCATCCTGTTCCATCTGTTCGATCAGCCGCGCGGCGCGGTTGTAGCCGATCCGCAGGTGGCGCTGCACGCCGGAAATCGAGGCGCGACGGGTCTGGGTGACCACCGCCACGGCCTTGTCATACAGCTGCGCGTCGGCGTCGCCGCCTTCCTCGCCGTCCAGTGGCAGGCCGGAATCATTGATGAACTTGCCATCGGCGGTGGCTTGCACCTCTTCCAGCACGCCCTCGATGTACTGCGGCGCACCCTGCGCCTTGAGCCAGGCAACCACGCCATGCACCTCGTGGTCGTCCACGAAGGCGCCGTGCACGCGCTCGGGCGTGGCGGTGCCGGGCGGCAGGTAGAGCATGTCGCCGTGACCCAGCAGCGCTTCGGCGCCGGACTGGTCGAGGATCGTGCGCGAGTCGATCTTGCTGGATACCTGGAACGCGATGCGGGTCGGGATGTTGGCCTTGATCAGGCCGGTGATCACGTCCACCGACGGGCGCTGCGTGGCCAGCACCAGGTGCACGCCGGCGGCGCGCGCCTTCTGCGCCAGGCGGGCGATCAGCTCCTCCACCTTCTTGCCGACGATCATCATCATGTCGGCGAATTCGTCGATGATGATGACGATGTAGGGCAGCGGCTCCAGCGGCTCGGCCGCCAGGTTGGGCATCTCGGGATTGGGCCGGAACAGCGGGTCGAGCAGCGGCTGGCCGGCCGCCTCGGCGTCCTTGACCTTCTTGTTGAAGCCGCCCAGGTTGCGCACGCCTACTGCGGCCATCAGCTTGTAGCGGCGCTCCATTTCGGCCACGCACCAGCGCAGGGCGTTGGCCGCTTCCTTCATGTCGGTCACTACCGGCGCGAGCAGGTGCGGGATGCCCTCGTAGACCGAGAGCTCCAGCATCTTCGGGTCGATCATGATCATGCGCACGTCTTTCGGGCTCGCCTTGTAGAGCAGCGAGAGCACCATCGCGTTGACCGCGACGGACTTGCCCGAACCGGTGGTGCCGGCGACCAGCAGATGCGGCATCTTGGCAAGATCCGTGACCACCGGCTTGCCGCCGATGTCCTTGCCCAGTGCCAGCGCCAGCGGCGACTTCATCTGGTCGTACTTGTCCGATCGCAGGATCTCGGACAGGTAGACGATCTGCTTGCGGGTGTTGGGGATTTCCAGTCCGATCACGTTCTTGCCCGGGATCACGTCGACCACGCGCACGCTCACCACCGAGAGGCCGCGGGCGATGTCCTTGTCCAGGCTGGACACCTGCGATCCGCGTACGCCGGCGGCGGGTTCCAGTTCGAAGCGGGTGATCACCGGGCCTGGATAGACGCCGACGACCTTCGCTTCAATGCGGAAGTCCTTGAGCTTCAGCTCGACCTGGCGCGAGAGCACTTCGAGCGTCTCCTCGGAATAGCCCGGGCCCTGCTCCGGCGCCTCGTCCAGCAGCGACAGCGGCGGCAGCTCGCCGGGCTGGGAAGCGCCCACGAACAGCGGAATCTGCGTTTCGAGTTTCGCGCGTTCGCTCTTGGCCACGGGCGCGGGCGGCGTTTCGATCCGCACCGGCTCGCGCTTGGCCTGCTTGACCGCCTCGGCCTTCTTGACCACGTCACGCTCGGCGCGCGCCTGCTGCGCCTTGGCCACTTCCGGCGCCTGCCTGAGCTTGCCGCGCAGCCAGCCGAAGGCGGCCAGCGTGCCCTGCCCGGTCCAGTCCATCACCTTGAACCAGGACAGTCCGGTGGCCAGCGTCACCGCGATCAGGAACAGGGCGAGCAGCAGGAGCGGCGCACCCTTTTCACCGAAGGCCTGCAACAGCCCGACGCCGACCCACTGCCCGATGATGCCGCCGACGCCTTGCGGCAGCACCGGCTCGTCGTGGAAGTTCAGGTACATCAGCGCGGGCGCGGTAATGAAAAAGAACACGAAGCCGATCAGCCGCAGCGAGGACTCCCACGGATGCTCCGCCTCCTCGCCGCGCTGGCGCAGCACCTGCACGCCCAGCAGCAGGAGCAGCAGCGGAAAGCAGTAGGAGACCCAGCCGAAGATGTAGCGCAGCAGGTTGGCGATGTTGGCGCCAACGGCGCCGCCGAAATTGCGCGCGTGATCGACGGTGCCAACGTGGCCCCAGCTGGGATCCTGGTCGTTGTAGCTGGCCAGGCAGACCAGCAGGTAGATGGCCAGCGGCAGCAGCAACAGCGCGCCGGCTTCGCGCAGGCGGCGCTTGGCTTCCTCGCTGAGGCCGGGCGATTCGGGTGCCTTCTTTACGTTTGCTGCGCTTCGCGCCACCAAAGTGGATTCCCCTCGAGACTTCGCCCCCAAGTCTACACAGGGCACGGAGGGGGTAGTAGCTTGATTTTTCTGGAAAGGCGCAGGTTTCGGGAAGCTCGCCTCTCCGTCGGGAGAGGGCCGGGGCGAGGGTGCGGGTAGCGCGCGACGTCGCGCCCCACCCGAACCCTCACCGCCTGTCGACGCACCCTCTCCCGGAGGCTTCAGGCGTCCAGGCTCAGACCACGCCCTGCAACGCCGGGTGCACCAGCTTGCCGCCGTCGACGTTGATGCCGCCGGCCAGCGGGGCATGCTCGCGCCACTGGTTGCCGGCCGCCAGGCGCTGCACGTAAGGCAGGATCGCGGCGGAGATCGCCACCGACGAGGTCTGCGGCACGGCGCCCGGCATGTTGGTCACGCAGAAGTGCGTCACGCCGTGGACGTCGTAGGTCGGCTCCTTCCAGGTGGTCGGCTTGGAGGTCTCGAAGCAGCCGCCCTGGTCGATCGAGATGTCGACCAGCACCGAGCCCTTCTCCATGGTCTTGACCATGTCCTCGGTGACCACGCGCGGGGCCTTGGCGCTGGGGATCAGCACCGCGCCGACGACCAGGTCGGCATCGCGCACTTCCTGCGCCACCGACGACTCGTAGGCGTACAGCGCGGTCACGTTCGGGCCCATCGCCATCATCTCGGCCAGGCGGTCCTGGCGCTTGTCGAACACCACCACGTTGGCGCCCGCGGCGGCAGCCAGCGCGGCGGCGTTGCCACCGGCGGCGCCGGCGCCCAGCACGACGACCTTGCCGCGCGGGGTGGAGGCCATGCCGCCCAGCAGCTTGCCCTTGCCGCCCTGCGGGCGGTGCAGCAGCGTGGTGCCGATCTGCGTGGCGATGCGGCCGGCGATCACCGACATCGGCAGCAGCAGCGGCAGGCCGCCGTTCTCCTCCACCGACTCGAACGCCACACCGGTCAGGCCGATGTCCAGCAGCGACCGGGTCAGCGCCGGCTCGGCGGCCAGGTGCAGGTAGCAGAACAGCAGGTGGTGCTTCTTGAGCAGGGCCAGGTCACCGGCGATCGGCTCCTTGACCTTGACGATCAGCTCGCCCTTCTCGTACAGCGCAGCGGCGTCGGGAACGACGGTGATGCCTTCCTTGGTGTAGGCCTCGTCGGAAAAGCCGCTCTTCTCGCCGGCACCGGCCTGGATGAACACCTCGTGGCCGCGGCGGACCAGGTCGGCGGCGGCGGCAGGGACGAGGGCGACGCGCCCTTCGAGGGTCTTGGTTTCGGAAGGAATACCGATACGCATGGCAGTTAGCAATCCTGTGGGGTTGGGCCGGCGCAAACGCGTCGACGGGTGGGAAACCGGAAGCGGAAAGCCTTGAATCGCCCGTCGCCCTTCCCCATCCTTGCGGGTTCCAGGCGCCAGGCCCTGCGGCGCGGCAGTATCCGCGTCGCACCCGGTGCAGGCAAAGAACGATCAAAGCCGCCAGCAAACCCAAGGATTATAACGATGACCACCCCCAAGCACAGCCGCCTGCTGATCCTCGGCTCGGGCCCCGCCGGCTACACCGCTGCGGTGTACGCCGCGCGCGCCAACCTCAAGCCGACGCTGATCACCGGCCTGCAGCAGGGCGGCCAGTTGATGACCACCACGGAAGTGGACAACTGGCCGGGTGACGTCGAGGGCCTGCAGGGCCCGGCACTGATGCAGCGCATGGCCGAGCATGCCGAGCGGTTCCACACCGAGATGGTCTTCGACCACATCCACCAGGTGGATCTCAGCCAGCGCCCGTTCCGTCTGAAGGGCGACTCGGGCGAGTACACCGCCGATGCGCTGATCATCGCCACCGGCGCCACCGCCAAGTACCTGGGGATCGCCAGCGAGGAGAAGTTCAAGGGCCGTGGCGTCTCGGCCTGCGCCACCTGCGATGGTTTCTTCTTCCGCGAGCAGGACGTCGTCGTGGTCGGCGGCGGCAACACCGCCGTTGAGGAAGCGCTTTACCTGGCCAACATTGCGCGCAAGGTCACCCTGGTGCATCGCCGCGACAAGTTGCGCGCCGAGAAGATCATGCAGGACAAGCTGTTCGAGAAGGCCGCCGCCGGCAAGATCGAACTGGTGTGGAACAGCACCATCGACGAGGTGCTGGGCGACCAGTCGGGCGTAACCGGCGTGCGCGTCAAGGACGTCAATTCCGGCGCCACCCGCGATATCGAGGCGACCGGTTTCTTTGTCGCCATCGGCCATACCCCCAATACCGGCATTTTCGAGGGCCAGCTGGAAATGCATGACGGGTATATCAAGATCCGCAGCGGCACCAGCGGCATGGCCACGGCCACGTCGGTGCCGGGCGTGTTTGCCGCCGGCGACGTGGCCGATCATGTCTATCGCCAGGCGATCACCTCGGCTGGCTTCGGTTGCATGGCCGCCCTGGACGCCGAGCGCTGGCTGGACCAGCAGCATTTGCTGGGCTGAGTCGCAGGGCGGGCGTCATCCTGCCGTTGGCGCGCGGGGCGGGCCGAAGCCCGTCCCGCATCCGTGCGGCGATCGGGAAACAAAAAAAGCCCCATGCGCGAGCATGGGGCTTTTCCTTTCATCAAAACGCGAGGAGTGCGATCAGGCCGCCACTTCCACGCCCGAAGCCTGGGCGCCCTTCGGGCCCTGGGTGACTTCGAACTTCACGCGCTGGCCTTCCTGAAGGCTGCGGAAACCCTTGGAGTTGATGGCCGAGAAATGGACGAACACGTCCTCCCCACCGTCCTCAGGCGCGATGAAGCCAAAGCCCTTGGCATCGTTGAACCACTTGACCGTACCGAAACGCATTGCGTGAACCTCTGACTAGGACTGGATGCACCAAGGCTTGAGCTGGACCGCCGTTTCCCCTTGGTCAGCCGCCCCTGGCACGGGCAAAAGTATCAGCATGTTTATGGTCAAAGCGCAATATGCGGGATTAATTTTTTACACCCTGCCCTATCCGGCCTTTCCCGAACACCGGGGTAATCGGACCCTTTAGTGTCCTCGAGAGGAAAAGCTAATTAGGACAGCATCGCTTTCAGCAGCACCGGGACCTGTGCCGTGGCGGCGGCCAGGTGGGCAAAGATCTCCTCGATACTGATTTCCTCCTCATCCCCGCAACCGGCGGCGAAATTGGCCACGAGCGCCAGGCAGGCGTACTGCAGATCCAGCTCCCGCGCCAGGGCGGCTTCCGGCATCCCGGTCATGCCCACCAGGTCGCATCCGTCCCGCTTCATCCGGGCAATTTCGGCCCGGGTCTCCAGCCGCGGCCCCTGCGTCGCGCCGTAGCAGCCGCCGTCGACCACCGCGACACCCGCCCTGCCCGCCGCGTCCAGCAGCGCCCGCCGCAGCGAGCCGGTATAGGGCTCGCTGAAGTCGATGTGCTTCACCTCCGCCCCCTCGACGTCGCAGAAGCTGGTGGCACGGCCGTGGGTGTAGTCGATCAGCTGGTCGGGTACCACCAGCACGCGCGGCCCCATGTCGGCGCGGATGCCGCCGACCGCGTTGACGCCGATCACCCGCCTCACACCCAGCGCGTTCAGCGCCCACAGGTTGGCGCGGTAATTGACCCGGTGCGGTGCCAGCGTGTGGCTTTCGCCGTGGCGCGCCAGGAAGGCCAGTCGCTTGCCGGCGAAATCGCCCAGCACCACTTCACCCGAAGCCGGGCCGTAGGGCGTTTCCAGCGCGCGCCGGCTGACGTTCTCCAGGCCGGGGAACTGGTAAAGGCCGCTGCCGCCGATGACGGCCAGGTCGATGGTCGGTTCGGTCATGCCTGGCTCCCGGCTCACTCGGACTTCAGGGCGTAGATGGCGGGCAGGTTGCGGCCCTGCTCGTAGTAGTCCATGCCGTAGCCGAACACATAGCGGTCGGGCAGCTCCACGCCGTTGAAGTCCGGGGCGATGCCGGCCACGCAACGGTCGTGCAGCTTGCGGCAGAGGCTGGCGATCAGCACGCGCTTCGCGCCCCGTTTCATGCAGTCGTCGCGGACGGCCTTGAGGGTGTGGCCTTCGTCCAGGATGTCGTCGACCAGCAGCACCGTGCGACCGGCCAGCGCCGCCTGCGGTTCGCGCAGCCAGCACAGGTCGCTGCCGGCGGTGGCGCCGCGGTAGCGGGTGGCGTGCACGTAGTCGAACTCCAGGTCCGTGCGGATCGAAAGCGCGAGCTGGCCGGCGAACATCAGCGCCCCGTTCATCACGGTCAGGAACACCGCCCGCTCGCCATCCAGGGCGACATCGATACGCCGGCCGAGGTCGGCGATCACGGTTTCCAGTTCTTCGCGCTCGAACAGCACCTCGGCGTTGGCCAGCGCCTGCGCCAGCGGGGGAAGCGGAGTGGTCATGCGTTTCCTTCGGGTTCGTGCAGCGCGGTGATGCGTGCGATGAAACGGTCGCGCTGCGGGTTGTCCAGGAGGCCCTCCCAGGTCGCACCGACGGCGCCTCGCAGCGGCGCGAGGCGTTCCATGGCGTCGGCAGGCATGGGTGGCAGTGCGGCGATCGCCTCTTCCACCACTTCCGGGAAGCAGGCCAGCACCAGGTCGCAGCCGGCGGCCAGATGCGCTTTCACCCGCGCGCCCACGCCTCCGGCGGCGCCGGCCGCGGCCATGCTGATGTCGTCGCTGATGACGACGCCGGCGAATCCCAGTTCGCCACGCAGCACGTCCTCGATCCATACGGGCGAGAAGCCGGCCGGACGGTTGTCGACCGCCGGATAGATCACGTGCGCCATCATCACCGCCTCGGCGTGCGCCTCGATGGCTTCGGTGAACGGGCGCAGATCGGCCTCGCGGATGGCCTCCAGCGGACGCGGGTCGATGGCCTGCGCCTTGTGCGTATCGGCGGCCACCGAACCGTGGCCGGGAAAATGCTTGAGCACCGCCGCCATGCCGCCCAGGTGCATGCCGCGCACGTAGGCCTGGGCCAGCTCGCCGGCGATCGCCGGATCGTCGTGGAAGGCACGCGGTCCGATCGCGGCGCTGCCGCGAGCCAGGTCCACCACCGGAGCGAAGCTGAAGTCCAGGCCGCAGGCGCGCAGTTCGCTCGCCATTACCCAGGCGTGCTCCTCGGCCAGGCGCACGGCCTCGTGCGGGTCGCGCGCATACATCGCGCCGATTCTCGACAACGCCGGCAGACGGGTGAAACCGTCGCGGAAGCGCTGTACCGGACCGCCCTCCTGGTCGACCGCGATCAGCAGCTGCTCGCCGCCGGCGTCGCGGATCGACTCGGCCAACGCCATCAACTGTTCGCGGTTGGCGTAGTTGCGCGCGAACAGGATCACCCCGGCGACGCCGGGGGCGACCAGCCAGTCGCGCTCGCGCGGTTCCAGTTCCAGCCCGGCCAGGCCGATCAGCAGCATGCCTGCTCTCCTTCGGTTCGTCCGCCGTCGGCTGCGGCGCGCTCGATCTGGGTCCAGCGCGCAAACGGATGCGCGATCAGGTTGACGTTGTAGTAGCGCGCCAGCGCGCTGACCTCCCGACCCAGCCATGGCGGGCGCGGAAACGGGGCGTCGGCGGCGGGAAGTTCCACCTCGGCGACCACCAGGCCGGCGTTGTCGCCCAGAAATTCGTCGACCTCGAACACGGTCCCGTCGACCTCGACGTAGTGCCGGATCTTTTCCAGCACACCGTCGCAAAGCGAGTCCAGCACCGTTTCGGCATCGCCAAGCGGCATCGGGTATTCGAATTCGGCGCGCTCGATGCCCAGGGTGGCGCTCTTGATGTTGAGCCACGCCCGCTCGCCTGCGCGGCGCACCCGCACCGAGGCGCGCGCCAGGCCCTCGTGCAGCGCCTTGGCGCCGACCAGGTAGCCCTGCGCCATCCGCTCGCTGCGCACCACGGCCTGGCGCCAGCGTTCGTCGGCCAACAGGAATTTGCGTTCGATCTCGGTGGCCATGGCCGGATTTACCAAATGAACGGGAAGCATAGCGTGGTCGATCGTGATCGCCGCGCCTGAAGGCGTTCCTCGCCCCCGGTTGGAAGCGGGGCCTCGTGCCGGCAGCTTCAGCGGCGCTCGAACAGCGCGATCGACTCCACGTGCGCGGTGTGCGGGAACATGTCCATCACGCCGGCAGCGGTGAGCTCGAAGCCGTGGCGGTGCACCAGCAGGCCGGCGTCGCGAGCCAGCGAAGCCGGGTGGCAGGAGACGTAGACGATGCGGTCGGTGCCCTTGCGCGGCAGGTACTCCAGCACCTGCTCGGCGCCGGCGCGGGGTGGATCGAGCAGGATCTTGCCCCACGTGGCACGCGCCCAGGCGCTGCCGCGCTGGTCCTCGAACAGGTTGGCGGCGTGGAACCGCGCGTTGGCGATGCCATTGCGGGCGGCGTTGGCGCCCGCACGCTCGACCAGTCCGTGCTCGCCCTCCACGCCGGCGACCTCGGCCACGCGGCGTGCGAGCGGCAGGGTGAAGTTGCCCAGGCCGCAGAACAGGTCGAGCACGCGATCGGTCGGCCGCGGGTCGAGCAGCTCCATCGTCCTTGCCAGCATGCGCCGGTTCATGCCGGCGTTGACCTGCACGAAGTCCAGCGGCTGGAATTCCAGTTCCACGTCGGCCATGCCCTCGCCCGCTGGCAGCCGGAAGCTCAGCCGCGGCTGCTCGGGCCACAGCGGGTGCACGCTGCTGACGCCGCCCGGCTGCAGGTAGATCGCAAGGCCATGCGCCTGGCCGAAGGCGACCAGCGCCTGGCTGTCACGCTCGCTCAGGGGCTTCAGGTGACGAAACACCAGTGCGACGGTCTCGTCGCCGGCGGCGAACTCGATCTGCGGGATGTCGTTGGCCGCGTCCATCCCGCCGATCAGCCCGGCCAGCAGGCCGATCCTGTCGCCGATGGCCGGATGGACGACGTCGCAGTGGCTGATGTCGGCCACGAAGCGCGGGTTGGACTCCTCGCGGAACCCGACCAGCACGCGGCCCTTCTTGGCCACCGCGCGCACCGACAGGCGGCCCTTGCGGCGATAGCCCCAGGGCGCATCGGCGAGCGGCTCCAGCCAGCGCCCGGGCTCGACCTTGCCGATCCGCGCGAAGTTGTCCGACAGCACGCGCTGCTTGGCCTGGATCTGCGCGGGAGCGTCCAGATGCTGCAGCGAGCAACCGCCACACTGGCCGAAGTGCGCACAGCGTGGCTCCACGCGGTGCGGGGAGCGCTCCAGCACTTCGATCGTCTCGGCTTCGTCGAAGTTGCGGTGGCGCTTGCGGATGCCGAGGCGGACCTGCTCGCCCAGCAATGCGCCGCTGACGAATACGGTCTTGCCGTCGATGCGGGCGACGCCGCGGCCGTCGTGGGCCAAATCGGTGATGGTGGCTTCGAATTCTTTCATGGCACTCGCAAAACGCCTGCGCCCGGATCGGCGACCCGGGCGCAGCGGTCAAACAGGAGAACGAGGGGCGCGGCTTACTTGCGCTTCCAGGCGCCCGAAGCGTCCTGATAATACCAGCCGGCGTGGGCGCGCTCGATCCAACCCTTGGCGAAGGTCGCGCGGATCCGCGGCTCCCATTCCGGATGGCCGTTGGCGCGGGCGATCTCGCGGTAAAGCGCGTTACGGTCGCTGTTCTCGTCGGCTACCGCGGCCGTCGCCTGCGCGCGCTGGCTGAGCGGGATCTTGCCCGCATCATGCACGGCTACCAGCCCGTCGTTCGTGAATCCGACCGCCCCTGAATCGAGCAGGCCCTGGAGGATGTTCTGGAAGCGCGCCTGCATGCGGCCGCGGATCGCCTCGGTGGCCGGCGTCTGCACGCGGATGTCGGGATTGTCGGCGGCATGGGCGGCCGGCACCAGCAGATCAAGCAGCATGGCCGAAGGCTGGCCCGGTTCCTGCGGCGGCGTGGGCTTGGCCTCCTTCGCCGGCGCGTTCCCCTGGTCGATCACGGTGCCGATGAAGCGATCGGCGGCCTTCTGCGCGGCGGCCTCGGGGAAGTACACGTTTATCGTGACGCAACCGACCAGCGCCACCATCGCGGTGGTCAGCAGGGTGTAGACGAGCTTGCGCATGATGGGCTCCTGGGGTTGGGGACGTCAGCGGATCTGCGGGCCGCCGCCTTCGGTGGCCGCCTTCAGCCGGCTCACCAGGGTTGGCCAGTCGACCTCGTGCTGGTGGCCGATGACCTGGAGGCGCGGCAGGCCGCTGCCCTCGACGATAGTGTAACCGTCGCCGGTACTCTCCAGTCCGCTCATGTGGCAGACCGTGCCGACCAGCGTGCAGTTGAGGCCGATGCGCGCGTAGCCGAACGTCTTGAAGAGCTTGAGCACCGCCCCCTGCAGGCCGGCGGCGATACCACCGCCGCCGACCGCGGTCAGGTTGTTCACCGCGCGCTGGCTGATCCGGCCACCCTCGTCGGCAAGCAATCGCGCCTCGAACGCGACCGGCTTCCAGTCGACCAAGCGCAGGTTGCGGATGCTGCCGTGCAGTGGACCGGTGATACCGCCGAAGTCGAACACGCTGGTGATCGAACCGAGGTCCAGCTGGCGGAAGCCGACGTCCGCGGCCAGAACCGGACTGGGGCCGAACGGCTGCGTCAGCGCGAGCTGGGTGATGTCGACGAACCCGTTGAACACGTTGACCGACAGTCCGCCGGCCAGCTCCACCGTGTCGTCCACCCAGCGCAGCGAGGGGATCGCGCCACCCAGCGTGCCGGGGAATTGCGGCCAGCCCATCGCCTTGCTGAAGGCCGCCATGTCCACGCCGGTAACGGCCAGCGAGGTTTCCAGCCGCTGTCCCCGCGCCGCGGCCGGGCGCCAGTCGAGCTCGCCCACGCGCACCGTTCCGCCGAGCAACGCCAGCGCCAGCGGCTGGGCCAGCCCGAGCGTGCCGCCCCGGCTGCGCCACTGGGCACGTCCCGGCCCGAACGGCAGGCGATACAGGCGCAGCGCGCGCCAGCCGAGGCTGGTGGTCGGACGGTCGGCGTTCGCGGACCAGTCCAGACCACCGTTCAGGTCGTCGATCGCCAACCGGCCGTCGGCGGTCGCCATATCGAGGTGATCGGCGGTGAAGGCGAAGCCGCGCGGTCCCTCCCCGCGCAGGTCCAGGTTACCGCTCAAGGCGCCGGTCAGCCGCACCTGGTGCAGGCCCAGCGTATCCAGCCAGGCGGCGCCGTAGCGGTCGTACGCCGCCGGGAACCGGGCCTGGAAGCGCTCCAGGCGCAGCTTGTCCAGCTTGCCACCGGCGTCGAAGGCCAGGGCGCCGTCCAGTTGCAGCGCATCGGGATCGTTGACGCGCAGACGGTTGATTGCCAGTGCGCCGCCCTGGCCGATCGCTGACACGTTCAGCTGGACCGGGTGCTCCGGCAGCTTTGCGTAGATCGGGCCGAGCAGCAGCTCGCCGCCGCGCAGGGTGGCATCCACGGTGAAGCGGGCCGGGCCGCCCTGCGTATCGACGCCCAGCCGGCCGCTGCCGTCGACGCCCTGCCCCGCCAGCGTGCCGGCGGGAGTATCGAACCCGACGCCATCGAGGTTGAACTCGCCGGAGGACTGGATGCCGTTGTCGTGGACGTCCAGCGCCAGCTCGGCATCCAGCGTCCCGCCGGTGGGCCGGCCCGACCATACCGTACCGAGCAGGCCGGCCAGCCATTGTGCCGGCAGGTTCTCCAGCGTGATCTGCGCGTGGCTGGTCTGGTCCAGCGGAACCCACGCGCTGGCGGTCGCCTTGGCCTGGGCGATATCCGCCTGCAGCGTATTGGCGCGCTCGTCGATGACCAGGCGCAGGTCCGAGTGGCCCAGCGCGCCGCCGGGCGCGCCGCGCAGGGCGACCGTGCCGTCCAGCAGCCAGCGCATCTGCGGGTCGCGCGACAGGACGCCTTCCAGGTCCAGTCCGACCCGGCGCCAGCCCATGGCCGCGATGTCGGCGCGCGCGGCGTGGAGCTTGAGCGCGAGCCGGCCCGTGCCGTCCTCGCCGATATGCACACTGACCTGTTGCAGCCGCACGCCCGGCACTGCGACTACCCTGGCGGTCAGGTCGACATCCGCCCGGGCGGGCCTCGCCCACACGGCGACGAGGAGCAGACCCAGGCACAGCAGCAGGCGGTGGGAGGGAGGGAGCATGTGCCATCATTCTGCCAAAGCCAGCTGAACGACATGGATTTCGTCAATGAGCACAGCCGCCTTTCTGGGCCAACCGCCGCCCGTCAACCTTCCGCTGCCCTACGTGCTGGTGGCCGACGACGATCCGGCGAGCCGGCGGTTCCTGGGCGACGGCCTGCGCGCGTTGGGGGCCCGGGTGCACGAGTGCGCCGACGGGCAGATCGCGCTGGCCCGCGCCGCCATCGAAACCTTCGACCTGCTTGTGCTGGATTGCCGCATGCCCGGCGCCGGTGCCCGTGAAGTGCTGGCTGCGTTGCGCGCCGATGCACAGGCCCGCTCGGCCGATGCGCCTGCCGTGGCGACCAGCGCCGAGGTAACGGGCGAAGATCGCCAGCAGTTGCTGGCCGCCGGCTTCAGCGACGTGCTGGCCAAGCCCTGCGAACTGGATGCGCTGCGCCCCCTGGTTGCTCTCGCCCGCAACAGCGGCCGCCATGCGCCCCTGCTGGACGACGCGGCCGGTCTGGTCAGCAGCGGCGATGCGGGCACCATGCAGGCGCTGCGCGGTCTGCTGCGCGAGGAACTGGCAACGCTGCTGCGGGAGCTGGAGGGCTATCACGGCGAGCCTTCACGGCTGGTCGAACGGCTGCACCGGTTGCGTTCGGCCTGTGGTTTCTGCGGTACGGCCGCATTGGCGCTGCAGGCGGGCCACCTTCAGCGCCAGGTGGAGGCCGATGGCTGCGTGGCCGACGGTGCGCACGAGAGGTTCCGGCAAGCACTCATCGCGACACTCCAGGTGCTGGAGCGCCGGACGCCGGGCTGAGCAGACCCTGTCGTGCACGGCTCCATGCTCACCGCCCGAAGCACCGCGAACGGGGGCCCAGCCTGCGGCGCATGCCTTTCCGCTCAGCCGGGCTGGCGGCGACTCAAGGCGGTGGCCAGCACCCGCCAGGCGTGCAGCTCCCCGCCTCCCAGGTGGAAGCGGATGACCTCGCGCATGAGGCGGCGCAAGGCCGCCAGACCCGCGGCATCCGGGCACCGGTCCGCGGCGAGTGCCAGCAGGTCGGCGCCGCGGATTGCCCGCGGCGCACCGGCCGGGCAGGCCACCGGACCATGCTCGACCTGGTAGCGATACCAGCCTTCGGCCACCACCGGCTCACCGCTGTCGGCGCCGGTATCCAGCTGCAGGGCGTAACCGATGGCCGTGAGCAGGTCGCGTTCGAAGCGGCGCAGTTGCCAGGCCAGCGCCCCCCCGGTCCCGGCAAGGCGCGGCAGCGTGCGTGCATAGGCCTCGAACAGATCGGGCGACGGGTCCTGGCGGACGGTCAGGCGAACCACCAGCTCGTTGAGATAGAGCCCGGCCAGGCCGGCATCGCCGGTCAGCCGCAGCGGTGCGCCGACCGGTTCGGCACCGCGCAAAGTGGCCAGTTCCCCGCGTAGCAGCAGACCCAGCGCCAGCGGCTGGAAGGGTTCCAGCTGCGCACGCTGCAACCGCGCCCGCTCGCGACGCACGCCACGGGCGACCACGCCCAGCCGGCCGTGGTCGCGGGTGAGACATTCGAGCAGCAGCGACGTCTCCCGGTACGGCCGGGCATGCAGGACGTAGGCGGGCTGCTGGTCAAGAAGCATGGGAGGGCCGTGATTGCGGGATTCGGGCTCTGGAGTTCTAGGATCGCAGAAACCCCTCGCCGGGGTTTCGGATCGGGCGCGCGAAGGGCTGACGCAGCCTAGGCTGCCAGCGCGCCGAATCCCGAATCCCCTAATCCGTATACCCCAGCTTCTTGAGCATCGCCTCGTCGTCTACCCAGCCCTCGCGCACCTTCACCCACAGCTTGAGGAAGACCTTGCGCTCGAACAGCCGTTCCATGTGGCGCCGGGCAGCGCTGCCGATGGCCTTGAGCTGGGCGCCACCCTGCCCGATCACGATCGCCTTCTGGCCATCGCGCTCCACCCAGATCACGGCATGGATTTCGGCGACACCGTCGTCGCGATCCTTGAACTGTTCGATCTCCACCGTGGTGGCGTATGGCAGCTCCTGGTCGAGTCGCAGCATGAGCTGCTCGCGCACCATTTCGGCGGCGAGGAAGCGTTCGCTGCGATCGGTGATCTCGTCCTCGCCAAACACCGGCGGGCGCACCGGGAGGCGCTCGAGGATCGCGCGTTCCAGGTCCTTCAGGCCCTGCTGCTTGAGCGCACTGACGTAATGGATCTCCCCGAACTGGTGCTTTGCGCTCAACTCGGCCACGAAGGGCAGCAGCGCGCCCTTGTCCCTGGCAAGGTCGACCTTGTTGATCGCCAGCAGGCGCGGCACGTTCTGCTCGACCAGCGCGGCGTACAGCGCCTCGTCCTCGTCGGTCCAGCGGCCGGCCTCGATCAACTGCACGGCCAGGTCCACCTCGGCCATCGCGGTGCGGGCGGCGCGGTTGAGGCTGCGGTTCATCGCACGCTTGGCACCCCGGTGCAGGCCGGGCGTGTCCACGTACATCACCTGCCCCGCCTCGCTGGTGGCGATGCCCAGGATGCGGTGTCGGGTCGTCTGCGGACGCGGGCTGACGATCGACAGGCGAAAACCGATCAGCGCGTTGAGCAGGGTCGACTTGCCCACGTTCGGGCGCCCCACCAGCGCCACGGCGCCACAGCGATAGTTTTCGTGCGGCAGGTCGCCGGTGGATACGGTTTCGTCGTTCATGGCAGAAGGTGTTCCGGCGGACAGAGGGCAGAGCATGGCGCCGCCGCGCCAACGGCGCCAGCGACGGGAAAAGAAGGGTTCAGGCGGGCGGCAGTGGTTCGGTCAGCTGCCCGAGCACGATCTCGGCCGCGTCCTGTTCGGCGGCCCGGCGGCTGGGGCCGCTTGCGGCGGCGCGCAGCGGCGCCGGTTCGGCGATGCTGCAGGTCACCTCGAAGACCTTGGCGTGGTCCTCGCCGTGGCTGCCGGCCAGTTCGTAGACCGGCAGCGGCAGACCCCGCGCCTGCAACCATTCCTGCAGGCGGGTCTTGGCGTCCTTGGACGACCTGGGCAGGTCGGCCACGCGCTGCGCAAAAAGCGCGCGGACGGTATCGCGGCAGGCGTCGAAGCCGCCGTCGAGATACACCGCCGCGACCAACGCCTCGAACGCATCGGCCAGGATCGAATCGCGACGGAATCCGCCACTCTTCAGCTCGCCCGAACCAAGTTTCAGTCCCTCGCCCAGTTCCAGTTCGCGCGCAACCACCGCCAGTGCCAGGCCGTTGACCAGCTGCGCCCGCAACCGCGAAAGCTCGCCCTCGCTGGCGCGTGGATGCGCCTCGAAAAGCA
Organism: Frateuria soli; assembly: GCF_021117385.1. Taxonomy (GTDB): domain Bacteria; phylum Pseudomonadota; class Gammaproteobacteria; order Xanthomonadales; family Rhodanobacteraceae; genus Frateuria_A; species Frateuria_A soli. The sequence goes on from NZ_CP088252.1 coordinate 1,736,381, forward strand.
TTTCCCCGACCACGGCCCCGAGCAGCGCATCACCCAGGAACTCCATCCTCTCGTTGTTCGGCCGCCCCGCGCTGCGGTGGGTCAAGGCCAGCTCGGCCAGCGAGGGGTCGCGGAAACGGTAATCCAGCTTCACGGGCGTCAGAGCGAGGACACGTTGCCCTGCAGCGGCACGCTCTTCTCGAAGTGCAGGAGGAAATCGATGTTGTAGACGAACGGGATCTGCTTGTCGTAGGCCACGTGCAGCTGATTGCCGTTGCTGCGATCGATGGTGATGTCCTGCGGCTGGATTGTGGCATCGTCCACGTACTGGAAACCCAGCTTGAACATCAGGTCGCGACGGATCTCGTCCAGTGACTTGCCATCCGCCCCTTCCGTCGAGACCTGGGTCATCGCCTTGGTTACGCCCATGAATTCGGTATAGGCCGGCACGAGCTTCATGGCCATGTAGCCGAAAAAGGCCACGACGGCCAGGACGACCAGAAACCCGATCAGGGTGATACCCGCTTGCTTGCTCTTCATAGTCCCCTCGCTATGCCGCTGCGGCGGCTACCTCGTCTGCATTCTGCACGCCGCCCGGGCCCTCGGTCATGGGCGCCGCCAGTGGCGTGCGTCACGTCCTGCGTCAGTGGATGATCTTGCCAATACGGCCGAAATCGATCCAGCCGTCGTGGGTTCCCTTCCAGCTGAGCCAGATCAGGAATGCCTTGCCGGCCAGGTTCTGTTCCGGCAGGCAGCCCCACCAGCGGCTGTCCGTGCTGTTGTAGCGGTTGTCGCCCATCACGATGTAGCAGCCCGGCGGCACCTTGGCGGGCACCTTGTCGTTGGGTATCGACAGCGGCACCGAATAGGCCGGCATGCGGGCGATCATGTGGTCGATGCTGCCCTTGCCATCGGAACGCGGCAGGTGTTCGGTCCATACCGTGGCGCCGTAGTCGCGCATCAGCCGCGATTCATCGCCGTTGGCACGCCCCTGGAACGGCCCGATCAGATCGGCCGGCACCGGCTCGCCGTTGATCAGCAACTGGTCCCCGTGCGAGGAGATCGTATCCCCGGGAAGTCCGATCACGCGCTTGATCCAGTTCTGGTTCGGGACCGGCGCATGCGGGTCGGAGCAGCTGATGTCGCCGCTGCGCACCCACTGGCCGTTCTCGTCCCGGCACAGGTAGCCGGGGAAGCGGAACACCACCACGTCGCCGCGCTTGGGCTCGCCCAGGTCCAGGAACTTGTTGTTGAAGGCCGGCATGCGCAGGCCGTAGGCGAACTTGTTGACCAGGATGAAGTCGCCCACGTCGAGCGTCGGCATCATCGAGCCGGAGGGAATGCGGAACGGCTCGGCCACGAACGAACGCAGCACCAGTACCACGAGCACCACCGGAAACAGCGATCGTGCCCAGTCCACCGGCACCGGGTCGCGGTACTCCTCGCCGGCCGCGTCGAGGCGCGCCTTGCGCTTGTTGTAGAGAAACAGCCGGTCCAGTCCCCACACCACGCCGAAGAGCACGGTAAGGGCGAGCAGGATGGCGGAAAAATCGAATTCCATGGTGGCTCCTTCAAGAGCCGTGGATGGTCGATCGTCAATCGGGAAGCGCCGGCGCCAAGCCCTTTCGATTCCCGATTTACGATTCCCTATTCCCGGCTGAGCTATTTATCCACTTTCAGAACGGCAAGGAAGGCCTCCTGCGGAATTTCCACGCGGCCGACCTGTTTCATGCGCTTCTTGCCTTCCTTCTGCTTCTCCAGAAGCTTCTTCTTCCGGCTGACGTCGCCGCCGTAGCACTTGGCCAGCACGTTCTTGCGCAATGCCTTGACCGTGGAACGGGCGATGATCTGCGCGCCGATGGCGGCCTGGATCGCCACGTCGAACTGCTGGCGCGGAATCAGGTCCTTCATGCGCTCGACCAGCTCACGGCCGCGGCGGTCGGCGTGGCTGCGGTGCACGATCAGGCTGAGCGCGTCGACACGGTCGCCGTTGATCAGCACGTCCACGCGCACGAACGGGCCGGCCTGGAAGCGCTCGTGGTGGTAGTCCATCGAGGCGTACCCGCGCGACACGGACTTCAGGCGGTCGAAGAAGTCCAGCACGACCTCGGCCAGCGGCATCTCGTAGCTGATCTGCACCTGAGTGGCCATGTACTGGATGGAACGCTGCACGCCGCGCTTTTCCTCGCACAGGGTGATGATGTTGCCGATGTAATCGGGCGGCGTGAGGATGTTCGCCACGATGATGGGCTCGCGGATCTCCTGGATCTGCGGCACCGGCGGCAGTTTCGCCGGGTTGTCCAGGTCCATCACGCTGCCGTCGGTCTTGAGCACCTCGTAGACCACCGTCGGCGCGGTGGTGATCAGGTCCAGGTCGTACTCGCGCTCGAGCCGCTCCTGCACGATTTCCATGTGCAGCATGCCGAGGAAGCCGCAGCGGAAACCGAAGCCCATCGCCTCGGAGGATTCGGGCTCGAAGAACAGCGCCGCGTCGTTGAGGCGAAGCTTGTCCAGCGCCTCGCGCATGGCCGGGTAATCGTCGGCCGACACCGGAAACAGGCCGGCAAACACGCGCGGCTGCATGGTCTGGAAACCCGGCAGCGGCTTCTCCGCGGGCTTGGCGGCGAGCGTCAGCGTGTCGCCGACGGGTGCACCGTGCACGTCCTTGATCGATGCGTTGATCCAGCCCACCTCGCCAGCACCGAGCTTGTCCAGCTTCTTGCGCTTGGGAGTGAACACGCCGACGTCGTCGACCTCGTGCACGCGGCCGGTGGACATCACCAGCAGCTTGTCGCCCGGCTTGATCTCGCCCTGCATCACGCGCACCAGCGAGATCACGCCGAGGTAATTGTCGAACCAGGAATCGATGATCAGCGCCTGCAGCCGGTCGGTATCGCGCGGCTTCGGGGGCGGGATGCGCGCGACGATGGCTTCCAGCACCTCGGTGACGTTCTGGCCGGTCTTGGCGCTGATCGCCACCGCGTCGGTGGCATCGATGCCGATCACCGCCTCGATCTCGCCCTTGACCTTCTCCGGATCAGCCGTGGGCAGGTCGATCTTGTTGAGCACCGGCACCACTTCGAGTCCCTGCTCCACCGCGGTGTAGCAGTTGGCGACCGACTGGGCTTCCACGCCCTGCGCCGCGTCGACCACCAGCAGCGCGCCCTCGCAGGCGGCCAGCGAGCGCGACACCTCGTAGGAGAAATCGACGTGGCCGGGGGTGTCGATGAAGTTGAGCTGATAGGTCTTGCCGTCGCGCGCGGTGTACGGCAGCGACACGGACTGGGCCTTGATGGTGATGCCGCGCTCGCGCTCGATCGGGTTGTTGTCGAGCACCTGGGCTTCCATCTCCCGTTCGCTCAGGCCGCCGCAAAGCTGGATGATGCGGTCGGCGAGCGTCGACTTGCCGTGGTCGATGTGGGCAATGATGGAGAAGTTGCGGATCAGTTCCATGGAATACGCTGGTCGGGCCTTCGCGGCCCGCAGGGACCGCGGACCGCCGGGATGGCGATACGAACCCGGTATTGTCGCATGGAATCGGTTTCCGCCACCCGCCCGTGCCGGTCAGTGCGCGCAGGCGTTGGTTGCGGGCGATGCCTTGCCCCGGAGCAAGGGCATCACCCGCAAGTCGGTCCGCCAGGCTGGTGAGCGCCTACTTGTCCGAAGGCACCGTCAGGGCAATGAAGCGGGTGTCGTCACCACGGCGCACCAGCAGCAGGACGGTATCGCCCGGCTTGACGTCCCTGGTCGCCGCGCGGAAGGCGGACACGCTGCCGACGTTCTGCTGGCCCACGCGAAGTACCACATCCCCCGGCTGCAGGCCGGCGCGCGCCGCGACCGGACCGGTGATGTCGGCAATCAGCACACCTTCGCCCTTTTTCAGGTCCAGCTGCTGGCGGGCATCCTCGTCCAGCTCGCGCACGCTCAGGCCCAATGCCGCCGAACCGGACTGCACCGGCGAGTGGTCACGGCCGCTGGCGCCCGCCTTGTCGTGCGGTGCTTCGCCGACGGTCACCTGGACGGTCTGCTTCTTGCCGTTGCGCAGGATCTCCACCGGTACCTTGGTGCCCGGCTTGGTCATGCCGACCACCGGCGGCAGGTCGCCGGCGTCCATGATCGGCTGGCCGTTGTAGCCGGTAATGATGTCGCCGACCTGGATGCCCGCCTTGTCGGCGGCGCTCCCGTCCTGCACCACGCCGACGATGGCGCCGCGCGGGTTGTCCAGGTTGAGCGCCTTGGCGATCTGGCTGTCCACGCCGCGTACCTGCACGCCGAGCTGGCCGCGGGTGACGTAACCATGGTCCTTGATCTGCTGGACCGCGTTCATGGCCACGTCGATCGGAATCGAGAACGAAACGCCCAGGTAGCCGCCGGTGTTGGAATAGATCTGCGAGTTGATGCCGACGACCTGGCCCTGGAGGTTGAACAGCGGGCCGCCGGAGTTGCCGCGGTTGATCGGCACGTCGGTCTGGATGAACGAGGTGTAGGGCTGGTCGCCGCTGCCGAGGTTGCGGCCCACGGCGCTGACGATGCCCTGGGTGACGGTGTAGTCCAGGCCGAACGGCGAACCGATCGCCAGCACCCACTGGCCCGCTTGAAGCGAACGCGAGTCGCCGATCGACACCGCCGGCAGGCCGCTCTGGTCCACCTTCAGCAGCGCGATGTCGTAGCTCGGGTCGGTGCCGACCACCTTGGCGTTGAGGGTGCGCCGGTCCTGCAGGCGCACGGTAACCGCATCGGCGCCGTCGACCACGTGGTTGTTGGTCAGGATGTAGCCGTCGCTGGAAATGATGAAACCCGACCCGAGCGAGGTGTGCTCCTGCTCTTCCGGCGAGGGCATCATCGGCATGCCGAAGAAGCGGCGGAACAACTCCATCTGCGGGTCATCCATGCCCGCCTGCATGCGCGGCTCGCGGCGCTGGCCGTTGTACTTGGCCTCCACGTGCACCACGGCCGGGGCGTTCCTCTTGACGATTCCGGTGAAGTCCGGCAACCCGGCCACCGCCGGCGCGGGCGCGTTCGTCGACGTCGGTGCACTGGCCTGTGCGGCCGGTGGCTCCGCCTGGGCGCAACCGGCCGTCACCAGGCCCATCAGCACGCAGCAGGCCAGGGTGCGCAAGGGAATTCGGTTCATGGACTCTCCTCCTTCAGACAAGAACTTGGGACGCGACCGGGCACGACCCGCGAGGCGGGCCGGCCGATGGCTAGGGGGAAAACGGCCGCGGCGGGGACACGCGGACGCAGGTCACTGGGCGCCGGCAGCCGCCTGGCGCGGATAGCGGGCATTGGCCGCCCGCTGCGGATCGATCAGCAGGAAATAGCCGGGCTCGTTGCCGGGCGCGCGCATCGGCTGCACGCGATAGGGCGACAGGCTGCGGGCATAGGGCATCAGCCCTTCGCCGTAGCTCTCCCCGAGCGTGGCGGCGGCCTGCTGGCTGTAACGGGAGGCGGTATCGCCACTGAGCCAGGGCGGCACCGCGGCCGGCGCAGCCGGCTCCGTCGGAACCGTGACCCCGGTGGCCGGCGTGCTCTGCGCCAAACCCGCGGACGCGCGGTCGTCGTCAGTCACCGGCCGGGCGATCATCAGCGCAGCCACGGCCACGCTGGCCGCAATGGCGCCGCCGGCGGACCAGCGCAGCCAGTGCGGCGTGCGGCGCCCTGCCCTGGCCTGCGATTCCTGCGCGATCGCGTGCTCGACCCGTGCCGCGAACCCGGCCGACGCCACCACCGGCAACTGCCGGCGCAGGCCGTCGCGCGCCAGGTGGTAGCGCGTCCAGGCCTGCTTCAGCCCGGCGTCGTGCTCGAACCGGCGCAGCAGGAAGCGCAGTTCCTCGCGGGCGAGCTCGCCGTCGATGCCGGCCGAAAGATGTTCACGTTGGTCTTGCGTCATGTCGGTTGATCCTCGCGGTCCGAGAGCAGTGGCCGCAGTTGCTGATCGATCGCTTCGCGCGCACGGAATATCCGCGAACGCACGGTACCGATGGGGCAGCCCATCGCTTCGGCGATTTCCTCGTAGCTCAGGCCGTCCACCTCGCGCAGCGTGATGGCGGTCCGCAGCTCCTCTGGCAGCGCTTGGACAGTATCGAAGACGGTTTGTTCAATTTCCTGCCGAAGCAGTTCGCGCTCGGGCGTGGCGCTTTCCTGCATCCGCTCGGCGCCGGTCAGGAAAACCGCGTCCTCCGCCGCGATGTCGTCCATCGGGGGACGGCGGCCCATGGCCACCAGGTGGTTCTTGGCCGTGTTGACCGCGATCTTGTACATCCAGGTATAGAACTGGCTGTCGCCGCGAAAGGAGCCGATCGCCCGCCAGGCGCGCACGAACGCTTCCTGCGCCACGTCCTCGCACTCGGCGTAGTTGTTGACGTAGCGGGAGATCAGGCCGATCACCTTGTGCTGGTACTTGCGCACCAGCAGGTCGAACGCGCGCCGGTCGCCGTTTTGGACACGCTCGACCAGCGCGCTATCCAGTTCGTTTTCGCCCATCCGGGCCGTCTCCTTCGATAACCGCTTGGTTGGCGCCAGCCGGATGGTAACGCGCCGCCCTCAGACAAGCGGCAGGAGCGCAAGTTCACACGGGTATCACGATGGCTGGCCGGTCCAAAAAAAGCCGTCACGGACGACGGCACGTGTCCGAGATGCGGTTCGGATCATCCGGATCAAGGGTGCGACCGACCGCTGCCCGCCCCCGGCGGGCTCAGGCCACGTTGGCCTGCGGCTCGGCCAGCAGGCGCTGGCGCTCGGCCAGCAGGCGGTCGAAGCTGGCATGCGGCAGCGGGCGGCAGAACAGGTAGCCCTGCAGCTCGTCGCAGTGGTTGGCGCGCAGGAACTTCAGGTGCTGCTCGATCTCCACGCCTTCGGCCACCACGCCCCGCTTGAGCCGGTGCGCCATCTCGATGGTGGCGCGCACGATCGCCTCGTCGTCGGGGTCGATGCCGATGTTGCGCACGAAGCTCTGGTCGATCTTGATGCGGTCGGCCGGCAGCTTGCGCAGGTAGTCCAGGGACGCGGCGCCGGTGCCGAAATCGTCGATCGCGATGCGGCAACCCAACCTGTGCAGGCCGTGCAGGTTTTCCACCAGGTTGGGTACGGCCTTGATGCTGATGCTCTCGGTGACCTCCAGCTCCAGCAGGCGAGGGTCCAGGCCCGACTCGGCCAGCGCCGCGGTCACGGTGTCCAGCAGGTCCGGTTCCATCAGCTGCACGGCCGAGAGGTTGACGCCCAGGCGCAGGCGCAGGCCGTACTTCTGCTCCCACTCGTGCGCCTGGCGGCAGGCGGTGCGCAGCACCCAGGCGCCGAGCGAGACGATCAGGCCGGTCTCTTCCGCCAGCGGGATGAACACGCCTGGGCTGATCGGGCCCAGCTCCGGGTGCTCCCAGCGCACCAGCGCCTCCATGCCGACGATGTCCTCGCTCTCGGCGTCGACCTGCGGCTGGTAGAACACGCGCAGTTCGCCGTTGCCCTCGGCATGGCGCAGGCGCGTCTTGAGCAGCACGTCGTGCTGCTGCGCCTGTTCCGGGCTGATCTCGTAGAACTGGAAGTTGTTGCGGCCCTGGCGCTTGGCCGCATACATCGCCTCGTCCGCGTGCTTGAGCAGGGTCTCGGCGTCGAGCGCGTCGTCGGGGTAGAAGCTCACGCCGATCGACGCGGTCACCTTGAGCGGCGCCTCCTCGCCGGCGATCTTCAGCGGGGCTTCCATCACCTGCACGATCTTCTCGGCCACGCGCAGGACGTCGTCGTTCTTGATGATGTGCCGCAGCACCACCACGAACTCGTCGCCGGCGTAGCGGGCCACGGTGTCGGAGGCGCGCACGCTCGAGCACAGGCGGTGCGTCACCGTCTTGAGCACGTGGTCGCCGGCGGCGTGGCCGAGGGTATCGTTGATGTCCTTGAAGCGGTCCAGGTCGACGAACAGCACGGCGAAGGTCTCGCGGGTGCGGTGCGCCTCGCGGATGATGGTGTCCAGGCGGTCGTTGAACAGGAGGCGGTTGGGCAGGCCGGTGAGCGCATCGATCAGGCCTTCGGCACGTCCTTGCTCTCGGGTCAGCCGCAGTTCCTGCGCATGTGCGAAGCGCGCGGCGGCACAGCGGAGCACCGGCTCGACCAGCCCCATGTCCCCGAACGGCGTGCGGCTGCCGACCAGCAGGGCGCCCAGCACCGAACGCCGCTCGTCGAACAGCGGCAGACCCGCGAAGCCGGACACGCCCAACATCCCGATCAGCGGGTCGCTCGAGGCAAGCCGGCGCGCATCGGCCGGGTGCAGCACCGTCTTGCCGTCCAGCACCTGGCGCAGCACGCCCTGCTGGGCAGGCGCCGGCCACGGCTGATCCTCGCCCCGCCACAACTGGATCAACAGGTTGGGGCCGGTAGCCCCTTCCGCGGGCCTGGACGACCACAGCGCGAGGTAATCCAGGCCCAGCTCGTCCACCAGCAATCGCGCGGCCACTTTCTGGGTGTCGATGCCGCTGGCCGAGGCGAACATGCGCGAGAGCAGGCTGAGCGCGGCCTCGGCCCGGATATCCGCGCGGTCGCTGCGGAACAGCAGTGCGATCGCCTCCTGCTCGCCATGGCGGATCGGCCGCGCACTGGCCTGACCGGTGTCCGCGCCGCGGCTGGAGCGCCGCTGGCAGGCGTACCAGCGCCGGTCAGCCTGTTGCAGCACGTGCTCGGTGGCGATGCCCTCGAACGCCAGCAACTCGCGCAAGCCGCGCCCCACCAGCTGCTCGACCTCGAGGTGGCTGTGCCGGACGACGGCGGAGCTGGTTTCCAGTACGCGCTCGGTCTGCGGATCGACGATCAGCCATTCGCCTGCGTCTTCCTCGAACGCAAAGCGGTACTGGTCCGGCCCGGCCTGCACCGGCAGGGGCGCCTGCGGCCGGGCGCGGCGCCAGCGGGCGACCAGTTCCAGCTCCACCTGCGAGCCGTACAGCCAGTCGCAGATGCCGGCCGGAAGCTGGCCCGGCCTGACCGTCGCCTCATCGGCCAGCACCGCGATCATCGGCGCCTCGGCGCAGGCGGGGATACGGCGCAACTGCTCGCAGGTGGCCTGCGCATCGATTTCGTCGCCGTCGAACGCCACCACCGCCAGCATGAGCGGCGGGCGACCGTCCAGCAGCAACTCGGCATGCGGCACGCCGCGGGCGGTATGGATGTTCGGATAGCCGGCGCCGTCCAGGGCGTCGAAGACGTTCCGGCGCAGATCGCGCTGGGCGGCAACTACCAGGATGCCGGCACTCACGTGTACCTCCGGTCAGGCGACCAGCCAGCGGCCGTCGCGCAGGCGCGGCCGCAGCGGGGCGTCCGGCTGACCCTTCATGCGCATGGCCATGTCGCCCAGGTGATCGACCAACGCCGGGGAGGCGTCCAGCAACACTACCCGGCGCACATGCCCGGCCGGCGGCTTGGCCAACTGGCGCAGCAGGGTACTGTCCATCGCCGAAAGCGGAGGCTCCAGGCCCATCAGCAGGTAGACACCGAAATGCATGCTCTGTTGCATGTAGCGCAGGGCCGCGCCCAGGCGCTGGCTGCCGGGCACGCGCGAGTGGGCATCGACGAGGTTGCCCAGGCCCAGGTCCGGCTGCCACAGGTAAACCGCCTGTCCGCTCCGGCGCACGATGGCGCGGAACTGCTCGATCAATCCCTGGGTGTCACAACCCTCGAGCAGGATCAGCCCGGCCGGCGCAGCCAGGATGCGCTCGAAGATCTCGATGCCCGGAGGCGGCGGGGCGGAGGCCAGCAAGGGGTTCATCCGACGTACGTTACGCACTCCCGGGCGAAGCGCAATAGCGCCAGGTCACCGTTCGGAAAAATCGGCCTGAGCGGCCGACCGGCCCTCAACTCGCATTCATCCGCACGCAGCGGTATGGTTCTGGGCTCCCCGGCCAAACCTCCAAACGCCATGTTCGAAGGATTGCGTTTCAATCACTGGAAGACGAGCGTGGACGACGGCGGCATCGTCACCCTGGCCCTCGACCGCGCCGGCAGCAGCGTCAATGCCATCTCCCGCGATGTGCTGGACGAACTGGCGCAGATCGTCGAGCGGCTGGCGATCGAGAAGCCGGCCGGCGTGATCGTCCACTCGGCGAAGGCCTCCGGCTTCGCCGTGGGCGCGGACATCAAGGAGTTCGTCCGCTACGCCGGGCAGGACACGGTGCTGGAGAACATCCGCCACGGCCAGCAGGTATTCGAATCGCTGGCACGCCTGCCCTGCCCGACCGTCGCCGCGGTGCACGGCGCCTGCATGGGCGGTGGCACGGAGCTGATCCTGGCTTGTCACCAGCGCATCGCCGCGGACGACGAAAACACCCGGATCGCGCTTCCCGAGGTGATGCTTGGCATCCATCCCGGCTGGGGCGGCACCGCCCGTCTCCCGCGCCTGATCGGGGCCACCGAGGCGCTGCCGATCATGCTCACCGGCAAATCGCTGTCGGCCCGGCGCGCGCTGGCGCTGGGCGTGGTCGACCGCGTGGCGGCTCCGGCCGAACTGCTGGCGGAAGCCCGTGTCCTGCTGCGTCGCCCGCACGCGCGGCCGTTCGCGCAACGTGCCAAGGCATGGGCAACCAACTGGTGGCCGGTGCGCCAGATCCTGGCGCCGATGGTGGTCAAACAGACCGCGGCCAAGGTACGCAAGGAACACTATCCGGCTCCCTTCGCGCTGATCGACGTCTGGCAGAACGGCGGCACCAGCATCCAGCAGCGGCTCAAGCTCGAAGCCCGCTCCGTGGCGAAACTGGCGAAGACCTCGACGGCGCACAACCTGATCCGCGTATTCCTGCTGCAGGAGCGCCTCAAGGGTGCCGGCGGCGGGGTCGACCCGGACATCCGTCGCGTGCACGTGGTCGGCGCCGGCGTGATGGGCGGCGATATCGCCGCCTGGGCGGCCTACAAGGGCTACGACGTCACCCTGCAGGACCGCGAGATGAAATTCGTCCAGCCCGCGCTGGACCGCGCCCGCGGCTTCTACGAGAAGAAGCTCAAGACGCCCGAGAAAGTCCAGGCCGCCATGGGGCGCCTGCGCCCGGACGTCGAAGGAACCGGCGTGGCCACGGCCGACCTCGCGATCGAGGCGATCTACGAGAACGCCGAGGCCAAGCGCGAGCTCTACGCGAAGATCGAGCCGCAGTTCAAGTCGCGGGAGATCCTCGCCAGCAATACCTCCAGCATCCCGCTGGACGAGCTGCGCCAGGGCCTGGCCGCGCCGCAACGCTTCCTCGGTCTGCACTTCTTCAATCCGGTGGCGCAGATGCCGCTGGTGGAAGTGGTGCGCCACGACCAGCTCGACCCGGCCATCGAGAAGCGCGCGCTGGCGTTCTGCAAGGCGCTGGGCAAGGTACCGGTAGCGGTCAAGGGCACGCCCGGCTTTTTGGTCAACCGGATCCTGATGCCCTATCTGCTCGAGGCCCTGCGCCTGTACAGCGAGGGCGTGCCCGGCCCGGTACTCGACCGCGAGGCGAAGAAGTTCGGCATGCCGATGGGGCCGATCGAACTGGCCGACACCGTGGGCCTGGACGTGTGCGCCTCGGTGGGCAAGGAACTGGCACCGTTCCTCGGGCTGGAATTGCCGCCTGGCATCGAAGACAAGCTCGAGCTCGGCAAGCGCGGCAAGAAGGATGGCCAGGGGCTGTACGTGTGGCAGGACGGCAAACCGGTCAAGCCGGAAGTCGACCCGGACTACACGCCTGCCCCCGACATCCGGGACCGCATGATCCTGCCCATGGTCAACGAGGCGGTCGCCTGCCTGGCCGATGGCGTGGTGGACGATGCCGACCTGCTCGACGCGGGCGTGATCTTCGGCACCGGCTTTGCCCCGTTCCGCGGCGGTCCGATCCAGTACATCCGCAGCGAGGGCGCATCGACCGTGCGCGGACGCCTCGAGCAGCTGGCACAACGCCATGGCGAGCGGTTCCTGCCCAAGCAGGGATGGGACTCGCCGGCGCTCGACCAACCCGCGATGCCGTAGTCCGCGCAGTCGGCTCGCCGACCCGTGAGGTAGCCCCGAGCGGCAGGGTGGGCCCAAGCCCACCCCTGCGTCACCACATCAGGTCGTCAGGCACGCCGTCATCGTCGCCCGCTGCCTGCGGGTCGACCAGCAGTGCGAGCTGGTGGGGATCGATGTCCCGCACCTGCCCGGCGATCGCCTGGGTCACCACCAGGTAGCGGCCGTTCTGTTGCACGATGCCCAGTTGCCCCTGGTTGAGCGCGGCCAACTGATTGGCATCCACGTGCACGCGCCGGATCTTGCCCCCGTACTCGAAGTGGCGCACCTGGTCGGCCTCGGCCTTGTTCAGCACCTGGCCCTCCAGCAGCTTCTGGATCTTCGCCTTGCGCTCCCGCCTGAGGCGCGCCTGCTCGGCGGCCTCCTGTTCGGCACGCTTGCGCTCGGTGGCTTCGGCTTGCGCACGGATGGCGTAGGCCTTGGCCAGGTCCATCTCACCCTGGTCCCGGCGCGGTTGCGGCGCACGCGGCTTGCCCTTGCCCTGTGGCGGGCGTCCACCCCGGGACGGCTGGGACGGCGACTTCGCCCGCTGTTCCTCGCGCACCTGCTTGACGATGCCGCTCTTGAGCAGCTGATCACGGAGAGAGTCGGCCATGACCGGATTCCATTATCGCGTTGACTTGCCGGAAGCGCCGGGCGCGTCCGGTACCTATCAATAGTGAGGCGGCGGCGGCTCGCTGTGCGGATCGCTGCCCTGCGCCGTACGAAGCGAAGCCAGCTCGGCGCGCAGGTCGTGCAGCACGCGCTCCAGCGCCACCAGTCGCATGGCCTGGTCGGCATCGGCGGCGGCCAGTGCGGCGACCGTGTCGTCGACGAAGGTGAGGCGTACCTCGAGTTCTTCCAGGCGGCGCTCGATGTCAGACATTCGCCGCCCTCAGCGAACGCCCGCGCCCGATGCCGTAATAGGCCAGCCCCGCCTCCTCCACCTGCGCCGGGTCGTACAGGTTGCGCCCGTCGAAGATTGCCGGGTCCTTCAGTGCGTCGCGGATGCGTGTGAAGTCCGGCGCGCGGAACGCCTTCCACTCGGTCACGATCGCCAGCACGTCCGCGCCCTCCAGCGCCTCGTACGCGTCCTCGCACAGCGCGAGGTCGGCCCGCTCGCCGTAGATGCGCGTGGTTTCCTCGCGCGCCTCCGGGTCGAACGCGCGCACCTTCGCGCCGGCCGCCCACAGCTGCTCCATCAGCCGCCGGCTCGAGGCCTCGCGCATGTCGTCGGTGTTGGGCTTGAACGCCAGGCCCCACAGCGCCACCGTCTTGCCCTTGAGCGCGCCGGCGCAGTGGCGCTCGATCAGCTCGAACAGCTTGCCCTTCTGCGCGTGGTTGACCGCCTCCACCGCGCCCAGCAATTTCGCCTCGTAGCCCACCCCGCGCGCGGTGCGCTCCAGCGCCTGCACGTCCTTGGGAAAGCACGAGCCGCCGTAGCCGGCGCCCGGGTAGATGAAGTGGTAGCCGATGCGCGGGTCCGAGCCGATGCCGCGGCGCACCTGCTCGATGTCCGCGCCCACGCGCTCGGCGATGTTGGCGATCTCGTTCATGAAGCTGATCTTGGTCGCCAGCATCGCGTTGGCCGCGTACTTGGTCAGCTCGGCCGAGCGCTCGTCCATCACCACCGTGCGGTCGTGGTTGCGGTTGAACGGCGCGTACAGCTTGCGCAGCACGCCGGTGGCGCGCTCGCTGGAACTGCCGATCACGATGCGGTCGGGCCGCAGGCAGTCCTCCACCGCGTCGCCTTCCTTCAGGAACTCGGGGTTGGAGACCACGTCGAACGGGATCACCGCACCGCGCTCGGCCAGCGCCTGGGCGATGGTCGCGCGCACCTTGTCCGCGGTACCCACCGGCACGGTCGACTTGTTGACCACCACCGCGTAGCGGTTGAGGTACTTGCCGATGGTGCGCGCCACTTCCAGCACGTAGCGCAGGTCGGCGCTGCCGTCCTCGTCCGGCGGCGTGCCGACGGCGATGAAGATCACCTCGCCGTGCTGTACCGCCGGTTCGGCCTCGGTGGTGAAGTCCAGCCGGCCACTTTCGTGGTTGCGCTTGACCATCGGCGAGAGGCCCGGCTCGTAGATCGGCACCTCGCCATGCTTCAGGCGCGAGACCTTGGCCGCGTCCACGTCGACGCAAAGCACGCGGTTGCCCATCTCCGCCAGGCAGGTGCCGGTGACCAGGCCCACGTAGCCGGTGCCGAACAGGGTGACATTCATCATCCGAGCGCTCGCTCCAACAAAACGATCGCGGATTCTAACAGCCACCACTGCCAACCATTGCATACAAGAAAAGGGCGCGGATCGCTCCGCGCCCTTTCATGCACCGATGCGGGAGAGCTTACTTGCCCGCCTGGTCCTGGCCGCCGGCCGGGGTAGGACCAGTCTTCACCAGGGTCACGTCGAAAATGATCGTGGCGTTCGGCGGGAAGCCGTTCTGCGGCTGCGCGCCGTAGGCCAGGTTCGACGGGATGTAGAGCATGTAATGCGCGCCGGTCTTCATCAGCTGCAGACCTTCACGGAAGCCCGGAATCACGCCCTGCAGCGGGATCGAGGCCGGGCCCTTGTCATGATCGCCCGAAGCGTCGAACTTCTCGCCATCGACGAACGTCCCGACGTAGTTCACCTGCACGGTGTCGTTCGGGCCCGGACGCGAGCCGGTGCCTTCGCTGATCACCTTGTACTGCAGGCCCGAGGCGGTGGTCTTCACGCCCGGCGCGCTCTTGTTCTTGGCGAGGAAGGCTTCGCCCTTGGCCTTGTTCTCGGAGGCGACCTTCTCGTACTGGGCCTTGGCCTTGGCCTGCAGCTTGGCGACGAAGGCATCGCGCACGCTCTTTGCCTCGGTTTCGCTCATCGTCGGCTTCTGGCCCGACAGCGCCGACTGCACGGCACGCGCGACCGTCGCGGGATCGACTTCCTCACGCACCAGCGGCGGCAGCTGGCTGGCCAGGTCCCAGCCGACCACGTAGCTGGCCTTGGTCTTGTCGACCGTGCCGGCGGCGCCCGACTTGGCGGACTGGGCGTGGACCCCCGCGGTCATGCCCAGCGCAACGGCCAGGGTGGCCGCCGTCAGCGTGGGACGCAGAAAATGCTTCATGAAGAACTCCCTCGTATTTGGATATGCCGGCAATGCGGCCGGGCCTCCCCGATGGAGGCAGGCGGAGCATTGTGAGGCGCGTCGAGCGGTCTTGGCAACGACACCGGCTGTCGACCGTCATGGTTTGGAAAGGTTCCCTTCACTCGTCCGTAGACGGCCGCTCCAGCGTGTCCCGCAAGGCCGCCTGCAGCCTGGCATGCATCTTCACCAGCGCGCGCCACAGCACCGCCGACAGCAGCACGCCGGCCACCAGCAACACGATCGCCACGCCACGGGGGGGCAGGATCGCGGAGCCCAGCACGCTCACCAGCAGGCCCAGCGCCAGCAGCGTGCCCAGCGGGATGAGCCGCGCCAGCAGGCTGCGGATCGCGTGCGTGTAGCCACCGGCGAAATGCTCGCGGATGCCCAGTTCCGCCAGCAGCATGCCCAAAGCCTCGGCCTTGCGGTAGATCGCGATGAGCATCGGCAACGACAGGAACAGCGCCGCCGCGAAGATCACCGAATGGCGCGCCTCGCGCCCGACCCCGAGCGTGGAGAACCACGCCCAGTTGTGCGCATTGACGTAGGCACCGATCACGAACAGCGTCACCACCAGCACCACGTTGACGCCGATATGCCAGAGCAGTCGCCGCAGCATGGCGGCGATCATCGCGTTCTGCTGCACCGGCCGCAGGTTCCCCAACCAGCTCGAGTAACTGGTCAGCAGCAGCCGCAGCGGCCCGGGCGCGGCGCGACGCATCCCATCGACGATGCCGTTGGCGTGGCCCACCAGGTAAGGCGAGGCTGCCATACACACCACCGACACCGCGACGGCGATCGGGTAGACGAAGTCGCTGACCACGCCCAGCGAGGCGCCCAGCGCAGCGATCACGAAGGAGAACTCGCCGATCTGCGCCATGCTCAGGCCCGTGCGGATCGAGGAGCGGACGTCCTGCCCCATCGCGACCATGCCCATGCCGACCGCCAGGGTCTTGCCGACCATCACCACCGCCGCGATCCCGAGCGCCGGCAACACGTACTGCCACAGAAGCGCCGGGTCGATCTTCAGGCCGATGGCCACGAAGAACAGCGCGGCGAACATGTCGCGCAACGGCTCGACCAGCCGCATCACGCGATGCGCATTGCGGGCCTCCGCAATCACCGCACCGGCCAGGAACGCCCCGAGCGCCACGCTGAAACCCAGCCACGCGGCGAACAGGCTGGCACCGAAACACACGCCCAGGGCGCTCACCAGCAGCGTCTCGTCGCGTCCGAAACCGCCCACGTAGTCGATGAGCCTCGGCAGCAGCAACAGGCCCAGGATCATTCCCGCGACCACGAACAGCCCGACGCGCCCCACTATCGTCAGTGCCTTTCCAGCCTCCATGGCGCCGCCGAGCGCCACTGCACCGAGCACCGTGAGGATCACGATCGCCAGCACGTCCTCGGCCACCAGGGTGCCAACCACCCGCTGCGCGAACGGCAGGTGCCGCAAGCCGCCCGCGGCCAGGGTGCGCGTGGCGACCATGGTCGAAGACAAAGAGATCAGCGCGCCCAGGAACAGCGCATCCATCCGGTTCCAGCCGAGCGCCTCTCCCACACCCGTGCCGATCCAGAACATCAGGCCAACCTCGATCACCGCGACCAGCAGCACGCCCATGCCGACTTCGCGCAGCTTGCGCACGCTGAACTCCAGACCCAGCGTGAACATCAGCAGCACGACACCGAGGTTGGAAATGTCGTCGATTGCGCGTGGGTCGCCCACCAGCACGCCAGGCGTGTGCGGACCGATCAGCACGCCGGCCAATATGTAGCCCAGCAGCACCGGCTGGCGCAGGCGCTGGAACAGCACGGTGGTGGCCCCCGCCACGATCATCACCATGGCAAGGTCGCGGATGAAACCGATCTCGTGCATGGATGCTCCGGTGGGTGTGGCCGTCCAGCTTACGTCACCTGTGAGGGTGTCGATTGAAGATGTCGATGCGACGTCCCGCGCGTGACGGGCAAGCGCGAAATTCTTCTAAAAAAAGCTTGACGGATTCGCCAACCGTGCCTATTCTTCCGGGCTTCCAGCGGCGGGGCCATAGCTCAGCTGGGAGAGCGCCTGCATGGCATGCAGGAGGTCGGCGGTTCGATCCCGCCTGGCTCCACCAACCTAATCCGTCCCCATCGTCTAGAGGCCTAGGACATCACCCTTTCACGGTGGCGACCGGGGTTCGAATCCCCGTGGGGACGCCAAGGTTGGCCTCGCACTTTGTGTAGCTGGAAGACAACGCGGAGCGGTAGTTCAGCTGGTTAGAATGCTGGCCTGTCACGCCGGAGGTCGCGGGTTCGAGTCCCGTCCGCTCCGCCATTTACGAGAAGCCCGCCCAGTGCGGGTTTTTTGTTGCCTGCAATTTACGCGCCCCTTTGTAGGAGCCCACTTGTGGGCGAAGCTCCTCGTTCGACCGTCCGCATCGCCATCCAGGACCTCCCCGAGGGGCGAAAAAGATCGCCCACAAGTGGGCTCCTACGGGAGAGCCCTCAGGCGGTTTCGAGCGTGCCGGCCGAATGCCCCTGCTCCGCAAGGTACTCCAGCCAGCGCGACAGAAATCCGTTCATGCGCAGCCGGTGCTGCAGCACCGTGTGCGCCTCCGGAAACGGCCCCAGCACCTGCCACAGGTGCCTGCCTGGATGGCAGTGCAGCGCCTCGGCGACGTGTGCGTCGGTGTACATGCGCAACTGTGCCGACGGTGTCGGATGCCCGGTGTGCGCATCGACGAAGCCGTAGGTCAGCTCCAGCTCCAGTGTGTAGGGATGGCGCTCCTGCACGTGCATGTGCACGTCCAGTCCATCGTCCACGCTGGAGCGGTAGCGCCCCGGCGCCAGCGTCTGCGGCGCGAACAGGTGCGCTAGGCGGTGGTAGTTCTCCGCGTACAGCCCCATCAGGAACTCGAAGCGTCCCGGGAGCAAGGCGGAGCGGTTGTCCAATACGGCACTCATCAAGCTGCATATACCTCAAAACATGGTGCGCTCGATACCGAAGCGCTCGAAGATCTTGCTGGCGATCTCTTCGATCGACACGTGGGTGGTGTTGAGCGACGAGATCCCCGCCTGGCGCATCAGCCGGTCGGCCTGCTCCAGCTCCCAGCGGCACTGCTGCACGGTGGCATAGCGGCTGTTCGGTCTGCGTTGCTCGCGAATCTGCGCCAGCCGCTGCGGGTCGATGGTGAGCCCGAACAGCCGGTCCTTGTAGGGCTTGAGCCGCTTGGGGAGTTCCAGCTTGTCCAGGTCGTCGTCGGTCAGCGGGTAGTTGGCGGCTTTGACACCGTAATGCAAGGCCATGTACAGGCAGGTCGGCGTCTTGCCCGAGCGCGACACGCCGATCAGGATCAGGTCGGCCTGCGCGTAGTCCACGTCCACGCCGTCGTCGTGCGCCAGTGCATAGTTGGTCGCGTTGATGCGCGCCTCGTACTTGTCGAAGTCGACCAGGCCATGCGAACGGTTGACCATCCCCGAGCGCTTGGCCCCCAGCTCCCCTTCCAGCGGCCCGATGAACGGCGCGAACACGTCCAGCATCAGCGCGCCGCTGGCGGCGACGATCTCGCACAGGCCGCGGTCGGCCATCGTGTTCACCACGATCGGCCGCTCCCCGGTCTGCGCGTATCGGGTCTTGATCCGGAGCGCAGCGGCCTCGGCCTTATGCGCGTCGTCCACGAACGGCAGGCGATGCTTGTCGAACTGGATGCCCTCGAACTGCGCGAGGATGGAGTTGCCGATCGTCTCCGCGGTAATACCAGTGGAGTCGGATATGAAGAAAACCGTACGTTGCATGCCTGCCTTCCATTTGTTCGCCGGGCCTGGCCTGGCACCTTAGCGCAAGCGCCAAAGCCTGTCCCTGCTTGACTCCGCGCTGACTGGTATGCAGTTGGCGCGGCATCGCGAACAAATGGTCTTCTTGTGCCGTGCACCATCGAAAGCGGACAATACCAGTCCTTTGCGGCCCGATTCGGGGCACGGCGCAGCGTATTACCCGAGCTTTACTAAGGAGATTCCCTTGAACGACCTGGTGCTTTGGCTGGACAACCTGCGCATGACCGACCTTGGCAAGGTCGGCGGCAAGAACGCCTCGCTCGGCGAGATGATCGGCAACCTCGCCAAGCTCGGCGTGTCGGTGCCCGGCGGCTTCGCCACCACCGCCGAGGCATTCCAGCAATACCTGGACAAGAGCGGCGTGGCCAAGCGCATCCGGGCACGGCTGGACGGCCTGGACGTGGAAGACGTCGAAGCGCTGACCGCCGCCGGCAAGGAGATCCGCAGCTGGGTCACCGAGACGCCGCTGCCGCAGGACCTGGACCAGGCCATCCGTGACGCCTACGCCAAGCTGTGCAAGGACGCCGGCGCCGGGAACATCGCCGTCGCCGTGCGCTCGTCGGCCACCGCCGAGGACCTGCCGGACGCCTCCTTCGCCGGCCAGCAGGAAACCTTCTTGAACGTGGTCGGCATCGACGACGTGCTGCACAAGGTGAAGGAAGTCTTCGCTTCGCTCTACAACGACCGCGCGATCGCCTACCGCGTGCACCAGGGTTTCAAGCACGAGGACGTGTTCCTCTCCGCCGGCGTGCAGCTGATGGTGCGTTCGGACATCGGCGCCTCCGGCGTGCTGTTCACGCTGGACACCGAGTCGGGCTTCCGCGACGTGGTGTTCGTCACCGGTTCCTACGGGCTGGGCGAGATGGTCGTGCAGGGCGCGGTCAACCCCGACGAGTTCTACGTCTTCAAGCCCACGCTCAAGGCCGGCAAGCCCGCCCTGCTCCGCCGCAGTCTCGGCGCCAAGCAGCAGCGCATGGTCTATTCGGACCAGCCCGGCGAGCGCGTGCGCATCGAGGAAACCCCGACCGACCTGCGCAACAGGTTCTGCATTTCCGACGAGGACGTGCAGGAGCTGGCCAAGCAGGCGCTGGTCATCGAGCAGCACTACGGCCGCCCGATGGACATCGAGTGGGCGAAGGACGGCAACACCGGCAAGCTCTACATCGTGCAGGCGCGCCCGGAGACCGTTAAGTCGCGCGACCACGCCACGCAGCTGGAGCGCTTCCAGCTCAACGAAAAGGGCAAGGTGCTGGCCGAGGGCCGCGCCATCGGCCAGAAGATCGGCTCCGGCAAGGCCCGCGTGGTCAAGTCGATCAGCCAGATGCATGAGTTCCAGAACGGCGACGTGCTGGTCGCCGACATGACCGACCCCGACTGGGAGCCGATCATGAAGCGCGCCGCCGCCATCGTGACCAACCGCGGCGGCCGCACCTGCCACGCGGCGATCATCGCCCGCGAGCTGGGCGTGCCGGCCGTGGTCGGCACCGGCAACGCGCTGCAGGCGATTCCGGACGGCGCGGAGGTGACCGTGTCCTGCGCCGAAGGCGACACCGGCACGATCTACGAAGGCAAGCTCGCCTTCGACCGCATCACCGCGGATCTGGGCGCCATGCCCGAGGCCCCGCTCAAGATCATGATGAACGTGGCCAACCCGGAGCGCGCGTTCGACTTCGGCATGCTGCCCAACGCCGGCATCGGCCTGGCCCGCCTGGAAATGATCATCGCCAGCCACATCGGCGTGCACCCGAAGGCGCTGCTCGAATACAGCCGCCAGGACGCCGAGACCAGGGCGAAGATCGACGAGCGCATGGCCGGCTACGCCGACCCGGTGTCGTTCTACGTCGACCGCCTGGCCGAGGGCATCGCCACCATCGCCGCCTCGGTCTATCCGAAGCCGGTGATCGTGCGCCTGTCCGATTTCAAGTCGAACGAATACGCCGGCCTGATCGGCGGCTCGCGCTACGAGCCGCACGAGGAGAACCCGATGATCGGCTACCGCGGCGCCAGCCGCTATGTCGATGCCGGCTTCGCCGAGTCCTTCGCGCTGGAGTGCAAGGCGGTCAAGAAGGTACGCGAGACGATGGGCCTGTCCAACGTCTGGGTGATGATCCCGTTCGTGCGCACGCTGGGCGAAGGCCGCAAGGTGGTCGAGGTGCTGGAGAAAAACGGCCTCAAGCAGGGCCAGGACGACCTCAAGGTCATCATGATGTGCGAGGTACCGTCCAATGCCCTGCTCGCCGACGAGTTCCTGGATATCTTCGATGGCTTCTCGATCGGCTCCAATGACCTCACCCAGCTCACGCTCGGCCTGGACCGCGACTCGGGCATCGTCGCCAGCCTGTTCGACGAGCGCGACCCGGCGGTGAAGAAGCTGCTCGCGATGGCGATCAAGACCGCCCGCGAAAAGGGCAAGTACGTGGGCATTTGCGGCCAGGGCCCGAGCGACCATCCGGACCTGGCCGAGTGGCTGATGGACCAGGGTATCGAGTCGGTGTCGCTCAACCCCGACACGGTGGTCGACACCTGGCTGCGCCTGGCCAAGAAAAAGGCAGGCTGAGCCTCGCCGTTGTAGGAGCCCACTCGTGGGCGATCCTCTGGCCTTGAATCAAAGGCATCGCCCACAAGTGGGCTCCTACGAAAAACCATGGCGGTGCTTGTCACTGCCCCGGCCGCCGCGTAAACTTCGCGGCTCGCGCCGGCCCGCGCACCTTTTCCGGAGAGGTGGCAGAGTGGTCGAATGTACCTGACTCGAAATCAGGCGTACGTGCAAGCGTACCGTGGGTTCGAATCCCACCCTCTCCGCCAGTAAGAACGAACGCCCCCTCGTGGGGCGTTCTGTTTTTCTGCGTCCTTTTGCGAAGCGCGGCGCCATGCGGCATGCTGCGTGGCGCTCGCACCCTCAGGCTTCCCATGATCGAATTCGGACACGGCACCCACGTCGGCCTGCGCCGCGCGCGCAACGAGGACACCTACTACGCCGATCCGGCGCTGGGCCTGTTCCTCGTCGCCGATGGCATGGGCGGCCACCAGCATGGCGAGGTGGCAGCCGCCCTGGTACGCGATGCGATCGTCGAGCAGGTCACGCGCGGGCGTGGGCTGGTGGAGGCCGTGCGGAGCGCGGGCGAGCGGCTGTTCCGGCATTCCAGCGCGGCGGCCGACCGGCTGCCGATGGGTACCACGGTCGCCGCCCTGCGGCTGGCCGGCGACCGCTACGAGGTGGCCTGGGTCGGCGACAGCCGGATCTATCTGTGGCAGGACGGCGCGCTGCGCCAGGTCAGCCACGACCATTCGCTGGTGCAGGAACTGGTGGCCGCCGGCCAGCTCGACCCGGCGCTGGCCGACCGGCACCCTCAGCGCAACGTGCTCACCCAGGCGCTGGGCGTCACCGCGATCAGACAACTGCACATCGGCATGGCGCGCGGGCTGGCCGAGCCTGGAAGCCGCTTCGTGCTGTGCAGTGACGGCCTGACCGAGAGCCTTTCCGACGCGGCCATCGCCCGCATAGTCGGGCGCGCGGATCTCGCCGCGCAGGAATGCGTCGACCACCTGCTGCTGGCCGCGCTCGAGGGCAGCGCGGACGACAACATCACCGTGATCCTGGCGCGCGTCAGCTGAGCGCTCAGGCCTCGGCCAGCGCCATCTCGGGCTGCTCCAGCCGACGCCACACGCTGCCGCCCTGGGCCGCCTTGTCCAACGCATCCAGGCGGCTCTCGTGCGCGGCGATTTCGTTCGCGTCCGCACGCAGCACGCGCGGGCGGCGCCGCAGCGTGACGGGGGCCAGCACGGCCGCGCCGGCGTCCTCGCTGGCACCTTCGAAGGCCAGGTCCAGCGCGACCTGGCCGGAGGTCATGTACAGGTAGACGTCGGCCAGCAACTGCGCGTCGATCAGGCCGCCGTGCAGGTCGCGCGCGGAGTTGTCCACGCCCAGTCGCTTGCACAGCGCATCCAGGCTGTTGCGCTGGCCGGGGTAGCGCTCACGCGCCATCGCCAGCGTGTCGATCACGCGGCAGCGGTCGGCGATGCAGCCCATGTGCGCGCCCACGCGCGCCAGCTCCGCGTCGAGAAAGCCGACGTCGAAGCTCGCGTTGTGGATGATCAGCTCGGCGTCGCCGATAAACTCCAGGAAATCGTGAACGACCTCGGCGAAGAGCGGCTTGTCGAGCAGGAACTCGTCCTCGATGCCGGTCACCTGCCGCGCGCCCTCGTCGATCGTGCGTTCGGGGTTGAGATAGGTCTGCCAGTGCCGGCCGGTCGGGCGGCGCTCGACGAGCTCCACACAGGCGATTTCGATCAACCGGTGGCCCTGGCGCACTTCCAGGCCGGTGGTCTCGGTATCCAGAACGATCTGTCTCATGCCCTGCCCCTGTGGCGCTCGGCCTGCTCGCGCGCGGCGGTGTCGACGCGCTCGTTTTCCACGTGGCCCGTGTGGCCGCGCACCCAAGCCCAGCGTACCTGATGGGGCGCCTTGGCCGCCGCCAACCGCTCCCACAGATCCTGGTTCTTCACCGGTTTCCTGTCGGACGTGCGCCAGCCGTTGGCAACCCACCTCGGCAACCACTGCTCGATGCCCTGCATGACGTAGCGCGAGTCGGTGGTGAGCACGACCTTGCACGGGCGTGTCAGCGCTTCCAGCGCGCCGATTGCGGCCATCAGCTCCATGCGGTTGTTGGTGGTGTCCGTCTCGCCGCCCGACAACAGGCGCTCGACACCCTTGGCGCGCAGCAGGGCGGCCCAGCCGCCCGGCCCGGGATTGCCCAGGCACGCGCCGTCGGTAAACGCTTCGACTTCGGTCATCGTTCCTCGCGAAAGAATCAGGCGGCGGCGCTGCGGCGCGCACCCGGCGCCAGGCCGGCGACCGGTGCCGCCGCGATCGCGCGCGGCCGCAGGCGAACCGGTGCAATGGCCTGGCGGCGCTTGCGCGCGATCAGCAGGTAGCCGCCGCCAAGCGGGCCACCGTGATGCGGCACCACCGCCGAGCTGGGCCACATCGGGCCGACCCGCTGCACGCGCTCGACGTTGAGTTCGGCGCCGCGCAGCCAATGGCCGATGCGCAGCGGGGATTCCAGGTTCACGCCGCGCTGGCCACGCCACAGCAGCCAGGGCAGCCAGCCGCTGGCCGGATGCATGCCGGTCAGCGCGAGCATGCCGCCCGGCACGAGTACGCGAGCCGCTTCGCGCAGCAGGAACTGCGCATCGGGCGCCACTTCCAGCGCATGGCTGATCAGCACCAGGCCGAAGGCATCGTCCAGGAACGGCAGCGCTTCGTCTGGACGCGTGTGCAGGTCGCCGGAGCAACGGTCGCCGTCCAGGTGCAGGTGCACCCAGCGGTCGAGCATCGGAGAGGCCGGCGGGCGCTCGTGCGCGATGGCCGACACCTGCAAACCGTACGCGCCGGCGCAGCGTTGCAATTCCGGAGCCAGCGCCTGCGCTTCTGCGGCAAGCAGGCCGCGCATCGGCTTGCTGGCGTAGATGTCTTGATCGCGCTCGGCCATGTCGCGCCCGCCCTGCAGCAAAACCGAAGTGTAGCCGCTGGCGGTCGCAAGCGCGTCACAGGTCGCGGAACCGGCCACCTGCCTGAACACGAATCACACATTTAACGACTCACTAACGAGCGACCCGGATACGGCACTTATAGTCGGGCGGTTCGCGCAAGCCGGAAGCCTGCGCCAGTCGATACGAAGACTGCGGAGACCCTCCTTGCACGTCGTACCGTTACCGGCGCTTGCCGACAACTACATCTGGTTGATGCACGACGACGCCGGCCTTGCGCTCGTCGTCGATCCCGGCGAAGCCGCACCCGTCGAAGCCGCCCTGGCGGAGCGCCGGCTCCGGCTGCGCGCGATCCTGCTGACCCATCACCACGGCGACCACGTCGCAGGGGCCGCGGCGCTGCGCGCCCGCCACGGCGCGACCGTCTACGCGCCGCACGACGGACGCATCGACAACGTCGACCGCCGTGTGGGCGACGGCGACGTCGTTGCCCTGGAACACCCCTTGGCACGCTTCGAGGTGCTGGAGGTTCCCGGTCATACCCGCAGCCACATCGCCTATGCCGGCGAAGGCGCGCTGTTCTGCGGCGACACTCTGTTCAGTCTCGGCTGCGGGCGTCTGTTCGAAGGCACGCCGGCGCAGATGCTCGCCTCGCTCGATCGGCTGGCCGCACTGCCGGGCGACCTGAAGGTCTGCTGCGGACACGAGTACACCCAGGCCAATGGTCGCTTCGCGCGCCAGGTCGACCCGGCCAACCAGGCGTTGGCCGCCCGCTGCGACGAGGCGGCCGCGGCGCGTGTGCAGGGCCGTCCCACCGTTCCCGTGACGCTGGCCAGCGAGCTGGCCTGCAATCCCTTCCTGCGCATCGACAGCGAGCCGTTGGCCGAATGGGCCAGCCGGCAGCACGCCGCCGACAGCCGGATCGAACGCTTCGCCGCGCTGCGCGCCGCAAAGGATGTCTTCCAAGGATGAAACACATACTGCGTCCCCTGCCGCTTGCCCTGTCGCTGCTGATCGCGGCCTGCGCCACCACACCTGCACCCCGGACCACCCCGCCCTCCGCCGAGGCCCCCGCGACCCGCGTACCGGACGCCGCAGCCGCGGCGGCGGTTCCCCAGGAGCCGGTCACCACCACCAATGTGTGGGAGCGACTGCGCGGCAGCTTCGCCATGGCCGATTGCGCCGGCGATCCGGCGATCGAAACCTGGGCCCGCCGCTACACGCGCTCGCCCAAGCACTTCGAGGCACAGATGCGGCGCATCCTGCCGCGGCTGGTGTACGTGGAAGCGAGCGCCATGCGCCACGACGTACCCGGCGAGTTCGCGCTGCTGCCGTGGGTGGAGAGCCACTTCAACCCGGTCCCGCCGCACAAGAACCGCCCCGCCGGCATGTGGCAGATCATCCCCGGCACGGCGCGTCACATGGGCCTGGATGTGGGGCGCAGCTACGACGCGCGCCTGGACCTGACCGAATCGACCGACAAGGTGATGGCGCTGCTCAGCCATTACCACGACTACTTCCAGGATTGGCGCCTGGCCGATTACGCCTACAACGCCGGCCGCTACGGCATCGAGCACCTGGTCAACCGCGAGGGCGCACCGGCGGCCGAGCCGGCGGTGCCCACGCTGCCGGTCCGCGCAGGCACCCGCGCGCACCTGGTCAAGCTGATGGCGATCGCCTGCGTGGTGCGCGAGCCGGAACGCTTCCACGTCACCCTGCCCACGCTGGACGAAGACGAACAACTGGTTGCCGTCGAGGTGAAGCGCCGCCTGTCACTGAAAGAGGCGGCCCGCCACGCGGGCCTGCCGCTGGAGGCGCTGAGCGTCATAAACGCGGGCTATCGCAATGGCGTCATCGACCCCAACCGTGGCGGCCGCCTCCTGTTGCCACGCCGGCATGCCAACCAGTTGCGTGCGACGCTGCTGGCGGAGGCGCTCGGCGATCCCGGCGAACGCACCGCCAGCGTGAGCGCAAAGCCCGCGCTGCCGGACCTGGGCGATGACGACACGCCCGCTACCAGCAAGGACGAGCACATCCCGGACACGCTTCCGGCCGGTGCGCGCGACAAGCCGGTCGTCCACGTGGTCAGCCGCGGCGACACGCTGTTCGAGCTCGCCCACCGCTACCACGTGCGGGTCGCCCAGCTGAAGCGCTGGAACCATCTGGACGGCAGCGCCATCCGTATCGGTCAGAAGCTGACAGTCAGCGCGCCCGACTGACGACGCGGAGGGCTGCCGGCGCGCGCGCGCCGCCGCAGCCGTCCTGGATCGCCGCCTTCCACCGGCGCGTGCGCCATTGCGCTCATCCCGCCGAAGCGCTGCCGCACCGTGTCATGGTGAAGGCAGCAGCCCGCTGCGGCGCCCGGACCGCAGACGTACCTCGCGAAGCCTCCCCGCCGCTCCGTAGCCGGAATGCCCGACTACGCGAGGAGCGCTTCCTCGACCGCGGGTGGGCCCTCTGGACGCGACCCGGGGTCGCCGTTCGTCGAGGAATGTCCTGCAGCCGGGCGATTCCAGGCCCTCTGCGGAAGCGGGCGGCTCGGTGATACAACAGGCGGCACGGCCCACCGGAAGGAACACGTCCATGCCATTGCCGCGCCCCCACCGTCTGCTTGCCGTGCTGTTCGGCAGCCTCCTGCTCGCGGGCATCACCCGCGCCGCCACGCCCGAAGCCGCCGACCACCCCTGGCTGCTCAAGGCCGACCGTGTGTTCGACGCCCGCAGCGAACAGGCGCACGCGGGCTGGGCGGTGCTGGTGCAAGGCGACAGGATCGTGGCGGTCGGCCCGGCCGCGCAGCTGCAGCTGCCGCCCGGCACGCAGACCATCGACCTGCCCGGCACGACCCTGCTGCCCGGCCTGATCGACGCGCACTCGCACATCTTCCTGCACCCCTACAACGAGACCCTGTGGAACGACCAGGTGCTCAAGGAAACCCTGCCCTACCGCACCATCGAAGCCGTGCAGCACGCGCGCGACACGCTGATGGCCGGCTTCACCGCGCTGCGCGACCTGGGCACCGAGGGCGCCGGCTACGCCGACGTGGACGTCCAGCACGCCATCGACCAGGGCCTGATTCCCGGCCCGCACCTGTTCGTCGCCACGCGCGCGACCATCGCCGCGCACTGCTACGGCCCCGGGCCGTCCGGTTTCCGCAGCGATCTCGATCTGCCCCAGGGCGGTATCCCGGTCAGCGGCGTGCCGCAGATGATCGACGCCGTGCGCGACCAGGCCGGCCACGGCGCCGACTGGATCAAGCTCTATGCCGACTACCACTGCGGCAAGAGCCACGGCCCGGTACCCACGTTCAGCGAGGAGGAACTGAAGGCCGGCGTGGAAACCGCCCACTCGCTCGGCCTGCCGGTCTCCGCACATGCCACCACGGCCGAAGGCATGCGCCGCGCCGTGCTGGCCGGCGTCGACACCATCGAACACGGCTACGGCGGCACCCGCGAGGTATTCGAGCTGATGAAGCAGCACGGCGTCGCCTACCTGCCCACGCTGGAAGCCGAGGCGGCCTACGCCCGGTACTTCCGCGGCTGGAAGCCCGGCCAACCGCTCGATGCCGACATGCGGCAGTCCGCCCATGCGTTCAAGCTCGCGCTGGATGCCGGCGTCACCATCGGCGACGGCAGCGACGTGGGCGTATTCACCCACGGCGAGAACTACAAGGAGCTGGAATGGATGGTCCGCGACGGCATGCGCCCGGCGCAGGCACTGCTCGCCGCCACGACGGTTGACGCGAAGATCCTGCGCCAGCAGGACCGGTTCGGGCAGCTCAAGGCCGGGCTGGAAGCCGACATCATCGCGGTGCAAGGCGACCCGACCGTCGACATCGGCGCCTTGGTGCACGTCCCGTTCGTGATGAAGGATGGGCGGGTGTACAAGCAGCCGGAATAGCAGACGACACCGCGTGCCGTCACCAGGAAAACCAGGAATGGGCAGGCAGGCCGCCCGGTTTGCCCGCCCCCCGATCAAGGAGTGTCCATCGTGTCCAGGTATCAGCAAGCGCATGTTCGTGATCGCGCCCGGGTCAGCATCCGGTACGCGGCGCAGCGATCGAAGTCCAGCGTGGCCATCGGGAAGGCGGGCATGGACGATGAGTTCCAGAACGTCCTGCTCAGGCTGACACGGGAAGAGGCTGCGAGGTGGTTTCGCACCATGGCGGCGCTGGCCGATGACCTCAGGCACAACCGTGCGCTCTCGAAGAGCGAGAAGAAACGACAGGCGGTCAGCAAGCTTATCGGTGACCTTCGCGAGTACCTGGAAAAGACCGAGGCCCGCGTCCAGTTCCACCCACAGGTACTCATCCACTCCGAAACCTTGCTCCGCACTCCGCAACCCGTACCGGCTGCCGACATAACGCTGCCGATGGTGATCGCCGCGCTCCACATCTTCCAGGTCGTGGTCCGCATGCGCTTCGGACGCGATGACCGGTAGCCGGCCTCACGCGGGGCAAGTGATGCTCCGGGTTACTTGACCCCGACCACCATCGAATCGGGTCCCACCAGATGCCCGGTGCGCGTCTGGGCGGAAGCCCGCTTCCATCATCCACCCGGCGCAATCCACCCCCGTGTGATCGGATCCCCCGGGGTCCCGATCAACATGTTCAGCTCGATCGCGCTCAGCAGGCTCTTGAGGCCCAGAACGCCAGGCCGGGCAGGATCGTGTCGGGAGAAGGTTGCGCTTGCATGGGCTCGCTCCGTCCGTAACCGCGCTGGCGGTGATGGGTGCGTCGGCCCGAGAGCATGCGTAACCGGAACAGGGAAGCCGGCGAAGCATCGTATGTCCCCGGCACGCGGTCCGGGGGCGGCACATAATGCCACCCGCTCCATCGACTGGTCTTCACATGCGCCTCGGGACTCTCCACCGCTGGCAGTCCGAGCAACCGGCCCGCCCCGCTGTTCGTTACCAAGCCCGGCCCCGTGGCGCCATGAGAAGGTCCGGACGGGTGTGTCGAAACCCCTCGCCCGCCACGGTGAAACGTGTCCGCCTGGACGTCTAAACGCCCGCTGAAACAGCAGACTTGAAAGCGCGTGCAGCGCCCCTAGCTGACGCTCGCCAGCGAAGCTGGCGCCGCCGGGCCACGGGCCGGCGGCCCTTTCCATGTTGCTCTTGAGGAGGATATGGTCATGCGCACGATGTTCGATCTGGCCCCGCTGCATCGGTCCAGCATCGGGTTCGACCGCATATTCGACATGCTCGAGAACGCCGCCCGGGCCCAGGGGGCGGACAACTGGCCGCCCTACGACACGGTCAAGCTGAGCGAGGACCGCTACTGCATCACCATGGCCGTCGCCGGCTTCCGCCGCGACGAGTTGGACATCTCGGTGCAGCCCAACCTGCTGGTGGTGACCGGCGAGCGCAGGAACGGCGAGCAGGCAGGCGAATACCTGTACCGCGGCATCGCCAGTCGCGCCTTCACGCGCCGCTTCGAGCTCGCGGACCATGTGAAGGTCACCGGTGCCAACCTCGCCGACGGCCTACTCACCATCGAACTGGAACGCGAGATCCCCGAGGCCATGCGGCCGCGCCGAATTGCCATCGGCACGGCGGGCGGCGATGCCACGCTGGAATCCGGCCCGCGCCAGATCGAGGCTCAGGCGGCCTGAAGCCCAGCCGGCTCCGGACAGCCCTGTCGGAGCCGGGCGATTGCGGTGATGCTCGGCGGCCTGCCTTGCGGCGGGCCGCCTTCTTCTGCAACGTCCGGCGCTTGGATGGGGAGAGCACGCCCCCATGTTCCCCCACGCACCGCCCACGCCGACGCATCCGAGAGGCCGCCATGCCCGACTACCGCAAGACGCCCGAGGCGCTCGCCCGCCTCACCCCCGAGCAGTTCCGCGTGACCCAGCAGAACGGCACCGAGCGGCCGTTCGACAACGCGTTCAACGACCACCGTGAACCCGGCCTCTACGTCGACGTCGTATCCGGCGAACCGCTGTTCACCTCGCTGGACAAGTTCGACGGCCACTGCGGCTGGCCCAGTTTCAGCCGCCCGGTCGAGCCGGCGCATGTGGTGGAGAAACGCGACATGAGCCACGGCATGATCCGTACCGAGGTCCGCTCCAGCCATGGCGACAGCCACCTGGGCCACGTCTTTCCGGACGGGCCGCGCGAAACCGGCGGCCTGCGCTACTGCATCAACTCGGCCTCGCTGCGTTTCGTCCCGCTCGACGCGCTCGAGCGCGAGGGCTACGGCGAGTACCGCGAACTTTTCGATACGACGAAGGAGGCCCACCGATGAGTACCGAACGCGCCGTCCTCGCCGGCGGCTGCTTCTGGGGCATGCAGGAACTGCTACGCCAGCAGCCGGGCGTGATCTCCACCCGCGTGGGCTATGCCGGCGGCGACGTGGCCCACGCCACCTATCGCAACCACGGCACCCACGCCGAGGCCGTGGAGATCGTGTTCGACCCGCAGAGGATCAGCTATCGCCGCCTGCTGGAGTTTTTCTTCCAGATCCACGACCCGACCACGCCCAATCGCCAGGGCAACGACCGCGGCACCAGCTACCGCTCGGCGATCTACTACACCACCGGGGAGCAGGAGCGCGTGGCCAGGGAGACCCTGGCCGATGTCGACGCCTCGGGCCTGTGGCCCGGCAAGGCAGTGACCGAGGTCGAGCCCGCCGGCGATTTCTGGGAGGCCGAGCCGGAGCACCAGGACTATCTGCAGCACTACCCCACCGGCTACACCTGCCACTTCGTGCGGCCGGAGTGGAAGCTGCCCCGGCGCGCCGAGGCCGGCTGACGGCACAGCGGATGGCGGTCGCGCGCCGGGCGCGCTCCTGCGGCCTCGCGCGACCTGCCTATCCTCCCGCTCGCTGTGGGGCGCCCCCTGCGCGCGCCCCGGACCCCTGCCCACTTCGACTGCCGGACTCGCGCCCGGCATGACGCGCCAGCCCTTTCCCGTGCGGGCCGCCACCGGGGGCTTGCCACTGCACTCAAGACGGTGGCGATCGGCATCCTGTGCGGCCCTCCAGAGCGCTGCGGCCAGCCTGGAGTTCGTGGTGCTGTTCAACGCCGGTGACCCGAGCCAGCAGCCGGGACGTCGGACCAGGCATGGCCAGCCGGTGCCGCCGGAGGGAAGAAAATTCGGGCTGGAGCCACCGCTCGCCCCATCGCACCTGAATACGGCCGCCGTGTCGATTTCCCGCGCCCCGGATCGTCGACATGAGGCAACCCCGCCAGAGGAGCCCATGCCATGTCCTACATCGACGGTTTCGTGATCGCCGTGCCCGCGGCCAACCGGGAGAAGTTCATCGAGCACGCCAGCACTTTCGACGCCTGCTTTCTCGAATACGGCGCCACGCGCGTGATCGAATGCTGGGGGGATGACGTCCCCGAGGGCAAGCTCACCGACTTCCGCCGTGCCGTGCAGGCGACGCCGGAGGAAGCGGTGGTGTTCTCCTGGATCGAATGGCCCGACAAGGCCACGCGCGATGCCGGCATGGAAAAGATGATGAAGGACCCGCGCCTGAGCCCGGAGAACAGCCCGATGCCATTCGACGGCAAGCGGATGATCTTCGGCGGGTTTGCGCCAGTGGTGGAGTTGGGCCGCTGAGGTGCGGGCGTCCGCCCCGGACTCCCCCATCCGCCGTGCCCCGGTCCATCACGCCGCCCGGTAATAATCCCGCTCGCGGTAACGACGCGCGTACAAGCCGAACGCCAGCGCCGCCAACAGCGCGAACGCGGCAAAGAAGAACATCTGGAACGCCACCGTGCTCAACCCGGTGCGCGCGATCGAATCGGTCACCGCGTCGTTGCGCACGGCGGCATTCGCGAGCAGTACCCACAGGTTGCCGATCGTGGTGGTGAGGTTCCAGAAACTCATCACCACGCCCTTCATGGAGGCCGGCGCCTGGCTGTAGGCGAACTCCAGTCCGGTCGCCGAGACGAGCACCTCGCCGAAGGTGAGCAAGGCATACGGCAGCACCTGCCACGCGATGGAAAGTGCATCGCCCCCGTCGAGCGCCAGCTGCAGTCCGCCGACCACGATCCACGCCAGGCCGCTGAAGGCGATGCCCGCGGTCATGCGGCGCAGCGCGGTGGGCGCATACCCCAGCCGCCGCAGTAGCGGATAAAGCACCAGGTTGTTGAAGGGGATCAGCAGCATCACCAGCATCGGGTTGAGCGCCTGCATCTGCGCCGGATGGAACCAGTCCGGCATGCTCATGCGCCCGCCCTGCACCACCCAGGTCGATGCCTTCTGGTCGAACAGCGAGAAGAACGGCGTGGTCAGCGCGAAGATCACCAGCACACGCAGCACGTTGCGTGCGCCCTCCACCGCCGCATCCGGGTGCGCGCCGCGGGCGCGGTCCATCTGCATCCATGCACCGCCACCGATGCCGGCGATCGCCGCGACCAGCGCGATGCAGGCGGCAATGACGAAACCCAGGCTCGGGATCAATCCGGAGGAGGCCAGCGCCACGAGCACGCCGGCACCCGCCACCCACAACCCGGGCCGCGCCTGCCCCGGCCGGTGGCTTAGCAGCGCCGTAAGCACGACCCGCGAGAACGCGTCCTGCTCCGGCGGCGCCGGCGGCACCATCACGTACTGGTGCCGTCCCAGCCAGAACACCACCGTGGCGACGAACATGAGCGCGCCGGGAATGCCGAACGCCACCGCCGCGCCGAACTGGCGCAGGAAGATCGGCATCAGCAGCGAGGCGAAGAACGAACCGAAGTTGATGATCCAGTAGAAGGCATCGAACACCACCTTGGCCATGAGCTTGTTCGACTGGTCGAACTGGTCGCCCACGAACGACGCGACCAGCGGCTTGATGCCGCCGGCGCCCAGCGCGATGAGCCCCAGGCCGATGAAGAAGCCCACGCGATGATCCTCGAACACCGCCAGGCAGGCATGGCCAAGGCAATAGACCAGGCTCATCCACAGCACCGTGTGGTACTTGCCGAAGAAGCGGTCGGCGATCCAGCCACCCAGCAGCGGGAAGAAATACACGCCGATGACGAAGCTGTGGAACACGTCCTTGGCCGCCAGCGTGCGCTCGGCCTCGGGCATGTAGGCCAGCAGGCTGCTGATCAGGAACGGCGTGAGGATGTTGCGCATCCCGTAGAAGGAGAAGCGCTCGCATCCCTCGTTGCCGATGATGAAACCGATCTGCCGCGGCACGCGGCCGCGCGGGTCGTGGGTGGTGGCGCTCATCCGGACTCCTTGGTCGGGAGGGCCACCGCCGGCGCCCCCCAACGCCCGACTGTAGCAAGAAGCTCCGGCGATCCGGGCGCGTGTCCGGCAGCGCCCGGGCCAAAGGTGCCGCCTACTTGGCCGGCGCCATGACGGCCTTGAGCTTGTCGTTGTCCAGGTACTTGCTGAAGCCGGCAAAGCCGGCTGTGACGTGCGGCTCGGACATCAGCCCGCGCATCGCCACCTGGCCCAGCGTGCCGAAGCTGGTTTCGATCGCCTGTGGACCCTCGTACTGCACGGCGTCGTGGGTCTGCTTGCCGCAGCTGTCGGTCATCAACCGAACCATCAGCCCGGCCATGTCGCGGTCGGCCTTGTCGCGCTCGGTGTTGCCGACCTGTGAAATGTCGCTGACCGCCGGGTGCAGCGCCGCCACCAGGAAGATCCAGCGCACGAGCTGGATGCGGTCCTGTTCGGAGGTGTGCGCCACGAGGCAGCGCCCGAGGTCGTCCGTGTAGATGCCACCATGGCTTGCCTGGCTGGCCATCAGGTCCACGCCCATGGCCATCGCCTTTACGAAATGACGGTTCATGCATTCCCCTGTCGCCCTTGCGGGCCCGCGTGGCCATGGCCCGACCATCGCGCCACCCGTTGCCAGCGGGCTGGATTATGCGGCAAGCGGGCGCGGGCAATCCGCTGGCCGTTCAGGCGTCCTTGCCGCCGGCGAGCTGCCGTGCGGAACCTTCAGCTCCAGCGCCATGATCGCGATGATGATGGCGATCACGCCGTCGCTGAAGGCTTCCAGCCGGCCCTTGCCCATGCCGGGCGTTGCCCATGGCGTTTGCCGGCTTCCATCCGTTTCTCCTGCGCGGCCTGGCCGGTCACCGCGAGCGTGGTTGCCCGCGGCCTCTATCAAGAAGACGCCCGCGGCACGGCTGCACGCGGCATCCTCCGGCCCTTTCCAGCCCCGGCACGCGAGCAAGCAGGCGAGGCGGCAATCCACCTCCTCGTTTGCGTCCGCCTCGGCTTCTCGACGGACCGCAGGGCACATGTGCGGTCACGCCGACCCCGTGGCTCGCGGGGATCCGCCGCTACCTGCCCTCGGCGATACCAGCCAGGCACCCGCCTGCCCTGCGCCTGCTCTGATCACCAGTCTGCTTGCGTCTTGCCATGGGCCGGATGCAGCTCGTCTAGACGGGGCTGTCATCGCCACTGCTTCATGCTGCTCCCATCATGGCGCATGACGGAATGGACGGCCAAGCCGCAGGGCAGCGCACCTTGCCCGCGGCCACAGGCGGCGGAGAACGCCACGAGACAAAGGGCATCACCGGCACCGTGGCGCGGCGGGAACACAGGGAGGGTGCGCACGGGCACCGCCGGTCCATACGAGGAGGCGCGGATGAACACACCCAAGGACAGCAGCTACCCTCCCTCTTCCGGCGGGCAGGCCACTGAACCTGGCGTCGGCGATGGCGCGGAAGACATGGCCGGGAGGGTGCGCACCGAAGGCCAGGAGCAGGTGCAGCACTACCTCGATGCCGCCGCGGACAAGGTGGACACGCTCGCCGCCACCGTCAGGGCTGCCGCCGCGGAAATGCGCGATGACGACGTCGCGCATCTGTCGCGGCACGTCTCGGACATGGCCGGGAGTCTCGGGCGCATGGCCGACGGGCTGCGCGAGAAAAGCGCCGACGAGATTCTGCACGACGTCCGCCGCATCGCGCGCGAGAACCCCACGTTGTTCATCGCCGGCAGCATCGCGATCGGCTTTGGCCTGAGCCGCTTCGCGCGCGCCTCGGCCGGCCAGGCCGCGGATAGCGAGCGGCGTTCGTTCCATGGCGCGCGCGAGTCGCTGATGCACCAGAAGGACCGTGCCGTGCAGGGCTACAACAATCTGTTGCGCGACAACCCGCCGGCGCTGGGCGCCATGGATATCGCCATCGGCGCCTTGCTCGGTGCCGCCCTGCCCTCAACCGAGCCTGAAAACCGGCTGATGGGCGAGGCCAGCGACAGCCTCGCCGGAGAGGCCAGGGAAGCAGTGCGGACCGGCGCCGACAAGGCGCGCGACGTCATGCACGACATGGGCGAGCCGAAGGACAACGTGCGGCACTGAGCACGCTCGGACGGAGCCGGCATCACCGCTGCAACGCACTCCGCCCGAACCGTCACCCGCCTGTCGGCACCCTCTCCCGGAGAGGCGAGGGGTCTGGGGAGAGGGTCCGGTTCTCGAGCTTGAGGGAGCCGCTTCGACCCCTGCGGGCTGCGCCCAGCGGGAGCGGTCCAAAGAGAGCCGTTAACGCTGAGCGTAGCGCGGCGGAGTCGAAGGGCACTCCGCCACCGCCGCCACGCAGGCAGGAAACCATCTCCGGCCGCAAGGAGATTCGGGTGAGACTTGAGGCATGCGCTTTCGACTTCGTGCCGCGCGCCAGGCTCAGCGCGAACGGTCCAGGGAAGCCTTGCCGCTGCCGTCACCCATGCGGCAAGGCGCATGGGTGACTCGAGGGCGAACCTCGATGAGCGCAGGCACATGAGCACGGATCTCCGGGCGGACGTGGGCAACCGCCCGGCGAGTGCGTTGGCCAATAATGGAAATACCTAGCTGGAATGATCCAGGATGATCTTCCAGCCTCCGGCGGTCTTCTCCCAGAGCAGCGAATAGACGCCGTCGTCCTGCGCGACCTCGCCATGCTCGCTGCGATCCAGGTGGAAGCGTCCCGTGACCACGGCGTAGCGCGCCTCGCCCTCCGCACACGGCAGCAGTCGCACGTCCACGTCCGAGAACGTGAGCCGGCCCATCTGCGCCTTGTTCGCGTAGTGCTTGCGGTAGCTGGCCAGGATCGCCTGGTAACCCTTGCGCACCGTGCTGCCCACGAAGGTGGTGTCCGGTGCGTCCTTGTAGCCGCGCATGAAGGTTTCCACGTCGCCGCGGTTCCATGCGGCCTGCTGGTCGGTGAGCACCTGGCGGATGGCGGCGGCATCGTCGGTCGCGCCCATCGCGGGCGCAGCGACGATCAACAGGACAAGGACGACCCAGCGTGACAGCTTCATCGCGTACTCCGTGGTGACCGGGATCCTTGCAGCTTAATCGCTGCGGAGCCCGGCGGAGTGGAATACGGCCACGCGGTCGGCCCTCGTCGGTCCCACCGCGCGCAGCCACGCCTCACCCGCGACGAAGCGCGTGCAGGGACCGAAAGTGCACACCTTGATCGGGCGCCGCATGCCTTCATCGCGCAGCGCATCCAGCACCGTGCGAAGCACCGATCCCGCGAACGGGGTGTACAGGAAAAACACCGTGCCGGCGGACAGGTCGGCGTCGCGTGCGTCCCGCGCCAGGAACCGGACATCGTGCAGCCCCAGCGCGCGCGCCGCACGCCGTGCGACCTGGACATGCGACGGTTGCCATTCCACCCCGACGGCACGGGCGCCGGTGCAGATCGATGCCAGCATCGGCACGTGTCCGAGTCCGGAGCCGAGGTCGACCAGGACGTCGCGCGGACCGGGACGACCGCGCGCGAGCATGTCCAGCACGTGGCGCGCGGGCGTCGGCTGGTAGAACACCATCTCCGGCTCCAGCGGCAGCGATCCCGACCCCGGGTCTTCCAGCCGCAAGACGCCGGCAAGCAGTTCGTCGAGTGCGTCGTAGCCCTCGCCCTCGATGGGACCCGGGTCCTCCTGTTGCCAACGCCGGAAGAGCGCGGGCCCGTGCCCGCCCCGGATCGCCGCACGCAGGCGCCGGTAGAGCGCGGCGTCGGCCCGCTCCACCCGGGCGCGCAGCGCCTGCGCGCGCGCGGCCGCATCACCTGCGCCGGCACCCTCGAGAACGGGGAAAAGGCGCTCGAGCCAATCCAGAACTTCAGCGCGCGAGCGCCATCGGTCCGGCGCCTCGAGCGAGCCGTCGCGGGCCAGTTCATCGAGCCTGGCGTGGATGCAGTCGGCAGTCATCTGCCAAGCATGGCAGCCGGGGCGATGCCCCGCGAACTCCTCCGCGTCCCGGGAGAGCACCGCTAGCCCGCCAACCGTAACAGCATCACCCAGGTCTCGCCCGCCAGATACAGGCCCAGGCCGAATGCCAGGTGGGTAACCAGGCTGCGCCGACGCGCCACGCCGGGACGCGGCGTCCGCGAGGCGGCGATGCCCGCGCCGAGCGCGGGCTGCAGGACCAGGAACGGCGCCAGCACACTGGCCAGTCCCACCGCCAGGGCGGGGCCGGGCGATGGCGCGTGCGCCCACCTGACGCCGGCCACCCCGAGCAGCACGGCGGCGATGCCGATACCGATCGCATAATGCGCCGTCCAGCCGAGCATGCGCTCGCAGGCCACCCGCGGTGCGTCCTTGATCGCGTCGTGGCGCAGGCGTCCGCGTACCAGATGACCGAGCCAGCGACCGACCATCGCATAGTCCAGCACCGGCACGCCGATAAGGCGCTTCTGGCTCAGCCACCAGGCATCCATGACGAGGGTGGCGCCGATGCCCACCACGGCGGCGTGGAACAGAAAGTGCGCGAGCTCAGCCACGGCCTGGCCCCGGCAATTGCTGTTGCGTCGTCATCCGGCTTGCCCCCCGAGCGCGATGGGAAGAGCCTACGACCTCAAGTCGACTTGAGGTCAAGCATGAAACTGCTCGATATCGCGGACGTCGCCAGGCGCTCCGGCCTGCCACCCTCCACGTTGCGCTTCTACGAGCAGAAGGGACTGATCGCCTCGGTCGGCCGGCACGGCCTGCGGCGCCTGTTCGGGCCCGACGTGCTCGAGCGGCTGGCGCTGGTCACGCTGGGGCGCAGCGCCGGCTTCTCGCTGGACGACCTGGCCGGGCTGTTCAGATCCGGGGGCAAGCCACGCATCGACCGCCAGCGGATGGCGGCCAGGGCCGACGAGCTGGACCGGACCATCCGGCAACTCGCCGCGGTGCGGGAAGGCCTCCGTCATGCGGCGACCTGCCCCGCGCCGAACCATCTCGAATGCCCCAGTTTCCAGCGCCTGATGCGCGTCGCCACGGCGAACCAGGTGCGCCTTGCCGCCACGCCGGCGCCACGTCGCAAGGCGCCACCGCGGCACTGACGCACGCTTGATCGGCCGGTAACACCCGCGGGCACAGGATGACCGCCGGGAAACCCGGGCTGGCCGCGCTGTCCACCTGCGGGAGGCCTCTCATGCCTGCGTCGATCACTCCGCTTGTCCTTGTCGCCGCCCTGCTCGCCATGCCCATGGCGCATGCCGAGAACCCCAAACAGCCTTCCGATGCCCAGCTCATCGCCAGCGCCCTGCGCGCGGCGCCCGCTGGCGTAGGGCGCCATGCCACTGTCATGGCGATGCAGCCCGACGGCACCATGCGCACGCTGCGCCGGGGCACCAACGGCTTTACCTGCATCCCCGACGCGCCAGCCACGCCCGGCCCCGACCCGATGTGCGCGGACAAGGCCGCCATGGGCTGGGTGCATGCCTGGCTGACCCACGCCACGCCACCGGCCGGCAAGGTCGGCCTGATGTACATGCTCGAAGGCGGCACCGACGCCAGCAACACCGATCCCTATGCGAGCAAGCCGCAGGGCAACCACTGGATCAAGACCGGCCCGCACGTGATGGTGGTTGGCGCCGACCAGGCCTTCTACGACCAGTACCCGAAGACGGCGGACCCCGACACGGGCGCGCCCTACGTGATGTGGGCGGACACGCCCTACCGGCACCTGATGGCGCCGGTCCGCTGAACTGCGGGACCCCGCAGGGCGGGCTTCGGCCCACCCTGGCATGCGGGGAAAGGACGGGCGGGCGGGCCGAAGCCCACCTACAACTGGGAGGCGAACCCGGCCCAGAAGCGGTCGGTGACCTGCTGCGTCCACGGCCGCTCCCGCAACTGCGCGATCGTCACCGGCTGCGACACGGTCAGGTCGCGATCGAACACGCCCGCCATCTCCCGCGCGTACGGCCGGTCGTAGATCGCGATGTTGGCTTCATCGTTGAGATGGAACGAGCGGCTGTCGAAGTTGGCCGAGCCGGCAAGGGTCAGGTAGCCGTCGACCACCATCAGCTTGCTGTGGAACAGCGAGGGCGTATAGCGCGCGATCGCCGCGCCGGCAGCGAGGAAGTCGGCCCAGTAGGTGCGCGAGGCGTCGCCGACCATGTGGCCGTCGACGTGGTCGCCCTCCACGATGATGCGCACGCGCACGCCGCGTGCGAGCGCGTCGAGCAGGGCCTGCCGGACCGCCGCGTCCGGAACGAAGTAGGACGCCTCCAGGTCGATCGATCGTCGCGCCCCGGCGATCGCCAGCAGGAACATCCGCTGCGAGTTGTACTCGCCGACGCGGTCGGTACTTGCGATCACCTGCACCGGCAACTGGCCCGGCACCGCGGAGGGCTTCGCTTCGGGCGGCGGCAGCCGCTGGCCGCCGGTGGCCAGCCAGTGTTCCTCGAACACGCCGCGCATCCGGCCCACGGCCGGGCCCCGCAGGCGGAACATCATGTCGCGCTTCTGACTGCCGTCGCTGGCGTTGCCCCGCCAGGCGTCGTCGATGCCCATGCCGCCGGTCCAGGCCACGCGATCGTCGACCACCATCAGCTTGCGGTGGGTCCGCTTGTTGAGGCTCGCCAGCTGGTCCAGCCGTACCGGCCGGTAGAAATGGAAATCGACGCCCGCGGCACGCAGCCTCGCGGCGTCGGTCACGTTGCCGCGCGACCCCATCCAGTCGACCACCATGCGCACCTTCACGCCGGCGCGTGCGCGCTCGGACAGCGCGGCGACGAAGACGTCCGCCACACGTCCACGACGCAGGATGTAGCTTTCCAGCTCGATGCTTTTCCGCGCCGAACGGATGTCCGCCAGCATCGCCGGGAAGTAGGCATCACCGTTCTGCAGGTCGACCACCGCGTTGCCCGGCGTGACGGGACTGCCCAGCAGGGCTTCCGCCTGCCGCCGGAACGCCGGGCTGTCGACCGGCGCCACGTGCGCCGGCGCCTGCGCCAGCCCCGGCCCCTCGGGCAGCACGTTGGCCGCGGTCAGGCCCGCCAGGCCGGCCGCACACGTCGCGACCAGCAGCAGCCCGACCCTGCGCCAGGTCCCGCGCAGATGCGCGCCGAGCCGCCGCACATGCGAACGGCCGGACGCGTTCCCGGTCGGATCGGGTGTGCCGGGGCATGTGCGCGAGGTGCGCACGCTGGTGGATGCGCATGCGGAAGACCGGCTGGCGGCGGACGGTGCGCGGGGGAATGACTGCATGCGGGTTTTCTGGCCAAACTGACGTCGAATCATGGACTTGTGCCGGTGAACCCCAAGCAAGCACGGCTATTGCGGGCGTCGGCATCGGTCACCCCGTCCACTGCGGAGAGAAGACATGCACGGTATCCCCACGCGCTGCTCGCTGGTTTCGGTAATCCCCGTCCGCGGCGATGGCGAGCACGCCCGCACCCTGCTCCTGCGCCGCGCGGGAACCGACCTGCACGGGCTCTGGACCTACGCCGCCGGGCACCTGGAAGCGGGCGAGAAAGCATGGCAGGCAGCGGTGCGCGAGCTGGCCGAGGAGACCGGATTGCGCCCGGCGGCGCTCTACTCGGCCGACCAGTGCGAGACCTACTACGACGTGCGCGAGGAATGCATCGCGGTGGTGCCCGCGTTCGTTGCCCATGTCGAGTCCGATGCCGCCGTGCATCTGGACGCCGAGCACGACGACTACGCCTGGCTGACCTTCCCCGATGCCATCGCGCGCCTTCCGTTCGGCGGCCAGCGCACGCTCTACGCGCACGTCTACCGGGAGTTCGTCCAGCGCCCGCCATCGGCGGCGTTGCGGATGCCGCAGTAGCTGCGGGCAGGCGTCCGGGCGCCCGCACGGCAGGCCGTTCACGCCAGACAGGCAGCCCGCGACGGAAGCGACGGCCCAGGTCGCACGCCCCGTTTCCCGAGCCCGCCCGGCGGGCGAAGCTTCGAGGCCCCCTCGGGACATCGCCCGCCAGTGGGTTCAGGACGACGCGCAACGCAAGGTGCGTTCAGTGCCTGCTCTCGCTCGGCGGCGGTGATTGCGCCGCATCCATCCGGTTGTCGACCCGCTCCACGCCCAGCATGTCCGACACGGCGGTCACCAGCGCGTCGACCTCGGTAAGCGGGGCCGAGCCACTCAGTGTCACCTGGCCGTCCTCCACGTGCACCTCGACCTTTCCCGGCTGGGCCACCAGATGGCCCAGCCGCGAGCGGATACGGTCGTGCAGTTGCCGGTCGTCCGCGGGTTCGTGCCCGTGTAGGCGGGCGGACGCGCCGCGCAAACGATCGGCCGCGTGTTTTACCTGGTCGTGCGCGTAGTCGTGGATGTCCTGCCCCGCGGCGAGGGCCTTGTCGCGCGCGGTGGCACGGCGCCGGCGCCCGGCCACCGGATCGAGCAGATACATCGTCGCCGCACCCGCCGCAAACGCGGCGGCAAGCTTCAGTAGTCGAGCCACGGTCGCCTCCCGAGATTACGATCCAGGCGCTCGATGCTGCACGACGCCACGCCAACGGCGCGCGAAAAAGTCCACGGCTTGAAGGGTCCAGCGGGACTTGGGTCAAGCCCTGGTGTCCGCTTCCGCCGGTGTGTCGTTGCCGAAGGGGCCGCGCATGAGCAGCGCGCCGTAGACCACCGCCAGCACCCCGAACACGACGGTGAGGAAAAGCAGCACTGGCGATGCACCGCCGCCCATCGCCGGATGGCCCAGGCTGAAGGCACTGACCAGGTAGAGCATGAGGTTGGCGAGCACGGTCGGGCGTCCGTAGATGCCACCGACGAGCATCCGGCGCTGGTTCCAGTTGAGCCAGGCCAGCGCCAGCCATCCGGCCGAGATCAGTTGCCCGAGGACCGTCGCACTGGCGGACGCGCCCGGCACCAGTCGTGGCAACAGCACGTCGGAACCGAACAACAGGACAATGCCACCGGCGCCAAGGACGAGGGCACTGGAGGTCGTGATGAAGGACGACGTGCGGGTAGCGCTCATGCCATGGACTCCACTTCGCTGGCTGGGTGATCAGGATCGAAGCTGCGCGACGGCGCGTGCCAGGTTGGCCCTCGCCTGCCTTTCGCGCAGCCTGAAAGGCCGATTCGCATAGATCCGCGGGCGCGCCAGGAACTGCTCCAGCCGCCGCGCCCTGCCGGCACGATAGAGCACTGCTGGCACGTGCCGGTATTCGCGTCGGATGGCCTGCTCGAAGAAGTCGTACACCGCCGGCCGGGCGCCAAGGATCGACAGGTCGATATCGACCAGGAAGGACTGGTCGTTCGTACAGGTGGGCGCCTCGTGCCGCGTGACCATGATCAGCTCCACCACGCGCGCGATGGCCTCCTCCGGCGCACCATGGCGAGCCAGGAAGTCCTGCACCCACCGGGCACTCTTCTGTTCGTTCTTCGACGAGAGCGGATCGTAGACCGCGTCATGGAACCACAGCGCCAGTTCGACCTCGCGCGGGCGGTCGAGCGCCTCCACGCAGGCATCCAGACGCCGCGGGCAGGCATCGACGTGTGTGCCGGTGTGGTAGTGCCGGTGCTTCTGTCCATAGGCGGACACCAGCGCGCGCCAGGCTTCCTCGCACGGCGGCAGGTCCCAGGTCCGCATCAGGGAGAACCAGCGCGCGCGGGGCATCGCCTCGCGCGGTCCGGATCCGGCTCCCGCGAGCCCGTCGACGCCAGGCGGCGTCGTGCCGTCCGTATCCATCGAGCCCCCTCTCCTGTTCGCCGCGCGCCGCGTCCCGGCCCGATCGGTCATGCCCGGCAGGCGGGCCGGGGAATGTAGCGGCCGCGGGAGCGCAGCGGGTGGACGGCGTTTTCGAAGCCCGCATGGCATCCGGATCGTCGAGCGCAGGGCCTCCCCCTCTCCCCAACCCTCTCCCCCGGCTGCGCCGGGGGAGAGGGAGCCTGGTTCCGGCCTGGGTGTGACATCAGGCAGGCTTGCCAGATGGGCGCGGATGGCGCTCATGCGTCGTCCTGCAGTGCCGGGTGCTGGTGATGGACCGGGGCAAGATAACGGGCTCCTGGCGCACCCGCGGGCCGGACGCCCGCGCTACGCGATGCCCCGCTCCTGCCCCCTCTCCCCCGGCCCCGCCGGGGGAGAGGGGGCCTGGTTCCGGCCTCTGGGCATGGCATCAGGCGGGTTTGCCAGATGGGCACGCGGATCGCGCTCATGCGTCGTCCTGCAGTGTCGGGCGCGGGCGCGCACGATCGGGG
The DNA here is from genome assembly GCF_021117385.1 of Frateuria soli. Lineage (GTDB taxonomy): Bacteria > Pseudomonadota > Gammaproteobacteria > Xanthomonadales > Rhodanobacteraceae > Frateuria_A > Frateuria_A soli. The sequence goes on from NZ_CP088252.1 coordinate 1,780,063, forward strand.
AATCTGCAAGCGCACGGGAGCAAGGCGTCTTTCCTGCAGCACCCTTGTCGCAGGCTCACCTTCCATGATTCGATCCGTGCCCTTCCTGCTGACCCGCGCGACGACCAGGTGCGCATGGAACTGGCGCCCAACAGCGGCAATGTGCTGGCCTTCCAGACCGAAGGCGGCAGGGTCGTGGCGGTCAGGCTCGAGGGCATGGTGTTCGTCAGGGACGCCCCCGGCACACGCCCGACGCTGCGGTGAGTGACCTTCCGGCACGTCCCGGCCCGTCTCCACGCCGGGAAAGCGTTCCGGTGCCGAGCTAGAAATCGGACATGCCGAACCTGGCCACGCCCCTGTTCTGGCCCGGAGGATCCAGCGTGCCCAGGTCCAGTTCCAGCGGCGGGCCGATCCATTCGGCCAGATGCGTGTGATCGGCCAGGTCGTCGTCGGTCAGCGGATGGATCAACGTGGTCAGGCCGCAGGCGCGGACGAATTCGCGGACGACCGCCAGACCGTCGGCGGTGAAGTGGATCTCGAACTGCGGCAGCAGATGGGGGCCCGCTCCAGCGTCCCTCAGGCAGCCGACGAAACGCAGTTGCGGAAGATCACCCGAGTGGAGGCGCTGGCGCACCACCGCATGCGCCGTCTCGGCCAGACTCCGGTCGGCCGGCTCGAAATAGATGTGCGCGTGGTAAGGCGCTTGCGTGGGATTCAACGGTCTCTCCGCGACGATGGAGCGCCCACCCATCGGCTTCATGGGCGGGGAGCGCGATGGTGGCCAGCGGCCATCATGCCGGGACGCCTGCGGGCGCACCGGGCCACGGGTCCCGTTCTCGCGTACTGCCTTGCGTTGGCGGCTTCGCCCGTCCGTGGTCCGGCGAGGGTGTGGCAGGCGCCGGCGAAGCCTTGCCACCGTCGGTTTGGTCCGCACGTGGCGGCCGCTCGATCCAGTCGATGCTGGGGATGTCCAGGTGCAGGCTGGGCATGGAGCTCCTCGCGTCCGTCAAAGGCCTCGCGGCGCATGATGGGAGCGCACGGCGGGTTGATAAACATGCAAGACTTACGTTCATAACAAACCCCATGGTTTTGAATATGAACAAGCTCGCCGGCATGGAAATGTTCGTGCGCGTGGTCGACTCCGGCAGCTTCGCGGCGGCCGCCGACGCGAGCGGCGTGTCCGCGACCATGGTCGCCAAGCACGTCGCGGCGATCGAACAGCGGCTGGGCGCCCGGCTGCTCCATCGCACCACGCGCCGGCAGCAGCTCTCCGACGTCGGGCGGCTCTACTACGAACGCTGCAAGCTGGCCCTGGCCGAAGTGGCGCTGGCCGAGGCGAGCGCAGTGGAACTCCAGGCGGCGCCGAAAGGGCGGCTGCGGATGGTGGCCCCGGTCGGTTTCGGCAGCCACATGGTGCCCGCGCTCGCCGAATACATGGCCCGACATCCCGAGGTCAGCGTCGAACTCACGCTGGACAATCGCCCGCCCAACCTGGCCGACGGCGGCTTCGAACTGGGCATTCTGGTCGGCGACGTCACGGAGCCAGGCGTGGTCGCGCGGCCACTGCGCCACTACCGGCGCATCCTCGCCGCCTCGCCCGGGTACCTGGCACGCCACGGCCATCCAGCGCGGCCGCACGACCTGGCCGGTCACGAATGCCTGGGCCTGTCCTACTGGCGGCGATCGGACGTATGGCGGCTGGTCGGACCCGATGGCGCGACGAGCACCGTCACCGTGCGCGGCCGCTTCACCGCCAACCAGGGCAACGCCCTGCGCATCGCCGCGCTCAGCGGCATCGGCATCGCACTGCAACCGGAGCCGCTGCTGGCCGACGACCTCGCCGCCGGGCGACTGGTGCGCGTCCTGCCGGGCTGGTCGCTCACACCCTCGCCGATGCATCTGATCTACGCGCAGGACCGTCGCCCCACGGCCAAGCTGCGCAGCGCGATCGACTTCCTGCTCGCGCGCTACGGACAGGACCTCGCGGCCGGACCGGCGAACGCGGGCACCACGCCCGTGTCGAGCGCCCCGACCGCGTCGTGACCCTCGCAAGAACCTGCTTGCTGAACTGCCTGCAACGGCGGTCTTAACCGGAACCCGTCATTCGGTAGCGGTTGTCCATAATCAGTCACTCGGGGACGGCGTTTTGACAGGTGCTGGACTGGCCTGCGGGACTAATGAAGCACTGGTTGCACAGCTCACGGGACACACCATGCTCGATAGCGCGGAACATCTCGGCCAGGCCCTGGGCGACTGGTCGGGTCACCCCAACAAGGCATACGTGGGAAAGATCGATCGCGTGCTGACGTCCCCCACCCAGGCGTGGACGCCGGAGTACTACATCGATCACTACCTGCAGTCGCACAACCGGCCGGTCACCCACTGGAACCGCAACGTCGTGTCGGCCGCGCTCGGCAAGTTCACGGGGCGGGCGCCGTTCAAGCGATGGGAACTGGACGAGTTTCTCGACGCCACCTGGCGCTTCGCGCCGGACTGACTCGCGGACCGTCGGGCGATCGGTCCTCCCTTTCCGGAAAACACCCCGCGGGCGATCCGCCGACGCGGCTGTCGATCGGCGGCTCATTCGTTCGTCGCGGGAATGAAGACCCCGATCCGGAGAACGGAATGACCCGCAAGAACACCATCTGCCTCTGGTACGACGGCACCGCCCTGGATGCCGCCGAGTTCTATGCCGAGACCTTCCCCGACAGCGCCGTGGGGACGGTCCACCGCGCGCCCGGCGACTACCCCGCCGGCCGGCAGGGCGACGTGTTGACGGTCGAATTCACCGTCATGGGCATTCCGTGCCTCGGCCTGAACGGTGGGCCGGGATTTCCCCACACCGAGGCGTTCTCCTTCCAGGTGGCGACCGACGACCAGGCCGAAACCGACCGCCTCTGGGACGCGATCATCGACAACGGCGGCAGCCCGAGCGTCTGCGGCTGGTGCAAGGACAAGTGGGGACTGTCCTGGCAGATCACCCCCCGCGCGCTGACCGCGGCGGTCAGCGACCCGGACCCGGCCGCGGCCAAGCGTGCGTTCGAGGCCATGATGGGAATGGCCAGGATCGACATCGCGGCGATCGAGGCCGCGCGCCGCGGCTGAACGGCTCCGTGTCCCGAAGGTTGTGGCCTGGTCGATCACGGCCGGGCCCGGCGCCCGATCCGCCGCGAGCGAGACCAGGTCGTGACGGCCAAGAATGTGCTCGTCCCGATGGCCGTTTCCGCCGGCCGCCCCCGCTGAGGAGGCGTGCGTGGAGGCCAAGCTGGCACCGCGCATGCCGGCAAGTGCCCGCGGCGGTGTCGCTGGCCGCCTTGCGGCCCCATCCACGCGGCCGCATGGCAGCCCTCCCCGGGTCGTGCGGGATCGCGCGTGCAGCAGCGGGCCGGCCCCGCCAGCGACCCTTGCCTGCTGCGCCAATCCCGCGCAGGGTAAACCGCCATTCAGAAAACATTTGCTTCGCGGCCAGACAATCACTACTGTGCGAGGGCTGGGTTTCAAGGGTCACGCGAACTGTGGCCCGATGCTGTAGAGAGCAGTTCCACTACACCGTTGCACCCCGTTTCCTCCTTGTGACCAGCACCCTGCCGCGCCATGCGGCTCATCCACCCGCTCCAAGGAGATACAACGATGTCGCAACCTGAAACCGGTACCGTCAAGTGGTTCAACGATGCCAAGGGCTTTGGCTTCATCAGCCGCGCCAGCGGCGATGACGTGTTCGTGCACTTCCGCTCGATCACGTCCTCGGGCTTCAAGAGCCTGCAGGAAGGCCAGAAGGTGTCCTTCGTCGTGACCCAGGGCCCGAAGGGCCTGCAGGCCGACCAGGTCCAGCCGCTCTAAGGCTTCGGTCCCGAAACCGGAAAAAGCCCGGCCTCGTGCCGGGCTTTTTTTTGCCCGATGCCCACGGCAGGCGCCTGCCTGCGGGCGGCTCCCGGCAGGCAGGCGCCTGGGGCCCGGCCTAGTTCGTCGGTGCGTTGCCCGGGCGTTCGGAGGGCTTGTCGCCCTCGCGCATGGGACGCTTCTTCGACTGCTTGGCATCCTGCTGCTTTTTCTTGGCCAGCTCGCGCTGGCGTTTTTCGAATGCGTAGTTGATCTTGGCCAATCGGGTAACCCTCTGGGTGGAGTGGAAGCGGCGACGGCTCCAGCGGCAAGTCCGCTCGGGGATGCCGTGTGAGCGGCTGGAGCCTGTGTCAGGCGGTGATGTTCGACCGCGGATGGGAGCGGGGCTCGGGATGCTCTCATCGCGCGCTTGCGGGCGATGGTAGAGCAGGCGAAGCGCGGGCGCGGACGGACATCCTACACCTCCGCACGCGGCGGGCGCGGCGCGCGACCACGCGAGCCTGAACGCAGCACCGCCTCCGGCGCTTTGATGCGATCATGGCGAATGACCGATTTCGCCACGCTCCCGCTCGACCCCGCCCTGCTCGCCAGCCTCGACAAGCACGGCTACGCCGCCATGACGCCGGTGCAGGCGCAGAGCCTGCCGCCGATCCTCGCCGGACGCGACGTGATTGCCCAGGCGCGCACCGGCAGCGGCAAGACCGCCGCGTTCGGCCTGGGCCTGCTGCAGGCACTGGATGTGGACACCATTCGACTGCAGGCGCTGGTGCTGTGCCCTACCCGCGAACTGGCCGACCAGGTCAGCAAGGCGATCCGCCGACTCGCCGCCGGCCTGCCCAACGTCAAGCTGCTGACCCTGTGCGGAGGCATGCCGCTCGGGCCGCAGTTGGCCTCGCTCACCCACGATCCGCACATCGTGGTGGGCACGCCGGGCCGCGTGCAGGAACACCTCAAGCGCGGCAGCCTGCACGGCGGCGGCATCAAGGTGCTGGTGCTGGACGAGGCCGACCGCATGCTCGACATGGGCTTCGGCGAAGCCATCGACGACATCGTCGGGCGCATCGCCAGGCACCACCAGACCCTGCTGTTCTCGGCCACCTACCCCGAAACGATCCGCGCGGCCAGCCGGCGACTGCAGAAGGACCCGGTGGAGGTCACCGTGGAGACGCCGGCCGAAGCCGTGCCGGCGATCGAGCAGCAGTTCATCGAGGTCGACCCGGCGCACAAGCCCGACGCGCTGGCGCAGCTGCTCGCCCGCGATCCGGACCGGCACGCGCTGGTGTTCTGCAACATGCGCCGCGACGTCGATGCCGTGGCGCAGGAGCTGGACCGCCGCGGCTTTTCCGCCCTCGCACTGCACGGCGACATGGAGCAGCGCGACCGCGACGAAGTCCTGGTGCGCTTCGCCAACCGCAGTTGCAGCGTGCTGGTGGCCACCGATGTCGCCGCGCGCGGCCTGGACATCGCCGCGCTGCCGCTGGTGGTCAGCTACGACATCGCGCACGACCCGGACACGCACACCCACCGCATCGGCCGTACCGGCCGCGCGGGCCAGTCGGGCGTGGCGATCACCCTGTGCACGCCGCGCGAGCGGCCCAAGGCCGAGAACATCGAGCAGGCCCTGGCCGAACCGCTGCCCTGGCGCGCATTCAAGCTCGCCCCGCCGCGCGGCAAGACCCTGCATCTCGCGCCGATGAAAACCCTGGTGATCGATGCCGGCCGCCAGGACAAGCTGCGCCCCGGCGACATCCTCGGCGCGCTCACCGGCGAGGCGGGCCTCGAGGCCGGCGACATCGGCAAGATCGACGTCTATGCCACCCGCGCCTATGTCGCGATCGCGCGCCCGCTGGCGAACAAGGCGCTCGAGCGCCTGCGCGCCGGACGCATCAAGGGGCGCAACTTCCGGGTGCGTCCGCTCGACTGAAACCAGTCGGCGCCTTCGCGTCGGTCAGAAGATGCTGAGCACCCCGAGCACGCCGAGCAGCGCCAGCACGAACAGGATGACGAAGATCACGAACAGGATCTTCGCGATGCTCCCGGCGATGCCAGACAGCGTGCCAAAGCCCAGCCAGCCGGCGATGAGCGAAACGATGGCAAGAATGATGGCCCAGGTAAGCACAGGCTTCTCCCTTGAGGATTTCGTGCGCAGTGCAGCGATCGCTGCGCAGTGAGAGGAAACAGCGGCGTCAAGCGGCCAACCTACGGGTGCTCCCGTGAATGCGCTGCGCAGGAACTCGCAAGGGCGGGCGTTGAGTGCTCCTCTACAGGCATCCTGACGCATTGCGGTGCCGACACGCACGCATGCACGCGAATGGCCTTCCATCCCTTGCAGGTGGTCAACTGCCGCCGACCTGCAAGCCGGCCAGTCCCAACCGGAGCGTGGCCCGACGGCACGGTCAAGCACGCGCGTGGCGTCATCGCGCCGGCATCCGGAGGGCGGACTATGATGCTCGCAGCCACGGTCACGAGCGGAGACGGCCATGCGTATCCTCATCACCGGCGCAACCGGCCTGGTCGGCCAAGGCGTGCTGCGCGAATGCCTGCGTGCGCCGGACGTGGAGCGGGTGGTGGCGCTGGGACGGCGCCCGAGCGGCATCCGGGACTCCCGTCTGGAGGAACTGATCTGCCCGGACTTCGCGCAGGTGGCAACGCTCGGCGACCGGCTGGCGCCGTTCGACGCCTGCCTCTACTGCGCCGGTGCACCCTTGCTGGGAGTCCCCGCCGATGCCTATCGCCACGTCACCCTCACGCTGACCACGGCGGTGGCCAGGGCGTTCGCCGCGCACAACCCGAACGGGCGATTCCTGTACATCTCCGGCGCGTACTCGGACCCGGGCAGCCGGGTGATGGTGGCAAGGGTCAAGGGCGAGACCGAGCGCTCCCTGGCCGCCCTGCCGATCACCACGGTGATGCTGCGGCCCGGCGGTATACGTCCGGTGGAAGGCGTCCGTTCCTCGCACAAGCCGCTGGACCTGTTGTACCGGCTCGGGTCGCCGGCGTTCGCCCTGGCCGTGCGCCTGCTCCCCGGCCAGATGACCACGACCGCCCGCGTGGGGCGAGCCATGCTCGCCCTGGCGCGTGATCCGTCGCCGCCACCGGTGGTGGAGAACGACGCGATCAATCGCTTCGGGCGCGAGCCTTCACCCGCGGGAACGGCGCCGAAGCCCGTTCCCTGAGAAGCATCGGACCCGGCTTGGTCACCAGATCCGCACGCGATCCTGCGGCGCGCGCCACATCGGCTGGCCGGGCTTCACGTCGAACGCCTCGTAGAACGCGGGAATGTTCGACATCGGCCCGAGCACGCGCCACTTCGCCGGGGCATGCACGTCCGACAGCAGGCGCTGGCGCAGCCGCTGCTCGCGCTGCTGGGTCATCCAGCCCAGCGCGTAACCAAGGAAGTAGCGCTGCGTCGGCGTCAGGCCGCCGACCTTCCTGCCTTCCTTGAACTGTGCGGTCTTCTCGAAGGCCTCGAGGCCCAGCAGCACGCCGCCGTAGTCGGCGATGTTCTCGCCCAGGCTGGCCTTGCCGTTGATGTGCAGGCCAGGCAGCGGCTCGTAGGCGTTGAACTGCTCGATCATCTTCTGCGCGGCGGTGTTGAAGCGCGCGGTGTCCTGCGCCGTCCACCAGCCGGACAGGTTGCCCTGCGCATCGTACTGGCGGCCCTGGTCGTCGAAGCCGTGGGTGATCTCGTGGCCGATCGTGCTGGCGGCGACGTAGCCGTAGGCGACCGCGTCGTCGACCTGGTCATCGGGCACGCCCGGCACCATGAAGATCGCCGCAGGCAGCACGATCTCGTTGTTCGACGGGTTGTAGTAGGCGTTGTAGGTCTGCGGGGTCATGTCCCATTCGGTGCGGTCGACCGGCTTGCCGAACTTGGACAGGTTGTCCTGGAACTGCCAGCGGCGTGCCGCCATGACGTTCGCCGCATAGGACTCGCGCCCCACCACCAGCGCCGAATAGTCCTTCCACTTGTCCGGGTAGCCGACCTTGGGCGTGACCGCGGCGAGCTTGGCCAGCGCCTTGGCCTTGGTCTGCGGGCTCATCCAGTCGAGCCGCTCGATGCGGTCGTGGAAGGTGCCGCGGATCGCCTCGACCATCGCCTCGTAGCGCTGCTTGGACGCGACCGGGAAGTACTGCTTGACGAAGATGCGCCCGAGCACCATGCCCATGGCGTCGTTCTCCTCGTCCAGCGCGCGCTTCCAGCGTGGGCGCTGCTCCTGCTGGCCGGACATCGCGCGGCCATGGAAGTCGAAGTACTCCCGGTCCATCGCGCCGGACAGGAACGGCGCGTAGCCGTCCACCAGGTGATAGCGCAGATAGTCCTTGAGCACCGGCAGCGGCGTCTCACGCAGCAGGCGGTCCTCGGCGGCAAAGAACTCCGGCTGGCCGACGATCACGTAGGACGGCTGGATGCCCCATCCGGCCAGGCGAGCCTTCCAGTCGACGGACGGCGTGTATTTGGCGGTGAAAGCCGCCGGGGTCATCCTGTTGTAGTTCTTCTCCGGATCGCGCAGGTCCTCGAGCCTGCGCGAGGCCTCCGCCAGCGCGGTCTCGAAGGCCATGACCCGCGTGGCCGCCGCCCTGGCCGCGGCCGGGTCGCGGCCGAGCAGCACGAAGGTGCGGGCCATGTGCTCGACGTACGCGGTGCGGATCTTGGCGACGCCCTTTTCGGGATTGAAGTAGAAGTCGCGCTCGGGCAGGCCCAGGCCGCCCTGGTGGATCTGCACCGCCATCGTCGCGCTGTCCTTGTCGTCCTGCGCGATGCCGATGCGGAACAGCGAGCGATCGCCGATCGGCTTGAGGGCGAACACCGCATCGAGCACGTCCGCGGGCGAGGCTATCGCGTCGATGCGCGCCAGTTCGGCATGCAGCGGCTGCAGTCCCAGCCGATCGGCCTTGGCCACATCCATGGCGGTGGCCCAGAAATCGCCGATCTTCTGCTGATCGCTGCCGGCGGCCGCCGGCTGTTTCGCCGCGGACTCGCTGATGCCACGCAACCGCGCATAGAGTTCGTCGTCCACCTCGTTGCCGATGCCCCAGGCCGACTCCGAAGCCGGGATCGGGTGCGCCTTAAGCCAGCCACCGTTGGCGTACTGGAAGAAATCCACGCCCGGGTCGGCCGAGGTATCCAGGTGCGCCGCGAGGAAATCCTGCGGAGGCGTGGCATCCGCGGCGAGGACGCCGGCGGAGGCGGAGGCCAGCACAGCCGACAGCAGCGCGGCGCGGAGGGACATTGCGAGGCGGGTCATGGGATGTTCCAGGAAAAGGAAGGCTGCCAACTTTGCACGCTGCACGCCCGTTTGTGTACCCAGCCGAGGGCATGCCGCCGATCGGGCGCCCGCGCCGGCGTCATGCCGGCCCTTGATCTGGATCAACAGGCCGCCCTCCACCTTCGGCACCCTTCCCGTACCCGATCCGCACGGGCTCCTTGCGCAGCGGGGCCGCGTGTCTTCCGCGCGGCGCCGCCGCGGAAATCCTTCCCTGCACGACAAGGAGAACGCACGATGCGACCGCTTACGCTCCTCCTCTCCTGCCTGGCCCTGGCCCTGGCCGGTGCGCCGGTTGCGCCGGCGTGGTCGCAATCGGATGTGCTGGCGCAGGCCCGGGGCCTGTTCAAACCCGTCCCGGCGCAGCCCCCCGCCTTGCCCGGCAACCCCGCATCACCGGCGAGGGTAGCCCTGGGCAAGATGCTCTACTTCGATCCCCGCCTGTCCGAAAGCCACGCGATCAGCTGCAACTCCTGCCACATGATCGGCATGGGCGGCGTCGACCTGCAGGAAACCTCGCTCGGACATCGCTGGCAACGCGGCGGGCGCAACGCGCCGACGGTCTACAACGCGGTGTTCGACGTCGCCCAGTTCTGGGACGGCCGCGCCAGGGACCTGGAGCAGCAGGCCGGTGGACCGCTGGTCAATCCGATCGAGATGGACGCCACGGAGGCACACGTCGTCGAGCAGCTCAAGGGCATCCCCGGGTACGCCCCGCTCTTCGCCAAGGCCTTCGGCGGCGCCGAGCCGATCTCGTTCGAGAACGTGCGCCGCGCCATCGCGCTCTTCGAGGCCACGCTGATCACTCCGAACGCGCCGTTCGACCGCTATCTGCGGGGTGACCGCAAGGCACTGGATGCCACCCAGGCACAAGGCCTGTCGCTGTTCATCGGCAAGGGCTGCGCGGCCTGCCACGGCGGCATCAACGTCGGCGGCGGGCAGTACGCGCCGTTTGGCGTGGTGGAGCGTCCCGGTGCCGAGATCCTGCCGCCGGGCGACAAGGGACGCTTCGCCGTCACCAAGACGGTCAGCGACGAGTACGTGTTCCGCGTGCCGTCGTTGCGCAACGTCGCGCTGACGCCGCCCTACTTCCACTCCGGAAAGGTGTGGGACCTGCGCCAGGCCGTGGCCGTCATGGGCAACAGCCAGCTCGGCGCGAAGCTCACCGAAACCGAAGTGGACCAGATCACCGCCTTCCTCGGTGCGCTTACCGGTGACCAGCCACAGGTGACCCTGCCGATCCTGCCGCCGAGCGTGGCCAAGACACCGCAGCCCAAGCCATGAACACGACCATGCATGCAACCGCCGCCCATGTGGGACGCGCGGCCCCGGCCCGCTACCCGACGCTCGTACGCGCCGCCCACTGGCTCACGGTGCTGGCCGTGCTCGCCGCCTACCTGCTGGTCGAATTCGGCGGCGAGGAGGAGCAAGCCGGCGGCGTCTCGACGGCGATGCAATGGCACTACCTGGCCGGGCTGCTGGTCCTGCTCCTGCTGGTGGTCCGCCTGCCCGCACTTGCCGTCGGCCGCTTTCCGCCGATCCAGCCCGCACCGGGGCGGGTGACCCACCTGCTTGCCCGCATCACGCACCTGGCGCTGTATGCGTTCCTGCTCGTGCAACCGCTGCTGGGCATCCTGGAGGTGAACCTGGCCGGGCACGCCGTGGCGCTGCCCGGCGGATGGTCGCTGCCGATGCTTGTCCAGCCCGACCACGCCTGGCACGAGCGCCTCGGCGAATGGCACGAGGAGCTGGGCGAGATCTTCTACTGGGTAATCGGCCTGCACATCGTGGCCGCCCTGTGGCACCACTTCGTGGTGCGGGACAACACGCTGCGGCGGATGCTCTGAGCCGGGACGGCCACCACCGGCCCGGGTCCGTCACTCGGCCGGCGGTGTGTAGTCGCAGGCGCCGACGCGCTGGCCCTCGAAGCTCGTGTCCATCGTCATCTCGCGACCACCACTGTTGCCGGTGACGTGCAGGCTGCCCCGCATGCCACCGCCGGCGAGCATTTCGAACCGGCCCTCGCCATTCATCGTGACCGCGCCGGTACAGGCCATGCGGTAGGTGATCAGGTCGCCTTCGCGCTTGAAGTCGGTGACCTGGCAGTCCTTCTGGCCCTGCATCATGCGCCTGGGATCCGGCTTCTGCGTCGAGGTGCAGACGGTCGTCGTGTGCGACATCGGCGGCATCGACATGCCGGGCATCTGCATCCGCGTGGTGGTGGTCATCTTCATCAGGTTGCCGGGCTCGGTGGCGAATGCCGTGCCGCCCGCACCGGTCACCAACAGGATCAGCGGGAACAACACGCGCGCGCTACGCAGGGCCATGCCACACCTCGTTGGTCGTTGGAGTACCGGATCATACCCGCGACGCGCGCATCCCGGGCGGTCACCCCAGGCCCGGCACGGAGGCATGCCCGGACCGGGCTCCTCCTCGCCCGGCAACGCGTCGGCAGTGTCCTGCGACGGGCCGCGCGCCGCGAACCGCCAGCCAAGCTAAACTATCGGTTTTGCTCCGGAAAACATGGCTCAGGCAGTCCCCCGCCCGACGGTTCGCGGGCCCACGTTCATCCGCCTGCTGGCACGCTTGGCAGACGCCGACCTGGCGGCGCCTGGCCAGTCGCTGCCTGACCGGTTGGGCCAGTGGCTGGACTGGAAGCAGGCGCTGTCGCTTGCTGACGCACTCGATGGCAAGGCCTCCGCGGCCGCGTTCACCACTGCGCCGCCGGACGACCTGCATACCGAATGCGCTCGGACGCGCGAAGCGCTGGCGACGGCGATCAAGGACGATCCCCTGCCCGCCTCCGGTCCGTCGGCCGATAGCGAGCCCGACTACGCCGCCTTCCGCCAGGCCTGCCTCGCCCGCCAGCGGGCCATGCAGGCCAACGTCGGTCGACTGCGGGGCAAGTTGCGTGACGCGCTCATGGCCGCCTCGACCGAGCTGGCGCGGCTGGCCGAGGTGGACGCGGTGATGGAAGCGGCGCTCACCCCGCGTGAGCATGCCCTGCTGGCCAGGGTCCCCGACCTGCTGAGCCAGCGTTTCGAACGCCTGCGCGCCGCCGGGAGCGCTTCCCCCTCCTGGCTCGACGGCTTTCGCCGCGACATGCAGAGCGTGTTGCTGGCGGAGCTGGATCTTCGTTTCCAACCGGTCGACGCGCTGCTCGCGGCGCTTCGTACCCCCTGATGCGGTACGCCATGTTCAAACGTCTGCTTCTTCTCTGCGTGTTCGCCCTGGGGCTGGCCGCCATCGGCTGGATCGTCGTCGGCTACGTCGGCAGCAATCCCCTGGGCATGGCCGTCACGCTGCTGATCGGCGCCTGCTACCTCGCCGGCACCATCGAACTGCTCCGCTACGGGCAGGCTACCGCCACCCTGCAGCGGGCCGTCGACGAACTGACCGGACCGCCGCCCGACCTCGGCCGCTGGCTGGAGCGCCTGCACCCCGGCCTGCGCCATGCGGTGCGCCTGCGCGTCGAGGGCGAACGCGCCGCGCTGCCGGCGCCGGCGATGACGCCCTACCTGGTCGGCCTGCTGGTGCTGCTGGGCATGCTCGGCACCCTGCTGGGCATGATGGCCACGCTGCGCGGCACCGGCACGGCGCTCGGCAGCGCCAGCGATCTGCAGGCGATCCGCGGCTCGCTGGCCGCGCCGGTCAACGGCCTGGCCTTCGCCTTCGGCACCTCGATCGCCGGCGTCGCCGGCTCGGCGATGCTTGGCCTGCTCTCCGCACTGATCCGCCGCGAGCGGCTGCAGGCGGTGCACGCGCTGGATGCGAGCATCGCCACCACCCTGCGCACCCACTCGCAGGCGTACCGGCGCGAGGAAGCCTTCCGCCTGCTGCAGCAGCAGGCCGCTGCCATGCCCGCACTGGTCGACCGCCTGCAGGCCATGGCCGCGACGCTGGAGCAGCAAAGCGCTGCCGCCCACGAGCGCCAGCAGGCTGACCGGGAGGCATTCCATCGCCACACCGAAGAGGCATACACGCACCTGGCCCGCTCGGTCGAACAGTCGCTGCACGCGAGCGTGGCCAACAGCGCGCGCACCGCGGGCAGCGTCCTGCAGCCGGTGGTCGAGTCCACCCTGGCGGGCCTCGCCCGCGAGAGCGCCGCGATCCAGGCCAGCGTGGGCGAGGCCGTGCAGCGCCAGCTCGACGGCCTGGCGAGCGGCTTCGAGACCACCGCGCGCACCGTCACCGGTATCTGGAACGACGCGCTCGCTCAGCACCGGCAGGCCAACGAAGCCCACGCACAGGCGCTGGGCGACGCCCTCGCCCGCTTCGCCGATACCTTCGAGCAGCGCTCGTCCGCGCTGATCGATGGCGTCGCCACGCGCCTGGACGCGAGCGTGGATCGCACGGCCGAAGCCTGGCAGGGCGCGCTGTCGAAACAGGACGCCGCCCACGCGGAACTGGCCGACCGCAACCGGCTGGCGCTGGCTGCCGCCAGCGAGACGTTCGAGTCGCACGCGGCCGCGCTGGTGCAGGCGGTCAACCGCTCGCACGCGGAACTGCAGTCGGCACTCGAGGCACGCGACGAGGCACGCCTGTCCAGCTGGGCGCAGAAGCTCGATGCCCTCACCGCCGAACTTGGCGCGCAATGGAAGGCCACCGGCGACGCCACCGCCAGCCGCCAGCAGGCCATCTGCGAGACGCTGGAGCAGACTGCCGCGGCCATGGCCACGCAAACCCAGGCCGCCGCCAGCCAGACTCTCGGCGAGATCGCCCGCCTGGTCGAAGCCGCCTCCGAAGCGCCGCGCGTCGCCGCCGAAGTCGTGGGCGAGCTGCGCCAGAAGCTTTCCGACAGCATGGTCCGCGACACCGCCATGCTGGAGGAGCGCAGCCGCCTGCTTTCCACGCTCGAGACCCTGCTCGATGCGGTCAACCACGCCTCCACCGAACAGCGCAGCGCGATCGATGCGCTGGTCAGCACCTCGGCCGATCTGCTGGACCGGGTCGGCAACCGCTTCGCTGCGCAGATCGAGACCGAAACCGGCAAGCTCGACACCGCGGCCGCGCAGGTCACTGCCAGCGCCGTCGAAGTCGCGAGCCTGGGCGAGGCCTTCGGCGCCGGCGTGGCGCAGTTCGGCCAGGCCAACGACGCGCTGATGGAACGGCTGCAGCAGATCGCCGGTGCGCTCGACGCCTCGCTCGCGCGCAGCGACGAGCAGCTTGCCTACTACGTCGCGCAGGCGAAGGAAGTGGTCGAACTCAGCGTGCTCTCTCAACAGCAGATCATCGCCGACATGCAGCAACTCGCCGGCCGCCGGCAGGCGACCCGGGCCTCGAAGGCATGAAGAAACCAATCCACGGCGCCGCTCCCAGGCACGCAACCGCCATCGCCATGCACCCGGTCGCGCACAAGACGCGATCCCGCAAACAAAACCACCCGATTCCGGGGCGCACCCCGTGAGCGACCAGTTCTCCTGCATGAGCGCACGCTGTGCGCGACCGCCATGCCTCCGGACGCGCACGAGGCGCGCTTTCGCAAATAATTCCGGGCCGAAGGATCTCCAGCCGCTGGCCCTCAACAACCCGGTTCCCGGGTGCGCGCCATGAGCGGCGAAGTCGAGTCCGAGGGCGCGTCCACCGCCCCGATCTGGGCCTTCGGCGACCTGATGTCGGTGCTGCTGGGCGTGTTCGTGCTGATCCTGGTCGGCGTCATCGGCGTGCAGTTGCAGCTCTCGCACAAGCTGGAAGTGGCCGAGCAGCAGCGCCTGGCCGAGCAGCAACGGCGCACCACGCTGGAACAGGCGCTCGCCACACCGCTGGCGCAGGGGCGCGTGACCCTGGTCGACGGCCGCATCGGCATCCGCGGCAACCTGCTGTTCGCGCTCAATTCCGACCGGTTGCAGCCCGAGGGTCGCGAGCTCATCCAGAGCCTGGCCGCGCCGCTGGCGCAGTACCTCCAGTCGCGCGACGAACTGCTGATGGTCAGCGGCTTCACCGACAACCAGCCGGTGCACGGCGACAACCGCCAGTTCGCCGACAACTGGGAACTGTCGGCCCAACGCGCGCTCACCGTCACCCGCGCGCTGATCGCCGCCGGCGTGCCTGCCGACGCGGTCTTCGCCGCCGCCTTCGGCGCGCAGCAGCCGGTCAGCGCCAATACGGACGAAACCGGCCGCGCGAAGAACCGACGCGTCGAGATCGCCCCGATTCCCCGCTCCTCGGCCGGCCATGCCACGGCGGGCGAACCGAACGACGGTCATGCACCCTGACGCCGCCTCGGCGATCCGCGCGCAACTGATCGCGGCCATGGAACGGCGGGTTGCCGGCCTGGACGGCGAGGCGCGCCGCGCGCTGGACGCGCGGCTGGCCGCACTGCGGACGCAATGCGCCAGTGCGGACGAAGCGCCGCGCCCCAGCGCGCCCCTGCCGGATGCACACCCGTTGCGCGACCTCGCCGACCACCTCGACCGCGCAGCGTCCCCCGCGCGGGAGTCCTATCCGGATGTGCGCGTCCTCGTCGAGTTTCGCCAGCTCTGGTCCGCGCTCCGCGCCGACAGCCAGCTCCGGGAGGCCGTGGCGCAGGTGCCCACCGACGCGGGCCCGCTCAACTCGACCGCACTGGCCGGCCGCGCCATCGCGCTGATGCGCGAGCTGTCGCCCGGATACCTGCGGTCGTTCCTTGCCTACGTCGATGACCTTGCATGGCTTGAACAGGTGGGGCGCGCCGGTTCCGGGAAAAGCGCCGCGGCGCCGGGGAAACGCGCCGCGCGCAAGCCGCGCACCTGAACGCGTGACCCACCGCGACGGCGGCGGGTGGCTGCCGGCTGCGCCAAGCGTCCGGGTGAGCAATCGGCTGCTCGCCTGACCGGGATCAGGGCGAGGCACCCGCGACTGGGAAAACATCCGTTCCGTCAACGCGATACGCCTGAAAGAGAGGCCCGTACGATGGAATTCCATATCGCACTCACCGATCCCAGCCCCGCTCCCGAAGTCGTCCAGGACGCCATGTTCGACATCGACCCGAGCGCGCTGGTCGACCTGGACACGAGCGGGTTGGTCATGCGGATCTCGTCCTGGGTGCCGGTGCGGGACCTGGTCGAAGTGCTGCAGCGCACCGGCTGGGCGGTGGAGCAGGAACAGGTGGTGCAGATGCCCAGCATCTGTTGCGGCGGCTGTTCGGGCTGACGGGAACCCGGGTTCGGCCCCGCGCGGTCGTTGCAGGAGCTCCCGGAGCGCGAACCACCATGTCCGGCGCCGCCGCCCGCATGGCGGGCCACGATGTCCCGGCGATGGATGCGACCGGGCCTGCCAGCGGCATGCATCGAGCAGAAGCATCCGGGCGCGCCATCACGGCGGCGCCCGGATCTTCCCGCGGCAGCGCAGCATTCGCCGGTCGGACCGGGCGCGAGCCTCAGGCCGCCACGTCGGCCTTTTTCGACATGTCCATCCAGAACGGTCCCCAGACGTGCCCGTCGGGATCGGTCAGGTCACGGCCGTACATGAACCCCAGGTCCTGCACCGGATTGACGTCCACCGTGCCGCCCCGGGCCGCGGCCGCCTCGACCATGGCATCGACCGCCTCCTTGTTGTCCAGCGCCAGCGCAAGCGACACCTCGCTCGAGGTCGGCGGACAGATCGGGCGATCGGTGAACGTGCGCCACTTCGCGTGCGTCAGCAGCATCACGTGGATCGCATCGCTCCACACCATGCAGGCGGCGGTGGCGTCGGTGAACTGCGGGTTGTTGGTGAAGCCCAGCGCCTCGTAGAAGGCCATCGAGGCCGGGAGGTCGGCGACGGGCAGGCTGATGAAGATCGAACGGGACATGGCGGATGCCTTTTTCTGGTCAGGTAAGCCTACGACGAACGATCGGGACGCGATTCGACAGGCGCTGACATTGAAGGCTGACGCGCTCTTCAGCAAGCAGGCGGCAGGATGGACGACCCGCCTTCCTTGCCAGCCATGGACAAACACTTCGATCCGTTCACCTGGGCCCGGCTATTCCTGGGCAAACAACCCTACGGGTATTACCTGGAGGTCTCGCTGCGGATCGTCCTGGTGTTCCTGCTGCTGATGGTGGTGCTGCGCCTGCTCGGCAAGCGCGGGCAGCAGAATCTCAACCCGATGCAGCAGGTGCTGCTGATTGCCCTCGGTTCCGCGGCCGGAGACACGCTGCTGTACCCGAACGTGGCGATCCTCTATGCGGCCCTGATCCTGGTCGGCACCACCGCGCTGACGCTCCTGCTCGACTGGTCGGCCCGACGCTGGCGGAGCCTGCGCGACTATCTCGATTCGCGCCCGCGCATCCTGGTGCTGGATGGCCTCATAGACGAAGAGGCGCTGGCCCGCGAGCGGGTCAACCACCGCGAACTTCATGCCGCCCTGCGCGGGGCCGGGGCCCGCTCGATCGCGCAGGTGCAGATCGCGATCCTGGAGGTGAGCGGCAATGTGAGCGTGTTCCTCAACCAGCACGCCCCTCCCCGGGACGACCTGCTGGATTACCTCAGGCAAGCGCACGGGCGAGGCGAACCGCATATGCGGGACGCCACCCCGGCCACCCGCCTGGCAGGAACGAAGCGTGCGCCGGAAGGGAATACCGGGTAAGCCCCGGGATCGACGCGGGGTCATGTTCGACGCCACCCGGCCTCCACTTCTGTTCGCGCTACCTGGCGCACGCCAACGCGCCACACCTCACGGCACGGCCTGCGCCAGGCGCTCCCCGCCTGCCTCTCCGCGTGGCAGGGTCGCGGTAAAGGTCGTACCGTCCGATGCCGTCGAGTTGGCGGTGAGCAACCCGCCATGAGCCTTGGCCACCTCGCGCGCTATGAAAAGGCCCAGGCCGAGGCTCGTGCCCGAACGCGTGACACCGTCCTTGTCCGACAGCTGCACCAGTGGCCGGAAGATCGACTCCAGCTTGTCCGGAGGAATCGTCTCGCCCTGGTTGGTGATGTCGACCACGTACGCATCCGCCGCGGCGCAGGCCTCCACGACGACGGGCGCCTTGCCGCGGCTGTGGCGGCCCGCGTTTACCAGCAGGTTGAGAAACATCTGGTACAGGCGGGTCGGGTCATAGCGGCCGACCAGCCCCGGCTCGGCCCGCAGGTCGTACTGGTTGCCCGGGTAGGTGGCGGCGGCGTCGGCAATGGCGGACGCGAGAACTTCACGGAGGTCGCAGGGCTCCGGGCACATCGGGAGCCCCTCGTCCAGTTGCGAGCGGGTGTAGCCGATGAGGTCATCCACGATGTGCCGCATCACCTTGGCACCGCGGGCCAGGTTCGCGCCGATCTTCGCCACCTTCTCCGGGCGTGTCTCTCCCTGGGCAAGCATCTCCCCCGCCAGCAGCATGCCGGCAAGCGGCGAGCGCAGGTCATGGCCCAGTACGGCCAGGAACAGGTCGTGCGTCTGCTGGGTCCGCCGGGAATAGGCGACGATGGACTCGGCCAGCGACTGGTCGATGCCCTCGTTGAACCGCACCAGGTCGCGCACCGTCTGGGGATCGTCGCGTGCCACCTCCGGCAGCCACAGCCGGAGCACCGTGGCGCGCAAGGCGCGGAACTCCGCACTCAACTGCAGCAGCGTGAAATCCTTGGCCTGCCGCTGGCTGCCATGCTCGGCCGCGGCAGAACCCGTTGCTCCCCCGCAACGCCCTTCCGACTTCAGACGCTGCTCCTGCGGGCTCTGGCTTTCCCGCATGTCGCGAGCGATGTCGGCGAGCATGGTCCGCGCATGGTCACGAAGGACGTTGTGCGAGAGGTGACTTCCCGAAGGCGCGACCTGGCGCGCGAATGCATCCCACTGCTCGAGAATCTCGTCCATGTGGGCATAGATGAAATCGGACAGCTTCAAGCAGGGGCCCCTTCGCGGAGATGTCCGCGAAGGATGCACACCTGCATGTGCAGGGGGCGCCATGGACCTGTAGCCAAGCGTCACAGGGCTGCGTCTGTCTGCCAGGCGGGCGCCGGAGCCCTCTGGCTCCGATCTTCCGGCGGCGATTTGTTCAGTTGATGATCTCGCCCAGGCCATCCTCGACGCGACGCCTCAGTTCCCGGATGAACTCCGCGTCGTAGGGCTCCCAGCTTTCGAGTTCGCCCACGATCCTCAACGGCGACGCGCTTCGATACGACCGTGTGGGGTTGCCCGGGAACTTCTTGTTCGTGACGTTGGGATCGTCTTCAAACGCTCCCGTCGGCGCGACGACATACACGCGCGGCCTTCCCGCGCCCCGGGCCATCTCCGCGGCAAGGCCGGCCCCCTTCGGCACGCTCGTGAAGTAGACATGGTTCATCACGACCCGATCGTCGTAGTTGGAGGTGAACCCGGCAGTCAGCAAATCGCCGACCGAAAGATCCGCTCGCGTGCCATGGAAGAATGGCCCTTCCACCCGGTGGCAGTTCTCGGGGTAGACCGGAACCCACTCGTCGTCATGCATCGCCGGATGCGCCTCACGCTTACTGCCCGATCGGCAGGGCGGCGATCCTAGGACACGCGGCGAGCCTTGCCGCAACTCCGGGTCGTTGATATAAATTGATGGTGGGAGGCGCGGTGCGCCTCCTTTTTTTTTCGGACAGCGGCAACAGATCGGACGCCGTCGTCGCGATTCGACGACCTCCGCCCGCTCGATTCGCCCTAGTTCTCGATCAGCGCCAATTCGGCCAGCGCCGCCGCGTCCAGGCGCAGCGACGCCGCAGCGAGGTTCTCCTGCAGGTGCGCGAGCGACGAGGTGCCAGGGATGAGCAGAATGTTCGGCGCCCGCGCCAGCAGCCAGGCAAGCGCCACCTGCATCGGCGTGGCGCCGAGACGGCGGGCCACCTCCGACAGCCGGTCGGACTGCAGCGGCGTGAAGCCCCCGAGGGGAAAGAACGGCACGTAGGCGATGCCCTGCGCACCGAGTTCCCCGATCAGCGCGTCGTCCGCGCGGTGCACCAGGTTGTAGTGGTTCTGCACGCAGACCACCTCGGCGATGCGCCGCGCCTCGGCCACCTGCCCCGCCGTGACGTTGCTCAGGCCGAGGTGGCGGATCAGGCCGCGCTGCTGCAGTTCGGCCAGGGCCGCGAACTGCGGCTCGATCGAGCCTTCGCTGGGCGCGTGCACGTCGCCCATGACGCGCAGGTTCACTACATCCAGCACGTCCAGCTCCAGGTTGCGCAGGTTGCCGTGGACCGCGTCGGTGAGCTGGGCCGGGCTCTGCGCCGGCAGCCAGGACGCGTCCTCGCCGCGCACGGCGCCGACCTTCGTCACGATGACCAGGTCCTCGCGATACGGATGCAGCGCTTCGCGGATCAGCCGGTTGGTCACGTGCGGCCCGTAGAAATCGCTCGTGTCGATGTGGTTCACCCCGCGGGCGACCGCTTCACGCAGCACCGCCAGGGCCGCAGCGGGGTCCCGTGGCGGGCCGAACACGTGCGGCCCGGTCAGTTGCATGGCGCCGTAGCCCATGCGATTGACGGTGAAGCGGCCCAGTGCGTGGGTCCGCGCGGCAGTCACATTCGTCATCCCGCTCTCCGGCAGCGGCGGCCCACCGCCGCGATGCCGGCAATGTAGCCACGCCCGGTCTGGCTGATAATCCAGCGCAATCGGCACGGGCTGTACGGAAAATCGAACAATGGATGCAGACCTGCGAGACCTCCTGGCCTTCCTCACCGTGGCGCGCGCCGGCGGCTTCCGCGAAGGCGCGCGCGCAAGCGGCAGCTCCGCCTCACGGCTGAGCGAGAGCGTACGGCGGCTGGAATCGCAACTGGGCGTGCGCCTGCTCCACCGCACCACGCGCCACGTCGCCCCCACCGAGGCGGGGGCGCGGCTGCTCGAACGCCTGTCGCCCGCGCTCGGCGAAGTGCAGGCCGCGCTGGACGTGGTCAACGGCTACCGCGACCGCCCGGCCGGGACACTGCGGCTCAACGTTCCGGCCGTGGCCGCGCGGCTGGTGCTGCCCCCGATCGTGACGCCCTTCCTCAAGGCCTACCCGGAGATCCGTCTGGAAGTCATCGTCGAGGACAGCTTCGTCGACATGCTCGCTGCCGGCTGCGACGCGGGCATCCGCTACGACGAGCGACTGGAGCGGGACATGATCGCCGTGCCGATCGGCCCGCGCGTGCAACGCATGGCCACCGCCGCCTCGCCGGCCTACCTGGAGGCACGCGGGCGCCCGGAGCATCCGCGCGACCTGCTGCGGCACGCCTGCCTGCGCGGGCAGTTCGCCAGCGGCGTCATCCCGCCCTGGGAGTTCGAACGCGATGGCGAGATCGTGCGTGTCGATCCGGACGGCCCGCTGCTGGTCCGCCTGGGCGCGGCCAAGGACCTGGCCGTGTCCGCCGCGCTGGACGGCCTGGGCATCATCCACCTGTTCGAAGCCTGGCTGCAGCCGCACCTGGACAGCGGCGCCCTGGTGCCGATCCTGCAGCCGTGGTGGCAACCCTTCAGCGGACCGTACCTCTACTACCCCGGCAGCAAGCACCTGCCGGCACCGTTGCGGGCGTTCGTGGATTTCATAAAAACCGGCGCCCCCGGCACCGGCGAGGACCGGTTGGAAAGCCGTTGAGGCGACCAGGTTAGGCGACCACGACGACCGCGTCGAACGGAAGAAGCGTCGATGCGGACTCGACTCGATGGCCTGTGCCTCTGCTCCACTCCGTTTCTGCTCCCGGCAGAATGTGGCCCCCACGTCCGCGCGTGAACAAGATCGACAGAAGCCGCCGATCAACTGCGTTCCTAGGCACCGTACACCTGCTCGAGCTGCGCAACGGCCGCGTTCACCCGCTCGATTCCCGAGGCCTGTGCGTTGGCGCTGCTGCTGATGGTGCCGTTCAACCGGTGCGCCTCGGCGATGGAGCTCAGTATCTCCGCCATCGAACGGCCGGTGGACTCGACCAGTTCCGTGCCATGGTCGACCCGCGCGCGCGCTTCCTCGATCAATCCGCGGATCTCCCCGGAGGCGGCGCGGCTGCGTTTCGCCAATTGCCTGACTTCATCGGCGACCACGGCAAAGCCGCGTCCATGCTCGCCCGCCTGGGCCGCCTCGATGGCCGCATTGAGCGACAACAGGTTGGTCTGGAACGCGAGCGAATCGATCAATTCCAGGATGCCGCCGATGGAATGAGTGCTTTCCACGATGCCTGCCATGGTGGCGATCACCGCTTCCATGGCCTGGCTGCCCTGTCCGGCGGTCTCGGTCGCCTTGCGCGCCGCGTCATTGGCGCGGACCGCGTGGCGGGCACTTTCCCGGACGGTGCTCGACAGGACTTGCACTTCGCGCTGCAAGGTCTTGGCGGCCAGGGTCTGGGCGGTGATATCGGTGGCGAACTTGATGACCCGCGCCGGCTGGCCCGCGGCATCCAGCACCGGGTTGTAGGTGGCCTGGATCCATACTTCCCGCCCTTGCTTGCCGACGCGGCGGTACACGCCCGCGTCGTGGCGCCCCTCCCGCAACCGTTGCCAGAACGCCTGGTATTCCGGTCGCGCGGCCTCGGCGGGCTCGACGAACATGCGGTGGTGCCGGCCGACCACCTCTTCGGCGCGGTAACCCAGCGCCTGGAGGAAGTTGGCGTTGGCCGCGACGATGGTTCCATCGAGGGCGAACTCGATGACGCCCTGCGAGCGGTCGATCGCCTGCATCCGGCTTTCCAGGTCGGCCGCCGCCTGGCGCTGCGCGGTGACGTCCGTGGCGAACTTGACGATACCGGTGACCCGGCCGGTGCGATCGTGCAACGGGTTGTAGGAGGACTGCAGCCACACCTCGCGGCCGTCCCGTGCCCGCCGGCGATAGAGACCCGCGTCATGCCGCCCTTCGCGCAGGCGCTGCCAGAACTGGCGGTACCCGTCACTGGCAGCTTCTTCCGGCAGCACGAACAATCGGTGGTGGCGCCCCACGATCTCTGCCCGGGTGTAGCCCATGGTGCGAAGGAACAGTGCATTGGCATCGCGGATCGTCCCGTCGGGGGCGAATTCGATGACTGCCTGCACCCGGTCGATAGCGGCCAGGCGGTCGGCGGACCGTGCCGGCAAAAGGCGGCGAAGAGCGTGCGGAAGGGCGAGCATGGGGGGGCCTGGATTTCGGAAGTCGCGTAGCTATCGGCCGCCAGTGAGGAACATTTAGCACAAACGACATATTTCGCATTTCTGGCATGACTGGCGTCTGCGGATGCGCGCTTTTGCACGCCGGGCCTTTATGCTGTGGCGATGCCCCAGATGGCCGCCCTGTGACTGATTCCAGCCTCCATGACACGCCCGACGATCCCGCCCTGACCACACGAGAGGCCGCGCGGCTGCTGGGTGTGTCGGTCGGCACCGTGCAGAAATGGGTCGAAAGCGGGGAACTGGCCGGGTGGAAGACGCCCGGCGGCCACCGGCGCGTCCGCTGGAGCGCCGTGGCAGGCATGCTGTCCCTGCCCGGCAGCACGCCCGGGCGGGCCGCCGATCCGGCCGAGTTCGTGCCCGAACCGCGCCCGGCCTATCCGGTCACCGCCGAGGAACCCGCACGGTTGGCAGCCGTGCGTCGTTCGGGCCTGCTCGATACCCCGGCCGATCCGGCACTGGACCGCATCGCCTGGCTGGCCTCCGCGGTGACCGACACCCCGGTCGCCCTGCTCACCGTCCTCAGCAGCCGGCGTCAGTGGTTCAAGGCGCGCGTGGGGCTGGACGTGGCCGAGACACCGCGCAGCTGGGCGTTCTGCAGCTACACCGTGCTGCAGGGAGAAGTGTTCCTGGTCGAGGACGCCATTAACGATCCGCGCTTTGCCGACAATCCGCTGGTGACCGGTTCACCGCACATCCGCTTCTATGCCGGCGCCCCGTTGCGCGACGCGTCCGGCTTCGCCCTCGGTGCGCTTTGCGCGATCGATACCCGGCCACGCAGCCTGTCGGCCACGCAGGTGCGGGCGATCCTTGAACTGGCGCAGCTCGCTTCGGACCGGCTGCAACAATAGCGACGAAAGACAGCCGGACGGAGGGGCACACCTGACAGTTGGTGGCGGGTCTTGCCGTTGGGAAGCGCAAGGCTTCCGGGACAAGTGGACCAGGTCCGTTCCAACCCCGAGGAAACGGATAACCGGTCCGGCTCAATGGCCTACGTGCCCCTCTCGGCCCGGGCGGGACGTGAGCAGGCTCGCCACCACCGACGCGACCAGGATCAAGCCGACCACGCCCAGCGCAATGCCGACGGGGATCTTGTACAGGTCCAGCAGCAGCATCTTCACGCCGATGAAGATCAGGATCACCGCAAGGCCATACTTGAGCAGGTGGAAACGCGCGGCCATGTCGGCCAGCAGGAAGTACATCGCCCGCAGCCCGAGGATCGCGAAGATGTTCGACGTGAACACGATGAACGGATCATCGGTGACCGCGAAGATCGCCGGAATCGAATCGACCGCGAAGATCAGGTCGGTCACTTCCACCAGTACCAGCACCACGAACAGCGGCGTGGCGTAGCGCAGCCCCTGTTTCACCACGAAGAATTTCTCGCCGTGGTGCTCGTCGGTCATGCGCAGGTGACGGCGCAGCCAGCGCAGCACCGGGTTGGCGTCCAGCGCGACCTCCTTGCCGGCAAACACCAGCATCTTGCCGCCGGTCAGCAACAGGATGAACCCGAAGACGTACAGCACCCAGTGGAACCGCGCCAGCAGCACCGCCCCGACGAAGATCAGCACCGCGCGCATCACGATGGCGCCCAGCACCCCGTACATCAGCACGCGCTTCTGGTAGGCAGCGGGCACCGCGAAGAACTGGAAAAAGGTGATCCACATGAAGACGTTGTCGGTCGCCAGCGCCTTCTCGATCAGGTAGCCGCTGAGGTATTCCAGCGCCTTCCTGTTCGCCAGCTCCCGCGGGAACCGTCCGTCGAGGTACCACCAGAACCAGCCACAGAAGGCGAGCGAGACCAGCACCCACACCAGCGTCCAGACGGCCGCCTCCTTCACGCTCACCCGGTGCGCGCCCTCGGCCTTCAGCACGAGGAAATCCACCGCCAGCAGCGCGGCGACCACCAGCGTGAACGACACGTAGAGCAACGGCGTACCGGCCGATTCGATCGCCATGGCCAAGCCTCCAGCACGTCACCGGCCAACCCGAAGCGTCGGGTCGCTTATTGCGCCAGCGCAGTGAAGCCGAGGTGGCCTGTAGCGTCAAGCAAACGGGCGGATGGGGCATGCGCGAGGCGCCGGGCTACGGGAGCTCCGCCCGGAATACGGCACTCAGCCGTGGGCCGCGAGCCGCCGGGCGACGGCGGCTTTCGCGCGATGCCCGCAGTTCACTGGGACAGTGCCGCGATCGGCAATTCCATCTGCAGCACCAGGCCGTCCGGTCGCCAGTCCTGCCGGAGCGTACCGCCCAGCTGCCGGGTCACGGAGTTGGACACCAGGGTGGCGCCGAAGCCGGACCGCCCGGGACTGCATTCGACCCGTGGCCCGCCTTCCTCCGTCCAGCGCAGGTGCAGGCTGCCGCCCTCTTCGCGCCAGTCGATGGCGACCCGGCCCATCTCCGTGGAGAGCGCGCCGTACTTGGCGGCGTTGGTCGCCAGCTCGTGGAAGATGAGCGCGAGCGCCGTCGCGCTGCGCGGGCCGCACAGCAGCGGCGCGCCGGTGAGGCTGCAGCGCGTGGGCCCGGGCTGGCCTTCGTGCGGCTCCATGATGTCGCGGATCAGGTCCGCCAGGTCCGACCCGCCCGGGGCCACCTGGGACGATGCAAAACCGCTGCGCACCCGCCCATGGGCGCGTTGCAGCGCACCCAGCCGCCCCAGCAGCGTGTCGGCCAGCTCGCTGGCGCTGCCCGCATGGCGTGCGCTCATCCGGACCAGGCTGTGCGTCATCGCGAACAGGTTCTGGATCCGGTGGTTCATCTCCCGGGTGAGCAGTTCCTGCTCGTCGAGGGCCTGGCGGAGGTGCTGTTCGCTGCGCACCATGCGCAGCGCGATGTCCACGAACGATGCGAATTCGGTGAGCACGCGGGCATGTTCCCGGTCGAAGTGCCCGTTGCTCTCCGCGACCACCCAGAGGGTGCCCAGTGGCAACTCGCTGCCGACGTACAGCGGCACGAGCAGCACCTCCGGCAGCGACATCCCCACTTCGACCAGCCAGTCGTAGATCCTCTCGGGGTTCTGCACGAGCACCGGAGCACGCTGGTCGAGCGTGATGCCGCAGGGGCTGTAGTCGCGCGGCGCGAACCCGCCCTCGAACGGCTCGAGCAAGCCGCGCAGGCAATGCCAGCGGAATCCGCCCGGCGAGGACGCCTCGTCGTAGAGGCTCAGGCCACCGGTGACCGCTCCCGTCGTTTCCAGGGCGAGATCGACCAGGCGGGGGAGAAGCTCCTCGGGGCAGCCGGCCATGCGCGCGGCCAGATCCTGGAGCGCGGCCTTCTCGTGCCGGTAGTCGACCTTGCGGGGAACCCGCGCATGCAACGCAGAGGTAATGAACACCTCGGCGTTGCCAGCTTGTTCGGCAGGCGACGGGTACATGCCTTTTTCCTTGTTGGACGCGGCAGAACGGTGGGCACGACAGGTGAACCGGGAAGCCACTCGGGCTTCCCGCGCCGTGCAGGCGTTACCCCGAGGGAGCGCCGGCATGACGGTAGTTCAATGGGACCGCGCAATTCAGCCATCATGGGCGCTTGGTGCGCGGACCACAAGGACACGCGCTTGCCACTGCCCGGGCGGCGGCGCCCTCCGGCCCGCGCAGGATTCCACCGCCAGGCAGGCTGCCACGAGCCGCACGCCGGCTCGCTTGAGGTTCACCCCGGATACTTCCAAAACCTTTTGCCGCGTCACAGCGACCGATCGGGACGACAACACGCGCGCGTCCCCGACGCGGTCACCATCCTGCGCGCGAGTACGACGTATGCGCCGGAGCGCGACGGCGCCTGGCGGGCAACTTCAGGCGGTCCGCCGGGCTTTGATCATGGCGTCGCCCGCCAACGCGGCCGGTCCTGCGTCCCGCAGCGGGATGTCAGCCGCCGCCACCGGCCGGGTTGCTCGCGCACGAGGCATGCCCGCACTCGCAGAACGGGCCTTCGGACCGATCGGTGCTGGCCGCCTCGCGGCAGTAGTCGCTGCAGTACTGCTCACCGTTGCGGACGGTGCAATCGCAGCCGGCGTGGCCGCAGCGGGTTTCGTTGTCGGACATGGTGGTGTCTCCATCAGGGCGGCCGTGCATGGCCGCGGAAAAAGCCCCGCGCCCCGCGCTGGCGGCCTGGCGCTCGGCACCGGCGGGGAGGCGCGGCAGGCTGGGTCCCCCAGCGTGTCGCATGCCTGGTGAAAGGGGGGAACAGGAACCGCACAGACCACATGACGGCGACCGGGCGCCTGCAGCCAGGCGACCCGCGGGCCTCCAGATTTGCGTGCCTCGGCCGATAGTCCAGCGGAGAGATTCAAGGGCGGTGCGTCCAGGAGGCGCCATGACCTCATGAGCGCGACTTGCAGAGTGCTCGATGTGCTGGGCGGCCGGGACCCGCGACGCCGGTTGCGGCTCGTGCAGTGGCTGATCGCCAGCGCCGTCTATGTCGGGGCCGCCTCGTTGCTGATCACCGGCGTGGGCCAGGGCTGGATGAACACGTCCGCGCTCCTGCTCTGGCTCGGCTTCGTCTTCGCCGTGCTGGTCGTGGGCTACGTCGCCCTGCGCAGCGGCTGGACCGAGCGCTTCCGCGACCCCTCGGTCACGGTGTGGCAGCTTTCGATGGGGGTGATCGCCGTGAACTGGGGTTACCTGATCTGCGGCCCGATGCGCACCTCGGCGCTGTTTCCGATCATGGTGATCTTCGCCTTCGGCGCGTTCACGCTGCGCTGGCGCCAGATCGCCTGGGTGACCTTGCTGGCGGTATCCAGCCTGGTCGCGGCGGTGGCGGTGCGCACGCTCTACCCCCACTGGGTCCCGGCACAGGGCGAGGTACCGCCGCTGCGCGTGGACATCAACAACGTACTGATGCTGATCGTCGTGTTGCCGGCGCTGGCGGTGATCGCCGCGCGCCTTTCCAACCTGCGGCAGAAGCTGCGGGACCAGCGCGAGGCCCTGTCGCGTGCGCTGGCCGAGGTGGAGCGACTGGCCGTCAGCGACGAGCTCACCGGCATCGCCAACCGCCGATCCATGCGTGGCCTGCTTGAACACCATGTCGCCCTGTCGGCCCGGTACGAGACCCCGTTCTGCGTTGCCATTCTCGACATCGATCACTTCAAGGCCGTCAACGATGACCTGGGGCACGCTGCCGGGGACGAGGTGTTGAGAGCGTTCGCGCGGCGCACGTCCGAAACACTGCGCAGTTCCGACGTGCTGGGGCGCTGGGGAGGCGAGGAGTTTGTCCTGGTAATGCCGGGCGACCTCGATGCGGCCCGCCGCGTACTCGATCGCACCCGCCACGCGATCCGCAACGGCTGCCACCCGTCACGGCCCGTCACCTTTTCCGCTGGCGTCGCGCAACACCATCCCGAAGAGAGCGACGACAACTTGCTGTCACGCGCGGACCTGGCCTTGTATCAGGCCAAGCGCTGCGGCCGGAATCGCTGCGTCGAGGCCAGCTGATCCAGCCGGCCTGAGGCCTCGAATGCCTTCTTCTCCGCGACGGGCCCCGCAAGCGGGTCTGTACGGCGCTGGATTTGCCGAAGCCAGCGCCGGCGGCCACGGACTGGAAGGTCCTGCCTCAATTGGCCGCTGCACAGTCCACTCCGGGCAGGTTGTCCTCACCCGCAAGGCAACCATCACGCCCGGGATGGCTCCAGAGCACTAAGATCTCCGGATCTTTCGAAGCCCGGGGAAACGTGCAGATGATCAAGCTGGCCATCGGGGTCTCTCTTGCAGCGCTTCTGGCAAGCGCCGCCCATGCGCAGACCAACGCGGGAGAACAGGAAGCCGATCCCGGCCTCCCCTTCACCCTGACCAAAGTGGCGAGCTTCGACCTGCCCTGGCGCATCGCCTTCCTGCCCGATGGGCGGATGCTGGTGACCGAAAAGGTCGGACGCGTCGACCTGGTCACTCCGCAAGGCGCGAAGACCCGAATCGCGGGTGTTCCACCGAGCTACGTCGAAGGCCAGAACGGCATGCTGGGCGTCTTCCTCTCGCCCCATTACGCCACCGACCACAACGTCTATCTCACCTACGTCGCCCCGGGCGACTATGGCGGTGGCCTGGCGCTGGGCCGCGGGCGGCTGGTGCTGGATGGCGATCAGCCGCGACTGGACGGTTTCAAGGTGCTGTGGCGCCAGATGCCTGCCGGCAAGGGCGGCCAGGCCGGCGCCCAGATCGCGTTCTCGCCGGATGGCAAGTATCTCTTCCTCACGGTGGGCGATCGCCAGCGCTTCACGCCCGCACAGGATCCCGACCAGCCGGAAGGCAAGATCCTGCGGCTGACGCTGGACGGCAAACCCGCACCGGGCAACCCGTGGGCAGGCAAGACCGGCGCCCGCACCATTCCGCTGATCGACCCGGCGGAAGATACCGAGAAGGCCAAGACCGCGCCGGTGGTCAGCACCTATACGTTCCCCGGGCCCAACCTGACGCCGGCCGAAACCTGGGCCACCGGCTTCCGCACACCGTATGGACTCGCCTTCGCGCCCGACGGCCGGCTGTGGGAGCTCGAGCATGGCCCGCGCGGCGGCGACGAACTCAATCTCATCCAGCCTGGCAAGAACTACGGCTGGCCACTGGTCTCCTATGGCGTGAACTACAACGGCGTGCCCATTCCCAGTCCCGACACGCGCCCTGACCTCGTCAAGCCGGTGATCTACTGGGTGCCGGTGATCGCGCCGGGCAACCTCATGTTCTACAAGGGCAACGCTTTCCCGCAATGGAAGGGAAGCGCCCTGATCAGCGGCCTTGCCAGCGAAGCGATCGTGCGCGTCACCTTCGACGGCAAGGGCGGCGCGAAAGCGGTCCAACGCTGGAACATCGGCAAACGCGTCCGCGATATCGAAGAAGCACCGGACGGCTCGCTCTGGATGCTGGAAGACGCCGCGCCGGGTGGCCTGTACCACCTCATGCCGAAATAGGCCGGCAACTCGGGTAGGCTCTCGGACCCGAACCTGCCCCCTTTCAGAGCGGAACCGACGACGATGGCCGAGCGCGAGTTCGACAACTACCTTGCCCGCTCCGGGGCCACCCTGGAGGGCTCGCGCTACTCCGCATGGCTCGCCGTCACGCCGCGCCGCCACGGCTTCCCGGTGTACTACACCATCTGCGAGAACCGCAGCTTCCGCGACAGGGACACCGCCGAGGCCGCCGCCGCCAAGGCACTGGCCGACATGACGGGACTGGAGGAGGACGGCACGCCGATCTTCCCGGAGGACTACACCGGCTTCGACTACTAGCTGCGCTGGCGGACGATGTCCGCCCTCGGCGCGGACGAACCCCAATGCATCGCCCTCTTCCATCGGCGGCTGCTTCGGGCACGCCACCGACGCGCAACTTCTTCCAGCCAGGCAAAGCCGGGATCGGGTTCGACCTTGCGGTGAACCCTGCCCCTGTCTCCAATCGACGCGGGCACGGGCGCCGCGGGGCGCCCGTGCCGCGATCTCGCGAGGAGCTCACGCCGCCTTGGGGAAATCCAGCGTGGTGTCGTTGATGCGGTTGACCATGTTGGTCAACAGGATCGCGCTGACCACCAGCGGGATCTCCACCAGCTGGCGATCGCTGAAGCCGGCGGCCTTCAGCGCGTCGACCGCGGCGGCGTCGAGCGTGCCGCGCTGCTGCACCAGGTGCAGCGCGAACTTCACCAGCGCATCGATACGCGCATCCTCCGCGAACGCGCCGGCGCGCAGTGCGCGCGTCTGCTCCGCCGTGTAGCCGGCGAGCTTGCCGGTCATGGTGTGCGCGGCCACGCAGTAGTCACAGCCCGTCGCTTCGCTCACAGCGAGGTTGATCGCTTCCTGCTCGCGCTTCGACAGCGAGCTCTTCGCCAGCGTGGCGCCGGTGCCGAGCACGTGGGCGAGCACGGCCGGCGCATTGCTGCCGATCGTGGCGTAGACATTCGGCAGCATGCCGATGCTGCGCTTGATGGTGTCGAACAGCGCGGTGGTCTCCTGGTCGGCCTGATCGTGGGCGAGAGTGTGCAGACGGGTCATGGCGGTTGCTCCTGTGAAAGAAAGAGCCGGCGTTGCCGTGGGCATCGGCCGGTGGAGACAATGCTGCGCGTCGCGCCGCTGCCCTCGTGTTCCGCGCGTCTCGACTTTGGTTTCGTTCGTCTCGAGGTGACCGATGGACAGTCTGAGTGTGCTGGTGGCCTCGATGGGTCTGCGCGGACGGCTGGACCTGCTGTGCCGCTTCGCGGGCGCATGGTCGGTGCCACATCCGGAGGCGCCGCCCGGCCAGGTGCCGTACCACGTGGTGCTGGCTGGCGTGGGCGTGCTGGAAGTGGGCCGCGAGCGGCGCCCGTTCGTGGCCGGCGACCTGGTGCTGTTTCCACGCGGCACCGCGCACACCATGCGCCACGCGGATGGCGCCACCCTGGCGTTTGCCGAGATGCGACGACCGCTGGGCCGCCTGGTCGAGGTGGCGAGCGATGCGCGGCACAGCGATTTCGACGTGCTCTGCGGCACCTTCGAGCTGGGCCAACACCACGCGCTGCTGTTGCGCGCACTGCCCGAAGTCGTGCACCTGCACACGCAGGACCGCGACGACTACGCCGGCCTGCAGGCGCTGATGCGAAGCATGCGCCACGAGAGCCTGCAGGCCGCGCCCGGTGGGGATGCAGTAATCGCACATCTGTCCGCCGCGCTGTTCATCCTGGTGGTGCGCACCCTGATGGACCAGGGCGACCTGCAACAGGGCCTGCTCGCCCTGCTGATGGATGCGCGCGTGGCACCCGCGCTGGCCGCCGTGATCGCCGCACCGGCCGAGCCATGGACGCTGGAGCGGCTGGCCGGCGTCAGTCGCATGTCGCGCGCCAGCTTCGCGCGGCACTTTGCCGGGCTGTCGCCGGTCACGCCGATGGACGTGGTCACCGCGCTGCGCATGGACCTCGCCGCGCGCCTGCTGCGCGAGACGCCGCGCTCGATCGAGTCGATCGGCGAAGCCTGCGGCTACACCGCGCGCGCGGCATTCGGGCAGGCCTTCAAGCGCGTGCACGGCACCAGCCCCGCGGCGTTCCGCCGCCAGGCCGGCGAGACGGCGAGCGCGACGGAGCCGACCTGAAAGTTCACTCCGACCGGAATTCTGCTGACCCGGTTTTGCTCGTTGACCAGGATCAACACGCCCGCGGCATCAGGGGCTAGAAGAGGCGAACCGTCCCGTTGGACCCCTGTCAGCGGAGAGCCGTCATGCGGATTTCCTCCTCCCCCACGTCTGGCCGTGGCGCCCTCGCCTCGGCGCTTGCCTTTCCCGCGCTGCTGGCCATGGGCGTGACCGCTCGGGCCGAGACTGCTCCGCCCTTGCCGGTTCCGCCCACGCCGGTGGAGACCATCGAGCCGCACGTACCGATCGCAGCGGGACAACCGTGCATCGTCCAGCTCATTCGCAACCGGCTGTTCCCCCAGCAGGACCTGGGCGCAGGCCCGCCGATCGATGCGAGCTTCACTTTCATGCCGCCACCGGCGTGTCCACGCCCGTGGTCGAAGGTCATCCTCAAGGTCGACATCACGAGCATGCGGTGGGCCATCGTCGACACGCTCGGCCTCAACCTCGGCGGGATCACGCTGTTCCGTGGCGGTCAGCCCCGCTACCGCGGCGTCTGGCGCTGGCACGTCGAACGCGACCTCACCGACTACAGCGCGCTGTTCGGCTCGCCGCACAACGGGCGCATGTGGACGATCACCAACGAGGATGCCCGGGACTACAGCTCGCGCGACCTCGCCTTCGCCGGCACCGCCACCCTGGCGTTCTATCCGGCGACCGCCCGGACGCCGGCACCGCGCGTGCCCGATGCGGTCGTCCCGATCAACGGGCAAACCGCCCGCTACCTGCCGCACAACATCGTGCGGGCCTACCTGGACGTGAACAACGAGCAACCCTGGTGGTTCACCTGCGTACCGGACAGGCTGGCCGAGCGCTTCCCGCTGTACGACATGTACGCGCCCGGCGAGAAGCCCCATGAAGGCTTCTCCCCGGCCATCCAGGGCTGCGGCGGGACCAGCTTCCGCGAAATGGCGGTCGCCGTGGACGGCACGCCCGCGGGCATCGCCCCGGTATTCCCGAGGATTTCCCCGGATGTGAGCGAATTCCTGCGCAACAGCATCAACGCCCCGGCCCCGTCGATGCAGCAGCTCGATTTCGTGCCTTACCGCGTGGACCTGACGCCGTTCGCAGCCATCCTCAACGAGGCCGGCCCACACCACGTCAGCACGCCAGGAGCGCTGCTGCTGTATCTGGACCGAGGGCGTGCACACGTGACCGGTGCGGTCACCACCAATACGCTGATCGGCGCCGCCGGCCTCCCCAGATGGACCAGCACACTTTCGCGCACGGACGAGACCACGCGCGGAAAGATCGTGACGCATCAGGGCCGAGACTTCGAGATCCGCGGCTTCGTCAACACCTCGCGCGGACGGGTCGAGACGCGCCTGACCCAGTCCAGCCGCTTTGCCAACACGCAAACCTTCCATGTGGAAGGCCCGCTCGAGATCACCATGCCGGGGGGCGTGGACAAGCTCTACGAGCAGGGCATCGACATGAGCAGCACCACCGAGCGCACCGTTCGCCGCTGGATCGGCAGCAGGCTGGTCAGCCGCGACCACGTGAGCCTGAGCTATCCGCTTCAACTAGGCTACCGGCTGGCCGGCACGCTGACTCCCGAGGAGGACTGGAGCAGCGTCATCAAGGACGGCACCGTGGCGGCCCGGCAGCACCTGCTGCAGGACACCGATGCCTACAAAGCTGGTCTGGGCCACTACGTCACGCATCTTCGCCGGAACTTCGTCGGCAGCCGTACGCGCACCCTTGACCGTCCGGACAGCGACTGGTCCAGCGTCGCCAGCCACCAGTACACCGACAACTTCGGCAGTTGCTACCGCGCCGACATCACCACCCTCAACGGCGGCGTGCAATCGTTCACCCACGGCACCGGATGCCCGGGGAACAGTAACTACGTGCGGTGGTTTGCGCATCCGGATGGTTCGGCGAACAGTCTCGGGTGGTGGCATTAGCTGCCGCCGGACCCGGCCTGCGGGAGCCCACCCGTGGGCGAAAGACCCCTTACGCAGCGGCCGCAAGTACCCCCGGGCGGGTCCCTCAGCGCGGATAAGGGCCACATCGATGGCTCACATGCCCCCGACCTCGAATCGCGCAGGCTGGGTCGCGGTAACGAGCGGGAGGTGAGCCTGGTGAATATCCGAACACGTGCAACTGCGGACGGCAGCCGGCCCGTCATCAGGGCCCTGGCGACCGGCGGCGCCGCGGGCCTCGCTTCCGCGGCAGCCCTGGCACTTCTGGCCAGAGCCGAAGGCAAGGGGGCCCTGCAGCCCATCAACGCGACGAGCCACTGGCTCCATGGCGACCAGGCCGCCGAGTGCGACCGACTCGATGCCCGGCACACATTGACCGGCCTGCTGACCCACTACGCATCAGCCGTGTTCTGGGCACTGCCCTTCGAGTTCTGGCGGGCCCGCCGCCGGCCATCCACGGCCGGCGGGCTCCTCTTGGGCGCGGCCCTCACCTCCGCAACCGCCGCGGCTGTCGACTACGGCATCACGCCCAGACGCCTCACCCCAGGCTGGGAACTCGTGCTCGGCAAACGCTCCCTGGCGATAACCTACGGCGCGCTGGCACTGGGCCTGGCCGCCGGTGCGAGCCTGGCCCAGCCGCGGACGGCGCGTCGGGCGAAAACCTGCTGATCAACAAAGAGGTCAGGTTCGTTTGCCGACCCGAGAAAGACGAAAACAAGGCCGTCCATAAGGGGCTCTGGTCCCGCTACTTCCAAGAAGCCGTTTCCGGTTTTGCGACAAGGCTGCTGCCCGTTCTGCGCGCGCCCCGTCGATGCGGCGAGTCGCGCCGCTTCCTCCATTGATCTATCCTCGCGCCTGGCGTCGCAAGCCGCCTCCGGGTCCGCGGAAAGGGTTCAACCCACTTGTCGGTCGCTTGCCACCATCAACCTTTGTGCAGCCGGGATTGCGGACCTTCGGCATTCGATGCATGGAGGTTGTCATGAAGACCCTGCCCGCCCGTCCGCACCTGGGGCATCTGAAGAAGCAGGCCAAGCTGCTGCTCGAGGGCGTCCGCCACGGTGCACCCGAAGCGCTCGAACGCGTGCGCCTCGCCCTGCCCGCCGCCACCCGGCTCGATCACGCCGCCATTGCCGCGATGGAACTGCGCCTGCACGACGCGCAGTCATGCATCGCCCGCGAGTACGGCTTCGGATCGTGGTCGCAACTGAAGGACTATGTCGCGCTTCAGGCCGCGTCGGCCGATGCCGCCACGCGACGGCACCAGTGGAGCCGGTGGGTCTTCGGCCACGGCTACCAGACCGCCCGGCCCGCGCTGGCCGGGCGCCTGCTGCGCGAACAGCCGGACCTGCTGGACGGCGAGCCCGCGCTCGCCTGCGCCATCGGCGACGTCGCCACGCTGCGGTCCGCCCTCGCGGCCGATCCGTCCTGGGCCAACGCGGCTCGCGCCGGCAACGGCATGCCGCCACTGGCCTGCGCCACCTTCTCCGCGATGATCGCCCTGCCCGAGCATGCGCCGGGCATCCGCGACTGCGTGGAGCTGCTGCTGGCGGCGGGCGCGGACCCGAACGGGCGATGGACCGATCCGGAGCTGCCGGGCGATCCGCTCAGCGTCCTGTACGGTGCCGCCGGTCGCAACCACGATGTCGCGCTCACCCGGCGGCTGTTGCAGGCGGGCGCCGATCCCAACGACAACGAATCGCTCTACCACGCCACCGAGATTGCCGACAGCACGATCGTCCGCCTGCTGCTCGAGGCCGGTGCCCGGGTCACCGGGTGCAACGCGCTCTTTCGCGCCCTCGACTTCGAGCGCCCGGACACCGTGCGCCTGCTGCTGGCCCATGGCGGCGACGCGAACGAACCCGGGCCCGACGGTTGCCCGCTGCTGCACGCGATCCGGCGCCGCCGATCCGCGGCGACCATCCGCCTGCTGCTCGATGCCGGCGCCGATCCTTCGGCCAGCAACGGGCACGGCGTCTCCGCCTATCGCCTGGCCCGCTGCCTGGGCCTTACCGAGGTGGCCGGGCTACTGGTGCAGGCCGGCGCGGTTCCCGACGACCGTCCGGACGACGCCTTCCTGGGCGCCTGTGCACGCGGCGACCGCACCGGCGTGCAGGCGATGCTTGCCGATGCCCCGGGCCTCATCGGCAAGCTTTCGCCAGGCGCCTTGCGGCTGCTGCCGGAAATGGCCGCCACCAACGATGAAGAAGCGGTGCGCGTGATGGTGGAAGCCGGCTGGCCGATCGCGGTACGCGGCGGCGACATCGACGGCAGCGCGCTGAACTGGGCGGTATTCCATGGCAACGCGTCGCTCGCCCGTTTCCTGCTCGCCCACGGCGCACGCCACGACGAACGCCATGGCTACGACGACAACGTCTACGGCACGCTCAGCTTCGCCTCCCTCGCGCAGACCACGCCCGACGGCGACTGGCTCGCGTGCGCGCAAGCGCTGATCGACGCCGGATCGCCGTTGCCCGGGGAAAGCTACCTGTTTTCGGAGGAGGTTGCGGCGTACTTCGAGGAGTTGCGGCGGGGGTGGGCTGACGACGACGGGACGACGAAAGGAAGCGATGAGGGCGCGGAGGCAGGTGGCTTGACCTGACTGCCTCCGTCCCCTCTGTTTGATCGCACCCGGCGACGACACGGTGATCGCCCACCTGTCCGCCGCGCTGTTCATCCTGGTGGTGCGCACCCTGATGGGCCAGGGCGACCTGCAACAGGGCCTGCTCGCCCTGCTGATGGATGCGCGCGTGGCACCCGCGCTGGCCCCCGTGATCGCCGCACCGGCCGAGCCATGGACGCTGGAGAGGCTGGCCGGGCTCGGCCGCATGTCACGCGCCAGCTTCGCGCGGCACTTTGCCGGGCTGTCGCCGACCACGCCGATGGGCGTGGTCACCGCCCTGCGACTGGACCTGGCCGCGCGCCTGCTGCAGCGAGATGCCGCGCTCGATCGAGTCGATTGGCGAAGCCTGCGGCGCGCGCGCGGCATTCGGGCAGGCCCTCAAGCGCGTGCACGGCACCAGCCCCGCGGCGTGCCGCCGCCAGGCCGGCGAGACGGCAGCCGCGACCGAGGTCTAGACGGCGACTCTCCGCCCCCTTCAATTCACCAGCACTGCCTTGGGCTCCAGATACGCATCCACTCCGTAGCTTCCATTCTCCCGACCGATGCCCGACTGCTTGAAGCCGCCGAAAGGCGCCTTCGGCTCGTGCACCAGCGTGTTGACAAGCACGCGGCCGGCTTCGATCTGCGCGGCGACCCGGGCACCACGCTCGCGATCGCCGGTGAGTACATAACCATGCAGGCCGTAGGTCGTGTCGTTGGCGATCGCGATGGCTTCCATCTCGGTGTCGTAGGGAAGGATGGCCAGCACCGGCCCGAAGATTTCCTCGCGGGCGATCGTCATGTCGTTGCGGACGTCGGTGAAGACCGTGGGGCGGACCAGCCAGCCGCGGTCCACGCCGTCCGGGCGACCTTCGCCGCCGACCAGCAGCCGCGCGCCCTCTTCCTTTCCGCGCCGGATGTAGCCCTGCACGCGTTCCCACTGCTTGCGGCTGACCATCGG
Organism: Frateuria soli; assembly: GCF_021117385.1. Taxonomy (GTDB): domain Bacteria; phylum Pseudomonadota; class Gammaproteobacteria; order Xanthomonadales; family Rhodanobacteraceae; genus Frateuria_A; species Frateuria_A soli. The sequence continues at coordinate 1,817,713 of NZ_CP088252.1, forward strand.
ACCGATCGCCGTAGCCGGATCGCGCGGGTCCCCCGCGGGGGTCGCGGCCACTTCCCTGGCGATGGCTGCCTCGAACTCGGCCAGACGCGCGCGTGGCACCAGGATGCGCGTGCCGGCGATGCATGCCTGCCCGCTGTTCATGAAGCCGGCCTGCACCGCGAGCGGAACGGCGCTGTCGAAGTCCGCGTCGTCCAGTACGAGGGTCGGCGACTTGCCGCCCAATTCCAGGGTGACGCGCTTGAACGTCTCGGCACTGCCGCGCAGGATCGCGCGCCCCACCACCGACGAACCGGTAAACGAAATCTTTGCCACATCGCGGTGCGAGGTGATCTGCGCGCCGACGACCTCGCCGCGGCCGTTGACGATGTTGAACACGCCCGGCGGCAGGCCTGCCTCATGCAAGGCCTCCATCACGACGCGGGTCTGCAAGGCGCTCATCTCGCTGGGCTTGATCACCGCCGTGCAGCCGGCCGCCAGCGCCGTGGCGAGCTTGCCGCAGATGAAGCCGGCATTGCTGTTCCAGGGTGTGATGAGGCCGGCGACGCCGAGCGGCTGCATGGTCACCTGAGCGGCACCCGCAGGGCGTTGGAACACGTACTGCTCCAGCACCTGGGCAAGCTCGCCGATCACCTGGTGGGCATAGGCGGCCATCCACCGTGCACGCGACACCGGCGCGCCGTACTCGGTCACGATCGCCTCGAACAGGTCGTTCTCGCGCGCGGCCATGGCTGCCTGCATGCGGCGCAGCATGGCGATGCGTTCCTGCCGGGACGTGCGCGAAAACGCGGGGAAGGCGGCCTTGGCGGCGGCAATGGCGTCGCTGGCGTCCCGCGCATCGCCCAGGCGTACCTGCCCGATGACCTCTTCGGTGGCCGGGTTGTGCAGGTCGAACCATTCGCTGCCGTGCGGCTCGACAAAAGCGCCGTTGATGTAGATGTGCTCGATGCGTTGCATGGGGGTGTCCTCGTGGGGTCGGGTGCCGGATCGACGACCAGTGTGGTTGCCACGGACCGTCCCGATAAGCCGGTGTATCGTGCAAGGGGCATTCGGAAAACCGGGACAATCGACCATGCACCGCTCGGGACTCATCGAACTGGACGCCGTCCTTGCGGTGGCGCGCCGGGGCAGCTTCCGCGCCGCGGCGAGAGAGCTGGGCATGTCCACCTCGGCCGTGAGCAGCGCCGTGGCGGGGCTGGAGACCCGGCTGCAGGCGCGCCTGTTCCATCGGACGACCCGCAGCGTGGCGCTCACCGAGGCGGGCCAGCGCTACGTCGAACGCATCGCACCGGCCGTGGCCGAGATCCGCGGCGCGGCCGAGCAGATCCACGGCGACCCGCTGACGCCGGCGGGCACGCTGCGGATCAATGCCTCGCTGGGCGCGGCGCAGATGATTCTCTCCACGCTGGTGGTTGATTACCTGCGCCGCTATCCGCGCATGAACGTGGAAATCACCAGCCAGACCGAGATGATCGACATCGTGGCGCGGGGCTTTGACGCCGGCATCCGGCTGGCCGAGAGCGTGCCGCAGGACATGATCGCGGTACCGCTCAGCCCGGACCTGCGGCAGGTCATCGTGGGCTCGCCCGCGTACCTGGCCGAAAACGGCGTGCCGCAATCACCCGCCGACCTGACCGCGCACGTCGCCATCCGCACGCGCCTGTCGCACGGCGGGCTGTACCGCTGGGAACTGGAGCGCCACGGCGAGTCGCTGTCCGTGGACGTACCCGGTCGCCTGGTGCTCGACGATATCGGGCTGATCCGCGACGCCACCTGCGCCGGCCTCGGCCTGGCGTTCCTGTCCGAATGGCATATCGCAGGCGAGCTGGCCAGCGGCCAGCTGGTTCGGGTGCTGGAAGACTGGTGCCCACCTTTCCCGGGGCTGCGCCTCTACTACCCAGGCCACCGGCACGTACCGGCGGGGTTGCGTGCGCTGGCCGAGCTGGCGCGAATGCGGGTCAACGCGACCGAGGCATTGCCGAGGCGCTAACGCGTCGGACCACAAACCGTTGGCTCCCGAGAGGGCCACTCGCTCGACTTTGAAGTGCACGCCGACCCCGGTTTCAGCACCGCTGGCGGATACAGGGAGCCAGGTTCATTTGCTGGCTCCGGAAAGTGGACGCGCCACCTCTCCTGGGGCCGAAAAACGAAACTGAGCCCATCGTTCAACCCGCCGCCGGGCCCGTGTCGTACCCGTGCCGGGTTCCTGTCGTCACGAACCGCCCGGGTGAGGCAGGATGATGCCGGATACCGAACACCCGATGCCGGGGAACATCCATGCAAATCGATAGCGCGCGACTCCGGGAACTGCGCACCGCTCGCCAGTGGTCGCAGGAACAGGTAGCCGAATTGAGCGGCCTCAACCTGCGAACCATCCAACGCCTCGAATCGGGCGCCAAGGTCTCGACCGAATCCCTGCGAGCACTGGCCGCCGTCTTCGAGGTGCCGGCCGAGAGTCTGCTCGTGGGCCAGCCGGCACCCGGTCAGCCTGCCCTCGAGGCGATGCGTGACGGGGTGCTGCGCGGCCTGGATTTCACCGGCACGACCCCGCGCGCGGCGTTCTGGTGGTTTGCACTCGGCGTGGTCATGCTGCTGGCGCTTGCGCAGATGTTGTCCGATGCCATGGGTCCGCTGCCGATCCAGATCGCATCCCTGGTCGTGCTGGTGCCGTGGATCGCGGCGTGCACCCGGCGCCTGCGCGACGCGGGTCTGAGCCCATGGTGGCAGTTGATCAGCCTGGCGCCGGTAGCGGGGATCCTGGTGCTGCTTTACCTGCTCACCTATCCGTCCAAGACCGTGGAGCCGTCGAAGGTGGCGGTCGGCTGAAGCGTCCGGGAAAGGATGCAGCCCTCGCAAAAAGCAAAAAAGGGACGTGATCAACTGACATGGCTTGCCTGGCCGAGTCCCTTATTCGCAAGGAAAACAGGGCTGCCCTCCCATATTTGTATGAGGACCACCTGCCGCTGGTGCAGGCCTTCGCAGGCATGAGCTACGGCATGGCTGTCGAGGCGTCTTGAGCTTCCAGCGTCCAGCCGTGACGGGTGGTCGCGCATGCCCCCCTCTATCAAGGGGACTCTATGCAAGGGCACGCTGCACCGCCATCACTGCCGCAGGATCTTCTCCATCGCCCTGCCCTTCGCCAACTCGTCCACCAGCTTGTCAAGCTGGCGGATCCTGCGCATCAGCGGATGCTCCACCTCCTCCACCCGCACCCCGCAGACCACGCCGGTGACCAGCGCCGCGTTCGGGTTGAACTTCGGCGCCTGGCCGTAGAAGGTTTCCAGGTCGTTGTCGCTCTCGTTCTGCTTGCGCAGGCCGGCCGCCGTATAGCCGGTCAGCCATCGGATGACCTGGTCCAGCTCCTCCCGCGTGCGGCCCTTGGCCTCCACCTTCTTCACGTACATCGGATACAGGCTGGCCCACCTGATCGCGAATACCTTTTCCTGGCGCATGGCTGCTGGTCGACCTCCGCGCTGCTGACGTCGCTGGAAATGTCGAGATCGTCGCCCTTCTCCGACCCCATCCGGGCGCTGGGCAAGCGAACCCGAGCCCGATGTTGCGCAAGGAACATCAACCGCCGTACTGCTTCGGAATCCGCAGATCCGGCCGCTCGCCCTGCCAGTAGATCGTCATGATCCACCAGCGGTGGCCGTCGAACAGCAGCTGGATGCTGTTGATGCCGCGCTGGAAAGGCTTGCCGGCCGCTTCGTGGCGCGTTTCGTAGGTGCTGAACACCTGGGCGATGTTGCCGAAACGTTGCACCGTGCGGTGCAGCTCGTCCTCGAAAAAGCCGTTCTTTTGCAGATCCGGGTCGCTGGCAAAACGGATGAACTCGTCCACGTTCAGCACACGCGCCGAAGTGACGCCGTCCTTGCTGGTGTGCGTGGGTATCAGCCGCGCGCCCGGCGCGAACAGCGAACGCAGGCGATCCCAGTCCCGACGGTGGCCCTTCGGTCCGGAAATCACGTCATAGGCCGCTTTGAGGATCGCGTCGATCGACGCCACGTCCGCAGGGCGCGCGGTCGGCGTGGCGGGGGTCTCCGTTGCGGCAGTACCGGATGCCGCACTGGCTGCCGCGGTCTGGGCGGCGGCCGCCTGCGGCAGGGAGGCCGCGAGCGCCAGTGCGCATGGCATAAGCAGTGTACGGAACGAAACCGGGGTCATGAGGCGTTCTCCGTGTATGGGTATCGCTTCGGGTAGATCTCGATGTTCCAGCCGGTGCACATCATGCAAGCACCTGCAGACCATCCACCAGTCATCCGCGGGGAGCGGGACGAGCGCCCAGACTCACAGATCCGGCAGCCGGCGCCAATGGCCTGACGTTGGCTTCGATGGGCCGCGCCCTGTTTTTCTCAGGGTGGCGAAGAGCCTCACCTAAGAAAGATGGCGCGGCCCTTTTTCCCGTCACGTTAGGGGGTACGTCCGTGGCAAGGAAGTGGCAAGGAAGGAGGTCAGGTTCAGTTCCCGGCGCCAGGGGCTCGATCAGCTACCTCCGTCCCCTGGTTGGCCTCCCTTTTATCGGCGAACCCATCCGCGGCCAGCTCCTGCCTGGATGACCTGCACCCGCCGAGCGGGAGCCTCGGCCCTATCCGCGATTCCTCCACACGTGCGCCGCCGTTGATCGGTATCAACCCGCCGCGCGTCCGGCGGCGTTAGTAGTCGACGCCCCCACCGGATCACCTTGGAGGGTGAAGACCATGAACGCTCCCGTTCTCCTGAACCATCACCGGACACTCCTCGCGCTGTGCCTGTCCCTTGCGCTGGCCGGGATCGGCCACACGCCGCCTGCCGCGGCCGCCACACAGGTGCTCACCCCCGATCCACGCGTACACCCTGCGAGCGGCACACCCTGCGTGGTGCAGCTCATGGACAACCAGCCGTTTTCCGGCGAAGGCGAGTACACCACCGACAACCATTTCGCCTACATGCCGCCACCGGCCTGCCGGCCGCCGTGGGCCAAGGTCGTACTGCAGGTGGACCTGAGCAGTTCGCGTCACACCGTCGTCAACGATATCGGCATCTCGCTGGGCGGCATCCGCCTGTTCCACCAGGCGGCCCCACGCTACGACCTGCCCGCCAGCTGGCACGCCGAGCGCGACCTCACCGACTACAGCCGGCTGTTTACGGCGCCACATACCGGGTCCTACTGGACGCTGAAGGATTCGGAGAACATCGACCCGGGTGGCCAGGGCTCCGCCTTCACCGGTAGCGCGCGTCTGCTGTTCTATCCGCCGACGACACAGACCCCCGCCCCCAGGGTTCCCGACGCCGTGGTCCGGCTGGATGGGAGCACGCCGGTACGCCTGCCCCACAACATCGTTCGCGCCTACCTGGACGTGGAGAATGCGCAGCCCTGGTGGTACCTGTGCCTGCCGGACGAGATCCTGGGCACGAACCCGGACCTGATCGACGTCTTCGCGCCCGGCGATCAGCTCAAGAATTCGATCTTCCCGCAGGAAACGGCCTGTGGCGGCGGCGGCTTCCGCGAGATCCGCGTGGACGTGGACGGCACACCGGCCGGCGTGGCGCCGGTGTTTCCGCTGCTGCCGGCAGACCCGAGCGTGAACTACCTGCGCAACGCCCTGAACGTGCCGACGCCCACGCTGCAGATGCTGAACATCATTCCCTACCGGGTCGACCTGAGCCCCTTCTCGGGCGGGTTCAATGCCGCCGGCCTCCACGTGGTTTCCGTGCCCGGAGTCCTGCTGCTGTACCTGGATCGCAACCGCACCTTCGTCAGCGGCGGCATCATCAAGAACACGCTGACCGGCAGGCCGGGGGATCCGACCTACACCAGCACCCTCACCCGCGATGCGCAGAAGAAGCGGCTGCAGGGAACCATCCGCACACGGCAGTCGCGCCAGTTCGAAATCCGGGGGTTCGTGAACACCTCAAGGGGACGTATCGACTCGTCCGTGCGGCAGTCCAGTGACTTCGACAACAGCCAATCGATGTATCTCACGGGCCCGCACCAATCCCACGGCAAGCCGGTGGACAAGTTCTACGAGGAGGTCGTCTCCCTGCAAAGCACGACGAACCGGACCAGCCGCCGCACGGCCGGCACCACCCTGCTCGGCAAGGACGTCGAGCAGGTGAGCTATCCCCTCGCATACACCTATCAAATGGCAACGACTTCGCAGGACATCGGAGACGGCTGGGCCATCGCACTGCGCAAGGGCACCGTGAAGGCAGTGCAGCACTGGTTGGTGGACACCGACCATTACCGGCCCGGCCAGGGCCACTACGTCACCCACCTGGACGAGTCCTTCGCCGGAAGCCGCACCCACGCCTACGACAACTGGGACGCCCATCTGCAGAACCCCTCCACCGACACCCACTGGGGAAGCGTCGCCAAACACCTCTTCAGCGACAACTTCGGCAGCTGCTTCCAGGGCTCGGTGGTCGCCCGCGAAGGCGCGGTGGTTTCGACCGGCCGCGGCGCCGGCTGCCCGGGCGGCCACAACCAGGTGCGCTGGTTCGCGCACCCTGACGGGTCGCCCGACAGCCTGGGCTGGTGGCACTGACCAACCTCCGGAGAAGGCGCGTCAGGGATGACGGCCAGGGAGGGCAAACAAGCGGACGGGGCGCCGGCTCCGCCCGCTTGTTCCTTGTCCGGACATCCACATCGTCAGCGGATCGCAGGCCTGCGATGCGCGCCACGGCGGCGCTCCGCGGCCACGCCTTTCAGGTTCCGAACCATTCCGGCCCCGCTTCCTGCATGACGATCGAATCCGCACCGATGCTCTTGAGCGCGAGCAGCCGGCGAAAACTGGTGGGATCCGCCCGGATCCGGCCTGCAGTCATGCCGAACCGGTCATACTTGCCCGTTCCCCCTGACCGTTACCCTCGACCCATGAAGACTCCCACCGGCCTGCAGGCGCTGATCGACGATGGCGTCATCGACGCGGTCCTGCGCCCGCTCAAGAGCGGCAAGGAGGCGTCCGTCTACGTGGTTCGCTCAGGCCCGCACGTGCGCTGCGCGAAGGTCTACAAGGACATGGCGCAGCGCAGTTTCCAGCAGCGCGTGCAGTACCAGGAGGGTCGCAAGGTCCGCGGCAGCCGCCAGGCACGCGCGATCGGCAAGGCCAGCAAGTTCGGGCGCAAGGAAGCGGAGGCCGCCTGGAAGAATGCCGAGGTGGACGCGCTCTACCTGCTCGCCGACGCCGGCGTGCGCGTGCCGCGGCCCCACGGCTACTTCAACGGCGTGCTGGTGATGGACCTGGTGACCGACGCCGACGGCGAATCGGCCCCGCGCCTGGGCGAAGTGGACCTCTCGCCGGACACCGCGCGCGAATACCACCGCACCCTCATCCGCCAGGTCGTGCGCATGCTTTGCGTCGGCCTGATCCACGGCGACCTCTCGCCCTACAACGTGCTGGTGGCGCCGGACGGCCCGGTGATCATCGACCTGCCGCAGGTGGTCAGCGCCTCGGGCAACAACGCCGCACGCACCATGCTGCGACGGGACGTGGGCAACCTGACCATCTGCCTCTCGCGCTTCGCGCCGGAGCTGCTCGACACCTGGTACGCCGAGGAAATGTGGGCGCTGTTCGAACAGGGCGAGCTGCACCCGGACAGCGAACTGACCGGTCGCTTCGAATTCGACGAAAGCGACGTGGACATCGACAGCGTGATGCAGTCCATCATCGACGCCCGCGAGGAGGCGATCATCCGCCAGCAAGGGCGCGAGGCCGCGGAACGCGGAGACTGACCGGCGGCGACACGGCTGCACAGCACCCTTGGCGATCGCTCACCCGAGGCCATGGAGAGACGGACCGGAGGTGCCTGATTGGACCGCCCGAGAAGGCGGAACTGGCTCAACCCGTTCTCTTTGATTCCTGAAATGGGGCTCTGGCTGGTCGAGAGCGACGCCGAATTGCACTCTGCCCCCCCGTTTTTGAGGCCCCGGTTCTTGCTGCGGGCAGCGGCCAAACAGAAGGGTCCATCCACCACTGCAAGGAAAAAAGAACCCCGATCTCGCGGTAAGCCTCGTCTAAGGCCCCGCGCCTAGCATGGTGCTCCTTGAAATGCCCATGGAGCAGACGTGGAGAGCAAAATCGTTACCACCAAGGTACCCGAGGTCACCCTGCTGTTCTGGATCATCAAGGTGCTCGCCACCACGCTGGGCGAAACCGGCGGCGACAGCCTGTCGATGTCGATGAACCTGGGTTACCTGGTAAGCACGGGGATCTTCGCGCTCGCCTTCGTCATCGCGGTGACCGTGCAGATCCGGGCCGAGCGCTTTCACCCGCTGATCTACTGGATCACCATCATCGCCACCACCACGGTGGGTACGACACTCGCGGATTTCGCGGACCGGTCCCTGGGCATCGGATATCCGGGCGGCACAGCCATCCTGCTGGTGCTCCTGCTGGCCTCGCTTTTCACCTGGTACAGGACTCTCGGCACGGTCGCCGTCCACTCGGTGCAATCGCCCCTGAGCGAAGTCTTCTACTGGGTGACGATCATGTTTTCGCAGACCCTCGGCACCGCACTCGGCGACTGGACGGCGGACAGCCTGGGGCTGGGCTATCTCGGCGGCGCCGTGCTGTTTGGATCGCTCCTGGCCCTGATTGCGCTGGCCTACTACCGGACGCGCATCTCACACACGCTGCTGTTCTGGGCCGCCTTCATCCTCACCCGCCCGCTCGGTGCGGTGGTCGGAGACCTGCTCGACAAGCCCCTGGGACAAGGGGGGCTGGCGCTCAGCCGGTACATGGCTTCCGGTGTCCTGCTTGCGGCGATTCTGCTGTTGGTCCTCGTGTTTCCGCACCGCCCGGCAAGGGCCTCGGTTCCAGTGCACGAGTGAGCTGATTCCACGTCGAACAACGGGCGAACAACGGGGCCAGATTCATTTCCTGTCACCACGACCAAGGTCCAGCCGCCGACGATGGCAGCGGGCTGCAAGTCGGGATCGGAGCCTCAACCACCTCCGTCACCCTGGTCACGATCCCGTGCGCCCGGCGTAACGGGTGGCGTCCTACGCTCACGCTTCCGCCCGTCCACTGGCAACGGGCATCGGAGGTGTCGCATGACGGACCACGACCCGATCTGGCCATCCTTGCCATACACCGCTTGGCAGGACACCTACGCGACCCTGCATCTGTATTCGCAGGTGGTAGGCAAGGTGGCGCTCGCGCTGGCGCCGCCGCTCAACCATTGCTGGGGCGTAGCACTGCACGTGACCCCGCGCGGCCTGTCTACCGGCATGCTGCCGCACGGCTCACGCTCGTTCACGCTCGCCTTCGACTTCCTCGACCACACCCTGGAAATCGCCTGCACCAGCGGCGCCACCCGCCGGCTGCCGCTGGCATCGCGCAGCATCGGGGCGTTCCACCGGGCGCTGATGGAGGCACTCGCGGACATGGGCCTGGCGGTGCGGATCTGGCCGGTGACCGTCGAGATGCCCACGCCGATACGGCTGGACGACGACACCCGGACAGTGAGCTACGCCGGCGCCTGGGCGCAGAGGTTCTGGCGCAGCCTGGTGCAGGTCGACCGCGTGTTCGCCTCGTGGCGCAGCGACTACGCCGGCAAGAGCAGCCCGGTCAATTTCTTCTGGGGCAGCTTCGACCTGGCGGTGACGCGGTTCTCCGGGCGCAAGGCGCCGCCGCGCACTGGTCCGGCGTTCGAGCGCGACGCCTACTCCCACGAAGTGATCAGCCACGGCTTCTGGCCCGGCGACGCACGACTGCCGGAGGCGGCGTTCTACGCCTACGCCGTGCCACAGCCGGCAGGGCTGGCCGAAGCGACCGTGCAACCCCCTCAAGCGTATTTCCACCGGGAACTGAGCGAGTTCATCCTGCCCTACGAGGCGGTCCGGCAGAGCGCCTCGCCCGAACGGACGCTCCAGGCGTTTCTGCAAAGTACGTGGGACCGGGCTGCCGAGCTGGGTGAGTGGGATCGTGCTGCGCTCGAACGGCGGCAGGAAGACAAAAAAGAGAGGTTGATTTAGCGACACGGACAAATAAGCCTGACGCCCTTTCGCACTCTTGCCCCAGCGTTTTGAGAAAGCGAGGCGTGCCTCAGTAGCATGAACCGGGTCAGCGTCGATTTTGAAAGTGCACTCTTCACAGCAGGCTTGGATATCGCTCACCCCAGGCCCTTGAGAGACAGCCAGAAGATGCCTGAATGAGCCGTCCGAAAGTGCGGCATCGGCTCACCCCATCCCTTCGTTTGGCTTTGGTGCGGGAGCTTTATTCCATTTCCCTTTATTAGGGACTGCCCCCGCGCCTTTCGTTACAGTTCTTCAGCCAGCTTTTCCAGCCGTGGTCGGAACACATTGACGTATCGATTGATCGCGTCACTAAGGAAGAGTTTGATCTCCTCCTGATTAGCTGGATCAAGCAAGTCCGGGAAGTGCTTGAACGATCCTATCGCGTACTTGCCGTCGTTCGCCTCCCAATGCGCATCTATCCCGAGTTGGGCATTGATATCCTCTTGCTGGCGAAGAAGCTTCTGGTAAAGATCATCCGCGAGCGCCCCTCGCAGGAAGGTCAGGAACACGCCTACCCTTCGATATCGCTGGGAAAAGTACATTGTTACCCATGCCTGCCCACCGCCCCCAGGCGGCATCGGAAAGAAGGCATTCGCTATTTTTCGCTCCGTCGGCTTCGGTACAGGCTGAGACTTATCGTCTAGTTCGAGGCTGCCGAGAAACTCAGGCCAGAATTTCATGTAGAAGCGCTCAAGATCCGACGGCGGTGTTCCCACCATCGCGCTTTGCTCAACCTCATCCATTGATTCGTCATCCTGCGTCTCAAGGCGCCCGTCGCGAAAAGTGACGACAGTTCTCTTGATTACGACGGTCTTCGCAAGCACACGGGGTTGGACGAGGGTGCCCAAACCGTCCGCTTTGTACAGGCCTAGCTCAACGAGACCAAACGTGAATGCCAAATGCCCGGATCTTTCCATGAAATCGGCGATAGCGGCGACGCCTTCGCGGATGCCATCGCCCACCACGAGGAGGAGGAAGTGACCTTCCCTGAGAGATCGTGAAACCTCGTCTACGAACCTCGCCTCTTCTAGCGTCGGATCACGTTGGCGAACCAGCTCGTACAGCACATTTCCGGTGCGTTTGGTGGCACGGGATACTTCGCGCTGTAAGTCTTCGTAGTCCCAGCGGGAAAGCTCCTTTGCGTAGTCCAGGATCTGCCCGACCACCTTCCTTCGCGCCTCAGGGTTGCGCCAAAGCTTCGCCTCAACGACAACCAAGCGCCCCTTGGGGGTCACGTACAGCACATCCAAGGGTCCTGCTTGCGTGTTGAGCTCCGTACAGACCGGGATCAAGCCTTCATAGGCGCGATCAATCTCGGCCACTGGAAGGGTCTCGGGATGCTCAAAAACAAGCTCCTGAATGAACAGCTCGTCGTAATCACCACCTCCACCCAGCGGCAGCCGCGCTAGCCGCGAAGCCCCGGCCGCCCCGATGAGAATGGGAGTTGCATACGGATCATCTGCCACGGCTTCCTCCAGAAAGCGGGATCAGCTTCCGGTACGGGATCGGAAAGAATGAAGTCGGTTTCGCAATCAACGGCATGATAAGCACCTGACACCCACTTTCCTCGCCTCGATGTTGCAGGGTCGCTTCAGCGTCCTTGGAACACGTGTTCGCGGTGAAACTGCAGGTACCCCTTCAGCTTCGCATTCGGCTTCCGCGTCAAGCTGGACGGTATGGAAAGCGCGACTCGCTCCGGCTGGGTGAGCACATCGGCGACCATCATCGTGCCGTCATCCCCGAAGCTGATCAGCCCGACGTCGAAAAGTGCGTCGAGGTTGGCCGACAGCATGAGGCCATTGTTTGAATCAAGCCGTTGGGTTCTACCCCGTTTCCACGGACGGTTTGATTAAGGCTGAAAACTCCCGGTCCCGCCTGGCGACTCTACGACGCATGCGCGGGTTGTGGAACCGCTCGAGGTAATCGAACAGGTCAGCACGCGCCTCGTTCCTCGTCCGGTAGCTGCGTCGGTACACCCGCTCGCGTTTGAGCACACCGAAAAAGCCTTCGCACGCCGCGTTGTCGGCGCAGTGTCCGACGTCGCTCATGCTGCAGACCAGAGCGTTGCCGCCCAGGAACTTCTGGTACGTACCGCTGATGAACTGGCCACCCCGATCGGAGTGCAGGATGAGCTCCGAACTTCCCTCCCGCTGCCACACGGCCATCTGGACCGCCCGCACGACCATGTGGCGATCCTGGCGGTGGTGCATCGACCAGCCGACCACGAGCTTGCTGTAAAGATCGACCACCACGCACACATAAAGCTTGCCTTCCTGGGTCACGACCTCGGTGATATCGGTGACCCACTTGGTTTCCGGTTCATTTGCATTGAAGTCGCGTTCGAGCCGGTTGATGACGCCGACCGGGCGAGAGCCCGGCTTGCCGCCGAACCGGCGCTTCCTGCGTCGTGGCCAACCTTGCAGACCCTCGCCGGCCATCAACCGCGCCACCCGGTTGAGGCTGACGTGCTCGCCCTCGTCGCCGAGGTCCTCGTGCATGCGAGGGGCGCCGATCACGCCCTTGCTGTCCTCATGGATCTCCCGAATGCGCTCCAGCAGGCGCGCATTCGCCTGTGCCCGTGGCCCCGGCTTGCGCCCGGCCCAGGCGTAGAAACCACTGGTTGAAACTTCCAGGCAGCGGCACATCATCCCGACGGGATAGTCGCTGCGGCAGCGCTCAATCACCGCGTACCGTTCGGTGATTGCTTCGCGAAGTACGCTGCCGCGTCTTTTAAAAAATCTCGTTCCTTCGTGACTCGTGCTAGCTCGCGCTTGAGGCGAGCCAGCTCCTCGTCGCGAGGCGTGCCGCCGCCGGGGAACGCCTTGCCCCCCTCGCTCTCCGCCTCGCGCACCCAACGGGTGAGCATGTTGGGGTTGACCCCGACCTCCAGGGCGATCTGGCGGCAACTCGACTTCGATCGCCGGACCAGCTCGACGAGCTCCCGCTTGTACTCGGGGCTGTAACGCTTGCGCTTCGACATGGACACTCCTTTGGCCCAGTATGAGCCTTAGTGAAAGTGTCCGCAGAATCGGGGTAGAACCCCTTCATGTCCCGCAGGAGTCGCTCTGCGCGTCGAAGGAGATCCTCGTCGAAGTACTGACGCCACTTGGTCTCGACGATGATTGCCTCGCAGGTAAGCTCCAGATGCCCGAGCTCCCAGAGTTTCACGAAGCCGTCTGATGGCACCCCACTGGCCAGAATCCGCTTGACGGTCTCGAAACCGCCGTCGGCCTCCAGCATGCCTTTGAAGCGACTCGGTACGTACTTGAGTTTCTCCGCCTCGCGCACCGCGCTTCTCAGGTAGGCGGTGAATTCCTCATTCAATCGAGCATCCATCTCTTGCTCCTCAATGCGTTATCGGATCCATGGGGTGCGCATAAGGGCCCGCTGACCCAACAGTTGAACACATACCTTCCCGTCACGCGGGTGCCTCGCCGAGGCCATCCGGGTGCGTGCCCGGAAAGGGAACGAGCTGCGCCGAGGGCAGCAGGTGCTGGCGCAGCAGGTCAAGCGGGCGGTGATATTCCATGCCGTGACGCTGGTTGCGGCCCAGGGCGGGATGCTTGAACAGTCCGTTCCAGTCCTGGGCAGCCACCGAGGCTGGCGTGCGGTCGGTGTGTTCCAGGGCCATCCAGCACTCGAACTTGCGCTGGTTGAGGGAGGACAGCAGGCTGCGGTCGCGAGTGGCGGCGAAGGCGAATCCGGCGTGGAAGCCGTGCAGCTCGGCGTCCACTGCCGGGCCGTGCAGGCCGTACAGCTCGCACAGCGAGGCGAACTGCAGCAGCGCGCGCTCATGGCATCGGCGCAGGCCGGCGGCGTTGCCAGACAGCATCAGCACCGCGCCGGTGGCCGCATTGAGCATCACCACGAACGGCTGGCGGTGCCAGAAGTCGATATCCGCATACCACTCGCCCAGCGGGTTGGCCTGCGGCGCGGGCTCCGGTGGCTTGGCCGGTTGCTTCAGGCGCTTGAGCAGCTTGGCGGTGCAACGCAAGACGGTCATGCCACGCGCACCTGGCCGTTCATCAGCAGGGGGAGGAGCCAGTCGCGGAGTTGGGTGAGTTCAACATTCTCCAACTCCGCCAGTTTCTGGCGCTGCACGATCGGCTCAATCGCGCTGCAAAAAGCACTTGTTACAGCCTTGTCCGGGAGAACGGCATGCACGGACTTAAGCACGCCACCGGAGATCTCCACGAAGGTGGAACCGGACGCATGCTGGATGATCGTGGGCAACGCTCGCTTGACCGCGTAGTAGACGAACGATGTGCCATAGCCCTTGGATGGCACGAACGACTTGAACCCCTGGTTTGTCGTCACCGGATTCAAGGCAATGGCCAGATAGCCGACTGGCGCGCGGGAGCTCATAAGCACCGTGCCTGCCGGGTACAACGTCAACGAGGCCGCGCGCATGCCCGCCTCGGACACGTCGGTTTCGCCCCGCGCTATGAATTTGTTCCCCTTGTTGTTCGATAGGTCCTTGGGCGTTATCCACGGGATCATGCCTTGCCCGAAGTTAGCGGCCTCCGCTGTGGAAGGCGTGCTTCCGCCTGCGATCTTTCCGAGCGCCTCCAGCGAGCCTGCGTCCCACCCCGCCGGGATCTCCCGCTTGAGGGTGCCGTTCCAGACCATCGCGCCGCCGCTGGACTTGTAGGGGCGGCCCTGGGCATCGGGGAAGTCGAACTGCACGAACCAGTAGTCGTAGATCGTCTTTGCCAGCGCCTCCAGCTCGGCGTTGATGCGGTTGTTGAGGTCGATCATGGACATCAACAAGTGCAGGAACTCGCCAATGCTGGCCTGCGTATCCAAATCTGGAAGTAGCAGATCAAGATATGAAAAGATATTTTCGTTGAGGCTCGCCCTCAGCACCATGACCGCGTTGTTGGTCATGGTTTTGCGAAACAGTGGACTTCTCAGATAGAAGGCCATGAACTTGGGGTCTGTAAGCCCCGGCGCTTTAGGCCTAAGCCTCTTGAGGAAGCCGCTGTAGGTGGCTTGCGGAAAGTCCTTGAGTGCCACGCAGCTCATGCCGAGCTCGTCGACTGTCTCACTCGTCCGGGTCAGGAATACGTCACCCGCTCGGATTGAGTACCTGCTTTGCTCGGATTCTGAGGTGTCCATCCGATCAGGAAGGACGTCGGGCACGAAGTAGTGGTTGAAGACCGTGGAAAAGGACAGGAATGGCGCGCCGTGACCAGCCTGCGCGGCACTGGTGGAGATGCCTGAGCTCATCTCATAGAGTTCTGAGAACGACTGCGGTCTGAGCTTAGCCACAGATCAACCCCTGCAGCTTCTCGCCTATGGCTTGCTCCAAGTCTCGCGATTCAGCAAAGAGATCTTGCAGCCTTTGGCTATAGCCATTGACTCTCTCGGTAAATTGCTCCGGCGTGATGTCCACGTACTCAATCTTTACGTCGAAATACTGCCCCGCGCTCAGCGAATAATTCTTCCCCGCAATCTCCTCATACCCCACCACCACCGAAAAATCCTCCACCGCCTCGCGGGCGTTGAAGGTCTCCACGATCCGCTGTTCCTCGGCATGGCTGAGCAGGGTCTTCTGGTTCTTGCCCTCCTTCACCTTCTCGCCGAGCGCGGAGGCGTCGATCAGCACCACCTGCTCGCGCTGGCTAGCGTCCAGGAACAGGATCGACACGTTGGTGCCGGTGGTGGCGAAGATGTTGCTGGGCATGGACACCACGCCGGCGATCAGCTTCTCGTCCACCAGCTTCTGGCGGATCTTCAGCTCGATTCCGTTCGCCGCCGTGATAAAGCCGGTCGGCACCACAATGGCCGCTTTGCCGCCGGGCTTGAGGCTGGCGATGATGTGCTGGATGAACAGGAGGTAGATCGCCATCTTGTCCTTCGCCTTGTTTGGCACCTTGGGGATGCCGGCGAAGAACCGTGCCGCGTTGGCGTCGGTGTCCAGGTCGTCGCGGAAGTCGGAGAAGTCCATCTTGAACGGCGGATTGGACACGATGTAGTCGAACTGGCGCAGCCGGCTGGGCGAGACCGGGTCGCGGTGCACCGGATGCAGGATGGTGTTGCCCTGGGTGATGTGCGGGATGGAGTGCACCAGCTTGTTGAGCACGAGGTTCAGACGTAACAGGCTGGAGGATTTCTGTGAGATGTCCTGCGAAAAAATACTGCAATTCTGCTCACCGATCGCATGGGCCAGAGCCATCAGCAAGGTGCCGGAGCCAGAGGCCGGGTCGTAGCAGGTGACGTCCTTCACCCTGCCCCGCTGGTCCGGCGGCACCAGGATGTCGGCCATGATGGTCGCCACCGCGTGGGGTGTGTAGTACTCGGCGTATTTACCGCCATTGTCCTTGTTGTAGTCCTTGATCAGGTACTCGAACAGGGCCGCATAGAAGTCGTACTTTTGCTCGAACAGGTGCTCGAAGCTAACGCCGACCAGCTTGTTGAACATCGCGCGCACAAAACCGTCACGCTTTTCATCGCCTCCCCGGACGTTTCTCTCGATCAGGCGTTCAAATAGAGGCTCCGTCTCGTTCCCCTCTGTATGCACCGCGAAGATGTCGTTGTTTGCCACGGCGATGGCGATCAGCGTGTCATCGAACAGCTTGGCGAAGCCGTGCTCACTCTGGCGGTTGAACAGGCTGGGGAGGAGTTGTGCTGCCGTGAGTCGCGGCACGTCTGCATCCAGCTGCAGACCAAGCATGTCGCGCTCGGCGGCGGGCATGGCTTGCCAGGCGGCGATCCAGTCGCTGGCGCTAGCCAGCCTAGGTTCAAGCCGCTTCATCTCATAGGCGAACTTGTCGCTAAGCAGCTTGTAGAGAAAGGTCTGCACGATGATCTTGTATTCGTTGCCGTCGTTGCCCAGGCCGTTCTGGGCACACACGGCCTTGAGGCCGTCGATCAGGTCGCGGGTCTGTTGCTGGTAGCTGGAGGTCATGTCTTTCTGTGTGGTGATGGGCGGGTGCTGCCGCTCAGTGGTAGTCGTCTTCGCGCTGGTGGCGCACGGCGAGGATGGTGACGATGGTGCTGTCGGTGATCTCGAACAGGGCGACGTAGCCGGCCCCGCCGAAGGGGATGAGCAGTTCGCGCAAAAAGGGGTTGGCCGGGTCGGCCTTACGGGCGGAGAACGGAAAGCGGCTCAGCAGACCCCAGCCCTTGTCGAGCGCATCGAGGGCTGCCTCGGCGGCCGGTATGTCCTGGTCGGCGAGAAACCGGTAGAGCCTTTCGATATCCCGCAGCGCGGCCTCGGCAAACCGGAGCTGGTGGCTCACGAGCGCTTCTTCGCCTTGGCGTCTTTCAGCATGTTGCGTAACGAGCCCATGACCTCGTCGACGGTGTAGTACACGCCGGTGCGCGCGGCCTCTTCCCGCGCCGCCAGGCCGCGGGCGATGAACTCGGCCTGGCTCCGGCGCCGGTTCACCTCGTCGCGCACCGATTGCTCCATGAAGCTGGACAGGCTCTCGCCCTCGCGGAGCACGGCTTCGGCGGCTTCGCGCAACGCCGGGTCAACGCGCAGGGAGGGCATGTTGGCGGTTTTCATGGGCAGAATCCTCGTGCGTCGCATTTGCAATGCACGTTAGCATGCGCCGGTCGATGCGGCCAGTTCCAGATCGGCTCAGCGGAACGGCAGTCGTCCCTGCGATTCGTTGAGGTATTCGCTGGCCAGCAGCCGGTGGATCAGGCGGCAGGTGTCGGCGTCCGGACCGGGCGGCTGGGCCTCCCGGAACGAGCGCACGATGATCGGCATGAGCTGCTTTTCGAAATAGTCCGGCGTGCCGAGCAGCTCGCGGTTGGCGAGCACGGCACGGTCGGCGGCCTGCTTGGCGGCATGGAGGGCGGCGTGCAGCCGGGTCTGGCTGGTACCCAGGCGGGGCATGTCCAGCAGGCGCTTGTGCACGCGCATCAGCTTGGCGTCGCCGCCGTAACGTGCCGCCAGGTTGGCATTGGCCTGGTTGAGCTCGCGGGCGTGCCGCTCGATGCTGCGGAGCGTCTCGATGTTGGCCTGCATCTCCTGCTGGCTCACTTCGCTGAGCTTTTTGGCCTTGAACAGGCGCTCGAGCTCGTCCTTGAGACTGATCCAGGCCGGGTCTTGCGGATCGTCCGTGGCCGCGAGCGTCTCGCGGGTGCGACGCAGGATGTCCTTGAGTTCGTCGGCCAGCTTGAGCTCGGCCTCGCCGACCTTCTCGAACCTGAAGACGACATCCTCCAGCGCCTGGTTGAGCAGGCCGGCAGTGTCCTGTGCGTGCTCCAGCTGGTGCTTGAGGTTCAGTGCCGCGAGCGCGTGCTGTGCCTCGACGTGCAGTTGGCGCAGCTTGTGGAAGTCGAGCAGGCCGGCAAGCTGGTCATGACCACCCAGGCGGATCAGGTTGTACAGCTCGCGCGCCAGCGCAAGCGCCCGGACGATGGCCCGCAGTTGCTCCCGATCCTGGATCTGGCCCACCTGCTCGGAGAACAGCTCGGCGTCGTCCAGCGAAAAGGCGAACAGCGCCTCGCGGATCGCCTCGACGTCCGCGCGAATCTCCGCCTCGGTCTTGAACAAGTTGCTGTAGTGCGTGATCTCGTCGCCCAGTTCGGCGGTGAGCTCGTCGTAGTAGTCCCGGTTGGCCTGGTCGAACTCGCGCTGGATGTCGGCAAAGTCGACCACGTAGCCGTAGCGGAAACCTCGGTAGCGGCGGTTGACCCGGGTGAGCGCCTGCAACAGGTTGTGGTTGCGGATGACCCGGCCGAAGTAGAGCTTCTTGAGCCGGGGGGCGTCGAAGCCGGTCAGCAGCATGTTGTAGACGAACAGCAGGTCGATACGGCCCTTCTTGTAGGCCTTGACCTGGTCCTCGCGCCACTGCTTGTCACCCTCATCGTGCAGGATCAGTGAGGCACTGAGCGGCGTGCCCGCGTAGGCCGCGGCATCGTCGGCGACGCGGCGCGGGCGGTAGTCGGCATCATTGGCGGGCTCGGCGACGGTGACCGGCGCACGATGAGCCATGAGCCGTTCGAACTGCCCATGCAGCTCGCGCGCCTGCTCGGCACTGTCGCAGATCACCATGCCGCCGATGCTGTCGTCGCCAAAGGCGATGCGGGAGCGCTCGAAGTCGCCCAGGATGTAATCGAGCATGGCGCCGACGAAACGCGGGTGGGCGTAGAGCGCCTTGCGGTCGATGCCGCCCTGTTGCACCTCGATATCGGCCAGGGCCTGTTGCAGCTGCATCCTGTAGCGGGTGGCGATCTCCTCGCGGATCAGGCGCAGCGTGTAGCCGTCAGCAATGGAGGCGTTGTAGTAGTACTTGTGGATGTAGTCGCCGAACAGCGTCTTCGACTGCAGCTGCTCGCCGATCAGCGGGGTGCCGGTTAGGCCGATCTTGATCGCGATGCGGTCGGACTGCTCCAGGTTGGCGAGGAAGCTGCCCCGGGGGTTGTAGCTGCGGTGCACCTCGTCGAGGAAGTACACGCGTTGCACGGCGAGGTTGTAGTCGCTTTCGGCGGCAACGTCCGGGTCGTCCTTGAACTTCTGGATGTTGACCACGGTGATTTCGGCGGCGCCACGGTCGTTGCGGGCAGCGCCGCTCCGTTTGATGTCGCGCGCGAAAGCGTCACGGCTGTCGATCACGTGCACGGTGAGACCGCGCAGCCGGAACTCGTCGCGGGCCTGCCTGAGCAGGTCGAGGCGGTCGACGATGAAGTAGAAGCGCGGCACCTGCCCGCGCCGCTGGAACCAGTCGGTGAGGAAGCGGACGTTGTAATAGGCCAGCGCGGTTTTGCCGCTGCCCTGGGTGTGCCAGATGATGCCTTTCCGCACGCCAGCCGCCAGGCGATCACGGATGGCCAGCGTGGCGAACAGCTGCGGGTAACGCATGACGTGCTTCTGGACGCCCTCTTCCTCATCCAGCCACGCAAAAGCGTATTGCAGGAGGAAGGCCAGACGTTGCCGGCTGAAAAGTGAGGTGAGCAGCCGGTGGGTCGGCGTGTCGGGCGCCTTGTTCCGCTCGAATTCCGGTGTGCCCTTGATGCTGGCCAGGTTGGTATCGGTGAGGACGGCGTCCTCGTTTCCTTCGGACAGCACCCCAAGGGCACCCGCCAGTTCGGACTGGCGCTCCTCGCGGAAGTAGTTGAAGTGCGCCTCGCCGTAGGTGGAGGCGGCATAGAACGCGCCCTGCACCGGGTCGATCGCCGCCTCGTCGTACTCCATGTTGTTGGAGAACACCTGCAACTGGATCAGGTTGAAGAAGTGCCGGAACTTGCGATTCGCATGACGTCGGTCCATGCGACGGCGCTCTTCGAGCACTCCGCCGGGATTCATGCGCTTCTTTACCTCGATGATCGCCAACGGCAAGCCGTTGACCAGCAGCGTGATGTCCGGCCGGAAGCTGTCTTCGCCGTTCTCGAAGGGCAGCTCGGTGACGGCGTGGTAACTGTTGTTACCCGCGTTCTCGAAGTCGATCAGGCGCAGGCCAGCGCGCGCCACCAGGCGCTTGTGGAACGCTTTGCCAAGGTCCTCGTGCTGCAGGTCGAGCCGGATCTCGTCGAGCAGCGGCGGAATGTCCTCGCGCCGCAGGTCGGGGTTGATCCGCAGGAGCGCGGCCTCGAAGAGCTCGGGGAAGATGTTGGTGCGCGGGTCCCAGTGCGCCTGTTTCAGGGACAGATAGTCGTAGCCGAGTCGGGCGAGATGGAGCAAGGCGGGTATCTTGACCCGGGAGTCCTCGTTGAACTTGCCTGCACTCATCTAACGCCCCTGTTAGCCGCGGTCTTCCTGCAGATCGCTTTGTCGTAAGCGGCGTGATTTGCCTGTCACGACAGAGATGACCTTACACGCGTTTCTTCGCCGCAAGATAGGTCAACCCCTTCTCCCGTTTCCCTACGGCCACCACGGTCACCACCAGCACCTTGTCGTGCACCTGGTACACCAGCCGGTAGCCAGAGGCGCGCAGCTTGATCTTGAAGCAGTCGGGCATGCCATGCAGCCGGGCGGCGGGCACGTGGGGATGCTCCAGCCGCTCGGCCAGCTTTTTCTTCAGTTGCGCGCGGATGTCGGGCGAAAGCTTGCGCCATTCCTTGAGCGCGGACTCGACGAACTCCAGGCTATAGGTCATCGAGCTTGACCTTGACCCGGCGCTCGCCCTTGCGCTGGCGCACCAGCTCGGCGAGCTCCAGGTCTTCCAGACGATCGAGCAGACGCTTGTAGGTTTCCGCGGGCACCAGGTAGGCGCTGGGCTTGTTGTGCACCAGCACGGCGACCGACTCGCCGTCGGCCGCCTCGATCACGGCGCTGGGGTTGCGCTTGAGCTCGGTGATGCTGATGCTGGCGCCGGCCAGGATGGCTTCCATATTCGTCTCCAAATTCGGAGACGAATATGGCACGCAGGCGGATGCGCTTCAAGTGGCGGCCGGGGCACGCTGCTGCCGCGCGGGAACCTGGGCTTAGATCATCGGCAGGTTCAAGCCCTGCTCGTTGGCGCACTCGATGGCGATGTCGTAGCCGGCATCCGCATGGCGCATCACGCCACTGGCAGGGTCGTTCCAAAGCACGCGGGCGATGCGCTTGTCTGCCGCCTCACTCCCATCGCACACGATCACTACGCCGGCATGCTGGCTGTAGCCCATGCCCACGCCGCCGCCATGGTGCAGCGACACCCAGGTCGCGCCACCGGCGGTATTGAGCATCGCATTGAGCAACGGCCAATCCGACACCGCATCACTCCCATCCTTCATCGCCTCGGTCTCCCGATTCGGACTGGCCACCGACCCCGAATCCAGATGATCCCGCCCAATAACAACAGGCGCCTTCAACTCCCCCTTCCGCACCATCTCATTGAACGCCAACCCCAGCTTGTCTCGCTGCCCCAGCCCCACCCAGCAGATCCGCGCCGGCAACCCCTGGAAGCTGATCCGCTCCTTCGCCATGTCCAGCCAGTTGTGCAGGTGCTTGTCGTCCGGAATCAGCTCCTTGACCTTCTGGTCGGTCTTGTAGATGTCCTCCGGATCCCCCGATAGCGCGACCCAGCGGAACGGCCCGACACCCCGGCAGAACAACGGCCGCACGAAGGCCGGCACGAACCCCGGAAAGGCAAAGGCGTTCTCGCAGCCCTCATCCTTGGCCATCTGGCGGATGTTGTTGCCGTAGTCGAAGGTGGGGATGCCCTTGGCGTGGAAGGCGAGCATGGCTTCCACGTGCACCTTCATCGAGCGCTTGGCGGCGTCGCGGGTGCCGTTGGGGTCGCTCTTGCGGCGCTCGAACCACTGTTCCACCGTCCAGCCGAGCGGCAGGTAGCCGTTGACCGGGTCGTGCGCGCTGGTCTGGTCGGTGACGGCGTCGGGACGCACGCCGCGGCGCACCAGCTCAGGTAAAACTTCGGCCGCGTTGCCCAGCAGCGCGATGGATTTGGCTTCGCCGGCTTTCGTGTACTTCTGGATGCGCGCCAGCGCGTCGTCCAGGTCGGTGGCCTGCTCGTCGACGTAGCGGGTCTTCAGGCGGAAGTCGATGCGGCTCTGCTGGCATTCGATGGTGAGCGAGCAGGCGCCGGCCAGGCTCGCGGCCAGCGGCTGCGCGCCGCCCATGCCGCCCAGGCCCGCGGTGAGAATCCACTTGCCCTTGAGGCTGCCGTGGTAGTGCTGGCGGCCCATCTCCACGAAGGTTTCGTAGGTGCCCTGCACGATTCCCTGCGAGCCGATGTAGATCCAGCTGCCGGCCGTCATCTGGCCGTACATCATCAGGCCCTTCTTATCCAACTCGTTGAAGTGCTCCCAGGTGGCCCAGGCCGGCACCAGGTTGGAGTTGGCGATGAGCACGCGCGGGGCGTCCGGGTGAGTCGGGAAGACGCCGACCGGCTTGCCGGACTGCACCAGCAGGGTTTCGTCGTCGTTGAGCTCGCGCAGGCTGCGTAGGATGGCGTCGAAGCATTCCCAGTTGCGCGCGGCGCGGCCGATGCCGCCGTAGACCACCAGTTCGGCCGGGTTCTCCGCCACCTCGGGGTCGAGGTTGTTCTGGATCATCCGGTAGGGCGCCTCGGTGAGCCAGCTCTTGCAGGTGAGCGTGCTGCCGCGCGGGGCGCGGATCACGCGGGTGGTGTCGATGCGGGTGGGGGCGTTCATGGCCGGCTCTCCTTGAGGGCAGATGCCGAGTATAGCCAGCGGGCCTGCGGGGGCTTTCCGGGGGTGACGGGCGGCACGGGGTGGCCGACGGACGCGGCGCTAGACTCGGCCGGCAAGCCGTCGATCCTTCGCTGACAGGGAGACACGCATGTCGCTTCGCTCCGTTTTGCCCTGGTGCGCGCTGATGGCGCTGACGCCCGCCGTGGCGGGGGCCGCCGCGCCGGCCATCGAGCCGGCCCTCGCCGGCCGCTACTTCAGGGAAGCCTCGCAGTTGTGCCACGCCGATGGTGGCCGCCTGTGGGGCAAGTCGCTGTGCGGACCGATCCTGCTGGTGGAGCCGGGCTCGCGCCGGGTGGTCGCCAACCAGCCGGATGGCGAAGGCCGACTGCGTGCCGCCGGCGGCGTGTACGTGGGCAAGCTGCCGGCGGACCAGGCGATCGCCAACACCGCCGTGGACTGGGCGGGCGTGCACTGGACCGAGATGCTCTGGCCGCTGAAGGAGGACGCGGCGCAGCGCCACACGATCATGGCGCACGAGGCCTTCCACCGCGTGCAGGACGAGCTCGGGCTGGCCGCGCGCGAGAGCGACAACGCGCACCTCGATTCGCTGGATGGTCGCTACACCCTGCAGTTGGAATGGCGGGCGCTGGATGCGGCGCTCGCGGCCACGACCGATGTCGCGCGCCGCGCGCACGCCGCCGATGCGCTGGCCTTCCGCGCCGCGCGCTACCGGCGCTTTCCGGGCGCGGAAAAGGCCGAGACCGCGGTCGAGCGCAACGAGGGGTTGGCCGAGTACACCGGCGTGATGGTGGGCAACCGCACGCCAGCCGCGCAGGTGGCGATGGCACGGTGGGACCTGGCCTGGCACCCGAAGAACGACACCAGTTTCGTGCGCTCGTTCGCCTACGCGACCGGACCGGCGTACGGCATCCTGCTGGACCGCTACCGGCGCGGCTGGCGCAAGGCGATCGTGTCGGGCGGCTCGCCGGCGCGCATGCTGGCTGGAACGTTGAAGGTCGACATGGCGTCCGCGCCGGATGTCGGGAAGTTGGCCGCGCGCTACGACGGCCCTGCCCTGCTGGCCGCCGAGCGCGCCCGGGCCGATGCGCGGGCCCGGCAGGCGGCGCTGTTCCGGGCGCAACTGGTGACCGGGCCGGTGCTCAAGCTGCCGCTCGAGCACATGAAGGTGCAGTTCAATCCGAGCAACCTGATGCCGCTGGGGGATGCGGGGACGGTCTATCCGACCATGCACGTGATCGACGACTGGGGCTCGATCACCATCGACGGCGGCGCGTTGATGGCGCCGGACTGGAGGCTGCTGACCGTGCCCGCGCCTGCGCGGGGTGCGGAGGCGGGCGAGTTGCGGGGGAAGGGGTGGACGCTCGAGCTTGCGCCTGGGTGGCGGGTAGTGCCGGGTGGGCGGGCTGGGGATTGGGCGGTCGGGAGGGTGGTGCAGGGGTCGGGTCGATAGTCGGGTCAGCAGACCCTTCCACGAGGCCCTTGCAGGAGCCCACTTGTGGGCGATGCCCCTCGGCTCCCATCAAGCGCTAGAGCATCGCCCACAAGTGGGCTCCTACAACCAGCAGGTGGGCCCCCTTGCCGTACCCGCAGCCGCTTTTGGACGGCTTATTCGCCGTGGATGCCGCCGCGGGTGAGTGCGGTGGGGTCGAGGAGTTTCTTCAATTCGTCTTTCGAGAGCCCGGTGGTTTCCAGCGCCACGTCCAGGATCGGGCGCTTTTCCTTGTAGGCCTGCTTGGCGGTGGCGGCGCCCTTCTCGTAGCCGATCACCGGGTTGAGCGCGGTGACCAGGATCGGGTTCATGGCCAGCGCCTGGTTGACGCGCTCGCGGTTGACCTTGAAGCCGGCGATGGCCTTGTCGGCGAGCAGACGGGTGACGTTGGCGAGGATGTCGATCGACTGCAGCAGGTTGTAGGCGATCATCGGCAGCATCACGTTGAGCTGGAAGTTGCCGGACTGGCCGCCGATGGTGATCGCCGCGTCGTTGCCGATCACCTGGGCGGCGACCATCGCGGTGGCCTCCGGGATCACCGGATTGACCTTGCCGGGCATGATCGAGGAGCCCGGCTGCAGCGCGGGCAGTTCGATCTCGCCCAGGCCGGCCAGGGGGCCTGAGTTCATCCAGCGCAGGTCGTTGGCGATCTTCATCAGCGCGACGGCGAGGGTCTTGAGCGCGCCGGAGAGTTCGACCGCCGCGTCCTGCGCGGCCATGCCCTCGAAGAAGTTTCCGGCCGACTCGAAGCGCACGCCGGTCAGCGACTTCAGCTCGCCCGCGACCGCGGGACCGAACCTGGGGTCGGCGTTGATGCCGGTGCCGACCGCTGTGCCGCCCTGCGGCAGGCGGCGCATGCGCTTGAGGGCATCCTCGATGCGCTCGATGGCCGAACCGATCTGCGCCGACCAGCCGGACAGTTCCTGGCCGAAGGTCACCGGCATCGCATCCATCAGGTGGGTGCGGCCGGTCTTGGGCACGTTCCTCAGCTCGCGGGCGCGCTTGTCGATCGCCTTCTTCAGGTGCTTCAGCGCCGGCAGCAGGCGTTCGCTGGTGGCCAGCGTGGCGCTGACGTGGATGGCGGTGGGAATGACGTCGTTGGAACTCTGGCCGTAGTTGACGTGGTCGTTGGGGTGCACCTTCGCCCCGCCCTGCGCGGCCAGGTGGGCGATCACCTCGTTGGCGTTCATGTTGGTGCTGGTGCCCGAGCCGGTCTGGAACACGTCGATCGGGAACTGCGCGTCGTACCGCCCTTCCGCCACCGCCAGCGCCGCCTTGCGGATCGCCGCGGCCTGGCCCTTCTTCAGGTGGCCCAGCGCCAGGTTGGCCGCCGCGGCGGCGGCCTTGATCAGGCCCAGCGCGCGGATGAAATCGCGCGGCAGGGCGAGGCCGGAGATCGGGAAGTTGTCGATCGCGCGCTGGGTCTGGGCGCCGTAGAGCGCATCGGCGGGGACCTTCAGCTCGCCCATGCTGTCGTGTTCGGTGCGGAAGTCGGCCATGGCGGGTTCCTTGTGCAAAGTCGAAAGGACTATAGATGCGCCCGCGTCGGCCCGATGGCAATGACCTGGAGCAAGGTGCGCCTTCGTAGGAGCCCACTTGTGGGCGATGCTCTCCTGGTCGGGATCGAAGCAAAGGGCATCGCCCACGAGTGGGCTCCTACGGGGGGCGGCCGCGGGATGTAAAATGCCGCGTTTCCCCTTGCCGGAACCTGCCGAATGTCCACCCACGCACTTACCGCCCTGTCGCCGCTGGATGGCCGCTATGCCGGCAAGGTCGAGGCGCTGCGCCCGATCTTCAGCGAATTCGGCTTGATGCACCGGCGCGTGCAGGTGGAGATCGAGTGGCTGCTGGCGCTGGCCGCCGAAGGCGCCATCGTGGAGCTGCAGCCCTTCTCCGGCGCGCAGGTCGACCAGTTGCGCGCCATCGCCAGCGATTTCAGCGTGGCCGACGGCGAGCGCGTGAAAGACATCGAATCGACCACCAACCACGACGTCAAGGCGATCGAGTACTTCATCAAGGAGCGCATCGGCGCCGATCCGGCGCTGGCCCAGGCCCGGGAGTTCGTGCACTTCGCCTGCACCAGCGAGGACATCAACAACCTCTCCTACGCGCTGATGCTGCGCGACGCGCGCGAGGGCGTGCTGCTGCCGACGTTCGACCGCATCATCGCCCGCCTGCGCGAGATGGCGCATGCCAACGCCGGGCTGCCGATGCTCTCGCGCACGCACGGCCAGACCGCTTCGCCGAGCACGCTGGGCAAGGAGCTGGCCAACGTGGTGGCGCGCCTGGAGCGCCAGCGCGCGCAGCTGGCGGCGGTGGAGATCCCCGGCAAGATCAACGGCGCGGTGGGCAACTACAACGCCCATGCGATCACCTATCCGGAGCTGGACTGGCGCGCGTTCTCGCGCCGCTTCGTCGAGAGCCTGGGGCTGGACTACAACGCCTACACCACGCAGATCGAGCCGCACGACGGCGTGGCCGAGTACTGCGACGCGGTGCGCCGCGCGAACATCATCCTGATCGACCTGGCGCGCGACATCTGGGGCTACATCTCGCTGGGCTACTTCAGGCAGGCGCTGAAGGCGGGCGAGGTCGGCTCCTCCACGATGCCGCACAAGGTCAACCCGATCGACTTCGAGAACGCCGAGGGCAACTTCGGGCTCGCCAACGCGCTGCTGGGCCACTTCGCCGAGAAGCTGCCGATCAGCCGCTGGCAGCGCGACCTCACCGATTCGACCGTGCTGCGCGCGCTGGGGACGGCGTTCGGGCACACGCTGGTGGCGCTGGAGTCGCTGCAGAAAGGCCTGGGCAAGCTGACCGTGAATGCGGAGCGGCTTGCCGCCGATCTCGATGCGAGCTGGGAAGTGCTGGCCGAGGCGGTGCAGACGGTGATGCGGCGGTATGGCTTGCCGGAGCCGTACGAGCAGTTGAAGGCGCTGACGCGTGGGCAGGGCATCACGCGCGAATCCATGCGTACCTTCATCGAGGGGCTGGCCTTGCCGGGCGAGGCGAAGCAGCGGTTGCTGGAGCTGACGCCGGGTGGGTATGTGGGCTTGGCCGAGGGGTTGGCGCGCGAAGTCTGATCCGTGCGGGGCGGGCCCTTCGACTTCGCTGCGCTACGCTCAGGGCGAACGGTGTTCTTGTGGAGTCGCCGCAACTGTCGCCGCAACTTGGGTAACCGCCCACCCATCAGCCGTTCGCCCTGAGCGTAGGCCCGCGGGGCCGGAGTCGAAGGGTTGGGTGTAGCCACCGCTCCGCCCGAACCCTCTCCCGCCCTTCGGGCACCCTCTCCCGGCGGGAGAGGGATCAGGGTCCGCGAGAGGGGTTGGGGTGAGGGTCCGGCCCTTGCAGTAACGCTCGCAAGAACCCGTCGATCATCCCGAGCGTAGCGAAGGAGGGTCGAGAGGCCACACCCTTCGCCGCGCCGATACCTCAGGCAGCCGCGGTCGCCCGCCGCGCCAGTCCCTCGGCATCCATCACCGCCTGCACCGCCGGCCGCTCGAGCATGCGCTTCTGGAACGCCTGGATTGCCGGGAAGTCGGACAGGTCCAGGTCCACATGCCGCGCCCAGTTGGTCACGGTGAACAGGTAGGCGTCGGCCACGGTGAACTGCTCGCCGAGCAGCCACGGATGCGTCGCCAGCGCGCTCTCGATCAAGGCATAGCGCTTGCGCAGGTACTCCTTGCGCTCCTGCCGCGTCGCCTCGGGCGTGTCCGGCTTGAACAGCGGGCTGTAGGACTTGTGGATCTCGGAGTTGATGTAGCCGAGCACTTCCTGCAGCCGGTAGCGTGCCAGCGTGCCGTTGGCCGGCGCCAGGCCCGAGGCGGGCCTGAGGTCGGCCAGGTACTGCACGATTGCCGGGCCTTCGGTGAGCAGCTGGCCGTCGTCCAGTTCCAGCGCGGGGACGTAGCCCTTGGGGTTGATCGCCAGGAAATCGGCACCGTCCTCGGTGCGCTTGGTCTTGCCGTCGACCTTCACCAGCTGAAGGTCGATGCCGGCCTCGCGCGCGACGATGTGCGGGGAAAGCGAGCAGGCGCCGGGCATGTAGTAGAGCTTCATGGATGACTCTCCTTCGTGGGGGTGGGACGTCCTTGGACGTGGCGCGCATCCTACCCGCACGAGGTTACTGATGGATACCACCTAACCATGGATTAGTGCCAGAATGTGGTATCTCCACGGTTACCGAGGAACGCCTCCATGGGCCTGCCACTGCGCCAGAGCAAAGTCGCCGCGCCGCCGCCGGCGTGCCCGCTCACCGAAAGCCTGTCCTTGCTGCGCGGCGCGTGGGCGCCGAACGTGATCTGGTACCTGAGCGCCGAGCCGCGCCGCTTCGGCGAGTTGCGCCACGACATCCCGCGCATCTCCGCGCGCGTGCTCAGCGCGCGTCTGCGCGAACTGGAATCGCGCGGACTGGTGACGCGGCGCGTGCTCGATACCTCGCCGCCCTCGGCCGAGTACGCCCTGACGCCGCTGGGCCGCGAGCTGCTGCCGGCGATCGAGGCGCTGGCGCGCGTGGGGCGCAAACTGATCGACCAGTGGGAGCTGGGCGCGCACAGCGGTGGCGCCAGGACACGCAACCGCCGCGCCGCCTGACGGCCCCGCGCGCACTCGTAGGAGCCCACTCGTGGGCGATCCTCCCGATGCGGCATCAGAGCCAGAGCATCGCCCACGAGTGGGCTCCTACAATGAGAGGGGCGAGCGTGGCTGTGGCCAGCGAAGTGCGGCGCACAACGGTGGCGCCAGCACACAACGCCGCACCGCCTGACGGGCCGCGCGCGCACTCGTAGGAGCCCACTCGTGGGCGATGCTCTTCATCCGATGCGGCACCAGAGCATCGCCCACGATTGGGCTCCTACAGTGAGAGGGGCGAGCGTGGCTGCGGCCAGCGAAGTGCGGCGCACAACGGTGGCGCCAGCGCACAACGCCGCGCGGCCTGACGGGCCGTGTGCAGTCTCGTAGGAGCCCACTCGTGGGCGATGCTCTGCATCCGATGCGGCATCAGAGCCAGAGCATCGCCCACAAGTGGGCTCCTACAGTGAGAGGGGCGAGCGTGGCTGCGGCTAGCGAAGTGCGGCGCGTGCAGTGGTGGCGCCAGGACACAACGCCGCGCGGCCTGACGGGCCGTGTGCACTCTCGTAGGAGCCCACTTGTGGGCGATGCTCTTCATCCGATGCGGGTCCGGAGCCAGAGCATCGCCCACGAGTGGGCTCCTACAGTGAGAGGGGCGAGCGTGGCTGTGGCCAGCGAAGTGCGGCGCACAACGGTGGCGCCAGCACACAACGCCGCACCGCCTGACAGGCCGCGCGCGCACTCGTAGGAGCCCACTCGTGGGCGATGTTCTTCATCCGATGCGGCACCAGGGCATCGCCCACAAGTGGGCTCCTACAGTGAGAGGGGCGAGCGTGGCTGCGGCCAGCGAAGTGCGGCGCACAACGGTGGCGCCAGCACACAACGCCGCGCGGCCTGACGGGCCGTGTGCACTCTCGTAGGAGCCCACTCGTGGGCGATGCTCTTCATCCGATGCGGCTCCGGAGCCAGTGCATCGCCCACGAGTGGGCTCCTACAGTGAGGCGGCTAGCGTGGGCTGGTCGACCGGCGCAAGTCCGGCGCGCGCAGCGGTAGCGCGAGGAGGTGCCGCCCGCGACCTGACTCGGCTCCCTCTCTCCTCGGGGAGCAAGGCGCCCCGCAACACCGCGCGCAACGCGAATCAGGCAGCCGTGGCCTTTGTGGCCAGCGAGGAGCCTGCCGTCTCCACGTCGTCCGAGCCCTCGTTGACACCTTCGAACAGGAAGGTCGAGAGGTAGCGCTCGCCAGTGTCCGGCAGCATCGCCAGCAGCACCGAGCCTTCCGGCGCGTCGTTGGCCGCCTGCAGCGCCGCCGCCAGCGTGGCGCCGGAAGAGAGGCCCACGAAGATGCCTTCCTGCTCCGCCAGCTTGCGCGAGGTATCGCGGGCGAGCGTGTCGTCCACGGGCAGGATCTCGTCGACCACCTTGCGGTTCAGCACGCCCGGAACGAAATCCGGGGTCCAGCCCTGGATCTTGTGCGGCTGCCATTCCTTGCCCGACAGCAAGGCCGCGCCGGCCGGTTCGCTGGCGATGATCTTCACCTCGGGCCGCGCGACCTTCAGCACCTCGCCCACGCCGGTCAGCGTGCCGCCGGTGCCCCAGCCGGTGACGAAGAAGTCGAGCCGGCGGCCGGCGAAATCGCGCAGGATCTCCGCCGCCGTGGTGCTGCGGTGATAGGCGGGATTGGCGGGGTTCTCGAACTGGTTGGCGAGGAACCAGCCGTACTTTTTCGCCAGCTCGTCGGCCTTCTGCACCATGCCGGTGCCCCGCGCGGCCGCGGGCGTCAGCACCACCTTGCCGCCGTAGGCGCGGATCAGCTTGCGCCGCTCGATCGAGAAGGTCTCGGTCATGACCGCCACGAACGGATAACCGCGCGCCGCGCACACCGCCGCCAGCGCGACGCCGGTATTGCCGGAGGTCGCCTCGATCACGGTCTGGCCCGGCTTGAGCGTGCCGCGCTGTTCGGCATCCAGGATGATCGCCAGCGCGAGGCGGTCCTTCACCGAGCCGGCGGGGTTGAAGGCCTCGACCTTCACGTAAAGCTCGACGTTCTTCGGGGCCAGCCGGTGCAGCTTGACGATCGGCGTGTTGCCGATGGTGTCGAGGATGCTGTCGTAGATCATGGGTGGTGACTCCTTGGAAGAGTGGCCGGCGGACGCGCCGGCGAGCGGGTCATGCCTGGTGGAGCGCGGCGGGCACGTCGTCCTGGCGTGCCGGCAGGCGAGCGCGGGCGGCCCTGCCCGCGTCGCCAGTGTCCCCGGTGCGCACTCCGGGCGGAGGCGCAGCCGGACCACGCCAGCGACTCCGCCAGCGTGGCGACCTCGCCGAGTATCAGCAGCGCAGGTGAACGGACCGCATGGACCGCGGCGCGATCGAGCGCATCGTGCGAGGTCCGGTTCGCGCTGACCAGGCGCACAGGCGCGCGCCAGCCAGCCTGGGCAACGCGGCCACCTTGCGCCCGGCCGCGCCAGCGGCACCCACCAGCAGGGGGCGGCGGGACCGGTCGGCGAACAGCGGGAAAGGCATCAAGTGGAATGGTCTGCAAGGGGGAAGCCCGGACACGCCAGGCGAGCGCGCGATCTGCCACAAATGATTTCCGGCGGGGTCCATGTGCCCTCGCGGCATGTCGTCCGGCCGCGTGACCGCAGGTGCCGCAATGGCGAGCGCGGCGCGGCGCTTCCGGACGCCGCCTGACCGTTCGCCTCGCCCGGCAGGCTCTTGCTCCCTCTCTCCGCCGGGGAGAGGGTCTGGCCCGCGAGGTTCCGGAACCAGGCCGGGGCTGGGCGGCTTTCGGGAGCTCCGGAACGGCATGCGGGGTAGCTCCCCGCGAGCCCTCACTCCGGTCCTCCGCCCGGAGGCGGAGAGGGAGCGGGCCTACTGCGTATTTGCCGGATGCTGCTCGCGCAGGATCTCCACCACGTCGGGGAAGGAGAACCAGGCGGGGATCTCGCTGCCCTCGCGCAGGCGCCGACGCAGCTCGGTGCCGGAAATGTCGCGCACCTCGTCCGTGGGCTGTACCTCGGTGGCGGGAATGTAGGCGTCGCGGTTGACCGCGTACACCATGGCCGGGAACGGCACGATGCGGATGCCGAGTTCTTCCTGGTGCCGCTCCAGCATTTGCTGGGCCTCGTACGGGCCATAGAACGGCTGGCCGTTGGCGTCCTTGCCCGGTCCCGCGTGGTCGCGCCCGACGATGAAATGGCTGGCGCCGTAGTTCTTGCGGATGATCGCGTGCCACACCGCCTCGCGCGGACCACCCATGCGCATCGCCAGGGGCAGCAGCGACAGCCTGGCCTGGCCTTCGGGATAGTGCGGGAGCAGCGCGCGGTAGCAGCGCACGCGGGTGGAGTAGTCGACGTCGTCCGGCTTGGTGCGGCCGACCGAAGGCTGGATCAGCAGCCTGGCGCCGACCTGTTCGGCGGCGCGCAGGGTCAGTTCGCGGTGCGCGCGGTGCATCGGGTTGCGCGTCTGGAAGGCGACGATGCGGTGCCAGCCCTGGTCCTCGAACCACGCGCGCAGGCTGCGCGGCGTGTCGCGCAGCTCCGGAAAGTCGGGGTGGACGGGCGGTTGCAGCCCGTGCACCCGCCCGCCCAGGTAGACCGGTCCGGTGCGGTCGAGCAGTTCGGCCACGCCCGGGTGCGTGCGGTCGCTGGTGCCGAAGACGCGCTGCGCCTCGTGCAGCCGGTCGGGCCAATAGATGTCCTGCACGTCGAGTATCGCCAGCGCTACGCCCCGGCCGTCGCGCAGCACGACTTCGCTGCCGCGCGCAAGGCCGGCCGCGAACGCCTCGCCCACATCCAGCGTGATCGGCATCGGCCACAGCGTGCCGTCGGTCAGGCGCATGTCCCGGACCACGCCATCGTAGTCGTCGCGGCCAAGGAAACCTTCCAGCGGCGAGAACGCACCCGAGAGCAGCAGTTCCAGGTCGCACAACCGGCGCGTGTCCAGTTCCAGCGAAGGCAGGTCGCCGATACGCGCACCGAGCGCCTGGGCTTCGGCCGGCGGCAGGTAAAGATCCTTGAGTACACCGCCATGCGGGGCGATCAACTGCCCGGAGCCACCTGTATCGGCAGCGAGCGCAATTCCGTTCACGGGGCCCTCCTCCAGTCGCTGGCGGCCTAGGCTAAAGCAAGGCTCGCGGCCAGGTGTGCAGGAACATTCACGCAGGAGCCCGAACAAGCGGGCGATCCGCCGGTGGCCGGCCAGCAGCCCGGTATACGCGCCGGCGTGCTCCCTGCTCAGCACGCGCATCAGGCCAATGGGCCGCCAGACCGCCGCGCGACGACGCATGTACTGGCGGCGTTGCGGGGTACGACGGAGCGCTGCCCGGCATCACCGGTGCGGCAGGCGTTCACGCGGCCTTGTCCTTTTGGACGTCTCAATGATGGGCCCGGACAAAACCCGCGGCGCGTTGATCGCGCCAGGGAAAGGATTGCTCCAGATGTTGACATACCAGCCCCTCGTCACCGCAGTCACCGCGCATGGGCAGCGCGCGCGGCACCCCCGTCATCCCTGCATCCTGGCTCGCCGATGATGGTTCCCGCCGAGTTCCTCACCTTCGCCGCCGTCGGCGCGCTCGCCCAGTTGGTCGACGGCGCGCTGGGCATGGCCTATGGCGTGGCGTCCGCGGCGATGCTGCTCGGTCTGGGCGTGCCGCCGGTGACCGCCACCGCCAGCGTGCACCAGGCCGAGGCCTTCACCTGCGGCGCGTCCGGACTGAGCCACTGGCTGGCCGGCAACGTGCGCTGGCGGCTGTTCTGGGTGCTGGCGATTCCCGGCGTGATCGGCGCGGTGGCCGGTGCCGCGGTGGTGGTGCACGTGCCGGCCGAATGGATGCGCCTGGCATTGACGCCCTACCTGCTCGGCATGGGCGTGTTCCTGCTGATGCGCGGTGCGCTGGGCCGCCCGCCCGGGCCGGAGGTGCCACGCGGCACGCCGATGCTGGGCCTGGGTGCGGGCTTCGCCGACGCGATCGCCGGCGGCGGCTGGAGCGCGCTCACCGTCACCACGCTGGTCGCGCGGGGCGCCACGCCGCGGATGGTGATCGGCACGGTACACCTGGCC
This sequence comes from Frateuria soli, assembly GCF_021117385.1. Lineage (GTDB taxonomy): Bacteria > Pseudomonadota > Gammaproteobacteria > Xanthomonadales > Rhodanobacteraceae > Frateuria_A > Frateuria_A soli. The sequence continues at coordinate 1,851,899 of NZ_CP088252.1, forward strand.
AAGTGCGTGGTCAGCATCGCCGCCAGCGTGAGCTTCCTGCTGATGATCGGTCTCAGCCACGGCACGGCCGTGCTGGGGTTGATCGCCGGCGGCGTGGTTGCGGCGCCGGTGGGTGCGATCTTCGCGCGGCGCATGCCGGCGCGGGTGGCCACGGTGCTGGCGGCGATCGCCGTGCTGGGCCTGGGGGTCAACAACGTGGTGGCGGCGTTCGGCTAGGCCCGCGCCTCGGGGACGCGCACCACGGGACCCTCGCGCTCTTACAATGTCGCGATGAACGATTACCCCATCGAAGTCCGCGGCTCGGCCAGACAGCCGCTGGGCATGGCGCCCGCACAGTTCCTGCGCGACTACTGGCAGAAGCGCGCGTTGCTCATCCGCAACGCGTTCCCCGATTTCCGGCCGCCGCTGCAGCCGGACGACCTGGGCGGCCTGGCCTGCGAGGACGGCGCGCTGTCGCGGCTGATCATCCACGACGAGGCGCGCGAGCGCTGGTCGGTGAAGACCGGGCCGCTGGACGAAGCCGACTTCGCGCGCACGCCCGACCGCAACTGGACCCTCCTGGTGCAGGACGTGGACAAGTGGGATGCCGACGTGGCGCAGCTGCTGGAGCATTTCCGCTTCCTGCCGAGCTGGCGCATCGACGATGTCATGGTTTCCTATGCAGAACCGGGCGGCGGCGTCGGCGCGCACGTGGACCAGTACGACGTGTTCCTGCTGCAGGGCCTGGGCCAGCGGCACTGGGCCATCAGCACCGATCCGGATGCGCCGAAGGATTTCCGTCCGGATGTCGAACTCAAGCAACTGGTGCAGTTCGAGCCGACCCACGAATGGCTGCTCGAACCGGGCGACATGCTCTACCTGCCGCCGGGCGTGCCGCACGACGGCGTTGCCTTCGGCGGCCCGTGCATGACCTTCTCGGTCGGCATGCGCGCGCCGTCGCAGGCGGAACTGACCGGCGACCTGGCCGATTACCTCGCCGAGCGGCTGGACGAGTCGCAGCGCTACACCGACCCAGACCTCGCGCCCGCACGCTCGACCGGCGAGATCGACGCCGCAGCCCTGCAACGCCTGCGCGAGGCCCTGCCCTTCGCCGGCGGGCTGGACGAGGAAACCTTGCGCGACTGGTTCGGCCGCTTCATCACCCGCTACCGCAACGCGCAGTCGCCCGCGCCGCCGGCCAGACCGGTGACCCCGGCCGCGCTGCGCAAGCGCCTGGAGGGCGGCGCCACGCTGCTGCGCCACCCGTGGTCGCGACTGGCCTGGAGCCGCAGCCGGCGCGCGGCCGTGCTGTTCGCCAATGGCCAGGCGTACACCGCCCCGGCCGAGCTCGCCCGTCGCCTGTGCGCCGAGCGCTCGCTCGCCTTCCAGGGCGTGCCGGGCGAGGATGCCCTCGAGCTGTTGCTGGCCCTGGTGAACGACGGGCACCTGGTGCCTCACAAGGGGCGCCGTTGAGCGTCCTCCCCGCTCCGGACGCGCCCCTGCCGGCCGGCAATCCGGAGGAACTGGCGGCCGCGCGGCAGGTGCTGCTGGCCTCGACGCGCCGCCAGCTGGACATCCGCGTGCCACGCCTGGACGACTCGCTTTACGCCGGCGCGGAGGAGTTGACCGAGCTGCGCCGCATCGCCACCGGCGGACGCGGCGCGCAGATCCGGCTGCTGCTCAACGACCCGGGCACGGCATTGCGCGATGGCCACCGGTTGATCCTGCTGATGCAGCGGCTGCCCAGCGTGATCCAGGTGCGCATGCCGGTCGACGAGGTCGACCTGGGCAATCCGTCCGCCTACCTGCTGACCGACAGTGGCGGCTACCTGTTCCAGCCCGATGCCGAGCGCCCGCAGGGCCGCGCCGCGCGGATCGACCGCCCGGGCTGGGCACCGTTGCACCAGCAGTTCGACGAGATGTGGGAGCGCGCCGAGCGGGCGCGCATGCTGCAGCCGCTGGATCTCTAGGTGAGCGCGGGGGCCCGGGCGGCCCGCCTTTCGTCAGGCCCGGAGAAGTCACGATGGGCTGAAGCCCGATCTACAGGACCTTCCGGTTCTTGCGGCCGATCGCCACGATGATGATGGCGAACGCCGCCAGGCGTATCAGATAGGCCGCGCTGCGATCCTCGAAATAGACGTTGGTCATCGCGATGACGATCTGGGCCGTGCCCAGCAGGCCGAACGCCAGCGAGAACGCCAGGAACAGCTTGTCGCCGGTACGCCGCCAGAACCGCAGGAAGAACAGGCCGCCGATGAAGAAGCCGAACGTGACGGCACCGGAGAGGAAGTAGATCAGAAGCGTCATTCCCCTTCTCCGTTCCAGATGAAGCCGAACAGCAACGTCGCGACCGCCGCCAGCGACAGCAGGCCACGCGGGACGGCCAGGTCGACCGAGCCGGGAAAGACGATCAGGTCCAGCACCAGCAGCAGGTTCTGCAGCGCCAGCAGCAGGAAACACAGCGCGCTCCAGAAAAGCAGGCCCGCGCGGGTCCGGTGGAAACTGCGCCCGAGCATCAGCGCACAGACCGTGCTAGCCAGGAAGCACAACAGGTACACCGCCGGTGCGAAATATTGGGACACGCGCTAATCCTTACGGAAACGGAAGGCGTCGGCGAACGCGACGAGGTTGTCGGACCGGGACCGCATGATCAGGCGAAGCACTGCGTCGGGCGAACGCAGGTACAGGGAGCGGGAGGCTTCGACCAGTTCGTGGAGGTCTCCGGACGCCGGGCCGTAGCGCACCAGATCGTCGCTCTCGCGCACGATCAGCCCAGCCGCGTGGAGGGACTCCACGGCCTGGCTGACGACCAGCTCGCTTGCCCGCAGCGCATCGACCAGTTCCTGTGACGACCAGCGGCGCGCGGGATCGCGCAGCAGCAGGAACAGCAGTTCCATCGACCAGATGGACCGGAATGTCGACCGCAGGAAACCGGCTACATCCTTCTCCAATGGCATTCCGAAGTTCGCCCCCTTGTCTGGCGGATCACGTGGGCCCCCTGTAACCCCCCAAAGCCGATCCGAATGTGGAGCGACCTGCGAATAGCCGCCCGCATTCTATGGGCTCTTTTGCGCGAAGCCAACCCGGCGCCATGCTATGGTCGCGCGGATGGAAGGCGGAAAGGCATTCGGGGCAATGCCTGGGGAACGTTGGACACTGGATGGCGTGGCCACGGCCGCGCGGTCGGCCCTTGTGCCGGGCTGGCGTCTGCCCACCGCGTTGATCGGTTGAAGCATGGGTTCAGCGTGGGCAGTGCACCCTCCTCGGTTCGCCCTCGATTGTCGGGTGCAGCCGTATCCATGATTCGACCCTGGACAGGACGTGCTGTCACCACAGGAGATTCATGTGAGCGCCGAAATTTGCCAGGAAACGCTGGATCGTACCCAGCTCATCGCCGCTTTGCGCAGCCTGCGTAGCGGCGACTTCAGCGTGCGCCTGCCCGAGAGCGGCCCCGGCGCGGATGTCGAAGTGGCACGCCTGTTCAATGAGGTGGTGGGCTTCAACCGGCAGCTCACCGACGAACTGGAACGCCTGTCGATGGTCGTGGGCAAGGAGGGCCGGATCAACCAGCGCGGTCGCGTGAAGGCCGCCACCGGCGGCTGGGAAAGCGCGATCCGCTCGGTCAACGACCTGATCGAGGACATGGTCCAGCCCACCGCCGAGGTGGCGCGCGTGATCGGCGCGGTGGCCAAGGGCGACCTCTCCCAGACGATGACGGTGGAGATCGACGGTCGCCCGCTGCGCGGCGAGTTCCTGCGCATCGGCAAGGTGGTGAACACGATGGTGGCGCAGCTCGCCTCGTTCGCCTCCGAGGTGACTCGCGTGGCCCGCGAAGTGGGTACCGAAGGCAAGCTCGGTGGCCAGGCGACCGTGAAAGGCGTGGCCGGCACCTGGAAGGACCTGACCGACAACGTCAACGCGATGGCCACCAACCTCACCGGCCAGGTGCGAAACATCGCCGAGGTGACCACCGCGGTCGCCTCCGGCGACCTCTCCAAGAAGATCACCGTGGAGGTCAAGGGCGAGATCCTGGAGCTCAAGAACACCATCAACGTGATGGTGGACCAGCTCAACTCCTTCGCCTCGGAAGTGACCCGCGTGGCGCGCGAAGTGGGGACCGAGGGCAAGCTCGGCGGCCAGGCGCAGGTGCCGGGCGTCGCCGGCACCTGGAAGGACCTCACCGACAACGTGAACCTGATGGCCGACAACCTCACCGGCCAGGTGCGCAACATCGCCGAGGTGACCACCGCGGTCGCCTCCGGCGACCTCTCCAAGAAGATCACCGTGGAGGTCAAGGGCGAGATCCTCGAACTCAAGAACACCATCAACGTGATGGTGGACCAGTTGAACTCGTTCGCCTCGGAAGTGACCCGCGTGGCGCGCGAAGTGGGTACCGAGGGCAAGCTCGGTGGCCAGGCCCAGGTGCCGGGTGTCGCCGGTACCTGGAAGGACCTGACCGACAACGTGAACCTGATGGCCGACAACCTCACCGGCCAGGTGCGAAACATCGCCGAGGTGACCACCGCGGTGGCGCGCGGCGACCTTTCCAAGAAGATCACGGTGGAGGTCAAGGGCGAGATCCTGGAGCTCAAGAACACCATCAACGTGATGGTGGACCAGTTGAACTCCTTCGCCTCGGAAGTGACCCGCGTGGCGCGCGAGGTCGGTACCGAAGGCAAGCTCGGCGGCCAGGCCACCGTGCCCGGTGTGGCCGGCACCTGGGCCGACCTCACCGACAACGTGAACCTGATGGCCGACAACCTCACCGGCCAGGTGCGAAACATCGCCGAGGTGACGGTGGCGGTGGCGCGCGGCGATCTTTCCAAGAAGATCACCGTGGACGTCAAGGGCGAAATCCTCACCCTCAAGGACACCATCAACGTGATGGTGGACCAGCTCAACTCGTTCGCCTCGGAAGTGACCCGCGTGGCCCGCGAGGTGGGCTCGGAAGGCAAGCTGGGCGGCCAGGCGCAGGTGCCGGGCGTCGCCGGCACCTGGAAAGACCTCACCGACAACGTGAACCTGATGGCCGGCAACCTCACCGGCCAGGTGCGAAACATCGCCGAGGTGACCACCGCGGTGGCGCGCGGCGACCTTTCCAAGAAGATCACGGTGGAGGTCAAGGGCGAGATCCTGGAGCTGAAGAACACCATCAACGTGATGGTGGACCAGCTCAACTCGTTCGCCTCGGAAGTGACCCGCGTGGCGCGCGAAGTGGGTACCGAGGGCAAGCTCGGCGGCCAGGCGCAGGTGCCCGGCGTGGGCGGCACCTGGAAGGACCTCACCGACAACGTGAACGCGATGGCGGCCAACCTCACCGGCCAGGTGCGAAACATCGCCGAGGTGACCACCGCGGTGGCGCTGGGCGACCTGTCCAAGAAGATCACCGTGGACGTCAAGGGCGAGATCCTGGAGCTCAAGAACACCATCAACACGATGGTGGACCAGTTGAACTCCTTCGCCTCGGAAGTGACCCGCGTGGCGCGCGAAGTGGGTACCGAGGGCAAGCTCGGCGGCCAGGCGCAGGTGCGCGGCGTCGCCGGCACCTGGAAGGACCTCACCGACAACGTGAACCTGATGGCCGAGAACCTCACCGGCCAGGTGCGAAACATCGCCGACGTGACCACCGCCGTGGCGCGCGGCGACCTGTCCAAGAAGATCACCGTGGACGTCAAGGGCGAGATCCTGGCGCTCAAGGACACCATCAACGTGATGGTGGACCAGCTCAACTCCTTCGCCTCGGAGGTGACCCGCGTGGCGCGCGAGGTCGGTACCGAAGGCAAGCTCGGCGGCCAGGCGCAGGTGCCGGGCGTGGGCGGTACCTGGAAGGACCTCACCGACAACGTCAACCTGATGGCGACCAACCTGACCAACCAGGTGCGCGGCATCGCCGACGTGGTGACCGCGGTGGCGCAGGGCAACCTCAAGCGCAAGCTGTCGGTGGATGCCAAGGGCGAGATCGCGGCGCTGGCCGACACCATCAACGGCATGATCGAGACGCTCGCCACCTTCGCCGACCAGGTGACCAACATGGCGCGCGAGGTGGGCATCGAGGGCAAGCTCGGCGGCCAGGCGCGCGTGCCCGGCGCCGCCGGCCTGTGGCGCGACCTCACCGACAACGTGAACCAGCTCGCGGCGAACCTGACCAACCAGGTGCGCTCGATCGCCGACGTGGCAACCGCGGTGACCAAGGGCGACCTCTCGCGCTCGATCGCGGTGGCCGCCTCCGGCGAGATGGCCGCGCTGAAGGACAACATCAACGAGATGATCCGCAACCTCAAGGACCAGACCTTGAAGAACGCGGAACAGGACTGGCTGAAGACCAACCTCGCCCGCTTCTCGCGCATGCTGCAGGGCGTGCGCGACCTGGCGACGGTGTCGAACCTGATCATGTCCGAGCTCGCGCCGCTGGTGAACGCGCAGTACGGCGTGTTCTACGTCGCCCGGCGCGAGGAGAACGAAACGGTGCTGGACCTGGTGGCGAGCTACGGCGCCGAGAGCCGCGACCAGCTCAAGCCCACCTTCAAGCTGCGCGAAGGCCTGGTCGGCCAGTGCGCGGCCGACAAGCGGGCCATGCTGCTGACCGACATCCCGGAGAATTTCATCCGCATCGGATCGGGCCTGGGCCACGCGCCGCCGGCCAACGTGGCGATCCTGCCGGCGTTGTTCGAGGACGACGTCAAGGCGGTGATCGAGCTGGCCTCGTTCAACCGCTTCAACGAAACCCACCAGAACTTCCTCGACCAGCTGATGGAATCGGTCGGCATCGTGCTCAACACGATCGCCGCGACGATGCGTACCGAGGGCCTGCTCAAGCAGTCGCAGCTGCTCACCCAGGAACTGCAGGCACGCCAGACCGAGCTGACTACCAAGCAGGAAGAGCTGCACGCCACCAACGAGGAGCTGCAGGAGAAGGCCCAGCTGCTGGAAAACGAAAAGAAGCAGGTGGAGGCCAAGAACTTCGAGATCGACATGGCCCGCCGCGCGGTGGAGGAGAAGGCCGAGCAGCTGGCACTCACCTCCAAGTACAAGTCGGAGTTCCTGGCCAACATGAGCCACGAGCTGCGCACGCCGCTCAATTCGCTGCTGATCCTCTCGCGCCTGCTGGCGGACAACCCGCAGGGCAACCTGAGCGAGAAGCAGACCGAGTTCGCCCGCACCATCCATTCGGCCGGCTCGGACCTGCTCAGCCTGATCAACGACATCCTGGACCTCTCCAAGATCGAATCGGGCACGGTCTCGATCGAGATCGGCGACATGCCGATGAGCGGGCTCAAGCAGCACATGGAGCGCACGTTCCGGCAGCTGGCCAGCGACAAGAACCTCGAGTTCAAGGTGGAGTTCGACCCGGGCCTGCCCGCATCCATCCGCACCGACGAGAAGCGCCTGCAGCAGGTGGTGCTCAACCTGCTTTCCAACGCCTTCAAGTTCACCGGCGAAGGCAGCGTCACGCTGGCGGTGCGTCCGGTGTCCGGCGGCTGGAGCAGCAACCACCCGGTGCTGCGCTATGCCGAGCGCGCGATCGAGATCGCCGTCACCGATACCGGCATCGGCATTCCGAAGGAGAAGCAGAAGCTCATTTTCGAGGCGTTCCAGCAGGCTGACGGCACCACCAGCCGCAAGTACGGCGGCACCGGCCTGGGTCTCTCGATCAGCCGCGAGATCGCGCGCCTGATCGGTGGCGAGCTGCAGGTGCGTTCGACGCCGGGCGTCGGCTCGACTTTCACGCTGTTCGTCCCGCTCGAGGCGGTCAGCCCGGCCGCGCTCCCGGTGGGCGGCAGCAGCGCGCGCTACGACAACAGCGGCGCGATGGTGCCGGGCGCCCTGCCCGCGCCGATGGAAGTCACCGACGACCGCGACGTGCTGGGCGATTCGCCGTTCGTGCTCATCGTCGAGGACGACCCGACGTTCGCCTCGATCCTGCTCGACATCGCCCGCGAGGCCGGCCTCAAGGGCGTGGTGTCCACCGCGGGCGCCGGCACCCTGGCGCTGGCGCGCAAGCTCCAGCCGCATGCGATCACGCTGGACCTGGGCCTGTCGGATATCGACGGCTTCGTGCTGCTGGACCTGCTCAAGCACGACCCGCAGACCACGCACATGCCGATCCAGGTGATTTCCGGCGCCGACAAGCGCGGCGCGGCGCTCAGCCTAGGAGCGTTCGGGGTGACGGAAAAGCCTGCCGCTCCGGAGCAACTGGCCGAGCTGTTCGACCGCCTGGCCGGCCACATCCGCCAGGCGCCTCCGCCGCAGCCGGCGCCCGACACGCCCAACGGCATGCGCCCGGCGCCCGAACTGGGCGGTGCGCGCATCCTCATCGTCGACGACGACATCCGCAACATCTATTCGCTGACCAGCGTGCTGGAAAGCCACGGCGTGGAGGTATTGCATGCCGAGGGTGGCCGGGAAGGCATCGCGATCCTGGAACAGACGCCAGGCATCGACATCGCGCTGATCGACATCATGATGCCGGAGATGGACGGCTACGAGACGATGCAACAGGTCCGCGCGATGCCGGCACTGGCCGAAGTCCCGCTGATCGCGGTCACCGCCAAGGCGATGAAGGGCGACCGCCAGAAATGCCTCGACGCCGGCGCCTCGGACTACATCGCCAAGCCGGTCGACATCGAACTGTTGCTGGCGCTGCTGCGCGTCTGGCTGGCCCGCTCGCGCGAGCGGTCGCCCGTCGAGCTGTAGTGCAGAGCCAGGGAATCCCATGAACGCACCCGTCTCGCGCCAATCCCTGTCCGCCCTGCGCCGCGGCACTCCCGAACTTCCCGAGCGGGCGCGCATCCTCATCGTCGATGACGACGAACGCAACCTGCTGGCCATCCGCACCGTGCTGGAGGACATCGCCGACGTGGTGCTCGCCCGCTCCGGCGAGGATGCGCTGAGGCAGCTCCTCAAGGGCGAGTTCGCGGTGATCCTGCTGGACGTCTACATGCCCGGCATGGACGGTTACGAGACCGCGCAGATCATCCGTGCGCGCGAGCAGACCAAGCGCATTCCGATCATCTTCCTCTCGGCGGTCAACAAGGAAACCGAACACCTGATCCGCGGCTATTCGATGGGCGCGGTCGACTACGTGTTCAAGCCGGTCGAGCCGGTGGTGCTGCGCTCCAAGGCGGCGGTGTTCGTCGACCTGTACCTGATGACCCGCGAGGTGCGGCGCAAGGCGAAGCAGGAGCAGGAACTGCTGGACGCCAACCTGCGCGCGAACGCCGAGCGCCTGCGCGCCGAGCAGGAGCTGCGCCTGGCCGAACAGCGCCAGGCGGCGATCATCCAGTCGCTGCCGCTGGTGCTCTACCTGGAGGACCAGGACGCGACGCCGCGCATGCCCAAGTTCGTCAGTGGCAACTTCACCGCCGTCACGGGCTTCAGCTACGACGATGTCGTCGCCACCCCCACGCTGTGGCTGGATCGGCTGCACCCGGAGGACCGTGACCGCGTCGCGGGCGCCCTGCGCGCACGCCGCCAGGGCCGCGCCTATGCGGTGGAGTATCGCTGGCAGTGCGCCGACGGCACCTACAAGCACTTCCTCGACCAGGCGGTGCTGCTGCGCGACGCCGACGGCCGGCCACTGGAGTACGCCGGCACCCTGCTCGACGTCACCGACCGCAAGAACCTCGAGACGCAGTTGCTGCACGTGCGCAAGATGGACGCGCTGGGCCAGTTGACCGGTGGCATCGCGCACGACTTCAACAACCTGCTCGCGGCCGTGCTCGGCGGCCTGGGCCTGATCGAACGGCGCGTGACGCTGGCCGATGACCAGCGCAAGGTGCTGGAGATGACCCGCCACGCCGCCCAGCAGGGGGCCGAACTGGTCTCCCGCCTGCTCGCCTTTGCGCGCAAGCAGAAGCTCGAGCCCGCGCACATCGACATGGCGAACCTGTCCGCGAACGTCACCCAGTTGCTGGGCCACACGCTGGGCGGGCTGGTCGCGCTGGAGTGGGAGCTGCAGGACGGTCTGTGGTCGCCCTATGCCGACGAGACCCAGCTCGAGCTGGCGCTGATGAACCTGGCGATCAATGCGCGCGACGCGATGCCCGATGGCGGCAAGATCCACATCGCCTGCCGCAACGCCAGCATCGGCGGCGGCGACGAGGCCGCAGCGGGCGATTACGTGGTACTGGCCATCTCCGACACCGGCTGCGGCATCGCGCCGGACATGCTCGAGCGCGTCACCGAGCCGTTCTTCACCACCAAGGCGGTCGGCAAGGGCACGGGGCTGGGCCTGTCCATGGTCTACGGCTTCGCCCAGCAGTCGGGCGGCACCATGCGCATCGAGAGCCACCTGGACCAGGGCACCACGGTCGAGCTGTGGCTGCCACGCGCAAGCGAGGCGGCACGCAGCCCGGTCGCCATCGCGACCAACGGCGCCACCCGCAGCAACCGCACCCGCAATATCCTGCTCGTCGACGACCACGAGGGCGTGCGCGCCACGACCGCAGCCATGCTGGAGGACCTGGGGCATCGGGTCACCACGGCATCCGATGGCGAACACGTGAGCCAGCTCATGCAGACCGAGCACCTGCAGGCGATCGACTTCATCATCAGCGACTACGCCATGCCGCTGGTTTCGGGCTCGGAGGTGATCCGCAAGCTGCGCGCGGTCAAGCCGGGGTTGCCGGGCATCATCATCAGCGGTTACGCCGACAAGGCGGCCATTTCCGGCGCGCCCGAAGGGGTGATCGTGGTGTCCAAGCCGTTCACCGCGAACCAGTTGCAGGACGCCATCGCCGCGGCCGCGCACGCCGGCACGTAGCTCGCCACCGGCGATACGCCAACGCGCTGCCATCCTGCCCCTCCCCATACCCGGCGGCAGAAGGTCCCCAATGGCGGATGGTCGCCGACGCGCGCACCCGCAAGCCGGGTGGAACGGACGCGGGCCGGGCCGCGTCCAGGCGCCCTCCCGCGCTCGGGACCAGACCCCGCCACCGACCCGGAGCGAACCTGCAGACGACCCGATCCACCTCCCGGGACACCCGGACCCCGGCAGGCAACTGAACAAAGGCTGGACCATGGTCCGCGACCATCACGCCGCCGCGGGACACCGGCAAGCACGGTGTCATGCCGATTCGCACCGCCGCGGCCTTGAAATCGACCGCCGCACCGCGACCTCAAAGGCTTGTCCGGCTTGCCGCGGCGCAGCAGGCCCGGCGTATAATCGTTAAGATTGCATACGGCCTTCGCCCTTCCCCAGTCGGACGGCCGCACAGCCTCCCTTCCCTGCCGGTGGTGACGTGAGCACGAACCTGATTCGCGAGTTTTCCGAGTCCTCCCAACTCGCTGGCGGCAACGCCGATTACGTCGAACAGCTGTACGAGTCCTGGCTGGCCGACCCGGCGTCGGTGACCGCCGACTGGGCCGGTTACTTCGAATCGTTCAAGGGTCGCGGCAGCGACACCCCGCATTCGGCTGTCATCGCCCGCATCGAGGCGGCCCAGAAGCAGCGCCGCACCGCCGGCGCTCCGGTCGACGACGCACACGCGCGCAAGCAGGCCGGCGTGCTGCGCCTGCTCACCGCCTACCGCTCGCGTGGCCACCTGGCCGCCGACCTGGACCCGCTGGGCCTGGCCAACAAGATGGAGGCGCCGGACCTGGGCCTGGCCTTCCACGGCCTGTCCGAGGCCGACCTCGACACCGAGTTCGATTGCGGCACCTACGCCGGCGGCGGCCAGCGCATGAAGCTGCGCGAACTGCTGGCGCGCCTGAAGAAGACCTACGCCAGCTCGATCGGCGCGGAGTTCATGTACATCTCCGACCACGCGCAGCGCGCGTGGATCTACACCCGGCTGGAGCAGGCCAACGGCAGCGCCGGCCTGGACGCCAGGGGCAAGAAGCGCGTGCTGGCCGGCCTGACCGCGGCCGAAGGCCTGGAGCGCTACCTGCACACCAAGTACGTCGGCCAGAAGCGCTTCTCGCTGGAAGGCGGCGACAGCCTGATCCCGATGGTGGACGACGTGGTCACCTCGGCCGGCGACAACGGCGTCAAGGACATGGTCATCGGCATGGCCCACCGCGGCCGCCTGAACGTGCTGGTCAACATCCTGGGCAAGCCGCCCAAGACCCTGTTCAACGAGTTCGAGGGCAAGTTCGAGCATCCGGACGATCCGGCCCACTCGGGCGACGTGAAGTACCACATGGGCTTTTCCGCCGACGTGCGCACGCCCGACGGCAACGGCGTGCACGTTGCGCTGGCGTTCAATCCCTCGCATCTGGAAATCGTCAACCCGGTGGTCGCCGGTTCCGTGCATGCGCGGCAGATCCGCCGCCACGACGGCGAACGCACCCAGTCGATGGCGGTACTGATCCACGGCGACGCGGCCTTCGCCGGCCAGGGCGTCAACATGGAGCTGTTCCAGATGTCGCAGGCGCGCGGCTTCAGGATCGGCGGCAGCCTGCACATCGTGATCAACAACCAGGTCGGCTTCACCACCTCCAACCCGCAGGACGCGCGCTCCACGCTGTACTGCACCGACCTGGCCAAGATGGTCAACGCGCCGGTGCTGCACGTGAACGGCGACGACCCCGAGGCGGTGATCGAGGTGACCCGCCTGGCCTACGACTTCCGCAGGCAGTTCCGCAAGGACGTCGTGATCGACCTGGTCTGCTATCGCCGCCACGGCCACAACGAAGCGGACGAACCCTCCGCCACGCAGCCGGTGATGTACCAGATCATCAGGAAGCGCCCGACCACGCGTGACCTGTACGCGCAGCAGCTGGTCAAGGAAGGCGTGCTGGCCGAAGGTGATGCGCAGAAGGAGCTCGACGCCTACCGCGACCGCCTCGAAGCCGGCGGCTCGATGACCGCGCTCGACTCCAGCCCGCAGCGCGACATCCACGTGGACTGGAGCCGCTTCGTCGGCGGCAAGCTTGCCACCCAGGTCGACACCGGCGTGCCGAAGCAGAAGCTGCTGGAGCTGGCCAACAAGCTGCTCGAACTCCCGGCCGACGTCACGCTGCAACCGCGCGTGGCCAAGATCTACGACGACCGCCGCAAGATGGCAGCCGGCGAACACCCGGCCGACTGGGGCTTCGCCGAGAACCTGGCCTACGCGACGCTGATCGACCAGGACTACAACCTGCGCCTGGTCGGCCAGGATTCCGGCCGCGGCACCTTCTTCCACCGCCATGCGGTGCTGCACGACCAGAAGGACGGCCACACCTACATGCCGCTGGCCACCGTGCGCCCCGGCGCCGACGTCGAGATCATCGACTCGCTGCTTTCCGAGGAAGCGGTGATGGCCTTCGAATACGGCCACTCCACCACCGATCCGCAGACACTGAACATCTGGGAAGCCCAGTTCGGCGACTTCGCCAACGGCGCGCAGGTGGTGATCGACCAGTTCATCAGCTCCGGCGAGGCCAAGTGGAACCGTCTGTGCGGACTGGCGCTGTTCCTGCCGCACGGCTACGAGGGCCAGGGTCCGGAGCACTCCTCCGCGCGCCTTGAGCGCTTCCTGCAGCTGTGCGCGATGGACAACATGCAGGTCTGCGTGCCGACCACCCCGGCGCAGGCCTTCCACATGATCCGCCGCCAGATGGTGCGCCCGGTGCGCAAGCCGCTGATCGTGATGACGCCCAAGTCGCTGTTGCGCCACAAGCTGGCGGTGTCCTCGCTGGACGAACTGGCCGGCGGCGAGTTCCAGCTGGTGATCGGCGAGCACCGCGACCTCGCGCCCAAGAAGGTCAAGCGCGTGGTGCTCTGCTCGGGCAAGGTCTACTACGACCTGCTGGAGGACGCGGAGAAGCGCGGGCTGACGGACGTGGCCATCGTGCGCGTCGAGCAGCTCTATCCATTCCCGCGCCCGCGCGTGGTCGAGGAGCTGGCCAGGTACCCGTCGGCCAGGGAAGTGGTGTGGTGCCAGGAGGAGCCGATGAACCAGGGCGCCTGGTTCCAGATCCGCCATCACCTGCAGGCCTGCGCCGGCCCGAAGCACAGCCTCTCCTACGCCGGCCGCGGTCGTTCGCCCGCCCCGGCCGCCGGCCACTTCAACACCCACGTCGCCGAACAGACGGCGCTCGTCGAGCAGGCGCTGGTCGCGCCGATCGGCGACGACCAGTCGGCGGAGTAAGCTTTTCGGATCAATGCGGCCAGGACGGCCGCTATGTACCGCGCCAGGACCGGCGCTCACCCTCAAGGACCCGTCATGTCCATCGAAGTCAAAGTCCCCGTCCTGCCCGAGTCGGTCTCCGACGCCACCATCGCCAGCTGGCACAAGAAGGTCGGCGATGCGGTCAAGCGCGACGAGAACCTGGTCGACCTTGAAACCGACAAGGTGGTCCTGGAAGTTCCCTCGCCGGTCGACGGCGTGCTCAAGGAAATCAGGCACCAGGCCGGCGACACGGTGAACAGCCAGCAGGTCATCGCGATCCTGGAGGAAGGCGCCGCCGCGCCGGCCCCCGCGGCCGCGGCGAAGGAAGAGCCGAAGGCCGCTGCCCCCGCTCCGGCCAAGGCCGAAGCGCCGAAGGCCGGCAAGGGCGTGGACGAACTCTCCCCGGCCGGCCGCCGCGTCGCCACCGAGGAACACATCGACCCGTCCCGGGTCTCAGGCACCGGCCGCGACGGCCGCGTGACCAAGGAAGACCTGGTCAACTACGGCAAGGGCGGCGCCGCGCCGGCCCCGTCCGCACCGGCGGCCAAGCCCACCCCGGGCGCCCGTCCGGAAGAGCGCGTGCCGATGACCCGCATGCGCGCCAAGATCGCCGAGCGGCTGATGCAGTCGAAGAACTCGATCGCCATGCTGACCTCGTTCAACGAGGTGAACCTGGCCGAGGTCGTGAAGATGCGCAAGGTCCTGGGCGAGCAGTTCCAGAAGACCCACGGCATCAAGCTCGGCTTCATGAGCTTCTTCGTCAAGGCGGCCGCCGAGGCGCTCAAGCGCCACCCGATCGTCAACGCCTCGGTCGACGGCAACGACATCATCTACCACGGCTACCAGGACATTTCGATCGCCGTGTCCACCGACAAGGGCCTGGTCACGCCGGTGCTGCGCGACGTGCAGGACATGGGCTTCGCCGACATCGAGAAGAGCATCGCCGACTACGCCAGGAAGGCGCGTGACGGCAAGCTCGCTCTGGACGACCTGCAGGGCGGCACCTTCACCATCACCAATGGCGGTACCTTCGGCTCGCTGCTCTCCACGCCGATCGTCAACCCGCCGCAGAGCGCGATCCTGGGCATGCACACGATCAAGGAACGCGCGATCGTCGAGAACGGCCAGGTCATCGCCGCGCCGATGATGTACATCGCCATCTCCTACGACCACCGCATCATCGACGGCAAGGACGCGGTGCTGTTCCTGGTCGACATCAAGGATCAGCTGGAGAATCCGCAAAGGATGCTTCTCGGCCTGTGAGGCCGAGAAGCATCCGGGAATGGGGAATGGAGAATCGGGAATGGTCAAAAGCACCGCCCGCTCCCGCTCTTACCATTCCCTGTTCCCCATTCCCTATTCCCGCGTGAGCAAATGAAATGAGCGAACAATTCGACGTCATCGTCATCGGCGCCGGCCCGGCCGGCTACGTGGCCGCGATCCGCGCCGCGCAGCTGGGCCTGAAGACCGCCTGTGTCGACGACTTCACCGGCAAGGACGGCAAGCAGGCGCTGGGCGGCACCTGCCTCAACGTGGGCTGCATCCCGTCCAAGGCGCTGCTCGACTCCTCGCGCCAGTTCTGGAACATCTCGCACAACTTCCCGGCCCACGGCATCAGCGTGGAAGGCGCCAAGGTGGACCTGGGCACCTTCATCGGCCGCAAGGACAAGATCGTCAAGCAGTTCACCGGCGGCATCGGCCAGCTGTTCAAGGCCAACAAGGTCACCGCGTTCTACGGCAAGGGCAAGCTGCTCAAAGGCAACCAGGTCGAAGTCACGGGCAAGGACGGCTCCAGGCAGACGCTCGCCGCCACCAACGTGATCCTCGCCTCCGGCTCGGTGCCGATCGAGCTGCCGTTCGCCAGGTTCGACGGCAAGGCGGTCGTCGACAACGCCGGTGCGCTGGACTTCACCGAAGTGCCCAAGCGCCTGGGCGTGATCGGCGCCGGCGTGATCGGGCTGGAGCTCGGCAGCGTGTGGAAGCGCATGGGCGCCGAGGTCACCGTGCTCGAGGCGCTGCCGGATTTCCTCGGCGCGGCCGACGCGGACATCGCCAAGATCGCGCTGAAGGAGTTCACCAAGCAGGGCCTGGCCATCAAGCTCGGCGCCAAGGTCTCCAAGGCCGAGGTCAAGAAGGATGGCGTGCACCTGACCTACACCGACAAGGACGGCGAGCAGCGGCTCACCGTCGACAAGCTGCTGGTCGCCGTGGGGCGCCGCGCCTACACCGACGGCCTGCTGGCCGAGGACACCGGCGTCAAGCTGGACGAGCGCGGTCGCATCGTGGTCGACGAGCACAATCACACCGGCGTCGACGGCGTGTGGGCGATCGGCGATGCCGTGCGCGGCCCGATGCTGGCGCACAAGGGTTCCGAGGAAGGCGTGGCGGTGGCCGAGTGGATCGCCGGCAAGGCCGGCCACGTCAACTTCGACACCATCCCCTGGGTGATCTACACCGAGCCGGAAATCGCCTGGGCCGGCAAGACCGAGAAGCAGCTCAAGGACGAAGGCGTGCCTTACAAGGTCGGCACCTTCCCGTTCGCAGCCATCGGTCGTGCCGTAGCGATGAACGAGGGCGTCGGCCAGGTGAAGATGCTCGCCCACGCCGAGACCGACCGCATCCTCGGCGTGCACATGGTCGGCCCGGGCGTCTCCGAGCTGATCGCCGAGTGCGTGGTGGCGATGGAGTTCAAGGGCTCCTCCGAGGACCTGGCACGCATCGTCCATGCACACCCGACCTTGTCCGAGGCCGTGCACGAGGCTGCGTTGTCGGTCGACAAGCGCGCCATCCACAAGGGCAACTGAGCGCCCTTGGAAGGCCGGAACGGCCCGCTCGTGGCGACATGGGCGGGCCGTTCCGTTTCACCAGCCCCCCGATACTCCCGCAGGAGCCCACTTGTGGGCGATGCTTTGGCTTTGATGCATGAGAGCAGAAGCATCGCCCACTAGTGGGCTCCTACGGACACCCAAGCACACCGGACGCCCATGCCCCAACCCACCGCCCTCTGCGTCTATTGCGGCTCCAGCAGCGGCAGCCATCCCGACTACGCCAGCCAGGCCCACGCTTTCGGCACCGAGATGGCCCGGCGCGGCATCGCGCTGGTCTACGGCGGCGGCAAGGTCGGACTGATGGGCACCGTGGCCGACGCCGTGCTGGAGGCCGGCGGCAGGGCGATCGGCGTGATCCCGCGCCAGCTGCTGGACCTTGAGGTCGCCCATCCGGGGCTGACCGAGCTGGTGGTGGTCGAGACCATGCACCAGCGCAAGACCCGCATGTACGAACTCTCCGACGCCTTCGCCGCCCTGCCCGGTGGCTTCGGCACCATGGACGAGATGTTCGAGATGCTGACCTGGGCACAACTCGGCCTGCATCGCTATCCCTGCGCCTTCCTTGACGTACGCGGCTACTACACGCACCTGCGCGCGATGATGGGCCACATGGTCGCCGAGCGCTTCGTGCGCCCGGAGCAACGCGAGGACGTCTGGTTCGGCCAGGACATGGCCGCCTTGTTCGACTGGATGGCAAGCTACGAGGGTCGTTACCTGCCAAAGTGGGTCGACGACCGCAGCATCGACGCCTGAGTGCAGGCAAGGAGGCAAGCATGAGCCCGTCCAACGCGTTCCGCGCCATGCGCATCCACAACGACGCGGCTGGCCATCGCGCAGGCATCGAACGCATCGACGTCGACGCGCTCACGCCCGGCGAGGTGCTGGTGAAGGTCGCCTGGTCGTCGGTCAACTACAAGGACGCGCTGGCCGGTACCGGCAAGGGCCGGATCCTGCGCCAGTATCCGCTCAACGGCGGCATCGACCTGGCCGGCCACGTGGTGGCCTCGGCCGATCCGGCGTTCAAGGAAGGCGACGCCGTGCTGTGCACCGGCAGCGGCCTTTCCGAGACGCGCGACGGCGGCTATGCCGAGTACGCCCGGCTGGACGCGCGCTGGACCATTCCGCTGCCTGCGGGCCTGTCCCTGCGCGAGAGCATGATCCTGGGTACCGCCGGCTTCACCGCGGCGCTGGCCCTGCTGCGCATGCAGGACAACCGGCAGACCCCGGGCCTCGGCCCGGTCGCGGTCACCGGCGCCAGCGGCGGCGTGGGCATGCTCGCCATCGACATCTTCAGCCGTGCCGGCTACGAAGTACACGCGATCAGCGGCAAGGCCGACCATTTCGGCTTCCTGCAAGGCCTCGGCGCCAGCCAGTGCATCGACCGCCACCAGCTTGCCTTCAGCGGCAAGCCGATGGACTCGGCGCGCTTCGGCGGCGCGCTGGACAACGTCGGTGGCCCGATGCTGGCCGGCCTGCTGCCGCTGGTCGCCCCCTACGGCAACGTGGCGATCTGCGGCAACGCCGGCGGCATCGCCTTCGACAGCACGGTCATGCCCTTCATCATCCGCGGCGTGAGCCTGCTCGGCATCGCCTCGGCCGGTACCGCGCGTGACCTGCGCGAAGCCATCTGGCGGCACCTGGCCGATGACTGGAAGCCCCGCCACCTCGACCGCATCGCGACCGACGAGGTCACGCTGGAGGACCTGCCGGCCGTATTCGAGCGCATGCTGGCCGGCCGGTCCTTTGGACGCACCCTCGTGCGCGTCGGCGGTGCGTGAAGCCCGCGCTTGGAAGCATTGCCTGCGCGGCATAGAATCCACGACAACTACTAGGAACCCCCACCTCATGGCACGAATCCTGATCGTCGACGACTCCCCGTCGCAGTTGCTGGGCCTCAAGCGCATCGTCGAAAAGCTCGGTCATGAATCGCTGACCGCCGAGGATGGTGCCGCGGGAGTCGAGGCGGCCAAGCGCGAGCGCCCCGACCTGATCCTGATGGACGTGGTCATGCCCAACCTCAACGGTTTCCAGGCGACCCGCATCATCAGCAAGGACCCCGATACGGCGCACATCCCGGTGGTGCTGGTCACCACCAAGGACCAGGAAACCGATCGTGTGTGGGGCATGCGCCAGGGCGCCAAGGCCTACGTGACCAAGCCGATCAAGGAAGACGAACTGGTCGCCACCATCAAGCCGCTGCTGCCGGCCTGACGTTTTCTTTCGCCCTTCGCGTTCCGCGCAGGGATGCCGCCATCGCGCCAATGCGTCATGGCCTGGCTTCGAGGACAGCAAGCGGGCTCCCCGCAAGAGCCCCCCTCACCCCAGCCCTCTCCCCGGAGGGGAGAGGGAGCGGGCCGGCGCACGTCGGAACGCTCCGAAAGCCCCGCCCGCCTTGGAGCCCTCTCCCTGGAGGGGAGAGGGAGCGGGCCCGGCGCACGTCGGGACGCTCCGGAAGGCCGCCTGCCTTGAAGCCCTTCCCCTCCGGGGAGAGGGTTGGGTGAGGGGCCGGGGCTCGCCACCATCTTCCGCCCCGTTGCGCCTCCGGCAACAAGATCTCAAGCGCGCGGGTCGTACCCCATGAACTGCTTGCCAAGCGCCTCGTAGGCCTCGCGCTGGGCATCGCTCTCGGCGGCCGGGGCGCGAATGGACAGCTCCACCAGCTGATCTCCGGCCGGGTTTCCCGGCATGCCGCGCCCTTTCAGCCGCAGCTTGCGGCCGGACTGGGAGCCGGCCGGGATGCGCAGGTCAACCGCGCCGGCAAGCGTCGGCACGGGCACGGTAGCGCCCAGGGCCGCTTCCCACGGCGCCAGCGGCAGCACGTGCAGTACGTTGCGGCCTTCCAGCTTGAACCGCGGATCGTCGCGGATTGCCACTTCCAGCATCAGGTCGCCGCTCGGCCCGCCGGCCGCGCCTGGCTGGCCCTGGCCACCCAGGCGGATCACCTGGCCTGGCAGGATGCCCGCGGGGATCTTCACTTCAAGCACCCGCTCGCCGCTACCGTCCTGCAGGGCCAGGCGCGTACGCCCGCCGTCGAAGGCGGTCTGCAGGTCGATCTGTACCTGCGCCTGCACGTCGCGGCCCTTGCGCGGGCGCGACTGACCGCGTGCGCCGCCGGCGGCCCGTCCGAACAGGCTCTCGAAGAAATCGCTGAAATCCCCGTCGCCGGCTCCGCCAAAGTCGAATCCGCCGCCCTGCCCCCAGCCCGGCGGCGGACGGAACTGCTCGCCGCCGCGATAGCCGCCGGCGCGCAGCTGGTCGTAAGTGCGACGCTTTTCCGGATCGCGCAGCGCCTCGTTGGCTTCGTTGATCGCCTTGAAGCGCTCCTCGGCGCCAGGTTCCTTGTTCTTGTCCGGGTGGTATTGCCGCGCCAGCTTGCGGTACGCCGATTTGATCTCGGCCTCGCTGGCATCGGGCTTCACCCCGAGGATGTCGTAATAGTCTTTGAATTCCACTGGCCTTCCTCGGCAAGACTGCGCAGGCAGGCGACCCGCCGCGGATGCAATCCGCGAGGGGCCGCCCGGAACACGCTAGAGCATCGGCTCAGTGGTTGATGGACGTGCTGCCGCCGCTGGTGGATCCGGTGCCGGAACCGCCGCTGCTGCTGCCGTGATCGGTGGAGATCGAGATCCGTCGCGGCGTGGTTTCCGCGCGCTTGGGAATGTTGATCTCGAGCACGCCATGCCGGCCGACCGCGGTGATGCCTTCCGGATCGGCGCTGTCCGGCAGCGCGAAGCGGCGGTGGAAGGTACCGTGCGCCCGCTCGATGCGGGTGAAGCGCCCGGTCTGTTCCTGGTTCTGCACGCTGCGCTCGCCCTTGATGGTGAGGATGCCCTTCTCCATGCTCACCTCGATGTTCGCCGGGTCCACACCGGGGACGTCGACGAAGATCACGAAGCGGCGGTCCTCTTCCTTGATGTCCACGCGTGGCGCCCACTGGCTGGTCACCACGTTGGACGGGTCGGCCTCCTCCTGCTGGAAGAAGCGGTCGAAGGCGTGGCGGATCTCCTCGGGAAACGCGCTGGCTGCGTTCCACATCGGGTTGCGGTTCGAACTCATGGGCTTGGTTCCTCCGGAAAGGGTCACGGCAGGTGCCGCTTGCCTCCAAAGTAGGTGCGGGCGCCGCCGATTCAAGGCGACAGCAGCTGCGGCCGGGATTACGATGCTGGCCCCTCCCCGTGGACCGAACCCATGACCATCCAGATCGGCCAGCCATTGCCGGACCTCGAAGTCACCGTGATCGAGGACGGCGCCCCGGCCCGGCGCATGCCCACCGCCAGCCTGCTCGGCCACGGCCGGATGGTGCTGTTCGCCGTGCCCGGCGCCTTCACGCCGACCTGCTCGGATCATCACCTGCCCGGTTACGTACAGCACTTCCAGGCGTTCCGCGAGCTTGGGGTCGGCGTGGTCGGCATGGCGGTGAACGACGCGTACGTGATGCAGGCGTGGGCAGCCATGCAGCAGGTGCCGCCCGGTCTCAAGCTGCTGGCCGACGGAAACGGAAGCTTCACGCGCGCGCTGGGCCTGGAATTCGACGGCACCGCCTATGGCATGGGCCTGCGTGCACGCCGTTTCGCGCTGTATGCCGAAGACGGGGTGGTGCGCCAGTTGCACGTGGAAGCGCCCGGGGAGTTCCGGGTGTCGACCGCCGAGGCGATGCTGCAGGCGATCAAGGCGCCGGAAGCCAGTACGACCGGTTGACACAGGTGCGCTCACGCCGCCCGGTGCAGCGGCCCGAGGAGTTACGATCCGCCCGCAGGTACGCAACACCCGCCAGTCCAGGCCACTCGATCGCCAAAGGAGCGCTGCCATGCGGTACGTACTTTTCGACAAGATCAGCAACGAGGTCATCCTGCTTGCCCGGATCCTCCTGGTCGTCCTGTTCCTGCTGTTCGGCTGGAGCAAGCTGACCGACTTTTCGGGCACGGTCGGCTACATGGCCAGCCAGGGCCTGCCGGTGCCCACGCTGGCGGCGGCCGTGGTCGTGCTCATGGAGTTCTTCGTCGGCCTGGCGATCGTGCTCGGCTTCTGCACGCGACCGCTTGCCTTGCTGCTTGCCCTGTATACGCTCGGTACGGCGCTGATCGGGCACCACTACTGGAGCATGGACGGCGCCGAGCGCATGGCCAACATGATCAACTTCTACAAGAACGTCTCGATCATCGGTGGCCTGCTGTTGCTGTGCGTGACCGGACCGGGAAGGTATTCGATCGACCGGCGCTAGCCGGAGGGCCGGCCCGCCGAAACAAGAAAAAAGCCCCGGCGGACCGGGGCTTTTTTATCGTCAGGCTTCTTCCGCTCCGTCCACGGGGGCCGGACCTTCCGGCGCGCCGTCCTCCGCCGGTTCGGCATCCTCGCCGTTGTTTTCCTCGGCATCCAGCCGCACCACGCTGACCAGGTTCTCGTCGGCCGGCAGGCGGATCAGGGTGACGCCCTGGGTATTGCGGCCCAGCTGCGAGATTCCCCCGACGCGGGTGCGCACCAGCGTGCCCTGGTTGGAGATCAGCATGAGCTCGTGGTCCTCGGTGACCTGCACCGCCGCGACCAGCGCGCCATTGCGCTCGGAACACTGGATGCCGATCACGCCCTGGGTGCCGCGGCCCTTCTTGGTGAACTCCTCCAGCGGCGTGCGCTTGCCGTAGCCACGCTCGGTCGCGGTAAGGATGTCACCCTCGGCCGCCACGATCAGCGAGACCACCTCGGCACCTTCGGCCAGGCGCATGCCACGCACGCCGGTGGCCGTGCGTCCCATGGAGCGGACGGTGTTCTCGTCGAAGCGGTTGACCTTGCCGTTGGATGCGAACAGCAGGATGTCGCTGTTGCCGTTGGTGATCGCCACGTTGACCAGCGCATCGCCCTCGTCCAGGTTGATCGCGATCTTGCCGCGCTGCAGCTGGAAGGCGAACTCGGTCAGCGGCGTCTTCTTGACCGTACCGCTCCTGGTCGCGAAGAAGACATAGCAATCCGGGCTGTACTCGCGAATCGGCAGCACCGCCTGCACCTTCTCGCCTTCGCCCAGCGGCAGCAGGTTGACGATCGGCTTGCCGCGCGCGCCGGGGCCTGCCTCGGGCATCTGGTAGACCTTGAGCCAGTAGACGCGGCCGGTACTGGTGAAGGTGAGCAGGGTGTCATGGGTGTTGACCACCCACAGCTGCTCGACGAAATCCTCGTCCTTGAGCGCCGAGGCCGAACGCCCCTTGCCGCCGCGTTTCTGCGAGCGGTAGGTGCTGGCCGGCTGCCGCTTGACGTAGCCGGTGTGCGACAGCGTGACGACCATGTCCTCCGGCGCGATCAGGTCGAGGACGTTCAGGTCTTCCTGCGAGTGCTGGATCTCGGTGCGGCGCGCGTCGCCGTATTCGGCCTTGATCGCCTCCAGCTCTTCGCGGATCACCTTCAGCAGCACCTCGGGGTTCTCGAGGATCTCGATCAGGCCGCGGATGGTCTCCAGGATCTGCCGGTATTCGTCGGACAGCTTTTCCTGCTCCAGGCCGGTCAGGCGGTGCAGGCGCATGGCCAGGATTTCCTGCGCCTGCACCTCGGAGAGCTGGTAACCGTCGCCCTTGAGGCCATCGCGCGGGTCCATGTCCTCCGGCCGCGAGGCCTCCGCACCGGCGGCAGCCAGCAAGGTACCGACCATGCCTGGCTGCCACTTGCGCGCCAGCATGCGCTCGCGCGCCTCGGCGGGAGAGGCCGAGCTGCGGATCAGCTCGATCATCTCTTCGATGTTGGCCAGCGCGACGGTCAGGCCTTCCAGGATGTGGGCGCGGGCGCGCGCCTTGCGCAGTTCGAAGATGGTGCGGCGGGTCACCACCTCGCGGCGGTGGCGGATGAACGCCTCGAGGATTTCCTTGAGATTGAGCAACCGCGGCTGGCCGTCCAGCAGCGCGACCATGTTGATGCCGAAGGTCACCTGCAACTGCGTCTGCAGGAACAGGTTGTTGAGCACCACGTCGGCCATCGCGTCGCGACGCACTTCGATCACGACGCGCATGCCGTCCTTGTCGGACTCGTCGCGCAGCTCGCTGATGCCCTCGAGCTTCTTCTCCTTGACCAGCTCGGCGATCTTCTCGATCAGCCGCGCCTTGTTCACCTGGTAGGGCAGCTCGTGGACCAGGATCGTCTCGCGGCCGTTGGCCTCGGTCTCGATCTCGGTACGCGCGCGCACCAGGATGCGGCCGCGGCCGGTGCGGTAGGCCTCGACGATACCGGCGGCGCCGTTGATGATGCCGGCGGTCGGGAAGTCCGGACCGGGGATGTACTGCATCAGCTCGTCGACCGACAGCGACGGTTCGTCGATCAGCGCGATGGTGCCGGCGATCACCTCGTTGAGGTTGTGCGGCGGCACGTTGGTGGCCATGCCGACCGCGATGCCCGCCGAGCCGTTGATCAGCAGGTTCGGCACGCGGGTGGGCAGCACCAGCGGCTCGCTCTCGCTCTCGTCGTAGTTCGGCCCGAAGTCGACCGTTTCCTTGTCGATGTCGGCGAGCAGTTCGTGGGTGAGGCGCGACATGCGCACCTCGGTGTATCGCATCGCCGCCGCGTTGTCGCCGTCGACCGAACCGAAGTTGCCCTGGCCGTCGACCAGCATGTAGCGCAGCGAGAACGGCTGGGCCATGCGCACGATGGCGTCGTACACCGACGCGTCGCCGTGCGGGTGGTATTTACCGATCACGTCACCGACCACGCGGGCCGATTTCTTGTAGGGCTTGTTCCAGGCGTTGCCCAGTTCGTTCATCGCGAACAGCACGCGGCGATGCACGGGCTTGAGGCCGTCGCGTACATCCGGAAGGGCGCGTCCCACGATCACGCTCATCGCGTAATCGAGGTAGCTCTGGCGCATCTCGTCTTCGATGTTGACGCGGATGACTTCTTTGGCGAGTTCTGCCATCAATCGGCTTCCCAGTGGCTTCCGTGGAACCAGAAAAAGGCCGCGCAACGGACGCTGCATGCGCGCGCTTGCGCGGCCCTCAAGCAATCGTGAAATTGTATCACGAATGCGTCGGGAAGACCCTTATTTTCACCTTTGAAATCAGCCACTTAAAGATCGGTTTTTGGCTGTCGGAAAAGCACGCCCCGCGCTGTCGAAAAATTGACCAGCGCGGCCGCCGCCGATCCTGCCGCGGCAGCCAGCGCCGGCCAGCGCATGAGTTGCTCGAAGGACAGCAGCAGGGCCGCGTAGACGGCGTAGTTCACGCATGCGCCGAGGCCCATCAGCGCCATCCAGTGCAGCCACTCGGCCGCCGGTGAGCAACCGCTCGCCCGGTGGGCGAAGGTGTGCCGGCGATTCCAGGCCCAGGTCATCGTGGCGGCCAGCAAAAAGGAAAGCACGCGCGCCAGGTATGGATTCCAGTCGCCCCAGCCGACCAGCGCCTGCACGGTGGCGGCGTCCACCACCAGGCCGAGCATGCCGCCGATGGCGAACAGGCCGGCCTCATGGCGCAGCCTCATCGGCCGAACATCGCCTGCATGGCCATCGTGTCGGGGTGCTCGATCACCCCGCGCTCGGTGACGATCGCATCGATCAGCGCCGCGGGCGTGACGTCGAACACCGGGTTCCAGGCCTGTGCGCCCTCGACCACCGTGCGGCGCCCGCCGGTGGCGAGCAGTTCGTCAGCGTGGCGCAGTTCGATCTCGATGGCCTCGCCGTCGGGCGTGGCCATGTCGACCGTCGAGGACGGCGCAACCACCATGAACTTCACCCCGTGGTGGCGCGCGGCGATGGCGAGCTGGTAGGTGCCGATCTTGTTGGCGGTGTCGCCGTTGGCGGCAATGCGGTCGGCGCCGACGATCACCCACTGCACCTTGCCCGAACGCATCAGGTGGGCCGCTGCGGAGTCGGCGATCAGGTGCGCGGGGATATTGTCTCGCACCAGTTCGTACATGGTCAGGCGCGCCCCCTGCTGCCAGGGGCGCGTTTCGCCCGCGAACACCTCGTCGATGCGCCCGCTTGTGACGCCCGCGCGGATCACGCCCAGCGCGGTTCCATAGCCGGCGGTGGCCAGCGAGCCGGTGTTGCAATGGGTGAGCACGCCCGAGCCCGGCGCAATCAGCGCCGCGCCCAGCTCGCCCATGTGGCGGTTGGCGGCCAGGTCCTCATCCTGGATGCTCTTCGCTTCGCGTTCCAGCTCGGCGGCATCCATGCCGGCAGCGATGCGTGCCTTCATGCGATCCAGTGCCCACATCAGGTTGACCGCGGTCGGGCGCGCAGCGCGGAGCGTGGCCAGGGCCTCGTCCAGCGGCGCGCCCTGCTGCGCCGCCAGCACCACGCCCCAGGCGGCGGCGATGCCGATGGCGGGAGCCCCGCGCACGGCCAGGTCGCGGATTGCCTGGGTCACCTGGCCGGCGTCACGGCATTCGATCCAGCGCTCCTCGGCCGGCAGCAGGCGCTGGTCGAGCAGGCACAGGCGGTCGCCGCGCCACTGCACGGCGCGGATGGTGTCGTGCTCGCGGAGGGATTGCGTGGAGGTGTTCATGATCGGCGTGCGAAGCGAGGAAGGCGGAAAAGCCTAGCATGCGCATCGCCGCCTCCCCGCGGGAGCGCTGGCGTCAGGCGTCGTGTTCGCGCAGCCAGCGATGAATGGCCGGCGGTACCTCGCGCTGCGCGCGGCCGGATACGTAGATGCCGATGTGCCCGCCCTTGAAGGCGAGCTCGGTGTAGTCGTCACTGCCGATATGGTGGCCGAGCGCACGCGAGGCATCGGGCGGAACCAGGTGGTCCTGCTCGGCATATATGTTCAGGACCGGATGAGTAACCAGGGCCAGGTCCACCGGCTTGCCACCGATCGCGAGGCCGCCCTTGACCAGCTTGTTGGCCTGGAAGAACTCCTTGACGAACTCGCGGAATGCTTCGCCGGCCTGGTCGGGTGAGTCGAAGATCCAGCGCTCCATGCGCAGGAAGTTCTCCAGCTCGCGCGGGTTGTCCAGGATGTCGACCAGGTTCACGTACTTCTGCTGAAGCAGTCGCACCGGCTTGAGCGTCAGGTAGACCCAGTTCATCAACGCGGCCGGGACGTTGCCCAGGGTGTCGACGAACAGGTCCACGTCGATGTCGCGCGCCCAGTGCGAGAGCATGTTGTCCGGCGTGTGGTAGTCCACCGGCGTGACCATGGTGATGAGGTTGCGCACCTTGGCCGGGTGCAGGGCCGCGTAGCACAGCGAGAAGGCGCCGCCCTGGCAGATGCCGAGCAGGTCGATGGCCTCGATGCCTGCCTGGGCACGCACGGCATCGACGCAGCGGTCGAGGTAGCCCTCGATGTAGTCCTCCAGGGTCAGCCAGCGATCGGCGCCGTCCGGGTAGCCCCAGTCGACCAGGTAGACGTCCTCGCCCTGTGCGAGCAGGTTGCGCACCAGCGAGCGGTCGCTCTGCAGGTCGGTCATCCAGACCGTGTTGACCAGGGCGTAGACGATCAGCAATGGCGTCTTCGATGTCGGCCGACTCTCGCCGCGCATGCGCCAGAGCGTGAGCTTGTCCTCCCGATAGACCAGCTCGCGCGGGGTGTCGGCATAGGCCGGCTCGGCCGCGCCACGCAGGCTGGCCGCGCCCGCGGCAAGCCTGCGCTGGAAGGTGGTGATCTCTTCGAGGATCCGGGTGGGATCCAGCGGTCCTGGCGTCGGCATGGATGGTCTCAGCGCGGCTTGCGTGGCGTGCGGGGGGTGGCGGCCTTCGATGCAGGACGGGCCTTGGGGGTCGTCACCCGCGGGGCGGCCGCAGCGCGCTTGGCGGAAGCCGGACTCCGGGGCGTCTTTACGGCCGTACTGTGGGCAGCTCCCGGGGTGGCAGCCTGCATGCGGCGCAGCTCCCGGCGAAGTTCCTGCACGCGTTGGCCGAGCGTCGCGACTTCGCTGCGCGTGGGCAGGCCGACCTCGCGACACCACTGTTCCACCTGCTGGTGCTGCAACTTGCGCACCTGCATCTGCGTGTTGCCCTGTGCGGCGTAGGCTTCGCGGAATTCGTCCGACAGCGCGATCTCCGCATAGGCCTCTTCCACCGCGTCGACCCAGAGGTCGTACATGGCCTTGAGCGAATCGGGCTGGAAGCCGGGCTCGGCCAGCTTGCGCCGCATCCGCTCGGCGCCCTGGGCCTGGGCGCGGGCGAGCAACTCCTGATAGCGCGCGCTGGCATGCTGGTGGTCGAGCAGCGCACGCAGGAACGCCTGCTGCTGGGCCTGCTGTTCACGGGTGTAGCCAACGGCGGGGGTGTCGAGCAGCGCACGCAAGGTGTCCAGGCCGGCCGGCGGCGATCCCATGCCGGGCATGGCCCAGCCGGCGAACGGGTTGGCCGACGGCGGCACCTGCGCAGCACCCTGCCCGGCCATGGCTGCGGCCGCCTGCTGCATCCAGTCGAGGTAGCCCTTCAGGCCATCCATGCCGGGGATCGCGGCAGGCGCGGCGGGTGCGGCGGGGACCCCGGACCACTGGCGGCTCCAGGCGTCCCATACCTGGCGGCCCAGGGCTTCGAAGTCGGCGACGGGGTTCTGCGCGGTCACGGGCGTGCCTTGCGGGGGGGATCGTGAGGATCGTAGCAAAACGATGTGGCGCTGGCCTTGGGATCTGTAGCCCCGGGGGCGGCTTGGAGGAGTCCGCTTGCGTGCGATGCTCGGGGCATCGTCGGAGCGTATCGCCCACAAGTGGGCTCCTACGGGTGCTCACGAAAAAAAAAAGCGGGCCCGCAGGCCCGCTTCTTTCATTTCGCCGGATCGGGCGCGATCAGCCGTTGGCGGCCTCGTCCTCGGCCACGGCCTTCATGGACAGGCGGATGCGGCCCTGCTTGTCCACTTCCAGCACCTTGACCTTCACGATGTCGCCTTCCTTGAGCTTGTCGGAGACCTTCTCCACGCGCTCGGAGGAAATCTGCGAGACGTGCACCAGGCCGTCCTTGCCCGGCATGATGGTCACGAACGCGCCGAAGTCCATCAGCTTGGCGACCTTGCCCTCGTAGATGCGGCCCGGCTCGACGTCGGAGACGATCTGCTCGATGCGCTTCCTGGCCTCGTCGGCCGCCAGGCGGTTGACCGAGGCGATGATCACGGTGCCATCGTCGCTGATGTCGATCGTGGTGCCGGTCTCTTCGGTGATCGAGCGGATGGTGGCGCCGCCCTTGCCGATGACCTCGCGGATCTTGTCCGGGTGGATCTTGATGGTGAGCAGGCGCGGGGCGTACTCGCTCATTTCCGAGCGCGGCGTGCTGATCACCTTGGCCATCTCGCCCAGGATGTGCAGGCGACCACGCTTGGCCTGCTCCAGCGCCACCTTCATGATCTCTTCGGTGATGCCGTCGATCTTGATGTCCATCTGCAGCGCGGAGATGCCGTCGGCGCTACCGGCCACCTTGAAGTCCATGTCGCCGAGGTGGTCCTCGTCGCCCAGGATGTCGGAGAGCACCACGAACTGCTCGCCTTCCTTGACCAGGCCCATGGCGATGCCCGCCACCGGCGCCTTCAGCGGCACGCCGGCGTCCATCATGGCCAGCGAGGAACCGCACACCGAGGCCATCGAGGACGAACCGTTCGACTCGGTGATCTCCGAGACCACGCGCAGCACGTACGGGAATTCCTCGATCGAAGGCTTGACCGCCTGCACGCCGCGCTTGGCGAGGCGGCCATGGCCGATCTCGCGACGCTTCGGCGCGCCGAAGCGGCCGGCCTCGCCCACCGAGAACGGCGGGAAGTTGTAGTGGAACAGGAACGGATCCTTCGACTCGCCTTCCGGGGCGTCGATGATCTGCGCGTCGCGGGTGGTGCCCAGCGTGGCCACGACCAGCGCCTGCGTCTCGCCGCGGGTGAACAGCGCCGAGCCGTGGGTGCGCGGCAGCACGCCGACGCGCACGCTGATCGGGCGGATGTCGTCGAGCTGGCGGCCGTCGATGCGCACGCGGGTCTTGAGCACGCTGTCGCGCATGGTGTGGTACTCGAGTTCGCCGAACTCCTTGGCAAGCTCGGCGGTCGACCAGGCATTCGCCTCGGCCTGCCCCTTGAGCGACTCCAGGACGTCAGCCTTGATCGCGGCGATCGCGTCGCGGCGCTGGAGCTTGTCGCGCACCTGGAAGGCTTCTTCCAGCTTGTTGCCGACGGCACCCTTGAGGGCGGCGACCAGCGACTCGTTGCGCGCCGGCGCCTGCCAGCTCGAGGAGGGCCTGGCCGCTTCGGTGGCGAGCTCGGCGATGGTGTTGATGGCGACCTGCATCTGCTTGTGGCCGAACATCACCGCGCCGAGCATCACGTCCTCGGACAGCAGTTTGGCCTCGGACTCGACCATCAGCACCGCGCCGGCGGTACCGGCGACGACCAGGTCGAGATCGGAGGTCTTCAGCTCGGTGGCCGACGGGTTCAGCACGTACTGGCCGTTGACGTAGCCGACGCGGGCGGCGCCGATCGGGCCCTTGAACGGGATGCCCGCGAGCGACAGCGCCGCGGAGGCGCCGAGCATCGCGACGATGTCGCCGTCGACTTCCGGATTCAGCGAAACGACCTGTGCGATGACCTGCACTTCGTTCTTGTAGTCGTCCGGAAACAGCGGGCGCACCGGTCGATCGATCAGGCGCGAGGTGAGCGTCTCCTTCTCAGTCGGACGGCCTTCGCGCTTGAAGAAGCCGCCCGGGATGCGGCCGGCCGAGTAGAACTTCTCGACGTAGTCGACGGTGAGCGGGAAGAAGTCCTGCCCCTCGCGCGGCTTGGCCGCGGCCACCGCAGTGACGAGCACGACCGTGCCGCCCATGCTGACCATGACCGCACCGGACGCCTGGCGGGCGATTTCGCCCGTCTCCAGTGTGACTTCGTGATTACCGTACTGGAATGACTTGGTTACTTTCGCCACGTTGGGTCTCCTCGAGGATTAACGGCGGAGGCCGAGACGTTCGATGAGGCTCTGATACCGAGCCAGGTCGCGGTCCTTGAGGTAGCCAAGGAGGCGCTTGCGCTGGTTGACCAGCTTGAGCAGGCCACGACGCGAATGGTGGTCCTGCTTGTGGTCCTTGAAGTGGTTGGTCAAGTGGTCGATGCGGGCGGACAGCAGGGCCACCTGGACTTCCGGCGAGCCGGTGTCGTTCGGCACGCGGCCGTACTCAGCAATGATCTTGCCGGTCTGTTCTGCGGTAAGGGACATGTGTATCTCTTCCTTCGAAAATGCGGATGCGGAACTTGTGCAACGTCACCTTCCGATGAGGTTGCACAAGCTCCGCCGGTTGAAAGTAGGGCTCTGGAACAAGCTCGCTATTGTAGCGAGGGCGGGCGGCCTGCAACAAGAGCGCCAAATGGCGCCATTTGCGCCGTCGGGCTCGACTCCGGCGCGCCCGCGGACGATGGGCTGGACCGGGGGCTTCATGGACCGGGCAGGTTGAACCCGCGCAAGACGCGGATACGGCCGGCCGGGTCCGGCTCCACCAGCGCCAGCAGGCGACCATCCGGATCGAAGGCCGCACTGCGCCCCTGCTCCGGGCTGCCAGGCCAGGGGATCTGTTGCCCCCGGGTTACGGCGCACGCCTGCTGCTCGTCAAGCGCCAGCGCCGGCAGGTCCGCCAGGCCGGCCGCCAGCGGCAGCAGCAATGCCTCCGCGGCGGCCTCGCCCTGCCCGGCGGCCTGTTCCAGTTCCGCGAGCGTAACCATGGCCGGCTCGCGGAACGGCTCGACCCACAACCGCCGCAACGCGGTCAGGTGCGCCCCGCAACCGAGCCGCTCGCCAAGGTCCACCGCCAGGCTGCGGATGTAGGTGCCGGAGCCGCATTCGACCATGAGCTGCAGCCGGTCGCCTTCGTGCGCCATCAGCTCCAGGCGGTGGATTTCCACCTCGCGCGGCGGTACGTCCACGGATTCGCCACGGCGGGCTTTCACGTACAGCGGCTCGCCGCCCTGCTTGAGAGCCGAATACGCCGGCGGGACCTGCATGATGCGCCCGCGCAACGAGGCAAGCGCCTGCTCGATGGCAGCGTCGTCCAGCGCCGGAACGGCCCGCTGCTCGACCACCTCGCCCTCCAGGTCCGCCGTGGTGGTGGTGATCCCCAGCCGGCACTCCGCCAGATACGCCTTGCGCGAGCCCAGCAGCATGCCGGCGATCTTGGTGCCCTCGCCGAAACACAGCGGCAGCAGGCCGGTAGCCAGCGGATCGAGCGCTCCCGTGTGCCCGCCCTTGGCGGCGCGCAGCAACCGCCGTGCGGCCTGCAGAGCCTGGTTCGAGCTCATGCCCAGCGGCTTGTCGAGCAGCAGGATGCCGTGCAGGTCGCGCAGGCCCAGGCGGATGCCGCGGAGGTTACGACTCGCTTTCGCCATCGGTAGTGGGCTGGATATCGCCGGAATCGCGCAGCAGGCGCTCGATCCGCTCGCTCTTGTCGACCGAGTCGTCGTACTTGAAGCGCATTTCCGGGACCCGCCGCAGGCGCATGCTGCGCGAAAGCGTGCGACGGAACTCGATCGCCAGTTCGTTGAGTGCCTTGACCGCTTCGGTGGCACGCTCCGGCTGCAGCGCGGTCACCCATACGGTGGCCCAGTCCAGGTCGCGGGTGACCTCCACGTCGGACACGCTGACCGAAGGCAGCGCGTGGTCGCGCACGGCGGCGTGCACCAGCAGGCCCAGCTCGCGGCGGAGCTCGGCGCCTACGCGGTCGGTGCGTTTGAAGTCGCGTGAGGGCATTGAAAGGCCGGTAATCGTGAATGGGGAATCGGGAATCGGAAGAGCCCGCGCGGGAACCGGGAGGTCGCGGGGAATCGTCTCGACGATCCCCCATTGACCATTCCCTGTTCCCGGGATGCTTACAGCGTCCTTGCCACTTCGATGCGCTCGAAGCACTCGATCTGGTCGCCGACCTTGACGTCGTTGTACTGCTTCACGGCGATACCGCACTCCATGCCGTTGCGCACTTCGTCGACCAGTTCCTTGAAGCGGCGCAGCGATTCCAGCTCGCCCTGGAAGATCACCGTGTTGTCGCGCAGCACGCGGATCGGCTTGTTCCGCTTGACCGTGCCCTCGGTGACCATGCAGCCGGCCACCGCGCCGAACTTGGAGCTGCGGAACACCTCGCGCACCTGCGCCACGCCGATGATCTCCTCGCGCACTTCCATGCCCAGCAGACCGGATGCGGCCTGCTTCACCTGGTCGATGACGTCATAGATGATCGAGAAGTAGCGGACATCCAGGCCAGCGGTGTCGATCACCTTGCGCGCCGAGGCGTCGGCGCGGACGTTGAAGCCGATGACCAGCGCCTTCGATGCGGCCGCGAGCGTCGCGTCGGACTCGGTGATGCCACCGACCCCGGCGGCAATCACGTTGACCTTCACGTTCTCGTTGCCGATCTGGCTCAGCGAGTCGCGCAAGGCCTGCACCGAACCCTGCACGTCGGCCTTGACCAGGATGTTGAGCGTCTGCTGCTCGGCGCCCTGGCCCATCTGCGCCATGATGTCCTCGAGGCGGTTGGCCTTGCTGACCATGCGCGTCTCGCGGCGCTTCTGCTGGCGCTCGGCGGCCACTTCGCGCGCCAGGCGCTCGTCGGCCACCACCACGAAGTCGTCGCCCGCTTCCGGCACGCCGGAAAGACCCAGCACCTGTACCGGGATCGACGGACCGGCCTCCTGCACGGTCTTGCCGTTCTCGTCGACCAGCGCGCGCATGCGGCCGTACTCCACGCCGCAGACCACGAAGTCGCCGCGCTTCAACGTGCCCTGCTGCACCAGCACGGTGGCAACGGGACCGCGCCCCTTGTCCAGGCTCGATTCGATCACGACGCCGGACGCCGGGCCGTCATGCACGGCCGTCAGTTCCATGACCTCGGCCTGCACCGACACCGCGTCGAGCAGCTCGTCGATGCCCATGCCGGTCTTGGCCGAGACGGGCACGAACGGGGTATCGCCACCCCACTCTTCGGGAATCACTTCCAGGTTGCCCAGGCCCTGTTTGACGTGGTCCGGGTTGGCGTCGGACTTGTCCATCTTGTTGAGCGCCACGATCAGCGGCACCTTGGCGGCGCGCGCATGCTGCACGGCCTCGGCCGTCTGCGGCATCACGCCGTCGTCGGCGGCGACCACCAGCACCACGATGTCGGTGGACTGCGCGCCGCGGGCGCGCATCGCGGTGAACGCGGCGTGGCCCGGGGTGTCGAGGAAGGTGATCACGCCCTTGGGCGTTTCCACGTGGTACGCGCCGATGTGCTGCGTGATGCCGCCGGCCTCGCCCGCCGCGACCTTGGTGCGGCGGATGTAGTCCAGCAGCGAGGTCTTGCCGTGGTCGACGTGGCCCATGATGGTGACCACCGGCGGACGTGCCGACCTCTCGCCTTCGAGCTCGGCGTTCTGCGTGTGCGCGGCCAGTGCAGCCTCGGCGTTGTTCTCGCTCGCTTCGACCGGCGTGTGGCCCAGTTCCTCGACCACCAGCGTCGCGGTATCGCGGTCGATGGTCTGGTTGATGGTGGCCATCACGCCCATCTTGAAGAGCGCCTTGACCACCTCCGAACCCTTGACCGCCATCTTCTGCGCCAGGTCGGCGACCACGTTCGCCTCACCGACCGCCACCTCGCGCACGACCGGCGCGGTGGGACGCGAGAAGCCATGGGGACCGGAGGAAGTACCTGCGCCGCCGCGGACCATGTCGCGACCGCCCTTGCCGGGCTTGCCACGCTTGCTGGAACGGCGCGCGCGATCGGCATCGGACAGGTGAAGCTCGCCGCCGGCAAAGCGCTTGCCACCGGGACCTTCGTCGCGGTCGCGGCCATAACGCGCCTTGGCCCCGCGGTTCTCGGCCGGGGCGGCGGGCGCCGGTGCCGGTGCGGGCGCCGGCGCGGGAGCGACGACGACCTTCTTCTCGCGCTTCCGCGGCTCGTGGATACGCGGCACGATCATGCCGAACGTGCTGTGGTCGGTGACACCGCCAGAAGGCGCCGACGCCGGGGCGGGTGCGGCGGCCTTGGCCGTGTCGGCCGCGGGGGCCTCGACTTCAGCCACCGGCTCCTGCGCCGGCTCGCTCGGCGCGCTGGCGGCGGCCTGCTCGGCGGCCAGACGAGTGGCCTCGGCCGCCTGGCGCTGCTGTTCTTCCTGCGCGCGAAGGGCTTCGTCCTGGCGGCGCTGTTCGGCCTCCAGGCGCTCGCGCTCCTCGTGCTCGCGCTGCTGTTGCGACTCGGCCAGCTTGCGCGCGGCTTCCTCGCGCTCGGGCTCGTTGCTGGCTTCCTCGGCGATCACGCTGCGCTTGACGTAGGTGCGCTTGGCGCGCACTTCCACGTTGACCGTCTTGGCGCTGCTGGCGGCACCGCGCCCGCCGGGCGCGGCAACCTTGAGCTCGCTCACCTTGCGGCGCTTGAGGGTGATCTGGCGCGGCGAGCTGTCCTCCACCTCGGCGGTGGCCTCGCTCTTGCCGTGCGTGCGGCGCAGGAAGCCCAGCAGCTTCACCTTCTCGGTGCTGCTGATGACCTGCTCCGGATCGGAGAAATTCATGCCAGCCTCGCCCAGCTGCCCGAGCAGCTTGGTTACCGGCATGCCCAGCACCTGGGCGAGTTGTTTGATCGTTACATCCGACATCGTGTTCTTTCTCCGCCGTTCCCGCGCTCACCGTCCGTGCGGCACCGCCTGCACGTCCACCTCCATCCCTGGTGGAAGGCTCCGCTGGGAGCCTTCCTCGGCGCGCCCTTCCAAAGGCGCCGCCGTCCGCGGTTAGCCGCCCTTCTCCAGTCGCTCGATCATGGGCGCGCGCGCCGCCATGATCAACGCGGCAGCGCGCTCCTCGTCCATGCCTTCGATGTCGATCAGGTCGTCGACCGCGAGGTCGGCCAAGTCGTCCACCGTACTGATTTCACGTGCAGCCAACGCATAGGCGGTGGTCTCGTCCATCCCGGGCAGGCCGAGCAGTTCCTCGGTCGGCTCGGCGATGCCTTCTTCCACCGCCAGCGCCTCGGTGAGCAGCGCGTCGCGGGCGCGGGCGCGAAGTTCCTCGACGATGTCCTCGTCGAAACCTTCGACCGCCAGCAGCTCGGCGCTCGGCACATAGGCGATTTCCTCGACGCTGGAGAAGCCTTCCTGCACCAGGATATTGGCGATCTCCTCGTCGACTTCCAGCTTGTCCATGAACAGCTGGCGCGCGGCCTGCTGCTCGGCCTCGCTCTTGGCGGTGACCTGGTCCTGGGTCATCACGTTGAGCTGCCAACCGGTGAGCTTGCTGGCCAGGCGCACGTTCTGGCCACCGCGGCCGATGGCCTGGGACAGCTTGTCCTCGGCCACCGCGATGTCCATCGAGTGCTTCTCCTCGTCCATGATGATGGACTGCACTTCGGCCGGCGCCATCGCGTTGATCACGAACTGCGCCTGGTTCTCGTGCCACAGGATGATGTCCACGCGCTCGCCGTTGAGCTCGTTCGACACCGCCTGCACGCGCGAGCCGCGCATGCCGATGCAGGCGCCGATGGGATCGGTGCGGTTGTCATGGGCGATCACGGCGATCTTGGCGCGGTCGCCCGGATCACGGGCACAGCCCTTGATCTCGACCAGGCCCTGGCCGACCTCCGGCACCTCGAGCTTGAACAGCTCGATCATGAATTCCGGCGCGGCGCGCGAGACGAACAGCTGCGGCCCGCGAACCTCCGAACGCACCTCGTAGAGGTAACCGCGCACGCGGTCGCCGACGCGGGCCGACTCGCGCGGAATCGTCCTGTCACGCGGAATGAAGGCCTCGGCGTTGCCGCCCAGGTCCAGATACACGTTGCCGCGCTCGACGCGCTTGACGATGCCGGTGATCAGCTCGCCCACGCGGTCCTTGTAGGCGTCGACCACCTGCTGGCGCTCGGCCTCGCGCACGCGCTGCACGATCACCTGCTTGGCGGCCTGCGCGGCAATCCGGCCGAACTCGGCGTTTTCGATCTGCTGCTCGATGAAGTCGCCAACCTGCGAATCCGCCTTCTCGTCCACCGCGTCCATCAGACGCAGCTGGTGGAAGGGGGATTCCATTTCGCCGTCGTCGGCGATGACTTCCCAGCGCCGGAACGTCTCGTAGTCGCCGCTCTGACGGTCGATCGCAACGCGGATGTCCGGATCTTCCTCCGGATAGCGCTTCTTGGCGGCGGAGGCCAGCGCGGCCTCCATCGCCTCGAAGATCACCTCGCGCGGCACGCCCTTTTCATTGGCGACCGCATCGACGACCAGCAACAGTTCTTTGCTCATTGCAGCAACCTCGGTATTTGTGCGTCCATCCATGGACGCGAGGATCAAGAAGCGGCCTTCCATGGCCGCACTCTCATATTTCTTCCGGCTTCGCTGGTGCTTATTCGCCGGTCTTCTTTGCGGGTTTCCTGCCACCCGGCTTGGGCTGCGGCACGTAGCCAAGCGCTGCCCAGTCCGGCACCACGCGCGCGCTCTCGACGGCGTCGTGATCGAATTCGAATGTCTTGCCCTCGGCCTCGAAGGTCAGCCTGTCGCCATCCACCGCGACCAGCCTGCCGCGCAGGCGGCGACGGCCCTCGATCGGCGCCTTGAGGAGCACCTTCACTTCCTGGCCCGCGACCCGCGCAAACTGCCCGGCCGTGAACAGCGGCCGGTCGATGCCCGGCGAGGAAACCTCGAGCACGTAGTGGCCCGGGATCGGATCCTCCACGTCCAGCATCGCCGACAGTTCGCGGCTGGCCGCCTCGCAATCGTCCAGCGTGACTTCGCGGCCCTCGGCGTGGTCGAGCACGTCCAGGTAGACGCGCAGGGTACTCTGCCCCTGCGACGGGGAGAACTCCACGCCGAGGCATTCCAGGCCCAGATCGGCCAGAACCTCGGTGAAGCGTTGTGCCAGTGCCTGCGTATCCATAGTCGTCGTTTGCATACTCCAGAAACAAAAAATGGGCACATGCGGCCCATTCCCCTACCCCGACGATGTGCCGACTCGTCCAGGCTCTTTCCGGCAGCGCATCGGACACCTTAGCGTCCCGAGCACTGCGACGCATCCTTGCGCCCAACAAAAAAGCCTCACGAGGAGGCTTTCTTGTTCTAAGAAAGATCTGGTAGCGGGGGCAGGATTCGAACCTGCGACCTTCGGGTTATGAGCCCGACGAGCTGCCAGACTGCTCCACCCCGCATCAGAGTCCGCAAACTATAGCGGCATGGCCGATTTCTTGCAAGCTTTTTGGCACCCGTCATGCGTGCCGTTTTCGAGGTTCCGCGGGTTCAGCCCGCGAACGCGGCGCGGCACCAGCCCAG
Organism: Frateuria soli; assembly: GCF_021117385.1. Lineage (GTDB taxonomy): Bacteria > Pseudomonadota > Gammaproteobacteria > Xanthomonadales > Rhodanobacteraceae > Frateuria_A > Frateuria_A soli. The sequence goes on from NZ_CP088252.1 coordinate 1,889,942, forward strand.
CAGCGGACCCCAGTAAAGGCCCAGTGCCAAGAGTACCAGCGCATTGAGCGAGAGCACGGTGCGCAGGAAGCCATCCGCCTGCGGACGCACTTCCAAGCCTTCAGCGGGCTTGTCGAAGTACATCACCTTGACCACCCGCAGGTAGTAGTAGAGGCCGATGATCGCGAACACCGCGCCCACGATCGCAAGCCACAGCATGCCGGCGTCAATGGCCGCCTGCAGCACCAGGAGCTTGGCGAAGAAGCCGAACAGCGGCGGCACGCCGGCCAGCGAGAACATCGCCAGCATCATCAGGAAGGCCATCCACGGCGAGCGCTGGTTGAGGCCCTTGAAGTCGTCGATCTCCTCGCACTCGAAGCCGGCGCGCGCGAGCGCCAGGATCACGCCGAAGGCCGCGGTGCTCATCAGCGCATAGCAGATGGCATAGAACATCGCCGCCGCGTAGCCCTCGGGACCTGCATTGACCAGGCCCAGCAGCAGGAAGCCCATGTGCGAGATGGTCGAGTAGGCCAGCAGGCGCTTCAGGTTGGTCTGCACGATGGCGACCAGGTTGCCGATTGCCAGCGAGACCACCGCCAGCACGGCCAGCATCAGTTGCCACTGCCCCGCCAGCCCGCCCATGCCCGACTCGAGCAGGCGGTAGGCCATGCCGAAGGCGGCGATCTTGGAAGTCGAGGCGACGAAGGTGGTCACCGAGGTGGGCGCCCCCTGGTAGACGTCCGGGATCCACATGTGGAACGGCGCCACGCCCAGCTTGAAGCTGATGCCCACGATCATGAAGATCAGGCCGAACACCATCAGGTTGGACATGCCCGCCTGCACCACCGCGCCGTGCAGCTGCACCAGCGCCAGCGTACCGGTGGCGCCGTAGACCATCGACATGCCGTACAGCAGCATGCCCGATGACAGCGCGCCCAGCACGAAGTACTTGATCGCCGCCTCGGAGGAGAGTCGCGAGTCGCGGTTCAATGCGACCAGGCCGTATGAGCACAGCGTGAGCAACTCCAGCCCCAGGTAGACCATCACCAGGTTGCCGGCCGAAACCAGCAGCATGGCGCCGATGGTGGCGAAGATCATCAGCGTGTAGAACTCGCCCTGGAACAGCTTGCGGTCCTGCATGTACGGGCGCGAGAACACGAAGATCAGCGCGGTACACAGCAACGCGAAGACCTTGAGTATCTCCGCCGCCGCATCGCGGACGAACATGCCACCGAAGGCGGTCACCGCGACGTCCGGCTGGCCGGCCACCACCAGGTAGATGCCCACCAGCACCACCAGGATCGAAACCCAGTGCAGGATGTTGCGCTGCTCCGGCTTCATCCAGGCGTCCAGCAGCAACAGGAGGCACGCCGCCGCCACCAGATAGAACTCCGGCAGCATGATCATGATGTCGTTGAGATTCGGCATTAGCGTGTGATTCCGCTTAGATCTTGTGAACGGCGAGCTGCTGCACCAGCTGGGACACCGACGCATCCATCAGGTGGACCAGCGGCTGCGGCCAGATGCCAAGTGCCAGCACGGCGAGGGCGAAGGCACCCAGTACGAACGTCTCGCGCCCGTTGATTTCCTTCATCTCGCGCACGTGCGGGTTGGTGATGTCGCCCCACAGCACGCGCTTGACCATCCACAGCGTGTAGGCCGCGCCGATGATCAGGGTGAAGGCGGCGAACAGCGCGATCCACGGGTTGGCGCTGAAGCTGGCCAGCACCACCATGAACTCGCCGACGAAGCCGCTGGTGCCCGGGAGGCCGGAGTTGGCCATGGCGAACAGCACATAGAAGAACCCGAACCACGGCATGACGTTGATCAGGCCGCCGTAGTCCTTGATCTGGCGCGTGTGCAGCCGGTCGTACATCACGCCGATGCAGGAGAACATCGCGCCCGAGACGAAGCCGTGCGAGATCATCTGCACCATCGCGCCCTGCATGCCGAGCTTGGCCGCATCAAGGTTGTTGGCATCGCGCACCAGCATGAAGGCGATGAAGATGCCCAAGGTGACGAAGCCCATGTGCGCGACGGACGAGTACGCCACCAGCTTCTTCATGTCGTCCTGCACGAGCGCGACATAACCGATATAGACCACGGCGATCAGGCTGAGCACGATGATCAGCCAGGCGAAGTGCTCGGACGCGTCCGGCACGATCGGCAGCGAGAAGCGCAGGAAACCGTATCCGCCGATCTTCAGCATCACCGCCGCCAGCACCACCGAGCCGCCTGTCGGCGCTTCCACGTGGGCATCCGGCAACCAGGTGTGCACCGGCACCATCGGCACCTTGACCGCGAACGCGATCAGGAAGGCGAAGAACAGCCAGGTCTGCTCCTTCATCGTCAGCGGCAGCATCGCCAGCGCGTGCAGGTCGAAGGTGCCGGCCTTGAGGTACAGGTAGATCAGCCCGATCAGCATGAAGATCGAACCGAGGAACGTGTAGATGAAGAACTTCAAGGTGGCGTAGACGCGCCGCGGGCCACCCCAGATGCCGATCAGGATGAACATCGGGATCAGCATCGCCTCGAAGAACACGTAGAACAGCAAGGCGTCGGTGGCGCAGAACACGCCGATCATCAGGCCCTCGAGCACCAGCATGGCGGCCATGTACTGGTGCGGCTTGTCCTGGATCACCTCCCAGGCGCCCATGATCACCAGGATCGTGACGAAAGTGGTGAGCAGGATCAGCGCAACCGAGATGCCGTCCACGGCCAGGCCGTAGTGCACGCCGAGCGAGGCGATCCAGACGTGGCTCTCGGTCAGTTGCATGGCGCCGTCGGCGGCGTTGTAGGCCGGCAGCAGGAACAGGCTGGCCACGAAGGTCAGCACCGCCACCAGCAGCGAGATCCAGCGGGCCAGGCCCGGTCGGCCGGAGCCGGCCAGCAGCACCGGAATCGCGCCGACGATGGGAAGCCAGATCAGCAGGCTGAGCAAGTGATTGAACATGGAGCGTGCTTCCTTATTGCCCGATCTGCCCGGACCCGAAGACCCAGAACCCGCCCAGCAGCAGGATCAGGCCGAGAATCATCGCGAAGGCGTAGTGGTAGAGATAGCCGGACTGCAGACGGCGCACGCCGGCGGCGATGCGCTGCACAAGGCCCGCCGAGCCGTTGACCAGCGCGCCGTCGATCACCGCCGCATCGCCGGCCTTCCAGAACAGCCGGCCCAGCTTCACGCCGCCGCGGGCGAAGACCGCGAAGTACACGTCGTCGACCCAGTACTTGCGATCCAGCACGGTCCACAGCGGCTTGAGCGCGTTCTTGATCCTGCCGGCCATGGCCGGGTTGAACAGGTAGATATAGGTGGTGATCACGAAGGCGAGCACCACCAGCGCGAACGGCCAGCTCAACAGACCGTGCAGGGCCATCGCTGCAGGACCATGGAACTCGCGGCCCAGCTCGGCCAGCACGTTGTTCGCTTCTTCCACGTGGATCGCCTGGCCGAACCAGTCGCCGAACAACATCGGCCCGATCGTGAAGAAGCCGACCAGCAGCGACGGGATCGCCAGCAGGATCAGCGGCAGCGTCACCACCCAGGGCGATTCGTGCGGTGCGTGTTCCAGCTCGCCCGGCTTGTGGCCGTGGTGCGGGTCGTCCGAGCGCGCGTGGTGCTCGTCAGCGTGAGCATCGTGTCCGTGCGCGTCATGGTGGACGGCATGCGCGTGGCCATGATGGCCCACCACCACGAACCGCTCCTTGCCGTGGAAGGTCAGGTACATCTGGCGGAAGGTGTACAGCGCCGTGACGAATGCGCCGACCAGCACGCAGACATAGGCGTAGCCCGAACCCCAGCGATGCGACTCGCCGACCGCCTCGATGATGGCGTCCTTCGAGTAGAAGCCCGAGGTGAACGGGATCGCCACCAGCGCGAGGGAGCCGATCCACATGGTGATCCAGGTGATCGGCATGTACTTGCGCAGGCCGCCCATGTAGCGCATGTCCTGCTCGTGGTGCATGGCGATGATCACCGAACCTGCGCCCAGGAACAGCAGCGCCTTGAAGAACGCGTGGGTCATCAGGTGGAACACCGCGCCGGCATAGGCCGACACACCCAGCGCCACGGTCATGTAGCCCAGCTGCGACAGCGTCGAATAGGCCACCACGCGCTTGATGTCGTTCTGCACGATGCCGATCAGGCCGGTGAACAGCGCGCCGGTGGCGCCGATCACCATCACGAAGCTCAGCGCACCTTCCGAGAGTTCGAAGAACGGCGACATGCGCGCGACCATGAAGATGCCCGCGGTCACCATCGTCGCCGCATGGATCAGCGCGGAGATCGGCGTCGGGCCTTCCATCGAGTCGGGCAGCCACACGTGCAGCGGCACCTGGGCCGACTTGCCCATGGCGCCCACGAACAGCAGCACGCAGATCACCGTGGCCGCGTCCCAGTGGGCGTCCGCCGTCAGCGCCAGCGACTTGCCGATCAGGCTGGGTGCACCGGCGAAGGCGGTGGCGTAGTCCAGCGTGCCCAGGAAATACAGCACCGCGGCAATACCGAGCAGGAAGCCGAAGTCGCCCACGCGGTTGACCAGGAACGCCTTGAGGTTGGCGAAAATCGCGGTCGGGCGCTTGTACCAGAAGCCGATCAGCAGGTACGACACCAGGCCCACGCCTTCCCAGCCGAAGAACAGCTGCATGAAGTTGTTGCTCATCACGAGCATCAGCATCGCGAAGGTGAACAGCGAGATGTAGCTGAAGAAGCGCTGGTAACCGGGGTCGTCGGCCATGTAGCCGATGGTGTAGACGTGCACCAGCAGCGACACGAAGGTCACCACCACCATCATCATGGCGGTCAGGCGGTCGACCAGGAAGCCGACGCTGACGTGCAGGCGGCCGATCTCGAACCAGGTGTAGATGTCCTGGTTGTAAGCCGGCGCACCGCCGGCGGTGATCTGGTAGAGCACGTAGAACGACAACGCGCACGAGAGCAGCAGGCCGAGGATGGTCACGCTGTGCGCACCGGCGCGGCCGATCTGCTTGCCGAGGAAACCGGCCAGCAGGCAGCCGGCGAGCGGTGCCAGCGCGATGATCAGCAGGATGTTCGTGGAAAGTTGCATCGGCTCAGCCCTTCATCGAGTCGATTTCGGCGACGTTGACCGTGCTGCGGTTGCGGAACAGCAGCACCAGGATCGCCAGGCCGATCGCGGACTCGGCCGCCGCGACGGTGAGAATGAAGAACACGAACACCTGCCCGGACACGTCGCCCAGGAAGCGCGAGAACGCCACGAAGTTCATGTTCACCGCAAGCAGCATCAGCTCGATCGCCATCAGCAGCACGATCACGTTCTTGCGGTTGATGAACAGGCCGGCCACCGCGATGCAGAACAGCACCGCGCCCAGCACGATGAAATGCGACAGGGTGATCATTGCAGCGGCTCCTGCGAGGCGGTCGGTTCATCCGGGCGTGAGGGCGCCATCTTGACCACGCGGATGCGGTCGCGCGGATTCACGCGCACCTGCTCGCTGGCGGACTCGTGCTTCTTGTCGCCGCGCTGGCGCAAGGTCAGCGCCACCGCCACCACCACGCCCACGGTAAGGATCAGCGCGGCGATCTCGAACGGCAGCAGGTACTGGGTGTAGAGCGCCCCACCCAGCCATGCGGTGTTGGACAGGCCCGCGGCAGCCGCCGGGTCGACGCCCATCACGCGCGCGTGCATGGCGCGCACGCCGATCAGGGCCAGCATCTCCGCGAGCATGACCAGCGCCACGACGATGCCGACCGGCAGGTAGCGGATGAAGCCTTCGCGAACCTGCTCCATCTTGATGTCCAGCATCATGACGACGAACAGGAACAGCACCATCACCGCGCCCACGTAGACCACGATCAGCGCGATGGCGAGGAACTCGGCCTCCGCCAGCAGCCAGATGCAGGCGGTGCTGAAGAACGCCAGCACCAGCGAAAGCACCGCGTGCACCGAGTTCTTCAGGCTGATCACCGCCAGAGCGGCGCCCACGGTGACGGCCGCGAAGCCGTAGAAGCAGATCAGTTGGAACAGATTGGTATCGATCATGTCGGTGGCCCTTTAGCGGTACGCCGCGTCCTGCGCGCGGGCCGCGGCGATCTCCGGCTCGAAGCGGTCGCCGATGGCGAGCAACTGCGCCTTGGTCACCACGTTCTGGCCACGCTGCTCGAAGTGGTACTCCATCACCGAGGTCTCGACGATCGAGTCCACCGGGCAGCTTTCCTCGCAGAAGCCGCAGAAAATGCACTTGAACAGGTCGATGTCGTAACGCGTGGTGCGACGCTGGCCGTCGCCCTCGCGCGGCGCCGAGTCGATGGTGATAGCCAGCGCCGGGCACACCGCCTCGCACAGCTTGCAGGCAATGCAGCGCTCCTCGCCGTTGGCGTAGCGGCGCAGCGCGTGCAGGCCGCGGAAGCGGTTCGAGCGCGGGATGTGCTCCATCGGAAAGCGCACGGTGTACTTGGGTTTGAACATGTAACCCAGGGTCAGGCCCATGCCCTTGAACAGCTCGATGAGCAGCAGGCTCTTGAAGTATTCGGTAATGCGGTTCATGAGTTGCCTTATGCCCCCGTGCCGGCAAGAACTAAGCCGAAGTACTTCATGCAGCCGGCCACGAGGACCCACACGATCGTGATGGGGATGAACACCTTCCAGCCCAGCCGCATGATCTGGTCGTAGCGGTAACGCGGGAAGGTGGCGCGGAACCACAGGAACAGGAACGACATCAGGAAGGCCTTGATCAGCAACCAGACGAAGCCGCCGGTCCAGATCCAGTTGACCCAGGGCGAGACGTCGGCAGTGATCCAGCCCTGCAGCGGGCTCAGCCACCCGCCCAGGAAGAAGATCGAGGCGAGGAAGCTCACCAGGATCATGTTGGCGTACTCGGCCAGGAAGAAGATCGCGAACGCCGAGCCCGAATACTCCACATGGAAGCCGGCGACGATCTCGGACTCGCCTTCGGCCACGTCGAACGGCGCGCGGTTGGTCTCGGCCACGCCGGAGATGAAGTACACGATGAACACCGGCAGCAACGGCAGCCAGAACCAGTCGAACAATCCCTTGCCGCCGGCCTGCGCGTGCACGATGTCGGTCAGGTTGAGCGAACCGGCCAGCACCAGCACGCAGACCAGCGAGAGGCCCATGGCCAGCTCATAGGAAATCACCTGCGCGGCCGAACGCATGGCGCCCAGCAAGGCGTAGCGCGAGTTGGACGCCCAGCCGGCCAGGATGATGCCGTACACGCCCAGCGAGGTCATAGCCAGCAGGTACAACAAGCCGGCGTTGACGTTGGCGAGCACCATCCTGTCGCTGAAGGGCACCACTGCCCAGGCGGCGAAGGCCGGTACCAGCGCCAGCAGTGGGGCGAGGTAGTAGAGGAAGCGGTTGGCGCTGGAGGGAAGGATCACTTCCTTGATCAGCAGCTTGACCACGTCCGCGAAGGCCTGCAGCAGGCCCCAGGGGCCGACCTTGTTCGGTCCCATGCGCACGTGCATCCAGCCGATGACCTTGCGCTCCCAGTACACGAACATGGCCACCGCCAGGATCAGCGGCACCGCGATGCACAGGATGTAGACGACCGGCCAGACCAGCTCGTTGAGGAGTTGTTCGCCCATGGGTTACGCCTTGCTCAGGGTGATGGCCGCGCCGTAAGGCGGCAGCGTGGCGGTCAGGTCGTGCGCCGCTTCGATCCACACCGCGCCGTCGGGTACGGCGGCGTCGATCGCGACCGGCAGCAGCGCGTCGGCCACCCGCACCTGCACCCCGGCGGCGAGGCCGTGATGCATGGCATCGCTGGCATTCATGCGCACGGCGGCCGGCCGGTTGATCGGGTGCGCGTTGAGCGCTTTGGCCCGACGCAGTACCGCGTCGCTGCGGTAGATCGGCCAGGTAGCCAGACGGACCAGGCCGCCGGCCACGCCCTGACGCGGTGCCAGCGCGGCGCCATGCGCCGGCTGCGGGCGCGTCGCGATGCCCTCGCGCAGGCCCGCCAGATCATCGAACTCGAAGCCGGCCAGCTGCAGCATGCCGCCGAGTGCACGCAGCACCTTCCAGCCGGCACGCGTCTCGCCCGGCGCCTTGGCACCGGCGACTACGCCCTGTGCCAGGCCATCGACGTTCACCAGCGTGCCGTCGGTCTCCGGCAGCAGCGCGATCGGCAGGATCACGTCGGCCACTTCGCGCAACGCAGCGCCGGCGTAGGCGTTGAAGGCCACCACCTTCGCGCCGCCCAGCGCCTTGAGCGCCGCGGCACCGTCGGCGAAGTCGTAGGGCGGCTCCGCGCCGTACAGCACATAGGCCTTGCGCGGCTGGGCGAGCATCGCCTGCGCATCCAGGCCGCCGTTGCCCGGCAGCACGCCGCCCTGCCCCAGGCCCAGCGCATTGGCGCCGATCGGGAGTTCGTCGTAGCCGGCGCCGGTCGCCTGCGCAATGAAGCGCGCAACGGCCCGCAGCCAGGACGCCTGCGGATGCGTGGCAGCCGCCTCGCCCAGGATCACCACGGCCTTGCCGCCCTTGAGTGCGGCGATCGCGTCGTGGTCGCCCTCGTCGCTGTGGGCGCCGTTGATGGCGTCGGCCAGCGCGGCCGGTGCCGAGGCACCATGGGCAACCGCGGCCTTGGCCAGCGCCAGCAGCGCGTCAACCAGTGCCGCAGGCGACACGATGGCCTCGCCAGCCAGCGCATAGTTGAATTCGAAGCGAGCCGGGTTGACCGCATAGACCTTCGCACCGCGCTTGACCGCCTGATGCAGGCGATGGTTGAGCAGCGGGATCTCGTGGCGCAGGTTGGACCCGACCAGCAGCGCCGCCTTGACCTCGGCCACCTCGGCCACCGGCACCTCGAAACGCTCCACGACCGGGCGGTCGGACAGGTCGAGCTGGCGCAGGCGATGGTCGATGTGCGCGCTGCCCAGACCGCGCGCCAGGCGCAGCAGCAGGTCACCTTCCTCGTTGGTGGTGGCGGGCGAGGCCAGGATGCCCAGCTCGCTGCCCGGCACCGACTTCAGCGCCTCGGCAGCGGCGGCCAGCGCCTCTTCCCAGCTGGCCTGCTGCCACTGGCCGTTCCGCTTGATCTGCGGACCGTGCAGGCGGTCGGCCGCGTACAGGCCCTCGCGGCTGTAGCGGTCGCGGTCGGACAGCCAGCACTCGTTGACCGCCTCGTTGTCCCGCGGCACCACGCGCAGCACTTCGCCCCGGCGGGTATGCAGCCAGAGGTTGGAGCCCAGTGCGTCGTGGTAGCCGATCGACGGCCGTGCAATCAGCTCCCAGGCACGCGCCTTGAACTGGAACGGCTTGTCGGTCAGCGCGCCGACCGGGCAGACGTCGATGATGTTGCCGGACAGCTCCGTCTCCACCGTCTTGCCGATGTAGGTACCGATCTGCCGGTCCTCGCCGCGATACATGGCGCCCAGTTCGAAAGTGCCTGCGATCTCGCTGGTGAAGCGCACGCAGCGGGTGCAATGGATGCAGCGGGTCATCTCGGTGGCGACGAGGGGACCGATGTTCTCGTCGGAGATGGTGCGCTTGCGTTCGGTGAAGCGCGACACGCTGCGGCCATAACCCAGCGCCAGGTCCTGCAGCTCGCATTCGCCGCCCTGGTCGCAGATCGGGCAGTCCAGCGGATGGTTGATCAGCAGGAACTCCATCACGTCCTTCTGGAACCTGAGCGCCTTGTCCGAGCGCGTCAGCACCTTCATGCCCTCGGCCACCGGTGTGGCGCAGGCAGGCTGCGGCTTGGGCATCATCCGGCCGCCCATCTCCACTTCCACCATGCACATGCGGCAGTTGGCGGCGACCGGGAGCTTGCGGTGGTAGCAGAAGCGCGGAAGCGAGATGCCCACGGCATCGGTCGCCTCGATGATCATGGCGCCCTTGCGGATCTGCACGGACTTGCCGTCGACCTCGATATTGACGAGATCGGGGGCGGTGGGGGTCGGCTGCGCACTCATCAGGCGGCAACTCCAAGCTTGTCGTCGGTCATCGAGCGGCCGTGCTCGACGAAATATTCGAATTCGTTCCAGAAATGGTGCAGGAAGCCCTGCACCGGCCAGGCGGCGGCCTCGCCGAAGGCGCAGATGGTATGGCCCTCGATCTGGCCGGCGACCGCCTTGAGGCGATGCAGGTCATCGAGCGTGCCCTTGCCTTCGACGATGCGCGTGAGCACGCGGTGCATCCAGCCGGTGCCTTCGCGGCAGGGCGTGCACTGGCCGCAGGACTCGTAGCGGTAGAAGCGCGAGATGCGGTGGCAGGCGCGCACCATGCAGGTGGTCTCGTCCATCACGATGACCGCACCCGAACCCAGGCCCGAGCCCGCCTTCTGCAGGCTGTCGTAGTCCATCGTGCACTCGAGGATGGTCGCCGCGGGCAGCACCTTCATCGAGGAACCGCCCGGGATCACCGCCTTCAGCTGGTGGCCGTTGCGCACGCCGCCGGCCATCGCCAGCAGGTCCTTGAACGGCGTGCCCAGACGGATCTCGAAGTTGCCCGGACTGTTGACGTGGCCCGAGACCGAGAAGATCTTCGGGCCGCCGTTGTTGGGCTTGCCGAGGTTCAGGAACCAGTCGGCGCCGTTGCGCAGGATCGCCGGCACCGACGCATAGGTCTCGGTGTTGTTGATCGTGGTCGGCTTGCCGTACAGGCCGAAGTTGGCCGGGAACGGCGGCTTGAAGCGCGGCAGGCCCTTCTTGCCTTCGAGCGACTCCATCAACGCGGTTTCCTCGCCGCAGATGTAGGCGCCCGCGCCGAGCGCGGCGTAGATGTCCACGTCGATGCCGCTGCCGCCGATGTCCTTGCCGAGCAGCCCCGCTGCATAGGCTTCCTTCAGCGCCGCCTCGAAGTGCTCGAACGGCTCGTGGTGGAACTCGCCGCGCAGGTAGTTGTAGGCCACCGTCGAGCCGGTGCAGTAGCAGGCGATCGCCAGGCCCTCGATCACCGCGTGCGGGTTGTAGCGCAGGATGTCGCGGTCCTTGGCCGTGCCCGGCTCGGACTCGTCCGAGTTGCACAGGATGTACTTCTGCATCGTGCCCTTGGGCATGAAGGACCACTTCAGGCCGGTCGGGAAGCCCGCGCCGCCACGGCCGCGCAGGCTGGACTTCTTGACCTCTTCGATGAGCGTGGCCGGATCCGGCTTCTCGGCGAGGATCTTGCGCCACGCCTTGTATCCGTCGACCTTCTCGTAGCTTTCCATCGACCACGGCGTGTCGAAGTGCAGCGTGGTGTAGACGACCTGGTGCGCCTGGGGTGCGGAACCGACTGCCATTAGCTGTGCCTCATTCCAGACCGTCGAGGATTTCGTCGAGCTTCTCGGGCGTGAGCCGCTCGTGATAGTGGCCGTTGACCGTCATCGCCGGCGCGTACACGCAGGCGGCGATGCATTCCTCTTCCCTCTTGAGGTAAACGCGGCCGTCCTGCGTGCTCTCGCCCAGCTTGATGCCGAGCTTGTTCTCGCAGTGGCGCACCAACCCTTCGGCGCCGTTGAGCCAGCACGAGATGTTGGTACAGATGGCGACGTTGTTGCGGCCGACCGGCTTGGTTTCGAGCATCGAATAGAAGCTCGCCACCTCGTAACCCCAGATCGCGGGCAGTTCGAGGTACTTGGTCACCGCGGTGATCAGCTCGTCGGTGAGGAAGCCCTGGTTCTGCTCCTGCGCGGCAAACAGCCCCTGGATCAGCGCCGAGCGCTTGCGGTCCGGCGGGAACTTGGCGATCCATTCGTCGATGTGGTGGCGGGTGTGATCGCTGAGCACGACGAGCGGATCGACATGCTTGACCTGCTCGTAGTTGTTGGTGGCCTTCATGGGGAATCTCCGTGGTGCCGGCTTAGCGGTCGACTTCGCCGAACACGAGATCGTAGGTTCCGATCATCGCCACCACGTCGGCCAGCATGTGGCCGCTGACGGTGGCGTCCATCGACGAGAGGTGGGCGAAGCCGGGCGCGCGCAGGTGCACGCGGAAGGGCTTGTTGGCGCCGTCCGAGACCAGGTAGCAGCCGAACTCGCCCTTGGGCGCCTCGACTGCGCAGTAGGTCTCGCCGGCCGGCACGCCGTACCCTTCGGTGAACAGCTTGAAGTGATGGATGAGCGCTTCCATGCTCTCTTTCATGTGGGCACGCGAAGGCGGCGCCACCTTGAAGTTCTGCACCATTACCGGACCGGGATTGGCGCGCAGCCAGTCCACGCACTGCTTGATGATGCGGTTGGACTGGCGCATCTCTTCCACGCGCACCAGGTAGCGGTCGTAGCAGTCGCCGTTGACGCCGACCGGGATGTCGAAATCCATCTCGGCGTACTTGGCGTAGGGCTGCTTCTTGCGCAGGTCCCACTCCACCCCCGAGCCGCGGATCATCGCGCCGGTCATGCCCCAGGCCTTGGCCATCTCGGGACTGATCACGCCGATGCCGACGGTGCGCTGCTTCCAGATGCGGTTGGTGGTGAGCAGGTCCTCGTACTCGTCCACGCGGCTGGGGAAGATGCGGGTGAACTCCTCGATGAAGTCCAGCATCGAACCTTCGCGCGCCGAGTTGATGCGCTTGAGGTCGGCACCCTTGTGCCAGGGCGATTCCTTGTACTGCGGCATGCGGTCCGGCAGGTCGCGGTAGACGCCGCCCGGGCGGTAGTAGGTCGCGTGCATGCGCGCGCCCGAGACCGCCTCGTAGACGTCCATCAGTTCCTCGCGCTCGCGGAACGCGTACAGGAACACCGCCATCGCGCCCAGGTCGAGGGCGTTGGAGCCGATCCACATCAGGTGGTTCAGGATGCGGGTGATCTCGTCGAACATCGTGCGGATGTACTGCGCGCGCTCGGGCGCCTCGATCCCCAGCAGGGTCTCGATCGCGCGCACGTAAGCGTGCTCGTTGCACATCATCGACACGTAGTCCAGGCGATCCATGTAGCCGATCGACTGATTGAACGGCTTGGACTCGGCCAGCTTCTCCGTGCCCCGGTGGAGCAGGCCCACGTGCGGGTCGGCGCGCACCACGGTCTCGCCGTCCATCTCCAGCACCAGGCGCAGCACGCCGTGCGCGGCCGGATGCTGCGGACCGAAGTTCATCGTGTAGTTGCGGATTTCTTGCATGGTCATGTCTCGACTGACGGATTTCAGCGAGAAATCGCGAGTGGATTTGCGCGCCAGGCTAGGCGCGAGGAGAAGCCATAGCTCGAGCTATGGCGCCGACGAGCAACGTCGCGTGGCGCGCAAGGCCGCCGCGAGGCTCGCTGTAAATTCGCCAGTTGAGACATGCTAGTTGCTCCGCCAGTCGTCTGCAGCTTCGGCCCTGGCCTGGATGAGGTCGGCGTCGTCGCGGATCACGCGCGGCACCAGCACGCGCGGCTCGATGGTCACCGGCTGGTAGACCACGCGCTGCTGCTCGGCGTCGTAGCGAACCTCGACGTTGCCGATCAGCGGGAAGTCCTTGCGGAACGGATGACCGACGAAACCGTAGTCGGTGAGGATGCGGCGCAGGTCGGGGTGGCCCTCGAAAACGATGCCGAACAGGTCGAACGCCTCGCGCTCGAACCAGTTGGCCACCGGCCAGATGCCGGTCAGCGAAGGCACCATCGGCAGTGCGTCGTCCTCGCAGAACACGCGCAGGCGCACGCGCCGGTTGTGCGTGACCGAAAGCAGGTGGACGACCACCGCGAAACGACGCGGCATGCTGGCGTCGCGCGGACGCTCGGCCCAGTTGAAGCGGCCCATGGCCTGGCCTTCGACGCCTCGCGAGAAGCCGGTGGCGGAAACCGTCTCGGTCGCCCACTCGTCCTGTCCGTAACCGAGGTAGTCGACGCCACAGACGTCGATCAGTTGCTCGAAGCGGAACTCCTGCTCGTCGCGCAGGGCGGTGGCGACGCTCAGCAGGTCGGCGGCCGCCAGTTCGACGGTGGTCTCGCCGCCACGGGCGGGCAGCAGCGAGAGGGTGTCGCCGAACCGCGCCGCAAGGCGTGCGGTCAGCGTGGTGTTTTGCGTATCGGTCATGAGCAGGCTCTCAGCCGCGGGCGATGGTGCTGGTACGGCGGATCTTCTTCTGCAGCTGCAGGATGCCGTGGATCAGCGCCTCGGCCGTCGGCGGGCAGCCGGGCACGTAGATGTCGACCGGCACGATGCGGTCGCAGCCCCGCACCACCGAGTACGAGTAGTGGTAGTAACCGCCGCCGTTGGCGCAACTGCCCATCGAGATCACCCACTTCGGATCGGGCATCTGGTCGTACACGCGACGCAGCGCGGGCGCCATCTTGTTGACCAGGGTGCCGGCCACGATCATCACGTCGGACTGGCGCGGACTCGGGCGGAAGATCACGCCGTAGCGGTCCAGGTCCAGGCGCGCGGCGCCGGCGTGCATCATCTCGACGGCGCAACAGGCCAGGCCGAAGGTCATCGGCCACATCGAGCCGGTGCGCGCCCAGTTCATCAGCGCGTCGACCGAAGTGGTGGCGAAGCCGCGCTGCACGACCGGGTTGTCCTCGGCCGGGCGCAGGATGTCGTCGACCAGGTTCAACGGCTCCGGGTTGTGCATCACCCGGTCGATGGAAGACATCACTCCCATTCCAGTGCTCCCTTCTTCCACACGTAGGCGAAACCGACCACCAGCAGCAACAGGAACAGCGCCATCTCGATCAGCGCGACGATGCCGATGTGCTGGAACACCACCGCCCAGGGGAACAGGAAGGCGATTTCCAGGTCGAAGATGATGAACAGGATCGCCAGCAGGTAATAGCGGACGTCAAAGCGCATGCGCGCGTCTTCGAAGGCTTCGAAGCCGCACTCGTAGGCCGAGAGTTTCACCGTCTCGGGGCGGCGCGGGCCGGCGAGCATGCCGATGATCAGCAGCACCACGCCCAGGCCGGCGGCAACGCCGATGAACAGCAGGATGGGCCAGTATTGAGCAAGCACGATGCAACGTACCTCCGCACCCTTCGGGCGCATCAGTGACCGCCACGATGGCGATCCGGCTGGTTCGATTCGGCAGGCCGCGCACGGCAGGGGCTGTCCGGCCACGATCGCACGCGTGGGGGCCGCGAGCGCCCGATTTCCACGAAATCCCTTCGTGTAACCGCCGCATTGTATCAGCGCGTGCGGGGACTACGCCAAGTATTGCGGACGCGGCAGTTATTGGTTAGTGCGATCCCGTTTTCGCAGGTCGCGGGTGAGCGCGCGGCGAATCCACCATGGCGGCCAGGCGCCCGCGGGCTACATCGTGTGGGTGGGACGCTCGGACGAGAGCACGCCGGCGAGAATGTTCTCGATGCGCTGGCGCGCGCCCTCCGCGTCGCTCGATTCATTGAAGTGCACGCCGATGCCGGCGGTACGGTTGCCCTGCGCGCCGAGCGGGCTGATCCAGGCCACCTTGCCGACCACCGACAGGCGCTCGGTCTCGTCCATCAGCGTGATCAGCAACACCACTTCGTCACCCAGCGCGTAGCGCTGCGCCGTCGGCGCGAACAGGCCACCGTTCTTCAGGAATGGCATGTACGCGTTGTACAGCGACGCGGCATCCTTGATCTTGAGCGAGATGATGCCCTGACGGGCGGCGGTGGGGGTCATGCTGGGCTCCGGAACGGACGGCCGGCTTCGGGCCGGCCCGCGAGCATCGTAGCGAGCGGGATCGGTGGGCGCAAAGCGGGAGCCACGGCAACCCGCGGGGACGACCCGGGGTCCACCGGCATCCCTGCATGGCAAAGGTGCACGGGCCGGTGCCACCCCGCGCCCGCATGGGGCGTTACAGCTCGCACCATCCCCAGCGGTCGAAAATCCACGGCGATGGCACGTCCATGTCCAGCCGCGCGAAGCACGGCGCCGTCGGTACTTCGGCCAGGCGCCAGCGGCCCTGCCCGTCCCGCCGCAGCGGTGCATCGGCCCAGGACCAGTGGCGTACGCCATCCGGGCTGGCGATGGTCAGGCGCAGCTGCGAGCGCCAGGCCCGGGGATGCCAGGGCAGCGCCCCCGCCTCGCGGTCTGCCGGGGGCCGGGCGACCCGGTCGTAGCGCTCGGGGCGATCGGTAAGCCGGCGCATGCGGCCCGCGCTCAGGGCCATCTGGCTGCCATGGGCCGTCAATGCGGCAAGTTTGGCCGCGTGGCGCTCGGCGGCCGCGGGCAAGGCAATGTCGGTCGCGGCGCCCTCGCGGCCGTGCACCAGGTAACTGAGCAGCAACGGCGGTTCGGCGTCCCAGTCGGCCAGCGCGAGCCGCATCAGGACGTGCGCGCTGCCGTGGTCGGGATGACGATCGGACAGCGCCGGCAGGGCAACCACGTTCGGGCGGAACCCGACCAGTTCCCCGACCAGGCTCGCGCGGGCCGCCGAGGCATCCTCGCGCACCAGCGTGGTGAGGCTCATGTCCGGCCAGCCCATCGCGCGCAACGCATCGAACGGCACCTCGAGCCGCCGCAGAGCCTCGGCGACCTCACCGCGACGACGCCGCCCCCAGCGCGCGCGTTCGCCGTCGCCGATACGCAGGCGTCGTTCCAGCCAGCGCTGCGGCCAGGGATTGTCGTCGCCGTCGGTAAGCAACAACACGCGCACGTCCCCGCCGGCCGCACGCACCAGTTGCAGCAGTTCGCCGGTACCGATGGTCTCGTCGTCGGGATGTGGCGCCACCACCAGCAGGCGGGTCCGCGCGTCGGGGCTGTACAGCTCCGGGCTCAACGGCATGTCGTGGCGCCTCCCGCGCCAGGATGTGGGGAACGCCCGGGCCCGGAGGCCGCAGGCGATCGTTGCGCGCAGCTTGCGTCAACGCGCGTTCGCACTACGTGTAGCGTGATGTCGGCGACCGGACCGACGCAGGCCGTCGGGTCAGCGCCAGCCGGCGAGCAACTCTAGCAGCAGCAGGTCGCCGCGCAGCGGGCCGCGCAAGGCATCACGCGTTCGGTTGGCGAAGGCGTACCAGTCGGCCAGCGCCTCGGCATCCAGCTGGCTGCCGAGCGGCGTGGCACTGCCCGACGCACGGGCCCGTGCCTCGTCCACGGCGGCCTGCGCGGCAAACCACAGGCATTGTTCCGGCTCGGCATCGAGCCAGCGGCGCGCCACCTCCATCGGCTCGGCGCGGCCGGCAGCCAGCGCCGCCAGGTCCTTGCGCACCGCCTGCCGACGTGCCAGCGCACCTTGCGCCGCCCAGGCCTGTGCCAGACCCGGATTGCCCCCGGCCGCCTCCAAGGCGGCTGCGGGATCGGCAACGCCCTGCGCGCCCAGCCAGGCCAGCGCCTCGGTCGGTGGGGGCAGCTGGAACTCGATCCGCTGGCAGCGGCTGCGGATGGTCTGCGGCAACCGCCAGGGCGCGTCGGCGACCAGCAGCAGCAGCGTCTGCGGCGAGGGCTCCTCCAGCGTCTTGAGCAGCGCATTGGCCGCGGCCGTGTTCATGGCATCGGCCGGATCGATGACCACCACCTGCCAGCCACCGAACTGGCTAGCCATCGCCAGCCGCGCGGAGAGCTCGCGGATCTGCTCGACCACGATCTCCTTGCGCTGTACGCCGTCCTTGCGCAGGCCGTAGCTGATGGTGACGGAATCCGGATGGGTGCCGGCATCCAGCAACAGGCAGGCGCGGCACCGGCCGCAGGCCTCGCCCTCGCGCGGGTGCTCGCACAGCAGGCCGCGCACGAACCGCTGCAGGAAGGCACGCTTGCCCAGCCCCGCCGGACCGCACAGCAGCAGCGCGTGCGGCAATGCCCCCCTCGCCAGGCGTGATTGCAGCCGATGCCAGTGCGCCTCGTGCCAGGGCGGTGCCGTCATGCCGCGTCCTCCGCGAACAGCGGCGCGAGTGCTGCGATGGCCGCCTGCAGCACGACCTCGGGCGACTGGCCGGCATCGATCACGCGGAAGCGCCCCGGTTCCCCCGCGGCTCGCGCACGATAGCTCGCACGCACGCGCTCGAAGAACGCATCCGCCTCGGTTTCGATGCGGTCGGCCTCGCCCCGCCCGGCGGCGCGCGCGCGGCCGGTCGCCACCGGCAGATCGAGCAGCAATGTCAGGTCTGGCGCCACCCCGGCGCAGGCCCAACGCTCCAGTTCGGCGATGCGCTCCACCGGCTGGCCGCGGCCGCCACCCTGGTAGGCATAGCTGGCGTCGACGTAGCGGTCGCACAACACCCATTGCCCGGCCGCCAGCGCCGGCGCGAGGGTCTCGCGCACCAGTTGGGCACGCGAGGCGAACATCAGCAGCAGCTCGGTCTCGGCGGCCATGCCGCGCGCCTGCGGATCGAGCACGATCGCGCGGACCGCCTCTCCCACCGCCGTACCGCCGGGTTCGCGGGTCTGCACCAGGTCGATGCCCCGCCCGGCAATGTAATCGCGCAAGCCGGCCAGCAGCGTGCTCTTGCCGGCGCCTTCGCCGCCCTCGAGCGAGATGAAGCGTCCGCGCCGCGCCTCAGTCATGGCAACGCTTCAGCTGGTAGCAGGCGACGTTGCGGTTGTGTTCGGCCAGCGAACTGGCGAACACATGGCTGCCGTCGCCGCGGGCGACGAAATACAACGCCTTGCCCGGCGCCGGGTGCAGCGCGGCCTGGATCGCCGGCCGTCCCGGCAGCGCGATCGGCGTGGGCGGCAGGCCCGCGTGCAGATACGTGTTGTAGGGTGTATCGGCCATCAGATCGCTGCGGCGGATGTTGCCGGCATAGGCGTCGCCCATGCCGTAGATCACCGACGGGTCGGTCTGCAGCAGCATGTGGTTCTCCAACCTGCGCATGAATACGCCGGCAATCTTCGCCCGCTCGTCCGCGCGCCCGGTTTCCTTCTCGACGATGGACGCCAGGATCAGCGCATCGTAGGGCGTTGCCAGCGGCAGGTCCTTGTCGCGCCCGGGCCAGAGCTCGGCCAGCGTCCTGGCCATGGCCTGGTGCGAGCGCTTGAGGATGTCCAGATCGCTGTCGCCCTTGACGTACGCGTAGGTCTCGGGAAGAAAGCGGCCTTCCGGTTTTTCGCCGGCCGCGCCGATTCGCTGCATCAGGCGGGCGTCGTCCAGCTTCGCGCCGTCGTGGCGCAAGGTGGGAACCTTCGCCAGCGCATCGCGCAACTGGCGGAAGGTCCAGCCATCAATGATGGTGAAGTCCCGCTGCAGGACGCGCCCGGCGGCCATGGCATCGAGCAGCTGGCCCGGCGTGAGGCCCGGATCGAGCGCGTACTCGCCGGCGTGCAACCGGTCGGCGACCCGCATGCGCTCGGCCAGCACACGCCAGTACAGCGAGGGTGCACGGGTGAGGTGGCGGGCACGCAGCTGCGAGACGATGCCGCGCAGGCTGCTGCCACGCTCCACATCGAGCGTCTGGCGCTGCGGCCCGACCGTGAGCGGCGTGCGGCTGAATCGCTCGAAGTCGTACCAGGTGGCCACCAGCGCGGCCAGAACGGCCAGCAGCACCAGCCATCCCAGGATCCGCCCGGCCGCTCGACCTGTTCTTTTCTTGCGCCCCATGGCGACTCCTTCAGAAACCCAGTTTGCGCCAATGCGACTGCAGCGCGCGTGTCACCGTTCCGACCCCAAGGGTGCGGCCGTCCAGTTCGCGAACTGGCAGGATGCCGCGCACGCTCGAGGATAGGAAGAGCTCGTCCGCGCGCCGGAGCTCCTCCAGTGTGATCGGGCGCACCTGCGCGTGCGGCCAGGCCGCCAGCACCTCGGCCCGGGCCACGCCGGCGATGCCGCAGCGATCGACCGCCGGCGTCGCGAGCACGCCGTCGAATACCGCGAAGAGGTTGGCCGCCGTGGCGGAGATCGCCAGGCCGTCGGCGTCGCACAGCACGCCCTCGGCGATCGCCGGGTCGTCCCATTCGGCGCGCGCCAGCACCTGTTCCAGGCGATTGAGGTGCTTGAGGCCGGCCAGCTGCGGCTGTGCCGCCAGGCGCGTGGCGCACAGGCGCACGCGGATTCCCCCGACCTGCGCAGCCTGGTCGGGCGGCGGAGCATCGAACGCGGCGACGATGCGGGTGGGATGCGCGGGCGTGGGTGGCCTGTAGCCCCGCGCGCCCACGCCCCGCGTCAGCGTGATGCGCACGACCGACTGCGGCAGTCCCCGCGACACGGCGCGCGCCTCGACCAGCAGCGTGGCAGGGGCCGGCATCGGCAGCCCCAGCCGGCGGCAGCCTTCCTCCAGACGTTGCATGTGGCGTGGCCAAAGCGGCGCGCCGGCGCCGAGAAAACGGATCGTTTCGAACAGGCCGTCGCCGTAGGCGAGACCGCGGTCCAGCACCGAAACCCGGTCCCCCGCCTGGCCATCGACCAGCACCCGCGCGATCAACCGGACGCTCCCAGCGCGCGCAGCAGGCCGCGGGCCTTGGCGCGGGTCTCGTCCAGTTCGTGCTCGGCGACCGAGTCGGCCACGATGCCGGCGCCGGCGCGCAGCGTGATGTCGGACCCTGCCTGGGTCAGCGTGCGGATCAGGATGTTGAGGTCGAGTTCCCCGCTCAGGCCGAGATAGCCCAGTGCACCGGTGTAGGCGCCACGCGGCGTGCCCTCGAGCGCGGCGATGATTTCCATGCAGCGCACCTTGGGACAACCGGTGATGGTGCCGCCGGGAAAGGTCGCGGCGATCACCTGCCCCGGGGTCACGCCCTCGCGCAGGCGACCGCGCACGTTGGAGACGATGTGGTGCACATGGGCGTAGCTCTCCACCACCATCAACTCGTCGACCTCGACCGTGCCGGGTATGCAGACGCGGCCCAGGTCATTGCGCTCCAGGTCGATCAGCATGACGTGCTCGGCACGCTCCTTCGGGTGCGCGGCAAGCTCGCGGATGCGTGCCGCATCGTCGTCGCCCGCGACGCGGGGGCGCGTGCCCGCGATCGGGCGGGTCTGCGCAATCCCGTCGCGCACTTCGACCAGCCGCTCCGGCGAGGAGCTGGCGACCGCCCAGCCGGGCTGCTGCAACAGCCCCGCGAACGGCGCCGGATTGGCCGCGCGCAACGCCCCGTACAGGGCAGCCGGAGCCGGTGGCTGCGCATAGTGCGCGCGCCAGGCGCGGGAGAGATTGACCTGGAAGATGTCGCCTGCATGCAGGTGCTCGTGCACGCGCGCGACGCCATCCAGGAACCGCACGGGCGCATCCTCCTCGATGGCGACCGGAGGAACCAGCGCGGGCAAGGCCGGGGACACCGACAGGTCAGCCTCCATGACATCGAGCAGGCCGGCATGCGCCGCCTCGGCCACCAGTATCGTCCGTTCGCGGGCGTGGTCGACGATCATCGCGGCCGGGCAGCGCAGCGCCAGCGCTGTCGGCAGGCCTTCGCCGGGAGGCAGGCGCAGGCGGGGTTCGATCTGGCCAGCCAGTTCGTACGCCAGCAGCAGCACCCAGCCGCCGTGGAACGGCAACCCGTCACCGGGCGCAGACTGGCGTTCGGCCTGCCAGGCGGCATCGAGCGCATCGAGGAAGCGCCCCGCGAGCCGGCGTCCCTGCCCGTCCAGCAAGCTCCCGTCGCCGTGCAGGGTCAGCCGGTCACCCGGAAACGCGAACAGGATGTCGTAACGCGACTGCGCGCTGCCGCGCACCACGCTCTCCAGCAGGCAGGGATAGCGGTCCGCAAAAGCGGCGGCCGGCGCGAGCAGGTCGCGCCGGCCGTCGAGGACCCTCAGGTGGCCGCCCACGCTTCCGCTCAGTGGCGGCGGAAGACGAGCGTGCCGTTGGTCCCGCCAAAGCCGAACGAATTGGAGATCGCCACGTCGAGATCGGCCTTGCGCGCCGTGTGCGGCACGAAGTCGAGGTCGCAGCCTTCGCCCGGTTCGTCCAGGTTGATCGTCGGCGGCAGCACCTGGTCGCGCAGCGCCAGGATGGTGAAGATCGCCTCGACGCCGCCCGCCGCACCCAGCAGATGGCCGGTGGTCGACTTGGTCGAGCTCATCGCCAGCTTGTAGGCGTGTTCGCCGAACACCTTCTTGGCCGCCATCACCTCGCCCAGGTCGCCCAGCGGCGTGGAGGTGCCGTGCGCGTTGATGTACTGCACCTGGTCCGGCTCGACGCCCGCGTCGTCCAGCGCCGCCTGCATACAGCGCGCGGCGCCCTCGCCGCCCTCGCTGGGCGCGGTGATGTGGTAGGCGTCGCCACTCATGCCGAAGCCGACCAGCTCGGCGTAGATCCTCGCGCCGCGCGCCTTGGCGTGTTCGTACTCCTCCAGCATCAGCACGCCGGCGCCGTCGGACAGCACGAAGCCGTCACGGTCCTTGTCCCACGGACGGCTCGCCCTGGTCGGCTCGTCGTTGCGGGTGGACATGGCCTTGGCCGAGCAGAAGCCGGCCATCGCGGTGCCGGTGGTGGCGAACTCGGCACCACCGGCGAGCATCACGTCGGCATCGCCGTACTGGATCATGCGCATGGCCAGTCCGATGTTGTGGGTGGCCGTGGTGCACGCGGTGACGCAGGCGATGTTCGGACCCTTGAGGCCGAACATGATCGACAGATGGCCCGACACCATGTTGATGATCGAGCTGGGTACGAAGAAGGGCGACACGCGGCGCGGGCCCTTTTCGTGCAGCTCGATGGACGTGTCCTCGATGGTGTTCAGGCCGCCGATGCCGGCACCGACCGCCACGCCGATGCGCGGGGCGTTGGCCTCGGTGACCTCCAGCCCCGAATCGCGCAGCGCCTGCGTGCCGGCCGCGATGCCGTAGTGGATGAAGGGATCCATCTTCTTGACGTCCTTCGGCGGCATCCACTGTGCCGGATCGAAGTCGCGCACCTGCCCGGCGATGCGCGTGGCATAGCCGGTAGCGTCGAAATGGGTCACCTGGCCGATGCCGCTGACGCCATTGAGGATATTGTCCCAGGCCGTGGCGATGTCATTGCCGACCGGCGAAATGATGCCCATGCCGGTCACTACAACACGCCGTCTACTCACGGGTCGTTCGCTCATGGATTGAATCCTTGCGTGTTCTGTCGGCCATTGCCGCGCAACAGCCTGCGTCCTTCAACCATACGGTATCGGACGTTTCAAAAGGCAGAAACGAAAACTGCGCCAAGTGGCGCAGCTTTCGGTATCGCCACGTGGACGGAAGCCGCGCCGCAAAGGCGCAGACACCGGACACGAAACCGATCAGTCCTTGGTGTGGGCCTTGATGTAATCCACGGCCTGCTGAACGGTGGTGATCTTCTCGGCTTCCTCGTCCGGGATCTCGGTCTCGAACTCTTCCTCGAGGGCCATCACCAGTTCCACCGTGTCCAGCGAATCGGCGCCCAGGTCGTCCACGAACGAAGCGTTCGCCGTGACTTCGTCTTCCTTCACGCCCAGCTGCTCGATGACGATCTTCTTGACGCGCTCTTCGATGGTGCTCATGTTGCCAAACCTCCCAAGGGGTGTGCTTTTTTGTCGGGCCGGCACGGGTCCGGCAAAGGACGGCGAATTGTAGTGGCTAAGCGGCCAGGCCGCCATGGTTCCGCCGACAGGTTTCAAACGCGCAGGGTTTCGGCCCGGCGCGAAAGGTCGATTGTCGCCTAAAAACCGGTTCTTGGCGACAACCACGCCATACGTCAGGGCATGTACATGCCGCCGTTGACGTGCAGCGTTTCGCCGGTGATGTAGGCGGCGGCCGGCGAAGCAAGGAAGCCCACCGCCTTGGCGATGTCGTTCGCCTCGCCCAGGCGGCCCAGCGCGATCTGCCCCAGCAGCGCCTGCTTCGACTCCTCCGGCAGTGCGCGGGTCATGTCGGTATCGATGAAGCCGGGCGCGACCACGTTGACGGTGATGCCGCGCGAACCGATCTCGCGCGCCAGCGACTTGGAGAAGGCGATGATGCCGGCCTTGGCCGC
This sequence comes from Frateuria soli, assembly GCF_021117385.1. GTDB lineage: Bacteria > Pseudomonadota > Gammaproteobacteria > Xanthomonadales > Rhodanobacteraceae > Frateuria_A > Frateuria_A soli. The sequence goes on from NZ_CP088252.1 coordinate 1,913,595, forward strand.
GGCGTAATTGGCCTGGCCGGGGTTGCCGGTGAGGCCGATCACCGAGGCGATCGAGATGATGCGTCCCTTCTTCGCTTTCATCATCCCGCGCATTACCGCCTTGGAGGTGCGGTAGACCGAGGTCAGGTTGGTATCGATGATCGCCTGCCAGTCTTCGTCCTTCATGCGCATCAACAGCTGGTCGCGCGTGATGCCGGCATTGTTGACCAGGATCGAGACCGGGCCGTGCTCCTTGGCGATCGCGTCGATCAGCGCCTCGACCGCGGCACCATCGGTCACGTCCAGCACGCGGCCGTGGCCACCCTTCGCAGCCAGGCGCTCGCCGACGGCCCTGGCCCCGTTCTCGCTGGTGGCCGTACCGATCACCGTGGCGCCCATGGCCGCCAGCTCGTCGGCGATCGCTGCGCCGATACCGCGACTTGCGCCGGTGACCAGCGCGATTTCTCCTTGCAGGATATTGCTCATCGTCTTGCCCTTTCGGAAGCGAGGAAGGTTTTTCGCAGGAGCCCACTTGTGGGCGATGCCCTCGTGTCGACGCACCGGAAGCGTCGCCCGCAAGCGGGCTCCTGCAAGAGGTAGTGTCAGGCGAGCGCGGACTCCAGCTCGGCCGGCGTGCCGATGGCCCGTGCATCCAGGCTCTTGTCGATGCGCTTGATGAGGCCCGAGAGCACCTTGCCCGGACCGCATTCGAGCACGCGGGTGGCACCGTTGCCGGCGAGCGCCTGCACGCATTGCGTCCAGCGCACCGGCAGGTAGAGCTGGCGCTGCAGCGCCCCGCGGATCTCCTCCACGCTGCCGTAGCTGCGGGCCTCGGCGTTCTGCACGACGGGCGTGGCCGGCAGCGACCACTCGATCGACGTCATGCGCTCGCCCAGACGATCGGCGGCCTCGCGCATCAACGCACAGTGCGAGGGCACCGACACGGCCAGCTTGACCGCCTTCTTCACGCCCAGCTCGGCAAGCCTGGCCAGCGCGCGGTCGACCGCCCCGGCATCGCCGGCGATCACCAGCTGACCCGGCGAGTTGTAGTTGGCGGGCGAGACCACCTGCCCCTGCGCGACCTCTTCGCACACCTGCGCGATCTGCGCATCGTCACCACCGAGGATCGCGGCCATCGCGCCGACGCCGGCCGGTACCGCGGCCTGCATCAGGCGGCCGCGCTCGGCCACCAGTGCGGCCGCATCGTGCAGCGACAGCGCGCCGGCGCAGACCAGTGCGCTGTATTCGCCCAGGCTGTGGCCGGACAACTGCGCCGGACGCGCGCCACCGAGCTTGTTCCATACGCGCCACACCGCCACGCTAGCGGCCAGCAGCGCAGGCTGGGTGTTTTCGGTGCGGTTGAGCCGGTCCTCCGGGCCCTGCTGGCTGAGCTGCCACAGGTCGACGCCGGCACCTTGCGAGGCTTCCTCGAAGGTCGCCTGCACTTCCGCGTGGGCGGTGGCCAGGTCGGCCAGCATGCCGACCGATTGCGAGCCCTGGCCGGGGAAGACGAAGGCAAGCGAGGCGGAGGTGTCGGTCATCGGTAGGTCCGTCAAAGGCAAAGAGGCGATGATGCCAGCAGCCGCGCGCGTACGCAGCCGTATCGGTCCCGCAAACGACGATGCCGCCCGAAGGCGGCATCGCGTGAGGGCGGGCCCGCTCAGTAGCGCAGCAGCGCCGAGGCCCAGGTGAAGCCGCCACCGAAGGCTTCCAGCAGCAGGTTCTGGCCACGCTTCACCTTGCCCGAGCGCACCGCGTAGTCCAGCGCCAGCGGCACGGAGCCGGACGAGGTGTTGGCGTGCTTGTCGACGGTCACGATCACCTGGTCCATCGACATGTTCAGGCGCTTGGCGGTGGCTTCGATGATGCGCAGGTTGGCCTGGTGCGGGATCAGCCAGTCCAGCTGCGAAGCCTCCATGCCGGCGGCCTGCAGCGTCTGCTCGACCAGCGAGTCGAGCGTCTTGACGGCGACCTTGAACACCTCGCGGCCGGCCATCTTGATGCGCACGCCGTGGTTGGGCTCGTCGCGGAAACCGACCGAGACGCCGACCGGATTCCACAGCAGCTCCTTGTAGCCGCCGTCGGCATGCAGGCAGGTGGCGAAGATGCCCGGCTCGTCGCTGGCCTCCAGCACCACCGCGCCGGCGCCGTCGCCAAACAGCACGCAGGTCTCGCGCTCCTTCCAGTCGACCATGCGGGTCAGCGTCTCGGCGCCGATCACCAGCGCCTTCCTGGTCTGGCCGCTGCGGATGAACTTGTCCGCCACGCCCAGCGCATAGACGAAGCCCGAACAGGCCGCGTTGACGTCGAACGCGGCGCAGCCGTTGGCGCCCAGGCGGTTCTGCACCAGGCACGCCGTGGAGGGAAAGATCAGGTCGGGCGTGGTGGTGCCCAGCACGATCAGGTCAAGCTCGGACGCCTTGACGCCGGCCGCGGCCAACGCGCGCTCGGCGGCGAGGAAGGCCAGGTCGCCGGTGGTCTCGCCCTCGGCAGCCACGTGCCGCTGGCGGATGCCGGTGCGGGACTGGATCCACTCGTCGCTGGTCTCGACGAATTTCTCGAGGTCGAGGTTGGTCAGGACGCGTTCGGGCAGCGCGCTGCCGGTGCCGGTGATGCGGGCGTAGGTCGAAGCCATGGACTTTCCATCTGCATGCGGGGGCGATGGCATGGCCACGCCGAAACCGCAACGTTACGTTCACGGACGCCGAAACGCAAAGCGGCGCGTCGCCGCGCCGCCCTGTTGCGTCCGATGGAAGCCGCTTACTCGGCTTCGACGGCCGCGGCGGTGTCGATCACCTTCTTGCCGCGGTAGTAGCCGTCCTTGGTGACGTGGTGGCGCAGGTGCACCTCGCCGCTGGTCGGGTCGGTCGCCAGCTGCACGGTCTTGAGCTTGTCGTGCGAACGACGCATGCCGCGGGTGGACGGGGTCTTGCGGCTCTTGGCAACGGCCATGGGTGTATCTCCGGCTTCAATCGGTTTTCTTGAGTTCGCGCAGGACCGCGAACGGGTTGTCGTTGGGCTCCGCCACGGATTCCTCCGCGGCGGGGCCAGTCACTTCGGGTGGCAGGCTGCTGTCCGGATTGACCGGTACCAGCGGCAACGCCAACAGCAATTCGTCCTCGATCACGGCGGCCAGGTCCAGCTTGCCGTCGTCCTCGACCAGCAGCGGCTCGCACCCCGGCGGCAGGGCCGCCTCATCGCGCTCGCTCCGGATCAGGCCGAGCCGGCTGTCCACCGTCAGGGGCTGCACGAAAGGCTCCAGCGTGCGCTGACAGATCAGCGTCAGCGGCGCCTCGACGTGCACCTGAAGGTAGGCCGAGCCGAAATCGTCGCGACCAAAATCCAGTGTGTACTGCGCCGCCCCTTCGTTTCCGGCCAGCATCCCGCACAGGCGGGGCATGGCGGCCACGGGAAGCGCCCCGGCGAACGAACGCCGCGCCGAGACCATGCGCCAAGCGTCCACGGACTCTGGCAGTGTCACGGACATAATCGCGAAATCTTAGGGTCGGCGGGGGCTCAAGTCAACCGCGCCGCGGCGGGCTTTGCCTCCCGACGGGACTGCGGCAGACTGCCCTTCCGATCGTAACCGGTTGTCCTCGTGCCCGCTTCCCTCGCCTTTGGCCTCGCCGCGATGTGCCTGCTGCTGGTGGCTGCGGGCGCGCTCGTGCTGACAGGGCGCCGGCGGCGGCTGGAGCGGCGGCGTCACAGCATGCACCGGTTGCTGGAGCTGGCCGACCAGCTGGAGTCGGATTTGAAGACATGCCGCAAGGGCCTCAGGCAGGCCCATGCGGTGATGTCCTTCAACCCCGACCAGCCGGCCGCCGGCGAGCAGGAGGCCAAGCAGGCGATCGACGCCGGCCTGCGCTCGCTGCTGCAGCAGCGGCTGTGGATCCGCGACTGCGCCCCCGATGCGAGCCAGCAGGGCCTGGACGAGGCGGCCGCCGACATGAGCCAGACCCGCGCCCGGCTGCGCCCGCTGGTGAGGGCGCTGGAGCGCGCGCACCACGAGCTGGACGACGCCATGCGCGAACACATCCGGCGCGAATCGGACGTATGACGCTGCTGGTGCTGGGATCGAGCTCGCGCTACCGCGCCGAACTACTGCGCCGGCTGATGCCGGATTTCGAGCAGCGCGCGCCGGGTACCGACGAAACCCTGATCCCTGGCGAGGCCCCGGCCGAGGGCGCCCTGCGGCTGGCGGTCGCCAAGGCTAATGGGGCGGCGCACGGCCTCACCAGCACTGCGCTGGTGATCGGCTCGGACCAGATCGCCGAACTCGACGGCCGCGCGCTGGGCAAGCCCGGCAGCGTCGAGCGGGCGCGGGCCCAGCTGGCGGATTGCGCGGGCCGCGAAGTGCGCTTCCACACCGGACTCTGCCTGCTCGACACCCGCGACGGGCGCAGCCGCACGCACCTGGACACCACCCGCGTGCGGTTCCGTTCGCTTGCGCCGGCGGAAATCGCCCGCTACGTGGAGCGCGAGCTGCCGCTGGACTGCGCCGGCAGCTTCAAGTGCGAGGGCCTGGGAATCTCGCTGTTCGAGCGCATCGACAGCAGCGACCCGACGGCGCTGGTTGGCTTGCCGCTGATCGCGCTGGCGCGGCTGCTGCGCGAGGCCGGGCTGGCCGTTCCTTGACGGGCCTCATCCCGCAGTAGCGCGCCCTGCGTGCGCCGAAGCGAGTCACCGGTGGCGCACAGGGTGCGCTCCTACAGGGCGTCCGTCGCCGCTTGTGCGTTGCGCCAGAACAGGCATTGCGTCGGATCGGCCTGTCCCGCGGGCGGCGCGACCGGCACCCGGCCGCGGTAGTACGCGAAGCTCTTGCGCCCCTCGAACAGCACCAGCCGCGTGACCAGCTCCGGCGCCTGGATGCGTCCGCACATCGCGCCGAGCCGCTCGAGCTTCTCGCGCTCGCGCATCACCTCGCTCACCACCAAAAGCATCGGCGCGCCCGCGTGCGCGGCGCGCAGCCCGGCTTCGTCGCGCCCCCAGATCGCCAACTGCGGGGCGCGGCCATGCTTGACGTTGAGCGAACTGTCCAGCGAATACACCGGGCGATCGCCGAGCTGGAACTCCAGCTCCGCGGCGAGCATGAAATTGTCCGCCACCAGCACCGCATCCTTGCGCCCCAGCAGCGTGCGCGCCTGCGTCGCGCTTTCGCGCCAGCCCACGAAGTTGCCCGGGAAGGCTTTGCTCGCGGCCAGCATGTCGACGCCTTGCGGGCTCGCCGCCAGTGCCAGGTAACCGAGCCCCAGCAGCGTCCCGAGCCCGCCCAGCACGCCACCGGCCACCGCCGTCATGCGCCAGCCCCTGCCCGCCTCGTGGCACAGCGCAGGCAACGCCGCCAGCAACGGCAGGTAGCCCGGCAACGGCCAGTGCGCGCGAAAGCGCAGGCCATCGGCGAACAGACCGAACACGAAATACGGGACGAGGAAACCCAGCGACGTCCAGGCAAGCAGGTCCCACGGCGCACCCTCGCCGCGCCGGCGCCAGCACCGCCACAGCGCCCACAGCAGCACGGCATAGAGCAGCGGGGTGCAGGCAATCGCCTGCTCCAGCGGTTGCGCCAGCGCGTCGGCGTGGAAAGCCCAGGGGTTTCGATCGACCAGCTGGAACGCGAGGCCGGCGCCATGCTGGCGCCAGTTCGACACGATCAGCGGAACCAGCCCCGCCGCCGCCACGGCAAGCGACACCCACAGGCCCGGCTTGCGCCACTGCGCGCGACCGCGAGGCGTGAGGACCAGCAGCAACAGCCCGGCGAGCATCGCCATCGCGGCGCGGTAGTGGGTCAGCCACGCCACCGCCAGCGCGATGCCCAGCAGCAGCCAGTGGCGCAGCCGGTCCTCGTCCATTGCGCGCAACAGCGCTTGCAGCGCCACCGCGATCGCCAGGGTCAGCGGCACGTCGGGCATCGCCATCACGCCGAAGGTGCCGGCCAGCGGCAGCGCAAGACACAACAGGCCCGCCTGCCAGCCGGTGCGCGCATCGAAGGCGCGCCGTCCGAACGCCACGATCACCCAGGGCAGCGCGCTACCCAGCAACAGGAAGGGCCAGCGCATGCCGACGAGCCCGTGCCCGGCAACGCGCTCGCCCAGCCAGATCAGCCAGGCGGTCAGCGGCGGCAGGTCACTGTAGCCCCAGGCCGGATGCCGGCTTTCCAGCCAGTAGAAGGCCTCGTCGCCGAACGGCGACATCGTGGCGGCCACGATGCACTTCAAAACCAGCAGACCGACGAACGCAATGAGGAACGCGCCTCGCCAGCGCGCGAGAGCGGCCGCTACACTCGACCGGCCCTCCCCGCGTTCCGCCCGTGCCGACTGCCAGGAACCCATGTCCGCCACCACTCCCCTGTCCGAAGAAACGCTCCATCCTCGCCTGGAAGCGGCGATGGCCCAGGTCAACCGCGTGCTGCTCGGCAAGCCGCGCCAGGTGAAGCTCGCCTTCACCTGCCTGGTCGCCGGCGGCCACCTGCTGCTGGAGGACGTGCCCGGCGTGGGCAAGACCACGCTGGCACATGCGCTGGCCGCGAGCTTCGCCCTGGAGTTCCAGCGCGTGCAGTTCACCAGCGACCTGTTGCCCTCGGACATTATCGGGGTCAGCGTGTTCGAGCGCGAGACGGGGCAGTTCCGCTTCCACCCGGGCCCGATCTTCACCGGGTTGATGCTGGCCGACGAGATCAACCGCGCCACGCCCAAGACGCAGAGCGCGCTGCTCGAAGCGATGGCCGAGGGCCAGGTCACCGTGGACGGCCAGACGCACACCTTGGCGCAGCCCTTCTTCGTGGTGGCCACGCAGAACCCGCTGGACCTGCACGGCACCTTCCCGCTGCCCGATTCGCAGCTGGACCGTTTCATGCTGCGCATCTCGCTGGATTATCCCGATGCCGCCGCCGAGCGCGCGCTGCTCTCCGGCAGCGACCGGCGCGACCTGCTCGCGCAGCTCACGCCGCAACTGGATGCGCCGAGCCTGGCGGCGCTGCACCGGCAGGCGCAAGGCATCACCGCCAGCAGTGCGCTGCTCGATTACCTGCAGGCACTGCTCGCGGCCAGCCGTCGCCACGCCGACATCCGGGTGGGCCTGTCGCCCCGCGCAGGCATCGCGCTGCTCGGCGCGGCGCGCGCCTGGGCCCTGCTGAGCGGCCGCGGCCACGTGCTGCCGGAAGACATCCAGGCATTGTTCGTGCCGTTGGCCGCACACCGGCTGGTGCCTTCGCGCGGCGCCAGCGGGGATGCGCTGGCCCGCGCCTTGCTGGCCGATACCGCGGTCGACTGACCATGCGCGACGCGCTGCGCCGCCTGCAGGAGCTGGCCGAGCGGCGGCTGCCCGCACTGACCCGCTTCCGCCGCCCGGAGCCGATGCCGATCGAGCTGAACCGGCGGCGGATCTACATCGTGCCAACCGGCTTCGGCCTGGGTTTCACCTTGCTGCTGCTGGTGATGCTCGCCGGCTCGCTCAACTATTCCAACAACGCCGCCCTGCTGCTCACCTGCCTGCTGGGCGCGGCCGGTGCGGCGAGCATGCTGATCGCGTTCCGTGCGCTCGACGGCCTGACGCTGGCCAGCGTTCGCGCGGGCCAGGCGGTCGCCGGCCAGCCGCTGGCGTTGACGCTCGAGCTGGAGTCGAGGCGGCCGCGCAGCGCGATCCGGATCGACCTGGATCGATCCTGCCAGGCCTTCGCCATCGACGCCGCCGGCAAGGCCGATGTCACCCTGCCGCTGGCCACCCGCGAGCGCGGCTGGCAACCCCTGCCGCGCGTGCGCGTGTGGACGACCTGGCCGCTGGGACTGTTCCGCGCCTGGAGCTGGATGCATCCGGAGCAGTCCGTGCTGGTCTGGCCGCGCCCCGAGGACGACGGTCCACCGCCACGATTGCCCGCCGACGAAGGCCTGCGCCCGCGCCTGCATCGCGGGGAGGATCTGGCCGCCCTGCGCGACTACCGCAGCGGCGATCCGCGCAAGCACATCGCCTGGAAGGCCAGTGCGCGGCTGGGCCAGCTGCTCAGCAAGGACTTCGAACAGCCCGAGTCCCGTCCCGAATGGCGCCTGGACTGGCGCGAGCTGGAGGGCATGGAGAACGAGGCACGCATCGCCCGCCTCGCCCGCTGGCTGGGCGAGGCGCATGCGCAGGGACGGCGGCACAGCCTGTGGCTGCCGGGCCAGCCGATCGAGGCGGGAAGCGGCCCGGGCCACTATGCGCGCTGCATGAGCGCGCTGGCGTCGCTGCCATGATCGGGGTGAAACGCCGAACGGACGAGCCAACGCTGGATCGCCGCGCGTTCGACCTGCTCTGCCTGACCATGGCCTGCGTGCTCGGCGTGCATGCGCCACACCAGCCCTGGTGGCTGGTGGCCGCACTGGCGCTGGTGTTGGGGCTGCGCTGGTGGCAGCGCCGCCGGCATGGCACGCGCCCGCCGCTGCTGCTCAAGCTGCCGCTGCTGGCCTTGCTGGCGGTGGCCGTCGTCTTCACCTACGGCACCATCTTCGGGCAGCAACCCGGTTCCGCGCTGGCGGTCGGGCTGCTGGTGCTCAAGCTGCTGGAAAGCGAAACACCCCGCGACGCCAGGGTCGGCATCAGTTTCGCCTGTTTCGGGCTGATGGCCGCGCTGCTGTTCGACCAGGGGCTGGTCGCCACCTTCGTGGTCGCGCTGGGCCTGCTGCCGGCCTTGGCCACCTTGCGTGCGCTGGAACCGGCGCAGGCACCGGCGAGCCTGCCGCGCGCCCTGCTGCCGGGGTTGGCGCTGCTCGCCGCCGCCGTGCCGCTGGCGCTGCTCGCCTTCGCCCTGGTTCCGCGCCTGAGCTCGCCGCTCTGGGGAACGGCCAACAGCCCGCAAGCGCGGACCGGCCTCAGCGACCGCATGTCGCCGGGCAACTTCACCGAGCTGCTGACCGACGATCGCCCGGCCATGCGGGTCAGTTTCGACGGTCCGCCGCCCGCACCCGAGCTGCGCTATTTCCGCGCGTACGTCATGTGGCTGTACGACGGGCGCACCTGGGAACATGCCGATCTGCGCCGCGCCGACGGCCAGCGCCGGCTCTTGGAAACGCTGGAGTCCAGGGGCACCAGCCGCTACCAGGTCGACCTGGAGCCGACCAACCGCGGCATCCTGCCCGCGCTCGACGTGCCGCTGGAGGCGCCGGCGGACGCGCGGCTCAGTCCCGATCGCGAGGTAATCAGCGACAAGCCCGTGCGCGAGCTGCTGCGCTACACACTCGACTCGGCGATCCGCTACCACCTGCAGCCGGAGCTGCCGGAAGCGGCCCGGCGTTTCGCGCTGCGCCTGCCCCAGGGGTTCAACCCCCGCACGCATGCGCTGGCCACGCAATGGCGCGAGCGTCACGGTAGCGACGACCAGGCCATCGTGGACGCCGCGCTTGCCCTGTTCCACGACGGCGGCTTCCGCTACACGCTTGCGCCGGCGCCACTGGGCCGCGACGCAGTGGACGATTTCCTGTTCGGGACCCGCGAGGGTTTCTGCGAGCATTACGCCTCCTCGTTCACCGTGCTGATGCGCGCCGCCGGCGTCCCCTCGCGCGTCGTCACCGGTTACCAGGGCGGCTACTGGAATTCTTTGGGCAACTACCTGCTGGTGCGCCAGTCGGACGCGCATGCATGGAGCGAGGTCTGGCTGGAGGGCCGCGGCTGGGTGCGGATCGATCCCACCGCCGCCGTGCGGCCCGAACGCGTCAGCCTGGGCGCGGCCGCCGCCGGCGACCAGCCCGGCTGGGCGGAAACCAGCTGGCTGGCGTCGCTGCGCAACCGGTGGGACGTGGTCAACCACTGGTGGACCCAGGGCGTTATCGGCTTTGATGCGCTGCGCCAGCGTGGCCTGCTGACCCCATTCGGCATCCGCGATACCGGCACGGCGATGCTGGGCATGCTGCTGGCGATCGGCACCTCGCTTTTCGTGGCGATCGGCACCGGCTGGGCGTTGTGGCGGCGTGAGCGGCCCGAGCCGCTGCGCAAGGCGCTGCGGCGGCTGGAAGCCAGGCTCGCGCGCGCCGGCATCACGCGCCGTCGCGGCGAAGGACCGCAACATTACCTGCGCCGCGCCGCGCGGGCGTTGCCGGCGCAACGCGGCGAACTGGAGCGACTGATGAACCGTTACCTTGAACTGCGCTATGCGCACGACGAACCGGTGCCTGAACTGCTGCGGGAGTTCCAGCGGGCGGTACGGGAATTCCGGCCCCGGCGCGTGGTCAAATGAATGTCCATGCGGCCGCCCGGGCGGCCGCTGTCCCAGGGAGAACCGTCATGTCCTTTCCTTACCGCCCTCTGGCCCTGGCCACCGCCTTCGGCCTGCTGACCGCCTGTGCAACGGTGCCCCAGCCGCTGCAGGGCACCTACTCCGACGTGAGCACGGCGGGAGCCCAGCAGGGCGGCGCCGGAGGCGCGAAAGTCCGCTGGGGCGGCGAAATCATCAAGACCGAGCCTGGCCCGCAGGAGACGTGCTTCTATCTGCTGTCGCGCCCGCTGGACAAGCAGGCACGGCCGGAGACGGACACCAGCGGGGCTACCGAAGGCCGTTTTGTCGCCTGCCATGAAGGCTTCTACGACCCCGAGGTCTTCACCCGGGGCCGCGAGTTGACCGTCACCGGCACGCTGCAGGGCACCGTGACGAAGAAAGTGGGCGACTACGACTACGCCTATCCGCGCGTGGCGGCCGACGTGGTCTACCTGTGGCCCAAGCGCCCGGTAACCGTGCGCTATCCGCCAGGCTATTACGACCCGTTCTGGGGCCCGGGCTGGGGTCCGTACTGGGGCCCGTGGGGCGATCCGTACTGGAACCGTCCGCGCGTGATCATCGTGCGCCCGCCGCCGGCGCCGGCACCCAAGCCGGCGCACAAGTAGGCGCGGCTCGATCGCAGGAACGCCGGCCCCGGGCCGGCGTTTTTGTTGCCGTCGAACACCTTGCCCGGCCTTCCCTGTGCGCAGCCGCTGCGCCGGCTCGCTCGCAGGTCGAGCTCCTGTCCGCTCAACCCGGCGGCCAGCCCAGCCGGCGGCCGGCCAGCAGGTGTACGTGCAGGTGAAACACCGTCTGCCCGCCATGCTCGTTGCAGTTGATCACCGTACGGTAGCCCTGCTGCGCGAGGCCTTCCTGCCGGGCATAGACGGCCGCGGCGAGCAGCAGCCGGCCCAGCAGTTCGGCATCGCCCGGCTGCGCGTCGTCGAGTGTCGGCAACGGCTTCTTCGGAACGAACAGCACGTGCACCGGCGCCTGCGGATTGAGGTCGCGGAAGCCCAGCACCTCTTCATTCTCGAAGACGATGTCCGCCGGGATCTCGCGCCGGATGATCTTGCCGAAGATGGTGTCGCCCATGCCTGACTCCTCGCGTGGATTCACAGGCGAAGCAGCATACCCCGCGAGCGCGGCGCGCCAAGCCCGAAACCGGACTTCTCGTACAGCCGCGCAGCCCCACCATCAGGGGCCGGCGGCAAGACGCGATGTGCGCTGCCCTGCGGCACCGGGCGCCGCCCAGGCGAGGCGCGGTCCGTTCATTCCAGCGCCTGCCGGCTGCCAAAGGCATGCGCCAGCGTGCCGCGGTCGACGTACTCCAGCTCGCCGCCCAGCGGCACGCCATGGGCCAGGCGCGTCGGCTTCACGCCGCCGGCATGCGCCAGCTGTGCCAGGTAGTGCGCGGTGGCCTCGCCCTCGACGGTCGGGTTGGTGGCGATGATCATCTCCTCGATCTCGCCCTCGCCCAGGCGTGCGCTCAGCTGCGCCAGCCCGAGCTCTTCCGGGCCCAGTCCGTCCAGTGGCGACAGGCGACCGAGCAGCACGAAGTACTGCCCGCGGTAACCGGTGGCCTGCTCGATGGCGGCCAGGTCGGTCGGCGATTCGACCACGCACAACACCTGCCGGTCGCGGCTGGCGCTGGCGCACAGCGCACACACCGGCTCCTCGCTGAAATTGCGGCAGCGCGTGCAATTGCCGATCCGTTCCATCGCTTCGCGCAATACGCCGGCCAGCTTCAGGCCGCGCGTGCGCTCGCGCTCGAGCAGGTGGAAGGCCATCCGTTGCGCGCTCTTGCCACCCACGCCGGGCAGGCAGCGCAGGGCTTCGATGAGGTCGGCGAGAAGAGGAGAGCCGGGCATTTATCGGGATTCGCAATACGGGATCCGGGATTCGAAAGAGCGGGACTGCTCGCCAATCCCGAATCCCGCATGCCGATTCAGAACGGCATCTTGAAGCCGGCTGGCAGGTTCATGCCGGCAGTCACGCCACCCAGCTTGTTGCGGCTGGCCTCGGCGACCTTGTTGACCGCGTCGTTGACCGCCGCGGCGACCAGGTCCTCGGCCATCTCCGGATCGTCGGCGAACAGCTTGCGGTCTATCTGCACGCGACGCACCTCGTGCGCGCCGGTCATCAGCACGGTGACCAGGCCGCCACCGGCGCTGCCGGTAACCTCCATCCGCGCGATTTCCTCCTGCGCACGCTTCATGTCTTCCTGCATGCGCTGGGCCTGCTGCATCAGCTGACCGATCTGGCCTCTCATGATTTTGCTCCGCTCAACTTTCGATGGGTTTGATGGATTGCGGCACCACGCGGGCACCGAATTCGCGCTTGAGCGACTGCACCAGCGGGTCTTCCTCGATCGCCTGCTCGGCGGCGCTCTGCGCGCTCTCCCGGGCCGAGGCGGCGCGGGCGGCGGGCGTCTCGGCAGCACCCTGGCTGTCGGCGACGAAACGCAGCCTGATGCGCTCGCCCAGCACGTCGCCGATGCGGTCGGCCATCTGGCCGACCATCGGCTCGACGGCCAGGTGCATGTGCGCCGGCTGCAGCGCCAGCACCAGCGTATTGCCGTCGCGCTCGCGCAACGCGGCGTTCTGGGCCAGCTGCCCAAGCGGGCCGCGCAGGCCGGCCTGTTCGATCAGCGCCTCCCAGCGCGGCAAGCCACGGGCGTCGGTGGCCACCGGCGCGCGCGCGGCAGGGGCCGAGGGTGGCGGGGTCGCGGTGGCGGCGGGCGTCGGCTGGGGACGCGGCGCCGCCGGGGCGACTGCAGGCCGCGGCGCCGGGCGTGCCGCGCGCTCGGCTGGCGCCGCATCGCCCGCATCGCCGGGCTGGAACGCCAGCATGCGCAACAGCGCCATCTCGAAACCGGTGCGCGCATCGGGCGCCAGCGGCAGGTCGCGGCGACCGGTGGTGGCGATCTGGTAGTAGAGCTGGACGTCTTCCGGCTGCATGCGCCCGGCCAGGCCGGCGAGGCTTTCCGCATCGTCGCCGTCGCCTTCGCCGTGATAACCCGGCACCAGCTGCATCAACTGGATCCGATGCAAGGTCGCCGCCAGGTCGTCGAGCACACCGCCGAAGTCGGGTGAGTACGAGGCGATGCGCTCGCATTCGGCCATCAGCCGCGCGCCATCGCCGTCGGCCAGTGCATCGAGCAGGCCCAGCACCTGGCTGCGCGCGACGCTGCCGAGCATGGCGCGCACGTCGTCGGCCTTGAGCGCGCCGCCACCGTAGGCGATCGCCTGGTCCAGCAGCGACAGGCCGTCGCGCAGCGAACCGTCGGCGCCGCGCGCCAGCTCGCCGATGGCGGCGTCCTCGTAGGCGATCTTCTCGGCATCCAGGATGTGGCGCATCTGGCCGGAAATCTGCTCGGGCAGCAGGCGCTTCAGGTTGAATTTCAGGCAGCGCGACAGCACCGTCACCGGCAGTTTCTGCGGATCGGTGGTCGCCAGCAGGAACTTCACGTGCGGCGGTGGCTCCTCGAGCGTCTTGAGCAAGGCATTGAACGCCGGCTTGGAGAGCATGTGCACCTCGTCGACCAGGTACACCTTGAAGCGGCCGCGTGCGGGTGCGTATTGCGCGTTCTCGATCACCTCGCGCACGTCGTCCACGCCGGTGTTGCTGGCCGCGTCGATTTCCAGCAGGTCGACGAAGCGGCCGGCATCCACCGCCGTGCACACTGCACACTCGCCGCAGGGATCGGCCGACTCGCCCCGCTCGCAGTTGAGCGACTTGGCGAAGATGCGCGCGATGGTGGTCTTGCCCACGCCGCGGGTCCCGGTGAACAGGTAGGCATGGTGCATGCGCCCGGTGTCCAGCGCATTGGTGAGCGCGCGCACCACATGTTCCTGCCCGACCAGCTCGACAAACTTGCGCGGGCGCCACTTGCGGGCGAGGACCTGATAGGACATGCGTTGGAGCCTGTTCTGCGGCTGGGCGGTGGCGCCCTGAGTCAGCACTGACGTTGGGGCGCAAACCGATTGTGCCAAGTCGACGCCGGCAAGTCAGCCGAGCGCGTCGGAGCCCCGAAATGGCGGCGGCCCCGCCAGCCACACCCCGGCACCCGAATCATCCACTACCGTTGCTTCCTTCCGGACCTGGCGGGGTTTGCGGACTATCGTCGCGGGGGGACCGACGGGGCCACCATGGACGCGGGCTTTCAGGCCCTACTTGAAACTGGCGGAGAGAGCGGGATTGTTCGGCCCGTCCTGGGCCTCACCCCTCGCTCCGCTCGGGGCCAGCCTTCGGCTGTCCGGATTCGCTCCCGGCGAATCCGTCGAACCGGGCGGGTTCTCACCCACTCTCTCTATCCTGCTTCTTTTCAAACTCGCGCCAGCTTTCAGCCGGCACGCACATCACAATTGGCGGAGAGGGCGGGATTCGAACCCGCGATACGGGTATAAGCCGTATACACACTTTCCAGGCGTGCTCCTTCAACCACTCGGACACCTCTCCGGATTCCTTGCCTGGCCCTGGGAGCTGGCAAAGAAGCGGAAGGATAGCGATACGCCTCCGCGGAGACAAGCGACGCGACGCCTCTCACCTGTCCCGGGCGAGTTCGGGGACCGACCCGGCTAACCCGCGTCCGCTCGCGGCGGCGGTGGAGTCGGGAGTTCCAATCGCTCTCCGGCCCTGGCGATCGCAAAGCCGCGCGCGAGCAACTGCTCGCCATCGGCGGCGCTGCCGTAGTGGTACAGCACCAGTTGTTGCCGCAGCTTCTCGTCGTACTCGCGGTCCAGGTCATCCGCGCCGCTGTGCGAGGGATTGCCGACCAGTCCGCAGTCGTGCAACACGCGCTCGCCGGACGCCGCGTACTGCGCCAGCATCTCGGGCACCGGCCGGGTGTCGCCGGTGAACACGAAGCTGCCCTGCAGCGCCAGGCCGAAGGAGGTGTCCGGTCGATGGTGGCGCGTGGGAAACACGTCGAACCACCAGCCGTCGAGCCAGAAGCCGCGGCCGCAGGGCACCAGCCGGAACGCCTCCCAGAAGTTGACGCCGCCCTCGGCCAGCACGCCGGGGTAGTCAGCCACGCGCGCCTGCAGCCAGGGCACCAGCGCGGCGTGGACGAAGACGCGGACGCAGCCGCGCAGCGACTCGTCGAACCACAACCGCGTGAACAGCCGCTCCATGCCACCGACGTGGTCAAGGTGGGTGTGGGTGATGTAGATCGCCCGTGGCTGCTCGCCGTAGGCGTCCTGGTAGCGATCCAGCGTGTCGGGGCCGCAGTCGATCAGCAGCAACGGCCTGCCGTCGCGCTCGACCACGGCGGCCGAGGAACCCAGTTCCACCGCATGCGCCGCGCCGACGCCCAGGAATCGCAGCGACCAGCTCATGCGCCCATCGTCCGTTCGTAACTGTAGACAAGCGGCTGCCAGATGACCGCCTGGAAATCGGGAATCCGCTCGGTGGCGCCGAGCTTGACCAGCGACCGGCGCAACCGCGCCAGGTTCGCCAGCCGCCAGGCCTCCGCCGGCTCACGCAGCGCACCGCGATCGAAGTCGATCAGATAGAGCGCCTCGGGCTTGACCAGCACGTTGTGCGCGTTGAGGTCGGCATGCCAGACCCCCTCGCGATGGAAGCGGGCGACCAGAGCCCCGGTCTCCCGCGCAAGGTCCGAATCCAGCCGGCCGTCCGCAAGACATTGCGCGAGCGTGCGCACATCGTCGATCCGCCGGGTGATCAGGTCGGCGGTGTAGAAAAAGCCGTGACGACGGAAACGTGCGGCCACCGGTTCGGGAGCCGGAAGTTTCAGGCCGGCGATATGCGCCAGCAGCCGGAACTCGGCGAAACTTCGCGTGCGCGCGGCGCCGGTCCACAGGTAGCGGTCGCGGTTGAAGCGCCCGATCAGGCCACCGCGATGGTAATGGCGCAGCACGCACCGCCCGGCCGGCGTGTCGATCATGGCCACGCCACCGCGCCCGCCCCCCTGGATCTCGAGCGCGCCGCGGTCTCGCCAGTAGCCTGGCTCGAACCACCCGCCGTCCACGACGCCCGCGAACGACGCATCGGACAGCACCCCGCCGCCGGCTTCCTCGCGGATCTGCTCCTGCATCATCATGTGCGGCCGAAGGAGACGTTCATGCCGGTCGATTCTAGCCCAAGCACCCTGCCCGCTCCCGCCTCGCTGTGCCTTCTGCGCACCTCGGCGATCGGCGATGTCACGCATGTCGTGCCGCTGGTGCGCACGCTGCAGCAGGCCTGGCCACGGACGGCGCTGACCTGGGTGGTCGGCAAGCTCGAACGCAAGCTGGTGGGCGATATCGAGGGGGTGGATTTCGTCACCTTCGACAAGGGCGCGGGCTGGGCGGGGATGCGCGCGGTATGGGACGCACTGCACGGGCGGCGTTTCGACGCCTTGCTGCAGATGCAGGTTGCGGCGCGTTCGAACCTGCTGAGCCTGGGCGTGCGTGCCGCCCGGCGCGTGGGTTACGACCGGGCGCGTTCCAGGGACCTGCACGGCCTGGTGGTCAACGAGCGGATTCCCGCGCGTACCGGCGAGCACGTGCTCGATGCCATGGGCAGCTTTTGCGAGCCGCTGGGACTGAAGCAGACGCAGGTGCGCTGGGACATCCCGATACCCGAGGAAGCACGCGTCTGGGCCAGTGAACAGCTTCCCGGCGACACGCCCACCCTGCTGGTCAGCCCCACGTCCAGCCACGCCCTGCGCAACTGGTACCCCGAGCGCTACGCGGCGGTGATCGACCATGCGCTGGCGCGCGGCTGGCGCGTGGCGCTGGTGGGTGGCCCGTCTGCCGGCGAACGGACGATGGCCGACGCGGTGCTGGCGGCCTGCAAGCGCGAACCGCTGGACCTGACCGGCAAGGACACGCTCAAGCGGATGCTCGCCATGTGCTCTCGCGCGCAGCTGCTGCTTACGCCCGATTCCGGGCCGATGCACATGGCCAACGCCGTGGGCACCAAGGTGCTCGGGCTGCATGCCGCCAGCAACCCGAACCGCTCCGGACCCTATTCGGACCGGCGCTGGTGCGTGGACAAGTACGACGAGGCGGCGCGACGCTTCCTGGGCAAGCCGGCGAGCGAGCTGGCCTGGGGAACGAAGATCGAGCGGCCAGGCGTGATGGGCTTGATCGGGGTGGACGAGGTGCTGGAACGCTTCGAAGCGTTCGCGTCGTCGAGTGGACTGGCGTGATCGGCCGCGTTTCATCGCGGCTTGATCGCCGATCGGCGAGGGTAAGGTCTTCCGTCGCCCGGAGACCGCCATGAAAAACGATGCCCCACGTGACGATGCCGACCTGCGCAAGCTCGGCGAACTGATCGACGATATCGAAGTGGCGATGCTCACCACCCAGGCCGCGGACGGCTCGCTGGTGAGCCGGCCGCTGCAGACCCTCAAGCTCACCGCCGAGGGCGAGCTGGTGTTCTTCACCGCCGCCGACAGCGCCAAGGTCGATCAGCTCACCAACGACCTGGACGTGAACCTCGCCTACGCCAACCAGCAGGACAAGTGCTACGTCTCGGTGCGCGGGCGCGCACGCATCAACCGCGACCGGGCACTGATCGAAGAGCTGTGGTCGCCCGCGCAGAACGTGTTCTTCTCCGGCAAGGACGACCCCAACCTCACGGTGCTTCGTGTGCGGGTGCACGATGCGATGTACTGGGAGTCGTCCGGCAACTTCGTGGAGCGCGCGCTGGATTTCGCCCGCGGCATGTGGAGCGAACAGCCGCGCGACCTGGGCCACCAGGGCCACCTGCACGGCTGACCCGCAGCGCCCCTTCCCATGAATCGGGGAAGGGGCGTCGCGGTGGTTTCTACAGCGCCCTGAAGCGTTCGCCCAGCAGGTCCAGCCGCAGCTCGCCGGCAGCGCCCGGCGAGCTGCGCTCGTACAGGCTGCGCTCGGGTGTGCGCCCTTCGCCCGCCACGGCGGCGGCTTCCGCGGCGGCGCGGTAGGCGTCGCGGAACGGGACGCCGGCCGCCGCCTGCTCGATGGCGACGTCGGTGGCGTACATCGCCGGCTCGATCGCCGCGCGCATGGCCGGCTCGTTCCAGTGCATGCGGGCGAGCAGGTCGGGCACCAGTTCCAGCGCGGCCAGGCCATGGGTCATGCCGTGGAAGATCGAGCCCTTGGAGAACTGCAGGTCGCGCTGGTAGCCGGTCGGCAGCGACAGCAACTGCTCGATCTCGCAGCGCGCCGCCGCCACGGTGGCGTAGCTGGCGCGCAGCAGCTCGACGACGTCCGGGTTGCGCTTGTTGGGCATGATCGAGCTGCCGGTGGTGTACTCCGGAGGCAGGCTGACGAAACCGAATTCGGCAGTGGTGAACAGCGACAGGTCCCAGGCCAGTCGGCGCAGGTCCAGCATCGCACTGGCCAGGGCCTCCAGCGCGGCCAGCTCGAACTTGCCGCGCGAAAGCTGCGCGTAGATCGGCGAGAGCTGCATGCGCGAGAAGCCCAGCGCGCTGGTCGTGTACTCGCGATCGAGCGGCAGGTTCACGCCGTAGCCGGCGGCCGTGCCGAGCGGGTTGGCATCGATCCACGCCAATGTCTGGCGCGCACGCAGGGCATTGTCGATGAAGCCTTCGGCGAACCCGGCGAACCACATGGCCGTGGAGGACACCACCGCGCGCTGCAGGTGCGTATAGCCCGGCAACGGCAGGGCCGGCTGCGCCGCCCGTTCCAGGCACACCGCCGCGATGGCGCGGCAGTGCGTCGCCAGCGCGTCGAGCTTTTCCTTCAGCCACAACCGCGTGGCAACCAGGATCTGGTCGTTGCGGCTGCGCCCGGTATGCACGCGCCGACCGGCATCGCCGAGCCGCTCGGTGAGCCGCGCCTCGATCGCCGAATGGCCGTCCTCGAAGCGCTCGTCGAGCACGAAAGTGCCCGAACGGAAATCCTTGGCCAGCGCGTCGAGTTCGCGTCCGAGAGCCGCGGCGTCGTCCGGGCCGATCACGCCGATGCGCGCGAGGCCCTCCACGTGCACCTTGCTCGCGGTGATGTCGTGCAGGAAGAACTCGCGGTCCAGCAGCACGTCGTTGCCGGCGAGAAAACGCATGATCCGGGCGTCGGTCTCGACGCCGGCCTTCTGCCACAGGAGGTCGCTCATGGCTGGTCGTCCGGATGGAATGGAGAAAGGGAGTCGCGCAGGAACGCGACCGCGTCCGCGGGGGCCATCTCGTGGCGTTCGCCGCTGGCGCGGTGCTTCAGTTCGACGGTGCCGGCGTCCAGCCCGCGCGGCCCGACCAGCACCTGCCAGGGCAGGCCGACCAGGTCCATGCGGGCGAACTTCGCGCCTGGCCGCTCGTCGGTGTCGTCGAGCAGGACGCTCAGTCCGGCCGAGCGCAGGCTGGCGTACAGCGACTCGCATGCCGCATCGACGCGGGCATCGCCATGCTTCAGGTGCAGCAGGCCGATCTGGAAAGGCGCCACGCCCTGCGGCCAGACAATGCCCTGGTCGTCATGGCCGGCCTCGATGATCGCCCCCACCAGCCGCGACACGCCCACGCCGTAGCAGCCGCCGTGGATCGGCCGCTCGACGCCGTCGGCGCCGCGTACCATGGCTTTCATCGGCACCGAGTACCTGGTGCCGAAGTAGAAGATCTGCCCGACCTCGATGCCGCGTGCGAGCAGCTGCCGTTCCGCCGGCACGTCGCGCTCGAAGCGCGCGGCGTCATGCACGTCCTCGGTGGCCGCGTAGGGCGTCGTCCACGCCTCGACCAGTGGCGTCAGGTCGCCGCGGTAGTCCACGTCGGCGCCGGGCACTGGCAGCTCCAGCATGGCGCGGTCGCAGAACACCGCCGATTCGCCGGTCTTCGCCAGCACGAGAAACTCGTGCGAGAGATCGCCGCCGATCGGGCCGGTTTCGGCCTGCATGGGAATCGCCCTGACGCCCATCCGCTCGAACATGCGCAGGTACGCCACGAACATGCGCTGGTAGGAACGGCGCGCGGCCGCCTCGTCCAGGTCGAACGAGTAGGCATCCTTCATCAGGAACTCGCGTCCGCGCATCACGCCGAAGCGCGGGCGCTGCTCGTCGCGGAACTTCCACTGCAACTGGTAGAGGTTGATCGGCAGGCTGCGCCAGGAGCTGACATGGCTGCGGAAGATTTCCGTGACCATTTCCTCGTTGGTCGGCCCGTACAGCAGTTCGCGATCATGGCGGTCGCGGATGCGCAGCATCTCCGCGCCATAGGCATCGTAGCGGCCGCTCTCGCGCCACAGGTCGGCCAGTTGCAGCGTGGGCATCAGCAGTTCGACTGCGCCGGCGCGGTCCATTTCCTCGCGCACGATGCGCTCGATGTTCTTCAGCACGCGCAGCCCCAGCGGCAGCCACGCATAGATGCCGGCCGCCTCCTGCCGGATCAATCCGGCGCGCAGCATCAGGCGATGCGAAGCGATCTGGGCCTCGGCGGGGTTCTCCTTGAGGGTGGGCAGCAGATAACGGGTCAGGCGCATGGGGATCTCTCGGTAGCGGACGGGAGGGTGAAGGCGATGCGGCCTCGCCTCACGGTCGCTCCGCCACCGGGATACCGGTCAGTTCGTCCTGCCCCAGCGCGCGGTTGATGTTCTGCATGGCCTGGGTCGCGGCGCCCTTGAGCAGGTTGTCCAGCGTGGCGACCACCACCACGCGCCGCCCGTCGGTCGCCATGGCGAATCCGCCGATCTGTGCGTGGTGCTTGCCGGCGATCCGGCTCACCCACGGCGCCTCCTCCAGCACGTGCACCAGCGGCTCGCGCTCGTAGGCGTGGCGGAAGCGTGCCATCACGTCTTCGCGCTTCATCGCGCGCACGAGGTAGAGGTTGCAGGTGACGGTCAGGCCGCGGAAGTGCGGCGCGACGTGTGGCATGAACTCCACCGGCACGGCCAGGTGCGCCGAGGTCTCGCGCTCGTGCATGTGGCCGGTAAGCGAGTACGGCATCAGGTTGTCGCGCAGCTTTTCCGGGTCGTTCTTGTCCGAGGGCGTGGTGCCGGCGCCCGAGTAACCCGACACGCCGAAGCACACCGGCGGCGCGGCCAGCAGATCCTTCAGCGGCGCGACCGCCAGCTGGATCGCAGTGGCGTAGCAGCCGGGATTGCTGATGCGCCGCTGGCCGCGCCAGCGGTCGCGCGTCAACTCGGGCAGGCCGTAGTACCAGCGCTCGTCGAAGCGGTAGTCCGCCGACAGGTCCACGATCAGCGGATCGGCACCGGCCTTGTCGAAGGCTTCCACGCAGGACGCCGCCTTGCCGTTGGGCAGGGCCAGGATCACCACGTCGGCGCCCAGCTCCGGCAGGTCTTCGTGCGCCGGGGCGCTGTAGCGCAGGTCGCCGGCGTACTCGGGCAGGTGCTCGTCCACGCGCTGGCCGGCGAGTTCGCGCGAGGAGACATAAGCCAGCTCCAGCGCCGGATGCCGCGCGATCAGGCGGATCAGCTCCGCGCCAGTGTGTCCGCGCGCGCCGACGATGCCTACGGTCTTCTTGTCCATCTGCTCCCGCCTCACGCTGCGTTGTCCTTCAGGGGCGCCGCATCGACCAGCGTGGGCAACCGCTGCGCGCAGTGCGCCACGCAACGCTCGACCAGCCTGAAGTCGTCGATGCCGTACCAGTACACCTTCCAGCGCGGCTGCTTGAGCGAGCCGTCGCATTCGGCGTCGTAGAACGGATTTACGGTGTTGCCGTGGCGAGAGCGCCAGAACAGCCGCGGGTTGGCCTCACGCATCACCAGCCATACGGCCCGCCCCAGGCCCTCGCCCTGTGCTTCGTCAAGCACCGCGAACTTGTCCAGGTAGGCGATGCCCTCCTCCTGGGTCAGGATCATCGCCGCGCGGTAGTTCTCGCTCACGTAGACGCGCCAGGGCCGGGTGCGCTCGAAGTAGTCCGGTACCAGCGCGCGACCGAAGCTCGACTCGATCAAGGCGCGCATGCGCCCCTGGTCGATACCCTCCCACGAATCGAAGGTCAACACCCTTTCGCCGCGCCGCACCAGCGTGCCCGAACCCTTGTGCGTGAACAGCTCCTTGGCCAGTTCCGCCGGTCGCGTGATGGAGACCGACGAGGTCAGCGGCAGGTCGGCCAGCAGGTCGGCGATCTGCTCGATCTTGAGCCGCATGCCACCGTCGATCCACGGCTGCGCCTTAAGGTGCTCGTATTCGGTGGACAGGTTGATCGAGTCGATCACCTGGCCCTGCGCATCGAGCAGCCCGCCGGTGCCGGTGAGGAACACGATCTTGTACGGCTGCAGCACGCGCACCAGTTCGTTGGCGGCGATGTCCGCGTTGATGTTGAGCAGCTGACCCTCGGATGTCTCGCCCAGGCTGGCGATCACAGGGATCGCATTGGCACGGAGTGCCGCTTCGATCGGCGCCAGCTCGATGCCGGTCGTCCTGCCAACCATGCCCAGCGTCTGGCGGTCCAGGTAGTCGGACATGAACACGCCCGAGGCCACCGATACCGCACGGGTGTCCATGGCATGCAGCGCGTCGACCAGGCGCAGGTTCTGCTGCTGGAACACGCGCCGCACCACGCCCATCGCCTGCGGCGTGGTCACGCGCAGGCCGCCGACCGTCTGCTTCGGGATACCGGCCGCGGCCAGTTCCTGGTCCAACTGCGGACCGGCGCCATGCAACACGATCGGCGTGAGGCCGACCTGCTGCAGGAAGGTCAGCGAGGATGCGAGCGCCGGCAGGTCGTCGCGCAGCACGGCGCCGCCGACCTTCACCACGGCGAAGCGCTTGGCGTCGACCTGCGAGAAGCGCTTGAGGTACTGCTGGATTTCCTTCGCACTGCCCATGCTTTCGAGCAGGCGCACGATGGTCTTGCGCGTGTGCTTATGCGTTTCCACGGCTCACGATCCGATAGAGGTTGTCTGCGTACTGCTGCAACTGGTCGAGCGCGACCCATTCGTCGGCGCTGTGCGCCTGGGCGATGTCGCCCGGACCGTAGACGAAGGCGGTATAGCCGGCCGCGGAGAACAAGGCGGCCTCGGTCCAGAAGTCCACGGCGTTGCCGACGGGGATCTCCAGCTCGTCCGCCAGGTCGCGCGCGACGAGTCGCCTCGCTTCGGCGCCCGCGGTGTCGCCGGCCGGCAATGGACTCCCGCGGAAGGTTTCCTCGAAGTGCGCCGGCGGCACGTCACCCAGGCTGCGGAAACGCTCGAGCAGGCGGCCGGGCTCCATGGTCGGCAAAGGCCGGAAGCCGAAGCGGACCTCCGCGGCTGGCGCGATCACGTTGGCCTTGATACCGCCTTCCACGCGTCCGATGTTGAAGCGCAGGCCGGTCAGTCCGCCGAAGCGCTCGTGCGATTGCGCGGCGACGAAATCCAGCGCGGCCGCGCCCCAGCGAACGGCCTGGTGCAGTGCGCTGTCGGAGGGCTTCTGTTCGCCCGAGGCATGGCCGGCCTGCCCGGCGAAGCGCATCAGCACGGACTGGATGCCGCGATGCGCGAGCACGGCCTCGCCGCGCGTGGGTTCGGCCACGATCACGGCCTCGTAGCGCGCCTCGTCCTCGTCCCCGCGGAGGCGAGCGTAAGGTGATTCGAGAAATCCGGCGATGCAACGCGCATCGTTGGCTTCCTCGTCGGTGGAGAAAAGCAGTGCCAGCGGGCCGTCGGTGGCCTGCGCCACCGCCAGCAGCACGGCCGCCGCCCCCTTGATGTCGCAGGCGCCCAGGCCGATCGCGCGATCGCCCTCGACCCGCAGGACATGGGGATCGGCGCTCCACGCCGGCGAGCCGGGCACCGTATCCAGGTGCACATTGAAAAGCAGCCGGGGCTGACCGCGCACGGCATGCAAAGTGACCGCGCCGGCGCCGTAGTCGGTCACCGTCACGTCGAAGCCGGTCAGCTGGGCGCGCAGGTAGTCGAAGATGCCGCCCGTGCCGATGGCGCGCGGCGGGTTGCGCGTGTCGAAGGCGACCAGCGCACGCAGGTGGTCCAGCGTGGCGTCCAGCAGGGCGCTCATCGCATGCTCCCTCCATACGGAGCCCCTCTCCCTCCGGGAGAGGGGTTGGGGTGAGGGTTCGGGCGGAGCGCGACGTCCATCCGGACCCTCTCCCGCGCCCTCTCTCCCGGAAGGAGAGGGGAAACAAGCGCGCTGCTCATGCCTTCGCGCTCCGGTTCACTTCCGCCCACAGCGTCGAACTCATGCCGAAAAGCTTGATGAAGCCCTCGGCCTCCTCCACGCCCCAGTCGGCCGACTGCGCATAGGTGGCGCCCTTGGCGTTGAGGATGTGCGGCGACTCCACCGCCACCGCCTCGACCGTGCCGCCGTGGGTCTGCAGCGTCACCACGCCGTTGACGGTGGCCTGGCTGGAGGCCAGGAAGGCTTCCAGGTCGGTCTTCAGCGGGTCGTGGAAGAAGCCCTCGTAGACCACCTCCACCCACTTGCGCGCGACCTCCGGCTTGAACCGGTTCTGCTGCTTGGAAAGCACCGCCTCCTCCAGCGCGCGGTGCCCGGCGAGCAGCGCGACGAGGCCGGGTGCCTCGAACACGATGCGGCCCTTGAGGCCGATGGTCGTATCGCCGGTGTAAAGGCCGCGGCCCACGCCGTAACGGGCGAACAGCGCATTGAGCCTCGCCAGCAGTCGATGTCCCGGCAAGCGTTCGCCATCCAGGCTCACCGCCTCGCCGCGCTCGAAGCCGAGCTTCACGCTGAGCGCTTCGGACGGCCATTCGCCGCGGGGCCTGCACCAGCCGCACGCCCCCTCCCCCGGCGCCTGCCACCTGTCGATCTCCCCGCCGGACATGGTCACGCCCAACAGGTTCTCGTTGATGGTGTAGGCCTGCTGTTTGGCACGTACGGCGAAGCCGCGCTCTTCCAGATACTTCTGTTCGTAGGCGCGGGTCTGGGTATGCTGTTTCTGGATCTCGCGGATCGGCGCCACGATGCGGTAGTCGCCGAGCGCCTTCACCGCGAGATCGAAGCGCACCTGGTCGTTGCCCATGCCGGTGCAGCCGTGCGCGATGGCGTTCGTGCCGAGCTCGGTGCAGCGCTTCAGCGCGGCTTCCACGATCAGGTAGCGGTCGGACACCAGCAGCGGGTACTGGCCCTGGTACCCCTCGCCCGCCCATACGAACGGCTTGACGAACCCGTTCCAGATCGCCGGGCCGCCGTCGACGGTGAGATGGCTTGCCACGCCGAGTTCCGCGGCGCGGTGTTCGATGAAGCTGCGCTCCTCCTCGTCCACACCACCGGTGTCGGCGAACACGGTGTGCACGTTCCAGCCCTGTTCCTTGAGGTAGGGCACGCAGAAGCTGGTGTCGAGGCCGCCGGAAAAGGCGAGGACGATGTCTCTGGAGACGGCATTCGAGATTCGGGATTCGGGATTCGTAGAAGCTGTTGGCATGTTGGCAACCTGTGAGAAGGTGGATGGAAGCGGCCTTGGGAAACGAATCCCTATTCCCGAATCCCGATTCCCTGCTGCTCAAGCAGCGAGGCCATTACGGCCTTCTGCACGTGCAGGCGGTTTTCGGCTTCGTCGACGGCGATGCAATAGGGCGCGTCCATCACGGCATCGGTCGCCTTGACGTTGCGGCGCAGCGGCAGGCAGTGGCTGAACAGGCCATGGTTGGTGAGCGCCATCTTGGCTTCGTCCACCATGAAGTGCCGGTGCGCCTCGCGGATCGGCTTTTCCTGTTCCCAGCGACCGAAGTACGGCAGCGCACCCCAGCTCTTGGCGTAGATCACGTGGGCGCCGCTGTAGGCCTCCTCGATGTCGTGGCTGACCTTCAGCGAGCCGCCGTTCTGCGCAGCGCTCTGGCGACCGGCCTCCATGTAGCGCTCGTCCAGCACGTACTCGGGTGTCGGGCACAGCAGGGTCACGTCCATGCCGAGCTTGGTGGCGATCAGTAGCGCCGAGTTGGCCACGGCCGTGTTGAGCGGTTTCGGGTGATAGGTCCAGGTCAGGACGTACTTTTTGTTCTGCAGGTTGCCAAGGTGCTCCTTCAGCGCCAGCGCATGCGCCAGTTCCTGGCAGGGATGGGTGATCGTCTCCATGTTGATCACCGGCACGGTGGCGTAGCGGGCGAAGGCCTTGATGACGCGGTCCTCGCGATCCACCGACCAGTCCTGGAACTTCGGGAAGGCGCGCACGGCGATCAGGTCGACGTAGCGGCTGAGCACGCGCGCCACCTCGGCGATATGTTCCTCGGCCTCGCCATCCATCACCGTGCCGGCTTCGAACTCGATCGGCCACGCGTCCTTCCCCGGCGAAAGCACGATGGCGTGGCCACCGAGGTGGAACGCGCCCAGCTCGAAGCTGGTGCGCGTACGCATCGAGGGATTGAAGAACAGCAGCGCGATGGACTTGCCGGCCAGTTGCTGGCCACGTGGCGAGCGCTTGAACGCAGCGGCCTGCTCCAGCAGGGCGTCGATCTCGGCGCGGCTGTAGTCCTGGGTGGTGAGGAAGTGTCGAAGGGCCATGGATGGAATGCTCTTTTGGGGAGTGCGGCCATGGATGGCCGCTTTCGCTTTTGCCGTGCGCAGATGTCTGCGCACAAACAAACTTTGGTCTGGAGTGGACCGCGACGAGTTCCATGCAACAAAAAACCCGGCGCGGTGGCCGGGTTCGTTCGTCGTTGCGCCTGATGCGCGTGCAGCGACAGCCTACCCGGCCGGATGTCGGACCAGCGGTCGGCGCGCACGCGAGGTCATGCCAGCGGCCATGCGGGCGCTGGTGAGCACGGTAGCGGTGTAGACGGCTGCGGACATGGGGTTTCCGGATAGGGAGCCGGCATCATGCCGGCATTCCTGCGGCGGCGCAACACCTTTTTTGGACGTCCATACGAAAGGGCATCCGAAACGAAAACCGCCGCCAGATGGCGGCGGCTACGCGACGAAAGCCCCAGTTACTCGGCCGGGGCGACGCTCACGCGTACCCGCAGGCGCTCGCCGGGATCGTAGTTGAGGCGCGAGACGTAGACGTCGCCGTGGTAGCGGTACTCGACGTCGTACCCCATCAGGCGGCGCTGCTCGCTGACCGAGCTGACCTGGCGGCAGCGGGTGACGGTATCGTCGTATTCGCGCCCGCCACGACCGGCCACGCCGTGGCCGACCGCGCCACCAGCCACCGCGCCGGCGACGGTGGCCGCCTTGCGACCGTCGCCCTTGCCGACGGTATTGCCGAGCACGCCGCCGATCACCGCACCCAGCACCGTGCCGGCGGTGGTGTTGCCGCCTTCGCGACGCACTACGGGCTCGTCGTAGCACTCCTGCCGCGGTACTTCGGAGCGGGCAACGCCGTACACGGGGTCCACCCGCAGCACATCGGCCCAGCCGTAGTGGGTGTTGGCATCGTCGCCTTCGGCATAACGCCCGTCCTGCGCCTGTACGGCACCGGTGGCGAGGACGAGCGCGAGGACGGGGAGCAACATCTTGTTCATGGGACCTCCAGCATGGTCCGAAAAGCGCTTCTGCGCGATTGTCATTGCAGCAAATTCACGCTGAATCAACGCTTAGAGCGATCAAGCGATGACCGGCGACCGAATGCCGTTCAGCTTCTGTCGGCATAACGGGATCGGTTGGGCACCCGCGAGGTCCGCTCCCCGCCCCGACCCTCTGCCGGAGGGAGAGGAGAGCCGGACGTGGCTGCTAACATGCGCGGCTTGGCCGCGCCAAAGACCCGTCCGATGCCGATCACGCTCTACAACAGCCTCACCCGCCGCACCGAGACCTTCATGCCGCTCGATCCGGAGCGCGTGACGATGTACCTCTGCGGGCCGACGGTCTACAACTACGTGCACATCGGCAACGCACGCGGCCCGGTCGTGTTCGACGTGCTGGTGCGGTTACTGCGACGGCATTACCCGCGCGTGGTCTACGCCCGCAACATCACCGACGTGGACGACAAGATCAATGCCGCGGCGCTGGCCCAGGGCACGCCGATCGACACGATCACCGATCGCTTCACCGCCGCCTACCGCGCGGACATGGCCGCGCTGGGCATCGCGCCGCCGGACATCGAGCCGCACGCCACGGCGCACGTTGGCGAGATCATCGCGATGATCCAGACGCTGATCGCCAGCGGTCACGCCTATGCGGCCGAGGGCCACGTATTGTTCGACGTCGGCTCCTACGCCGCCTACGGCCAGCTCTCCGGTCGGGATACCGACGAGCTGATCGCCGGTGCGCGCGTGGAAGTGGCGCCGTACAAGAAGAACCCGACCGACTTCGTACTGTGGAAGCCTTCCACGCCGGAACTGCCCGGTTGGGACAGCCCCTGGGGCCGCGGCCGCCCGGGTTGGCACATCGAGTGCTCCGCGATGAGCGCAGCGCACCTGGGCACCACGATCGACATCCATGCCGGCGGCGTGGATCTGACCTTCCCGCACCACGAGAACGAGATCGCGCAGTCGACCTGCGCCCATGGCGGCGAGGTGTTTGCGCGCTGGTGGCTGCACAACGGCATGCTCACCTTCGATGGCCGCAAGATGTCCAAATCGCTGGGCAACGTGCTGCTGGTGCACGAGTTGCTCAAGCGGCACCCGCCCGAGGCGCTGCGCCTGCTGCTGCTGCGCGGCCACTACCGGCAGCCGCTGGACTGGTCCGACGCCGCGCTGGCCCAGGCGGTGAGCACGCTGGACGGCTGGTACCGGGTGCTGCGCGACCTGGCCGACGTGCACGTCGAGGGCGGGCTTCCGATCCCCGCGCGGGTGGAGGCGGCGCTGTGCGACGACCTCAACACACCGCAGGCACTGGCCGAACTGGCCTTGCTTGCCGATGCGGCACGCCAGAGTGGCAGCGCCGGGGCCAAGGCTGCGCTGCTGGGAGGCGGTGCGCTGCTCGGCCTGCTGCAGCAGAACCCGGAGGCGTGGTTCAAGCGTGGGGACGATGCGGTGGATGCCGCGCGTATCGAAGCCCTGCTCGAAGAGCGCCGTGCCGCCCGCGTATCCCGCGACTTCGCCCGTGCCGACGCGATCCGCGCCGAATTGTCCGCCATGGGCGTGATGATCGAAGACGGTGCACAGGGCACGCGCTGGAGTATCGCCAAGAACTAGCGACGCCTCGCAGGAGCCCGCTTGCGGGGATGTGCCTGCATGGATCCGAAGGAAGGGCATCGCCCGCAAGCGGGCTCGTGCAAGGGCGGTGTTTCGCCCGCCGCGCCGCACTGCGCGATAATGTCCGCATGAACACCACCAGCCCCAGCGCCGACCAGGCGCAGCAGGACATCGCCGAGGAATTCGCCTTCTTCGGCGACTGGTCCGAGCGCTACCAGTACCTCATCGATCTCGGCAAGCAGTTGCCGCCCTTCCCCGAGGACTGCAAGACCGAGGATTGGCGCGTCCATGGATGCCAGTCGATGGTCTGGCTGGTGCCCAGCGGCGACGCATCGGAGATGCATTTCGCGGCCACCAGCGATTCGGCGATCGTCTCCGGCCTGATCGCCCTGGTGCTGCGCGTCTATTCCGGACGGCCGGCGGCCGAGATCGTCGCCACCGAACCGCAATTCGTGCAGTCGATCGGGCTGGCCAAACACCTCTCGCCCACCCGCTCCAACGGTTTGACCGCGATGCTGGCCAGACTCAAGGGCTACGCGGCGCAGGCTTTGGCCTGATGTGAAGTGCGGGAGCGTGCCTGCGCGCCCTCGGGTGCGTGGTTGTCGCACACAACGTGCGCTCCCGTGAAGGACACGCCCCGCCTTCGGGCGGACTGAGCAGCCCCTTCCGCCCTATCGACGGGCGCGGTCGCCCATGGGCGTCCGCGGTTGTTCCCGGCGCCCGCGTATCGAGCGAAGCGCCGGCCAAGCCGAACATCCTCCAGGAATGCCGCGTGCGCGGCCGTGATGCATGGCGGTCGCGACACCGACTCGCTTCCGCGGCGGATTCGGCCAGCCCCCCAAACGAGAAGCCCCGCATGGCGCGGGGCTTCGTCCGGATCGGATGGCCGAGTTCAGTCGCCCATCTGCTTCTGCAGATGCTCACGACGCTCCTGCGCATCGAGCGACAGCGTGGCGATCGGACGGGCATCCAGCCGTTCAAGGCCGATTTCCTCGTCGGTCTCCTCGCAGTAGCCGTAGCGGCCTTCCTCGATGCGGCGCAGCGCCTTGTCGATCTTGGAGATCAGCTTGCGGTAGCGGTCGCGGGTGCGCAGTTCGAGCGAGTTCTCCGTTTCGCGGGTGGCGCGCTCGGCTTCATCGCCGACGTCGCGCACCTCGTCACGAAGGTTCTCCATCGTCTGGCGCGATTCCTCCACCAGCTGGTCGCGCCAGTCCCGCAACTTGTTGCGGAAGTAGGCGAGGTGCCTGGGGTTCATGTACTCCTCGTCGTTCGAGGGACGGTAACCCGGCGGCAGGTCGATGTTGATGGTGGAAGGCAGGGCGTAACGGCCATCCTCGCGGGTCACGCCATTGTCGAGGGTTGTAGCGGAATTATTCATTGAGGACTGCGGGGTCTTCTGTTTCTTGGGGGGGGTATGGCGCGCGGTGGCCGTGGCCACGCGAGGGGTCACCATAGCGACGGCACTCGCCACTTTGCCCTTCATGGGCGCAACGGCGGGTGATGGAGATGTTTGCTGGGCCGCGACTGGCGGGGCCTTCGGCCGCGCGGCCGAGTGCCTGGCCGGCTGGGCTTCGGGCTTGCTGACGATCTTGTAAGGCTTGGGGGTGCTGGCCGGCTTGGCGGCGGCCTTCTTCGCAGGCTTCGCCACGGACTTGGCGGGCGCTGCCTTCCTGGGCGCTACCTTGGCTGCCGGCTTCGTCGTTTTCTTCGGCACGGCCTTGGGCTGCGGCTTGACAGCCTTCTTGCCCGCGGCCTTCGGCTGCGGCTTGGCCTTGGCGGCGGCCGAGGCCTTCTTCACCGCCGGCGAGGCCTTCTTCACCGCCGCGGCCGGCTTGCGCGCGGCATGCTTGCCGGCAGCGGCCTTGGCGGCGGCGGGCGCCTTCCTGGCCGGAGCCTTCTTTGCCACGGTCTTGCTGGCAGACCTGGCCGCGGGCTTTGCCGCCACCTTGCCGGCGGCCGGCTTGCGCGCAACGGGTTTCCTCGCCGAGGCCTGCTTGGCGGCCGGCTTGCGGGCGGGCGCAGCCTTCTTGGCGGTAGCGCTCTTGCCGGCCCGGGCGCTGGCAGCGGCGACCTTGGGCTTGGCCTTCCCGGCTTCTTTCGCCTTGCCCGCAGCCTTCCCTTTCTGCGCCTTGGCGGCGGTCGAACTACGCGTCGTTTTCGCCATATCCCTTCACCGTTTTGGCCGTGGCGGCCGGGTGTTATAGCCCATGCGTCTTACACCATCAACAGGCATCTGGAATACTTCGAGCCACTACATGCCGCGTGCCGTTTGGGCTGCGTGAACGAAAGTGACCCGATTCCTGCTCTTCCTGCTGGGCGCGTACAAACGCTTGCTGAGCCCCCTGCTGGGTCAGCGTTGCCGCTTCCACCCCAGTTGCTCCGATTATGCACGGATTGCCATCGTGCGCTTCGGTCCCGTGCGTGGCAGCGCGCTGGCGCTGTGGCGCATCCTGCGCTGCCAGCCGTTGTGCGCCGGCGGCGAGGATCCCGTACCGGAGCATTTTCGTTTCACCCGTTGCCACCCCGATGAGGAGCATTGACCGATGCCGGGCAACGCGGGGGAGCAGCCAGGCCGTTGCTGTTTGGCAGGATGCCGGCCGGAGCCTCCGCTCACGGACAACGGGCGGAACTAGGCCGCCGAGCCGTAACCGCCCGGCACGCCCTTGCTGGCGTAGGCCACCGCGTCGTGCGGGTGCAGGCTCTCCTGGTGTTCCAGGCGCACATGGAAGTCGGCGATGCGCGGATCAGCGTCCAGCGCTTTCTGGATGCGTCGCGCGGCATCCTCGCAGAACATGAGGTTTCCGCCGTTGGCGAGCGCGAAGGCCTGTTCGTCCTCGCGCTTGACCGCCGTCTGCACCGGGGTGCCGAGCGCCTGCTCGACGCGGTCCAGGGTCGAGATCAGATTGAAGCCCACGCCATCGGCCAGGCGCACCAGCAACCGCGCCACGCTGCGCTGCGCATGCGGCGTGGCGACGATGCCCTGCTCGCTGCCCAGCCATGCCATGACCGTCGCATGGTCGAGCGGGCGCGCAGCGTCGAAATCGCGCGCGAACTGTTCCTGGATGAGCTGCCGCGCCAGCGCCGCGGATGCCGGACAGGTCGAGGAGTAGACCACTTCGGTGCCCAGCTCGAGCTGGAAGCCGTCAGCGGAAAGACTCGCCTCGATGGAAACCGGATAGGCACGCCAGCCGCTGTTGCCGCTGCGCAACGCCGGCCGGCGGACCAGATGGTCGAAGCGGATGCTGATGCGGGCGCGGTCCGACAGGTCCCTGTGCGATTCCAGGAATGCCTGCAGCAGTCCTTCGATCGTTGCCGCGTCCAGCGGCCTGGCGCTGAGGTGCCGGTCGACCAGCAGGTAGAGCCGCGACATGTGGATGCCGCGCTTGTCCGGGCGGGTCAGGTTGACGAACGCGCCCACCTGCGCGCTGGCGCGTTCGACCTGGCCATCGCCCGCATCGAAGCGTACCGGCACCTCGATGCCGTCCATACCCACCCAGTCCAGTGCACCGGCCAGGTGCGGCTGCGCCTGGACGGCGACGTCGGGCAGCAGGCGGGCGGTGTTTTCGTGGCTGTGCATCGGATTTCCTTGCGGCAGGCAGTGGCGCCGTGCGGCTCTCTATTTTGGGGCAGCGTGCGCGGGGGCAACAGGCATGCTGCGGAAACGCTGTGTTGAGCGCCCGGTCCCCCGCCCGGGGTATGGTCAGGCGGTCTTCCCGCGTCGCCAGCGCCGCGCGGCCCGCCAGGCGACCAGGGTCGTCGACAGCCCGCTGGACGGTCGTGCGCGCTGCAGCGCCTGCAACGGCTCGGCGGCGGCGGCGGCGCGCCGGGCCAGGCGCTCGCCCTCGTACGACTCCACGGCACGGAACACGCTCAGCGGCCCGGCCAGCCCGGTCGTCCCGCGCCAGGCGGCGGTGAGCTCGTCCAGCTGATCGCGCACCGCCGCATTGCGCGCGGCACCGGCGTGGCGCAGCTGGCCGCGGCTGAGGCCATGGCGGGCCAGCGATGCCATCGGGAGCGGCAGGCGGTCGCGCTCGGCGTCGTCGTCCAGCCGGCGCAGCGCATGCAGCAGATGGGTGACCGCGGCCACCCGCGCGGCGCGCTCGGGCGAGGCCGACTCGCCGAACCACCATGCGGTTTCCAGCGCGGCCAGCGCACCATGGAGCTGCGACGCGGCCGCCAGCTGCGCGCCAAAATCGGCCGAAGTGCCTTCTTCGAGCTGGGCCATGGCCGCCAGCACGGGCGCGAGCCAGCGCTCATTGGCGATAGCCGACGCGCGCTCGTCATCGAACAGCACGTGGGTCAACGGATGGCGGCCGCCGGTTTCCCGGGCACCGGTCAACTCCTCCGCCCACCAGTTGAGTTTGGTGGCAGCCACGTGCGGCTCGCGGATGCCGTAGGCGGCGGCGAGCAGCTCCTGTTCCAGTGCGGCCAGCGCGATGTGCCCCGTGTGGCGCGCGGGATCGACGAACGCGAGCGCCAGGCGCTGCGCCGGCTGCGCGGCCAGCCATTTGTCCACATAGCTCTGCACGGCGTCGTGGCTGGCGTCCATCACGCGACCGCCTGGCCGTGCCGCAACCATTGGGCGAACTGCGCAGGGGTGTCGAGCACGGCATCGGCGTTCCATTCGCGCGGATCGCCGCCGTCGAGGTAACCCCAGGCGACGGCGACGGTGTACAGCCCCGCTGCGGCGCCGGCCATGACGTCACGGCGGTCGTCGCCGACGAACAGGCTGCGCGCGGGGTCGATGCCCGCGCGCTCGCAGGCCAGGCGCACGGGTGCGGGATCCGGCTTCTTCACGGGCAGGGTATCGCCGCTGACCACCGTCGCGGCGCGATCGTCCCAGCCGATCCGGCGCAGCAGCTCGTCGGTAAGGAAGCCAGCCTTGTTGGTCACGATGCCCCAACGCACGCCGGCGGCCTCGAGTTGGGCAAGCATCGGCTCGATGCCGTCGAACGGGCGCGTGGCCTGGCCCATGAGCTCTTCGTACAGCGCCAGGTACCGCTCCACGCGCGCCTCCACCGCCGGCTCGCCCAGGTGCCCGAACGCGCAGCGCAACACTGCCCGCGCCCCACGCGAGACCACCTCGCGTACCGGCGCGTAGGGCGGCACCGGCGCGCCCTCCTCCTCGCACTGGCGCCTGAGCGCGGCGTAGAGGTCTGGAGCGCTGTCGAGCAGGGTGCCGTCGAGGTCGAACAGCACGCCGCCAAGGTGGGTCGGCAGCGGCCTCATGCCGGCTTGCGCGCGCACAACAGGTAGTTGACCGCGGTGATGCGGCTCAACGAGGCCTTGCGCGTCAGCGGGTTGTAGGCCAGGCCGCAGACGTCCTCCAGTTCCAGGCCGGCATGGCGCAGCAGGCGCCCCAGTTCCGAGGGCTTGAGGAACTGCGCGTAGTGGTGGGTGCCGCGCGGCAGCAGGCGCATCACGTACTCCGCGCCGAGGATTGCCGCGCCGAACGCGGCCGGCGTGCGGTTGAGGGTGGACATGAACAGGCGCGCGCCCGGCTTGAGCATCGCGGCCAGGTCGCCGACCAGCGCAACCGGATCGGGCACGTGCTCGATCAATTCCATGCAGCAGACCGCATCGAAGCTGGCCGGCTCGGCGGCAGCAAGCGCGGCGGAGGACTGCACGCGGTAGTCGACCTCGAGCTCCGATTCGAACAGGTGCAGCTTCGCCACCTCGATGACCTTCTCGCCCAGGTCGATGCCCGTGACCTTCGCGCCGTCGCGGGCCAGCGCCTCGCTCAGCAGGCCGCCACCGCAGCCGACGTCGGCCACCTTCGCGTTGCGCAGGTCCACCCGGGCGGCGACGTAGGAGGCGCGCACCGGGTTGAGGTCGTGCAGCGGGCGCGATTCGCCGTCCGGGTCCCACCAGCGGGAGGCCAGCTTGTCGAAGCGGGCGATCTCGTCGGGGCTGACGTTGGTGGTGGTGTCGGTCATGGGACAGTCCTTACGTGCGCAGACTTTTTTTGTAGGAGCCCGCTTGCGGGCGATGCTCTTTCGATGCGCCTTACAGCCAGGGCATCGCCCGCAAGCGGGCTCCTACGAATGAGGGGCAGCTAGTGCGCCTGCCATTCGTACACCGTCACGTCCCAACCGCCGCTGACGTGGGTCGGGTCGCGATGGGCGATGACCCGCGCCTCGGCCAGGTCCGTCGCGCGTAGCAGGTAGGCGCCGCCGGACTTGTCTCCGAACGGCCCCGAGCGCTCCACGCGGCCTTCCGTGCGCAGTTCGTCGAGGAAGCGCAGGTGCGCCGGCACCACCGCGGGGTCGAACTGCGGGCGGCGAATGACCAGGACCAGAAAGAGGTTCATGCAGGCTCCTTATGAAAACGCGGCGATGCGCTCGCGCCAGGCGTGTGCCTTGGCCAGGATCTCCGCCGGATCGAGGCCGACCAGCTCGCGTGCCGCCAGCTTGCGGCGGCCGGCAATCCACACGTCGGTCACCTGGTGCCGCCCGGCCGCGTAGGCCAGCTGCGAGGCGACGTGGAACAGCGGCTGCGTCTCGATGTCGCTCAGCCGCACGGCCGCCAGGTCGGCCTGCTTGCCCGGCTCGATCGAACCGATCCGGCCCTCCAGGCCGATCGCCCTGGCGCCGTTCAGCGTGGCCGCGCGCAGCGCGTACGCCGCATCGAACGCCGCGGCGTCGGAAGCGACCGCCTTGGCCAGGATCGCCGCGGTGCGCAGTTCACCGATCATGTCCAGGTCGTTGTTGGAGGCGCAGCCATCGGTGCCGATCGCCAGGTTGACGCCGGCCCGGCGCAGCTTCTCCGCCGGGCAGAAGCCGGAGGCGAGCTTGAGGTTGGATTCGGGGCAATGCACCACCGATACGCCCGCCTCCGCACAGGCGGCGACCTCGCCGTCGGTCACCTGGGTCATGTGCACCGCGATCAGTCGGTCGTTGACCAGGCCGAGCTTCTGCAGGCGCTGGAACGGGCGCAGGCCGGACTTCTTCTTCTCTTCCTCGACCTCGTGCGCGGTCTCGTGCAGGTGCAGGTGGACCGGAATGTCGAGCTGGTCGGCCAGCACGCGGATGCGCTCGAAGCTTTCGTCCGACACGGTGTAGGGCGCATGCGGCGCAAACGCCGTACCCACCAGGCCGTCGCCGCGGAAGCTGTCGTGCACTTCGCTGGCGCGCTCGAAGTACTCGTCCTGGCTCTTGGCCCAGGCGGTGGGGAATTCGATCACCGGCAGGCCGACCACGGCGCGGAAACCGAGCCGCCGGTACGTCGCGCCGATCACGTCGGGGAAGAAGTAGTTCTCGTTGGCGCAGGTGGTGCCCCCGCGCAGCATCTCGGCGACCGCGAGCTCCACGCCGTCGCGCACGAACTCCGGCCCGATCACCTTGGCCTCCGCCGGCCAGATGTGCTGCTGCAGCCAGGTCATCAGCGGCAGGTCGTCGGCCAGCCCGCGCAGCAGCGTCATCGGGTTGTGCGTGTGGCTGTTGACCAGGCCGGGGATCAGCGCGTGCTCCGGCAGTTCCACCCGCTCGCGCGGCGCATAGGCTGCGCGCGCCTGAGCGATCGGCAGCACGGCCTTGATCTCGCCGCCGTCGATGGCCACCGCGTGGTTGTCCAGCACCACGGCATGGGGCTCGACGGGTACCACCCAACGGGCTTCGATGAGGAGGTCGATCTCGGTGGAGGCTGGAGTCATCGGGTTCTCGTGTGGCGTTGGAACGAAAACGGCACGGCGCCTGCGCTGCCGTGCCGTCGGGGTACTGCAGCCGACCGCTTACTTGCCGACGCGGCTGACGTATTCGCCGGTGCGGGTGTCGACCTTGATCACCTCGTCGGTGCCCACGAACAGCGGCACGCGCACCACGGCGCCGGTTTCCAGCGTGGCCGGCTTGCCGCCACCGCCGGAGGTGTCGCCACGGACGCCCGGGTCGGTCTCGGTGATCTTCAGCTCGACGAAGTTCGGCGCCTGCACCGTGATGATCTCGCCGTTGAACAGCGTGACCACGCACTCTTCCTCGCCCTTGAGCCACTTCGCCGCATCGCCCACGCCAGCCTTGGTGGCCTGGTGCTGCTCGAAGGACTCCGGCTGCATGAAGTGCCAGAACTCGCCGTCGGAGTAGAGGAACTGCATGTCGGTATCGGTGACGTCGGCGACCTCGAAGGAGTCGGACGACTTCATCGTCTGCTCGGTGGTGCGCCCGGTCTTCAGGTTGCGGATGAAGATGCGGGTGAACGCCTGGCCCTTGCCGGGCTTGATGAAGTCGGCGTCGGTGATGACCCACGGGTCGTTGTTGTGAAGGATCTTCATACCCTTCTTGACGTCGTTGAGACCGGCGGTCGCCATGCGCTTTCTGCTCCAGAGGTAAACACCGCCGTTCCGGCGGCTAAAATAGGGGTTTGCACGGGCCCGAAGCCCGCCTCAAGGCCCGCCATGATAACCGCAAGCCCCGCCGCCCGCCTATCGCCGCCCCCCTCCGACTGGCGCGAGCTGTGGCGCAACGCCATCACCGACGCCGGCGAGCTGCTTGCCGCCGTGGGGCTCACGCACCTGGCCGACCGGCTGCCGCCGGCCGATGCCGGCTTCGCCCTGCGGGTGCCGCGCGGATTCGTGGCACGCATGCGCCCCGGCGACCCGCGGGATCCGCTGTTGCTGCAAGTGCTGCCACAGCTTGCCGAGCTCGACCAGGTGCCCGGCTTCCTAACCGACGCGGTGGGCGACCTGGCCGCGCGCGAGGCGCAGGGCGTGCTGCACAAGTACCACGGCCGCGCGCTGCTGATCGCCAGCGGCAGCTGTGCGGTCAATTGCCGCTACTGCTTCCGGCGGCACTTTCCCTACGGCGAGGAGATCGCCGCCGCCGGACATTGGAAGCAGGCACTGGCCCACCTGGGGGCCGATCCGTCGATCAGCGAGCTGATTCTCTCCGGCGGCGACCCGCTCGCCCTGGCGACCTCCAAGCTGGAAGAGCTCGGCCGCGGCCTGGCCGACCTGCCGCAGGTGACCCGCCTGCGCATCCACACCCGCCTGCCGGTCGTGCTGCCCGAGCGCATCGACGGGCCGTTCCTGGCCTGGCTGGAGGCTTTGCCGTTGCAGAAGGTCGTCGTGCTGCACGCCAACCATGCCAACGAGTTCGACTCCGGCGTGGACGCCGCCTGTGCGGGCCTGCGCCAGGCCGGCGCCACGCTGCTCAACCAGTCGGTGCTGCTGCGCGGGATCAATGACGAGGCCGATAGCCTGGCGGCGCTGTCCGAACGGCTGTTCGCCGCCGGGGTGCTGCCCTACTACCTGCACCAGCTCGACCGCGTGCAGGGCGCCGCCCATTTCGAAGTGGACGATGCACGCGCCCTGGCCCTGGTCGAGGACCTGCGCCAGCATCTGCCCGGCTACCTGGTCCCGCGGCTGGTCCGCGAAGTAGCCGGGGACGCTTCCAAGCGCCCGCTGTGAGCGCGGCCCGCCGGATGAGGCGGGCGTTGCCTTTGTGCGACTTGCCGCTGGCGCTCTTGGGGGGAATCCGCTACAAACCGTGGATGGAAGGTGAACGGCCGGGGCCGGCTCGCCTTCCGGTCGCGGCGAGGGGCGCCAGCGATTCGGCCGATTCAGGGGCAGCCGCCAGGGCTCAATGAAAAAAGATTCCGTCATCAAGATCCTCTTCGTCGAAAAATCCGTCGAGGACGCCGAACAGATCATCAGCCTGCTGCGCAATGCCGGTATCGCGGTGCGCCCGGCGCGGGCGACCCAGACCGACCAGGTGCAGGCGGCGCTGGACGAGCTCGAACCGGACATGGTGCTGTTTGATCCCGCCGCCGGCCTCGATCTGCGTGAGGTGGCGCACCTGCTGGACGTGCATGGCCGCGACGTGGCGCTGCTGGCGCTGGTCAACCAGCTCGACACCCAGAGCGTGGCCGACATGTTCGCTGGCGGCGTGCGCGGCACCGCGTTGCGCACCCAGCCCAAGCAGTTGATCGCGGTGCTGCAGCGCGAGTTCGAGGCGCTGCACACGCGCCGCCAGGTCCGCCTGCTGGAAGCGGCGCTGCGCGAGTCCGAACGCCGCTGTGACGCCCTGCTCGATTCTTCCACCGACCCCATCGCCTACGTGCACGAAGGCATGCACGTGCGCGCCAACCGCGCCTACCTGGAGACCTTCGGCTACGAGGAGTTCGACGACCTGCTTGGCCTGCCGGTACTGGACATGATCGGCAGCGCGGATGCCGAGGCCTTCAAGCACCTCCTGCGCGCCCACTCGCGCAAGGAGAAGGCCGCCAACCAGGTGGAGCTGCAGGCCCGTCGCGCGGACGCCAGCACCTTCAAGGCCACGGTCGAATTCGCCGGCGCCACCTTCGAGGGCGAACCCTGCCTGCAGATCGTGTTCCGCCGCCAGCAGGTGGATCCGGCGCTGATCGAGCAGCTGCAACGCGACCCGGTTACCGGCCTGTTCAACCGCGCACGCACGCTCGAGACCATCGACGAGGCAGTCGCCGCCGCGGCCAAGGGCAAGAAGGGCCAGACCCTGCTGCTGATCGAGCCCGACAACTGGCAGACCATCGTGTCCGGCATCGGCCTGGGCCAGGCCGACGAACTGCTGGCTTCATTCGCCGGGCGGGTCAGCGCCTTGCTCGGTGAAACCGACATGGCCGGCCTGCTGGCCGAGCACACCATCGGCGTGGTGCTCGATTCCCGCAGCGACGAGGCGATCAAGCAGTGGATCGATGGCGTGCTGCAATCCATCGCCAGCGACATCTTCGATGCCGGCACCCGCTCCATCACGGTCACCGCCAGCATCGGCGGCAGCCTGCTGGGCGAGAAGAACGCCAACGCCGAGCTTCTGCTCAACCAGGCCAGCCAGGCGCTGCGCAACGCGCAAAGCCAGGGCGGCGGGCGCAGCGAGCTGCACGACCCGGCCGCCCGCGAGAAGGCCGAGGAAGAGCGCGAGCGCTACTGGCTGCAGTTGCTCAAGCAGGCGCTGGAGCAGGACAACTTCGTGCTCTACCACCAGCACACGATCAGCCTGCAGGACGCGGAGGGCGAATACTCCGAGGTACTGCTGCGCATGAACGGGCCCCAGGGCGAGGTGCTGCCCGGCTTCTTCATGCCGATCGCCGAAAAGCACGGCCTGACCCCGGCGATCGACCGCTGGGTGCTCAACCGCGCCATCGAGATGCTCAAGGCACGCGACGGACAGGGCGTGCAGACGACGTTCTTCGTCAAGCTCACGGCCCAGTCGATGCAGGACGCCACCTTCCTTCCATGGCTGGCGGAGCGGCTCAAGCGCGCCGCACTGCGCCAGGGCCAGCTCGTGCTGGAAATGACCGAGAGCAAGGTGGTCACGCTGCTGCGCCCGGCGCAGGAGTTCATCAGCCACTGGAAGAAGATGGGCGGACGGTTCGCCCTGGAGCAGTTCGGCTCGGGCCTGAATTCGTTCCAGTTGCTGACCCACATCGATGCCGACTATCTGAAGATCGACCGCACGTACATGAACCAGTTGCCGCAGCATCCGGAAAACCAGAAGAAGATCGGGGAGATCTGCGCGCAGGCTCACGAGATGAAGCGGCTGACGGTGGCCGAGTGGGTCGAGGACGCGACGAGCACCTCGCTGCTGTTCGCCTGTGGCGTGGACTTCGTGCAGGGCAACTTCCTGCAGGAACCGCAGCGGTTGATGTGATCGGCGCCACCCGGCTGA
Organism: Frateuria soli; assembly: GCF_021117385.1. Taxonomy (GTDB): domain Bacteria; phylum Pseudomonadota; class Gammaproteobacteria; order Xanthomonadales; family Rhodanobacteraceae; genus Frateuria_A; species Frateuria_A soli. Next base: position 1,954,352 of record NZ_CP088252.1, read on the forward strand.
CTGGGCGGCAGGCTCACTCCGCCCGAGACCCGCTCTTCGTAGGAGCCCGCCTGCGGGCGATGCTCTGCTGGCGCACTAGCCAAAGCGTCGCCCGCAAGCGGGCTCCCGCATAACGTCGAGGGGCCCGCGTATCGGAGCCGGCGTCCATCGCCCGTGCCGAACCTTGAATGCAAAAAGCCCCGCGGATCGCTCCGCGGGGCTTTTGCGTGGAACAAGCCTGCCGTCGTTTACTCGGCGGCGGCGGCAGCCTTGGCAGCAGCCTTGGCAGCCGAAACGGCGGCGATGTCTTCCTTGATGCGGGCAGCCTTGCCTTCCAGGCCACGCAGGAAGTACAGCTTGGCGCCGCGCACCTTGCCCTTGCGCTTGACCTGCACCGAATCGATCGCCGGGCTGTGCGCCTGGAACACGCGCTCCACACCGGTGCCGTGCGAGATCTTGCGCACGGTGAAGGCCGAATGCAGGCCACGGCTGCGCTTGGCGATGACCACGCCCTCGAAGGCCTGCACGCGCTCGCGATTGCCTTCCTTCACCTTGACGTTGACCACCACGGTGTCGCCGGGGCCGAATTCCGGCAGCTGGCGGGTGATCTGCTCGGCTTCGAACTGTTCGATGATCTTGTTCATGGCAACACCTGATTGAATTTGCAAATTACTGCGGCTTTACGGCCGCGTCGTCGTGCCGCTGCTGCTCATGACGAGCGTGCTCGCGGCGGAATTCTTCGAGCAATGCGCGGGACTCCTTGTCCAATGCGCACTGCGCCAACAGGTCGGGCCGCCGCAGCCAGGTCCGTCCCAGCGACTGCTTCAGGCGCCAGCGGCGGATCGCCGCGTGGTCGCCGGAAAGCAACACCTCCGGCACGTCACCCAGTGCGTCATGCACCGGCTTCGCGTAGTGCGGGCAGTCGAGCAGACCGTTCGAGAACGAATCCTGCTCGGCGGACTGCGCGTCGTTCAACGCGCCTTCCTGCAACCGGCCGACCGCGTCGATGATCACCGCGGCGCCCAGCTCACCCCCGGACAGCACATAATCGCCGATGGAGAGCTCCTCGTCGACCTCGTGCGCCAGCAGGCGTTCGTCCACACCCTCGTAACGCCCACAGAGCAGGGCGATGCGTGGCCGTTTCGCCAGCGCCTCCACCCTGCCCTGCGTCAGCCGCGCTCCCTGCGGACTGAGGTAAATCACGTGCGCCGGCTCCGGCGCCGCCTCGCGCATGGCCTTGATGGCCGCGCGCAAGGGTTCGATCAGCATCACCATCCCGGGTCCGCCGCCGCAGGTGCGGCCGTCCACGGTGCGGTAGTTGTCGGTGGCGTAGTCGCGCGGATTCCAGGTTTCCACCTGCAGCAACTGGCGCTGCTGCGCGCGTCCCACCACACCGACGGCGGCGCACTGGCGCATGAAGTCGGGAAACAGCGTGACGACGTCGATGCGCATCGGATCCTCGATTCCTAGAACTCCGGATCCCAGTCCACCACCATGCGCCCGCCGGACAGGTCCACCGAACGCACGTAAGTCCCCTGGACGAAAGGCACCAGCCGCTCGCGCGTGCCGTCCCTCACCACCACCACGTCGTTGGCGCCGGTGGCGAACAGGTGGCTCACCCGTCCCAGCGACACCCCTTCGGTGGTGATGACCTCGAGCCCTTCGAGGTCGACCCAGTAATACTCGTCCTTGGCCGGAGGCGGCAGCAGCTCGCGGGCGACATGGATGTCCTTGCCCACCAGCGCGGCCGCGGCGTCGCGGTCATCCACGCCGGGCAACTGGCAGATCAGCCCCTTGCCCTGCGGACGCCCGGCAACCCCGGCGACCTCCATCACCTCGCCCGGCGCCTTTTCGAGCAGCCAGGGCTGGTACTTGAAGATCTGCGTGCGGGGCTCGGTCCAGGATTCGATCTTGAGCCAGCCCTGCACGCCGTACAGCCCGACGATGCGTCCGACCAGGACGCGCCGACCGGCTGCGGCCATGCTTAGGCAGCAGCCTGCTGCTTGCCGGCTTCCTTGAGCAGGGCGGCGACCTTGTCGGTCAGCTGGGCGCCCTTGCCCACCCACTCGTTGACGCGCTCGACGTTGAGCTCCAGGCGCTTGTCCTTGCCGGAGGCGACCGGGTTGTAGAAGCCCACGTTCTCGATGCTGCGACCGTCGCGCTTGTTGCGCTGGTCGGTCACGACGACGTGGTAGAACGGGCGGCCCTTGGCGCCACCGCGCGAAAGACGAATCTTGACCATAAGTAAAAGCTCCAGAGGTGCCGGCCGCGCCGGCAGCACGCACGGGATCCGCGCGCGGTAAACGCGGCATTTTAGTGGATTTTCGGTAAAAGGGAAGACCTTGGGTTGGGGCTGTCCAGAAGGCCATCGCTTCCGGCGCCCCCTAGATGCGCCGGGTGATCAGCGCATCGGCGGGAAACCGCCGCCCATCCCGCCCATGCCCTTCATGGCCCCGCGCATCTGCCGCATCAGGCCCTTGGTGCCGCCCTTGGAGAGCTTGGACATCATCTTCTCCATCTGCATGTACTGCTTGAGCAGGCGGTTGACGTCGGCCGGCTGGGTACCCGAGCCGCGCGCCACGCGGGCGCGACGCGAGCCATTGAGGAGGTCCGGATGGCGGCGCTCCTTCGGCGTCATCGAGCCGATGATCGCCACCATGCGCCTGATCTCGTTGTCGTTGACCTTCGACTTGACGTTCTCGGGCAGGTTGGCCACGCCCGGCAGCTTGTCCAGCAGGCCGGCCAGGCCGCCCATGTTGTTCATCTGCTCGAGCTGGTCGCGCATGTCGTTCAGGTCGAAGCGCTTGCCCTTCATCACCTTCTGGGCGAGCTGCTGCGCCTTTTCCTGGTCGACCTTGCGCTCGACCTCCTCCACCAGCGAAAGCACGTCGCCCATGCCGAGGATGCGCTGGGCCAGGCGGTCGGGATGGAACGGCTCCAGCGCGTCGGTCTTCTCGCCCGCGCCCAGGAACTTGATCGGCCGCCCGGTGACGTAGCGCACGGACAGCGCCGCGCCGCCGCGGGCGTCGCCGTCGGTCTTGGTCAGCACCACGCCGGTCAGCGGCAGCGCTTCGCTGAAGGCCTTGGCGGTGGTGGCCGCGTCCTGGCCGGTCATCGAATCGACCACGAACAGGGTCTCGACCGGCGTGATCGCGGCATGCAGCGCCTTGATCTCGCCCATCATTGCTTCGTCGATGTGCAGGCGGCCGGCGGTATCGACCAGCAGCACGTCGACCACCTCGCGGCGGGCGGCGGCAATCGCGCCCCGGGCGATGTCGACCGGATCCTGTCCCGCCTCGGACGGGAAGAACTTCACCCCGACCTGTTCGGCCAGCGTACGCAGTTGCTCGATGGCGGCAGGACGGTAGACGTCGCAGCTGACCACCATCACTTTCTTTTTCTTGCGCTCGGTCAGGAAGCGGGCGAGCTTGGCCACCGTGGTGGTCTTGCCCGCGCCCTGCAGGCCGGCCATCAGCACCACCGCGGGCGGCTGCTGCGCAAGGTTGAGCTCGGCGTTGGCCGTGCCCATCACCTTGGTCAACTCCTCGCTGACCACCTTCACCAGTGCCTGGCCGGGCGACAGGCTCTTGAGCACTTCCTGGCCGACCGCGCGCACCTTCACGCGCTCGATCAGCGCCTGCACGACCGGCAGCGCGACGTCCGCCTCCAGCAGCGCGATGCGCACCTCGCGCAGGGACTCGCGGATGTTTTCCTCGGTCAGCCGTCCGCGTCCGCGAAGGCGGTTGACGGTGGCGGAGAGGCGTTGGCTCAGCGACTCGAACATGGGCGGGCTACGGTTCGACAGGAACAAGCACGCCAATATATCAGAGCGCCCGATCCGCGGCCCTTAACAGGCCGCGCGATCCGGACGGCCGGGCTTCCGGCCGGAAGACGACCTGTCCCGGCGCGTCGATTCCCGCGGACGGCTCGTTCAACGGACCCTGACCGTATGCGACACTTCACGCGCATGCTGCCCGCCCTCTCGCTCACCGCCATCGTCTGCTACCTGCTCGCCACCGGCCTGCTCGCCTGGCCGCTGTTCGGCAGCGGGACGGGGAAACCATCGCCGGTCTGGCAGCGCGCGGCGCTGGCAGTGGCGCTTCTTGCCGTGCTCGCGCATGCGGGCGTGCTGCTGGGCATGCACCGGGGCGCCCTGGACCTGCACTTCTTTGCCGCGCTGTCGCTGGTCGCCTGCGTCGTTTCGGCAATCACGATGCTGGTGAGCATTACACGCCCGGTGGCCGCGCTCGGAGTCGTGGTCTTCCCGCTGGCCGCGCTTTTTGTTGCGATCGACCAGCTGTCCAGGCCCACGCCGCCCGAGCCCATGGACTGGCAGATCAAGCTGCACGTGGCGGTCGGAGTCATCGCTTTCAGCGTTCTCTCGTTCGCTGCGGTGCTTGCGCTGGGCCTGGCTGTACAGGAGCGGGCGCTGCGGCACCGCCAGTTCCGGCCCTGGCTGCGGGCGCTTCCTCCGCTGACGCAGACGGAGGCATTGCTGTTCCGGCTGATCAGCGCCGGCTTCGCGCTGCTGACGCTGACGCTGCTTTCCGGCGCGCTCTTCGTGCACGACATCCGCAACCAGCATCTGGCGCACGTGATAGTGCTCACCGTAATCGCGTGGGTGATCTTCGGCGTACTGCTCTGGGGACGCTGGCGTCATGGCTGGCGCGGCACGCGCGCGGTCAACCTCACCCTGATCGGCATGGCGGTGCTCGGGCTCGCCTTTTTCGGCAGCAAGTTCGTGCTCGAGGTCGTGCTGCAGCGCGTACCGTGAACCCGCCGCGATGCGGTCAGCGCCAGCGCTTGAGGCCAGCCCCATCGCGTCCCTGCCAGGGAGTCATGCCTCGCGGCAGGCGTCGATGGCCTGCGACAGGCGCTCCACGCCGATGACCTCCATCTCGCCGACCTTGCCCTTCTTGGGTGCATTGGCCTTGGGCACGATGGCACGGCGGAAGCCGTGGGTGGCCGCTTCCTTCAGGCGCTCCTCGCCGTTGGGTACCGGGCGGATCTCGCCGGAAAGGCCGACCTCGCCGAAGGCGATGGTCTTGTCCGGCAGCGGGCGGTCGCGCAGGGAGGAGAGCACCGCCAGCAGCACCGGCAGGTCGGCGGCCGTTTCCTGCACCCGGATACCGCCGACCACGTTGACGAACACATCCTGGTCATAGGCCGCCACGCCGCCGTGGCGGTGCAGCACGGCCAGCAACATCGCCAGGCGGTTCTGCTCCAGGCCCAACGCCACGCGGCGCGGATTGCCCAGCGAGGACTGGTCGACCAGCGCCTGCACTTCGACCAGCAACGGACGGGTACCCTCGCGGGTGACCATGACAGCGCTCCCCGAAGTCGGCCCGGAATGCGCCGAAAGGAAGATCGCCGAGGGATTGGGCACCTCGCGCAGGCCCTTGTCGGACATCGCGAACACGCCCAGCTCGTTGACCGCGCCGAAGCGGTTCTTGAACGCGCGCAGCACGCGGAAGCGGCTGCCCGACTCGCCCTCGAAATACAGCACCGCGTCGACCATGTGCTCGAGCACGCGCGGACCGGCGATCCCGCCTTCCTTGGTGACATGGCCGACCAGGAACACCGACGTGCCGGTCTCCTTGGCGAAGCGGGTCAGCTTGGCCGCCGACTCGCGCACCTGACTGACCGAACCTGGCGCCGCGGTGAGCAGTTCGGTCCAGATCGTCTGGATCGAATCGATCACCAGCACGTGAGGTCGCGTGGCGATGGCCTGCTCGAGGATACGCTCGATGCACGTCTCGGCCAGCGCCTGCAACGGTTCCAGCGGCAGGCCAAGGCGCTGCGCGCGGGCGGCCACCTGCGAAAGCGATTCCTCGCCGGTGACATAGACGCTCGCCAGGTGCGCGCCCAGCGTGCCCAGCATCTGCAGCAACAGCGTCGACTTGCCGATGCCCGGGTCGCCACCGATCAGCACCACCGAACCTTGCACCAGCCCGCCACCGAGCACGCGATCGAGTTCGCCGATGCCGGTGTGCGTGCGCGCCTCGGTGGTCAGCGCCACCGCGGTGAGCGGGGTGACCCTGGCTGAACCGGCGGCGTTGCCGGCGTAGCTCGAGCGCTGCGCGCCGACCGAGGCTTTCGCCGTGGAAGCAGGCGCCAGCACGACCTCACTGAGCGTGTTCCACACGCCGCATTCGACGCATTGGCCCTGCCATTTGGAGTGTTCGGCGCCGCAATCGGTGCAGACGTAGGCGGTCTTGGCCTTGGCCATGGGGTGTTCCGGTAGTCGAAGGCGAGGAGCTTAGCCCGCCCCGCTCGCACGGGGCGAGACAGCGCGTGCCGGTTTCGCCTGTAGGAGCGCACCCTGTGCGCGACCGCGCGGCATCGCCGTGCATGGCGGTCGCACACACGAGGCGCTCCTACAGGGGGGCAACGGACCGCTCAGCTTTCGTCTTCGACGAACAGCACGCGGCGGGTCATGCCGCAGGTGAGGTCGTAGCTGATGGTGCCGGCGTGCCGGGCGACGGTTTCCACCGGCAACCGCTCCCCCCACAGCACGACGCGGTCGCCCACCTTCGCCTCCGGCGCGCCGCGCAGGTCCAGCGTGATGAGGTCCATCGAGACGCGGCCGATCAGCGGCACGCGGGTATCGCCCACCAGTACCGGCGTGCCGCTGGCGGCGCTGCGTGGATAGCCGTCGCCGTAGCCGACGGCGGCGACGCCGACCGGCATGTCCTCCGGGCAGGTCCAGGTGCCGTTGTAGCCGATCGATTCGCCCCTGGCCGTCCGGTTGATGGCGATCAGGCGCGTGGCGAGCGTCATCGCCGGACGGAAGCCGAAATCCGCACCGCTCTTGCCCTCGACCACCGACAGGCCATACAGCAGCCCGCCGGTGCGCACCCAGTCGGCGCGCGCTTGTGGCCAGCCCAGCACGGCGGCCGAATTGGACAGCGAACGCGGCCCGTCGAGTCCGCGGGTGGCTTCGGCGAAGCGCGCGATCTGTGCGCGGGTCTGTTCGCCGTCGAAGACTTCCGAGTCGGAGAAATGGCTGAGCAGACCGATCTCCGGATCGAGCCCCGGCATCGCCGCCAGCCGCGCGTGCACGCCGGCAACGCGTTCGGGCGCGAAGCCCAGCCGGTGCATGCCACTGTCGATCTTCAGCCAGACGCGGAGGCGGCCACGGCCGGGACGTGCTTCGGCCAGCCAGTGCAGCTGGGCCTCGTGGTGGATGGCCGCATCCAGCTGCAGGCGTTGCATCTCCGCGATGTCGCCGGGCTGGTCGGGGCCGGACAGCACCACGATGCGCTGGCGATGGCCGGCGGCGCGCAGCCGCAGGCCATCGCCCAGCGCCGCCACGGCGAAGCATTCGGCATCGCCATCCAGCGCGCGGGCCACGCGCTCCAGGCCGTGGCCATAGGCGTCGGCCTTGACCACCGCCATGACCCGCGCAGGGGCAGCCATCGCCTTGATGCGGGCGAGGTTGTGGCGCAGAGCACCGAGGTGGATGGTGGCGGTGGTGGTGCGGCTCATGGATGCGGGGATCGGGGATTCGGGATTCGGGATTCGGTAAAAGGCAAGGACCTCCCCCTCTCCCCGACCCTCTCCCCCGGGCGATGCCCGGGGGAGAGGGAGCCAGGAGCCGGACGGCGCTTGCGAATCCCGAATCCCCAATCCCGATTCACGGCTCTCAATCGAACGACCCCACGAACGAGTCGGCCGCGTAGTTCTCGAACTTGGTGTAGTGGCCCAGGAAGGTCAGCTTGATCGTGTCCGTGGGGCCGTTTCGCTGCTTGCCGATGATGATCTCGGCCAGGCCTTTGTCCGGCGATTCCTTGTTGTAGTACTCGTCGCGGTAGATGAACATGATCACGTCCGCGTCCTGCTCGATGGCGCCCGACTCGCGCAGGTCGGACATCATCGGCCGCTTGTCGGCGCGCTGCTCCAGCGAGCGGTTCAACTGCGACAGGGCGATCACCGGCACGTTCAGCTCCTTGGCGAGGCCCTTGAGTGAACGGGAGATTTCTGAAATCTCGGTGGCGCGGTTCTCCTTGTTTCCGGGCACCTGCATCAGCTGCAGGTAGTCGATCACGATCAGGCCCAGCCCGCCGTGCTCGCGGTGCAGGCGGCGCGCGCGCGAGCGCAGTTCCACCGGCGACAGGCCCGGGGTGTCGTCGATGAATATCTTGGCCTCGGACAGGATCGCGATGGCATTGGTCACGCGCGGCCAGTCTTCTTCCGACAGGTCGCCGTTGCGCAGGTGCTGGGCATGGATGCGGCCGATCGAGGAGATCAGGCGCAAGGCCAGCTGCGAGGCGGACATTTCCATCGAGAAGATCACCACCGCCTTCTTGCCGCGCAACGCGGCTGCCTCGGCGATGTTCACCGAGAACGCGGTCTTGCCCATCGACGGACGCGCTGCGACGATGATCAGGTCCGACGGCTGCAGGCCGGACGTGAGCTCGTCCAGGTCGTTGAAGCCGGTGGAGATGCCGGTGAGCTGGCCGCGGTTCTCGTAGCGTTCGGTGAGCAGGCGGAAGGCGTCCTTGACCGCATCGCGCATGGACACCGAGTCCTTCTTGCCGCGCGCGCCCGACTCGGCGATCTTGAAGACCGCCTGCTCGGCGTTCTCCAGCACCTCGTGCACGCTCTTGCCTTCGGGCCGGTAGCCGTCCTCGGTGATGCCGGTGCCGGCGTCGATCAGCTGCCGCAGGATCGACTTCTCGCGCACGATGTCCGCATAGGCGCCGATATTGGCGGCGCTCGGCGTGGCGTTGGCCAGCTCGATCAGGTAGCTGGCGCCGCCGACCATCTCGGCCAGGTCGTTGGCCTCGAACCAGTCGCCCAGCGTCACCGCATCGCAGGGCATGCCCTTGTTGGCCAGCTCGTTGATCGCGCGCCAGATCAGGCGGTGGTCCTTGCGGTAGAAGTCCCCCTCGCCCAACCGGTCGGCGACCTTGTCCAGCGCATCGGGCGCCAGCATCAGGCCGCCGAGCACCGCCTGCTCGGCGTCGATGGAGTGCGGCGGCACACGCAGCGCCTCGATGGCGGAGCCTTGGCCGCTCTTGCGCTCGGGGACAAAGGACATGGGTCGGGTTTCCTCGCAGACAGCCGTGCCGCCGGCAGCGGCGGACACACGAGGGCAGAGGATACGCGGCAGGTTCTCAGCCGACGAGACAATAAGTCTGTGGATAAGCTGTGGGGGACGGTGGATAACGGCCCCTTTCCCATTGCCGGCCGCTGCAGGAGCAGCGGGCGGCCGCGGTCGGTACAGCTCATCCGTTGCGGACGATCACCGCGCCGCAGCTTCCAGCGCCCGGTAGTCCTCGTCGGACAGTTCCAGCTGCGCCGCCCCGACGTTCTCGCGCAGGTGCTCTACCTTCGACGTCCCGGGAATCGGCAGCATCACCGGCGAGCGCTTGAGCAGCCAGGCCAGCGCGACCTGCCCGTTGCTGGCGCCCAGGCGCTGGGCGATGCGGCTCAGCACCGAATCGGGTGCCGCCAGGTCACCGGCCGCCAGCGGGTACCAGGGTATGAAGCCGATGCCCTCGGCCTGGCAGTGCTCCAGCACCGCCTCGCTCTTGCGGTTGGCCAGGTTGTAGAGGTTCTGCACGGTGGCGACCGGGAAATACCGGCGCGCCGCCTCGATCTCCTCCACGCCGACCTCGCTCAGGCCCACGTGCCGGATCAGGCCCTCCTTGCGCATGTCCGCGATGACTCCGAACTGCTCCTCGCGCGGCACCTTGGCGTCGATGCGGTGGAGCTGCCAGAGGTCGATGCGTTCCACGTCGAGCCGGCGCAGGCTCATCAGCACGCACTGGCGCAGGTATTCCGGGCGGCCCAGCGGCGCCCAGATGTCCGGTCCATGGCGCGTCAGTCCACCCTTGGTGGCGATCAGCATGCTCTTGTACGGATGCAGCACTTCGCGGATCAGGTCCTCACTCACCTCCGGGCCGTAGCTGTCGGCCGTGTCGACGAGATCGACACCGAGCTCCGGCAGGGCGCGCAAGGTGGCGCGGGCCCCTTCGAGGTCCGCCGGCTGGCCCCAGATGCCCTTGCCGGTGATGCGCATGGCGCCGAAGCCCAGCCGGTTGACGGGAATGTCGCCGCCAATCTGGAACCGGCCAGCGGCCGCGGCGTTGGACTCTTGCATGGGGAGCTCCTTCGAAGTCGGAGTCCTTTCATGGGGACGCACCACGAGGAGGCAAGCCTGCTCGCGCAAAACCGGGCACATGCCCGGCCTCCTGGCAGCAGTGCCGCGATCGCCCGCAACTGGCCGCGTCAGCGCAGCTGGCTGTCCTTGCTGCCGCGGCGGTTGTAGCCGCTTTCCGCGCGCTGCGACTTGTCCAGCGCCTCCTGGCAGGCCACGCACAGCCGAACGCCGGGCACGGCCTTGCGCCGCGCCTCGGGAATCGGCGCATCGCACTCCTCGCAGTGGCTCAGGCTCGGCCCCTGCGGAAGCTTGCTGCGCGCGCGCTTGATCGCGTCCTTCACGGTCGCGTCGATCTGATCCTGCACGGCGCCGTCGCCGGCCCAGCCGATCGCCATGGCGGTCCTCCGAAAGGTCTCGGTGTCCGGATGTTACCGTGCCCCGCGTGAACGCCGACGCGTCGCCCCCGAGCGGAGGACACATGCCCATCACCAGCGCCGGAATCCTGATGTACCGCCTGCACGACGGCACGCCGCAGGTCTTGCTCACCCACCCTGGCGGGCCGTTCTGGCGCCGTCGCGACGACGGCGCCTGGATGCTGCCCAAGGGCGAACTGCTGCCCGGCGAGGAAGCCGTAGCGGCCGCGCGCCGCGAGTTCCAGGAAGAGCTGGGGATGCCCGCGACCGGCTCGCTGCATCCGCTGGGACGGCTGCGCCAGCGCGGCGGCAAATGGGTCGAGGCCTTCGCACTGGAGGGCAACTTCGATCCGGCCGCGCTGCGCAGCAACCTGTTCGAGCTGGAGTGGCCGCCACGCAGCGGTCAGCTTGCGCGTTTTCCGGAAGTCGACCGGGTCGCCTGGTTCACGCTGGCGCAGGCGCGCACGAAGATCCTCCCCAGCCAGGAAGCATTGCTCGACTTACTGGAAGCGCACCTGGCGCGGAGTGGCTGACCGCGTTCGAGTCCAGCGCGCTCACGCGGTTTCGTCCCGTGCACGGCTTGAATGGGCCCATGGGCACCCACGCAGAATCCGTCAGCCTGTTCTGCGACGCCATGCTCGCCAGCCTCGCCCGTTGGCTGCGCGCGGCCGGCTACGACACGGGTCTGGCGTCCGTCAGCGCGAGGGATCGGGCGGTGCTGGATGCCTGTCTGGCACAGTCGCGCATCCTCGTCACCCGCGACCGGCACCTGGCCGCACATGCCCCGGACGGCATCCGTGTCGTGCTGCTCGCAGTCGACGGACTGGATGCCCAGGCCGCGGAGCTGACGGTGGCGCTCGGCATCGACTGGACGTGTGCACCCTTCACCCGCTGCCTGCTCGACAACACGTCGCTGCACGACGCTACCCCGGGCGAACGCACGCGCGTGGCACCACGGGCACGCAACCTGCCCGGTCCATTCCGCGCCTGCCCGGCGTGCGGCCGGGTCTACTGGCCCGGCAGCCACGTGCGGCGCATGCAGGCGCGGCTCGAGCACTGGAACGCGCGTGGCGGAAACGGGGCCGGTGGCTGACGCCGGCCGCGCTCAGGCGATCACGATTCCTTCGCCCTGCTTGCCCGCCACCACGCAGTTGCGCCCGGCCCGCTTGGCGCGGTAGAGCGCCTGATCGGCGTCGATGAGGAGCTGGCGCAGGTCGTGGCCCGTTTCGCGGGTGCAGGCAACGCCGAAACTCGCCGAGATGCGGATGCCAGGCTCGGCCGCCGAACTCAGCTGGGCCACGCTGTGGCGGATTGCCTCCGCGCGCTCGATGGCGCTGTCCATCGAGCACTCGGGCAACAGGATGCCGAACTCCTCGCCACCGAGGCGGCCGAACACGTCGGTCGAACGCATGTGGGCCTGGCAGGCGGTCACCGCCTGCCGCAGCACCAGATCGCCCATCGCGTGGCCGTGGGTGTCGTTCACCAGCTTGAAGTGGTCCAGGTCGATCAGCACCAGGCAGGCGCCCCGTGCCGAGCGCTGCACGTAGCGCAGCACCTGTTCGGCTTCGCTCATGAAATGCTTGCGGTTGAAGATGCCGGTGAGGCTGTCGCACTGGGCCAAGCGCATGAACGCGAGCTGCGAACGCTTCAGGCGCAGCAGCCACAGGCCGATCGCCAGCAGCCCCAGTGCCAGCATGGCGATGTACAGCCGGCTGGCCTCCACCGCCTTGCGGTCAAGCGCCTGCCTCAGCTGCAGGATCTTGTTCTGCTTGTCCAACGCGTCGACCTGCACCTTCTTCGCCTGCACTTGCTGCTTGACGATCTGAAAGGCCAGCGCCTTGGCGCTGACGTCGTCGAGGTACCCCTTGTCGGCCTCCATGTAGCGCCTGTGCCAGTCCAGCGCGGACTTGAAGTCGCCGCGTTGCTGGTCGATCTGGTAGAGGGTCCTGCAGGCCATGCGCAGGGGATCGGTGAACTCTCCGGGCGCACTCGCCTTTACGGCCGCAAGGGCGTAGGTTCGCGCCTTGCCCGACTGTCCCTGGGCCAGGTACGCCTGCGCGAGCAGTGCGTCAAAGCGCAGGGTGGTGATCAGGTACCGGTCATGGCGCACGCTCGCATAGTGCTTCTCGAGCATGGCTGCAGCCTCGGCCGGATACCCGGCCTTGATCTGCACACTGGCCATATCGGCGCGCAGCGCATTGGCGAACACCGACTCGCCAGCCCGGGCACACTCGTCGATGGCTTCTTCTGCCTGCGGGTCGTGCTTGCCCAGTTGACCGCCGCTGTAGCGCGCGTGCTCGATGAAATACGAGGCCTTGCACGCGGTCTCCCCCGCCGGGATGACGTCCAGCATCTGCCTGGCGTAACTCGCACCGAGATCGTACTGGCCCGCCGCGGTCAGCAGCTGGGCAATTTCGCCCAGACCCTGCCACCGCAGTTCACGGCCGCTGATCCGGGGCAGTTGTTCGATCAATTGGTTCAGCTGGACGAACGCATCCTCGTAGCGGTGCACCGCTCCGAGAACGTTGACCAGCGTTGCCGTGGCGCGGAACCGGAGCGCCGGGTCCGGCGCCTCGCGGATGATGGCCGTCAGCGAGGCCCGCGCGGCACGGTAGTCTCCCAGGTAATCGAGCTGCCATGCATCCAGGTACCTCAGAAGGAGGCGCTGCTGGTCGCTGAGCCGGGCTTCGCGAAGGTGCAACTGGTCGAGAAGGGAAACGAAGGTCGGGTTGTCCGACGCTTTCAGGTGGTCCGCCCGCACCAGCATCCGGTTGGTTTCAGCGGACTCCGGCACGGCGGACGCGATGACCGGAGCAAGGAAAAGAGCCAGGCAACACGCGCTGCCCGGCAACCAGAGCCGGCTCCGACGAGGTCCAGACAGGATTCGCGCCACAACGGGAAGTCGCAATCGATACCGGTCAGACGGCGCTATCACCGCCAGGGGGCAATTCCTCGCCTTCCTCCCCGTCCGCCGGCGCCTCTTCCTCTTCGCTCGGCATGATCACGCTGAACTGGGCCCCCGCCCCCATCAACGACTGGAGCTCGACGCTATCGCCCGACAGCATCGCCGCGCGCACGGTTTCGTCGATCCGTTCCGCCGCCAGCACCCGCGCCAGTGCCTCCCGAGGCGCATCGCGCAAGGCGGCGTCGCTCCCGATCCTTTCGAGGATATCGATCACATCCGTCATCAGTGTCCCCTCCTTCGATGGCCGGTGTCCGGTACCGCCCCCGCGGCAACCGTACGCACTAGCCGATCATAGCCTGCTTCGCTGCCGTTGAGCGGCCGCAGGCAAAAAGTCCTGTTGCCGGGTCGGATCCCGCTCCGAAGCGGCATCCAGTGCCGCCAGCCGCGTCCGGATTTCCTCGTCTGGCTCCATAGCCTGCGCCGGCCGGATAGCCAGGGTGTCGGCCATGTCCAGTTCCGCCCAGGGCAGCGCGCGCAGCGTCGTGCGCTCGATCCGCGGCTGGCCAATCGGCAATGTCGCGGCCTGGTAGATGATCACCTCGTGCTCCAGCGGATAGTCGCGCGCCAGCACGTCGACCAGCACCTGGCGGTACGCCGCGCCGGTGGAAAAGCGCTTCAGCGATCGGTCGCCCGCCAGGCCGGCCTGCCACAGGATCAGCCACGCGCTCGGATCGATGCGGCGACGGTAGATGAGCAACTGGCTCGCCTCGAAGTGCTGGCAACCGCAGGTTCCCGGGTCGATGCCAAGGTCGGCGTAAAGGCAGTCCTCGGCCGAGATGCCCGGCTCCATGCGCGCGTGGTAGCCCTCGCTGCGGGCCAGTTCGATGGCCTTGTGCGGCACCCATGCGAACACCCCGGGGTGGCCGTAGAACACGCCGCAGACACGCCTGCCCGTGCGCACCTGGACGAGCATCGCCTCCACCATTTGCCGATATGTGCGCATGCGCGATTTGCCATGCGCGTAGTACGGCTGCAGGCTGCGCACGTCCGCGTGCATGCGCTGCAACCAGCGCTCGACCAGGCCGTCCGACACGCCGGCGAAGACCACGTCCGCCTGTTCGATGTAGCTGCGCGCCAGCGGGCTGATGTGCGAGCCCAGAGTCATGCCGATGCCGACGCAGGCCAGGCGGCCGGCGGGTTGGTGTGTACTCATGCCCGGCTCCCCCGTCCGGACGGCGCAACGGCCGATAGGGTCGAGTGTGCCAAAACGCAGTGCGCGCCGGCAGCGCACGCACCAGATCCGGGCTCCTAAGGGGGCGCTTCTTCTTCCCGGGACAGCTCGCCGAGGGAGGCGACGGATGCGCTCGTTGCGCGCAGGCGCGACCGCATCGTTTCCAACTCAGGTGTGCCCTCGGGCCCCGGCCGCATCCGCGGTGGCGGTCCGCCATAGGTCATCCAGCGCCACAGCCACTCCACCGGACCGTAGCGGAAGCGCGCAAGCCACAGATGGCTCAGCAGCACCTGCGTACCGAAGATCAGGACCCAGGCGCCCAGCACGCCGGCCATGCCCCAGCGCGGGCCCAGGCCCAGCCCGATGCCGTAGAACAGCACCACGCCGAGCACGCTCTGCGACAGGTAGTGCGTCAGGGTCATGCGGCCCACCGGCGCCAGCACACCCAGCCGGCGCTGCCAGCCCGGGCGCTGGTACAGGAGCACAAAGCCAGCCGCATAGCCGATGGCCAGGGCCAGTGGAGCCACGCCGTCGAGCAGGCGGAGTACCAGTACCCGCGCACCGCCGTGGAGTCGGGGCAGCGCCGCGTGCGGCGCCATTCCCGCCCAGGAAAGCAGCCACGCCGTCACGCCGATCGAGAAGCCCCAGCTGCACAGGCGGCGCAGCAGCGGCAGGTGCTCGAGCGGCCGCTGCAGCAGGCCGCGCCGTCCTGCCCAGAGGCCGAGCAGGAAGCGACCTAGTACGAAGCTCACCAGCGCCAGGCTGGATACGCGTTCCCAGCCCGAGAACATCAGGTTGGCATGCAGCGTGCGCGACCACGAGGTCGACGTGAACGCCTGGACGCTGGCTGCGGACACCTCGGCCTGCCCCGGCATGGCCGACAGCAAGGGATGCATCCACGGCTTGAGCAGCGAGGGCAACGCCACGGCGGTCACGATGCCCAGTGCGACCAGGACGCGATCAGGCACCCGCACGAACGCCAGCATCAGCAGGCCCACCACCGCATAGGTCAGCAGGATGTCGCCCCACCAGACGAAGAAGCCGTGTACGGCGCCGATGAAGGCCAGCACCAGCAGCCGCCGGGCGTAGCGCGCGACGCCGCCCGCGCCCCGCGCCCGGGCACGCTCGAGCTGCAGCGCGAATCCGAAACCGAACAACAGGGAAAACAGGGTGATGAATTTGACGTTGACCAGCCACTCGGTCACCGCGACGGCCATCGCATCGAATGCAGCGGTAGGCAGCATCGTCTGCGACGAAGCCGGCAACAGGGCGTAGACGCTCAGGTATTGGAGATTGATGAGCAGCACGCCGGCCAGCGCGAATCCGCGCAAGGCGTCGATAAGGGCGTAGCGTTCCTCTGGCACGACGGGGCTGGCGAGAGATGCGCGCATGCGTGGGTCCTGGAGGTGCCGGCATGATTCTGCCACCTCAGGCTGCCGCTTTCCCGCCGCCGGGCCACTCTCCACACGTCTTCCGGCGTGCACCTGGCGGAACTGCACGCAGGCACGGTCGGCGCGGGTTTCTTGCGCATGCAGCCCAGGAGCCGCCATGCCTCTCGGAGGAAGTCAAACGCGGCGGTTGCGGGATGCGCATCGCGTGCGGCAGGTCCTGCACGGGCGGCTCCCCTGCCACGCCGTTTTCCCCTTTTCACTAACGGGGCCGCTGCCCTGCAAGGGCATGCCGTCGCGGCTCCTCGATGCGGGCCGGTGGCCGTCGACCCGGTGCAACGCCGGGGATGGCTGGCGCCTCCAGCGCATACCTCTGGTCCCGGGATGAATGGACGGCCGCACGAAATGCTTGCGCCAACCCGCTACCGGGCATCGGCCTGCCTGCGGTTCACGGCCGTGCCACACCGGAAGTCCTGCAATAGCCGGATTCCGACCAGGAGCCACCATGCCCGACATCCTCGACACCCTGAAGACCGAACACGACCGGCTGCGCGAGCTCTTTGCACAGATCAACAAGACCGCCGACTCGGAAGCGGACACCCGCCACGACCTGCTCAAGCGGATCGAGGCCCTGTTGATCCCCCATGCCAAGTGGGAAGAGACGGTGTTCTACCCCGCCTTCGAAGACCGTGCCAACCATGAGCAGAAGCTGATCTACGCCGAGGCGATCCAGGAGCATCGCGCGGTGGAACTCGCGGTGCTGCCCGACATCCATGCCGCGGACGTCGATTCACGGCAATTTGCCGGTTCCGTGCAGGTCTGCGGCGAACTGATCAAGCACCATGCGCACGAGGAAGAGACCAAGATGTTCGACGCGGTGCGCCAGCTGTTCAGCCCCGACGAACTGGCCGACTTCGACCGCAAGTACGCCGACTGGAAGAACTCCTCAGGTGCCGACGCCGTCACCAGCTACGCCAAGGTCAAGACTGCGGCGATGGCGTTCATGCGCAACCCGGATTCGCCGGCCTGAACACCCTCCCGCCCCTTATTACGATCGATGTACGGACCGATGCGTCCCTGCACCGTCGCTCGCAGGCCACCGACCGATGAGCGAGGGCTTCGACGCCACCGAGGCGTGGGTGATCCAGGCGGTGCAGTGGCTGAAGCTCCTGATCGAGACGGTGGGCGCGGCCACCGTGGGCATCGGCATGCTGCTGGCCGTGTGGCAATTCGCGCGCATGGTCGCCCTGCGCGAGGCGAACGACTACAACCGCATCCGCCTGACACTCTCGCGCTACCTGGCGCTCGCGCTGGAGTTCCAGCTCTGCGCGGACATCCTCTCCACGGCGATCGCGCCGAGCTGGCAGGAGATCGGCAAGCTGGGTGCCGTCGCGGTGATCCGCACGGGCCTCAACTGGTTCCTGTCGCGGGAGATGGTCGAGGAGCGCGAGGCCCAGGCCGCGGCGGCACGCGCCCGCCACGCCGGGCCGCCGCCATGACGGAGTGCCCGCCATGGGCGACCTGATCGACGCGCTGCAATGGCCGGCCATGGCGATCACCCTGGTGGCGGCCTGGCTGGTCGGCTCGCTGTCGCCGCGCAAGCGGACCTGGGGCTTCTGGTGCTTCGTGCTCAGCAACGTGCTGTGGGTCGCCTGGGGTTGGCACGACCACGCCTGGGCCCTGATCAGCCTGCAGATCGGGTTGTTCCTGTCCAACCTGCGCGGCGTGATGAAGAACGACGACGCGGCCGCGCAACCGGATTGACTCGGTTCCCCGGTACCGCCCGCTTGCGGGCGAGGCCCGGGGGCTGGAAGACATCCGCCTGCAAACGGGTGCCGCCTGCCGGGTCTGCGGCGGCAGTGCCTTGCGCGCGGATCGAGCGGGTCGTCACCGGCGCAGCATCCACGCAACCAGCGCCGCGCCACTCTCCGAAGGAGGCGGCGGGCACGGGAACCTCCTTGGACATGAACTCCGGAAAGGCCGCAGTCCAGCCGTGCGCATGCCAACGGGGCGGAGAAGCCCACATGATTTTCCTCGACGGAACAAGCGCCTGCGTGCCTGTTGAACAGACAGGCAACGGCTTCGAAATGCTTGCGTCACTGTCACCGGCGCTGAACAAGCGCTGCCCTATAACGAATCGGGTCTGCACCCCGCAGACGTGGAGGAGCCGCACATGAACGACAACCGCATCGAAGGCACCAAGCACGAGGTCAAGGGCGCCGTGAAGGAAGGCGTCGGCAAGCTGACCGGCAACACTTCGAAGGAAGTGGCCGGCAACCTCGAAAAGAACGCGGGCAAGGCACAGAAGAACGTTGGCGAGGCGCAGGACGAGATCGACGATCTGGACGACTGAAGTCCTCCCCGGGTTGCAATCGCGGCACGACTGCCGACAACGCAACCATCACCCCCACGCGCGAAACATACCGGCATGGCCACGGCCATGCCGGTCGGGGCCGCTATCCGGAGGCGCCCATGAAAACCCGCTGCGTGTTCAGCACCTCCGACCTCGACGCCGCGCGTGCCGCCATGGCGGCCGCCCGCCGGGCCGGCATTCCCGACAACGACATCTCGCTGATCGCCCGCGAAGACATCGAGTTGCAGCAGATTCCCGACCACCTGATGGTCGGCCGCACGGACTTCTATCCAGCCGCCGCCCGCGGGGCGGTCTGCGGCGGTGGCGCCGGCGTGCTGCTGGGGCTGATCGCCGTGGCAGTGCCGCCGCTGGGCGTGACGCTGGCCGGTGGCGCGGCCATTGCATTGGCGGGCGCGGCGGTCGGTTGCTGGACCGGCGCGCTGGTCGGCACCGACGTGCCGGACGTGGTGCACCGCAAGTTCAAGGACGAGATCCACGCCGGGCGCATCCTGGTGATCATCGACGCCACCCGTGACCAGCTGGCCGCTGCCTGTCCGGGCGTGCTCGCCACCGGGGCCAGACACCTGCCGCTGCACGCGCATCCGGAGGTCCCGCAGCTCGCGGCCTAGGCCCGATCGTCAGGCGCGGTGGTATGGGTGGCCGGCAAGCAGCGTACTGGCACGGTAGAGCTGCTCGGCCAACACCAGTCGAACCAGCATGTGCGGCAGCGTGAGCGGGCCGAGCGACCAGCGCTGATCGGCCCGCGCCAGCACCTCGGGCGCGTGGCCATCCGGGCCACCGATCAGGAAAGCCAGGTCGCGACCGGCCATGCGCCAGTTCGCCAGCTGGGCGGCCAGTTCTTCGCTCGACCAGGTCTTGCCGCGACCGTCCAGCGCGATCACGTGGATGTCCCGCGGGAGCGCGGCGAGGATCGCCTCGCCTTCGTCATGAATGGCACGGGCGTCGTCGCGGCCCTTGCCGCGGGCGCCGGGCTTGAGCTCGACCAGTTCGAGCGGAAGTTCGCGCGAGAGGCGTTTGCGGTATTCGGCAAAGCCCTCGGCTACCCAGCCAGGCATGCGTTCGCCGATGGCAAGCAGGCGGGCTCGCATGCCAGCTTCAATCTGATGAAGCGGCGCGCAGCGCCACCTTTGCCTCCTCTCCCCTCCGGGGAGAGGATTGAGGTGAGGGGCCGGAGCTGGCGGGGATGTTCATTGGAAAGCCCTCCAGAGCAGCACGCGCTTCGAGCAAGTAAATCGCAAGTGCTGCCCCTCACCCCAGCCCTCTCCCCGGAGGGAGAGGGCGCAAAGGCTTGCGCTTTCGTGGGTAGTGACTCGCACCAGTAGCACCTCGTCCCCAGCCTCTCCCCGCAGGGGAGAAGGCGCAAAAGCGCGCGCCTGGCAGTGGATCGCAACAGCGGCCCTCCCCGGAGGGAGAGGGCAAATACGTCAGCCGGCGCTCGCCGCATCCATCCCCTGCTCGCGGTCACCCACCGTCCACAGCCGCTCCAGGCCATAGAACTCGCGGATGCGCGGAAGCATGACGTGGACGATGACGTCGCCGAGGTCGACCAGCACCCATTCGGCCTCCTGTTCGCCCTCGACGCCCAAGGGCATCACGCCCGCCTTCTTGGCGAACTTCACCACTTCGTCGGCGATGGACTTGACGTGGCGGGCGGAGGTGCCTGATGCGATCACCAGCAGGTCGGCGATCGAGGTTTTGCCGCGGACGTCGATCTCGCGGATGTCCTTGGCCTTGAGCTCTTCCAGCGCGTCGATCACGTGCTTGCGCAGGTGGCTGGAATCGACCGCTTTTCTGGCGGCGACGGGAGACTGGCTACGGGAAGACGTACTCAAGCGGGGGTGCCTCGGGGCGTACTCAGGGCGCGGAATGGCGCCAGAGCAGTATAACCGGGGCGACTCTAGGTCACGTCAAGCGGGCGTGCAGCGCACTGCGGCGTACTCGTCCATCAGCACGCGGACCAGCTCGGCGGCCGGCATCGGACGCACCAGCGCGGCGGCCTGGCCGCACCATTCGGACAGCAGATCGCCCCTCCCGGCGGCCGCGGCCGCGCGGCGCAACGGAGCGGTCAGCGCGTTGAGGATCGGATACGGAGGCAGTTCGCCCGCAAACGGCTGCATGGCCTCGACGAAGCGGTTGCACAGTCCCCGCGCGGCACGGCCGGAGAAGCTGCAGATGGTGCCGATACGGTGGTCCTGCGCCTGTGGCAGGTCGCGCTTCCAGGCCTCCGCCGCGGCCGATTCCGGACAGGCCAGGAACGCGGTGCCGAGCTGGCTGGCATCGGCGCCGAGCAGTTCGGCCGCGCGCATCCCGCGCCCGTCCATGATGCCGCCGGCGGCGATCACGGGAATGTCTACCGCCGCCACCGTGAGCGGAACCAGGGCGAACAATCCGACCATCGCCTCCTCGGCCGGATGCAGGAACGTGCCGCGATGGCCACCGGCCTCGGCGCCCTGCACGCACACCGCATCGGCGCCACGATCGGCCCACGCGCGCGCTTCAGCCACGCTGGTGGCGGTACCAGCCACGCGGATGCCGGATGCCTGCAGCTCGCGCACCTGCACCCGGTCGAGCACGTCGAACGCGAAGCTCGCCACCGCCGGGCGCGCCTCGCGCAGCGCGGCAAGCTGGTCGGAGAAGCGCGGCGCCCATTGCGCGGGGAGCTCGGTGCGCACGTCCAGTCCTTCGCAGGCCATCAGCGCATCGAGCCGCCGGCGGGTCACCGCCACCTGCGCCTTGTCCGCGTCGAAGTCGTCGGGCAGCACGAACAGGTTGACGGCGAAGGGGCGGTCGGTGGCCGCGCGGACCTGCGCGACCTGGTCGAGCAACGCCTGCGGCTCCAGATAACCGGCCCCCAGCGAACCCAGGGCGCCGGCGCCGCTGACCGCGGCCACCAGCGCGGGGGTGCTGGATCCGGACATCGGCGCCTGGATCAGCGGATGTGCGACGCCCAGCGAACGAAGGAAGACGGACATGGCGGGCTCCTCGAGGGCCAAGGCGCCATTGTCGCGCCGGATCAGGCGGCGCGGTGCCGCTCCCCCGCCAGCGCGTACATGTGCTCGATCTCCCGCTCCAGCGCATCGGCCATCGCCGCCCCGCGCTGGGTGAACAGGTCCGCAAGCAACCGGTAGTACGTCAGCGTGCCGTCGCGGCCGCCGGTGAAGCGGTCGAACACGCCCCGGCCGACTTCCGGCCGCTCCAGCTCGCCGACGATCGCGCGGGCGTTGTGCAGCTTGTCGCAGCCGGACACGAGCAGCGTGTCGTCGGAGGCGTGCGCCAGGTGGTTGAGGTAGGCCTGCTTGCGCCGCAGCCAGTCGCGGCGACGGGCGCCGCCATCGTCCAGGCCTGCCTTGCCCTCCGCGGTGCCGTCGGTGCAGCCGAGCACCATGCCCAGCACACGTGCGCCGAAGCGCTCGCCGATGGCCCCGGCATGCGCCTCGCCGCAGTCCTCCACCACGTCATGCAGCAGGCCGGCGATCGCCTGGTCCTCGTCGCCGCCGTACTCGATCACCAGGCTGGCCACGCCCAGTAGATGCTGGAGGTACGGGATGGCCGTGCCCTTGCGGGTCTGGCCCGCATGGGCGACGCGCGCGTAGTCGATGGCGGCGGTGAAGCGTTCGCTGAGCATGGCTGTCCTCCCTGTAAAGGCGACAGGCTGCCGCAGGTGCATCTCAGGAAGCGCGACGGGCCTCGGGTGCGAGCAGGCGCCCGCCCAGCGCGGCATTGGCCCCGATCACCACGGCGACCGCGAGCGCGTGCATCGCCAGGTCGGTCGCGGCCGCGTCGAACGCGTGGAAGATCTCCAGCAGGCTGGCCGAAGCGGCGGCACTGGCCAGGCCGACCATCACCGCCGTCAGCACCGGCCGCAGCGGGCAGGCGCGGCGCAGCAGCACGAGCAGCAACGCAGAGAGCGGCACCGAGAAGCCGATGATGAAAAACAGGCAGCCGCCCGCCTCGGGAGCGCTGGCAACGTTCGTGGCCGGCGCGATCCAGTCGCGCAGGCAGCCCAGCCCGCTGGCGCCGATCCACAGCAGCGCGGGCGGCAGTGGCAGCCAGGCCCATGCGGCGCGGCGCCCGGGCACGCCCAGCGCGAAGGCGGCCCACGCCGCGGCGACGGTGGTGAGTGCCGCGCCAATGCCGGCCCAGCCCAGCTCCGGCGCACCGGCCCAGCGCGCCAGCATCGGCGCGGTGCCGTAGTGGGCGAACAGGGCGAGCGCGATGGCCGCGACCACCGCCAGCCAACCCAGCGTGCGCAGCCACGGCGGGCGCAGCCGGCGCACCGGCGCCAGCTCGGCGCCGAGCGAGGCGATCAGGCGGTCGTGGGCGTGCGGATCGGCCATCGCGTCAGTCGTCTCCGTGGATGCGGCCGCGCAGGGCCTTCAGTGCGCGGTGCAGGTTGACCTTGAGCGCGCCCGTGCTGCGTCCGGTATGCGCCGACGCCTCTTCCAGCGAGCGCTCCTTCAGGCCCAGCTGTTCGACCGCCTCGCGCTGGCCCGGCGGCAGGTCGGCGATCGCCGCGCGCAGACGGCGTACCTGCCGGTCGCGGTCGACCTCGTTGCCGGCGTCTCTTTCGTCGGGATGCATGGCGACGGCGAGCGCGTCACCGACCTCGCGGTGCGCCTGCCGGCCGCTGCGGCGCAGGCCGTCGATCGCGCGGCGGGCGGCCAGCGCGGACAGCCAGGCGTCGTAGGAACGGGACGGATCGTAGGTATGACGCACACGGTGGATGGTCAGCAGGGTCTCCTGCACGACGTCGTCGAGGTGATCGTGGGTCACGCCCTGGCGGCGCGCGACCGCGCGGATCAGCGCCACCGAATCGGCCAGTACGCGCTCGTAGGCGCGCCGGTCGCCCGCCTGCGCGGCGGACATCCACGCGGCGCGGCGGCGTTCGGGGCTGTCGCTGGCAGGATCGGCTGGCATGGCCGGATGGACGCTGGCCCGGGGGGAGGAGCGTTCATCTAGGACCAGGGTGCCGGTGGCGGTCAAGCCCGGCATGGCGGAAACCTTCGGCGCATGTCCGACATTCGCTGCATCCGTGCGCGCGGTTACCTCGTAGAAGACCATGCCGGGCGCGCGGAGCCCGCCGCTCCTCCACGGCAGGTGCGAGGCCCCGCGTAACCGGCGGGACGTCGCCGTCGAATACCCAGCCACACTCCAGCGGAAAGCCAACCCATGCTGTTGCTCATCCTCGCCTACCTGGGCGGCGTGCTGACCATACTGAGTCCCTGCATCCTGCCGGTGCTGCCGTTCGTGTTCGCGCGCGCCGACCGGCCGTTCGCGCGCAACGGCCTGCCGATGCTGCTGGGCATGGCGCTCACCTTCGCGCTGGTCGCCACATTGGCGGCGGTCGGCGGCGGCTGGGCGGTGCGCGCCAACCAGTACGGCCGCATCGTGGCGCTGGTGGTGCTGGCGCTGCTGGGGCTCACCCTGCTCTCCACGCGCCTGGCGGAGTGGCTGACGCGTCCGTTCGTGGCGCTGGGCAACCGGCTGTCGCAGCGCGCGGAGGGCGAGGGTTCGGTATGGTCCGCCGCGGGCCTTGGCATCGCCACCGGCCTGCTGTGGGCGCCCTGCGCAGGTCCGATCCTGGGGCTGCTGCTGACCGGCGCGGCGCTCAACGGCGCCAGCGTCCAGACCACGTTGCTGCTGCTCACCTACGCCGCCGGCGCAGCCACTTCACTCGCGCTGGCGCTGCTGATCGGCGGCCAGGTGTTCGGCCTGATGAAGCGCTCGCTCGGCGCCGGGGAATGGGTGCGTCGCGCACTCGGCGTGCTGGTGCTGGCCGGCGTGGCGGCGATCGCACTGGGGCTGGACACCGGGTTGCTCACCCGGGTCGCACTCGCCAACACCGGTGGCCTGGAGCAGAAGCTGCTGGACGCCACGCGTCCGCCGCCCGCGCCGGAGCCCGTGCGCGAAGCCGGCGCGCCGTTGCCGGTGGAGGGCGAGCTGCCCTCGCTGGCCGGCGCCACCGGTTGGCTCAACTCGCCGCCGCTGACCCGCGAGGCGTTGCGCGGCAAGGTGGTGCTGGTCGATTTCTGGACCTACTCCTGCATCAACTGCCTGCGCGCGCTGCCCTACGTGCGCGGCTGGTCGGACAAGTACCGTGACCACGGCCTGGTCGTGATCGGCGTGCACGCGCCCGAATTCGCCTTCGAGAAGGAGCCGGCCAACGTGGCGCGCGCGGTGAAGGAGCTGGGCGTCGATTACCCCGTCGCGCTCGACAACGACTACGCCATCTGGCAAGGCTTCGACAACCAGTACTGGCCGGCGCATTACTTCATCGACGCAACGGGCCGGATCCGTGCGCACCATTTCGGTGAAGGAAACTACCGGGAGAGCGAGGACATTATCCGCCAGCTCCTCGCCGCGGCCGGCTACCGCGACCTTCCCGCCGGCTACGTGCAGCCCGGCGCCAGGGGCGCGCAGGCGGCCGGCTCGGGCGATCCGATGCGTTCGCCCGAAACCTACGTGGGCTACGCCCGCGCCGCGCACTTCGCCGGCGGCCAGGTCGCCCATGACGACGCCTGGGACTACCACGCACCGGCCACGCTGCTGCCCGGACAGTGGTCGCTGGACGGGCGCTGGACCGTGCACGCCGAGAACGCGCAACTGGAGCGCGCCGGCGGGCGTATCGTCTACCGCTTCCGCGGCCGCGACCTGCACCTGGTGCTCGGCCCGGGCGCGGACAACAGGCCTGTGCGCTTCCGCGTCACCCTCGACGGCAAGCCGCCGGGCGACGACCACGGCATGGACGTGGACGTCGACGGCTACGGCACGGTCACCGGCCAGCGCCTGTACCAGCTCGTGCGCCAGAAGCACGGCAGCGGCGAGCGGCTGTTCGAAATCACCTTCCTCGACCCGGGCGTGCGCGCGTACGCCTTCACCTTCGGCTGATCCTTTCGGAGGTCGCCATGTCCCGCACCAACGACATCGTCGCGATGGAACGGCGCCGCTTCCTGGGCGCCGTGCTGACCGGCGGCGCGCTCGCCGCGGCCGGTGGCGGCGTGCTGGTGCCGCGTCTGGCCGCGCGCCCCGCATCGGCGTCCCCGGCCGCCGCCGATGGCCAGGACCTGCTGCTCGAATGCTTCGCCGACGACGGCCATCGCCTCGGCCCCTGCCACGTGCGCAAGCTCGTGCTCACCGACGCGCAGTGGCGCGAGCGCCTGCCCGAGGCCGCCTTCTACGTCATGCGCCGCAACGGCACCGAACGCGCCTTCAGCGGACCGCACGAGCGACCGCCGGTGCCCGGGCTGTTCCGGTGTCTGGCCTGCGACACGGCGCTCTATGACGCCGCCACCGAGTTCGACTCCGGCACCGGCTGGCCCAGCTTCTGGCAGCCGATCGCGAGGCAGAACATCGTCGAGAGCACCGACCGCATGTTCGGCTGGGTACGCACGGCGGTCAGTTGCGCCGGCTGCGACAGCCACCTGGGCCACGTTTTCACCGACGGTCCCGAGCCCACCGGGCTGCGCTACTGCATGAACTCGGTGGCGCTGCGCTTCGTGCCACGAGTCGGCTGAAGCCGCGCCGGGCTACCGGAGTAGCCCGCCAGCCGCCCTCGGGGAGGCCCCGGCGGAAACCTTCCGAGACGGAAAACAAAGGGGCGGCCGGAGCCGCCCCTCGCCATTTCACGCTGTTCAGAACTTCTGCGTGTAGCCCACGTACAAGTAACGGTCCAGGTCGAGGTTGGGATCGACCGAGGAAGCGCTGTTGTAGCCCAGGCTGTTGGCCTGGTAGTTGATCGAGGGCTGCTTGTCGAACACGTTGTTGATGCCGACGCGGAACTGCCCCTTCCACGGCGCGGTCCAGCGGAACTGCACGTCGTTGAACGCGGTGGCGCCGTGGCGGTTGGCGCCGATCTGGCCCCAGCTCGGGCTGGTGTAGCCGGGCTGGTTGCACTCGATGCCGGCGGTGGCGTCCCAGCACAGGTCACGCACGCCGCTGTAGTAGCGCAGGATCCAGGTCAAGCCGAAATCGCCCCTGGACCAGTCCAGCGACAGGTTGGCGCGGTTGCGGTAGTAGGGCCACTGCCCGACCTCCTTGTCCACCACCGCGTCCGGGCTGCTCTGCGACTCGTAGTCGGTCACATAGGAGCCTTCCAGCGAGGCGACCAGCTGGCCGAAGGAGAACTCCGGCAGGCGGTAGTGCACCGAGTAATCGTAGCCGGCGGTTTCCAGGTAACCCAGGTTGGCGTTGCCGCGGTTGAGGTTGACCACCTGCAGCGTGGCCGGGTCGCGGCCGAACTGCGCGCAGTAGGTCGGCGAGCCCTGCTCGTAGCACTGCTGCAGGACGTAGTCGGCGCTGATCGGCGAAATCAGGTTGTCCACGCGGATGTGATACCAGTCCAGCGACATGTCCAGGCCGCTGACGTAGCCGGGGCTGTAGACCAGGCCGAGGGTCTTGGTCACCGCCGTTTCCGGCTGCAGGCCGGCGTTGCCGGCACCCGCGTTGAAGGCGGTCAGGCTCTGCGCACCGCCGGGCCCGGTGATGGGCGTCTTGTTCTGCTGCTGCTGGCGGAAGCCGGCGGGGACGCCGTCGGCGGCGCAGCGGGCCGCCACCGCGGGATTGGTCGCGGCCGAGCCGTAGGCGCTGTCGCATGGATCGAGGAAGGTGTCGAAGCTCTGCGAGCCGCCGCCGAAAGTGTCATCCAGCGTCGGCGCGCGGAAGCCTTCGGCGTAATTGCCACGGACCAGCAGGTCCTCGAAGGGCTTCCAGGAGAAGCCGTACTTGTTGTTGGTGGTGCTGCCGAAGTTGCTGTAGTGCGAGTAGCGGCTGGCCACGTCGACCGACAGCGACTGCGCCCCGGGCACGTCCTTCAGCAGCGGCGCGTTGAACTCCACGTAGACCTCGTTCACGCGGTAGCGGCCTGAGGTGGAGTTCGCGGCGAGGTCCGTGGTGTTGCCCGACTGGCTGGCCAGGTCCGGGTACAGGTAGCCCTTCTCCTGCCGGCTTTCGACGCCGCCGGCGAAAGCGAACTCGCCCGCGGGCAGGTCGAACAGGCCGCCGGTGATGTTGGCGGTGAAGGCGCGTTCGGAGGAGCCGAAGCGGGTATTGGTCAGCGCGTTGATGAACTGCAGCGCCTCCGGTGTGGACGCGGATGGTCCGCCGGCGATGTCGAAGGGCGTGCACTGGCCCTGGTTCAGGCTGGTGCCAAGCGGCAGCGGGGCATCTGGCGTTCCGCACTGCACGACGCCGTCGGCATTGAGGAACGAGGGCCCGAGCGCCAGCGCCATGGCCTGCCGGTTGAGGTTGCCCGAGCCGGCCAGGGTCCCCTCGTTGCGGTTGTAGGACAGGCCCACGTCCCAGTTCCACTCGCGCTCGCCCACGTCGAACCAGCCCTCCAGGCCCGCGTCCAGGTGCAGCGTGTGCGTGCTGTTGCGGGTCTGGCGCGGCAGTTCGATGGTGCGCCGGTAGACCTCGAAGTCGGTCCCCGGGTAGGGGTTGAAGTAGCTGTCACCGGACAGGTACACCGGATCGGAGAACGCGCCCGAACTGAACGGATAACCGGCGATCTGCGAGAACGCACGGCGCTCGGAGTACATGCCCGAGGCCTTGAACGCGATGTTGTCGCTCAGGTTGTAGGTGCCGTGGGTGAAGACCGAGTTCAGCGTGGTCGGGGTGCGCTCGAGCATCTGGCTCGACGCGTTGAAGCTGTCCTCCGGCGCGCCGGTCCATGCGTGGTAGTTGGCCGGATCGTTCGACGGACTGGCGCCGGTGGTGGCGTCGTGATTGAGCACGATGTCCAGGCCCGACGCCGGGTCGTAGAGCTCGCCCCACGGCCCCAGGAACAGGCGCCCCTCGTGATTGGGGCCGTAGTTGCTGGCGGTCAGCGCGCGCGAGCGTGCCCACACCGGGCTCTGCTTGTTGTAGGTGTAGTTGAACACCACCGAGCCCTTGTCACCCTTGGCGCCCAGGGTGAGCGCGTAGTTGGTCGTCTCGCCGTCGCCCTTCTCGTTCTGCCCGTAGGTGGCGTCGAACTGGGCGCCGGTGAAATCCTCGTTGAGGATGAAATTGACCACGCCCGCGATGGCGTCCGAACCGTACACCGAGGACGCCCCGTCCTTGAGCACCTCGACCCGCTGGATCAGCGCGGCAGGAATGTCCGAAACGTCGGTGTAGCCCGACACGCTGGTCGACCAGCGCTTGCCGTTGACCAGCACCAGGACGCGCTGGGCGCCGAGGTTGCGCATGTCGATGTAGGAGCCGCCCTGCTCCGAGTTGGACGCCAGCACCGAGGCGCTGGTGAAGGCCGGGGTCCCGACCACCGTCATGCGCTGGACGATGTCGCCGACCGTGGTCAGGCCGGTCTTGCGGATGTCTTCCTGGCTCAGCACGAAGACCGGCTGCTGGGTTTCCAGGTCCACGCTTCGGATGCGCGAGCCGGTGACCGTGATCGTCTGCAGCTGCTGCGCCTTCTGCGCATCCGGCTGCCCCTGGGCCGTGTCGGTGCTGCCGGTGGGCGCGTCCTGCGCGAACGAGGCGGGGCCGAGTACGGCGCCGCCGAGGGCCAAACCGAGTTTTACCGCCAGTCCAGGATTGTTCGAAACCAATTTCATGAAAGCTCCCCAGCCAAGATGGATCGACCCCCTGCTTCCTGTCGGGCGAGGGAACGACGGCGGATTCACGCCGCGCCAACGCCGTTCTTTCGCCCTTGGAAACGGAATAACCACCGCGGCGTAACAATCGCGTCAACGAACACGCCGATCAGGCCGCCGGATGCGCGCTGACCGGGCCTCGAAAAGCCGGACCTGGCAGGAATGGCTGGTTCATCGGGCACCTCTCCCTGCGGCCCTGTTCACGCGGCCGTAGCAATCCCGCGCAGGGTTGATCGACACGCCGGCTACGCACCCACAACGCCCAGCCGGGCGATCAGTTTCGGCGGTTGCGACGCTGTGCCTGGCCAAGGGTTCGCGGGCAGCCCGGAACCGACCGGATGCCGCGCCATGGGATGAATCCGGTGGCGCGCAGAGCGCGCGCTGGATGTCGCGGCGGTGGACCACCAAGCCCGAACGCCCGGCCAGCCTGTCGTACAGGGCGATGGCCGTGGCGTTGCTCTCGTGCGTCCGTCAGCAGACCCGCAAGCAACCGGCCGCGCGCGCCCGCAATGATCGCCTCGATCAGCGCGCGGCGGCCACCGTGAACAGGTCCTGCAGGTAGCAGCTCGGCTCGATGCGCATGGTGCTGCGCTGGAAGAGGTAGTGCGCCAGGCCGAGGCGTTGCCCGTCGGCCTCGACCACCAGCGCATGCATGGGTTCGAATGCATCGAAGAAGCGCGACCAGGTCATCGCGGCGACCTCGGCCGGTAGCGCGCTGGCATCCTCGCGGGCGGCCGTAGAAGGCGTTGTAGCCGACCCAAAGAGACAGCCACGCGTCGTGGCCGGCACGGAGCACGTCCCGCACGGTGACGGTCGGCTCACGGCAGCTTCGCCCGCGGTTAGGACTGGCGGTAGGGTGCCAGCAGCGCCGGGTCGCCGAACAGCGCCTCGGGCAGCAGGTAGCGGGGGTTCCGGCCCGCCGCGAGCAGGTCGCGGATGCGGGTCGCGGAGATGTCCAGCGGGGTGACGTCCAGCTCCACGATCATTCCCGCCGGCCGTTCGCGCAGTCGACGGGGGTCGGCCACGCTGCGCGCCGCCACCTCCGCAGCCAGTTCGGCGGGCCAGCCGTGCGTGCCGCCCGGCCGGGACAGTACGCCGATGTGCGCAGCATCGAACAGCGCGTGCCAGCGATGCCACTGGGGCAGCCCGGCGAAGGCATCGGCGCCCAGCAGCAGCACGATCGGCCGTTCGCCCTCCTCCGCTCGCAACTCGGCCAGCGTGTCGATGGTGTACGACGGGCCGCCGCGCGCCAGCTCGCGGGCGTCCAGAAGCAACCGATCCTGTCCGCACAGCGCGGCGCGCAGCATCGCCACGCGGGTGGTGGCGTCGGCGATCGGTGGCGGCCGATGCGGTGGCACGGCGGCGGGCATCAGGCGCACCTCGGCATCGAGCAGTTCGGACGCCTCCCACGCCACCGCCAGGTGGGCGAGGTGGATGGGATCGAAGGTGCCGCCGAGGATGGCTAGCGGGCTCATGGCGCCTCTGCTCCCTCTCCCCGCCGGGGAGAGGGTTGGAGTGAGGGGCCACGCCCCGTAGAAGCTGCCGTCAGGCGAGAAGCAATCTGGTCTCGCCTCGGGGCAGGAACAGGCACTTTCGCGAGCCCCGGCCCCTCACCCCGGCCCTCTCCCCGGCGGGGAGAGGGAGCGAAGGGCGCGCTCATCGCAGCGCCGCGGCCGCGCGCGGCTCGGCGATGGCGGCAATCAGCCGCTCGGCCTCCAGCCACGGCTCGCCCCATTCGCGCCCCTTGGCCATGCGGTCGATGCGCGAGGCGCGGGCCAGGCAGGCCAGCCAGTGCTCGCGCGGCGCGCGGCGCAGGGCCTTGCGGAACAACTGCTCGCGCGCCGGCCACAGCCGCTCGGCACGCGCCTGCTGGGCGAAGTCGCGGGCGTTCGCCAGGCGCAGTGCGAGCTGCAACTGGTTGACCAGCCAGCCCATCAGCGGGATCAGGTCCTCGCCCTCGCCACGCAGGCCGGCCAGGATGCGCAGCGCGCGACCGCCGTCGCCGGCGAAGGCGGCGTCGGTGAGCTTGAACGCATCGTAGCGGGCGCTGTCGGCGACCAGGTTCTCCATTTCGGCCGCATCGATGCGGCCACTGCCGTGCAGCACGACGAGCTTGTCGATCTCCTGCGCCGCGGCGAGCAGGTTGCCCTCGACGCGCTCGGCCAGCAGCGCGGCGGCGTCCGGCGTGGCGGTGAGTCCGCGCGAGGCGAGTCGCGCGCCGATCCAGCCGGCCCACTCCTGCGGCCTGGGCGCGTTGAACACGGCCAGCACGCCGGCGGCGTCGACCTGCCTGGTCCAGGCGCCCTCGTGCTTGTTGCTCCACTCCACCGCGGTGATCAACAGCGTCACGTCCGGCGGCGGATCGGCACAGAACGCGGTGATCGCCTTGGCTCCCTCCACGCCCGGCCGCCCGGTGGGCAAGCGCAGGTCGAGCAGGCGGCGACTGGCGAACAGCGACATGCCGGCGGCCGATCGCGCCAGGTCGTCCCAGTCGAAATGCTGGCCCGCTTCGAGCACCTCGCGCTCGGCGTAGCCCAGTTCACGGGCGCGCGCGCGCAACGCGTCGGCGGCCTCCAGCACCAGCAGCTCCTCGCCCGCCAGCAGGTACGCCGGCGCCAGCCGGTCGGATGCCAGCAGCTTGTTCCACTGGGCGGACGACAGCGGCATGTCAGCCGGCGCCGGGCGCCGTGGCCGGCTCGGCCAGCTGGTGGCGACCGGCGGCCTGCAGCCGGAACAGGATCGCCTGCACCATGTCGTCGTTGAGGCTGCGGCGGATCTCTTCGATCTGCGCGTCGGTACCGACCGTGTTGAGCGCGTCGTAGCTGAAGTCGCGCGACATGTCGATGCGCTGCAGCGCCACCAGCGATTGCCCGTTGCTGTCGTCGACCTCGAAGCGTACCTGGTAGCGCACGCTGTATTCGGTCACGCGCGCACCGCCGCTGACGCTCAGCGTGTCGGTGTCGAATGCCGCGACCGGGATCTTCAGTTCGGCGATGCCGGGGCCGCCCTCCTCCTCGATCGTGACGCCGGAATCCTCCAGCGCACGGGCCAGGTCGCGCTGCAGGCTGCCGCCGCCGCTCACGGTCAGGTGCATGCGCTGCATCCAAGGCGGCAGCGCGGCGCTCTGGCGCAGATGGAAGCCGCACGCCGACAGCGCGAGGGTGCAGAGCAGCAGCGAGGCTCGGAACAGACGGTTCATGGGGCTCATCCCGCGACGATGTTGACGATCTTGCCAGGCACCACGATCACCTTGCGCACGGTCAGCCCCTCCAGGTGCGCCTGCACCTGCGGCTGCGCTCGCGCCATGGCCTCGGCCTCTTCCTTCGACACGTTGGCCGGCGCCTCGATGGTAGCGCGCAACTTGCCGTTGACCTGCACCGCGAGGGTCACCGAGTCGCGTACCAGGGCGGCCGGATCCGGCTGCGGCCATGGCACGTTCTCCAGCACCGTCTCCGGGTGACCGAGCACCTGCCACAGTGCATGGCTGATGTGCGGGACCACCGGATTGAGCAGCAGCACCATCGCCTCCAGCGCTTCGTGGCGCACGGCGCGGCCCTGGTCGTGCATGTCGGTGAACTTGCCCAGTGCGTTGAGCAGCTCCATCAGCGCCGCGATGGCGGTGTTGAAGGAATGCCGGCGACCCAGGTCGTCGCCGACCTTCTGGATGGTCTCGTGAAGCTGCCGGCGCATCGCCTTCTGGCCGGCGTCGAGCGCGGCCGGGTCGACCACCGGGTGGTCCGGCTGCGAGGCATGCGTGGCCACCTCGCGCCAGAAGCGGCGCAGGAAGCGGGCCATGCCTTCCACGCCTGCCTCGCTCCACTCCAGCGACTGCTCCGGCGGCGCGGCGAACATCGAGAACAGGCGCACCGTGTCGGCGCCGAATTTCTCCACCATGGCCTGCGGATCGACACCGTTGTTCTTGGACTTGGACATCTTCTCGGTGCCGCCGATGCGCACTGGCTGGCCGTCCGACTTCAGGCGCGCGCCGACCACGCGCGCGCGCTCGTCGCGCTCGATCTCGACGTCGGCCGGGTTGATCCAGTCCTTCGAGCCGTCCGCGTTCTCGCGGTAGAAGGTTTCGGCGATGACCATGCCCTGGCACAGCAGGTTGGTGGCCGGTTCGTCCGAGTGCACCAGGCCCGCGTCGCGCAGGAGCTTGTGATAGAAGCGGAAGTACAGCAGGTGCAGGATCGCGTGCTCGATGCCGCCGATGTACTGGTCCACGGGCAGCCAGTAGTTGGCGCGCGCATCGACCTGGCCGTCGGCGCCCGGGCTGGTGTAGCGGGCGTAGTACCAGCTCGACTCCATGAAGGTGTCGAAGGTATCGGTTTCGCGCTCGGCCGGGCCACCGCACTGCGGGCAGGCGCACTTGCGCCACCCGGCGTCGGCCTTGATCGGCGACTGCACGCCCGAGAACTCGACGTCCTCCGGCAGCACCACCGGCAGCTGGTCTTCCGGTACCGGCACCGCACCGCACTTGGCGCAGTAGATCACCGGGATCGGGCAACCCCAGTAGCGCTGGCGGCTGACGCCCCAGTCGCGCAGGCGCCAGTTCACCCGGCGCTGGCCCTTGCCCTCGCGCTCGAGGCGGTCGGCGATCGCCTCGAAGGCCTGCGCGAAATCGAGCCCGTCGTAGTCGCCCGAGTTCACCAGGATGCCGCGCTCGGTCCAGGCGGCGTCCTCGTGGAGGCGACGTTCGAACTCCTGCACCGTGCGCAGCGCGGCCGAAGTCTCGTAGGCATCGGTGTCGCTGCCGTGCAACGCGGCGCGCATCGGATTGGCGCCCACGCCCTGGCGAAGGTCGTGACCGATTTCCTGCACTGCGTCGAGCACGCCGCGATCGACGATGACCATGCGGATCGGCAGCGAATACTTCTGCGCGAATTCCCAGTCGCGCTGGTCGTGCCCGGGCACTGCCATCACCGCGCCGGTGCCGTAGCCCATCAGCACGAAGTTGGCCACCCACACCGGGATCGGCTCGCCGGTGACCGGGTGGATGGCGCGAAGGCCGGTATCCATGCCGCGCTTTTCCTGGGTTTCCAGCTCGGCCTCGGACACGCCGCCATGCTTGAGCTCCTCCAGGAACGCGGCCAGCCGCTCGTTGCCCTGCGCGGCCTTGAGCGCCAGCGGATGCTCGCCGGCGATCGAGACGAAGGAGACGCCCATCAGCGTGTCGGGACGCGTGGTAAAGACGGTCAGCGGCTCGGCTGCGGCCCCCTCTTCTCCGTGGACGGCGAAGTGGATTTCCATGCCCTCCGAGCGGCCGATCCAGTTGCGCTGCATGGTCTTGACCGCGTCAGGCCAGCCCGGCAGCGTGTCCAGGCCGTCGAGCAGTTCCTGCGCGTAGTCGGTGATCTTCAGGAACCACTGCGGGATCTCGCGTTTTTCCACCGGCGCGCCGGAACGCCAGCCGCGGCCGTCGATGACCTGCTCGTTGGCCAGCACCGTCTGGTCGACCGGGTCCCAGTTCACCACCGCGTTCCTGCGGTAGGCCATGCCCTTCTTCATCAGCCGCGTGAACATGAGCTGTTCCCAGCGGTAGTACTCGGGCCGGCAGGTCGCGAATTCGCGCGTCCAGTCGTAGGCGAAACCCATGCGCTTCAACTGCTCGCGCATGTGCCCGATGTTCCTGTAGGTCCATTTCGCCGGCGCGGTCTTGTTCTTGATCGCGGCGTTTTCGGCCGGCAGGCCGAACGCGTCCCAGCCCATCGGTTGCAGCACGTTCTTGCCGTTCATGCGCTGGTAGCGGCTGATCACGTCGCCGATGGTGTAGTTGCGCACGTGGCCCATGTGAAGCGCACCGGAGGGATACGGCAGCATCGAGAGGCAATAGAACTTCGGGCGCGAGGGATCCTCGACCACCTCGTAGGCACGGGTTGCGCTCCAGTACTGCTGCGCGGCGGTTTCCACCGCCTGCGGCTGGTAGCCCTGTTCGTTCGAAGCCTGTTCGTGGGAGTCCTGCATGTGTCCGGCGCCTTGCTGTGGGGTGCGCGCGGCCGGTCGGGAACGCCGCGGCGGGAACCCGTCAGCCTAGCCGAGCGCCCCGCGGGAGCCAAGACGCTCCGGCGACGCAACGGGGCTTCGCTCGGGTGCGCACGGCACCGGCCCCTGATCCTTTCCCCGTGCGGGGTACCTGCCCGAAGGACGGATGAGGGCAATCCTGCGACCGCCTGGTCGGGAGATCGACCAGAAACCGGGCCATCCGCCCGTCGGCACTTTCCCGCCCTGGCGGGGAGGGCGCGGAGCCTATTCGCCCCGGCCCACCACGGGACAGGCGGGTGACTGGCCGGCCGCGACCGACCCGGCGACCTGGGCGATCTCTTCGGCGAGCCTCGCCAGCGCGCGCTGGTGGCCTTCGACCAGCGCGCCGTAACCGGTCCCAACCGGCTCACGGAACTGGCCGGTGCAGGCGAGCATGGCGTCGCCCTGCAACTGGCGCACGCTCCAGGCCGCGTCCACCAGTGCGTAGTTGCCCGGGTCGGAATCGAAACGACGCAGGTCGACCTTGATGCGCAGCCGCGGCTTGCCACCGCTGGACAAACCGGTGACGTCCCGGGCATGCAGCGCCTGGGCGAGATCGGCCGACAGTGCCGCCCGCACCTCGTCCGCCAGCGGCGCGATCCAGCGCTCGCCGGACAACGGCGCCACGGCCTGCCCGCCCTGGCGGATCACCAGCTGCGGCTGGTCGACCTGGGCCGGAATGCCGACCGGCACCAGTTCGAAATCGAACGGTGCGGGACTCGCCGTGCCTGCCTCGGCCGGGGCCGGCGCCAGCAACGTGTAGTAGTGCGCCGGTTCGGAGGCGCAGGCGGCCAGCCCCAGCGCCAGCGCAGCGGCCGGCAGGTGTCGCGTACGGATCATGGCTTGCTCCCTTGCGGTGCGCGCGGCCGGGTGCGCTCGGGTGGCGCAGGCGGCGGGTCGTCCGGCCGGCCGCGGATCAGCGCTTCCGGGTGCACGCCCAGATAATCGGTCAGCGCACGCAGCGAACGGGCCATGCGGCGCAGTTCCTCCAGCGTGCCGCCCAGATTCTGCTGCAGCGGCGAATCGGCCGACAGCGCGTTGTCGGCGCTGCCCAGCGTGCGCTGCGCGTCCTTGAGCGTGCCCTTCAGCTCCGGCAACACGCCGGAGTTGACCTGCTTGAGCGTGCGATCCAGTTCGGCCAGCGTCTGGTCGAGGTTGCGGCCGATGCTGTCGAACGGGATCTTCTGAACCTTGTTCACGATGTCAGCCAGCTGCTCCTGCAACTTGTCGAAGCTGCCGGGCGCGGTGGGCAGATCGACCGGCGTGGCGGCCTCGTCGAAGTGGGCCTTCGGTGCCTTGGGCACGAAATCCAGCGCGATGTAGAGCTGGCCGGTCAGCAGGTTGCCGGTGCGCGCCTGCGCCCGCAGGCCGCGCGCGACCAGCGGACCGAACATCCGCCCGAGGTCGACGCGACCGTCCTTCATACCCGCCTTCGCGGCCAGTTTCTCGTAGGCCTGGCCCAGCCGCCGCGGGTAGATCACCGCGCCCACCGTGAGCGGGAAGCGCTTGTCACGGGCTTCGTAGTCGAGGTTGATCGACACCACCCTGCCAATGTTGACGCCAAGGAACTCCACCGGCGCATCCACCGCCAGCCCGCGCAGCGACTGGTTGAAGCGCATGCGGATGTAGCGCGGCGGCCCGTCCGGCGGGGACAGCGCGGTAGCTTCGTCGTCGAACAGGGCGAAATCCGCATCCTCGGCGGCGGGCGTGTTGTCGTGCGGCCCGCGCGGATCGCTGAAGGCGACGCCGCCGGCGATCACCGTCGCCAGCGACTGCGTGTTGAGCTTCAGGCCGTTGGCGCTCAGCGAGACGTCGACGCCGCTGGCGTTCCAGAAGCGCGTGTCACGGGTGACGAAGCGGTCGTTCGGACCGTCGACGAAGATGCGCAGCGATACGCCCTTGCCGTCCTTGTCCAGCGAGTAGGACACCACCCGACCGACCTGGATGCGTCGGTAGTACACCGGCGAGCCGATATCCAGCGAGCCCAGGTCGTCGGTGTGCAACACGAAGCTCTTGCCCGGAGCGCCGTGCAGCACGGCCGGCGGCATTTCCAGCCCCTTGAAATCGTATTGCTCTTCCTTGGAGTCGCCCACGTCGGTACCGATGAAGGCTCCGGAAAGCAGCGTATCCACGCCGGACACGCCTCCCAGGCCGATGCGCGGACGCACCACCCAGTAACGCGTACCCCTGGTGGCGAAACTCTCGGCGCTCTTGTTGAGCGCCACCGTCACGCGCACGCGCTCGCGGTCGTCGGTCAGGTCCAGGCCGGTCACCTTGCCGATCACCACGTTCTTGTACTTGACCGGCGTCTTGCCGGACTCCAGGCCCTCGGCGGTCTGGAACGTGATGGTGATCTGCGGACCCGCCTGCAGCCAGGCGTGCACCACCAGCGACAGGCCGACCAGCGCGGCCAGCACCGGCACCAGCCAGATCAGCGAGAGGCTGAAGCGGTGCTTGCGCACCACCGGCTCGGGCAAGTCCTCGCGCGGGGTCTGCTCAGTCATCGTCGGATATGTCCCACATCAGCCGGGGGTCGAAGCTCATCGAGGCGAACATCGTAAGTACCACGGTCAGGCCGAAGAACACCACGCCCGGCAGCGGTTCGACCTGGCTCAGGAAGCCGAAGCGCACCAGCGCGGTGAGCAAGGCCACCACGAACACGTCCAGCATCGACCAGTAGCCGATGAACTCCACCGCGCGGTAGAGGCTCGCCCGCTGGCGCAGTGCCCAGCGACTGCCACGCTGCGTGGACAGCAGCAGCGTGCCCAGCACCAGGAACTTGGTCATCGGCACCACGATCGAGGCCGCGAACACGATCGCCGCCAGACTCGGGGAGCCCTTGATCCACAGCTCCACCACGCCGCTGATGATGGTGTTGTCGTCGACGTCGCCCAGGCTCACCGTGCGCATGATCGGCAGCACGTTGGCCGGGATGTAGAGGATGAACGCCGCAAGCAGCAGCGCCCAGGTGCGCGCGATGC
Organism: Frateuria soli; assembly: GCF_021117385.1. Classification (GTDB taxonomy): domain Bacteria; phylum Pseudomonadota; class Gammaproteobacteria; order Xanthomonadales; family Rhodanobacteraceae; genus Frateuria_A; species Frateuria_A soli. Next base: position 1,992,341 of record NZ_CP088252.1, read on the forward strand.
TGTTGCGCTTGCGCCGGTGCAGCGCGGCACCGCAGCGAGGGCAGCCCGCGCCATCGCCCGCCGGTGTGCGGCAGACCAGCCCGCAGACATGGCAGCCGATGATGCCCAGCTCCTGCGCGCGCGGAGCCCGGCTCACGCGTCCTGCTCCGTGGCGTCCCACAGCCGGCGCAGATCGATGCCGGAAAACACCGTGATCAGCAGCGTAAGCACGCCGTACGCCCAGATTCCCGGGTCCGGCTGCACATCGAAATAGGCGCGCGCCTTGACGATCGATACCAGCGCACCGAGCACGAACACCTCGGTCATGGTCCACGGCTGCAGGTGGAACAGCGTCTTCATGATCGGCGCGAAGCCCGGCGCGCGCCGGCCGTCGCGGGCGAACAGCAACACCCAGCCGAGCATAAGCATCTTGTTGAGCGGGAAAAAGAACAGCGTTGCGGCCGCCACCACCGCGACCAGCGGGGCGCCCTGTTCCCACATCATGAGGATGGTGCCCCACAACGTGGCGCTGCTCTGCTGCGCGCCCAGGCCCAGGGTGACCACCGGCCACACGTTCGCGATCAGGAACACGATCAGCGAGGTGAGCACCAGTGCCAGCATGCCGTCGGCGTTGAGCGCGTGGTAGCGGGCCAGCAGCGCTCCGCAGCGCACGCAGCGCATGGTTTCGCCCCGCGCCAGCGCGCGGCTGCGGTGCACCGTGTCGCAGTGCTCGCAGATCACCATCGACGGCGACGAGGCGTGCAGTCGCCCGGCCGCGGCGTTGCCGGTCGGGTCGATGGGGGCGAGGCCGTGTTCTGGCGTGCTCATCGGCCCATTCTCGCAAATCCGCGCCCCGGGGATGGCGGCAGCGCGCCGCATCCGCCCGGGAAACCGCGCGCCGATCGTGAAGGAGCCCACCGTGGGCGACGCCTTCCCGCAACAAGCGCCTCACGCGAGAAAGGCCGTGCAGGCGCGCCCATGCCTCTTGATATGCTGCCCGGCGCCCCGATCTCGAACCTTCCTTTCCTGGAGAGCTCACGTGACCGCCGCTGCCCAAGCCCACGTCTTCGACATCGACACGGCCAACTTCGAGAGCGAGGTGCTGCGCGCCTCGATGACCACGCCCGTGCTGGTCGATTTCTGGGCCACCTGGTGCGGCCCGTGCAAGACGCTGGGCCCCATGCTCGAAAAGCTCGCCGCCGAATACAACGGCGCCTTCCGGCTGGCCAAGGTGGACGTGGACAAGAACCAGGAGCTGGCCGCGATGTTCGGCATCCGCTCCATTCCCACCGTGATGCTGGTCAAGGACGGGCAACTGGCGGACGGGTTCGCCGGCGCGCTGCCCGAGGGCGAGCTGCGCGAGTTTCTTTCGCGCCACGTGCAGCCACTGGAGGGCGCGGCGCCGGCCGAGCCCGATGCGACCGCGGCGGCCGAGGCGGCCGAGGCGACGGACCCGGCTCAGGCGATCAACCGCCTGCAGCAGGAGATCGCCGCGGCGCCGGACCGCGCCGAACTCAAGCTCGACCTCGCACTGGCCCTGATGCGCAACGGCCAGTCCGATGCGGCCGAAGCCGAGCTCAATGCGCTGCCGGCAAACCTGGCCACCGACGCCCGCGCCGTGCGCCTGCGCAGCCAGCTGGACCTCGCCCGTGCGCTGGACGGCGCCCCGTCGCTGGCCGAGCTGCGCCAGCGTGTGCAGGCCGATCCGGCCGACTGGGCCGCGCGCGACCTGCTCGGCGTGCGCCTGCTGCTGGAAAACGATCCGGCCGCCGGCCTGGACCAGTTCCTGGCGATCCTGGAGAAGGCTCGCGACTGGAACGAGGGCGGCGCGAAGAAGCGCCTGCTGGCCGCCTTCGCCACGCTGGACGATGCGGAACTGGTGGGTCGCTACCGCCGCCGCATGGCCTCGCTGCTGTTCTAGCCCGCGGGCATCCTTGCAGGAGCCCAGGGGGCCCATACGCCTGCGTACGTTAGACTGGCGCATTCCCGCCAGCTTTTTCCGCCGATGCGCCCCACCACGTTCCGCCGCCTGCTCAATCTCTGGCCGCCGTTCCTGTTCAACAGCATCCGCGTGCTGGAGGTCAGCGAGGACTGGAGCCGGGCACGCGTCGTGCTGCGCCTGCGCCCGTGGAACCGCAACTACGTGCGCAGCCAGTTCGGCGGCAACCTGTTCGCCATGACCGATCCGTTCTGGATGCTGTTGGCGATGCACCGCCTGGGCAGCGACTACTACGTATGGGACAAGGCCGGCGCGATCGACTTCGTGTCACCCGGCCGCGAGGATGTGTTCGCCTCCTTCGACCTGACCGATGCCGTGGTCGAAGAATTGCGCACGGCTGCTGCGGCCGGCGACAAGGTGTTGCGCTGGTTCGAGACCGAAGTGGCCACCGCTTCGGGCGAAGTCGTCGCCCGTGTGCGCAAGCAGCTCTACGTGCGGCTCAAGCCCAAGGCGCGCGGCGCCTAGGATCGGCTTCCACCGGCCGGCCTTTCTGCGGGGTTGCCGGTTGGAGCCCTGGCCACATCCGCACTAAGCGCCACGTTCGAAGCGGGCGATCTCCTCCAGCGCGGCCTCGGCCTTGCGCACCGCCTTGCCGGCGGCGTTGTCGGTGATCCAGCGCAGGCGCCCGGTCCAGTGCGCAAGCAATACCACCGCCAGCACGAGCGCCAGCGAAACCCAGCCGCAGATCACGAGCCAACCCACGAAGGCGGGCCAGCGGGCCCAGACATCCACGCCGATCTCCCAGTGCATCTCGATCAACAGCAGGGGGATCCAGACGAAGCTGCCGATCACCGCGAACACCGGCGCCTCGATCCGCACGCGCCAGGCGCGCAGCTGCGCCAGGCGACGCTGGATATCCAGCACCGGCGCGGTGTAGTCGATCTCCAGCACCAGATGGAGGATGCGCCCGGCGAATGCGACCATGACCAGGCCGAACACCTGCACGGTCACGCCGAGCACGATCCGGTGCAGCACGTCCCGGTGGCTGGTCCAGTAGGCCGTGCCGAGCAGCATGAAGAGCACGCCGAAGGCGAGCTGGATCGACTGCCCCCACACCAGCGGCCGCAAGCCATGGCGCAGCTTGTCCAGCCGGCCTTCCCTGTAAAGCCTGAGATTGAGCGCCTGCTGCTGGTCCAGGCGCTGGTTGAGTTGCTGCCAGGCCAGCTTCATCTCGTCCAGTTCCATGCTCATGCTCCGATGGAGGCTGCGGGCGCCATCTGGCCGCGCAGCCGTTGCTTGATGCGGCCGATCTTGGTGGCCACGTTGGTTTCGCTGATGCCCAGCACCTGGGCGATTTCCGCGTAGCTGCGGTCTTCGAGGTAAAGCAGGATCAGCGCACGGTTGAGCGGGTCGAGCTGGCCAACGAAGGCGTACAGGGCCGACAGCCGTTCGTCCGGCTGTGAGACGTCCGCTTCCCCGGGCAGCTCCAGGTGCACGGCGTCGAGTGGCTCCAGGTGCTGTTCGCGGCTGGCTCGGCGGACGTGCGAGATCGCCACGTTGAGGGCGACCCGGTACATCCAGGTGGAGAACTTCGCGCGCGCCGCATCGAAGCCCGGGAACGAGCGCCACAACTGCACGGCAATCTCCTGCGCCAGATCGTTGCGGTCCTCGCGGCCGTGCGCGTAGACACTGGCCACCTTGAAGACGATGCCGCGATGTTCCTGCAGCAAGGCTTCGAACTGGCGTTGATGATCGTTCATGGTGTCGCCCGGGCTCCCTGTCCAAAGCATGATTCGCCAGGCGCAAAAGAAAAATCACACCGCCCCTGTAGGAGCGCACCTGTGCGCGACCGCCATGCCGAACCCGCGTAGCCCCTCCCCTGCCTCCTGATATGCACGGACAGAGACCACACGCAAGAGCGCACGGCACGGCTCACCACACATGGCGGTCGCGCACAGGTGCGCTCCTACACGTCGCGCAGCGCGGCCTACAATGCGGGCTTTCCCGCTTTCTGCCCCCCATGCCGCGCCTTCGCTTCAAACGCTACCTGCTCACCGGCCTGCTCACCTTCATCCCGTTGTGGGTGACCTGGACCGTGTTCAAGTTCGTGCTGGGCTTCCTGGCCGGTATCGGTGCGCCGATGGTCGCCGCGGCGCTGGGCGCGCTGGCGCTGGTGGCGCCGGAAACCGCCCAAGCGCTGGGCAGCGCATGGTTCATTTCCGTCGTGGCGCTGCTGATCACCCTGCTGGCGCTGTACCTGCTCGGCTTCCTGGCCAGCCGGGTGATCGGGCAACGGCTGCTGGATACGTTCGACGCGCTGCTGCAGCGCATTCCGCTGGTACAGACGATCTACGGCGGAACCAAGAAGCTGATGGCGGTGCTGCAGCAGAAGCCTTCGGGCGTGCAGCGGGTGGTGCTGGTCGACTTCCCGCACCCGGGCGCCAAGGCGATCGGCTTCGTCACGCGGCTGATGATCGAGGAAGGCAGCGGTCGCGAGATGGCCGCGGTGTTCGTGCCGACCACGCCCAACCCCACGGGCGGCTTCCTGCTGACCCTGCCGGTCGGAGCGCTCACGCCCACCGACTGGACCATGGACCAGGGCATGGCCTTCATCATTTCGGGCGGTGCGGTGGCACCCGATAGCTTGCCGGCCGCTGACCGGAAGCGGTTGTAGGGGCGCACGCGCGGCGCCCGCGGCGTGATCGCTCTGTTGCCAGTCTCGCCCGCAGCCCGCGGTGCTCGCCCTCCACCCCTGACCTTTGACACTGTCTGCCCCATGACCAATGGCCTAGCGTGCCCGGTCATGGCCGCGCCGTGGGGGGCGCGGCCGGCATCAAAACAACCGCCGGAACGGCGAAAACCACACAGAGGGAAATCCATGTCCAAGCAGTATCTGAAGCCGCTGGCACTCGCGGTGAGCCTGGCGCTGTCGCTGACCGCATGCGGCAAGCACGAGGCCGACCAGAACCCTGCCGCCAGCAGCAGCGCACCCGCCGCCGCCGGCACCACCGCGATGGCCGGCGCGCCCACGAGCGTGTTCGACGTCAGCGAGCTGGGTCCGATGGACCAGGCGTGCACCGACTTCGACCAGTTCGTCAATGCCAAGTGGGTCGCCGCCAACCCGATCCCGTCCGACCGCACCCGCTGGGGCGCGTTCGACAAGCTGGCCGAGGACAGCCTCAACACCCAGCACGGGATCGTCGAGAACGCCGCGAAGAATGCCGCCAGCGCGCAGGCCGGCTCCATCCAGCAGAAGATCGGCTACCTGTACGCCTCGGGCATGGACGAGGCGGCCATCGAGAAGGCCGGCTTCGACCCGATCAAGCCCAAGCTCGACGCCATCGCGGGGCTGAAGAACGGCAAGGACGTGGCCGACTACCTCAACAAGAGCTTCAGCAATGGCGACATGCAGGTGTTCTCGTTCGGCTCGGGCGCCGACTTCAAGAATGCCTCCATGCAGATCGGCTACACCTTCCAGAGCGGCCTGGGCCTGCCCACCAAGGACTACTACACCGACGCCAAGTACGCCGAACAGCGCAGCGCGTACCTCGACTACATCGCCAAGTCGCTCGAGCTGACCGGCGTGCCGGCGGCCGAGGCCAAGAAGCAGGCCGACCAGGTGATGGCGTTCGAAACCAAGCTGGCCGCCGCCTCGTTCGCCCCGGTGGAGCTGCGTACCCCCGAACACCAGTACCACTTCGTCAGCCTCAAGGAAGCGGACAAGATCACCCCGCACTTCAGCTGGGAGAAGTTCTTCGATGCCCAGGGCGTGAAGGTGGACAAGGGCTTCTCGCTGTCGCAGCCGAAGTTCTTCGCCGAGTTCGACAAGCTGCTGGCCAGCGCGCCGATCGACCAGTGGCAGGCCTACCTGCGCTTCCACGTGATCGACGACGCCTCGCCGCTGCTGTCGAAGTCCTTCCAGGACAACAAGTTCGCCTTCTACGGCAAGACCCTGTCGGGCCAGCCGGAGCAGAAGGCCCGCTGGAAGCGCGTGCTCGGCGCCGTCAACGGTTCGATGGGCATGGCCCTGGGCCAGCTCTATGTCGACAAGATGTTCAAGCCGGAGGCCAAGGAGCGCGCGCAGGTGCTGGTCGACAACGTGCGCAACGCCCTGAAGGCACGCATCGAGAACCTCGACTGGATGAGCCCGGAGACCAAGGCCAAGGCGATCGCCAAGTGGAGCACCTTCCTGCCCAAGATCGGCTACCCGGAGAAGTGGCGTGACTGGTCGGGTCTCCAGATCAAGCAGGGCGACTACTACGGCAACGTGATGGCCGCGGCGAAGTACAACTACGACTACGACATCAACAAGATCGGCAAGCCGACCGACCGCATGGAATGGGGCATGACCCCGCAGACGGTCAACGCGTACTACAACCCGACCGACAACACCATCAACTTCCCGGCCGCGATCCTGCAGCCGCCGTTCTTCTATGCCAACGGCGACGACGCGATCAACTACGGCGGCATCGGCGCGGTGATCGGCCACGAGGCCAGCCACGGCTTCGACGACGAGGGCAGCCAGTTCGACGGCGATGGCAACAACGTCAACTGGTGGACCAAGGCCGACCGCACCAAGTTCGACGAGCGCGCGGACAAGCTGGTGGCGCAGTTCAACGCCTACACCCCGATCAAGGACAAGCCGGATGCGCACGTCAACGGCCAGCTGACCCTGGGCGAGAACATCGGCGACCTGGGCGGCCTGAACGCGGCCTACGACGCGCTGCAGATGGCGCTGAAGAAGAACCCCGGGGAAGCCACCTCCAAGATCGACGGCTACACCCAGGACCAGCGCTTCTTCCTCAACTGGGCCCGCGTGTGGCGCGGCAACATCCGCGAGAAGGAAGCGCTGCTGCGCCTGAACACCGATCCGCACGCCCCCGCCTCGCTGCGCGCGATCGGCGCACCGTCCAACATGGACGCGTTCGCCACCGCGTTCCAGTGCAAGCCGGGCGACGCGATGGTCCGTTCGGGCGACAAGCAGGTGAAGATCTGGTAAGTCGCGTTTCCTCCTCCGGGAGGTAAGGAAGCCCCGCTCAGGCGGGGCTTTTTTTTGGCCGGGCGCGTGGTGCCGGGGGTTCGGGCCCGCCTTCCTCACAGGTACACCAGGCGCGCGCCGCAAGACCCGGAGTAAGCGCAGGGTGCACTCCAGCACGCGATCGGAATCGTCCGTAGTTGTTATTGCGAATCGTTCTCATTAGGATTCGCGGCTTGCTGCTTCCGCCAGAAAAGGACACTCATGGCCTGCATCGCCAGTCGCAAGCATCCGACGCGCCCTTCCACATTCACCCGCGGCATGGCCGCGAGCCTGCTCACCGGCCTCGCGCTCACCGTGCCGGCACATGCCGGCAGCACCGACGCCAACGATCCGCAGGTGCGTGACGCCAGGCGTCTGCCAGGCATCGAGGTCCGTGCCACGCGCGGCGCCGACTACCGCGCCGACATGGTCGATTCGCCCAAGTTCACCCAGCCCTTGCTGGATACCCCCCAGACCATCGGCATCATCACCCGCGACCTGTTCGAACAGCAGGGCGCGACCACGCTGACCGAAGCGCTGCGCAACAGCCCCGGCGTGGGCACCTTCTACGTCGGCGAGAACGGCAGCACGACGACCGGCGACGGCATCTACATGCGCGGTTTCGATACCTCCGGCAGCATCTTCGTCGACGGCGTGCGCGATCTCGGATCGATCTCGCGCGACCTGTTCAACATCGAACAGGTGGAAGTGACGAAGGGACCGGACGGCACCGAATACGGTCGCACCGCGCCCACCGGCGCGGTCAACATGGTGACCCGGCAGCCGGTGCTGGACGATCGTGCCGGCGCCTCGCTCGGCTATGGCAGCGGCCAGCAGCGGCGCGCCAGTGCCGACCTCAACCGGCAGATCGGCGATCACAGTGCGTTCCGGCTGGACGCCGTGGGCCAGGACAGCGGCGTGCCCGGCCGCGACCGCGTGCGCAACCGCCGCTGGGGCGTCGCGCCCGCGCTGGCATTCGGGCTGGGCACGCCCACGCGCGTCTACCTGGACGTGCTGCACATCAGGCAGACCAACGTGCCCGATGGCGGCGTGCCCACCCTCGGCCTGCCGGGCTACACCAGCCCGGATCCGGTGCGGCCACGGATCGGCCTGGCACCACGCGTCGACAGCGCGAACTTCTACGGTACCGCGCAGGACCACGACGAGGTCACCGCGGACATGCTCACGCTTATCGTCGAACACCAGTTCAACCCCGATCTGTCCCTGCGCAACACCACGCGCTGGGGGCGCACGCGGCAGGATTACCTGCTGACCTCCTTCCGTGGCGATGCCGCCCATCTGCTGACGCCGGACCTGGCCGACCCCTCCACCTGGGCGATCGAGCGCAGCCTGCCGACTTTCAAACGCCGATCCAACCGGATCCTCACCAACCAGACCAACCTCCGCGTGGACTTCGCCACCGGTACGGTGATCCACAATCTGAGCGCGGGGCTTGAACTGACCGGGGAGAAGGCGTCGGACATCGATCTCGCGCCGAGGGAAGGCAGCACCTGGCCGGCGGCGAACCTGTATCACCCCGACCCGCGCGCGGACGGCCTGCGTTACGGTGAAACCGGTGCCTGGAGCACCGGTACCACCAACACCGCGGCAGCCTATGTGTTCGACACGCTGAAGTTCGGCCCGCGCTGGCAGGTCACCGCCGGCGCGCGCCTGGACCGCTACACCACCCGCTTCGACAGCGTCTCCCTGTGCGGCGAACGCAACAGCCCCGCGTGCGGCGCGCTGCCGGCCGGCACGCCGGTGCCGGGCCTTTCCGCCCGCATCGTCGACACCCTGCCCAACGGCAAGCTGGGCGTGCTGTACAAGCCCGTGCCCAATGGCAGCATCTACGCCAACCTCGCGCTCTCGCAGGAGCCACCCGGCGGCAATACGCTGCTGTTCAGCAGTTCGGCGCGCAGCGCCGACAACCCCGGGCTGGACCCGCAACGCGCCAGCACGACGGAGCTGGGCACCAAGTGGGACCTGCTCGACCAGCGCCTGCTGCTCACCGCCGCGCTGTACCGTACCGTGGTCCGCAACGAACTGACCCAGGACCCGGTCGACCAGCAGTACTACCAGGCCGGCCGAAAACGCGTACAGGGCATCGAGCTCGGGATCGTCGGGCGGATCACCGACGACTGGGGCGTCAGCGCCGGCTTCACCACGATGGACGCGAAGGTCACCGAGGGTGCGTCGGTCAGCAACGACGGCTCCAGCGACCTGGCCTACACGCCGGCCAGCGCGTTCACCGCGTGGACCACCTACCATCTGCCGTTCGGCCTGACCGTCGGCGGCGGCGCACGCTACGCCGGCGCGATGAAGCGAGGGACCGACGGCGCCATCGGCACACCCGGGACCATCGGTGCCTACTGGGTGTTCGACGCGATGGCGAGCCTGCCGGTCAACCGCCACCTCGACCTGCAGTTGAACCTCTACAACCTGTTCGACCGCCACTACGTCGCGGCGATCAACAAGAGTGGCTACCGTTACACGCCCGGCACACCGCGCGCGGCGATGCTCACGGCCAACATCCGGTTCTGACGCCCAGGGGATCCGCCATGCTGCTGCACATCCCCGACGTGCTGGACCGCGGACAGGTAGAGCGCATGCGCGCAGCGCTGGCGGCCGCCACCTGGACGGACGGACGCGAGACCGTCGGACCGCAGGGGGCCAGGGTCAAGCGCAACCAGCAGTTGCCCGAGACCTCGCCGCTGCGGCGCGAGCTCGGCCGCGAAGTGCTGGACGCCCTGGCGCGCCATCCGCTTTTCCACGCCGCGGTGTTGCCGCAGCGGGTACTGCCGCCGCGCTTCAACCGCTACGAATGCGGGGGGCACTACGGCGCGCACGTGGACGGCGCCGTCATGGCCCTGCCCGACGGCAGCCAGCTGCGCTCGGACGTCTCATGCACGCTGTTCCTCAGCGCGCCAGGCGACTACGACGGCGGGGAACTGGTCATCAATGACCTCTATGGCGAGCATGCAGTCAAGCTGCCCGCGGGCGACGCCATCGTCTACCCGTCCAGCAGCCTGCATCGCGTGGAGCCGGTCACGCGCGGCGCGCGCGTGGCGGCGTTCCTGTGGGTACAAAGCCTGGTGCGGGACGATGGCCAGCGCCAGTTGCTGCTGGAGCTGGACAACTCGATCCAGCGCCTGACGCAGGGCGGCGCCGATGCCGATGCGCTGCTGCAACTGACCGGTGTCTACCACAACCTGCTGCGGCGCTGGTCCGGAACCTGAACCTGCGGAACACCACCCCGTGCACCTGGGCAGGATTTTCGAAGGTTCCCTCTAGACGGCCGGGAGCGGATAATCGGCGCCCCTTCATGCAACCTCGGCAGCACGATGTTCGTACCTGGTCAACGCTGGATCTCCACCGCCGAACCCGAGCTGGGCCTGGGCACCGTCCTTCGGGTGGAGGGTCGCGGCGTCCAGGTGCTGTTCGCCAAGGCCGGCGTCCTGCGCCCCTACGCGATCGATTCGGCGCCGCTGGTACGCGCCGAGTTCCGCCCGGGCCAACGTGTCGCCGGCAAGGGCCTGGCCTTCCTGGTCGAGCGGGTGGAGATCAGGGAAGACCTGCTGATCTACAGGGGCGAAGGCCGCGAGCTGCACGAAGGCCAGCTCGACGACGAACAGAGCGTGAGCCAGGCCGACGACCGCCTGGTCGGCGGGCGCACCGACACCGTCGCGCAATTCGAACTGCGCCTGGAAGGCCTGCGTCGCCGCGCGCAGGCCCGCCGCTCGCCCACCTGGGGCCTGCAGGCGGCGCGCATCGGCCTGGTGCCACACCAGCTGCGCGTGGCCGGCATCGCCGCCTCGCGTCGCCCCCCGCGCGTCCTGCTGGCCGACGAGGTCGGGCTGGGAAAAACCATCGAGGCAGGCATGATCCTGGCCCGCCAGCTCGCCACCGGCCGCGCCTCGCGCGTGCTGGTGCTGCTTCCGGACACGCTGGTCTACCAGTGGTTCGTCGAGTTGCTGCGTCGTTTCAACCTCAGCTTCGCGATCTACGACGAGGAGCGCTGCGAGGCGCTGGAACAGTCCGGCGACGGGCGCAACCCGTTCGACGACGAACAGCTGGTCATCGCCGACTTCCGCTTCCTCGAGGAAAACCCCAGGCGCGCAAGCGAACTGGTCGAGGCCCAGTGGGACCTGCTGATCGTCGACGAAGCGCACCACCTGGCCTGGACACCCGAAGCGGCAAGCCCGCGCTATGCGCTGGTCGAGCAACTGGCGGCCAGGACGCCGGGCGTGATCCTGCTCACCGCCACGCCCGAGCAGCTCGGGCGCAGCGGCCACTTCGCCCGCCTGCGCCTGCTCGACCCGCAGCGCTACCACGACCTGGACGTCTATCTGGCTGAAGCCAAGCGCTTCCAGGCACTCTCGCCGATCGCCGACCGGCTGCAGTCGGGCGAGCCGCTCGACCCGTCGCAGCGCGCCGCGCTGCGCGACATCTTCGCCGGCGACGCCACCCTGCTTGCACTGCTGGGAGACTCCACCCGACCGGCCGCCGCGCGTGATCTGCTCGATGCGCTGATCGACCGCCACGGCACCGGTCGCGCCATGTTCCGCAATCGCCGCGCCGGCATCGGCGGCTTCCCGCGCCGCGTGCCCGAGTGGCAGCTGATCGACGCCGACGCGCTGGACGAGAACGCCCGCCAGGCGCTGCTGGCCGAATTCCACGCCGACATCCAGCAGCCGCCGCCGGCGCTCGAGCCGGACTACGCCAGCGACCCGCGCCTGGACGCGCTGGTCGTCCTGCTCGATGCGCACCCGCAGGACAAGTTCCTGCTGATCTGCCGCAGCCAGGCCAAGGTGCTGGCGCTGGAAGAAGCGCTGCGTACCCGCACCGGCGCCGGCATCGCCCGCTTCCACGAAGGGCTGGGCATCGTGCAGCGCGACCGCAACGCCGCCTACTTCGCACAGCCGGATGGCGCGCGTTTGCTGCTTTGCTCGGAGATCGGCTCGGAAGGGCGCAACTTCCAGTTCGCGCACCGGCTGATCCTGTGGGACCTGCCGCTGGACCCGGACCTGCTCGAACAGCGCATCGGGCGCCTGGACCGTATCGGCCAGACCCACGACATCGCCATCCACATCATCGCCGTGCGCGACAGCGCCCAGCACGTTCTGGCGCGCTGGTACGACGAGGGCATCGACGCCTTCCGCTCCAGTCCCGCCGACGGGCGCGAACTGCTGCGCCGTTACGGCGAGCCCCTGGTGCAACTGGCCGACGAGCACGCGCGCAACGCCGACAGTCGCGACCAGGAACTGGAAGCGCTGATCGCCGACACCCGCGCCACCCACGAGGAGCTGGCGGCACTCATCCGCGCCGGTCGCGACCACCTGCTGGAGCTGGCCGCCAGCCGCGACCCGCACGCCGACGAACTGGGCCAGGCATTCCGTCGCGAGGATATCGATCCGGCGCGCGACGCCTACGTGCAACGCCTGCTGGAGGCCTTCGGCATCCACGCCGAGGAGCTTGGCGGCAAGGTGCTGCTGCTCGATCCGCAGTACCTTTCCACCGATGCCCTGCCCGGCTTCGCCGAGGGCCCGGTCTCGGCCACCTTCGCCCGCGAAGTGGCACTGGCGCGCGAGGAGCTCCCGCTGCTGCGCTTCGACCATCCGCTGGTACAAGGGGCGCTGGACCTGGCGCTGTCCGGCGAACAGGGCAATGCCGCATTCATGGTCGACGACGCGTTGCCGCCCCGCAGCGCACTGCTGCAGGCGGTGTTCCTGCTCGAATGCGTGGCCGATCGCGCGCTCGACGCCGAACGCTTCCTGCCGGCGCTGCCGCTGGTGGTCACCATCGACACGCGACTGGCCGAACGCGCAGGCTTCGAGCCCAGCGAAGCGGCCGTGCGCAAGGCCGCCGACCGCACCATCGAGGTGCCGCGCTACCGCAAGTTCCTCGCCAAGCTGGTGCCGCCGATGCTGGAGAAGGCCGAGGCGATCGCCGGCGAGCGCGCGCAGCAGCACATCGCCGACGCGGTAGCCCTGGCCACGGCGGAACTGGACGCGGGGCTGTCTCGCCTGCGCGCGCTGCGCGAGGTCAACCCGTCCATCAATCCGGCCGAGATCGACGCGCTGGAAGCCGAACGCCAGGCCTTGCTCGCCGCCCTGCCGCAATCGCGCCTGCGCCTGGACGCCGTGCGCTTCGTGGCCAGCCCGGACTTCCTCGCCCTGCGCTGACTCCGCCCGTCGAGCGCCCCCTGTAGGAGCGCCCCCGTGCGCGACCACCATCCATCCCGGTCGCGCACAGGTGCGCTCCTACAGAAGCCCCAACCCGTCCTCGCACGCACACTGCCGGCCCACCCGAAGGAGAACCGCATGCGCACCATTGGCCTGATCGGCGGCATGAGCTGGGAATCGACCGTCGAGTACTACCGCCTTATCAACCGCGGCGTGCGCGACCGCCTGGGCGCGCTCCATTCCGCGCGCCTGCTGCTGGACAGCCTGGACTTCTCCGTCATCGCCGCCTGCCAGCGCGAAGGCGACTGGGACGGCGCGGGCGTGCTGCTGGCCGAGTCCGCGCGTCGCCTGCACGCCGGCGGCGCCGAGTGCATCCTGATCGGCGCCAACACCATGCATCGCGTGGCCGACACCGTGGCCAGCGCCACCCCGCTTCCGCTGATCCACATCGTGGACGCCACCGGCCACGCGATCCGTGCGCAGGGGCTGGACACCATGCTGCTGCTCGGCACCGCGTTCACTATGGAACAGCCGTTCTTCCGCGAGCGCATGCAACGCGACCACGGCGTGCGTTGCCTGGTGCCCGAACCGGCGCAGCGCGCCGAACTGCACCGGGTGATCTACGAGGAACTCTGTGCCGGCCAGTTCCGCCCGCAGGCGCGGGAGTTCCTGCTGGGCAGGATCGCCGACGGCGTCCGCGCCGGGGCACAAGGGGCCATCCTCGGCTGCACTGAACTGGGCTTGCTGCTCGGCGACGCCGAGGCCGGCGTGCCGGTGTTCGACACCGCGGCGCTGCATGCGGCCGCGGCCGTGGCATTCGCCCTGGCCTAACCCCTCCTCCTGCAGGAGCCCACTTGTGGGCGATTTTTCTTGCCGCTGAATTCAACGCAGGGCATCGCCCACAAGTGGGCTCCTACAGTGGGCGCGCGCCTCTCACGCGCGCCGGTTGCGAGCCCTCAGGGCGCTGTCGCCAGCGTCGCCCGCATGCGCCTGTCGATACCGAAAACCCGGTACGCCACGGTCAGCAGCACCAACCAGCCGGCGCCCACGTAAAGCGCCACGCGCGTGTCGGGGCTGTAGCCCAGCATCACCAGCACGAACGCCAGGAACGCCAGCGCCAGCACGCTGGAGAACGGCCACAGGCGCAGTCGGAACGGCAACGGTTCGGGCTGGCGGCGATGGAAGCGCCAGTGCGCCACCAGCACGGTGCCCCAGGTCCACACGGTGTTGAACGCGAGGATCGACATGATCATGCCGAAGATGCGCTCGGGCACCAGGTAGTTCATCAGCACGCCCAGCAGCAGGAAGAAGATGGTCACCACCACGCCGTGCACCGGCACGCCACTTCCGCTGAGGTGTCCCATCGCCGCCGGCGCCTGGCCCTTGGTCGCCAGGCTGTGCAGCATGCGGCTGCCGCTGAAGGTAGTGGAATTGAAGCTCGACAACGCCGCGGTGATCACCACGAAGTTGATCAGCCCCGCCGCCTGCGGGATGCCCAGCTTGGCGAAGGTGGTGACGAACGGGCTTCCCTGCGTGCCCAACTCGTCCCACGGGTAGATCGCCATGATCACGAACAGCGAACCGATGTAGAAGATCAGGATGCGCCAGATCACCGAGTTGACCGCCTTCGGGATCGTACGCTCCGGGTGCGCGGCCTCGGCCGCGGCCATGCCGATCGTTTCGATGCCGCCGAAGGAGAACACCAGCACCGGCAATGCCAGCACCATGCCGGTGAAGCCGTTGGGGAACCAGCCGCCGTGCGTCCACAGGTTGGAGATGCCGACCGGCTGCCCGCCGTTGCCCCAGCCGAACCAGATGATGCCGAAGCCGCCCAGGATCATCAGCACCACGGTCAGCACCTTGATCAGCGCGAACCAGAATTCCATCTCGCCGTAGACCTTGACCGCCATCAGGTTCAGGCCGCCGATCATCACCACGGAAGCGAACGCCCAGATCCACTGCGGCAGCTCGGGAAACCAGTCCTTCATGTAGATGCCCACCGCCGTGCTCTCGGCGATGCCCACGCCCATCATCAGCACCCAGTAGTTCCAGCCGGTCAGGTAGCCGGCGTACGCGCCCAGGTACTTGTGCGCATAGGCACTGAAGGAGCCGGCGATCGGCTCGTGTGCGGCCATTTCGCCCAGTGCGCGCATGATCACGAAGATCATCGTGCCGCCGAACAGGTAGGCGATCAGCACCGAGGGCCCGGCCAGCTTGATGGTGCTGGCCGAGCCCAGGAACAGGCCCGCGCCGATGCACATGCCCAGAGCCATGAAGGTGATATGGCGCGGCGTGAGCTGCCGCTGGAGTTGCTCGCTCATGTGGTGCCCGTCAGGAAGGGAAAGGTCAGCGCATCAACCTGCGCCTGGGTTTGATCGGCAGTCGCCCGCGCCAGTATTCGATCAGCACGTAGCCACCCAGCATGCCACCCAAATGCGCGAAATGGGCCACCCCGGCCTGCGTGCCGGTCACGCCCAGGAACAGCTCGATCACCGCGTAGCCGGTCACGAACAGCCAGGCGGGCATCGGTACCGGCAGGAAGATCAGCATCATCTTCTCGTGCGGATACATCATGCCGAAAGCCAGCAACAGTCCGAAGATCGCGCCCGAAGCGCCCAGCGTCGGGTAGAAGCCGTGGGTGAACCATTGCACGACCATCAACTGCGCGAGCGCCGCCACGATCAGGCAGACGAAATAGTAGAGCAGGAACTCGCGACCACCGAACAGCCGCTCGATCGGCCCGCCGAACATGTAGAGCGCGAGCATGTTGAACGCGATGTGCTCGAAGCCGCCATGCATGAAGGCATAGCTGACCAGCTGCCACGGGCGGAAGCCGATGGCGACCATGCCGTCGGGCGTGGGCAGGAAATGGTCCGGCCCCCAGGGCCAGAGTGCGAAATGCATGACCAGCACATCGCCCAGCAGCAACTGCAGCAGGTAGACCGCGACATTGGCGATGAGCAGGTTGCGGGTAACGGGCGGGAGATGGAAAGGCATGGGTAATCCACTGGAGGCTTCGTGAGGGTAACCCAAACGGAACCGGCTGAAGGCCACGCCGGCTTCGAGCCTGGGGCGGTGTTTCGACTTCGGCCTGCAGCCTGTGTTCAACGCGAACGGTTCCGGCGGCCCGCATGGCTACGACCCAGACGCCGGTTCGCCCTGAGCGCAGGTCGCCGGCCGGGCGCGAGGGGTGCGGCCATCCGCTGCGATGCCCATGAAAAAAGGCCGCCTGTTGGCGGCCCGACTGTGGAAAACCCCGTGGGTGTTTCCCCTTCAACCGTTCTGCGCAATGCCCTCGGGACGGCGCGCACCGGCGAACCGCTTGGCCCAGTACGCCTCGTCGAGGCTGGAGACCTCCACCGACTTGCCCGCCGAGGGCGAGTGGATGAAGCGGCCGTTGTCCAGGTAGATGCCCACATGCGAGATGCGCTTCTTGCCGCGGGTGTGGAAGAACACCAGGTCGCCCGGTTGCATGTCGCCACGCTTGACCCTGGTGCCGGCCAGGAACTGCCGCGCCGAGTTGGCCGGCAGATGCAGGCCGATCGCATGGGCGAACACGTAGCGCACGAAACCGCTGCAATCGAAACCGGTGGATGGCGAGCGTCCGCCGCGGACGTAGCGCACGTCGCGCAGCTTCATCGCCAGCGCGACCAGCGCCTGGCGCAGCCGGGAAGCCTCGTCGGCCGGACCGGCATCTTCGGCCTGCACCGGCACCAGCGCAGCCGGGTCGGCCGGCAGCGTGGCATGGGCCAACGCCGAGGCCAGGTTGGCCGCAGGCAGCGGGGCCAGCAGCGGCGCCATAGCCGGGGTGGGAACCGTGGGTTGGGCGGCATGCGCAGGCGCGATCGCGAGCAACGCGGCAAACAGGGCGGCGGTGGCGATCAGGCGCTGGCAGGGCATGCAGGATCCCTTTGCGGGTCGGGGCTTGGCCAGGACCGCCGTGGCGGCTTGGCGAGGGGACCGACGTTAACAAAGGGCACCCGCCTGGATGTTGGATTGACGTTAAGCAAACCCTGGCGTTTCGAAACGTTCACACAGGCGTGTGACCGGAAGCACAAGAGAGAGGCAGGCGGCCGCCTCCTGCAGGAGCGCCCCTGTGCGCGACCGCCATGGTCCCGATCGCGCGCAGGGTGCGCTCAGCGCCGCCCGAAGATCGCCGTGCCGATGCGAACCTCGGTGGCGCCCTCGGCGATGGCAAGCGGAAAATCCCCGCTCATGCCCATCGACAGGCGCGGCAACTCATGCCCCCGCCCCACCGCGGCATCGCGCAGCTCACGCAGACCGCGGAAACAGGCGCGCACGGCCTCGGCATCGTCCGATTGCACGGCCATGGTCATCAGCCCGCGCACGCGCAGCATGGGGTGATCGCGCAGGCGGTCGAGGAAGGCCGGCAGTTCATCCGGCGGGAGGCCCTGCTTGCTTTCCTCGGGCGAGGTCTTGACCTGCACCAGCACGTCGAGCGTGCGGCCTTCGGCCTCCAGGCGCCGGTGCAGCGCCTCGGCCAGTTCCAGCCGGTCCAGCGATTGCACCTCGCTGGCCAGTCGCGCCACGTCCCTGGCCTTGTTGGTCTGCAGGTGGCCGATCAGCACCCACTCGAGCTTGAGGTCGGCCAGCGCGGCCGCCTTCTCGCGCAGCTCCTGCACCCTGTTCTCGCCGAAGCGCGTGAGGCCCAGCGCAGCTGCCTCGCGAACCACTTCCGGTCCGAAGGTCTTGCTGACCGGCAACACGTCCACCCCGGCTGGATCGCGTCCGGCAGCGCGGCAGGCCTCATCCACGCGCTGGCGCACGGCGGCCCAGCGCGCGGCGAGCGTGTCGGCCGGCTCGCCCATGGGATCAGCCCTTGCGGGCCTGTTCGCCGTGGCGCGCGACCACCTCGGCCACCACCATGCTGACCCGCTTGCCGGTGGGGATGTGCAGGAACTCGTTGGGACCATGCGCGTTGGAGTGCGGGCCCAGCACACCGGTGATCAGGAACTGTGCCTGCGGGAACTTCTCGCCCAGCATGCCCATGAACGGGATCGAGCCACCCTCGCCCATGTACGCCGCCGGCGCGCCGAAGTAGTGCTCGGAAGCTTCGGCCACCGCCTGCTCCAGCCACGGCGACAACTGCGGCGCGTTCCAGCCACTGCCGTCCTTCTCCAGCTTGAAGCTGACCTTGGCGCCGTAGGGCGGATCCTTCTCCAGCAGCTCCTTCAGGAACCTGCCGGCCTTGGCGCCGTTGAGGGTCGGCGGCACGCGCAGGCTGAGCTTCACCGCGGTGAACGGGCGCAGCACGTTGCCGGCGCTTTCCAGCGCCGGCATGCCGCCGATGCCGGTCACCGCCAGCTGCGGGCGCCAGGTGCGGTTGAGCACCAGCTCGACCAGATCGCCGGTCACCGGCTGCATGCCCTCGACGAACGGGAACTTGTCGTAGACCGCCTCGCCCAGCACCTCGGTGGAGCGACGCGCCTGCTCCACCCGCTGCGGCGGGATCTCTACGTACAATTCTTCCGGCTTGATCTTGCCGGTGGCCGGATCCTCCAGCCGCGAAAGGATCTCGCGCAGGATGCGGAAGCTGGAAGGCACCACGCCGGACGCGTCGCCCGAGTGCACGCCTTCCTCCAGCACCTGCACGGTCAGTTCGCCGCCGGTCATGCCGCGCAGCGAAGTGGTCAGCCAGAGCTGGTCGTAGTTGCCGCAGCCCGAATCCAGGCACACCACCAGCGAGGGGTTGCCGATGCGGGCGGACAGGTGGTCGACGTAATGCGGCAGGTCGTAGCTGCCCGACTCTTCGCAGGCTTCGATCATGATCACGCAACGTGCGTGCGGCACGCCCTGCTCGGCCAGCGCCAGCAGCGCCGAGAGCGAGCCGAACATAGCGTAGCCGTCGTCCGCGCCGCCACGGCCATAAAGCTTGTCGCCCTTGATCACCGGGGTCCATGGGCCCAGGCCTTCGGCCCAGCCGGTCATTTCCGGCTGCTTGTCGAGGTGGCCGTAGAGCACCACGGTGTCATCGCAGCCGGCCAGCGTGGCGGGCACGTCGATGTAGATCAGCGGCGTGCGCCCCGGCAAGCGCACCACCTCGAGCGTGGCGCCCTCGAGCGAAGCCAGTTTGCCGCGCGCCCAGCGCTCCAGCAGCGACACCGCCTGGTCCATGTAGCCGTGCTCGGCCCACTGCGCGTCGAACATCGGCGACTTGTTGGGGATGCGGATGTACTCGACGAGCTGCGGCACGATCTCTTCGTCCCACAAGCCACCGATGAAGCCGGACAGGCGCGCGGTATCCATGGGCGAGACTCCTCAAATGCGTACGGGGAAGCCGCCTAGTGTACCAGCGGCGCCGGAAGAGCCCGTCACGGCCGACACGGCGTCGGACATCGCCCACAGGCGCGGGCGACCGGCACCGCCCGGACGCCACGACTCCCACCGACTGCCCTCGCCGCTGGCCGTGGCCACACTTGCCGGACGGCAATGGCGCCGTTCAACGCATCCCAGGGAGGGAGACCCATGCAGTCGAAGTTCCGCCAACTGCTCGCCGCACTGGCCGTCGCGGCCTCGTTCGCGCTGCCGGCATTCGCCGCCACGCCGGTGAACATCAACAAGGCCGACGCCGCCACCATCGCCAGGTCGCTGGACGGCATCGGCCAGTCCAAGGCGCAGGCGATCGTCGCCTGGCGCCAGGCCCATGGCCCGTTCAAGCGTGTGGAGGACCTGGCCCAGGTCAAGGGCATCGGCAAGGGCACGCTCGAACGCAACCACGACGCCATCCGCTTCAGTGGCGACCTGCCGCCGCCGAAGGCAACGCCGAAGAAGAAGGCACACCCCAAGGCCAAGGCAGCCGCCAAGGGCTGATCGGCAGCAGAGCGTTCGGCCCCCGGGTCACACCGGGGGAACCGGTTGGGAAAGGGGCGGAGGCCTTCAACGCCGGCCAACCCCGCCCTTCTCCCCAACCACCCGCAGGGGCGCGGAGCGCTCCTCCAGCCATGGCAGTGGCAGGCCACCGCCCAGGGACGGGCATCTGGTGGTCCCCTTCCGAACGACCGGGGACGCAGCCGGCGCCGTTTCGCGCTTGCGCTACACTCGCGCGCTTTCCACGCCACCGGCACGCCATGATCCTTCCGCGTTACCGCATTGCCGCCTCCACCATCGGCGGCGCCGGCAAGGGCCTGTTCCTTGACGAGGACGTGGCCGCCGGGCGCATCGTCACCGCACCAGACGCGATCGACTGCACCTGGAGCGCGGCCGACCTGGCCGCGCGGCCGGAAATGGCCTACGCCAGCGCACGCTGGTTCGAAGACCGCTACACACTCTCGCCGGACTGGCCCGACGAGTGCTACATCAACCACAGCTTCGAGCCCAACGGACTGTGGCATCTGGGCTTCGTGTTCGCGCTCGCCGACCTGCCAGCCGGCACCGAGCTCACCGTGGACTACCGGCACCTGCTGCCGCCAGGACAGGCCGAAGACTTTATCGATGCCGCCACCGGTGAGAAGATCGTCGGGTACGAATGGGCCGAAAGCCTGGCCTCAAGTACGCGTGCGCTGAGCCGATTGTTCAGGTAACGGCCGCTGTACCGACGACGATGCAAGATATTCCCACCCTCGAAACGCCACGCCTGCGCCTGACCGCATTGGCAGCGCGCCACTTCGACGACTACGCCGCCATGCTCGCCGACCCCGACAGCACCCGCTGGATCGGCGACGGCCAGCCGCTGGACCGCACCGGCGCCTGGCGCTCGCTGGCCATGCTGCTCGGGCATTGGGAACTGCGCGGCTGCGGCATGTGGGCGCTGGAGCTGAAGGACACGGGCCAGTTCATCGGCCGCGCCGGCCTGATGTACCCGGAGGGCTGGCCGGACCTGGAGCTCGGCTGGATGCTCAAGCCCGAGTTCCGCCATCGGGGCTACGCCACCGAGGCGGGCCACGCCATCCTCGAGTTCGCCTGGAACCAGCTGCACGCGGCGCGCGTGATCAGCCTGGTGCGCATCGGCAACGAAGCCTCCGATCGCGTGGCCGAGCGACTGGGCGGCGAGCATATCGAGGACATGGATTTCTACGGCAGTCCGAACCACGTGTTCGCCTACTACCCGCCCTTCCGCGAATCGCGCCGGGCCTGGGCCTGACGGGCGGTTGCCAGGCGACTGGCGCATATCCTTTCCGTTACGAATGCCTTTGCTTTGCCGGCCCCGGTATCACGGGGCGCGTGGCGTCAGGCATCGCCCTCAAGTGGGCTCCCACAAGGGAGGCTGTGGCCGAGCGCAGGATTCCCGCGATCGGGGCCGCAAGAAACGGAGCTAGCGGCCGGCCGGGCGCAGCGTCGGCGGCACCGGCAGTGCCGCAGCGGCCATCGGCGCGGCCTGCAGGACATTGCCCGCAGGCTGGGTTTCGGAAGGCGACGTGGATGCCGGACCCGCATCGGCGGTCGGCGCGAGCGGCACCGGGACCGATGCCGTCGGCTGCGCCTTGCCGGGCGCGGGCCGGGTTTCGACCACGTCCTGCGACAACGCCGCCGCCTCCGCTTCCCTGGTCATCACGATGATGCTGATGCGCCGGTTGATCGGATTGTCCGGGTGCGTCCTGTCCAGCGGCACCGAGGCGGCCAGTCCGACCACGCGGGCGGTCTTGCCCTTGTCCATGCCGCCGGCGAGCAACGCGCGCCGGGCCGCGTTGGCGCGGTCGGTGGAAAGCTCCCAGTTGCTGTAATCGCGCTCGTCGGCGTACGGCGCATCGTCCGTGTGGCCGGTGATGCTGATGTGGTTGGGCACGCGGTTGATGAAGATGCCCAGCTCGGCGAGGATCGCGCGGGTGTAGTCCTTCAGTTGCGCGCTGCCCAGGTCGAACATGGGCCGGTTGAGCTTGTCGACGATCTGGATGCGCAGTCCCTCGGAGGTGATGTCCAGCAGCAACTGGTCCTTGAACGGCGCCAGCGCCTGGCTGTTCTGGATCGCCGCGTGCAGCTGCTGCATCAGTTCCTGCAGGCGCGCCCGCTCCTGCTCGCGCGCACGCTTTTCGATGGCCTCCCTGGACACCGGCACGGCCGGACCGTTGTGGCGATCCTTGCCGGGACCGTGCGAGAGGTCCATCGCGCCGCCCAACTGGATGGCGGCGTCGCTGGCACCACCGGGTCCCACCCGGCCCGGCGGCGCGATGGTGGCGTTGCCGGGCGTCATGCTGGGGTTCTTGAAGTACTCGGAAATCGCCGCCTTCTGTTCGCGCGTGCCGGCGCCGAGGATCCACATCACCAGGAAGAACGCCATCATCGCCGTGACGAAGTCGGCATAAGCCACTTTCCAGGCGCCGCCGTGGTAGCCGTGCACCTTTTTTCTCACCCGCCTGATGATGATCGGCGTGCCGCCCCCCTCGCTCATGCGCCGGCTCCCGCGCGCACGCTCTTGAGGTGGTCCTCGAGATCCTGGAAGTTCGGTCGCGCATGCGCCGAAAGCACCTTGCGCGCAAACTCGACCGACACCTTCGGGTTGTAGCCGCGCAGATTGGCCAGCAGCGCCACCTTGACGCACTCGAAGGCCTTGCCGTCCTCGCGCACACGGCTTTCCATCGCCGCCGCCACCGGTCCGATGAACCCGTAGCAGAGCAGGATGCCCAGGAAGGTGCCGACCAGCGCGCCGGCAATGTGTTCGCCGATCCGCGAAGTGTCGCCGCCCAGGTTGGACATGGTGGTGACGATGCCCAGCACCGCCGCGACGATGCCGAAGCCAGGCAGCGCATCCGCCATCTTGGCCACCGCCTGCGCCGGCGCCTCGGCCTCGTGGTGGTGGTTTTCCACCTCGGCGTCCAGCAGCGCCTCCAGCTCGTGCGGCTCCATGCTGCCGCCCACGATCAGGCGCAGGCAGTCGGTGATGAACTCGACCAGGTGGTGCTCGCGCAGCAGCCGCGGATAGGCCGAGAACACCGCGCTCGACTGCGGATCCTCGATGTGGGATTCCATCCCGAGCACGCCTTCCTTGCGCATGACACCGAAGATGTCGTACAGCAGTGCCAGCAGATCCACGTAGTCCTGCTTCTTGTAGTTCGGACCCTTTACCAGCGCCGCGGCCTCGCGCAGCGACGCCTTGACCACCTTGCTGGAATTGGCGGTGAGGAAGGCGCCGATCGCACCCCCGAAGATGATCAGCAGCTCGTAGGGTTGCCACAGCGCCAGCAGCTGTCCATGCGACATCACATAGCCGCCAAGCACGCAACCGATGACGACCAACGTTCCAACCAGAACCAGCATTTCCCACTCCGGGCGCGCGCCGCCTTGCGATCACTCCGGGTTATCGGTCGACCGGCGGAAAAATTGAACCGGCGAGGTGCGAATCGGATCTCCTTCGCGGCGTGTCCCGTGAATGGTGACGGACAGACAAAAAAAGCCCGGCACAAGGCCGGGCTTTCTTTGGGGAACACGATCGCCTCAGGGGCGCCGCGCAAGCTCCGGGTTGTCCCTGGTCTGCGGCATCAGGTCCTTCTTGGACACGCCCAGCCACAGCAGGATCGGGCTGGCCACGAAGATCGAGGACAGCGTGCCGACGACGATGCCGATCAACATGGTGATCGCGAACCCGTGCACCTGCGGGCCGCCGAAGAAATACAGCGCGGCCATGGTGATGCCGGTGAACAGCGAGGTGATGATGGTTCGCGACAGCGTGGTGTTGATCGAGCGGTTGAGGATCTCCTCCGGGTCGGCCTTGCGGGCGAGGCGGAACAGCTCGCGGATGCGGTCGAACACCACCACCTTGTCGTTGATCGAGTAGCCGATCACCGCCAGCACCGAGGCCAGCACGGTCAGGTCGAACTCGCGCTGCACCAGCGAGATCACGCCCAGCGTCACCAGCGTGTCGTGCACCTCGGTGAGCAGCGCGGCGATCGCGAAGCGGCGCTCGAAACGGATCCACAGGTACACGCCGATGCCGATGATCACGAAGATCGCGGCGATCGAGCCGTCGCTCTTGAGCTCGTCGCCCACCTGCGGGCTGACGAAGCTGTGGCTGCTCTCCACCGCATCCGGCCGCTCCTTCCTGAGCGCGGCCATCACGCTGGCGGCGACCTTGTCGGCGCGCGCCGAAGCGCCCTCGCCCGGGCCGCCGGCGCCTTCCTTGCCGTCGACCTTCGGCTGCAGGCGGATCAGCACCTGGCGCGAACCGCCCAGGCTCTGCACCACCGGGTTCTCGATGCCGGCCTCGTCCAGCGCCTTGCGTACATCGGCGATGTCGATCGTCCGGTCGTACTTGACCTCGACCGAGATGCCGCCGGTGAAGTCCAGGCCGTAGTTGAGGCCCCGGGTGAGCAGCAGCCCCACCGAGGCGATCATCAGCAGCGCCGCGATGACGATGCTGATCTTGCGCCAGTGCAGGAACGGCACGTTGCTGTTGTGGTTGAAGATTTCCATCGTTAGTACGTCCTCAGACCGACAGCGTCTTGAGCTTGCGGTTGCCGTGGATCAGCGCGGTGATCGCGTGGGTCACGGTGACCGAGGTGAACATCGAGGTCAGGATGCCGATCAGCAGCGTCACGCCGAAGCCCTTGATCGGGCCCGAGCCCATGGTGGTGAGCGCCAGCGCCGCGATCAGGTGGGTGACGTTGGCGTCCAGGATGGTCGACCAGGCCTTGTCGTAGCCGGCGCGGATCGCCGCGTGCGGGCTGGAGCCGTTGCGAAGTTCCTCGCGCACGCGCTCGCAGATCAGCACGTTGGCGTCGATCGCCATGCCCAGCGTCAGCACGATACCGGCGATGCCCGGCATCGTCAGCGTCACCCCGATCATCGACATCACCGCGACCAGGATCACCAGGTTGAAGAACAGCGCGATGTCGGCCACCAGGCCGAACAGGTGGTAGTAGATCGCCGCGGCCAGCAGCACCAGTCCCAGGCCCAGCAGCACCGCGCGCAGGCCCTTCTCGATGTTGTCCTGGCCCATGCTCGGGCCGATCACCGACTGCGAGGTGATGTTCATCGGCGCGGCAAGCGAGCCGCCCTTGAGCAGCAGCGCGAGCTCGGAGGCTTCCTTGGGGCTGTTCAGGCCGGTGGTCTGGAAGTTCTTGCCGAACACGCCCTGGATGGTCGCGTCGCTGATGACCTCCTGGGTGGTGTGCGGGATGTGCACTTCCTTGCCGTCGACGATCTTGGTGTCGTAGACGGTCTCCACGTACACCACCGCCATCGGCTTGCCGACATTGGAGCTGGTGAAGTCGAGCATCTTCTTCGCGCCGGAGGCGCTCAGGGTAACGTCCACCTTCGGCGTGCCGCTTTGCTGATCGACGCCGGAGGAGGCGTCCACCAGCTCGTCGCCGGTGGCGATGATGCGCTTGGAGACCAGCACCGGGCGGTTGGTGCCGCGCTCGTAGTAGAGGTTGGCGTCCGGCGGGACGTTGCCGGTGCGCGCGGCCTCGACGGCACGCGGGTCGCCCGGATAACCGATGCCGGCGCGGTATTCCAGGGTGGCGATGGCGCCGATCACCTTCTTGGCTTCGGCCGGGTTCTGCACGCCGGCCAACTCCACCACGATCTGGTCTTCACCCTGCTGCTGGATCAGCGGTTCGGACACGCCCAGCGCGTTGATGCGGTTGCGCAGGGTCGCGGTGTTCTGGCGGATGGTGGCCAGCGCCAGCTCGCGAAGCTTCTCGGGCTTGACCTTGGCGGTGAGCACGAAGCGGTCGCCGGTGCTGGGCCCGTCCTGCACCAGCAGGTCGGGATATTCGGTGGCGATCGCATCGGTGGCGGCGCTGCGATCGGCGGCCGAGCGCAGCACCACGCTGATGCCCTGCCCGCGCTGGGCGTTGCGGGTCACCGACTCGTAACGGATGTTCTTCTCGCGCAGCAGGCTGCGGATGTCATCCGCGTAGCGCTCTTCCTGCTTGTCGACCACCGCGTTCTGGTCCACCGCCATCAGGAAGTGCACGCCACCCTGCAGGTCCAGGCCCAGCGGCATCGAGTCGGCATGGATGGCGCGCAGCCAGCCCGGCACGGTCGACGCAAGGTTGAGCGCGACGGTGTAGTTGTCGCCGAGCGCGGTCTTGACCACGTCGGCTGCCTTGGCCTGCACGTCGGCGTTCGGGAAGTCGGCGACCAAATGGTCCCCCTCGATCGCCAGCCCGCTATAGGGAACCTTCTGCGCGGTCAGCGCGTCGGCAACCTTCTGCTTGACCGAGGCATCGAGCGGGGCGCCGTGCGTGGCCAGCACCTGCACCGACGGCACCGGCGGGAACGCGTTGGGCAATGCGTAGATGATGCCGAACAGCAATACCAACGCGACCAGCGCGTATTTCCAGCGTGGAAAGTCACTCATGCCTGGGAAGCCCGTTCTCGTTACTTCGAAGGCCGCGGCCCCTGAAGCCGCGGCGGATGGCCTGGCTGGCCGTGTATCAGGACGACTTCAGCGTGCCCTTGGGCAGTACCTGGGAGATGGCGCCCTTCTGCAGCTTGATCCTGACGTTCGGCGCGATCTCGATGGTCAGGAAGCTCTCGCCCACCTCTTCCACGCGCCCGGCGATGCCGCCGTTGCTGACCACTTCGTCGCCCTTGGCCAGCGCGGACACCATGTTGCGGTGTTCCTTCTGGCGCTTCATCTGCGGCCGGATCATGAGGAAGTAGAAGATGACGAACAGCGCGATCAGCGGCAGGAAGCTGAAAAGCGGGTTGCCCGGCGCAGCGGCGGGGGCGGCCTGGGCGATCACGAGGGACATGGGAAGACTCATCGTTTCATCCTGCAAGTAGTGGCGTGGACAGGAAAATTCGCCCGCGCCAGAAAAAGGTCTTGGATTATGCCATGCGGCCCAAGGGCATGCACGGCAACTTCACGCGTCCCCCGCATCGCGGTGCAACACGGCATTCCGCCTTTGGTAGACAACCCCTCGGGAAGTTCCCTTCAGCCCCGACCGCCTACTGTAGGAGCGCACCCGGGCGCGACCGCCGTGCGCATGGCTGCCGACGGCCTGGCAGCCCACTGCATGGCGTTCGCGCCCGGGTGCGCTCCTACGGGGTCGCCTGGCGGCGGGCGTAGAAGGCGGCCACGAAGTCCTCCAGCGAACCCGCGGCGATCGCCCCGCGCAGGCCGGCCATGAGCCGCTGGTAGTGACGCAGGTTGTGGTGCGTGGCGAGCGTGCTGGCGAGGATCTCGTTGCAGCGGTCCAGGTGGCGCAGGTAGCCGCGTGAGAAACCATTGGCGCAGGCATAGCAGTCGCAGCCTTCCTCGATCACGCGGGTATCGTCGGCATACCTGGCGTTGCGGATGCGCAGGGTGCCCTCCGGCACGAACAGGAAGCCGTTGCGGGCGTTGCGGGTCGGCATCACGCAGTCGAACATGTCGATGCCGCGGCGCACCGCCTCGACGATGTCCTCGGGCCGGCCCACGCCCATCAGGTAGCGCGGCTTGTCCTGCGGCAGCAGGCCCACGGTGAAGTCGAGCGTGTGGTTTCGCTCGGCTTCCGGCTCGCCCACGGCCAGACCGCCCACCGCGTAGCCATCGAAGCCGATGCCGACCAGGCCCTCGGCCGAACGGCGGCGCAGCGGCGCGTACACGCCGCCCTGCACGATGCCGAACAGGGCGTTGGGGTTGTTCAGATCGTCGAAGGCGCGGCGCGAGCGTTCGGCCCAGCGCAGCGACATTTCCATCGAGTCGGCCGCCTGTTTCTCCGTTGCCGGATAGGGCGTGCACTCGTCGAAGATCATGGCGATGTCCGAGTCCAGCACGGTCTGGATCTTCATCGACACCTCCGGCGAGAGGAACACCTTGGAGCCGTCGACCGGCGAGGCGAAGGTCACGCCCTCCTCGGCCAGCTTGCGCTTGTGCGCCAGCGAGAAGACCTGGAAGCCGCCGGAGTCGGTGAGGATCGGCTTGTTCCAGCCGATGAAGCGGTGCAGGCCGCCGAATTTCTCCACGATCTCCAGGCCGGGGCGCAGGTAGAGGTGGAAGGTGTTGCCCAGAATGATCTCGGCGCCCAGCTCCGCAAGGTCGCGCGGGATCATCGCCTTGACCGAGCCGTAGGTGCCCACCGGCATGAAGGCCGGGGTTTCGACGGTGCCGCGGCCAAAGGCCAGTCGACCGCGGCGGGCCGCGCCGTCGCGGGCCAGCAGTTCGAAAGTCATGGATGTCATCGCGGCATTATCGCATCGCCGCGCTTCTTGCCGAACCTGACCCAAGCCATGTCCCGGGCAGGGTGGGCTTCAGCCCACCGCACTCGCCATGCACGTCCCGGTGGGCCGAAGCCCACTCCAGCCCTTGCTGGAGAAGGAATCAGGCGCGCGGCAGGATCAGCATCGCATCGCCGTAGGAAAAGAACCGGTACCGCTCGCGCACCGCATGCCGGTACGCCTCCAGCACGAACTCCCGACCGGCAAGCGCCGACACCAGCATCAGCAGGGTCGACTGCGGCAGATGGAAATTGGTGATCAGGCCATCGATGCTGGTGATGCGGTAGCCCGGGAAGATGAAGATCTGCGTCTCGCCCGCGAACGGATGCACCTGCCCGTCCGTCGTGGCGCTTTCCAGCGCCCGCACCACCGTCGTGCCCACCGCGATCACCCGGCCGCCGGCCGCGCGCGTGCGGCGCATCTTCTCCACCAGCGCGGCGCCGACGTTGAGCCACTCGCGATGCATCGTGTGCCGGTGGATGTCGTCAACGCGCACCGGCTGGAACGTGCCGGCGCCCACGTGCAGCGTCACGTATCCGGTTTCCACGCCCAGTTCGCGCAGGCGTCCGAGCAGCGGTTCGTCGAAGTGCAGGCCCGCGGTAGGCGCGGCCACCGCACCGGGTTCGCGGGCGTAGACGGTCTGGTAGCGCTCCAGGTCCGAGGCGTCGGCGTGGCGCTCGATGTACGGCGGCAGCGGCATCTCGCCCAGCCTGGCGAGCAGCTTTTCCAGCGGCTCGGGCGACTCGAAGCGCAGCCTGAAGAACGCCCCGTCGCGCCCCAGCACGGTGGCATGGCTGCCATCGCCCAGCTCGATGCGGCCGCCCTCCTTCGGCTTCTTGCTCACCCCCAGCTGCACCGTTGCTTCGTGCGCCCCGGTGACGCGCTCGATCAGGATCTCCACCGCGCCGCCGGACTCCTTGCGACCGTACAGCCGCGCCGGCAGCACGCGGGTGTCGTTGAACACCAGCATGTCACCGGGGCGCAGGAAAGAGGGCAGGTCGCGGAACTGGCGATCCTCCAGCGTGCGGGCCACGGGGTCCATCCTCAGCAACCGGCTGGCCGAACGCTCCGGCAACGGTGCCTGGGCGATCAACTCGGGCGGCAGATCGAAATCGAAATCGGATTTTTTCAAGGCATGCCTCGCGGGGCTCTTTTAGGAGCGCACCCTGTGCGCGACCGCCGTGATCCCGGTCGCGCACAGGGGGCGCTGCTACAGGTCGTCGGGCGGCGACCGGCAATGATAGCCCTCCCCGGCCGGCCTCGTGCTGCGCTGCGCATCGGCTACACACGGCATATCTGCTAATTTGCCGGGCTTTGCATCGACTTGGGGACAACCCTGCATGTTCGAGCGCGTACTGATTGCCAACCGTGGCGAGATCGCCTGCCGCGTGATCCGCACCTGCCGCCGCCTCGGCATCCACACCATCGCGGTGTATTCGGAGGCCGACCGGGACGCCCAGCACGTGCGGCTGGCCGACGAGGCCTGGCCGATCGGCGGCCCGCGTCCGGCCGACTCCTACCTGCGCGGCGACGCGATCCTCGAGGTGGCCAGGAAGGCGGGCGCGCAGGCGATCCACCCCGGCTACGGCTTCCTGTCGGAGAACACCGGCTTCGCGCGCGCCTGTGTCGAGGCCGGCGTCGTGTTCATCGGCCCCAGGCCCGCGAGCATCGACGCGATGGGCTCCAAGGCGGCCGCCAAGGCACTGATGGAGAAGCACGCGGTCCCGCTCGTGCCCGGGTATCACGGCGAGAACCAGGACCCGGCGTTCCTCGCCGAACAGGCGCGCAAGACCGGCTTCCCGCTGATGATCAAGGCCGCGGCCGGCGGCGGCGGCAAGGGCATGCGCATCGTGCGCGGCGAGGGCGAGTTCGCCGACGCACTGGCCTCGGCCCAGCGCGAGGCGGCCAACGCCTTCGGCGACACACGGGTGATCCTGGAGCGCTACGTGGAGCATCCGCGCCACATCGAGTTCCAGGTGTTCGGCGACACGCACGGCAACGTGATCCATCTCAACGAGCGCGAGTGCTCCTCGCAGCGGCGCTACCAGAAGGTGCTGGAGGAGACACCCTCGCCCTTCCTCACCCCGGCGCGCCGCCAGGCGATGGGCGAGGCGGCGGTGGCGGCCGCAAGGGCGGTCGACTACGTCGGTGCCGGCACGGTCGAGTTCATCGTCGGCGCCGACGGCGAGTTCTTCTTCATGGAGATGAACACGCGCCTGCAGGTCGAGCACCCCGTCACCGAGAAGACGCTGGGCCTGGACCTGGTCGAGTGGCAGCTGCGCGTGGCCGCCGGCCAGCCGCTGCCACTCGGGCAGGAGCAGATCCGGGCGCACGGCCACGCCATCGAGGTGCGCCTGTACGCCGAAGACCCCGAACAGAACTTCCTGCCGGGCTCCGGCAAGCTGGTGCGGTTGCGCCTGCCGGCACCGTCGAAGCACGTGCGCATCGATGGCGGCGTCGTCGAGGGTGACACGGTCACGATCTTCTACGACCCGATGATCGCCAAGCTGATCGTCTGGGACACCGAGCGCCCCAAGGCGCTGCAACGGTTGCGCGAGGCGCTCGCCCAGTGCGAGATCGTGGGTCCCAAATCCAACGTCGCCTTCCTCGAGCGGCTGGCGCGGCATCCGTCAGTGGTCGAGGGACGCATCGACACCGGCTACCTCGACCGGCACCTGGACGAGTTCCTCGAAGGCGACGCATCGCCACCCGGCCGCGTGTTGTTCGCCGCCGCCAGCGCGGCGCTGCTGCAGGAAGAGCGCAGCGTGTCGGGCAACGCCGCCGACCCGCATTCGCCCTGGGCCAGCGCCGATGCCTGGCGCATCGGCCATGCCGGCAAGCGGGTAGTGGCCCTGTCGCTGCGCGAGCAGCGCTACGAGATCTCGGCCTACGGCCACGATGGCGACTATCGGCTGGAACACGGCGAGGTGGCCTGCGAGGTCCGCGGGGCGCGCCTGGAGCCCGACGTGCTGAGCGCCCGCTTCGACGGCGAGGCCCAGCGCCTGCCCGCACTGGTCGACGACACCCGTGTCCTGCTGCACGACGCCGCCGGCCGCCGCTACCCCTTCGTGCGCGCCCCGGCTTTCGCCTGGGCTTCGACCGGAAGTGCCGGCGGGGACCAGGTCGTCGCGCCGATGCCCGGCCGCATCGTGCTGGTCAAGGCCAGGCCCGGCGACAGCGTCGAGGAGGGCCAGGAACTGCTGGTGATGGAAGCGATGAAGATGGAACTTGCGCTCAGGGCCCCGCGCGCAGGGGCCATCGAGAGCGTGACCGCGATCCAGGGCGAGTTCGTCGAGGCGGACGTGGTCCTGGTGCGCTTCGAAAGCTGAGGGGTTGCCAGGCGCCTCTCTCCCGCCAGCAAGCCCGTTCAACGTGGGTGGCACAGTCGGCTCCCTTCCGGGAGAGGGCCCGGGAGCGGCGGAACCGAGGCAAGAAAAAGGCGGCCCTGAGGCCGCCTTTTCGTTTACTGCTTCTTCTTCGGCCCGATCATCATGACCATCTGGCGTCCTTCCAGCCTGGGGAAGGATTCCACCTGGCCGTTGTCGCCGATGTCCTCCTGGATCTTCCTGGCCAGGTTCTGGCCGAGGTCCTGGTGGGACATCTCACGGCCGCGGAAGCGGATCGTGACCTTGACCTTGTCGCCCTCTTCCAGGAAGCGAAGCATGTTGCGCAGCTTGATCTGGTAGTCGCCCACGTCCGTGACCGGACGGAACTTCACTTCCTTGATCTCGACCTGCTTCTGCTTCTTCTTGGCGGCGGACGCCTTCTTCTGGGCTTCGAACTTGAACTTGCCGTAATCCATGATGCGGCAGACCGGCGGGTCGCCGTTGGGCTGGATCTCGACCAGATCCATGCCCGCTTCCTGCGCCATGGCCAGCGCCTCGTCGCGGGTGAGAATGCCCAGCTGTTCCGAGTCGACGCCGATCACGCGCACGCGCGGCACGCGGATTTCGAGGTTACGGCGGTTGCCCTTGTTGTCGGTGGTAGCGATACCACTATCCTCCAGAAGAGTTATTGAATTAGGCCACGCGGAACATCAACGCCGCGTTTCGGCCTGTAGTCGTTCGGCGAAGGCGGCCAGCGGCATGCTGCCCAGATCCTCGCCCGAACGGGTACGCACGGAAACGGCCCCCGCTTCCTTCTCGCGGTCACCGACCACGAGGAGATAAGGGACCTTCTGCAGCGTATGCTCGCGGATTTTATAGCCGACTTTTTCGTTGCGCAAATCGGCCTGGACGCGGAAGCCTTTGTCGACAAGGGCTTGCGTCACCTCGCGCACGTAACCGGCCTGGGCGTCGGTGATCGAGAACACCGCCGCCTGCACCGGGGCCAGCCATGCCGGCAGGTTGCCGGCATGGTGCTCGATCAGGATGCCGATGAAGCGTTCCATCGAACCGACGATGGCGCGATGCAGCATGACCGGGTGGCGCTTCTGCGACTGCTCGTCCACATACTCGGCGCCCAGCCGCTCGGGCATCATGAAATCGACCTGCATGGTGCCGACCTGCCAGGCGCGGCCGATCGAATCCTTCATGTGGTACTCGATCTTCGGGCCATAGAAGGCGCCCTCCCCCGGCAGCTCTTCCCATTGGACGCCGGCGGAGGAAAGCGCCTTGCGCAATGCGTCCTCGGCACGGTCCCAGACCTCGTCCGAGCCAATGCGTTTGTCGGGGCGCAACGCGATTTTCAGCGCGATGTCCTTGAAGCCGAAGTCGCCGTACACCTGCATGGCCTGCTGGTGGAAGGCCGTGACCTCCGCTTCGATCTGCCCGGGCGTGCAGAAGATGTGGCCGTCGTCCTGGGTAAAGGCCCGCACGCGCATGATGCCGTGCAACGCGCCGGAGGGCTCGTTGCGGTGGCAGCCGCCGAACTCGCCGTAGCGGATCGGCAGCTCGCGGTAGCTGTGCAGGCCGGTGTTGAAGATCTGCACGTGGCCGGGGCAGTTCATCGGCTTGAGCGCGTAGGTGTGCTTCTCCGATTCGGTGAAGAACATGTTTTCCGCGTAGTTGTCCCAGTGGCCGGACTTCTTCCACAGCGACACGTCAAGCACCTGCGGGCAACGCACTTCCTGGTAGCCGCTCTTGCGGTACACGCCGCGCATGTACTGCTCGACCTGCTGCCAGATCGCCCAGCCGTTCGGGTGCCAGAACACCATGCCGGGACTCTCTTCCTGCTGGTGGAACAGGTCCAGCGCCTTGCCGATCTTGCGGTGGTCGCGCTTCTCGGCCTCCTCCAGCTGGTGCAGGTAGGCCTTGAGGTCCTTGTCGTTGAGCCAGGCGGTGCCGTAGACGCGCGTCAGCATCGCGTTGTTGCTGTCGCCGCGCCAGTACGCGCCGGCCACCTTCATCAGCTTGAACGATCGCAGCCTGGCCGTATTGGGCACGTGCGGGCCGCGGCACAGGTCGGTGAACTCGCCCTGGGTGTAGAGCGAGAGCTCCTCGTTGGACGGGATCGACTCGATGATCTCGGCCTTGTAGACCTCGCCCAGGTCGCGGAAGAACTTCACCGCCTCGTCGCGCGACTTCACCGAGCGCGAGACCGGCAGCGCCTCCTTGACGATCTTCTCCATCTCCGCCTCGATCTTCGCCAGGTCGTCGGGCGTGAACGGCCGCTCGTAGGCGAAGTCGTAGTAGAAGCCGTTGTCGATCACCGGGCCGATCGTGACCTGCGCGCCCGGATACAGGCGCTGCACGGCCTGCGCCAGCAGGTGCGCGGTGGAGTGGCGCAGGATCTCCAGCGCCTCGGGGCTCTTCTCGGTGACGATCTCCACGCGGGCGTCATGGTCGATCGGGAAGCTGGCGTCCACCAGCTTGCCGTCCACCTTGCCGGCGAGCGTCGCCTTGGCCAGGCCGGCGCCGATGGAGGCGGCCACGTCCTGGACGGTCACGGGATGGTCGAACGGCTTCTTGCTGCCGTCCGGGAGAGACACTTCGATCATGGATGGGAACCCCGGAAATCAAAAAAGGGCGAAACGCCCTTTCATGCACGAAACAAAGGCGTCGGGAGGTCAGCGATGGAAAAGGGTAGTCGCCATGTCGCACGCTCGACCGGCGCTTACGCGCGGGCCACCTTGTCTCGAACGGACGCCTAGTCTAGCCGAGAATGCCTTGCAGGAGACGGGATCCCGTGCGCCGTGCGCCCGGCCCTCACGCTCCGGCCCGCTAGAATACCCCGTCCCAAACTGGAACCGTAACGGATGCGCATCCTCGTCACCGGTACCGCCGGCTTCATCGGCGCCGCGCTCGCCCAGCGCCTGCTCGCGCGTGGCGACGAAGTGTTCGGCATCGACAACCACAACGATTATTACGACCCGTCGTTGAAGGAGGCGCGCCTGGCGCAGTTCGCCGGACACCCGGCCTATACCCACCTGCGCGCCGACCTGGCGGACGCCGACGCGATCGACCGCGCCTTTGCCGAGTTCCAGCCGCAGCGCGTGGTGAACCTGGCCGCACAGGCCGGCGTGCGCTACTCGCTGAAGAACCCGCGCGCCTACGTTCGGAGCAACCTGGACGGCTTTCTCAACATCCTGGAAGGCTGCCGCCACGGCCGGATCGAGCACCTGGTCTACGCCTCGTCCAGCTCCGTCTACGGCGCCAACCGCAAGATGCCCTTCGCGGTGGAAGATGCGGTCGACCACCCGGTCAGCCTCTACGCCGCCAGCAAGAAGGCCAACGAGCTGATGGCGCACAGCTACAGCCATCTCTACGGCCTGCCTACCACCGGCCTGCGCTTCTTCACCGTGTACGGTCCGTGGGGCCGCCCGGACATGTCGCCGATCCTGTTCGCCGACCGCATCAGCCGCGGCGAGCCGATCGACGTCTTCAATCACGGCAACCACAGCCGCGACTTCACCTACATCGACGACATCGTCGAGGGTGTGGTCCGCACGCTCGACCATACGGCCCAACCCGATCCGGCCTACGACCCGGAGCATCCCAATCCGGGCACGTCCAACGCGCCCTACCGCGTCTACAACATCGGCAACGACCAGCCGGTGCAGTTGCTGCGCTTCATCGAGCTGCTGGAGCAGAACCTCGGCCGTACGGTCGAAAAGAACCTGCTGCCGATGCAGCCGGGCGACGTGCCCGACACCTGGGCCGACGTGTCCGCCCTGCGCCGCGACGTCGGCTATGCGCCCGGCACCTCGATCGAGGATGGCGTCACCCGTTTCGTGCAGTGGTACCGCGAGTACCACGGGCGCTGAAGACCATCGTCCGGCACGCCCGTCGCGGGCCTCGCCAGGCCTCGATCCTGCTGCGCCCGCCCGCGACACGGGCTCCACCGAGGGGTGGCAGCGCCGGGCGCTGGCCGTGCAGTCAGCCGACGGCCGCCATCAGTAGGCCCATACCAGGCGGGCGATTCGCCAGCCGATGGGAATCATGGATCAGAACGGTTTGGCCAGCACCAGGAAAATCACGCCCAACAACAGCAGTACGGGCAATTCGTTGAGCCAGCGCAATGCCCGTGACGAGGGCAGCGCGCCACCGTTTCCGCGATGCTTCAACAGCCGACCAACGATAATGAAGTAGCCCAGCAGAAGTGCCACCAATCCAAGCTTGACATCGATCCAGTGCGTGCCCGACGCCACGTTGGGCAGCGTGGCGGGGAACACCCGCCAGCCCTGCCACAACACGAGCCCGAACAGGAACGCGATGCCGAACATGTTGTGGCCGAACTTGTACAGCCGCCGCCCCATCAGGAGCAGACGCTCCCCTACCGCCTGGTCGTTGCCCGCTTCGGCGAGATTCACCAGGATCCGCGGCAGATAGAAAACCGTGGCCATCCAGGCGATGACGAACAGCAGGTGGAAGGATTTGAGCCAGAGGTAGGTCATGCGCGGTCGCCTGGTGACGGAACCACGCCATTGTGGCGCACCCGCCAAGTCCTCTCCAGCGACCGCCCCCGGGAACGCCGCGTCGGACGCAGGTCTCGTGACCGCGCGCCGCTCCCGCAGGCGCGATAATGCAGGCAGCACCGCCGCCGGAACCCGCCATGAGCCAACGC
Source organism: Frateuria soli (assembly GCF_021117385.1). Taxonomy (GTDB): domain Bacteria; phylum Pseudomonadota; class Gammaproteobacteria; order Xanthomonadales; family Rhodanobacteraceae; genus Frateuria_A; species Frateuria_A soli. The sequence continues at coordinate 2,028,564 of NZ_CP088252.1, forward strand.
ACGCCCGACACTTCGAAACTGGACCGCATCGTTGCCGACGCCCGCCGCGCCGCCGAGCAGCGCGAGCTTGGCTACCGCGAGCGGGCATTGAAGATGTACCCGTGGGTGTGCGGTCGGTGCGGGCGCGAGTTCACGCGCAGCAACCTGCGCGAACTGACGGTGCATCACCGCAACCACGACCACGATTTCAATCCGCCCGACGGCAGCAACTGGGAACTGTTGTGCGTGTACTGCCACGACAACGAGCACTCCCGCTACATCGATCACGTGCGCGGCGCGGGCTACGAGCCTGACGGGCAAGCTCCCGCCACCGGCAACCCGTTCGCCGACCTCAAGGCGATGCTCGAGGCCAGGGGCAAGCGTTGAGCCGCTGACGGCGCCGCCGGGGCAGACCCCGGCGATGCGCTGCCCGGCTCCAGCGCGAGCGGCTCCGAACCGGGTGCGCATGGACCGCTCCGTATGGACGCCAGCCGGCGTCATCCCGCATCTGCCCGTCGCGTGATGCTGACGACGACCTTGCCCTGTGCCTGCCGCTGCTCGATCAGCGCATAGGCGTCGTCCACCGTCTCGAGGGTGAACGGACGGGCATCCAGCAGTGGCCTGATCCGTCCCGCCTCGGCCAGGCGCGTGGCTTCGCGCAGGATGTCGCCGTGGTGCGCCCTGCCCTCGCCGGTCAGCAGCGGCAGCAGGGTGAAAACGCCCGAATAGGTGGCCGCACGGAACGAGAGCGGCGCCAGCGCATGCGTGCCCCAGCCCAGCGAACTCACCACGTGGCCGAACCGCGACACGGCACGGAATGACGCATCCAGGCTGGCGCCACCGGCCGTATCGAAGACCACGTCGAAGCCGCGGCCGGCGGTGTGCTCGGCGACGTAGTCCTCGACCGAAGCCTGTGCGTAGTCGATCGGGATGGCGCCAAGCTGCCGGATGAGGGTGCCGCGTGCCGCGGTATCGGTGGCGTACACCCGGGCGTCGAAAGCGCGCGCAATCTGGATGGCCATGCTGCCGACCCCACCCGCGCCGCCTTGCACCAGTACCGTGTGGCTGGCGCCGACGTGGGCGCGATCAACCAGCCCTTCCCACGCGGTGATGAACACCAGCGGCAGCGAGGCGGCCTCGCGCATGCTGAAGTGGGCTGGCTTCAACGCGAGCAGGCTGGCGTCGACCGCGGCGTATTCAGCCAGCGAACCCTGCAGGCCACCCACGCCGCCAGTCATGCCATAGACCTCGTCGCCAACGCGGAAATCGCTGACGCCCCGACCCACCGCGGCCACCACGCCGGCCAGGTCGATGCCCAGGATGGCGGGCAGAGCATGGCGTGCATGCTCGGCGGCACCGGCGCGGATCTTCAGGTCCAGCGGGTTGACCCCGCTGGCCGCGATGCGCACCAACACCTGCCCCGCCTGCGGCATGGGTCGGGGGATGGAGGCCAGGCGGAACGGTGCGCTGTGGTTTTCAAGCACTGCGGCTTGCATGGAATGGGACGTGCTCATGATGGACTCGGGCGCTGCGATGGGAGCCACCACGCTACGCTCGCCGCATCCGCCCGGAAATCCGAACAGCCGCATTGCGGCCATGCATAATTGAATGGCCGCCACTCACCCCGCTGGAGCTGCAGGGATGGAATGGAACGACCTGCGCGTTTTCCTGGCCATCGCGCGCGAGGGCACGCTGGGCGCGGCCGCACGCCGGCTCGGGCAAACCCAGCCGACGATGGGCCGGCGGCTGCAGGCGCTGGAACGGGCCGTGGGCCACACACTGTTCCAGCGGACCAAGAGCGGCTTCGTGCTGACCGACGAGGGTGCCGCCGTCCTCGCCCACGCCGAACGTATGGAAGACGAAGCGCTCGCCCTGCAGCGGCAACTCACCGGGCAGGAGAAGCAGCTGGAGGGCATGCTGCGCATCACGGCATCGGACTGGTTCGCGGAATACCTGCTGACGCCCGTGCTCGCGGAATTCTCGCAACGCCAACCGCGCGTGATCATCGAGCTGCTCACGGACTCGCGCCTCTTCAGCCTGTCGCGCCGCGAGGCCGACCTGGCCTTTCGCATCCAGCCTTTCGAGGAGCCGGACATCGTGTCGCGCAAGCTGCTGCGCATGCCGTACGGCGTCTACGTGGCCGCGGGCCAGCCCGCGCCCGAGGCCGGCGACGGCGCGGGCATGGGCCTGATCACCATGGACACCGCCTTCGGCGCGATGCCGGACGTCTTGTGGCTGCAGGGGATGCTTCCCAACGCGCGCGTCGTCTTCCGGAGCAACGCCCGCGCCGTCCAGGCGCGGATGTGCGTACGCGGCGGGGGCGTAGCCGTGCTGCCACGCCCGCTGGGGGACGCCATCGAGGGATTGCAACGCATCGACCTGGGCGAAGATCCGCCCACGCGGGAGACCTGGATCGGCTACCACCGTGACATGCGGCGCCTGGCACGGTTGCGGGCGTTGCTTGACCTGGTGGTGGCGCGGCTGGCGGATTGACCCGCTCCAGCGCGCGTGGAGCAGCGGACGGAATATCTGGATCGACCGCGGGCCCTTCCGGCTTTTTCGCGGAACGGCGGAGAACTCCGCCTGGTAGGCCCGGATCAGCCCGGCCGCCTGCCGCATCCGCTCCGGCAAGGGAGCGTCCCGCGCATGCCCGGGACACTTCCGGTGGCTAGACCCTCCACGCCACCGGAGGCCTTCGGGCGGGCGACCGCGCGTGATGCCACGCCGACCGGTCGCCACCCTCTCGCGTTTCCTACTCGAGATCACCCAGCTGGGCATCCTCGCGCGGCGCGGCCAGCCATCCGGCAATGTCCTCGCCCAGGGCCCTGACCGAGCGACCGAGCACCGAGCAGGAACCCTTGAAGCCGCCGAAAGCGCCGCCCATCGAATTGCGGCGCCCCTTGAAACTGCCGGCCAGCTTGCCATCGCGGTAGAGCTTGCCCTTCACGGTCACCGACTTGTGGTGGCCGAGAAACGCATTGCCGTCGGACACCACGTCGCTGATCTCCATCACCAGCGACTGGCCCGGCGAGGTCGCGGTGACCTGCGGCGCGAACTCGACCGTGATCCCCTTCTCGCGCGCGTACTGCGCCACGAAATCGGCCAGCTGCTCGTCCAGCTTGCACTCGCGCTTGACGGCACCCGGCACCTCGGCGTCCTCGTTGAATGGCACCGGCCGCTGCACGTGCACCGCGTCGGCCGCCTGCGCGGCTTGCAGCATCCCCAGTGCCAGCACCGCCGCCGTCATGATCTTCCCCATTGCTTGCTCCCTCAGTCCGGCCTTCGTGGCCGGCCGGAAGTATGCCCAAAACAGCCAGGCGCCGGGCCACCGGCGTCCCTGCATGGGCCGCCCGCGCCGAACCGCCGCTTGCCCCTCGCACACAGGGCTTGACCGCCACTCCGCGATCCCATGCCTGCCCGGGATTCCCGCGGACGACAGCGGATGAAAGTGCGCGATCAGGTGGCAGTATCGGCAAGCGAAACGGGGTGGTCCATGCGCCGAGTCCAGATCCAGGTCACGCGGCCTGGCCGGCCGTCCATCGCGGGAGGTCGCCAGCGCCGATATCCGGTTCGATCCGGCGACCAACGGCGCGATCGAGCGCAGGATTCACGGCGACGGCCGCATCTTCTCGCCATCCACCGCACGCTTGATGTCGGCGACGAACGCACGACGCGCGGCCACCAACGCCTTGCTGGTGGCCTGCGGCCAGGCGGCCACCTGGGCGATCACCACCTTGCGTGCCGGATCAACGTAGACCATCTGGCCGAAGATGCCGATTGCCGCGTAACTGCCGTCGGTGTCGGTCCACCACAGGTAGCCGTAGCCACGGCCCGGCTCGTCCACCCCGGTCTGCTGCCGGACGGCGCCCTGCAGCCACGCGCTGGCGATCACCGGCTTGCCGTCGATGCGGCCGCCGCCGAGCATGAACTGTCCCAGCCGCGCGTAGTCGGCCAGCGTGGCCGACAGGCCGCTGCCGCCGGTGTCGCTGCCATCGCACTCGTCCTTGATCCAGTACGCGTCGTCGGCCATGCCGTAGGGCTGCCAGATCGTCTGCGAGAGGTAGTCGGCCAGCGACCGGTGCGTGGCCCGCTGCACCAGGATGCCCAGCAGATCGGTCTCCGCGGTGTTGTAGTTCCAGCGGGTGCCGGCGGGCCATTGCCGTGGCAGCTTCGCCAGGTACGACAGCACATGCGCGCGGCCGTCGACGCAGGCGCCGAGGTACATCTGCGCCACGTCCGACCGGGCGTCCGCGTAGTCCTCGTTCCAGCGTACACCGGACGTCATCGTCAGCAACTGCTGCACGGTGACGTCCTCGTACGCGGTGTGGCGCAGTTCCGGAATGTAGGTGCCCAGCGTGTCGTCCATGCTGCGGATGTGGCCCTGCTGCAGGGCGATCCCGAGCAGCGTCGAGGTGACCGACTTGGCCACCGAGAACGAGGTCCAGCGCTGCTCCGGCCCGAAGCCTTTCGCATACCGCTGCAGGCGCACCTGCCCGTCCTGCAGCACCATCACACCGGCGATGTGATACCGCTCCATGTAGCCGGCAAGCCAGGCCGGCGTGTCCTTCCCCTCGACAGACAGCGGCCGTCCCTGCGGCAAGGCGTGGACATGCGCGCCATGCATGGCCCGGTCGCTGGGGAAGCGCCGGTACATCTGCGGGAAGCGCGCCTCGCGTTCGGCCTGGGTCCAGAACAGCACGCCTTCGCGCTGCTGCCCGATGGTCTGGGTGGCCTGCTCCGCGATCGACGCGGGCGGGACGGAAAGGCAAAGGATGCCTGCGAACAGGCGGGCGAGGAGCTTCAGGGGCATGGAGGATGGCCAGCGCGATGCGGGGGACGTCATTTTAAGGCGGACCGGGCTCATCGCATGGGGTCGCGGCGTTCCCGGGCGCGGGACGGCCCGGAGACCCGTGGCTTGCTGGACGCCATTACACAGGCGATGCGGCGCATGCGCGACTGCGGCGTCCGCATCGCCATCGACGATTTCGGCACCGGCTACGCATCCATCGCACACCTGCGCCGCTTTCCGGCTAGGCCCCGGCGCGGTCGCCCGGCACCGGTTCGCCCGCGTCAACCAGCCGCTCGAGCACCGGCAGCATCTCGGCGATCCGGAACGGCTTGCGCAGGAATGCCTGGAAGCCGCTGCAGGACTCGCGGGCCGTCGCTTCGTCCAGGGAGCTCATCAGAATCACCGGCACCTGCCGGAAACGCGGCTCGGCGCGCAGTGCGGCCAGTGTCGCGGCGCCGCCCATGATCGGCATCATCAAGTCCAGCATGATGAGGTCCGGCGGCGTCTCGGCCGCGCGCTCGAGGCCCTGGCGGCCGTTGATCGCGGTCACCACACGATAGCCCTCGTCCTGAAGGATGGCCTCCAGCACCTCGGCGACGCCGAATTCGTCATCGACCACGAGCACGGTGCGCATCAGACTCACCCCTTTTCCGGCGGCGAGGTCGTGCGCGCCGACGGCCTCGCCTGGGCATGCGCCAGGTCCGTGTCGCTCCACTCGATGCCGTAGCCGGAGAGCATCGATGGGGCGTCGGCAAACCCGTCGGCCAGCACCACGCCCGCGTCGGATACCTGGAACGCGCGCAGGCGGGGGTCGAATGCACCTCCGCGGACCTTCATCACCGATATCAGCCGGTGGAGCCGCAGGCGGTACTCGGCAAAGCGCAGCAGCACCATGTTCTCGCTCAGCGCGGAAATGCCCTCGGTCGGCATCTTGATGTCCGGGCCGACGAGGTTGGGTGTCTCCATCGCGAGCAAGGTTGTAACGCCCTGCGCGCGCAGTTCATCGGCCAGCGCGGCCATGAACACCGGCAGCCGTCCGGGCAGGTCCGCGGCCGCGGCGAACCCCCCCAGGCTGTCGATGAACAGCCGCTTGACGCCCCGCCGCTTCACTGCAGCGAGCAGCGCGCCGCCCAGGTCGTCCAGGATCTGCTCGGTAGGCGGTCGCCACATGATTTCCAGCGCGCCCGAGTCCACCAGCGGTTGCAGGTGCAGCCCGATCGATGCGGCATTGGCGACCAGCCGCGCGGGCGTCTCGTAGAAACCGAAGTGCAGTCCCGGCTCCTGCATGCTGGAACGGCTGAGGAAACAGGTGCCCAGCGTGGTCTTGCCCGCGCCGCTGGCACCCAGCAGCAGCGTGCACGTCGCACCCAGCGGGCCACCTTCCATCATCGCGTCGAGCTCGGCGATGCCCGTCGAAACGCGCTCCTTCGTGGAGCCATAGCCGGTCGTGGGCAGGCGCGATTCGACCCTGGGGTAAAGCTCGATGCCGTTGTCGGTGATGCGGAAGGGATGGCGTCCCCGCAGCGAGGCCGAACCACGGAACTTCTTCACTTCCAGTTCGCGCTGGCGGCGCTTGCCGTAGGCGGTGTCGTCCAGCGTGATCAGGCCGTCGACCATGGTGTGTTCGGGGTGGTACTCGGCGCGGCTGCCGTTGGTCAGCAACAGCACCGTGCAATCGGCCAGCGCGGCATGCGCCTGCAGCTCGTGGATGAATTTGCGGAATTCGCGGTCGGAGCTGCTGCTCTCTTCCACCGCGAGCAGGCCGTCCAGGACCAGCAGGCCGGCCCGGTGCGCGCGCATCTCGCGCCGCAGCAGGTCCATCAGGCCCTTGAGGCCCTCATCCTCGAGCGTGCGGAACGCGCTGATGTAGTAGAGCGAGCCCGGGATGGCCTCGGCGCGGTAGAACTCCATGCCCGCCATGTGCTGGAGCATGCGCGCATGGCTCTCGGCCAGGAGCGTCACGAACAGCGCGCGGCCGCCCTGGTCCACGTGATGGAAGCAGACCTGGTTGGCCAGGATCGTCTTGCCCGCGCCCGGCGAACCGCGGACGATGTAGACGGCGCCGCCGAACAGGCCGCCATCCAGGATCTCGTCCAATCCCGGCACGCCGGTGGGGATACGCCGCAGGGCCTGGTCTGTCACGTTCACGTACTCGGACTCGCTGGGTTGTGTTGGGTGATGTCGCGCGGCAAGCGCACGGTGAAGGTCGAGCCATGGGCCGGCTTGCTCAGCACCTGGATCTGCCCGCCCTGGGCCTCGACCAGCCGCCGCACCAGCCAGAGGCCCACGCCGAAGCCCCCGTTGGTGCGGCCGCCGCCTGCCTGGCCGAAGCGCTCGAAGATCCGCGCCTGGGCTTCCGGCGCGATGCCGATGCCCTGGTCCTGCACCCACAGCACGATGCCGTGGGGCGCCTCTTGCAGACCGATGGTGATGGGCTTGCCGGCACCGTAGCGGATCGCGTTGGACACAAGATTGTCCAGCATCTGTTCGCTGGAAAGCCGGTCCCAGGTGCCGATCACGGGTGGCTGCGCATGGCATTGCAGCGAGGAGCCGGCACGTTCGGCCAGCAGGCGATAGTTGCGCGAAGTCTGCGCGATCAGCTCGGCCATGTCGAAGGTGGAGGGCTCCAGGCACAGGTTGTCCGCGTTGACCCGGGACACGTCAAGCAGCACCGAGGCACGCCGGATGTAGTGCGCCACCGCGAGCTCCAGCCGTTCCAGTCCGGCGAGCATGGCCGCCGAGGCGCCCTCGCTCCGGGCCCGCGCGACCAGCAACTCGAGCTGGCCGGCGATCGGCGTCATCGGGTTGCGCAGTTCATGGGCCACTACCGCGATGAAGTCATCGCGGGCGGCGACCGCCTTGCGCAGCTCATCGATGAGCGACGACTGATCTTGGGAAGAACTCAACGCGGCCTTGCTCCCTATGGGCCAAGGGTGGAGACCCTTGCGGCTGTTCCAACTCGCCTGGCTGCGGGCAAGCGCGGTAAGGCATCAGGAGCCGTCTGCTGCAAATGCCGACACCCAGCCTAGCCGTGGCACCCGACGCTGTCGAGTGATCGTCGGCGGCGTTCCGGATACGGGCGGAAATCTCCATGGCGAGCCTCTGGTCGACCGGCAGGGTTCCCTAGGTTAAGCGACGGACGTCCATTTGCCTCGACGCCGGGCAACGGACATCGCGCCGGAACGGGTATCAGGGGTCACTCTGTCGCCCCCCGAACCATGCCGCGTACGGTGTGTTCTTCACCAGGTGACGATTGAGGTCGGGAGCGCCGTCGCTCCACCACACGGGGCCCCGCTCGCCGAGCGCCACCTTGGCTTCGTCGACCGCCTTCCCTGCGCGCGCAAGCGCCTGGGCATCCTGCGACCGGCGCGCCTCTCCCACCGCCCGGCGCGCCGACATCAGCCGACGAACCCATGCCTCCCGCAGCTCGGGCGCCAACGCCGGGTTGGCGGCCCGCCAGAGCCGGCCACGAACCACCACATAGCGCCCGTCGGGTGTCAGCCGATGCTCCATGGGAGGTTGCTAGCACAGTCGGCGCAAGGGCCAGGTCGTGCCACCCCCGCCTTGGCCGTGGCTTGGCCAGGAGGACGCGATGCGCGCCACGCGTCCCGGTGTCGCTTCCGCCTCGGTGGGCAGCCCCTGGTAGACCCGATGCGCCCGGCTCGGCGACATGGGCGACAAGCGCGCTACTGCTTCCGACTCGTCCGGCAGCACGCAGCCGCGAGCGGAAATTGCCCGACCACGTCCCGTTTTTCGTGGCCAGGCTCCACACCGAGTTAAGTATGTTGTTGATAGGCTTCACGGCCGCCCGGAAACTCCGGTGAGCACGATGGCAGTGCCCCTTACCCTCCGGTCGCCACGCGGAGCCACCGCTCTGACCATTACGTGAGCAACCAGCCACAAAGGCCCAGCTGCGCACCCCCAAGAGGAAGAGCCCCGTGTCCCTGCCTGATGTCACGTTGCCCGAGGAAAGCTTCCTCGCCGGCGGAGGAAAGGTCGCCGCGATGATGCGTGGCCACGACTGGTCGAGTTCACCGCTGGGCAGGCCCGACCAGTGGCCGCAATCGCTCCGCTCGGTGGTCAGCCTGCTGCTGAACTCGAAGTTCCCGATGTTCGTCGCGTGGGGGCCTGAGCTGGGCTTTCTCTACAACGATCCCTACGCCGAAATACTGGGGGCCAAGCACCCGGCGGCGCTGGGTGCCCGCTTCGAAGACATCTGGCGCGAGATCTGGCCGGACATCGCGCCGCTGATCGATGCAGCGCTGTCGGGCGAGGGCGTCTACCGCGAAAACCTGCCGCTGCTGATGAACCGCAAGGGTTTCGACGAACAGACCTGGTTCACCTTCTCGTACTCGCCGGTGTGGGACGAAAGCGGTTCGATCGGCGGCATGTTCTGTGCCGTCGCCGAAACCACCGACCAGGTGCTGGCCGTCCGCCGCCAGCGCTTTCGCATCGAACTGGAAGAAGCGCTCAGCGGCATTGCCGACCCGCGCGTGCTGATCGGGCGGGCGGTCACGGCGCTGGGCCGCCACCTGGGCGCCCAGCGCGCCGGCTACGCCAGGGTGCAGCCGGACGATGAAAGCCTGGTCTTCGACGCATGCTTCGCCGACGGTGTCGAACCGCTGACGGACAGCTACCCGCTCACCTGGTTCGGCGCCGAGCGCGTGGCCCGCCACCGGAAAGGCATGACCGAGGTCTGCGCCGACGTCGAGGCCGAGGCGGACGATCCGGCGCTCTGGCGGGCGATCCAGACACGCGCGGTCGTGTCGGTGCCGTTGATCCGCGACGGGCACCTGGTCGCCACCCTTTACGTCAACTTCCGCGAGCCGCATCGCTGGACCGAGCAGGAAGTGGCGCTGATCGAGGACGTGGCGACGCGCACCTGGGCGGCGATCGAGCAGGCCACCGCCGAGAATGCCCTGCGCGAAAGCGAGGCGCGCTTCCGCGCCCTGCTCACCACCGGCGCGTATTCGGTGTTCCGGATGAGCGCGGACTGGCGCGAGCTGCGCGAGCTCGAAGGCCAGGGCTTCCTCGCCGACACGACCGAGCCCAGCGAGGATTGGCTGCAGACCTACGTCCACCCGGACGACCAGCCGCGTGTCCTCGCGGCCGTGCGGCAGGCGATCGCAAGCCGCAGCATGTTCGAGTCCGAGCACCGGATCCGCCAGGCCGATGGCCGTCTGGGCTGGACCCACGCCCGCGCGGTACCGATGCTCGACAGCGAAGGGCGGCTGGTCGAATGGTTCGGTGCGGCCAGCGACACGACCGCGCGCAAGCGTGGCGAGGACGCGCTGCGCCAATTGACCGCCGAGCTGGAAGAGCGCATCGCCGTCGCGGTGGATGAGCGCCAGGCTGCGCTGGCACAGGTCCACGAGATGCAGAAGATGGAGACCATCGGACAGCTCACCGGCGGTGTGGCGCACGACTTCAACAACCTGCTGACGCCGATCCTCGGCGCGCTCGACATGCTCGCGCGGCGCCTGGACGGCGACGAACGCGCCAGACGCATGACCGCCGGCGGCCTGCAGGCGGCCGAGCGCGCGCGGACGCTCATCCAGCGGCTGCTCGCCTTTTCCCGACGGCAACACCTTGCGCCCCGCCCGGTCGACGTCGCCCGGCTCCTGGCCGGCTTCTCCGACATGGTGTCGCGGTCGATCGGGCCGGGCATCCGGCTTTCGATCGCCTGTGCGGACGGACTGCCGCCGGCGCTGGTCGATCCCAACCAGCTGGAGCTGGCGTTGCTGAATCTGGTCGTCAACGCCCGCGACGCGATGCCCGCCGGCGGGGATCTGACCGTGCGCGTCACCCAGGAGATCGCAGGCGACCATCCGCGGTTGCGCGAGGGGCGCTACATCCGTTTCTCGGTGACCGACAACGGTATCGGCATGGATGAGCAGACGGTCAAACGTGCGATCGATCCCTTCTTCACCACCAAGGGCGTCGGTCGCGGCACGGGGCTCGGCCTGCCCTCGGTGCATGGGCTTGCCGCCCAGTCCGGCGGCGATTTCGCGCTGGACAGCCGTCCGGGCCGGGGTACCACCGCGACGCTCTGGTTGCCCGTATCCACGGAGGCACCCCCCATCTGGCAGACGTCGGCGAACGATGCGGCGATCCCCGACGTGCCCGCCGCGACCGTGCTGCTGGTCGATGACGAGGACCTGGTCCGGGGCGGCACGGCCGAAATGCTTGCCGACGCGGGGTACAGCGTGGTTTCCGTCGGCTCCGGCTACGAGGCATTGCAGAAGATCCACGCCGGACTCGCATTCGATGCGCTGGTCACCGACTACGCCATGCCCGGCATGACGGGCGCGGAGCTTGCCCAACAGGTCCGCAGGCTGCACCCGCACGTCCCCACGCTGATGATCACCGGCTTTGCCACCCTAACCGAACGCGAGGCCGGCGGCCTGCCCCGCCTGGCGAAGCCGTTCCGCCAGGCCGAACTGGTCGGCGCCGTGGCCGATCTGCTGGAGCCGACGCAACGGAGCGCCTGATCCGGCCGAGCGGAGGATGGATGCATGGGGCCAATGCCGGAGAGGCACTGCCAGCGCGCACCTGCGCCCCGAAGAGAAGGTGCCCCGGTTATCGACTGACACCAGCGTGACGAGCGACTGGCCGTCCGAACCCCGGGGCTGAACCACGATACGGCCGTGCTCGTCTACGGCCCGTCTGCAGGGCGCGTGCGACGTGGCGCGGACCGCGCATCGCTCGCCTGGCTGCGCCCCCTGCCGGTCACCATGGTCGAGATCGCCAGGAGTTCCTGGGCGCACTCCGGAAGACCGCGGCCGCGGTCGAGGTCATCGGCGCGATCGTCGCCATGAGCCACGTCGTGGATCTCGCGGTGGTGGCCGCGGGCGTGGAAACCGGACGCCAGGCCGCCCTGCACGAAGCGATCGGCTGCGACCTCGCGCGGGGCGCTACGGCCCCGGCGTGCCGCTCCCCACCGGATCACGGAGGCGCCGGGCGCCCGAGTTGATCGAAGAGCGTGGAAGCAAAGCCCTCCGGGGTCGCCCCATTCGACGGACCCGACCCGTCCCGCGCCACACCGCATGGAACAGTGAGCGTGGATGTTCCGCCCACTGGAGACGGGAAGCACGTCATCGGTGGGCGCGAACAATCGCCCGAGAACGATCCCCGACGCCGGATCCATGCTGCGGCGCTCAGGCAGCCAGAAGGGGTGGCCTTGGAGAGACTTGCGTGAAGCCAGCCTCGTCGAGCACGAGGCCCGTCGAGGCCGGCTGTGCTCCCGTCGGGAGCGCGTGCACGTGGCCGCTCAGGCGAACGGATCGTCCAGCACGATGGTGTCTTCGCGGTCGGCACCGGTGGCGACGATGGCCAGGCGGCAGCCGGACAGCTCCTCGACCGCGCGCAGGTAGGCGCGGGCCGCGGCGGGCAGCCTGTTCCAGTCGCGGATGCCGGCGGTGGACTCCTCCCAGCCGGGGAACTCCAGGTACACCGGCTTGCACTCGGCCCAGCCGTCGGCGTCCAGCGGCGCCAGTTCGCGACGCTTGCCACGATATTCGTACGCGACACAGACCTTGATCGAGGGCAGGCCGTCGAGCACGTCCAGCTTGGTGATCGCCAGGCCATTGATGCCGTTGATCTGCACCGCGCGCTTGAGCGCCACCAGGTCGATCCAGCCGCACCGGCGCGGGCGGCCGGTGCTGGCGCCGTACTCGTTGCCCTTCTTGCGCAGCAGCTCGCCCATCTCGTCGTTGAGCTCGGTCGGGAACGGACCGCCGCCAACGCGGGTGGCGTAGGCCTTGCAGATGCCCAGCACGTAGTCGATGTCGCAGGCGCCCACGCCGGTGCCGGCCAGCGCCCCGCCGACCGTCGTGTTGGACGAGGTGACGTACGGATAGGTGCCGTGATCGATGTCCAGCAGCGCGCCCTGGGCGCCTTCGTACAGGATGTTGCCGCCCTCGGCACGCACGTCATGCAGGATGGTGGCGACGTCGTCGACCATCGGGCGGATGTACTCGCCCCAGGCGAGCGCATCGTCGAGCACCTTCTGGTAATCGACGGGCTCGGCCTTGAGCCACTGGGTCAGGATGAAGTTGTGGTATTCGACCGCCGCCTTGATCTGCGCCGGCAGCTCGTGCGGGTACATGAGGTCGGCCACGCGGATCGAGCGGCGCGCTACCTTGTCCTCGTAGGCCGGGCCGATGCCGCGGCCGGTGGTGCCGATCGCGCCCTTGCCCGCAGCCGCCTCGCGCGCCTTATCCACGGCGATGTGGTAGGGCATGATCAGCGGTGTCGCCGGGCTGATCTTCACGCGCGAACGCACCTCCACGCCCTGCCCCTCGAGCTCGGCGATCTCGTGGATCAGCGCCTCGGGCGAGAGCACCACGCCGTTGCCGATCAGGCACAGCGCATCGTCGCGCAGGATGCCCGAGGGGATCAGGTGCAGCACCGTCTTCTTTCCCTTGATCACCAGCGTGTGGCCGGCGTTGTGGCCGCCCTGGAAGCGTGCCACGGCGCTGACCCGCTCGGTCAGCAGGTCGACGATCTTGCCCTTGCCTTCGTCGCCCCACTGGGCTCCAAGGATGACGACTGACTTGCCCATGAAAGTTCTCGCTCGTTGGATGCTCCCCGGGAGGGAGCCGTGAGTGTGGGAAACAGGAAAAGCTTCAGCGCACCAGTTGCAGGACGGCCAGCCCCGCGATCACCGCCACCGCCCCGAACACGCGCAGCGTGCGGGGCGACAGCTCCAGCGCCTGGCGCACCATCGACTGCCAGTGGCGCGGGACGGCAAACAGCATCAGGCCCTCGAGCACCAGCACCAGGCACAGTGCCACGGACAGTTCGTGCGGCATCGACCCTCAGCGCTTGGCGCTGTCCTCGAAGTAACGCAGCAGTTCGGAGTCCGGCTTGAGTACCAGGGTGCCGTTGCCATCGGCGAAACCGCTCTTGTACGCCGACAGGCTTCGATAGAACGCGAAGAACTCCGGATCCTGTCCGTAGGCGCGCGCATAGATGGCGGCCGCCTGTGCGTCGCCCTGGCCACGCACACTTGCGGCGTCGCGCTGGGCATCGGCGCGCAGCACCTGGCCCTGCCGGTCGGCATCGGCGCGGATCGTCTCGGCCTGCTCCTGTCCGGTGTAGCGCAGCTCGTTGGCCAGCTGCAGGCGCTCGGCGCGCATGCGCTTGTAGACCGACTCGCTGACTTCCTCGGGCAGGTCGATGCGCTTGATGCGCACGTCCACGACGGCAATACCGAGGTTCTTGCGCGCAGCGGCATCGGTCTGCTTGCGCACGCGTTCGGTGATGTCCTTGCGACCGCCGGCGATCAGGTCCTGCAGGCTGCGCGAGTTGAATTCGAAGCGCAGCGCGTCCTTCACCACCGGACTCAGCCGTTGCGCGGCCTGGTTGGCGTCGCCGCTGGTGGCACGGTAGTAGGCGGCGTTGTCGGCGATGCGCCACTTGACGTAGAAGTCGACGTTGACGCTTTTCTTCTCGGACGTGAAGTACCGCTCCGGCGGCGCGTCCAGGCCCTGGATGCGACTGTCGAAGCGCATCACCTGCTGGATCAGCGGCACCTTGAAATGCAGACCCGGCTTGTAATCGGTCTGCACGATACGGCCGAACTGCAGCAGCAGCGCGCTCTGCCCCTCGTGCACCACGAAGGCGCTGTTGAGGCCGAGCAGCACCAGCAGCACGGCGATCACGGTCCAGACGATTTTCATGGCTGGTTCCCCTTGTCGCTGGGCTCATCGGTGGTGACGGTGGCCGCCGCAGGACTCGCCGGCGTGGCCGGCGGCAGGTTGATGATGGTGCGGCCGCTGGAGCCGTCGATCACCTTGCGGTTGCCGGCCATCACCTGCTCCATCGTTTCCAGCCACAGGCGCTTGCGGGTCACTTCCGGCGCGGCCTTGTATTCCTTCAGCAACAGGTTGAAGCGTTCGGCATCACCCTGGGCGCGGGCAATGCGCTCGGCCTTGTAGCCGATGGCCTCGGCGGCGATGCGCGCCGCGTCGCCGCGCGCTACCGGTACCACCTTGTTGGCATACGCCAACGCGTTGTTCTCGATGCTCTGCTTGTCTTCACGGGCCTTGTTGACGTCGTCGAAGGCATCCTTGACCTCGGCCGGCGGCGCGACGTTCTGGAAGCTCACCGCGGTCACCTGCAGGCCGCAGTGGTAGCTGTCCAGCGTCTTCTGCAGGGCCTGGCCTGCCTCGCTGACCAGCGCGGCGCCTTCGCCGGAAAGGATCGTGTCCATGTCGTTGCGGCCGATCACCGAGCGCACCGCCGCCTCGGAGGCGGCAGCGATGGTGCCCTCCACATCGTCCACCGCGAACAGGTAGGCACGCGCATCGTTCACCTGGTACTGCACGGTGAAATCGATGGTGATGATGTTCTCGTCGCGGGTCAGCATGCGCACGCTGTCCTGGAGCGAACGTACGCGGGTGGTCTCGACCTTGGTAACCGTCTCGATCGGCTGCGGCAGCTTGAAGTGGAAGCCCGGCGGCAACGTTCGGCTGTACTGGCCAAAGCGCAGCACCACGCCGGCCTGGCGCGCATCGACGATGGTGTAGCTGCTCAGCAGCAGCCAGGCGAGCACCAGCGCCAGCACGATGGTGATCATGCCGCCGGGACCGCCGTGCTTGCCCAGACGCGCGCGCAACTGCCTGAGCGCCGCGTCCAGGCCATTGCCGCTGTTGCCGGGACGCTTGCTGTTCCAGGGGTCGCGCTGGCCGTTGCCGGGTTCGTTCCAGGCCATGTCAGTCTCCTTGGGACAAGGGGCAGGCCGGCAGGACGGGCCGGTGGATGCATTGCGGGATCAGGGTCATGGACACGCAGCGTCGAGGTCGGGGAAGGGTGAACCGCGGCGCGCCGCGATCGATCTCGGTGCGGGCGGGCAAACGCCGCACAAACGCCGTTTAGTCTAGCAGAGGTGAAATGGAACGTCGCCTTCGGGGACGCTCCGGGTGCTGCTTCGCCCCTTGCCTCGCCTCCCCTCGGGAAGCGCAAGGCAAGCCGGGACTCACGGCGAGTCCGGCGAGTCCAGCATCCCGCGCAGCAGAGCCACGTCCTGGGGATTGCCGCCACCCAGCGGCGCAATGACGCTGCGCGGCGCGTCGATCTGCAGGCGCCAGCCGTGCTCGTCCACCGATTCTTCGGCGATCGCCCCGGCCGCACGCAGACGCGCGTGCAGGCGACCGGCAGACAGCGGCAGCTGCAGCTCGGTCTGCACCCGCTCTCCGCCGAGCCGCTCGCCCAGGGCCTGGCGCAGCAGGTCCAGCCCCTCGCCGGTGCGGGCGGACAGCCATACCTGGGTCGACCGGCCCTCGGCATCGCGCACGATGCGCGGCTCGGTGCCCGCACGCGGAGGACCCTCGCCTTCGCCCTCGCCTTCCCGCAACATGTCGATCTTGTTCATGATGTGCAGCTGCGGCACGTCGCCGGCGCCGATCTCTTCCAGCACGCCGTCGACGACCCGATGCAGGCGCTCGCGCTCCTCGTCGGCCGCGTCGCTGACGTGCAGCAGCAGGTCGGCGTCGCGCGCCTCGGCGAGGGTGGCGCGGAACGCAGCGACCAGGTCGTGTGGCAGCTCCCGGATGAAGCCCACGGTGTCGGCCACTACGGCGGGGCCGCAGGAGAGGTCCTCGATCTTGCGCACGGTCGGGTCGAGCGTGGCGAACAGCAGGTTGGCGGCGAAGACGCCGCCCTCGGTCAGCGCATTGAACAGGGTCGACTTGCCGGCATTGGTGTACCCCACCAGCGCCACCCGCGGCACCGTGTTTCGCAGGCGGGCACGGCGCTGCTGGGTGCGCTGCACCTGCACCTTCTCCAGGCGTCTGGTGAGCATCTTCACGCGCTCGCCGAGCAGGCGGCGGTCGGTTTCCAGCTGCGTTTCACCGGGACCGCGCAGGCCGATGGCGCCGCCGCGCTGGCGCTCCAGGTGGGTCCAGCCGCGCACCAGGCGGGTGGCCAGGTGCTTGAGCTGCGCCAGCTCCACTTCCAGCTTGCCTTCGTGCGAGCGGGCACGCTGGGCGAAGATGTCCAGGATGAGTCCGGCGCGATCGACCACCCGCACCGCCAGCAGCTTCTCGAGATTGCGTTCCTGCACCGGTGTCAGCAGGTGGTCGACCAGCACCACGTCGGCCTCGGTGGCGCGCACCGCCTCGGCGACCTCTTCGGCCTTGCCGGTACCGATGTAGTAGCGTGGGTTAGGATCCTCGACCCGCGCCGGAACGCTCGCGAGCACCTCCGCGCCAGCCGAACGCACCAGTTCGGCGAACTCTTCCGCGCGGCGTGCCGAGTCGCCCTCGCCACGAGCGTGGGGCAGGACCAGGACGGCGCGTTCGCCCTTCTTTTGTCTATCGAACACTAGGTTGGGATGGCCTGTGGATACGCGCCGCCGGCGGGGCGCCGGCGGCTGGGTCGGGGCGGCATTGTATGCCGATCCCCGCCTGACCGCCGGCAAGGCATCGCGGGGTCGTCACCCGGCCGGCCGGGCAACCCGCCCCGGCACGTGGACCTTGCCCCTTGGTCAGTCCTCGCCCTCGGCGGAGGCGTGGGCGTCGACGTGGCCTTCGTGGCCATTGCCCATGCGCACATTGCGGCTGGGCACGACGGTGGAGATGGCATGCTTGTAGACCATCTGGCTCACCTGGTTGCGCAGCAGCACCACGAACTGGTCGAACGACTCGATCGTGCCCTGCAGCTTGATCCCGTTGACGAGATAGATGGCCACCGGAACGCGCTCACGGCGAAGCGCGTTGAGAAACGGATCCTGCAATGACTGCCCTTTGGACATGTTGTTGTACCCCCCTCGCGAACCTTCGCGGGCCGGAGAAAAGACGCGCTCGCGGCGACCGGCCCAAGTACGGGGGATATTAACCGCTTTTAAATGAAGGACGGAAGCTGGGGGACCACGACGTGCGTCGCGGCCTGCACCGATCGGCGTGCAGACGCACGGCCAAAGGGCGCCCGGCACCGGCGCGGGGCCGCCCTACAGGAAAAGCTCCAGCGCCTCCCCGGCACGGGGGAGCAGCTCGGCCCCGTCCGGATCCAGCACGCGCGCGTCCAGCTCTCCCCGCAGCCAGGTGATCTGCCGCTTGGCCAGCTGGCGGGTGGCGAAGATACCCCTGTCGCGGAAAGTGGCCGCATCGGTGGCGCCATCCAGGTGCTCCCACGCCTGGCGGTAGCCGACGGCGCGCAGCGCCGGCAGGTCGGGGGCGAGATCACCGCGCGCATGCAGCGCGCGCACCTCGTCGAGGAAGCCGGCCGCCAGCATGGCATCGAAGCGCCGGGCGATCCGCGCATGCAGTCCGGCGCGGTCGGCCGGCAGCAGCGCCAGCTTGAGCACGCGCCAGGGGAAGCGTTCGCCACTGCCGCCGGTCTGTTGTTCCGAGAGCGGCCGGCCGGTCAGCTCGATCACCTCGAGCGCGCGTTGCAGGCGCTGGGCATCGTTGGGACCGATGCGGGCGGCCGCGGCCGGATCGCGCATGGCGAGCCTTGCGTGCAGCGCGGGCCAGCCGAGCGTGGCCGCCTCGGCCGCCAGCCGCCCGCGGATCGCCGGCGCCGCATCAGGCAACGCGGAAAGCCCGCGCTGCAATGCACGGAAGTACAGGCCCGTGCCCCCCACCAGCAGCGGCACCCGCCCCCGTGCGTGGATGCGCGCCATGGCGGCCAGTGCATCGACGCGGAAATCGGCGGCCGAGTAGGGCTCGGACGGGTCGCGCAGATCCAGCAAGGCGTGCGGATGCCGCGCCAGCGTGACGGCATCGGGCTTGGCCGCGCCGACGTCCAGGCCACGGTAGACCAGCGCCGAATCCACGCTCACCAGTTCGAGCGGGAAGCGCTCGCGCAGCGCACAGGCCAGCGCGGTCTTGCCCGAGGCGGTCGGGCCCATCAGGAACACGGCGAGCGGGCGGGCATCGGAGGACATCGGCGCATTGTACCGACCGCCTTGCGCGGCCCGCGGCCTTGACCGGCGTCAAGAAAAACCCCGCAGGGCGGACGTACAACAAAGTCCTACCCGTACCCTGGAGAGGCTTTCATGAAACGGCTCCAGCCCGTCGGCATCAGGGCCGCTCCCAACGCGGCGGACAGGCTTCGGTCAAAACAAGGTGAAACCGGTCACGCCATGGGCGATAATCCGGCCAAGGCCCCCTCCCATGACTTGCCTGCGAGCATGCACGGGATCACCATCGGGTCACGGCACCTACACAGAATTCACGCAATGGCACACCGAATCGATGCCGAACACGACCAGGACGGAGGACACGGCGCCGTTGTGATGCTGCGACCCGAAGCTGCCACGTCCGCTCCCGGTGTCCATCCCGCCCCCCGGCCCCTTCCTCCGCGCCCCGCCCGGGACGAGGCGCCCGAGAGCCGCAAGCCGATCTGGGACAAGGACAGCTTCGGGTTCTGGCTGACCGTCTGCATCCTGATCAGCCTCGCCTTCTCGATCCTCTGGCACTCCGTCGGCTGAGCACGGCCGCACGCGCGGCAAGGCCCTATAATCGTCCGCTTCCCCGCCCGCCTCCCCGGGCCCGACGATGGTGGTCCCATGCCGCAGACGATGAAAGCCCTGGTCAAGCGCAAGCCCGAACAGGGCATCTGGATGGAAGAAGTGCCGGTCCCGCAGATCGGCCCCAACGAGGTGCTGATCAAGGTCGAAAAGACCGCCATCTGCGGCACCGACCTGCACATCTACAAGTGGGACGAATGGTCCCAGCGCACCATCCCGCAGGGCCTCACCATCGGTCATGAGTTCGTCGGCCGCATCGCCGAGCTCGGCAGCGCCGTGACCGGGTACAAGATGGGCGATCGCGTCTCGGCCGAGGGCCACATCGTCTGCGGCCATTGCCGCAACTGTCGTGCCGGCCGCCAGCATCTTTGTCCGAACACGGTCGGCATCGGCGTCAACCGCAACGGCGCCTTCGCCGAGTTCGTGGCAGTGCCCGCCTCCAACCTGTGGCCGATTCCCGACCAGATCCCGAGCGAACTGGCGGCCTTCTTCGACCCCTACGGCAACGCCGCGCACTGCGCGCTGGAATTCGACCTCATCGGCGAGGACGTGCTGATCACCGGCGCCGGCCCGATCGGCATCATCGCGGCGGGCATCGCCAAGCACGTGGGTGCGCGCAACGTGGTGGTCACCGACGTCAACGACTACCGCCTGAAGCTCGCCGCCGACATGGGCGCCACCCGCGTGGTCAACGTGGCCAACCAGTCGCTGCGCGACGTGGTCAAGGACCTGCACATGGAAGGCTTCGACGTCGGCCTGGAGATGAGCGGCAACCCGCGCGCCTTCAACGACATGCTCGACGTGATGTACCACGGCGGCAAGATCGCCCTGCTCGGCATCCAGCCCAAGGGCGCCGGCATCGACTGGGACAGGGTGATCTTCAAGGGCCTCACCCTGCAGGGAATCTACGGCCGGCGCATGTACGAGACCTGGTACAAGATGACCCAGATGGTGCTGACCGGCTTCCCGCTGCAGAAGGTGCTGACCCATCAGATCGCCATCGACGATTTCCAGCGTGGTTTCGACCTGATGGACGCGGGCCAGTGCGGCAAGGTGGTCTGCTCCTGGACCTGAGCCAGGGTCGCCACTGCCCCCCGCCCCCTCCCCGGCATCGTTCCGCCTTCGCGACGGTGCCGGGCATATCGCAAGTGCCCTGCCGCCGCCCCCAGATTGGAGATCCGCCGTGACCTACACCGCCCGTGACCGCTATGCCGCCGAGCTCGACTCGATCCGGGACCAGGGCCTGTTCAAGGGCGAGCGCATCATCGTGTCGCCGCAGTCCGCGGAGATCACCCTGGCCAATGGCCGCAAGGTGCTCAACTTCTGCGCCAACAACTACCTGGGACTGGCCGACCACCCCGACGTGATCGCCGCCGCCAAGGAAGCGCTCGATACGCACGGTTTCGGCATGGCCTCGGTGCGCTTCATTTGCGGCACGCAGGATCTGCACAAGCAGCTGGAAGCGAAGATCGCCGAATTCTTCGGCACCGAGGACAGCATCCTCTACGCCGCCTGCTTCGACGCCAACGGCGGCCTGTACGAGCCGTTGCTGGGCGAGGAGGACGCGATCATCTCCGATGCGCTCAACCACGCCTCGATCATCGACGGCATCCGCCTGTGCAAGGCCAAGCGCTTCCGCTACGCCAACTGCGACATGGCCGACCTGGAGAAGCAATTGCAGGCGGCCGATGCCGCCGGCGCGCGCACCAAACTGATCACCTCCGACGGCTCGTTCTCGATGGACGGCTTCATCGCGCCGCTGGACCGGATCACCGCGCTGGCGAAGAAGTACAACGCGATGGTGCACATCGACGAATGCCACGCCACCGGCTTCCTCGGCGCCACCGGCCGCGGTTCGGCGGAGGTGCACGGCGTCATGGACCAGATCGACATCTTCACCGGCACGCTGGGCAAGGCGCTGGGCGGCGCACTGGGCGGCTTCACCACCGGCCCGAAGGAAGTGATCGAACTGCTGCGCCAGCGCTCGCGCCCGTACCTGTTCTCCAACTCGCTGCCACCGCACGTGGTTGCAGCCGCGATCAAGGTGTTCGACATGCTGGTGTCCGCCGGCGAGCTGCGCACGCGGGTGCAGCAGAACACGGCCTACTTCCGCGAGGCGATGACGGCGGCCGGCTTCGACATCAAGCCGGGCGTGCACCCGATCGTGCCGGTGATGATCTACGACGCGCCCAAGGCACAGGCCATGGCCGCGGCGCTGCTCGAGGAAGGCATCTACGTCACCGGCTTCTTCTACCCGGTGGTGCCACAGGGTCAGGCGCGCATCCGCACGCAGATGAGCGCGGCACACACCCGCGAACACCTGGACCGGGCGATCGCGGCGTTCACCAAGATCGGCAGGCAGTTGGGCGTGATCTGAGCGCCCGACTCCCCCACCCTCCCCCGAACCCTCCGGGAGACGGATGCGGTAGCGCTGCATCCCGGGCGGGGTGATGCTCCAGCGCTGCCACGCCACCGGTCCCGCGGATCCTCCCCACCCGAACAGAGAGCTTTCAGATCCGGCGGCCGGGAGCGGGGTGCGTGGCGCGCAGCGCCTCCACCTCGTCCGCGACAAGGTGTCGCCATCGCCCCTTGGGCAGGTCGCCCAGGGTGAGTCCACCGATCGCCACGCGCACCAGCCGCAGCACGCCGATGTCGTGCGCTGCCAGCAACCGGCGGATGTGCCGGTTGCGTCCCTCGTCCAGCACGATCTCCAGCCAGGCGTTCTTCTCCCCTGCGCGCAGCAGCGTGATCCTTCGCGCGGCGAGCCGCTCGCCCTGGTCGATCACGCCCTCGCCAAGCCTCGCCAGCAGCGCCGTGCCGGGCACGCCATTGACCTGCACGTGGTAGGTCTTGTCGCGGTGCATGGACGGATCGGTGATGCCCGCCGCCCACAGCGTGTCGTTGCTCAGCAGCAGCAAGCCTTCGCTGGCCTTGTCCAGTCGCCCGACCGGCCCCAGCCAGGGCAGCCCCGCCGCAGCGAGCGCATCGTAGACGGTGGCGCGGCCGCGCTCGTCCGCGGCGCTGACCACAAGGCCACGGGGCTTGTTGAACATCACGTAGACCGGCGCGGCCTCGCCGACCGGCTGGCCATCGACGGTGATGCCGCCCTGCAGGGGCCCCGTCGGATGCTCCGGGTCGCGCACCACACGGCCATCCACCGCCACTCGGCCGGCCCGTACCCACTGCTCGGCCTGGCTGCGCGAACACACGCCCCGCTTGGACAGTACCCGTGCCAACCCATGGCGAGGGCCGGCAGGAGCGGATGCATGCGAAGGACGGCGGGGTGCGGGCATCGGACTAGCGTATCGATCGCGGCCGAAGCGCGGCAAGCGGATCGCATCCGTCCGCTTGGCAGCGCACCAGGGGACGCGCGTGGTGCCCATGCCAGGCACGCCCTTCGGGGTGGGCGACACCACCGGACCCGACAAAAGAAAAGCCCGGCATGAGCCGGGCTTTTCCTGTTGCACGTGCAGTGCCGTTACTGCTGGACCTGCAGCTCCGTGCGGCGGTTGCGCGCGCGGCCTTCGTTGGTGTCGTTGGTGTCGATCGGATCGTTCTCGCCGTGGCCGATCGGGCCTTCCAGGCGGCCGGCGTCGATGCCGTGCGCGGTCAGGTAGTCGTACACGATCTTCGCACGACGCTCGGACAGCGCCTGGTTGTAGGCATCGGTACCGACCGAGTCGGTGTAACCGGCGACGGTCACGTGCACCTGCGGGTAACGCTGCAGGGTATCGACGGCCTGGTCGAGGATGGCCAGCGAGTCGGAGGTCGGTTCGGCCAGCGCCTTGCTGATATCCATCTCGCCCTTGGACGGACGGTCGAACTTGAAGTTGACGCCGCGCAGGTCGATCACGACCTTCTGCGGGCAACCGTCCGGACCGACGATGGTGCCGGCGGCGGTGGCCGGGCACTTGTCTTCGCAGTCGTTCACGCCGTCATTGTCGCTGTCCTGCGTGGAGCAGTCGGTGACCGGGGCCGGCGGCGGGGGAGCGGCCTGCTCCGGCGCGGCAGCCGGCTCGCCGAAGCGGGACACGATGCTGAAGCCGAGGAACCAGTCACCGTAACCGTCTTCCGTCGGCTGGCTCTTGTCGTCCCAGTCGTAGCGGTAACCGGTCTCGATGCGGATGTCGGAACTCTCGGCGATGTTCTTGGACACGCCCACGCCCAGTTCGGCCGCCGGCGACCAGCCGTGGTCACTGGCGTTCTGGTGGTAGCTGCCCATCACGCCGGCCAGCAGGTACGGACGCCAGGCATTCCAGTCACCAGCGTAGAAGCGCGCGGCGACGCCGTAGTTGTTGTTCGACCAGTTGCCGCCGCCCACCGCGGAATCGCGATCGCGCTTCGTGCGATCGATGAACAGGTCGATCGAGGCATTCGGAGCGATGAAACGACCGACGCCGAGCCCGTAATAGAACTGGCGGCTGTTGGTGTTGCGATCGGTGTCGTTGTAGTAACCGCCAAGGGTCGGAGCGATATACCAACGGCCGTCATAATCGCCCGTCGCGCTCATCGGGGCGGTGTCGCTGGCAGCATCGGCGGTATTGTCCTGCGCGTGAACGGCACCTACGCCGCCCAGGGCCAAGGCAATAAGGAAATACAAGCCCTTACGTTTCATCAGGTGTCTCCTTCATTTATTGGTGTTCGCAGCCGTTTCACCTCGCACGGACCGCGCGTCAAACTCACTTTGACTTCCGGAAGCTTGAGCCGCCCCCTCGCTGTTATATCCCTACGGGCAAGCGGCAGAGAGTGTAGCAAAACCGTTAAGCCGTTCTCACAACGGCGCAGGTTCCCCGGTGAGGCCTTGTTCAGCAAAACCCCGTGCGCATTCCCACCCGGATGGCGTGGAAGTGGCGTGAAAACGAGAAAACCCGGCCATCGGGGACCGGGTTTTCGCTGGGCGGCATTGCAGGCGGCAGCCTGTTTCCATTACCGCGGAAAAGGCCCCTTCGGGGCTAATTGTGGTTAAAGCGTGAAAAGACCGAGGAAATGCTGGATCGGCATGGCATCCAATGCCGCAGGGTCGGCGGTCGCCTCGAGAATCGCCTTGACGCGATGCGCCGGGAGGTGGCCACGCAGGGCCGATTCGAACTTCTTCAGCAGCACCGGGATGCCCTCGGCGCGGCGCTTGCGGTGGCCGATCGGATAATCGATCGAAACCTTCTCCGTAGAGGAGCCGTCCTTGAAGAACACCTGCACCGAGTTGCCGATGAAGCGCTTGTCCGGATCGAAGTAGTCCTTGGTGAACTGCGGGTTCTCGCGCACTTCCATCCTGTCGCGCAGCGCATCGATGCGCGGATCGGCCGCCACGTCGTCGTTGTAGTCCTCGGCAGTGAGGCGACCGAAGATCAGCGGTACCGCGACCATGTACTGGATGCAGTGGTCGCGGTCGGCGTAATTGGCCAGCGGGCCGGTCTTGTCGATGATGCGCACGCCCGCCTCCTGCGTCTCGATCACGATCCTCTCGATCTGGTCGAGCTTGCCGGCCACCTGGGCGTGCAGCTGCATGGCGCACTCCACCGCGGTCTGCGCGTGGAACTCGGCGGGGAAGCTGATCTTGAACAGCACGTTCTCCATCACGTAGCTGCCGAAGGGACGCTCGAACTCGAACGCGTTGCCCTTGAAGGCGACGTCGTAATAGCCCCAGGTCTTGGCACTGAGCGCCGAAGGGTAGCCGACCACGCCACGGTAGACCGCGTTGATCGCGTGGGTCACGGCGCGCCGGCAGGCATCGCCAGCCGCCCAGCTCTTGCGCGGACCGGTGTTGGGAGCATGGCGATAGGTGCGCAGGGCGCCGTTGTCGATCCAGCTGTGCGACACGGCGGTGGTGATCTGCTCCTTGCTGCCGCCCAGCATGGCGGTGGATACCGCGGTGGAGGCCAGGCGCACAAGGATCACGTGGTCCTGGCCGACGCGGTTGTAGCTGTTCTTCAGGGCGTAGCAGCCCTGGATCTCGTGCGCCTTGATGGCATAGCCGAGGACGTCGCGAACGGTGAACGGCTGGCCGCCCTCGCGCTCGGCCTTGCGGCTGAGATAGTCGGCAACCGACAGGATCGCCCCCAGGTTGTCCGAGGGATGGCCCCACTCGGCCGCCAGCCAGGTGTCATTGAAGTCCAGCCAGCGGATCTGCGTGCCGATGGCGAAGGCGCCCTGCACCGGGTCGAGCTCGTGGCTGGTGCCCGGCACGCGGGTGCCGCCCGGCAGCGTGGCGCCCGGCACCAACGGGCCCAGATGCTTGACGCACTCGGGGAACTTCATCGCCAGCATCGCGGTGCCCAGCGAGTCGAGCAGCATGTAGCGGGCCGTGTCGTACGCCTCCTTCGACTCGATCCGGTAGTCGGCCACGTAGTTGGCGATGTCGACCATCGGCTGGTCGGGATCGGGGCGAACGGCGGAACGGATGTCGTGGGCGCTCATGGAGGCTTCTCGCGGGAGGAAAAACGGCCATTGTATCCGGCAGCCCGCATGGCTGCTTGCACAGCGTTTTGCGGACGCGTGGCCCGGCCACCATGCACGCCGGACGGGATGATCACGGCAGACGGACATGGCGGATCGCGCCCAGCTGCGCGCACCCAGGCGCTTGACCGCCCCCGGTGGCGCCCCCGACAATCCGCGCACACCCAAAGGGGAGTAGTTCCGGTGCCGCGGCCTTCCAGCGGCACCGTGCGGTGATCGTCATCACGGACGCTTTCGCGTCCCGGTCACCCCGGCGAGGTCTTTCGCGAACGAGACTTTTGCGGTGGCGACGGGCCCTGCGCGTGTCCGCCGTCATCGCCATGAGTCACGCGCGGGAGTTCTGCATGGACATCAGCGGTACCGATTTCGTCTCCGGCCTCCTGGCCATCATCCTGCTCGACCTCGTGCTCGCCGGCGACAACGCGATCGTGATCGCGCTGGCTGCGCGCAACCTGCCCAGGGCGCTGCAGAGGAAGGCCGTATTCTGGGGCACCTTCGGCGCGGTGGCCGTGCGCGTGGCCCTGACCGCGGTGGTGGTCTACCTGCTCAAGCTGCCCGGCCTGATGCTGGCGGGCGGTCTGCTGCTGCTGCCGATCGCCTGGAAGCTCATCAAGCCGCAGGAGGAAAGCGGCCACGAGGTGAGCGCAGCCGACAGCTTCTGGGCGGCGCTGCGCACGATCGTCGTCGCCGACGCACTGATGGGACTGGACAACGTGCTGGCGATCGCCGGTGCATCGAAGGGCCACCTGGGCCTGGTCGTGCTGGGGCTGCTGATCAGCGTGCCGCTGGTGGTGTGGGGATCGACGCTGATCCTCAAGCTGATCGAGCGCTTCCCGGCCATCGTCTACTTGGGCGCGGGCGCGATCGCCTGGACCGCCGGCCGCATGATCGCGCACGACCACCTGCTTCGTGGCTGGTTCGATGCCCATCCCTGGCAAGGTTACGCGCTGGACATCCTGCTGATCGCGCTGATCTGCGGCGGCGGCTGGCTGGTGCAGCGACGCAGGGCTGGCACGCAGTGAATGCGACGGGCCGCGGCCGAAGCGGTCGCGGCCCCTTCTTCACCAGCGCAGTTTGACGAAGGCCGACGGCCCGCTGAGGGTCATGTCCAGGTCGGCATCGTACGTACTGCGATTCCAGTGCAGCTTGATCTGCCTGTAGTCGTATTCCAGTCCGAAACCGAGGTTGGCCAGCGGCAGCCACTCCATGCCCAACGCGGCGTTGTAGATGTGGCCGCTGATGCGTCCGCCGTTCTTGCGCACGCCGGACGCATCCAGGTACATGCGCCACTGGTCGTCGAACAGGTGCCGCCAGCCCAGCTGCAGCATCGGCGCCCAGGCACTGTCGTTGCTGCTGGTGGTCACCGACACGGGCTGCCCGCCGCCTTGTCCCGGATCGTAGCTCCCCTCGCCCACCAGCGCGGTCTTCAACCGGTACCAGCCCGCGCCCAGCCCGACCCCGTAGGCATCGTTGCCCTGCCCGAACCACCAGCGCCAGGCGGCGCTGCCGAAGCTGAAATCCAGCTTGGCGCGGACGTCGGCATGGGCGCCGTAATGCACGCCGTCGTAGGTGATGTCGCGTGCGAGCGTCTGATGGCTGGAGCGGTCGATGTTGTAGTAGTCAAGCGCCAGGCCCTGGTGCTCGCCGAACACGAAGTCGGCGCGCACGCGCGGGACGGTCTTGTTCTTCTCGAAGCCCAGGTCGTCCTCGAGATTGATGGTGCCGCCGATAAAACCGCTCGGATCGGAGATCCTGACGTCCGTGTCCACGCTGGCGTAGTAGCCACCCAGCCGCACGCTCGCCCGGTCCACGACGGGAGGCGAGTCCTGCGCGGTGGCGGCGGTACTCGCCAGCGCGAGTGAAACCAGGACCAGGCCTGCGCCAGGCGCGGACCACGAAGAATGCCTTGCTGGTTGTCGCATGCGGAGACTCTCTGTGGACGGCGGGCCATGGTAGCCAGTGCGCCCGTGGACAGGCCGTGGACATGCGGCGGTGATGTCGGATGGATCAGGTTTGCCCGGACAGCGTCCAGCGCATCCGTCCCCGCGGGTTTCGCGCGAACCCTGCCCTCATGCAGCCCTCTCCCCCGGAAGGGAGAGGGCTTCGAAGCTGCGGCTCAGCGCTTCTCGATCGGCACGTAGGCCTGGTCTTCCGGACCGATGTAGTTGGCGCTCGGGCGGATGATCTTGCCGTCCTGGCGCTGCTCGATCACGTGCGCGCTCCAGCCGGAGGTGCGCGCGATGACGAACAGCGGCGTGAACATGGCGGTCGGCACGCCCATCATGTGGTAGGCGCTGGCCGAGTACCAGTCGAGGTTGGGGAACATCTTCTTGAGCTCACCCATCAGCTTCTCGATGCGCTCGGACACCTCGAACAGCGTCGGGTTGCCGCCCTCGGTGCAGAGCTTGCGCGAGATCTCCTTGATGATCTCGTTGCGCGGATCGGACACGGTGTAGACCGGGTGGCCGAAGCCGATGATGATTTCCTTGCGTTCCACGCGCGCGCGAATGTCCGCCTCGGCCTCGTCGGCGTTGCGGTAGCGGGCGATGATCTCCATCGCCACCTCGTTGGCCCCGCCGTGCTTGGGGCCGCGCAGCGCACCGATCGCGCCGGTGATGGCCGAGTACATGTCCGAACCGGTGCCGGCGATCACGCGGGCGGTGAAGGTCGAGGCATTGAACTCGTGCTCGGCGTAGAGCACCAGGGATTTGTCCAGCGCCTGCGCGTGCAGCTCGCTGGGCGCCTTGCCGTGCAACACGTGCAGGAAGTGCGCGGCGATCGACTCGTCGTCGGTCTCGGTCTCCACGCGCTTGCCGTTGTGGCTGAAGTGGTACCAGTACAGCAGCATCGAGCCGAAGCTCGCCATCAGGCGATCGGCGATGTCGCGCGCGCCGGTCAGGTTGTGGTCTTCCTTCTCCGGCAGCACGGTACCCAGCACCGAGCAGCCGGTGCGCAGCACGTCCATCGGATGGGTCGCCGCCGGCAGCAGTTCCAGAGCGCCCTTGACCGGCGCCGGCAGGCCACGCAGGCGCTTGAGCTTGGCCTTGTAGTTCTGCAGCTCGGTCCAGTTGGGCAGGTTGCCGTGCACGAGCAGGTAGGCCACCTCCTCGAAGCATCCCCTGGCGGCCAGGTCATGGATGTCGTAGCCGCGGTAGTGCAGGTCGTTGCCGCTGCGGCCGACCGTGCACAGCGCGGTGTTGCCGGCCGGGACGCCGGACAGCGCGACGGACTTCTTGGCCTTGGGAAGAACTTGCTCGGTCATCGGTGTCTCCTGGGTGCAGGGGTTGGGGGGTGGCGCAGCGGTGCGCCATCAGCCCTTCTTGGCGAACAGCGCGTCGAGCTTCTGCTCGTAGTCGTGGTAGCCGATGCGCTCGTACAATTCCTCCCGCGTCTGCATCTGGTCGATGACGTTGCGCTGGTGGCCGTCGCGGCGGATCGCCTGGTACACGTTCTCGGCCGCCTTGTTCATGGCGCGGAAGGCGGACAGCGGATAGAGCACGATGCCCACGCCCGCGGTGCGCAGTTCGTCCACGCTGAAGAGTGGCGTCTTGCCGAATTCGGTGATGTTGGCCAGTACCGGCACCTTCACCGCGTCAACGAAGCGGCGGTACGTCGGCAGGTCGTAGGCGGCCTCGGCGAAGATGCCGTCGGCGCCCGCTTCGACGCACTTGATGGCGCGCTCGATCGCGGCGTCCACGCCGTCCACCGCGATCGCGTCGGTCCGCGCGATCAGGAAGAAGTCCGGATCGGTCCTGGCGTCCGCGGCGGCCTTCACGCGATCGGCCATCTCGCCGGTGCTGACGATTTCCTTGCCCGGCCGGTGGCCGCAGCGCTTGGCCCCGACCTGATCCTCGATGTGGCAGGCGGCGGCGCCGAACTTGATCAGACTCTTCACCGTGCGGGCGATGTTGAACGCGCTGGGACCGAAGCCGGTGTCGATGTCCACCATCAGCGGCAGGTCGCACACGTCGGTGATGCGGCGCACGTCGGTGAGCACGTCGTCGAGCGTGTTGATGCCAAGATCCGGCAGGCCCAGCGAACCGGCCGCGACGCCGCCGCCGGAGAGGTAGATCGCGCGGTAGCCGGCGCGCTTGGCCAGCAGTGCGTGGTTGGCGTTGATGGCGCCGATCACCTGCAACGGCTGCTCGGCGGCGAGAGCGGCGCGGAATCGCGCGCCGGGGGATGCTTGGCTTGCCATGTCGCCTCCGGGGAAAAGCGGCATTTTAGCGTATCGGGCCGCCGGTCTTCGTGGGGCGTCACCGTGCCGGCAAGGTCATGCCCCCGGCTGCCTTGTGGGAGCGCCCTCGGGCGCAACCGCACCATGCAAGCCTCTCTGGCGACCGCGCCAAGGGCGATGCCGCGAAAGGAGCTTCTTCGGCTTGCGCATCACGCCGGGCCGCGTTCGCAGGATATTGCGAACCCTCCCCGCATTGGCCACAGTCACCCCATGAGCACATCGACTCCGCTGGCGACACGCATTCTCTGGGGCCTGGTCATCGGCGTGGTGGCCGCCGTGGTCACGCTGGGCATCGGACAGTTCCATCCGGCCACGTTGCAGGCCATGCAGGCGGTTTCCACGGCGGTGCTCGACCCGTTCGGGCAGGTCTTCCTGCGCATGCTGTTCTTCGTGGTGATCCCGCTGGTGTTCGCCTCGCTGGCCTCCGGCGTGGCGCAGCTGGGCCGGCTGGACCGGCTCGGGCCGCTGGCGCTGCGCACGTTCGGGCTGTTCGCGGCGAACATGCTGATCGGCGTGGCGATCGGCCTGCTGATGATGAACCTGCTGCAGCCGGGCCATCACCTGGCCGAGGGCGCGCGGGCGCTGCTGATGCAGGAATACGGCGGAGGCGCCATGCAGGCCGTCCGGCGCAAGGCCGAGCAGCCGGGCCTGAGCCTGGCCGTGGTGGTGGAGATGTTCATGCCCCGCAACCTGTTCGGCGCCTTCGTCGGCAACAGCCGCAATGCGCTGGGCGACGTGCTGCCGCTGATCGTGTTCGCGATCCTGGTGGGCGCCGCCGCCACCGCCCTGCCCGAAGACAGGCGCCGCAAGGTGCAGGACGGGCTGGATACCCTGAGCGAGCTGATGACCGGCATCGTCGGCTTCGCGCTGCGCCTGGCGCCATATGCCGTGCCGGCGATGATCTACAGCGTGATCGTCAAGGTCGGCGTCGACGTCTTGCTGATCCTCTCGGTGTTCGTGATCGGCTGCGCCGCCGCGCTGATGTTGCACCTGTTCGGCACGATGTCGCTGTGGCTGCGCTTCCTGGCCAGGCGCTCGCCGCTCGCCTTCTTCCGGCAGATCCGCCCGCTGCTGGTCACCGCCTTCTCCACCAGCTCCAGCAGCGCCTGCCTGCCCGCTTCGCTGGCGGTGGCCCATGACGAACTCAAGCTCTCGCCCAGCACCGCCGGCTTCGTGCTGCCGCTGGGCGCGACCATGAACATGAGCGGCACGGCGCTGTTCGAGGGCTGCGTGGTGCTGTTCGTGGCGCAGGCGTTCGGCATCGAGCTGTCGCTGCTGCACCAGTGCGTGCTGATGCTGCTGGCGGTGCTGAGCGCGGTCGCGGTCGCCGGCATCCCGGGGGGTTCGCTGCCGCTGATCGCCGGCCTGCTGGCCACCTTCGGAGTGCCGCCGGAAGGCATCGGCATCGTGCTCGGCGTGGACCGCATC
Organism: Frateuria soli; assembly: GCF_021117385.1. Classification (GTDB taxonomy): domain Bacteria; phylum Pseudomonadota; class Gammaproteobacteria; order Xanthomonadales; family Rhodanobacteraceae; genus Frateuria_A; species Frateuria_A soli. The sequence goes on from NZ_CP088252.1 coordinate 2,059,926, forward strand.
CTTGACATGCTGCGCACCACCGTGAACGTCGGCAGCGATATCGTTACCGCCGCGGTGGTGGACCGGCAGGTACGGCCCCCTGCCGCGGCCGTGCCCTGACCGCAGGGCCCGCAGCAGTCGAGTACCGCCGGGCCGGGATGCCGCGCCAGGCCGCCAAAGCGATAGCCCACACCTATCAGATCGATCCCGACAATCAATTGGATTGATCGGCCGGGGAAGCCTATCCTTTCTCCGTCAACCACCACCAAAGAGGAACCAGCGATGTCCTTGATCAACACCGAAGTCAAACCCTTCAAGGCGCAGGCCTTCAAGAACGGCAAGTTCATCGAGGTGACCGATGCCGACCTGAAGGGCAAGTGGTCGGTCGTGTTCTTCTATCCCGCCGACTTCACCTTCGTCTGCCCGACGGAGCTGGAGGACCTGGCCGACAACTACGCCGAGTTCCAGAAGATGGGCGTGGAGATCTACTCGGTGTCGACCGACACCCACTTCGCGCACAAGGCGTGGCACGACACGTCCGACGCGGTGAAGAAGATCCAGTACACCATGATCGGCGACCCGACCCACGCGATCTCGCGCAACTTCGACGTGCTGATCGAAGCCGACGGCATCGCCGATCGCGGCACCTTCGTGATCGACCCCTCGGGCAAGATCCAGATCGTCGAGATCAACGCCGGCGGCATCGGCCGCGACGCCTCCGAGCTGCTGCGCAAGGTCAAGGCCGCGCAGTACGTCGCCGCCCATCCGAATGAGGTCTGCCCGGCCAAGTGGAAGGAAGGCGAGAAGACCCTCGCCCCGTCGCTCGACCTGGTCGGCAAGATCTGATCCATCGCACCGCCGGAATCCGGGCGCCTGCCGCCCGGATTCCTCAAGCGGCACCCGACCGGGTGCTTGCAGCAGCGGCCTGGGCCGCATGGCGCCCCTCCCCCGGCGCCTCCCCTCCCCGCCCGCGCCCCAGGCCGCTCCTGCAAGCGCCCTCCCCCATCCCCTTCGTCGTCTGGAGTCCCGCCATGCTCGACACCAACCTCAAGACCCAACTCCAGGCCTACCTCGAAAAGCTCGTCCAGCCGATCGAACTGGCCGCCTCGCTCGACGACGGCGCCAAGTCCGCCGAATTGAACGAACTGCTGACCGAGATCGCCTCGCTGTCGGACAAGATCAGCCTGGTACGTCGCGACGACGATGCGCGCAAGCCCTCGTTCGCCATCAACCGCGTGGGCACCGACGTGGGCGTGCGCTTCGCCGGCATCCCGCTGGGCCACGAGTTCACCTCGCTGGTGCTGGCGCTGCTGCAGGTGGGCGGGCATCCGTCCAAGGCCGCGGCCGAGACCATCGAGCAGGTGCGCGACCTGGATGGCGACTTCCGCTTCGAGACCTATTTCTCGCTGTCCTGCCAGAACTGTCCGGATGTGGTCCAGGCGCTCAACCTGATGAGCGTGCTCAACCCGTGCATCCGGCACGTGGCCATCGACGGTGCGCTGTACCAGGACGAGGTCGAGGCCCGCCAGGTGATGTCGGTGCCGACCGTGTTCCTCAACGGCGAGCTGTTCGACCAGGGCCGCATGAGCCTGGAGCAGATCGTGGCCAGGCTGGACACCGGGTCGAGCGAGCGCGAAGCCGAGAAGATCAAGGCCAAGGGCGCATTCGACCTGCTGGTTGTCGGCGGCGGCCCGGCAGGCGCCGCGGCGGCCATCTACGGCGCGCGCAAGGGCATCCGTACCGGCCTGGTGGCCGAACGCTTCGGCGGACAGGTGCTCGACACCATGGGCATCGAGAACTTCATCTCGGTCTCCTACACCGAAGGCCCCAGGCTCGGCACCGCGCTGGAACAGCACGTGCACGACTACGACGTCGACGTGATGAACCTGCAGCGCGCACAGGCATTGATCCCGGCCAGCGACGCCACCGACGGCCTGGTCCAGGTGCAGCTGGCCAACGGCGCCACGCTGAAATCGAAGACCGTGGTGCTCTCCACCGGTGCGCGCTGGCGCCAGATGGGCGTACCCGGCGAGGACGAGTACCGCAACAAGGGCGTGGCCTACTGCCCGCACTGCGATGGCCCGCTGTTCAAGGGCAAGCGCGTGGCGGTAATCGGCGGCGGCAACTCCGGCGTGGAGGCGGCGATCGACCTGGCAGGGCTGGCCGGCCACGTCACGCTGATCGAGTTCGACAGCAGGTTGCGCGCGGACGACGTGCTGCAGCGCAAGCTGCGCAGCATGCCCAACGTCGACGTCGTCGTCAGCGGCCAGACCACCGAGGTGCTGGGTGATGGCAAGCGGGTGACCGCGCTGGTCTACAAGGACCGCGCAAGCGGCCAGATGCACACGCTGGAGCTGGAAGGCATCTTCGTGCAGATCGGCCTGCTGCCCAACACCGAGTGGCTCAAGGGCACGCTGGAGCTGACCCCGCGCGGCGAGATCGTCATCGACGACCGCGGCCAGACCTCGTTGCCGGGCGTGTTCGCAGCGGGCGACGCGACCACGGTGCCGTACAAGCAGATCGTCATCGCCATGGGGGCCGGATCGACCGCCGCACTGGCCGCCTTCGACCACCTGATCCGCACTTCGGCACCCACCGCCGTCGCGGCTTGATCCCTGAGGAGCGCACCCGTGCGCTCCTCAAGGTCTTGGGAAAGCGCTTGACCCTCACGTAACGTCATCCCGGAAAGTGCCGCCACGCAACCGAGGAGACCCGCGCCCATGCCGTTGACCGTCGGCGAACTCGCCCGCCGCTGCGGACTGACCGTCCGCACGCTGCATCACTACGACGCCATCGGCCTGCTCCGGCCCTCGCTGCGCTCCGATGCCGGCTACCGGCTGTACGACCGCGCCAACGTGGAACGCCTGCACCGCATCCAGGCGCTGCGCCAGCTCGGCCTGTCGCTGGCCGACATCGGAACCGTCCTGTCCGGGCCCGAGCAACCGCTGGCCGAGGTCATCGACCGCCAGATCGCCCAGCTCGACCGGGAACTCGAGCGGGCCACCCGCTTGCGCAACCGTCTGGTCGCGCTTGGCGGGCAGCTCGCTGCCGGACAGTCCCCCGACCTGGCCGACTGGCTGGACACACTGGAACTGATGACCATGTACGAAAAATATTTCTCGCCCGAGGAATTGAAGAATCTGCCATTGCACAACGATCCGGACGTACTGGCGCACTGGCATGCGCTAGTCGGCCAGGTGCAGGCCGCGATGGAGCGGGGCGTCACGCCCACGTCCCCGCATGCCCACGCACTGGCGTTGCAATGGATGGAAGCGGTCCAGCGGGGCACGGGCCACAATCCCGGTTTCATCACCCGTCTGAAGGCCATGCAGGACAACGAGCCCGAACTGCGCGAACGCAACGGCATCACGCCGGCGCTGGAGCGCTTCATCGAGGAGTCGCTGGTCGACGCGCGGATGGTGATCTTCGAGCGTTACCTGCTGCCGTCGGAGATGGAACGCATGCGTGCGAACTACGGCCGGCAGATGTACGACTGGCCACCGCTGATCGCGGACGTGCGCAGCGCGATGAAGGCCGGAACGCCACCTTCCGATCCCCATGTACGCCAGCTCGCGCAACGCTGGATGGAGCTCTTCCGCACCTATGCCGGGGACGATCCGGCCACGCACGCGCGCATCCGCGAGGCCTACGCGAGCGAGCCGGATCTGCGCAGCGGCAGCACGGTGGATCAGGCGATGCTGGCGTATGTGCGGCAGGCTTCGCAGGCTGCGGCGTAGCGGGGCCACCCAAGGCGGCGTTCGCCTGCGCGTGGAGTTCCCCGCAAGAGCGGCCCTTCACCCCAACCCTCTCCCCGGAGGGGAGAGGGAGCCGGGCATGAGGCACATGCAACATGCGGCAGGATTGCCGCTTCGCTCCCTCTCCCCTCCGGAAAGAGGGCTGGGGTGAGGGGCCAAGGCTTGCGAGACATTCCGGTCACGCCACCGCGTCCGCTTCTGAAGCGACGCGCGGCCACGAAAAAGGGCGGCCCAGGGCCGCCCCATTTCCAACCACCATCGATGGCTTACTTCTTCGCGAACAGGTGCTCCACGCCACCGCGCTCCTCGCGCAGCTCCTTGTCGGTGGCATCCATGCGGGCGCGCGAGAAATCGCCGATTTCCAGGCCCTGCACGATCGTGTACTTGCCGTCCTTGCAGGTCACCGGGTAGCCGTAGATCACGCCCGGCGCGATGCCGTAGGAACCGTCCGAGGGGATGCCCATCGACACCCAGTTGCCCTCTTCCGTGCCCAGCGCCCACGAGCGCATGTGGTCGATCGCGGCCGAGGCGGCGGAGGCGGCCGACGAAGCACCGCGGGCCTTGATGATCGCCGCGCCGCGCTGCTGCACGGTCGGGATGAAGTCGTTCTCGTACCAGGCCTGGTCGACCAGGCTCAGCGCCGGCTTGCCGTCCACGGTGGCGTGGTGCAGGTCCGGGTACTGGGTGGAGCTGTGGTTGCCCCAGATGGTGACCTTCCTGATTTCGGTAGTGTGCTTGCCGGTCTTCTCGGCCAGCTGCGACAAGGCGCGGTTGTGGTCCAGGCGCACCATCGCGGTGAAGCACTTCGGGTCCAGGTCCGGCGCGTTCTGCTGCGCGATCAGCGCATTGGTGTTGGCCGGGTTGCCGACCACCAGCACCTTGACGTCGCGCCTGGCGTGGTCGTTGAGCGCCTTGCCCTGCGGGCCGAAGATCGCGCCGTTGGCCTCCAGCAGGTCCTTGCGCTCCATGCCCGGGCCGCGCGGACGGGCGCCGACCAGCAGCGCGTAGTCGACATCCTTGAACGCCACGTTGACGTCGTCGGTGGCGACGATACCGGCCAGGGTCGGGAACGCACAGTCGTTGAGCTCCATCACCACGCCCTGCAGCGCGGGCAGCGCCGGGGTGATCTCCAGCAGATGCAGGATGACCGGCTGGTCCTTGCCCAGCATGTCGCCGGCGGCGATGCGGAACAGCAGCGCGTAGCCGATCTGGCCAGCGGCACCGGTGACGGCAACTCGGACGGGGGCTTTCATCACTTCACTCCTAAGGTTCAAGAGGTGGACGTGCGGCCCACCAAGGCAGGTAATCGAAAGATCAGGAAAGTTCGGCGAAGAATTCCTGGATGCGCTTCAGGCCCGGCTCCAGCTGTGCAGTCGGGCAGGTGTAGGAAATGCGCAGCGAATGCGGCTCGCCGAAGGCCGAGCCGGGCACGCAGGCCACGCCCTTGGCTTCCAGCAGCGCCGCGCAGACGTCCACGTCGCTGTTGATCGGCATGCCGTTGTGCGACTTGCCGAAGGCGACGGAGATGTCCGGGAATGCGTAGAACGCGCCCTGCGGGCGCGGACAGACCACACCGGGGATCGCACGCAGCGCGGCGACCACGATGTCGCGCTTGGCGGCGAACTCGGCGCACCTGGCCTGCGGCACGTCCTGCGGGCCGCTGAAGGCCGCCACCGCGGCGGCGGTGATCACTTCGGGCACGCTGGTGATGTGGTTGGAGTTGAGCGTGGTCACGGCCTTGGCCACGACTTCAGGCCCCGCCAGCATGCCCACGCGCCAGCCCGGCATGCCGTAGGTCTTGGATACCGAATCGACGAACACCAGCCGCTCGCGCAGTTCCGGCCGGGCGAACACGAAGTTGTGGTAGCCCAGCCCGTCGAACACCATCGAGTTGTAGATGTCGTCGGTGATGATCCAGGTGTCCGGATAGCGCACCAGCACGTCGGCCAGCGCGGCGATTTCCCCGGCCGTGTAGACCATGCCGGTCGGGTTGGACGGGTTGTTGAACAGGAACACCTTCGGCTTGCGCTTCAGGGCTTCCTCGAGCTGTGCGGGCGTCAGCTTGTAGTTCTGCGTCGACGGGCACGGCAGCACGTTGATCCTGGCGCCGACGATGTCCGCGATGTCGCGGTAGGTCGTCCAGTAAGGCGCGGCGAAGCAGATCTCGTCGCCCTCGTCGAGCAGCGCCTCGGCCAGGTTGTAGAGCACCTGCTTGGCGCCGATGCCGATGGAGAGGTTCATGCGGCCGTAGCCGGAGAAGCCGAGCGCCTCGATGTGCTTGAGGAAGGCATCCAGCAGCGGCTCGGCGCCGCGGTTGCTGCCGTACTGGCCCGAGTCGTGGCCGAGCGCCTCGCGCGCCGCGGCGTAGACGTGCTCCCCGGGCAGGAAGTTGGGCACGCCGATGGAGAAGCTGATGATGTCCCTCCCCTGCGCCTTCAACTGCTTGGCCTTCTCGGCGATGACCATGATCGCGCTGGGTTTGGCGCGACCGACACGCTGGGCGAGCTGGGGCATGGCTTCCTCGGGGAATCGGGAGTGAGGTAACCGGCGGATTTTAGCACGCGGCCACAGGCCGCTTGGCGGCGAGCGGCCCTCGTGTCGGCCGGACGCGATGGTGGCCCGTGCGCCGGCGCCCCCATCCGCCTTTCGGGCGCCTTCCCCCGCGGGACGGGGGAAGGCGGGCTGTTTCAGCCGCGCTGGTCGAGCGTCTGGTTCCATTCCTTGATGCGGTCGGCCTGGGCAGCCATCAGCGCATCGACGTCGCCTTCGATGGCGACGCGCTCGATGGTGTCGCCCTGGCGGATCGCGTTGACCACCTTCTGGTCGTCGCCACTGACGACTTCGCCAAACACGCTGTGCTTGCCGTCCAGCCACGGGGTCGGGCCGTGGGTGATGAAGAACTGGCTGCCGTTGGTGCGCGGGCCGGCGTTGGCCATGGACAGCACGCCCGGCTTGTCGTGGCGCAGCGAGGGATGGAACTCGTCCTCGAACTTGTAGCCCGGACCGCCGGTGCCGGTGCCCAGCGGGCAACCGCCCTGGACCATGAAGTCGTTGATGACGCGGTGGAACGACAGCCCGTCGTAATAGCCGCGGCGGGCCAGGTTGACGAAGCTGGCGACGGTCACCGGCGCCTTGTCCTCGTGCAGTCGCAGGTGGATCGGGCCGCGGTTGGTCTCGAGCGTGACGTTGATGGTCATGGCAATCCCTTGGGACGTGGCGAAAGGCCGGCAAGGATAGCGCAGCGGCCAGCCGCCGCCCGTGAATCGTCGTCAGTGCCCGGCCGGCGCTTCGGCGCTGCGTGCGGCGGCAGGCGCCCGGACAGGCGCGCCCTGCAGCAGCTGGTGCAGCTTGAGGTAGACCGCGTTGGTCCAGCCGAAACCGATCACGTTGGTGGTGTAGCCGGCGGTGATCCTCACGTCCGCGTTGCCCTTCACCATGTTGTATTTCTCGCGGATCGTGCCGTCGTGGGCGAAACCGTTTTCCACGGTGCGCATGAATTTCCTGGCCAGTCGTCGCGCGTCGCCATGGAACCCGTAGATTTCCAGACCGGAGATCGCCAGCCAGTGGGTGGGCGCCCAGCCGAACGGCTCGTCCCACTGCGCGCCGCTGCTCAGGTCGTCCATCGACAGCCCGCCCTTGCGCTCGAACACCGCCAAGTGCTTGTCCAGTGCCTCGGCCTGCGCCCTGGAGGCGAGCCCGGCCCACAGCGGCCAGTAGGTGGTGACGTAGGGCTGTTCCGAGGATTTGCCGCGGGCGAAGTCGTAGTCCATGAACATGCCGCGCTGGCCGTTCCACAGGTACTTGTCCATTGCGCTCTTGCGACGCGCCGCGGCATCGGCCCACTGCTGCGCCTCGCCCACTTTGCCCAGTTGCAGGGCCAGATCGTGCAGGTCGCGCTCGTAGCGGTAGAGCAGGCTGTTCAGGCCCACGCCAGCGTAGTGGTGGGTGGTGCCGCCGTAGGGACCGAAGTGGAAGTTGGTGTCGAAGCCCGACTCGCGCATGGCGCGGTCGCCCAGGTAGTAGTCGGCGCTCAGGCGGTAGCCCCTGGCCCAGGCGCCGGCACAGACCGCAGACGCCTGGATGTCGCAGCTGGCGGTCTTGAGTTTGACCGCCTCGGCAGCGTCCGGGTGTTCGGAGGCCTTCACCAAGTAACCGGGGTCCTGCTTCGGATGCGCCAGCACCCACTCGATCACGCCCTGGTAGTACGCGCTGCCGTGCATCTCCGGCACTGGCCCGGCGCCCAGGTCGAAGTAGCGCGCCAGGCCGGTATCGCCCGCGCGGTGCTCGGGCCGCGTCCAGATGTGGTAGTTGGCCACCACCAGCGGATAGGCACGAGCCAGCCAGGCGTGCCGTTCGGCCTCGTCCTTGAAGGCGCCGGGCGCGGCCAGCACGTCGGACACCATGCGGCTCAGGAACGGCGGCTGCGAGCGGGTCAGGTAGTAGGTGCGGTTGGCGTTGAGCACGCCGCCGTAGTGCTCGACCTCGAACAGCATGTTGTCGGTCATGTCGCGCGCCAGGTCGTCGCGGTGGCCGGCGAGCAGGCCGAGCTGGATGAAGTAGCTGTCCCAGCCGTACATCTCGTTGAACTGGCCGCCGGGGACGACATACGGCCTGGGCAGGTAGAGCAGCCCCTCGGCCGGCAGTGCCGACGGCATCAGGTCGCCCAGCTTGCCGATGCGCCTGGGCAGCGTGCGCACCTCGACCCTGCAGCGCCTGGCGACCTCGTCGATGCCGGCGGGCTTGTCGATGCCGGCCGGCAGGTAGAGCACCGGACGCGCGTCCATTTTCGGATCATGCAGCGCCGAGCAGTCCTCCAGCGACCGCGTGAGCGTGTCCCAGGCCTTGTGGATATAGGCCTGGGTCCTCGCCGGGCTCGGCGTCGCGGCGCCGGCGGCGGTGGAGAGCACCAGCGCCGTGGCGCCGAGCAGGGAAACGATCCGCGGACGGGTCTTCATGGATGGGCTTCCTCTTGCGGTAAGCGAGGTGGCGCTCGATGAACGCCACGATAGTGCAGCGGGCCTGTTCTGGCCCGGGCCGCCAAGCCTCGTGGAAGGACGAGTGCCACGAGCCGTCCCTGACCGGCGATCCGATGTCGGGTCGGCATGGGGTGGCCCTATGCCTTTGCTGCCCGAGGCAGCCGCGGGAATGCCCCCGGACACCATCGGGATGGTCCGTTCGTGCCCATGGGGGTTTTCGGTAGGACCCACGATTCACGGCAAGGCCTTGCGTACCAGTCGCGCCTTGCCATCGGCACCGCGTTCGACGTGGATATCGAAACGCCGACCGCGGAAATGCACGCCCTTGAGCGTCAGCCCGCTCCAGCCCGGCGGCAGCACCGGCGGGTACTTCTCGCTCAAGCCCCCGTCCTCGATGCGCAGGCCGGTGACACCGTAGAGCATGCTCTGCACGAAGCCGGCCGAGGTAGCCAGGATGTAACCGGCGTTGTTGGCCGCCGTCTCGGTGCGCACGTTGAAGGGAGGCTTGAGGAAGCCGACCAGGTTGCGCTCGATCCACTCGCCGGCGGCCCCGGCATCGCCCAGCTCCGCGGCACCGACGGCCAGCATCACCATCATCATCTCGTTCGGGTCGTCGCCGTGGCTCTTGAGCGCCTGCAGCTGGAACTCGAAGTCGTTGCGGCGCACCTGTGGCGACATCGGCAGATCGAGGTTCGGATACATCAGCCAGACCAGCGAGGAACCCATCCAGGTGATCTTGTCGTGCGGCACCGACTTGTCGAAGTCCAGGTGGCGCTGCTCGCCCTCGTCGAATGGGATGTACATCTTCGAGGCGATCTCGCTCCAACGCGGGTCCGCCCTGGCCCCCACCACGCGCGCCGCCTTCACCGCGATCTCGAGTGCCTTGCGTGCAGCGGCGTTGGTGAAGGAGTCGTTAGGCACGTCGTTGTAGGCCTCATCCGGCGAGGTGACGTGGTGGATCTCGTAGCGGTCGTGTGCCTGGTCGTAGGTGACGCGGCTGGTCCAGAAGGTGGCGACGCCTTCCAGCACCGGCCAGGCCTGCGTCTTCAGCCACGCCTCGTCGCCGGTGGCGAGGTAGTACTGCCACTGCGCGATGGCGATGTCGGCGTTGACGTGCACCTCGCGGTAGACCTCGTAGGCGAAGTGCGGGGTGACGTCCACGCCGGTCTGCGGATCGGCCTCCCACGGAAACATGGTGCCGGCCACGCCGTACTGGCGGGCGCGGGCGCGCGCCGGTTCGGTGGTGCGGTCGCGGAACATCACGATCGGTTTCGCGCGCTCCGGATGCAGCAGCAACAGCGCCGGGAACACCCACGAGTCGCTGTCCCAGAACGCGTGCCCCGCATAGTTGGGCGTCAGCGCGCAGGCACCCATCGGCCAGGCGGTGCCGACCGTGGAGTTGGACAGCAGGTAGTAGAGGTCCGAATGTACCGCCTTCTGCACGGCCGGATTGCCGTCGATCACGATGTCGGACTGCCACAGCCGGTGCCAGGCGTCCTGGTGGTCGGCCAGCAGGCGGTCGAAGCCAGTCTTGCGCGCGGCGACGGCCAGGGCGAGCACGTCCTCCTCGTCGCCCCAGCCTTCGCGCGAGAGCGCCAGGTACTTGGTGAAGACGTAGCGCTGGCCCCTGTGCAACGTGGCAGTGATTTCCAGCGAGAGCTTGGTGGGGGTCCGCTCGAGCTTGACCGTGTCGGGCAAGAGGCCTTGCGGCAAGCCGATCGCAGCCGCCTCGGCCATGCCCAGCCCGTGCTGCGCCCTGCCCTTCAAATGCAGCGTCAGCGCCTTGCTGTCGCCGCCGCTGGAAAGCACCTGCGTGTAGCCCGGATACCAGACCGGCGCGCGGTCGGGCGTGGGCACCGGCTTGTTGTCCAGGGTCTGCCCGCTGGCGATGACCGCCGCGATCATTTCCTCGCCGCCCATGCTGGCGATCGGGAAGCGCGGCTGGTGCCCGGACCAGAGCCTGATCGGGAAACTGAGCTGCACCGGGCCGTCGAACTGCGGGGTGATCGCGATCTGCGTCGCCGCCAGGTGCGGCGAGGCCTGGCTGACGAAGGTGGTCACCTGGATGTCGCTGGCCTTGCTGGCGTACGCGAAGCGGTAGCGCGTGGTCAGCGTGGCGCCCTGCATGTCCAGCGTCTGCGCGTAATCCTGGAAGATGCCCGCGTCCAGCCGCGTGCGGTTGAGCCAGCCGCCGCCCGGGTTGTAGTCGATCTCGCTCCAGCCGGGAATCGCCGCCGGGCGCGAGATGTCGCCCGGCTTGTAGTCCATGAACGCGACCATGTACGCGGCGTTCGGCTCGGTGCCGCGCGGCGAGGTCATGGTGGAGAAATAGCCGTTGGCCAGGTAGCTCGGGAAGTAGCTGCCGAAGTCCCTGGCCGTGGCGGTGAACAGGAAGCCCGGATCGGTGGCGAAGGCCGGTGCGGTACCGACGACCAGCAGCAGCGCGCACCGGAACAGGAAGGCAGGCAGTCGAGCGGCTTTCATCGCACCTCCGGGGAGAGGAAAAAAGCGCCTGCGCCCCCGCGAAACGGCGGGCGCAGGCGATCCTGGGGTAGGAACAGGACAGCTCTTCTCAGAACAGGTACTTCACTTGCAGATTGACCTCGCGGCCTTCCAGCGGACGGGCCAGGATCACGCCGGTGGTGCCGGCAGCCGAACCGAAGATGCGCGAGTTGCTCTCGGTCAGGCCCAGCTCGTTGGTCATGTTGGTGCCCTGCAGCCGCACCTGCCAGCTCTGCTGGATGTTGGCGACCACACCGAAGTCCCAGGTGTGGCAGCAGCCATCGCCCGCCGCCGGGTTGGTGTAGGGCAGGCACGAGCGATTGTGCGAATAGTGGCCGTCCAGGTAATTGCCGATCAGCCGGAACTTCAGGTTCCCGGTCGGGCTCCATGCGGTGTTGACGTTGATGCCCTTCGAATCCGAGCCGTAGGTGCGGGTGCGGGTGCGGGTGCGGGTGCGGGTGCGGGTGCGGGTGCGGGTGCGGGTGCGGGTGCGGGTGCGGGTGCGGGCGATAGTCCATCGCCGCGAGCACTTTTTCGCGCGCGGGGCCACGCACGTTCGCTTCGTCGTTGAGCACGCGGGAGACGGTCTTGCGCGACACCCCCGCGGCGCGTGCCACATCCTCCACGCGTATCCGCATGGCGCGTCCCGCATCGACAACCGGTGGCGTCGGACTATGCGTGCTGCGCCGCGCGTGCACAAGCGGCGGCGGGCGCTATGGCAAGTCGAGCGCCGCGTGCGTGAGAGCCTGCCCGCCGCGCGGACGGCCTGCCGGCGTGCGGATGTCGGCCGGCCACGGCGCACTGCCCTGGAGATGCGCCCACAACCTGTCCAGCGCGGCGTAGCCGTAGGGCAGCAGCGGCAAGTGTCGCTCGCCGAAGCCGGGCAGCGGCAGGAACGCATCGAAATGCTGCGCGTGCGGCACCTTCCAGTACAACGGATGGCGACCTTCGGCGCGCAGCCAGGCGACGTAGGGCTCGGAGGTGAAGGCAGTCGGCAGCAGGCCGTCGCTGGCACCGTGCACGACCCACAGCGGAAGATCCGCACGCGGCATAAGCGCGACGGTCGCATCGATGCCCGCGTGCAGGGCTTTCGAGGTGGCGTCGGTGCCCGTCCAGAGCGCACGCAGGCACTGCTCGCCGACCAGCGCCGGATCGGCCGAGCGGTCGGTGCCGCCGAACAGGCCGATGCCGTTGCCGGGCGGGATGCCGGCGCTGTCCGACCACCAGGCCGCGCGTGTCGTCGCATCCGCCACGCCGGGCGTGCCGTCAGGTCTGGTGGCGGCGTAATGGAAGCCGCAGGGCATGTCGGCCGGCCCTCGGCGCAAGTACGCCGAGGCGTAGCCGGCGCCGATCGCACGCCACAGATCGAACGCGGTGGAGGTCGCCGCGACCTGCATGGCCGGGTCGCTCCAGCCGGCGGCACGCAGGTGGCCATAGGCTTCGGCCGCCTGCGCCGCGAGCGTGCCGACCTTGATGAGTCCCTGCGCGTGCAGGCTGGCGCAGCGCTGCGCCCAGCCCCTGGTCATCGGCGCGCGGGCGAACGGCACCGTGTCGAAGCGGGCGTCGCTCAAGGCGCAAGGCAGCCAGAGCGCCGCCTCGGTGGCGTAGTCATAGAGTTTGCGGCCCTGCCCCGCCAGCTGCACGTTCGGTTCCAGCGCGACCACGCCATCGAGCAGCTTGTCGTCATCCAGACCGGCGGCTTGCAGCACCGCGCCGCCGCCGTTGGACAGGCCCGTGGCGATGATGCGCGTGTTCTGCGGCGTGAACGGCGCCTGGTCGGGATAGGCGCGATCGAGCATCGCCAGCCCGAAACGGGCCGCCTGCAGCACGTGACGGCCCCAGTCCGCTTCCGGGTTGTCGCCCGAGTGCAGGTGTTTGACCGCGATGCCGGCGTTGGCCGGCAGCGGCGGTGGCATGAACTCCAGCGGTGCCTCGCCGCGCTTCGCGCGCCGGCCGTCCAGCGCAACGCCGCTGTCGTCGGCATAGTCGAAAAAGCCGCTGCCGGCACCCTTGTCGGTGTAAACCACCGCGCAACCTTTCGGCAGGCCCCAGGCGCCGGCCAGCGCGATCGCGCCGTAGATGCCGCGCGAGCCGGACGATGCGGTGACGACCAGGCATCGCTTGTCCTTGTCGAACCGGTCCGGCGCCTGCAGCAGCAAGCGGTGGGGCTGGTGCGCGCCAGGTATCCACGCGAACGCCTGGTACTCGCGTCCCGGCACCATCGGCACGCCGCCGTAGACCTGGCCGTAACCGCCCAGCCGACCGAGGTCGGCGATGCCCTTCCAGCTCATCTGGATCGCGCGCCGGCGCAGTTGCGCCGCGGAGGGATCGGCAGGATCGTCGAACCCCACCGGCGCCCCCGCCAGGCCGGCCAGTCCCAGACCGGCGCTGAGCAGGTCGTCATGGTCGCGATGCGTGGTGACGCGCACCGCGCCGGGTACGAAGTCGAGGGACGTCATGGCAGGCTCCACCGCCGCGGCGTGGGTGCCGCCGGCGGCCAGGGCCGGCAGCAGCAACAGGGGCAGGCGCTTCAGGAACGCGTTCATCCCCGCACCTTAGCAAGCGCGCGGACGGCTGCCATCGTACGAAGCTCCATGCCGGCGAGCTTGTCGCAGGTGCGGCCCTGTGCGCGACCGGGTGCCTGACGCCAACCGGGGGTGCTTCGCCACACGGACACCTGCCGTCGCGCCCAGGGCGTGCTCCGGCACGGCGTTGCTCGACGGGAAGGCGCCCTCCCGCTACTTTCACTTTCATGCCCTCCCTGCTGATCGCCGACGACCATCCGCTGTTCCGCGCCGCGCTGCGGCAGGCGGCGATCGCCTGCGTGGCCGATTGCCGGGTCGACGAGGCCGCCGACCTGGCCGATGCCATGGTCGCGCTCGCCGCGGCGCCAGAGACCGACCTGGTACTGCTGGACCTGCACATGCCCGGCAGTAAGGGGCTGTCCGGTCTGGCCGCGCTGCGCGGCCAGCATCCGGGCGTGGCGGTGCTGGTGGTGTCCGCGCACGACGAACCGCGCACCGTGCGGCGCGTGCTGGACCACGGCGCGGCCGGCTTCATTCCCAAGAGCGCCAGCCCCGCGCAGATCGGCGAGGCGATCCGCACGGTGCTCGATTGCGGCACCTGGGTCCCGCCGGACCTGGCCAAGGCAGTCGATGCACTCGTACCCAATCCGCAGGACACCGACCTCGCCGCGCGCCTGGCGCGCCTGACCGAGCAGCAGTACCGCGTGCTGGCGCTGATCGGCGAAGGGCTGCTCAACAAGCAGATCGCCGATCGGCTGGCGATCCAGGAGCGCACGGTAAAAGCGCACGTGACGGCGATCTTCGAGAAGCTCGGCGTGCGCAACCGCACGCAGGCCGGTTTGTTGCTGCGCTCGCTGGACCTGGGCGAGCCGGCGCGCGTTTTGTAGGGGCTGGCGGCAAGGCCCTTCCATCCGTCCGCCGGTATCCTCCCCCGCGCGGTGGTGGACGACCCGCTGCCCACCTGCGGAAAACCGGCCCCTCCCCCCCGCCCCACGCGGGAGGTGCCGGAGGCCTGCCTCAAACCCGTCCAAGCGACAGCGTGCTGCGGAACTCCCGCGCCTGGCCGCTCAACGGATCGACAAACGCCAACCCCCGAGCGAGCAATTGCAGCGGCCGGCTGAAGTCGTCTTCTGCCCGGTCCTGCAGCAGCGGGTAAAGGCGGTCATTGCGGATCGGGGCACCGATCGCGGCCATGTGCACGCGCAGCTGGTGCTTGCGCCCGGTGTGTGGTTCCAGTCCATAGCGCCACAGCCGGGTACCGCGATCGACGACATCCACGCGTGTTTCGCTGTTGGCCTCCCCGTCGACCTCGCGCATGCGGAAGAACGGCTCGCCCGCCTCCAGTCGCGAACGGTGCGTGTGCGGAAACGAAAGCTGCGGCAACGGCGCGGCCAGCGCCTCATAGCGCTTGGCGATGCGTCGCTCCCGGAACAGCGCCAGGTACGCATCGCGCGTCGCCGGCTGCGCCGAGAACAGCACCAGCCCGGCGGTGTCGCGGTCGAGCCGGTGCAGCGGCACCAGCGCCGGGTTGTCCATGCGCTCGACGAGCCGCGCCAGCAGCGTCTGCCGCACGTAGCCGCCGGCCGGGATCACCGGAAGGAAGTGCGGCTTGTCCACCACCACCAGGTGTTCGTCCGCATGCAGCACCACCTCCTCGCCCGGGATGGGTGACTCGCCGGTCACCTCGCGGAAGTAGCGCAGCTTCATGCCCGGCCGGTAGGGCGTGTCTTCGTCGATGGGCCGGTCGTGGGCATCGAGCACGCGGCCGCGGCGCACGCGGTCCCGCCACTGTTCGCGGCCGATGCGCGGGAAGCAGGCGCACAGACCGTCGAGCGCGGTGGCCCAGTCGCCTCGAGGCAGGTGCACGGTGCTGGGCGCGATGGCGTGGATCATCCAGCCAGCTTAACCCCGGCGACGGCGTACAATGGCCGATCACCTTGCTTCAGGCTTCATCCCATGGCTCTCAACGCCACCATCCACAAGGCCGAGTTGTCGATCAGCGACATGGACCGGCATTACTACGCCACCCACGCGCTGACACTCGCCCGCCATCCCTCCGAAACCGAGGAGCGGCTGATGGTGCGTCTGCTCGCGTTCGCGTTGCACGCCGACGAGCGGCTGGAGTTCGGCAAGGGCCTGAGCGACGAGGACGAACCGGCGCTGTGGCGACGTGCGTACACCGACGAGGTGGAGCAGTGGATCGAACTCGGCCAGCCGGACGAGGCGCGCATCCGCAAGGCCTGCGGGCGGGCGCGCCAGGTCGTGGTGCTCAACTACGGCGGACGCATCGCCGACATCTGGTGGGACAAGGTGGGCGCCTCGCTCTCGCGCAACGGCAACCTCACCGTGCTCGACATCGATGAACCCACCGTGCGCGAGCTCACCGCCCTGTGCGAGCGTGGCATGCGGCTGCAGTGCCTGATCCAGGACGGCGAGCTGCAGCTGATCAGTGGCGATACCACCCTCGCGGTCCGCCCGCGGGCACGCATGGGCGAATACGCCGCCGCCTGACGACACCTCCAGAAGGAGCGCGACCGCCGAAAGCGGCATGTCCACTGGGGAATCCACCCGTGCGCGGCCGCCTCGCACAGCCCTGCCCCGCGGTCGCGGGGTGCGCTCCTACACGCGCACGGCCGCGGTCACCCGCTGCAGCAACTGCCGCAGCGCCAGCGGCTTGAGCGGCTTGTAGAGCACGCCGATCCCGGCATCGAGCAAACGCTGGCGCAACTCGCCGTCGCGGTCGGCGGTGAGCATCACCGTCGGTACGTCCGGATGACGCCCGCACAATTCGCGCCATACATCCCAGCCGGTGCGGCCGGCGTCGAGGTGGTAGTCCAGGATGTACAGGTCCGGCTGCCATGGCGCCGCCAGCGCCTGCCCCGCGTCGCGCGCGGCATGCACCTGCCAGCCCCAGCTGACGAGCAGGGCGCCGAGTGCCGCGAGTGCCGCCGGCTCGTTGTCCAGCACCAGCGCACGCCCGGCTGGCAGCGGTTGCGGCGCGGGCGCGGCGGTCGGCGGACTGAGCGGCCGCCGCGCCATAGGCACGCCCAGGTCGAACACGCTGCCCGCGCCCGGCCACGAGCGCAGACCCAGCGGATGACCGAGCAGGCCGGCCATGCGCCGTGCGATCGACAGGCCCAGGCCCAGGCCCTGCCCGCCGGCGGCGCTGCCGCGACGGAATTCCTGGAAGATCATCGCGCGCTCCTCCGGCGCGATCCCCGGTCCGGTGTCCCACACCTCCACGCGCAACTGCGGGCCATGTCGGCGCACGCCCAGCAGCACGCGGCCCCGCCCGGCGTAGCGCAATGCGTTGGAAAGGAAGTTCTGCAGCACCCGGCGCAACAGCTGAGGATCCGAATGCACCCAGGCGCGGGTACCAACCACGTCCAGCCGCACGCCGCGGTCGTGGGCGATGGCACGGAACTCGGCGGCCAGCGGATCGAGCACCTCGGCCAGCGGGAACACGCGTGGCTGTGGCTGCAGGCGCCCACCCTCCAGCCGCGCGATGTCGAGCAGGCCGGCGAGCAGCCCCTCGGTGGCGGTGAGCGCGCCGTTGAGGTGGGCGACGATCGCCGCGTCGGTGCCATGCCCGGTCAACGTGTGCGCGAACAGCTGCGCCGCGTGCAGGGGCTGCATCAGGTCGTGGGTGACGGCGGCCAGGAAGCGGCTCTTCGCCTCGTTGGCGCGTTGCGCCTCGGCGCTCGCGGCGGCCAGTGCGCGGGTGCGCTCCTCCACCCGCAGCTCCAGCGTCTCGTTGACCTTCCTGAGCGCCTCCTCGGCGCGGCGGAACGCGGTGACGTCGGTGAAGGTCGCGACGAAGCCGCCGCCGGGCATCGGATTGCCGCGGATCTCCACGATGGTGCCGTCGGGAAAGCGCCGCTCGGACAAATGCCGCGTGCCGGCGCGCATATGGGTGAGCCGGCGCTGCACGCGCCCTTCCACATCGCCCGCGCCGATCAGTCCCTCGCCGATAATGAAGCGCGTCAGGTCGGCGACCGGACGCCCGACCTGCAGCATGTCCTCCGGGTACTGGAACAGCCTCGCGTAGCAGCGGTTCCAGGCCACCACGCGCAGCTCCGCATCGACCACGCAAATGCCCTGGCTCATGTTTTCCAGCGCCGCTTCCAGCACGCGCTGGTTGAAGCGCAGGTCCTGGGTGGCTTCGCCGACGATGGCCGCGACCGTATCCAGCTGCGCGCGGCCTTGCTTGTGCACCACCTCCAGCAGCAACCGCGCCGAGGCGGCGCCGATCACCGCGGCGAGCTCGTGCTCCACCGCATCCACGCGCGCATGCCCGGCGGCGCCCTGCGCCGGGGCGGAGGCAAACAGGTGCGCCACGCGATCGGGCGGCAGGAAACGTTCGGCCAGCGCGCGCAGTTCGGCGACGCCCACGTCGCCGACACCGGCCACGCGCGCGGCCTGGCCGAAGCGCGACTGCGCCACCAGCCACATCACCGCCACGTTCGCCGCCAGGCTCAGTACCACGGCGCGCCCCAGCTGGCTCCAGTCGCCAAGGCCCAGCAACTGGCCGGGCGAGAGCCAGGCGATGCCGAGCGGTCCATGAAGCAACGCGGCCGGCATCGTCGGCCACAACGAAGGCAGCACCACGTAGAGCCACACCAGCGTGCCGCACGCCAACCCCGCGGTGACCGCGCGCGGCCCCAGCTGCGGCCGGTACACCGCGGCGAGCAAAGCCGGCGCCAACCCGGCCAGCGCCGAGAACGAAATCGCGCCGATGTCGGCCAGCGCCTCGTTGCTGGCCAGCACGCGGCTGTAGCCCCAGGCCAGCAGGATCACCACCACGATCGCCACGCGACGCTGGTTGATGACCTCGCCGCGCAGGTCGCCGCGCTCGTCGCGGCCCCAGCCGGCCCGCACGCGCAGCGGGGCGATGAAGTGATTGACGATCATCAGGCTGAGCGCCAGCGTCGCCACCACCACCATGCTGGTGGCGGCGCTCAGGCCGCCGAGGAACGCCACCAGCGCCAGGCCGTGCTGCCCGCGCGCCAGCGGCAGGGCGAGCACGTACAGGTCGGACGGCACGCCGCTGGGTCCGAGCCAGGCGTCGCCGAGCGTCGCCAGCGGCAGGATCGGCAGTGCGATCAGCAGCATGTACAGCGGGAACAGCCAGCGCGCCGTGCGCAGGTGGCTGCCGTCGCGGCACTCGACCACGCCGGCGTGGAACTGGTGCGGCAGGGTGAACATCGCCAGCGCGCCGAGCAGGATCAATGCCGGGAAACCGTTGGCCTCGTGCGGCACCGCCACCGGCGGCGGCAGGCCGGCCGGCAGCGGGGTGAACAGCAGCGTGCCGAGCGCCAGCATCGCGCCGAGCTTGAACAGCGACTCGAAGGCCATCGCCAGCACCAGTCCGCGGTTGTGCGCAGTGGTGCTGGCGCGGCGGGTACCGAACAGCATCGCGAACAGCGCCATCAGCAGTGCGATGTACAGCGCGCTGTCCTGCCACGGCTCGGACTCGGCCAGCTGGCCGCGGCTGAGCAGCATGTAGCTCATCGCCACCGCCTTCAGCTGCAGCGCGATGTAGGGAACGATGCCCAGCACCACGACCGCAGTGACCAGCGCGGCCAGGCCGGAGTGGCGCCCCAGCCGCACCGCGATCAGGTCGGCGAGGGAGCCGGCGTTGTACTCGCGCGCCAGCTCCACCAGCCGGCGCAGCACGGCGATCGCCAGCAGGTACATCAGGATCGCGCCTACGAAGGTCGGCGGCAGCCACCAGCCGGAGCGGCTGGCCTGGGTCACCGTGCCGTAGAAGGTCCACGAGGTGCAGTGGATCGCCAGCGACAGCGCGTAGACGATCGCCCAGCGCTTCTCGAACAGCCGCGGGCGACGTTCGCCGAGCAGCGCGACGCCGAACAGCAGGCCGAGCCAACAGGCGGCGGCAAGCGCGATCAGGGTGGGGCTGGGCATGGCGTTACACGCTGCGAGATGCGCTCCCTCTCCCCGACGGGGAGAGGGTTGGGGTGAGGGGCCGGAGCTCGCGGGAAAGGACGGTCATGCCGCCCCCTGTAGCCCCCAGGCGCGCAACCGGGAGCCCAGGACGGCAGCACCTCGACGACCCTTCTTTAAACCCCGGCAACATCATGGCAAGCCCCGCCCCCTCACCCGGGCCCTCTCCCCGGCGGGAGAGGGAGCAGAGCGTGAGGTCATCGGTTTTCTGGCAATCCCAGCGCCCGCACGGCATCGACCAGCCAGCGCAGTTGCACGCCCTGGCGCGTGTCGTAGTCGGCTCCGGAGTATCCCCACCAGTCCCAGCATGCCTGCGGATTCAAGGGCGCGAAGCTCGCGCGTGCCTGAGGGTACAGCACGGCCACGTCGTAGGCGTCGGCCCAGCGGTTGAAACCGGCGTCGCGCACGAAGGCCTGGCCCACCGCTTCGGCGTTCTGCTTGCAACCGTGCAGCGCGACCAGCAGGCCGCAACGTTTGCCGGCGGCGCAGGCAGGCGGGAGGTAGACGTAGCCTTCGTCGGCAAGGAAGGCATCCTCGCCGCCGGGGCGTAGCGCTTGCTGGTCGAAGCGGCGTAGCTGGCCACGCGGCGCCGCCACCGGATGGGCCGGCTTGCCGAACAGCTCGGCGAAGATCGCGCCCGCGGCGTCGAAGCCGCAATGGCCGAGGAACGGCGATACCGACTTGCCACAGTCGTCCCCCTTCCCCACCACCGGCAGGTTGTGCGCAAAGGCACGCCGGCCATCGTCGTGCACCTGCATGTGCTTCAGATCCGGCGCCTCGTCACGCAGCGCTTCATAGAAGCGCGCGCCGGCCTCCGCCACCGACGGCGCGACCAGCGCATCATCCCTGCCGTGCAGCAGATAGACGCGCGCATCGGCCAGGTCGGCAAGCTTGCCGATGCGACCCTCGTCGGACAGCTTGCGCGCGCGGGCGACCAGCGCGTCTACGTCCGGCGCCGGCGTGCCCTTCATGCAACTGCCGAGCGCGGTGGCGAGCTGCCCGCCGGCACAGCCGTACGGGCCGCCGGCCACGAGGGCGGCGCCGTGGAAGATTTCCGGGTAGGCGATCTGCGCCTGGGTGGCCATGTAGGCACCGGAGGAGAGGCCGGCCACGGCGACGCGCGCGGGGTCGAGCGTGAGCTTCGGCAACGCCGGGGCGTCCCCGGCGTGGACGAGTGCGCTGGCGAGCAGGAGGGCCAGCAGGCCCAGGGTCTTGCGCATGTCGGTTCTCCGGCGCGGATTTCTTCGTAGGAGCGCACCCTGTGCGCGACCGGGTGGATGGCGGTCGCGCACAGGGTGCGCTCCTACAGGATGACATCCCCCGCGAGCAGGAAAGGAGCCGGGTGGCGGGGAGTGGCTATGCCGGCCCCTCCCCTGCTGCAGGAGAAAGGTGCGAGCTCAGAACCTGTACCTGGCGCTCAGCGTGACCATCCGCGGCGCGCCGTAGAAGCCCGTGTAGATGCCCAGCGCGCCGACGTTGTAGCCGGTGGTGCGATAGGACTTGTTGGCCAGGTTGGTGCCCTGCAGGCTGAGCGACCAGGGATCGTTGATCTGCCAGATCACGCCGGCATTCCACAGGCCATAGGCCGGCTGCGCGATCAGCGGCGACAGCGTGGTCTCCGGGTAGACCATGGTCTGGTAGGTGTAGTTGATCCGCGCCGAGATGCTGCCGCCGTTGGCCAGCGGCGTGGTGTTCTCCACCGACAGGCCGCCGGACCATTTCGGTGCGTTGGTGAATTTCTGCCGGTCGGCGATGTTGACGCCGCCGGTCATGTACTCGGTGTACTTGGTGTGCAGGTAGGCGACGTTGCCGCGCAGCGTCCAGTTCTCGCTCGGCTTCCAGGCGAATTCCTCTTCCAGGCCGTCGATGTGGCCCTTGCCTGCGTTGGTGAAGTCGCCGAAGAAGCCCTGGCTGCCGTTGGGCATCGTGTAGGAGCTGAACACCGACAGCTGGATGTCCGAATAGACGTTGTGGAACAGCGCCGTGTTCATCATCAGCGCATCGTCGAAGAAGCTCATCTTGCTGCCCAGTTCGAACGACTGCACCTTCTCGTCGTCGATCGGACGGCACGAAGCGGGCACCGCCACGCAATTGGCGCGGATGTTGTAGCCGCCGGAGTGGAAGCCCTCGGAGTAGCTGGCGTAAAGCTTCACCTGCTCGCTGACGCTCCAGTCCAGCGAGACCTTCGGCGAGATGTTGTTGGTCGCGTGCGAGCCGCTGAAATCGGCCAGCGTGGTGACCGGCGTGCTGAAAGTGTCGTCCGAATAGCCGTAGTTCTGGATCAGCGCGGTCTTGGTCTCGTGGGTGTAGCGCAGGCCCACGTCCAGGCTCCAGTCGGGGCTGATGTCCCAGGTGAAGTCACCATAGCCGGCCCAGCTCTTGGTGCCCATGCTGCCGCCGGTCCCGCCGTACTGGGTCAGGCCCAGAGTCGAGTACGGCGGCGAGCCGAGGAAAATGTTGTGGATGTGGCCGTTGGCGGTGCCATCGAAGTAGTACACGCCGAACACGCCGTGCACGGTGCCGCCGGCGTCGTAGTTGGCCTGGAACTCCTGGCTGAACTGGTGATCGGTGTAGACCGCGTTCACGTCGGCAATCTTCTCCGGCAGCGTGTCGAAATCGATGTTGGTGTCGGTCGAGGAGCCACGTACCGCGGTGACGGACTTGAGCGACCAGTCGGCGCTGGCTATCCAGTTCATCGTCAGGGCAGTGCCGTAGAGTTTGGTGTGGTTGAGCTGGGCGAAGCCGCTGCGGGTGTCGAAGTCGCTCGCCAGCGGCTGGTAGGCCGGGTCGAGCTTGTTCACCGTGAGCATCTTGGCGCCGCGGGGATTGGAGTTGTCGCGCACGCCGTCGACCGACAGCTGCATGTTGAACGCATTGGACGGGAAGAAGCCGATCGTCGCGCGCGCGGCATTGGTGTTCTTGTTGCCGTTGCGGCTGCCGGTGAGGATGTCCTTGCCGAAGCCGTCGTTGTGCCCGCTGGCGTAGGCGATGCGCCCGCGCCATACGTGGTCGGCGCTGGCGCCGCCCAGGCTCGCCTTGACGTCCTTCTCGCCGTGCGTTCCGGCGGTCACTTCCACCGAGCCCTCGGTCCTTACCGGTAGCGGGTTGGAGACGTACTTGATCGCGCCGCCGATGGTGTTCTTGCCGTACAGCGTGCCCTGCGGGCCGCGCAGCACCTCGATGCGGCTGACGTCGAACACGTCCAGCACGGCACCCTGCGGACGGGCCAGGTAGACGTCGTCGAGATAGATGCCCACGCCCGGGTCGAAGCCCCAGGTCGGGTCGGCCTGGCCGACGCCGCGGATGTAGGCGGTGAGCGTGGTGTTGGAGCCGCGCGCGGCGTAGATCTGCAGCGAAGGCACCTTGCCCTGCAGGTCGGACAGGTTCTGCACGTTCTGCTTTTCCAGCGCCTGCGCGGTGAAGGCGCTGACCGCGATCGGCACGTCCTGCAGCGTTTCCTCGCGCTTGCGCGCGGTGACCGTCACCTGTTCGAGCTGCCTGGCGTTGACCGGCTTGCCGGCGTCCTGCGGTGGCGTGCCGGCGGAATCCTGCGCCAGCGCCGGCATGGCGAAGGCCAGACCGATCACCATGCCGATGGCCAGACTCAGATGCGTGCGTTGCATGACTCCCCCTTCCCCTTTGGACGCAACCGTCGAGGGTTGCCTGTGGACGCAGCCATCGACGATGGATGCCTTGTGATGCATCGATCCTAGGCACGGGATGGCGCCGGGGCACTTGTACCTTCGTACAGTGCCGCGGCGGGAATGGGGTGCCGATACTCGCCCGGCATTCGTCATCCGGCGCGGAACGCGTCGCGGGGGAAAAGGTCGATGGCTTTCCTGATCGTTCTGTTCGCGCTGGCGTTTTTGATGGCGGCGGCCTACCGCGGCTACAGCGTCATCCTGTTCGCGCCGATCGCGGCGCTCGGTGCCGTGCTGCTGACCGATCCGGCCCTGGTCGCGCCGATGTTCACCGG
Organism: Frateuria soli; assembly: GCF_021117385.1. Classification (GTDB taxonomy): domain Bacteria; phylum Pseudomonadota; class Gammaproteobacteria; order Xanthomonadales; family Rhodanobacteraceae; genus Frateuria_A; species Frateuria_A soli. The sequence goes on from NZ_CP088252.1 coordinate 2,083,603, forward strand.
CCTGTTCATGGACAGGATGGTGGGCTTCCTCAAGCTCTACTTTCCGGTGTTCATGCTCGGCGCGGTATTCGGCAAGCTGATCGAGCTGTCGGGCTTCTCCAGGGCGATCGTGGCGGCGACCATCGGGCTGGTCGGGCGCGGCCGGGCGATCCTGTCGATCGTGCTGGTGTGCGCGCTGCTGACCTACGGCGGCGTGTCGCTGTTCGTGGTGGTGTTCGCGGTCTATCCGTTCGCGGCGGAGTTGTTCCGCGCCAGCGACATCCCGAAGCGGCTGATCCCCGGCACCATCGCGCTGGGCGCGTTCACCTTCACGATGGATTCGCTGCCCGGCACGCCGCAGATCCAGAACATCATCCCGACCTCGTTCTTCGGCACCACCGCCTGGGCGGCGCCGTGGCTGGGCACGATCGGTTCGTTGTTCATCCTGATCGTGGGGTTGGCCTACCTCGAGTCGCGCCGGCGCAAGGCGACGGCCGCGGGCGAGGGCTACGGCACGGACCTCACCAACGAGCCGGCGCCGTTCGAGCACGGCAGGCTCGCCAACCCGATGGTCGCGCTGCTGCCGCTGGTGCTGGTGGGTGTCGCCAACAAGCTTTTCACCGACTGGATCCCCCGCGCCTATGGCGAGACTGCCGCATTCGAGCCGAGCGTCGTGGGCAAGGCCGAACCGGTGGTGCAGCAGGTCTCCAAGGTCGCCGCGATCTGGGCGGTGGAGGGCGCGCTGCTGCTCGGCATCCTGTGCGTGCTGGCGTTCGCCTGGCGGCCGGTGGTGCAGCGTTTCGCCGAGGGCAGCAAGGCGGCGGTCGGCGGTGCGCTGCTCGCCTCGATGAACACCGCCTCGGAGTACGGCTTCGGCGCGGTGATCGCCGCCCTGCCCGGCTTCAAGCTGGTGGCCGACGCGCTGCACGCGATCCCCAACCCGCTGGTCAACGAGGCGGTGACCGTCACCGCGCTGGCCGGCATCACCGGCTCCGCCTCGGGCGGCATGGGCATCGCGCTCGCGGCAATGGCCAACACCTTCATCGCCAATGCGCAGGCCGCCGGGATACCGATGGAAGTGCTGCACCGCGTGGCTGCGATGGCTTCCGGCGGCATGGACACCCTGCCGCACAACGGTGCGGTGATCACCCTGCTGGCGGTGACCGGGCTGACGCACCGGCAGTCCTACGGGGACATCTTCGCGATCACCGTGATCAAGACCCTGGCGGTGTTCGTGGTGATCGCACTGTTCTCGCTGACCGGGATGGTCTGAGGCAGCCCTCCCGTGCCGCGCTACGGGCACATTCCCCTTGGCCCCGGGGAATGTCCCGCCGCCTCCGGGTGAGCGCCACTTCCCGCCCCTCGGCAAAAGGCGGCCCCGCCGCGCACGGCCATTCATCCACGGCACGGGCAAGAACCGCCGCAAATCCGTATAATTGCGGAGTTTACCCCTCCGAAACTTACGTGGCGGCTCATCAAGCGCCGCCCGGGCCTGTGCCATGTCCATCGAAAAACTGCGCAATATCGCCATCGTCGCCCACGTCGACCACGGCAAGACCACTCTCGTCGACCAGCTCCTGAAGCAGTCCGGCACCCTGTCCGAACGCACGGTGCTGGCCGAGCGCGTGATGGACTCCAATGACCAGGAAAAGGAACGCGGCATCACCATCCTGGCCAAGAACACGGCCATCAGCTGGCAGGGCAACCGCATCAACATCGTCGACACCCCGGGCCACGCCGACTTCGGCGGCGAGGTCGAGCGCGTGCTGTCGATGGTCGACACCGTGCTGATCCTGGTCGACGCGATGGACGGCCCGATGCCGCAGACCCGCTTCGTGACGCAGAAGGCCTTCGCGATGGGCTTCAAGCCGATCGTGGTGGTCAACAAGATCGACCGCCCCGGTGCACGCCCCGAGTGGGTCGTGGAGCAGGTGTGGGACCTGTTCGACCGCCTGGGCGCCACGCCCGAGCAGATGGACTTTCCGATCGTCTACGCCTCGGCGCTGAACGGCTACGCCTCGCTGGACGAGAACGCCCGCGAAGGCGACATGACCCCGCTCTACGAAGCGATCATGCAGCACGCGCCCAAGCCGGAAGTCGACCCGGAAGGCCCGTTCCAGATGCGCATCAGCCAGCTGGACTACAACAACTTCGTGGGCGTGATCGGCATCGGCCGCATCCAGCGCGGCACGCTGAAGAAGAACATGCCGGTCGCGGTGATCGACCGCCACGGCAAGAAGCGCCAGGGCAAGGTGCTGCAGGTGCTGGGCTTCATGGGCCTGGAGCGCATCGAGCAGGACAGCGCCGAGGCCGGTGACATCGTGGCCATCTCCGGCATCGCCGACCTGACGATCTCCGACACCGTCTGCTCGCTGGACAAGCCCGAGGCGCTGCCGGCGCTGACCGTCGACGAGCCGACCATCTCGATGACCTTCCAGGTCAACAACTCGCCGTTCGCCGGCAACAAGGATCTCTCCGGCGGCAAGTTCCTCACCAGCCGCCAGCTCAAGGACCGCCTCGAGCGCGAGCAGGTGCACAACGTGGCGCTGCGCGTCGAGCAGGGTTCGGATGCGGACAAGTTCCTGGTCTCCGGTCGCGGCGAACTGCATCTGTCGGTACTGATCGAGAACATGCGCCGCGAGGGCTACGAGCTCGCCGTGTCGCGTCCGGAAGTGATCATCAAGGAGATCGACGGCCAGAAGATGGAGCCGTTCGAGCAGCTGGTGGTCGACGTGGAGGAGATCCACCAGGGGCCGGTGATGGAGCGTCTGGGGATCCGCAAGGGCCAGCTCAAGAACATGGAGCCGGACGGCAAGGGTCGCGTGCGCCTGGAGTACATGATCCCGGCGCGTGGCCTGATCGGCTTCCAGAACCAGTTCAAGACCCTGACCCAGGGCTCGGGCCTGCTGTTCCACGTGTTCGATCATTACGGTCCGAAGGAAGAAGGCCAGATCGCCAAGCGCCAGAACGGCGTGATGATCGCCAACGCCGGCGGCACGACCCCCGCCTACTCGCTCGGCCCGCTGCAGGAGCGCGGCAAGCTGTTCGCCGCCGAGGGCGACAACGTGTACGAGGGCCAGCTGGTCGGCATCCACGCCAAGGACAACGACCTGACCGTCAACGCGATCAAGCCCAAGCCGCTGACCAACATGCGCGCCTCGGGCAAGGATGACGCCATCCAGCTCACCCCGGCGATCAAGTTCTCGCTGGAGCAGGCGCTGGACTTCATCGACGACGACGAGCTGGTCGAGGTCACGCCCAAGGAAATCCGCCTGCGCAAGAAGCACCTGACCGAGAACGACCGCAAGAAGGCCTCGCGCGCGGCGTGACTGCCATCGCAAGCTGGAGCAGGAAAAGCCGCCGCAAGGCGGCTTTTTCTTTCGCGTGCACGTGGCGACCACGGCGGCGCGCGCACCGTCGGAGGCGTCCGGCGCGGGGGCGCCGGCGCAAGACCCGAGGACGTGTCATGGAGATATCGAGCAGCCGGCCGGTGTCCTTCACCCAGGTCGGCAACGAGCTGGATGGCTTGAAGAACGAGGTGGAAGCGATGTCCCTGGTGCTGCGGGCGCTGGTCGAATCGCATCCGGCACCGGCCGAACTGGTCAGACGCTGGCGCGAACTGAGCCGCGAGCCGATCGAGCAGACCCGGCCCAAGGGCTGCCACCAGGGCGTGCTCACGCGGAAGGAGCGGCTCTACCAGTCGCTGCAGCGCTGGTCGCACACCGTCCACAGCGCCGAAGTTTCAGGCCCCCTCTCCCCGCCGGGGAGAGGACTGGGGTGAGCGGCTGCGCTTCCCGCACCGGGCAGCCACACCGCTCTAGCGGTTGTCGCCCTTGGGGAACCTCACCCGGTCGGGCTCGGCGTTGAGCCGCGCCAGCATCGTGCCGATCAGCCGCGTCTTGACGCTGCCCGCATGGCGCGGGTCCACCACGTAGCGCACGATCGCGTCCACCCAGGTGTTGGCGTCGATGCGGAACAGCACCGATGGCCGTTCGTTGACCTGCAACTGGTCCACCGGCGTCGTGGCCAGCACCTCGCGGAAGGTCCGCACGCGCTCGAGCATGGCCTCGCCCAGCTCCTCTTCGGCCGCCTCGCGCATCACCTGCGCCACGAAGGCGAAATCGCTGTCGTAGGCCACCTGGAACTTGATCTCGTTCCAGACGTACGGGAACACCGGCCACGAATAGTTGTAGACCGCGCTGGTCAGTACGTTGGCGTTGGGAAACTTGATGATCCGTCCGCTCGGATGGTCCGAGGAGAGGTATGGGCCGCCGACCTCCCACAGCGTGGTGTCCAGGTAGGTCACGTCGATCACGTCGCCGGTGGCCTCGCCGATCTGGATGCGGTCGCCCACCCGGTAGGGCTCGCGCACCAGGATGTAGACCCAGCCGATGAAGCTGGTGATCGGCGTCTGCAGCGCAAAGCCCAGCACCAGCGAGATCAGGCCCAGCGAGGCCACCGCCGCATACCAGTTGGCGAACAGCACCGACACCACGATCAGCGCCAGGATGATGTACACCATCAGCCGCAGGATCCGCCTGAGGTTGTAGCGCGTGACTGCCGTCTGCGCCCGCTCGATGGCAAACGCCTGCACCAGCCGCGAGAGCGCCAGCGTCAGCACGATCGCCATGGCGCCCACGGTCGCGCGTCGGGCCATCGGCAGGTAGCGGCCGAGGATGCCGAAGAACTCCAGCCGCAGCAGGTAGAACAGGATGCCCAGCGCGGCCAGCACCAGCGCATAGACGATCAGCCACAACTTGTGCCCCGACCGGACCGGTCGCTTGTGCTTGTGATGGGTCGCGGTGCTGGTGGCCAGCGCACGACGCACGTCGGCGCGGCGTTCGACCCTGCGTACGGCCTTGTCGGTCATGCGTTCTCCCGGGGTGTTCCACGCTCGGCACAGCAGACAACCGCGGCGGTGCCGGTCGGGTGAAGGCGTTGACCCGCGCTGCACGCAGGGCGCGGATGATGAGCCCGGTTCCCTGCGGGAGCGCACCCGCGCACGACCCGGGCCTTCCCGGTCGCGCACACGGCGCGCTCCCGCAGGATCGTCTGCCAGGAGAGGAAATGCCGACCGAACCCGCCACCACCAGCGAGGCCCGTCCGCCACCGCGACCGCGCTGGAAGCGGCGCCTGCTGTGGACCGGCCTGGGCGCGTTCGCGGCGCTGGTGATCGGCGTGCTGTTACTCAACCTCGTCCCGCGGACCCAGCAGCTGGTCCATCCGCTGGGCCCGCTGAGCCCGGTCGAGAGCGCGCAGTTCCGGCGCGAGATCGGCAACCTGCTCGGCCCGGCGATCGTGGACGGCAACGCCGTGGTCGATTTCCAGAACGGCGCGGAGATCTTTCCCGCGATGCTGGAGGCGATCCGTTCGGCCAAGGCCAGCGTGGACATGGAGACCTACATCTACTGGTCCGGCCACGTCGCCGAGCAGTTTGTCCAGGCGCTCACCGAACGCGCCCGCGCCGGCGTGCGCGTGCACGTGATCGCCGACTGGGTCGGGTCGTCGAAGATGCACGACGACGTGGTCAAGGCACTGCGCGCCGGCGGCGTGCACTTCGAGTACTTCCATCCGCTGCGCTGGTACGACATCGACCGCATCAACAACCGCACCCACCGCAAGCTGCTGATCGTCGACGGCCGCGTGGCCTTCACCGGCGGCGTGGGCATCGCCGACGAGTGGAATGGGCACGGCAACAGGCCCGACATCTGGCGCGACATGCAGATCCGCGTGACCGGCCCGGCCGCGTTGCAGATGCAGGCGGTGTTCGAGGACAACTGGATCACCACCACCGGGCAGGCACTGCTCGGCCCGGAGTACTACCCCGAGGTGCCCTCGGCGGGCGACATCGCGGTACAGACCGTTTCCAGCTCGCCGGAGGGCGGCAGCGAGAACCTCCAGTTGATGTACCTCATGGCGATCGATGGCGCGCGCAAGGCGATCGACCTGGAGGCTGCCTATTTCGTGCCAGACGAACTGACCATGTCCGCGCTCAAGCGCGCGCTCAAACGCGGCGTGCGCATCCGCCTGGTGGTTCCGGGACCCTACGTGGACAGCGAGATCATCAGCAACGCCGCGCAGACCCGCTGGGGGGAGATGCTCCAGGCAGGCGCGCACATCTACCGCTTCCAGCCGGCCATGTTCCACAACAAGCTGATGATCGTGGACCGCTACCTCACCATCGCCGGCAGTGCCAACTTCGACAACCGCTCCTTCAGCCTCAACGACGAATCCAACGTGCTCGTATTCGACCACGCGTTCGCGGAGCACATGACCGACGTCGTCGACGCCGACATTGCGAGGTCGAAGGAACTCTCGCTCGAGCAATGGCGACACCGTCCATGGACGCGCCGCGTGCTGGACTGGCTCTCCGCGCTGGGCGCGGCGCAGTACTAGAAGGCCGCCGATGCCCACCCGCAAGCCGCTCAAGGTCGCCACCTTCAACATCAACGGCGTGCGCACGCGCCTGGCCTCGCTGTTGGCCTGGCTGGAACGCGAGGCGCCGGACGTGGTCTGCCTGCAGGAGCTGAAGGCACCGGACGAGGCCTTTCCCGCCGGACCCATCCGCGATGCCGGGTACGGGGCGATCTGGCACGGCCAGCGCTCGTGGAACGGCGTGGCGATCCTGGCCCGCGGGGCCGATCCGCTGGAGAGCCGCCGCGGCCTGCCGGGCGACCCGAAGGATGTCCAGAGCCGCTACCTGGAGGCGGCCGCGCACGGCCTGATCGTCGGCTGCCTGTACCTGCCCAACGGCAACCCGCAGCCGGGGCCCAAGTTCGACTACAAGCTGGCCTGGTTCGACCGCTTCATCGACTACGCGCACGGCCTGGTCGAGAGCGAGCACCCGGTGGTGCTGGCCGGCGACTACAACGTGGTGCCCACCGACGAGGACATCTACAACCCGCGCTCCTGGCGCAAGGATGCGTTGCTGCAGCCGGAAAGCCGCGAGCGCTACGCGGATCTGCTGGCCCAGGGCTGGACCGACTCGCTCCGTCGGCACTTCGGCGAGGAGCGCGTCTACACCTTCTGGGACTACTTCCGCCAGCATTGGGAGCGCAACTCCGGATTGCGCATCGACCACCTGCTGCTCAACCGCGCACTGGCGCCGCGCCTGAAGGATGCAGGTGTGGATCGCTGGGTCCGCGCCTTGCCGCATCCGAGCGACCACGCGCCGACGTGGGTTTCGCTGGCGCGCAAACGGCAAGGCTGAGCAAGACGTCCCCGCCAAGCCACCGCATTTCTGGCACATTGGCTCCCGCCTTCTCGCACACTCGGGGAATCCATGCGTCTCCTGCCCAGCCTCGCCGGCTTCGCGCTGGCCGCCACCGGCCTGGCCGCCCACGCCGCCGACAACTTCGCCGCCAGCACCTTCGCGCGCGACCCGTCCCAGCCGGTCGACCAGGCCTACACCGCGCAGATCGCCCGCTTCACCACCGATCCGAAGTTCAACACGCCGCTGACCGACTACCTGCCCGCCTCGGCCACCGTGCCCACGCCTTTGCAGGTGCTCGGCCATATTTCCGGTGCCGCGGACTGGTTGCCCTACTCGGCCGACGTCTACCGCTACTTCCATGCGCTGGACACCGCCAGCCCCCGGGTGAAGGTGTTCGGCATCGGCCGGACCGAGGAAGGGCGCGAGATGATCGCCGTGGCGATCGCCGACGAGGCCCTGCTGGCCAACCTCCAAGCCAACGACGCGCGCCTGGCGCAACTGGCCGACCCGCGCACGATCGACATGGACGACGCACGGGCCGACGCCCTGATCAGGGAAACCATGCCGGTCTACTACATCACCGGCTCGATCCACTCCACCGAAACCGGTGCGCCCACGGCGTTGATGGAGCTGGCCTATCGTCTCGCGGTGGACGACGCGCCCTACATCCGCAACATCCGCTCGCACGTGATCACCCTGATCACGCCCATCGTCGAGGTGGACGGCCGCGACCGCATGGTCGATCTCTACAACTGGCACAAGGCGCACCCGGGCCAGGACTACCCGCATCTGCTCTACTGGGGCCACTACGTCGCGCACGACAACAACCGCGACGCGATGGGCATGACGCTGGCACTCACCCGCAACGTCGCCGACACCTACATCGACTGGCATGCGCAGGTGCTGCATGACCTGCACGAGTCGGTGCCGTTCCTGTACGACAACACCGTCGGCGACGGCCCCTACAACGCCTGGATCGACCCGATCCTGACCAGCGAGTGGCAACAGCTGGGCTGGGACAACGTGCAGAAGATGACCCAGCTCGGACTGCCGGGGGTGTTCACCCATGGCGACTTCGACACCTGGAGTCCCGGGTACCTCATGTTCATCGCGGCCATGCACAACGGCATCAGCCGCCTGTACGAGACCTTCGGCAACGGCGGCGCCGACACACGCAAGCGCATCCTCGACCCGTCCGAATACGAACGCACCTGGTACCGGCCCAACCCGCCCTTGCCCGAGGTCACATGGTCGCAGCGCAACAACAACAATTACGAGCAGACCGGCGTGCTCACCGCGCTGGACTACTTCGCCCGCAACAGCCAGGGATTCCTCAGGAACTTCTACCTGAAGGCGAAGCGCTCGATCGGGAAGCCCACCGAAGCAGGGCCCGCGGCCTACGTGCTGCCGGGCGACGAGAAGCGCACCGGCACCCAGGCCCAGCTGCTGCGCGTGCTCGAGCGCCAGCACGTGGAGATCAGCCGCGCCAGCGCGCCCTTCAGCGTGACCCTGCCCGCCACCGGCGGCGACACGAAGACCCGTACGCGCCGCTTCCCCGCCGGCAGCTACGTGGTGCGCATGGACCAGCCCTACTCGCGCATCGCCGACACGCTGCTCGACCGCCAGTACTGGTCGCCCAAGGACCCGCAGCAGCATCCCTACGACGACACCGGCTGGTCGATGGGTGACCTGTTCGACGTCGAGGTGGTGCGCGTGACGGACCGGGACGTGCTCGAGGCGCCGGTGGCGCGACTGGACAAGCCCGTCGGCGTGCCCGCAGGCCTGGCCGGCGTCGACGCCACCGACGCGAAGCTGCCCCGCGTGGCGCTGATGCACACCTGGCTCAGCACGCAGACCGAGGGCTGGTGGCGGATGGCGCTGGACGAGCTGGGCGTGCGCTACGACTACATCAGCACGCAGGACGTGGCGCGCATGCCGGACCTGCATGCGAAGTACGACGCGATCCTGTTCGCCCCGATCGGTGACGCCAGCCTGCGGCGCATCCTCGACGGCCTGCCGATGTGGGGGCCGCCGATGCCCTGGCAGACCAGCCCGGTCACCCCCAACCTTGGCCACATCGACAGCACGCCGGACATCCGCCCGGGCCTGGGCGAAGCGGGCCTGGCCAACCTCCGGCGCTTCGTGCACGAGGGCGGCCTGCTGGTCACCGCCGAGGACACCGCCAGGTTCGCCATCGACGCGGGCCTTGCACCCGGCGTGTTCGTGACGCCTACGGCCAGGCTCAAGGTGGTCGGCAGCGTGCTGCAGGCGGACTTCGTCGACCATGACAGTCCGGTCGCGGCGGGCTATGGCGACCACCTGGCGCTTTACAGCGCGGCGGGACAGTCCTTCACCGTGTCCAACCTGCTCACCGGCGACCACGGCCTGCCCTCCGCGCGCGACGCCGAGCGCCCCACCGGTCGCGGCGGCCCGCAGGACCAGGACGCGCCCGAGGGCCGCCCCTCCGCTCCGCCGCCCGCCCTGCCCGACGCCAAGCCGTGGCAGGCACTGCCGCTGAACGAGGACCAGGCCTACAACAACCCCTGGGTGATTCCCGATGACCAGCGGCCGCGGGTGATCCTGCGCTTTGCCGATGCCAAGCGGCTGCTGGTCTCCGGCCTGCTCGATGGCGGCGGGGAAATGGCCGAGCGCGCGGCGGTGGTCGAGGCGCACTACGGCAAGGGGCACGTGCTGCTGTTTGCCGGCAACCCGATCTGGCGGGGAGAGACCCTGGGGAGCTACCCGCTGGTGCTCAACGCGCTGACGCATTTCGACCGGCTGGACGAGGGACGCTGAAGCCGGGCGGCCCTTCGGCCCTCGCTACACGTCGCCCCGCACGAGCGGCCCCCTTTCCGCCGTTCGTGCAGGGCACCGATGTCGGAGCACCCGTCCCCGGGCGACCGGCCCGATCCCTCTCCCGGGAGAGGGTACCGTCAGGCGGCAAGGGGCCGGACGAACCGTGGCGCACCGGCACCAACGCGCATCCAATCCTCTGCCTGAAGGAAGGCAGGCTTGCGCGAGCCGCCCGCCTGAACACCGCCAGCCCGTCTCACGGGTTTTTCATCACCCATTGCCGTTTGCGCCCCAAGACTCGGGCGCACCCACTCGTCTGGAGAACGGCCATGACAAAGCTCGCTTCGATGACCCTCCTGCTGGCCCTCGGCGCCTCCGGTGCGGCGATGGCGCAGCAGGCGATGACCGAGGCGCAGGTACGCGAGACGTTGATCCACCAGGGCTACAACGACATCGACGACCTAGAGTTCGACGGCGGCATGTGGCGCGCCGAGGCCGAGAGCGCGGACGGCAACGACGTCTCGCTGCGCATCGACCCGGGGAGCGGCAAGGTCTATCCGGACGAGAAGGTTTCGCGCCTGAGCGCGGACGACGTGCGCGCCTCGCTTGCGACGCAGGGCTACACCAACGTGCACGACGTGGACTTCGACGACGGCGTTTGGCACGCCAAGGCGGACGACACGAACGACCACCGTGTCGAACTGGTCATCGATCCGGCGAGCGGCCGGGTGGTCGACAGCGACGACTGAGTTTCAGCGCGCCGCCGCACCCGCCGGACCAAGTGCATGGTCCGCGGGTGGGGCGCGGAATTGCTCGCGCCAGCGCAGCGCCCCCAGCACCAGCAGCACGAGCAGTGCCACCAGCAACAGAATCAATCCTCGTCGGCGCTTGCCCTTTCCCATGAACGTTCCCCGCGAAGCCCGGTACCCGAACCTAGCGGGGCCGGCGTCGTGATCGCGTGCGTATCGCGCTAGCCCGCGGGGAGCGGCCAACGCCCGAGCACGCGGTATTCGGTGCGCCCTAGCAGGCTGTGGATGAGCAGGAATTCCCGCACCGTCCAGCGCAACGGCTCGACCGGCTGCGGCGCCACCGTGCACGCGTCGTAGAGCAGCGTCAGATGCGGCACGAAGGCGCGCTCGCGCCGCACCAGGCCGGCTGCGACGAGCTGCGTGGCCAGGGCCTCGTACAGCGCGGCCAGCCCTGTCGAGCCTTCCGCACCCAGCAACACGAACGGGTGCTTGCCGGCGCGGCCACGAAAACTCCCCACGCGATCGAAACGCGCCTCGAACGAAGGCAACGCGACAGCCGTTGCCGCCGCACGGGCCTCGTCCACCCGTCGCTGCGGCAGGCCGGCGAAGTCGCCCAGGTGATGCAGCGTCACGTGCAGGTGCCCGGTTGGCCTTGGCCGCCCACGCAGGCCGAGGCCGCCGCGCAGCTGACCGGCAAGCGCAGCCACCCGCTCCGCCACCTCCGGCGGCGGCACCACGGCGAAGAACAGGCGGTCGGTGGGGTGAGGGGCGGCAAAGCCGCCCAGGGAACTCTGCTGCATGGCGTCGTCGTGCGAGGCAAAGCGCCATTGTAGGCGGCGGTGCACAATGGAGCGCCCACACGACGAGCACCTCCATGCCGAAGATCCATGTCACGAACGTCCCGCAACGCCGTGGCTCGGGCTACCCGGCACCTTTTGCCCTGGTCGCGAAAGACCGCGTCAAGCAGGCGCTGGGCGATGCCGGCGGCCTGACCGACTTCGGCGTCAACCTGTCGCAGTTGCCGCCGGGCGGCTGGTCAAGCCAGCGCCACTGGCACACACGCGAGGACGAGTTCGTCTATGTGCTGTCGGGTGAGCTGGTGCTCGTCACCGACGGGGGCGAGGAGCCGTTGCGCGCGGGTGATTGCGCGGCGTTCCCGAAGAACCTGCCCGACGGCCACCACCTGGTCAACCGCGGCAGCGAGGTGGCCGTCTATCTCGAGATCGGCACGCGCTCGGCCGAGGATGCCTGCCACTACCCGGACATCGACCTGTACGTCGAAGGCGATGGCGCCTTCACCCACAAGGACGGCACGCCCTACTGAGTCACTCCCCGCCCGGGCGCAGGTCGGCCCCGGGATCGCTCTTGCAGACCGCGTGACCGCCGCCGCACCGTACCGCCCCGGGGCGGCCCGAACTGGCCGCCTCGCGGCTTTGGTCGCTGCAGTACTTCCGCCACCGGGCCTGGCGGTGCATTGAGGGTGGCCGCAGCGGCAGCCATTGTCGGACATGGCTCGACGCCAGGTGGGGGGCATCGCGGCGCGATGGAAACGAATGCGGCGCATCGCGCTTCCTTGCCCTGGCTCAGCCATGGGCCACCGCAAGGGGGGGGGCGGGGAACCGGGTGCCACCCGGCTAGGGAAGCGCGATGCGCCAACGGCACCGAGATTGCCCGGCCGCACGTGAAGGCACCGGCGAGGAATCGCGCAGCGTCCGTCACTTGTCGCGCAGGGCCTCGACCTGGATGCGCAGCGCGACATGCATGTCGAAGCCGTAGTCCTTGCCCGCGTCCAGCCCGAATGCGCTGCGATCGAAGCTGCCCCGTGCGTCGGCACCGCAGTACTCGCGCTTGAGCACCGGGTGCGGGATGCACCTGAAGTGGTCGATGCGCAGATCCACCGGGCGGGTCACCCCGCGCAGCGTCAGGCTGCCCTCGACCCGGGTCGGCGCGCCATCCACGAAACCCGCCAGCCGTCCCTGGTAGACCGCACGCGGGTGGCGCGCGGCGTCGAGGAAGTCCTTGCCCCTGGCCCAGGTATTGAGCGCGTCCTGGCCAAAATCGATGCTGTCCAGCGCGATGCTCACCTCCAGGCTGCCGCGGCCGTCCGCCTTGTCCATCTCCACCCACCCCTGGCTGTGGTTGAACTTGCCGCGCCAGGTCGAGATGCCCATGTGGTCGGCCTCGAAACTGGGGTAGGTGTGATCCGGGTCGAGCGTGTAGTGCACGGGCGCAGCGGTGGCGGTGCCGGCCAGCAGCAACGCGACCGGCAGCAGCCGGGCAAGGCGGGATGGGATGCGCATGGTCTCTCCTTCAGTGGCTGGCGCCCTCGCGCCGACATGGAGCGACGTGCGACGGGCCCGCGAATCGACACCCGGCCCGCCCCGTTCGGCGGAGGCGGGTCCATGCAAGTACCTTCCGCGTCAGCTTTTTGCGTGGGAAGCTTGCTGCCATGATGCCTGCGCGGTCGCCACCTTGGAGTCATCCATGGTCCAGAGCACGCGGCACTCCTCCTGGCCGGTCGGCCAAGGCGAGATGGCCGGGTGCATCCGTCGGCACGACTGGGCTGCCACCGCGCTGGGACCGATCGCCGGCTGGCCGCCGCACCTGCGCACCGCGGTCGACATCTGCCTGGCTTCCCCGCTGCCGATCGCGATCCTCTGGGGCGAGCAGAGGCTTCAGCTCTACAACGATGCCTACCGTGCCATCGCGCAGCAACGCCATCCGGCGATCCTGGGGCGACCGGTCCTGGAGAACTGGGCCGAGGTGCGCGACCTCATCGGCCCCATGCTGGACCGGGTTTTCACCAACGGCGAGCCGAGCGTGGCGGAGAACATGCCGGTGCTGGTGGAAGACACGTCCGGTGTGCCGGTCGAGCGCGTCTTCGCTTTCACCTTCTCGGCGATCCACGATCGCTACGGCCGGGTGACCGGCGCCTTCCACACCGCCGTGGAAGTCACCGCGCGGCTGCGCACCGAGCACCACCTGCGCGACGTGCTGAGCGAGGCCGGACTGGGCGCGGGCTTCCGGGCACTGTTCCAGGCGGCGCCGGCGCCCTTGCTGTTGCTCGCACCGCCGGATTTCCGCGTGGTCGCCGCCAACGATGCACTGCTGCGCGCGAGCGGCAGATCGAGCGAGAGCCTGCTGGGGCGTCCGGGGTTCGATCTGCTCGCCTCCTGGACGAACCACGCCGAGGTCGAACAGCAGCTGCGCGTGTCGCTGGACCGGGTGCTCAGGCGACGCGTTGCGGACAGCCTGCCGATGGTGGTGCAGCGCCACCGCTCGCGCCAGCGCGGCCCGCGCTACTGGTCCATCAGCAACACGCCGGTGCTGGATCCTCGCGGACGGGTCGCGCTGGTACTCCACCGCTGCGAGGACGTGACCGAACTGGTGCGCCTGCACAGCGCGGGCGAGGCGCACGCGCAGCTGGACCGCGACCAGCAGGCACTGCTGGCCCGCCTGCGCGAGGTGGGCGCGACCAGGCCCGAGGCGACGCCGCAACAAACCCCGTGGCTGTTCACCGCGATGCTCGATTCGATCCCCGACTACATCTACGCCTTCGATCGCGCGCACCGCTTCGCCTACGTCAACCGCGCCATGCGCCAGCTGTTCGGTCAGGCCGGCGATCCGGTCGGCAGGACCTTCCAGGAGCTGGGTTACCCGTCCACGCTGGCGGAGCGACTGGACGGCCATCTCCGGCACATCTTCGACACCGGCGAAACGGTGGAGGACGAACTCTTCTTCACCAGCCCGAACGGTCCCCGCGCCTACTACCAGTTCGCCTGGGGACCGGTGCGTAGCGAGGGTGGCCGCATCGAGCAGGTCGTGGGCGTGTCGCGCGATACCAGCGAACGCCGCCGCATGGAGGAACGACTGCGCCAGGGCGAGGCGCGGCAATCGTTCCTGCTGCAGATGGGCGACCGCATCCGTGGGCTGGACGATGCCGCGCGGATCACCAGCGCCATCAGCGAGATGGTCGGCCGCCACCTGGGCGTGGGCCGCTGCGGCTATGGCGAGGTGACCGATTGCGGACAGTACTTCGTGGTCGAGCGCGACTGGACCGACGGCCAGATGCCCAGCCTGGCCGGACGCGTGCGACTGGCGGATTTCGGTGCCGCCGTGGTCGACCAGTACCGCGCCGCCCATACCGTCGTGCTGGAAGACACACTCGAAGATGCACGCACGCGCGGCAGTGGACAGGCCTATGCCAGGACCGGCCATGTGCGCGCCGGCGTGGGCGTGCCGCTGTCCAAGGGCGGCCGCTTCGTGGCCGTGTTCTACGTCAACCAGAGCCAGCCGCGGCATTGGCGCGACGAGGAAGTGGCGCTGCTTGGCGAGGTCGCCGAACGCATCTGGGCGGCCGTGGCGCGCGCCCGCGCCGAGCGCGCGCTGCGCGAGAGCGAGCAGCGCTACCGCGCCCTGTTCGACGCGCTCGACGAAGGATTCTGCCTGCTCGAGCGGGTGGATACCGCACCGGACCAGCCATCGGATTACCGCTATCTGGTCACCAACCCGGCCTTCGCGGCGCATACGGGCATCGACCGGGTGATCGGCAGGACCGTGCGCGAAGTGTTCCCGGAGGCCTCGGCGTTCTGGTACGACACGTTCGACAGCGTCATCGGCAGCGGCGAGGCCTTCCGCTTCGAACACGGCCTGGTTACCCACGGCCGGGTGTTCGACGTCTACGCCTGCCGCCTGGACGACGGCACGCACCGGCGCGTGGCGGTGCTGTTCCACGACATCACCGAACGCAAGCGGCACGACCAGCACCAGCGGCTGTTGCTGAACGAGCTCAACCACCGCGTGAAGAACACGCTGGTGACGGTGCAGTCGATGGCGATGCAGAGTTTCCGTCCCGACGTCGATCCGGAACTGGCCCGGTTGCAGTTCGAGGGCCGGCTGATGGCGCTGTCGCGTGCGCACGACATCCTCACGCGCGAGAGCTGGAGTCGCGCGCCGCTGGACGGGATCGTGCGCGAGGCGATCGCGCCGTATCGCGACCTGCACCATGACCGCCTGCACGCCGAGGGACCGCCGGTCTGGCTGCCACCACGCCACGCACTGGCCTTCGCGATGGTGCTGCACGAGCTGGGCACCAACGCGGTCAAGTACGGCGCCCTTTCCAACCAGGCCGGCCAGGTCGACATCCGCTGGGAGGCGCGCGGCAGATTGCGCCTGACCTGGACCGAATCCGGCGGGCCGCCGGTACAGCCGCCCACGGCGCGCGGCTTCGGCTCCCGCCTGATCGAGCGCGGCCTGCACCACGAGATCGGCGGCCGCGTCAGGCTGGAGTTCGCGCCCGGTGGCGTGGCCTGCAGCATCGAAGTGCCCCTGGACGAGCCTGATCGTCTCTGAGCGGCGCCCCATGGCGGCGCCTGCTGTGCGCATGGGCACAGTTGGGTTATCGTGCGGCGGCAGCCCTTGTGCAGGGGAGCATGGTGGTTGACCAAGGCCCGATCACGTTCGGCTATTACACTGCCGCGCTGGTAGCGACCGCCGGCATCGGGCTCGCTTCGGGCGCGCAGTTCGCGGTCATCGGACTGTGGCGCCGGCGCGAGGCGATCTATCTCTCCTACGCTTCGCTTTGCCTGTGCATCGCCACGCTCGCTTTCGCGAATGCTCTGCTGCACACCGCGGGAAGCCTGGCCGTGGCTACCGGCGCGCTGCGAACGATGATCGGAGCCGCGGCGATTTCGTTCCTGCCTTTCGTGATCTTCATTCGTGCCTATACCGGCGGTCCGCCCCAGCCAAGGCTGCAGCTGGCGGTGGCCGCGGTGGCCGGTTTCTTCGTCTGGCTCAACCTGGAACTGCCGGGCACCCTGTTCTTTACCCGGCTGGCGCCGGGTACCGGCATCGCCCTGCCCTGGGGCGAACGGTTGTACGCCGTGGCCGGCGTCGCCTCGACCTGGGGCCTGCTGTTCCACGTGCTGACCTACGTCGCGTTCCTGTGGGCGCTGTCGCGCGCAGTGAAACAGATGCGCGCGGGCGAGGGCCTGCGTGGCGCGCTGCTGGCGATCTGCCTGCTGTCGCAGTTCGCCGCCCTGCTGTGGGGCGACGTGGTGGTGGATGCGCTCGACCATCACTACCCCTACCTGGACGCCTTCTCGTTCCTGCCTTTCGTGCTGCTGATGGGCCTGTCGCTGGCCTCCCAGCTGCACCAGCGCACGGTACAACTGGAGCAGACCACGCGCCGGCTCGAGGCGGAAGCGCATACCCGCCGCGAGGCCGAATTCAACCTGCGCCACGTCGCTTACCACGACAGCCTCACCGGCCTGCCCAACCGGCTGCGCGCACTGGACCACCTGGCCGAGCTGCATGCCGACGCGCTGGCCCGGGGGCAGCATGGCGCCGTGCTGCTGATCGACCTGGACAACTTCAAGACCATCAACGACGCCCTCGGGCACCCGATCGGCGACCGCATGCTGGAGGCGATCGCCGACCGCCTGCTCGCCGCCGCGCCCACCGACGCGTTGCTTGCGCGGCTGGGCGGCGACGAATTCGTGCTCGTGCTCGGCCCGTTGGCGGGCGCGTACCCCGCCATGCAGGCGCAGGCGCAGCAGGTCGCCGAACGGATGGTTGCGCGCCTGGCCGAGCCGGTGGCGGTGGACAGCCGCGTCCTGGCGGTCGGAGCCAGCGTGGGCGTGGCGTTGTTCCCCGCCGGCGAGGAAAGCGTGGCCGACCTGTTGCGCCGCGCCGACATCGCCCTCTACCGGGCCAAGGCCGCCGGGCGCAACACCGTGCGCCTGTTTCTCGAACCGATGCAGCAGGAAGCCGACACGCGGCTGACGCTGGAGCGCGGCTTGCGCACCGCGCTGGAACAGGAGCGCATGCCCACCCAGTTCGCGCTGCACTTCCAGCCGCAGGTCAACCGCCGCGGCGAGCTGCTCGGTGCCGAAGCATTGCTGCGCTGGCAGCACCCGCAACTGGGCGAGCTTTCGCCGTCGGCGTTCATTCCGCTGGCGGAGGAGACCGGCCTGATCCACGCGCTCGGCGCCTGGGTGATCGGGCAGGCCTGCGCGCACATCCGCGCCTGGGATCGCGACGGCGTGGCCTTCGGTGGCCGCCTGGCGGTGAACGTGAGCGCCTGGCAGCTCAACCATCCGCACTTCGCCGCGCAACTGGAGGCCCAGGTGCATGCGGCCGGCATCGAGCCTTCGCGGCTGGCCCTGGAGCTGACCGAGAGTGCGCTGCTGCGGGATTTCGACGGCGCGCTGGACACCCTCGACCAGTTGTCCGCGGCGGGCTTTCGCCTGGCGCTGGACGACTTCGGCACCGGCTATTCGTCGTTGAGCTACCTGCAGCGCCTGCCGCTGGACGTGCTCAAGATCGACCGCGCGTTCGTCAGGGAGCTGGATCCCGACGCCGCCGACCCGCTGGCCAGCTTCATCGTCGACGTGGCACATCGTCTGGGGATGGCGGCGATCGCCGAGGGCGTGGAAACCGTGCCCCAGCGATTGACGCTGGAACGGATCGGCTGCGATGGCATGCAGGGATTCCTGATCTGTCGGCCGCTGGACGAACCCGGCTTTCGCCGCTGGCTGGCCGAACACCAGCAGGCGCGCGCGTTGCCGCAGGCGCAGCGCAGCTCGCCCGAGGCCCGGGATGCCCGGGATCTCTCGTCCCGCGACAGGAACTCGGCCGGCGACTAGGCCGTGGGTCCGCGGCGGGAATCCGGCTCCGCGGCCTGTGCCCGCTCCGCATCGACGCCGCCCTGCCCCGTGCGCTCGGACAGCTTGCTGGCGTACATCGCCCGGTCGGCGGCCGCGTACAGGCGCGTTTCGTCCTGGCCGTCGTCCGGATAGAGCGCCAGGCCGATACTCGCGCCGATGGACAGCGGCTGGCCCAGGAACTCGGTACCCGTATCGAACGCGCGCGCCAGGCGTTCGGCACGCGCCTGCGCGGATGCGCGGTCGTCCACCTCCGGCAGGATCGCTGCGAACTCGTCGCCGCCCAGGCGCGCCAGCGTGTCGCCCGCGCGTATGCACTGCTGCAGGCGCTGCGCCACGAACTGCAGCAGCACGTCGCCTGCGGCATGGCCATGCGTGTCATTGATCCGCTTGAAGTCGTCCAGGTCGATGACCAGCATCGCGACGCGCCCGCCGCGCTCGCGCGCGCGCCTGAGCGCGTGTTCCAGCCGTTGCGCGAACACGCGCCGGTTGGGCAGTCCGGTCAGCGCATCGTGGTGCGAGGCGTGCTCGGCATGCCCGATCTGTTCTTCGAGCAGGGTGAAGATCATGCCGGTGGCGACCAGGAACTTGGGCAGGTTCCACGCCTCGTCCTGGATGCCCCAGCCGGCCAGCCATGGTTCAAGCGCTGCGGCCACCGGAAACACCGCGGCCCAGGCAACGAAGCTCACCGTGGTGAACGCCACGCCCACTGACGACCCCGACGCGCTGCGATGGAAGCACAGCGCCACCGCCAGGTAATGCCAGAACAGCATCCAGTAGAGCGCATGCTCGATGGCACCGCGCCAGACGAAGATGCCCTGCAGCGCATAGATCCCGACCAGCACCGGGACGGACCAGGACGGCTTGCGCCGGTCGCGGCGGAACACCCCGGCGGTCGAGACCAGCCCCAGGATGGTGCACGCCAGATAGGCCAGGCGGGCCTGCGAGCCGTAGGCGGCCAGTACGAAGAACGCCACGTCCGGCGCGGCCGCCAGCAGCGTGATGGCCAGGTCGCGCCACCAGGCCAGGCGCGCATCCGTGCCGGCCCAGATGAAGCTCACGCTGGCCAGCAGCAACATCGACAGCGAAACGGCCAGTGCCGCGTTCGCCGCCGGTCCGGGGGCAAGGTTGCGCTCGACGAACTGCGCGACGATGTGCACCAGGATCATCGCCCACCCGACCAGCCAGTAGCGCGGGCGCGCCTGCCCGGTTCGCCGGAGCAGGCCGGCAAATACCAGCACCAGCCCGCCCATGGCGAGAAAATCGGGAACGACGGACAGGTTCAAGCAGATCTCTCCGCGCCGGAGCACGGCACGTCTGGCAACAAGGCTCCTGATCGCTTATCGGCCACGTACGGCCGAGCTTGAATCGACCGCGGATCCGGACTCGAACGGCGCGCGTACCTGCTCAAGTGCCTTCCCGTCCCGACCGGAAGACGGCGAGGAGGAGCTTCTGCGGTTGTTGCCTGGACCTGCCAATGCCGGTCTCCGCGGATCCAGACCTGGCGCCGTACCAGGCCACGTCCGACAGCCGCAATGCTGCCGTCTGCCTGGGTGTCGCGCCACGTTCACGGGTCCGGTTCGTCCAGGCTCGTGCCGAGGACGTACCGGACCTTTGACAGCAGATCCTCCTCGCGGAACGGCTTGCTCACGAGGCGATCGTCGCCGATGTCCTTGAACGCGGCGAAATCGGCATAGCCGGTGAGAAACAGGATCGGCAGCGAGGGCCGCCTGGCATGTGCCTCGCGCGCCACCTCCGCGCCGTTCATGCCCGGCATGGCGTAGTCCATCAGCATGAGGTGCACCGCGTTGCCCTCGCGCTCGAGCACGTCGAGCGCCGAGCCGCCGCTGCCCGCCTCGATCACCTCGTAGCCGCGCTCGACGAGGATGGCGGCGGTCACCTCGCGCACGTCGGTGTCGTCGTCGACCAGCAGGATGCGCTGCCGCGTGGCGCTGGCCACATGCACCGGCGGGTGCGGCGTGTCCTCCACATGCGCGACGGCGCCGGCCGCGCGCGGCAGGTAAACCTTGACCGCGGTCCCCTCGCCTTCCCGCGTGTCGATCCGCACGCCGCCGCCGGACTGCTTGGCGAAGCCATACACCTGCGCCAGCCCCAGGCCCGAGCCCTTGCCGACCTCCTTGGTGGTGAAGAACGGCTCGAATGCCCGCGCGAGCACCGCCGGCGCCATGCCGCTGCCGTGATCGGCCACTGCGACCATCACGTAATCGCCCGGACACGGCTCCTCCGGGCGCGCGGCCGGATCGCGCAGCGCGACGTTCGCAGTCTCGATGATCAGCTCGCTGCCCACGGGCGAGGCGTCCCGTGCATTGATCGCCAGGTTGAGGATCACCAGCTCAATCTGGGTCGGATCGACCAGCGCGGCCCACAGTCCCGGCTGCAACTTCATCGTCAGCTGGACCGAGCCGCCCATGGAGCTTTGCAGCAGGTCGCGCATGCCGGCGACGATGCCGTTGAGGTCCACCGCCTTGGCCTCCAGCCGCTGGCGCCGCGAAAAGGCGAGCAACTGCGCCGTGAGCTTGGCTCCACGCGCAGCGGCCTCCTTCATGAAGGTCAGGCGCCGGCGTATGTGCGGGTCGCTCTCGAATTTCTCCGCGCACGCCCGCTCGAGCATGCTGATATTCCCGGTGATCACCGTGAGCAGGTTGTTGAAGTCGTGCGCCACGCCGGAGGTGAGCTGGCCGACCGCCTCGAGCCGCTGCATCTGGCGCAGCGTGGCCTCCACCCGCTCGCGCTCCTCGATCTGCGAGCGCAACTGGCGGTTGGTCGCGGCCAGTTCGGCGGTGCGCTCGGCCACGCCGCGCTCGAGCGTCTCCCGCGTCTGGTGCTCCATCGTGCGGTCGCGCAGCACCTTGAGATAACCGAGCAGCCGGCCGCCGCCATTGCGCAGCGGCATCATCTGGCCGCTCGAAAAGAACCGCGAGCCATCCTTGCGCACGCGCTGGCCATCGGTCTGCGCGCGGCCGCTCTCGGCCGCGCATTTCATTTCCTCTTCCAGCACGCCCTGGTCGCGGTCCTCCGGGGTGAAGAAGATGTCCGCCCGCTTGCCCAGCACCTCTTCCTCCTTCCATCCCAGCAACCGCTGCGCACCGGCATTCCACAAAGTGATGCGTCCCTCCAGGTCGAGCGTCAGGACGCCGTAGCCGGTGGTGCTTTCCAGGATCAGCTTGAGCCGGTTGCTGGTCGCGCGCAGCGCGGCCTCGGCGCGCGCCCGCTCGACGCTGGCCCAGGTGCGCTCGGCCACCTCGCGCACGAGCGCCTCGTCCTCGTCGGTCCAGCGCCGCGGTTCGCGTTGCTGCACCGAAAGAAAGGCCGCCAGCCGGCCACCCTTGACCAGCGGCACGGTCAGGCTCGCGCGCAGCCCGCCGAGGGCATGGTGAGTCCTGGCCACCTCCGGTTCGATGCGCGGGTCGTCGAACGGGTCGTTCACCCGGATGGCCACGCCAGTGAGTGCCTCCGCGATCAACCTCGGGCCGAACTCGGCCAGCCGGTGGCGTCCCACACCGGTGGACATGCCGCGGCGGGTCCAGTCGCGCTCGACGCTGAAGTATTCGCCGCTGTCGTCCACTTCCGCGTAGCCCACGCGGTCCGCGCGCAGGTGCCGGCCCAGCCGCCGGGCGGCGGCGGCCATCACCTCGCGCGGATCGGACAGGTCGCGCAAGGCGTCGCCCAGCCGCGTACGGAAACGCAGGCGCCGTTCGGCCAGCACGCGCTGGGTCGTCTCGATGGCTTCGTTGATGAGGCCGGCGACCTGGCCGCCCTCGTCGCGCACCGGCCCGATCCAGTAGTCGTAGTACGCCGCCTCGCGAAAGCCGTGCCGCTCCAGCATGAACCGCGCATCGCGGAAACAGCTGGGTGTTCCCTCGAGCGCGCGCCGGATCGCCGGCTCGGTGATCTCGGGCGCTTCGGGCCAGACTTCGCGGAACGGACGCCCCAGTGCCTCCGGCCTGCTGCCCAGCAGCGGCCGGTACGCATCGTTGTAGAGGCAGGTCAGTTCGGGCCCCCAGCCGAGCGCGATCGGCAACTCGCTCTCGAGCATCATCGATATGAGCGTGCGCAGCGATGTCGGCCAGCCGTCGAGCGGACCCAGCGGCGACGACGACCAGTCCAGGGAACGGATACGCGCCGCCATCTCGCCGCTCCCGGCGAGGAACCCGCCTCCCGCTGACGCTGGCGTGGACGATCCTGGCACGCTTGCTCCTTGCGTGCGTCCCTGCGCGCCGGGCCTGGTGGGGAGGGTCTGCCCCCCTCCCCCGGAAACCCGGTGGCTGGGTGGCGACCGACCGGCGCACCCCGGCGGCCGACGCGAGGGGCGGCCTGTGATGTGCGTCACACTATCGATCGCCCTTTGTCGCCGGGCCGGCAAAGAGCCGTGAGGGTCCTGTCTCGCCGCGCCCGCTGGCTGCGGGCGGTTTCACGTCGCGGCTACTCGTCCTGTCGCCCCATGGCACACCCGCATGTCCGAAGAACCGCTCGACTGCCTGATCGTGGGTGCCGGCCCGGCCGGTCTCACCGCGGCGACCTATCTGGCCCGTTTCCGCCGCCACATCCTGGTGGCCGACGCGGGGGCCAGCCGTGCACGCTGGATTCCGGCCAGCCACAACTGCCCGGGCTTTCCCTTCGGCGTGGCCGGCAACGAACTGCTGGCGCGCTTCCGGCTGCAGGCACAGGCCTACCGCGTACCAGAAGTGCGCACGCGCATCACCCGGCTCGACCACCATGCGGGAGGCTTCGTCGCCAGCGACGACCGGCAGCGCTGGCACGCGCGCACGGTGGTGCTGGCCACCGGCGTGGTCGACCGGCTGCCCGCGCTCGATCGCGTGGAGCAGGCGATCGCCACCGGCGCCGTCCGGCTGTGCGCGGTCTGCGATGCCTACGAGGCGCGCGACGACGTCATCGGCGTGCTGGGGCCCGCCGACGAGGCAATCGGGCATGCGGCGTTCCTGCGCACGTTCTCCCGCCACGTCTGCGCGCTGGCCATCGGCGATGCTCCGCTGGACGAACGCCTGCAGCGCCGCGCATCCGACGAAGGCGTGCAACTGTGGCCCGCGCCGCAACGCCTGGAACTGGTCGACGGCGGCTGCCAGGCGCACTTTGCCGACGGCCGCCGACTACGGCTGGAGACGCTGTATCCGGTGCTGGGCGCCGACGCGCAGTCGGGTCTGGCTGCCGCACTGGGCGCGCGGCTGGACGACGCAGGGGCACTGGTGGTGGACGAGCACCTTCAGACCAGCGTGCCGGGGATCTACGCCATCGGCGACGTGGTGAGCGCGCTGAACCAGATCAGCGTCGCGGTGGGACACGCGGCGATCGCGGCGACCACCGTGCACCGGCGGTTGCCGCGCAACTACTCCTAGGGGCGCGGCCGCTGCGCGCCCTCACCCTGCCGAAGCGGCCGCCGCCGGCAACGTGGCGCCCGTCAACAAGGCACGGATCTGCCGCAGCTTCGCTTTAACCCTGGTTTCATCCTCCGCGCCCAGGCGCATCAGCAGTCGTTGCCCCGCCGAGCGCGCCTCCAGCCCAGGATCGGCATAGCGGTAGAACACCTTGGGCTGGACCAGCCTCACCGGGGCATCGGGCACCGGCGCGGCCAGCATGTCGTCGATGGCGACGATCAGGCGGTCGTTGAAATAGCCCTTCGGGTAACCCAGGTCGCGGTACGCCTGCTGGAACAGTGGATAGTGCGCGACGTACCAGGCCACCAGCGCCCTGGGATCGATGCTCTCGAGCACCTGCATATAGGGCCCGTAGCGCTCGGCGTTGCGCGGGCTCAGCGTGATGGCGCCATCGGCCTGCTCGACCAGGAATGCGCCCTTGGGCGTCTTCAGCGGAAGGATGTTGGTGCCCACGCTCTGGCGCGGCAGCGCGTCCACCGTGGCCACCGCGCGGCGGATGATCTGGTCACGCTGCAACAACCCGTCGAGCGCGTTGCCGCCCAGCGCCAGCAGCGCGCTCGCCACGTCGGTATCGCTGGCATCCAGCGCCGGCAGCGGCGCGGTCGAGGCCGGCGCCGGCGCGGCCTGTGCGATGGGGTGCCGGATCGCGGTCGAGGCGGCGGCCGGTCCCGCACCCGCGCTGCCGGGCGCCGTCGACGACGCCACCGGCGTCGGTTCGCCCCCGGCCTGCGTGGCCTTGCGCCAGATGAACACGCCCACCGCAATGGCCAGGACCACCACCACGCCGGAAACGAGCCATTGCCCGATCGAAGACTGCTTCTTTTTCAATGCGCCTACCACCTGTCTGGAATGCCTGCCCCCTTGCATAACGCCCGTGGCGGCGATGTGCAACCCGCACGACGATGGCGACCGCTCAGGGAACCGAACCGAACAGCAAGCCGGTGCCCGTCGTCACGCCCATCGCCAGTGCGCCCCAGAACGCGATACGCCACGCACCGAGGCCGGCCGATGCGCCGCCCATTCGCGCGGCGGCAGCGCCGAGCAACGCCAGGCAGGCCAGCGATACGGCGAACACCAGCGCCAGCTGCAGCGACGCAGGCACGACCGCCGCCACCAGTAGCGGTACCACCGCACCGAGCGCGAAGCTTGCCGCCGAGGCGGCTGCCGCCTGCAGCGGGCGGGCGCGGAAGACCTCGGTGATGCCCA
The DNA here is from genome assembly GCF_021117385.1 of Frateuria soli. GTDB lineage: Bacteria > Pseudomonadota > Gammaproteobacteria > Xanthomonadales > Rhodanobacteraceae > Frateuria_A > Frateuria_A soli. Next base: position 2,108,621 of record NZ_CP088252.1, read on the forward strand.
GCTCGTCGCGGGCGTGGGCGTCGAGCGCGTCATGCGCCATCAACTGCGTGGCGACCTGCCGCGCCAGGGCCGGATCCAGCCCGCGCCCCACGTAGATGGTCGCCAGCTCGCGATGCTCGGCATCGTGGTCGTTGGCCAGTTCCTCGCGCTCGCGGGCGAGCTCGGCCTGTTCGTTGTCGGCCTGCGAGTGCACCGAGACGTACTCGCCCGCAGCCATCGACATCGCGCCGGCCACCAGCGCCGCGACGCCGGCGAGCAGCACGGCGTGGCGGTCGGCGTGCGCGGCCGCCACGCCCATCAGCAGGCTGGCGGTGGACACGATGCCGTCGTTGGCACCGAGCACGGCGGCACGCAACCAGCCCATGTGGCCGGTGCGGTGGCGTTCGTTGTGGTGATGGGGACGCATGCGCGCTCCTGGGTCCGGCGGGTGACGCGAGCATACCCTCGACGGCACCGATCGACCCGGCCGTGCATCAAGCCACCCCTTGCCGGCGGGGTTTTACAGGGTGGTCACCGCCCGCGCGGCAGCATGGGGGCAGTTTCCCTGAAGGAACCGCCATGTCCCGATCGACTACCCCGACCGGCCCCGGCGCGGGCAAGACCACCAGCAATCCGGCCATCAGCGGCTCTGGCACCGGCATGGGCGCAGGAAACGCCGCCGGTCCGGGTGTCGCAGGCGGGGTGCAGGCCGGTACCGTCAACCATGCCACCCAGGGCGTCAGTACCGGCGACACCACCGATCCGAGTCTGGGCAGCGGCATGGCCGTGCCCGGGCAGGGCAACCGCATGGGCGACGCGGCCACCGGGGGCGCCCCGGGGATGGGTGAGAAGCCGCTGGGTATCGGCGGCGCACCGATCGAGCCGCACGAGCTGCCCTACAAGGTGATCGCGCCGCCGAACACGGTCCGCTGACCATCCCGGCGCCCGCACGGCACGTGCCGGCACACCTGCAGGCGCATTCCCGGGTGCGACCATGGGGTCACGCGGTCACGGGATCGAGCGCTACGCGCGCCGGCGAGGCACCAAAGAAAACGGGCGCCCGAGGGCGCCCGCTTGGATTGCCGCAATGGAAGGATCGGCTTACTTGTCGCCGACCACGATCACCTTGACCTGCGTCTGCACGTCGGCGTGCAGGCTGATCACGACTTCGTACTCGCCGGTGTTGCGGATCGGGCCTTCGCCCTGGATCACTTCGCCCTTGCCGACCTTGTGGCCGGCGGCTTCCAGCGCCTCGGCGATCTCGCGCGGGCCGACCGAGCCGTACAGCTTGCCTTCCGGGCTGGCGTGCGCGGTGATGGTCACCTCGGCACCTTCCAGCTTGGCCTTGCGCGACTCGGCCTCGGACAGCAGGTTGTTGGCCTTGGCCTCGTACTCGGCGCGGCGCTTCTCGAACGCTTCGAGGTTGGCGGCGGTGACCGGCACGGCCTTGCCCTGCGGCAGCAGGTAGTTGCGGCCGTAGCCCGGCTTGACCTTGACCTTGTCACCCAGGTTGCCGAGGTTGCGGACTTTCTCGAGAAGAATCAGTTCCATGGGTCTTTCCTTTTCGTTAGCGCCGGTGAGGCCGGCGCAGCCGTGGACGGTTGTCCGAAGAGCGCGGATTCGGGAAACGGGATTCGGGATTCGCAAGGCAGCAGGCGGCGAGCTTGCAGTTTCTATCGAATCCCAAATCCCGAATCACCAATCCCGATCAAACGTCGTGGTTGTCGGTGTACGGCAGCAGCGCCAGGAAGCGCGCGCGCTTGATGGCGGTGGCCAGCTGGCGCTGGTAGCGCGCCTTGGTGCCGGTGATGCGGCTGGGCACGATCTTGCCGTTCTCGGTGACGTACTGGCGCAGCGTGTTGAGATCCTTGTAGTCGATCTCCTTCACGTCTTCGGCAGTGAAGCGGCAGAACTTGCGGCGGCGGAAGAATTTGGACATGGGTCAGTGCTCCTGGATCAGTCGCTGTCGCGATCGTTGTCGCGGTCTTCGCGCTCGCGGCGCGCCGGGCGGTCGTCACCGTCGCCATCGTCGTCGCGGCGACGCGTGGACTTGGCGTCATCCTTCTCCTTGGACTTCAGGATGAAGGACGGCTCGGTGTCGGCCTCGTCGCGGCGGACCACCAGGTGGCGCAGCACGGCGTCGTTGAAGCGGAAGCCCGACTCGAGCTCGTTCAGCGCGTTCTGGCCCACTTCGATGTTGAGCATCACGTAGTGCGCCTTGGCCAGGTTCTCGATCGGGTAGGCCAGCTGGCGGCGACCCCAATCCTCGAGACGGTGGACCTTGCCGCCGTCGGCCTCGATCAGCGCCTTGTAGCGGTCGATCATGGCCGGGACCTGCTCGCTCTGGTCAGGGTGGACCAGGAACACGATTTCGTAATGACGCATGGTCATTGTGGTGTTGGCTCCTTGTGGATGCGGCCCCGAAGGGCCTCGCAGCCTCCCGCCGGAGCGGTGAGGCAAGTACCCGTCAGCGCCGGTGGGGCGCGGACAGAAGCGGGAGTGTAACCGGCACGCAAAGGCGCGCGCAAGGTGTTGATTCGCGGGGGCGACGCCCGTGGCCGCTTCAGCCGACCGTGAAGCTTTCCCCGCACCCGCACTCGCCGGTGGCATTGGGGTTGTGGAAAACGAACGCGGCGTTGAGACCCTGTCGGCGGAAGTCGATCACCGTGCCATCCACCATGGGCAGGCTCTTGGCGTCGATGATCAGGCGGATGCCGTCGACCTCCAGCGTCTGGTCATCCGCGCGGGCGTCCTCGGCCAGGTCGACCACGTAGGCGAAGCCCGAACAGCCGGTGCGCTTGACACCGAAGCGCACGCCGACCGCGTCGGGCGACTGGGCGAGGAACTGGCGGATGCGCTCGCGCGCCGGGGAAGTGATCGAGATGCTCATGGCGCCTGAGGGTGAAGAAGGTCGCTGGCCTACATTATCATGCGGGTTTGCCCCGACGCGCCGCTCCGGCGCGGCGAATCGAACACGACAGCGTCCAGATGCGGCGCGCACGCAGGAGTTTCAATCCCATGGCGGTAGTGAGCCCGACGTTGTGCAGCGTGAAGCAGGCCCTTTCGGGCGCCATCGAGGCCGGCAGCAACGTGATGGTACGCGGCTGGGTGCGCACGCGGCGCGATTCCAAGGCGGGCCTGTCCTTCGTCAACGTGAGCGACGGCTCCTGCTTCGATCCGATCCAGGCGGTGGTACCGGCCACCCTCGCCAATTACGAGAGCGAGGTCAGGCACCTGACCGCCGGCGCCGGCGTGATCGTCACCGGCACGCTGGTGCCCTCGCAGGGCAAGGGCCAGGCGTTCGAGATCCAGGCGACCGGGGTGGAAGTCACCGGCCTGGTGGATGACCCTGAAACCTACCCGATCCAACCCAAGCAGCACTCGATGGAGTTCCTTCGCGAAGTCGCCCACCTGCGCCCGCGCACCAACCTGTTCGGCGCGGTCACGCGCGTGCGCCACACGATGATGATGGCGATCCACCGCCACCTGACGGCCGAAGGCTTCTTCTGGGTCAACACGCCGATCATCACCACTTCGGATGCCGAGGGCGCCGGCGACATGTTCCGGCTGTCCACGCTGGATCTGGCCAACCTGCCGCGCACGCCCGAGGGCAAGGTCGATTTCCGCAAGGACTTCTTCGGCCGCGAGGCGTTCCTGACCGTGTCCGGCCAGCTCAACGTCGAGGCCTACTGCCTGGCGATGAGCAAGGTCTACACCTTCGGTCCGACCTTCCGCGCGGAAAATTCCAACACCCCGCGCCACCTGGCCGAGTTCTGGATGATCGAACCGGAGATCGCCTTCGCCGACCTCGCGGCCGATGCCGACTGCGCCGAGCGCTTCCTCAAGGCGATCTTCAAGGCCGTGCTGGACGAGCGCGCCGACGACATGGCGTTCTTCGCCGAGCGCGTGGCGCCGGATGCCATCACGCGGCTGGAGAACTTCATCGCCCAGCCGTTCGAGCGCATCGACTACACCGACGCGATCGAGATCCTGAAGAACTCCGGCCAGAAGTTCGAATACCCGGTCGCCTGGGGCGTGGACCTGCAGACCGAGCACGAGCGCTACCTGGCCGAGAAGCACGTCGGCCGCCCGGTGGTGGTGATGAACTACCCCGAGGCGATCAAGGCCTTCTACATGCGCCTGAACGACGACGAGAAGACCGTCGCCGCGATGGACGTGCTGGCGCCGGGCATCGGCGAGATCATCGGTGGCAGCCAGCGCGAGGAGCGCCTGGACTACCTCGACCGCCGCATGACCAGGTTCGGTCTGGATCTGACCACCTATGGCTGGTACCGGGACCTGCGCCGCTACGGCACCGTCCCGCACGCCGGCTTCGGACTGGGCTTCGAGCGCCTGCTGTGTTATGTGTGCGGGCTGTCCAACATCCGCGACGCCATCCCCTATCCCCGCGCCGCCGGATCCGCCGATTTCTGACCGCCATGCCCCGTCGCCTCCCGCTGACATTACTGGTCGCCCTCACCCTGCTGCTTGGCGCATGCCACAGCGTCAAGGTGCTGGTGCCGCCCAACCTGCGCGCGCCGACCGATACCGGCAACGCGCTGGAGCAGGCCAAACTGCAGTTGCAGAAGGCAACGCCCTGCTGCGGCAGCTTCGCGGATTTCTCCTACCTGACGCCGTTGCCGTGGCGTCCGAAGAAGTTCGAGCTTGGCCCGGGCAGCATGGTGGCCAGCCTGAACGGCGTGCGCAGCTATTTCCTCGCCTTCCGCCTGCCCACCGACGCCAAACTGCCCTACCGGGTTGCCCTGAAGTCCGAATTGAACGGCCGCTGGCTGCATTCGAGCTACCTGTTCGCGCCGACCACGGTGCTGCTCGATGCCGCGTTCCAGCCGATCGATTCGCAGGACATCCAGCTGTGCGAGTACATAGGCTGGAGCAGTGCCACCACAGGCGCCTTCGGCCAGCTCAAGGTGACCAGCGACAAGGCGCGCTATCTCGTGGTCTACAGCTCGGCCGACCAGCAGTCCGGCGACACCTACTGGGAGCAGTCGCCCGCCACGTTCTCGGCCGAGGCGCCGGTGCGGATGACCTCCAACGGCAGCTTCCGCATCCCGCACGGACCTGATGGCACGGTCTGGATCGGCATGATGAACGAGAGCTACGCCAGGGCAGTGGAAAACGGCATCTGCGACAAGGCCCCCCAGGGCAAGGGCCTGCTCAATACGCTGCGCACCGCCCTGCCCACGCACTGGAGCAAGAGCGGCACGTGAATCCCTTCGTCGCGCTCTACCTGCTGCTCCTGGCCGGCGGCATCGCCTGCTTCGTGCTGTATTACCTGGCGCAGTACCGCATCGCCCGGCTGCTACGCGAGCGTCACTCGCAGCAGTGGAAGATCATCGCCCAGCCCGAGCAGGGACGCCCCAGCGGCGTGCGCACCTGGATGCGCATGCAGCATGTGCTGCGCTCCTCGCAGCCGCGCCTGCCCGAGCTGCTGCAGGACGACGCGATCACCCGCTGGTTCGGCCTGTGGCGCGTGACGCCCTGGCTGGCCTGGGGCTGCTGGTTCGCCGCCATGTTCCTGCAGTGGAAAGCGCGCTGAAGACCGCGTCGCGGGTCAGCGCACATCAACCACGGAGGCATTCGATGCAACTGGATCTCACGGGTCGCCACGCGCTGGTCTGCGGCGCTTCCCAGGGCATCGGCCGGGCCAGCGCCATCGAGTTGGCGGAGCTGGGCGCCACCGTCACCCTGCTGTCGCGCTCGCCAGCTCCCCTGGAGGAACTGGCTGCCCGGCTGCCGCGCCCGCGGGGCCAGGAGCATCGCTGGCAGGCGGCCGACATGCTCGACACCACACGCCTGCAGGGCGTGGTCACCGAGATCGCCGCGGCAGCTGCGGTCCACATCCTCGTCAACAACAGCGGCGGCCCGCCCGGTGGCCCGGCACACACCGCCGACCCGGCCGCCTTCGAGGCGGCCTTCCGCCAGCACCTGATCGCTGGCCAGGCGATGGTGCAGGCGCTGCTGCCGGGCATGCGCGAGACCGGCTATGGCCGCATCGTCAATGTCATCTCCACCTCGGTGAAGGAACCGATTCCCAACCTTGGGGTTTCCAACACCGTGCGCGCGGCGGTGGCCGCGTGGGCCAAGACCCTCTCGGGGGAACTGGCCGCCGACGGCATCACGGTCAACAACGTGTTGCCCGGCTACACCCGCACCGGCCGGCTGGACAGCCTGCTCGGCACGCAGGCGAAGCACAGCGGACGCAGCGAGAACGAGATCGCGCGCGACCTGATGGCGACCGTTCCCGCCTGCCGCTTCGGCGAGCCGGCCGAGGTCGCCGCGGTGATCGCCTTCCTCTGTACCCCGGCCGCCGCTTACGTCAACGGCGTCAGCATTGCCGTCGACGGCGGCCGCACGCGCGCATTGAGCTGACCGTCCTGCCCCTGCGGGGCGGCCCGCTTGTGGCAATGGCCCGCATCACTCAGACGCCAGGGCAAAAGGCATTGCCCGGTGGTCCCGCCGGCAGGAACCACATACGCCACCGTCCGGTGCAATCCCCGCCCCCAGGTCGTAAGCTTGTCCGGATGCCTACCCTGCGCCTCGCCAACCTGATCGACGGCCGCCTGGTGGCCCCGCGTGCGGACCGCTGGCTCGACGTATACGAACCGGCCACCGGCGAAGTGTTCGCAACCTGTCCCGATTCCGGTGCCGAGGACGTCGCCGACGCGGTGGCCGCCGCCCGCCGCGCCGCGCCCGCATGGGCGCATACGCCCGTGGAACAGCGCGCACGACTGCTGAACCGCCTGGCCGAGCTGATCGAGCAGGACCTGGAGGCGTTCGCCGCGATCGAGTCCCGCGACAGCGGCAAGCCGCTCGCACTGGCGCGCAACCTCGACATCCCGCGCGCGGTCAGCAACCTGCGCTACTTCGCTGCCGCCATCCAGGGCTGGGAAAGCCAATCGCATGCCATGGCGCTGGGCCAGCCGGACATCGGCGCCATCAACTACACGCTGCGCCAGCCGCTGGGCGTGGTCGGCTGCATCAGTCCGTGGAACCTGCCGCTGTACCTGTTCACCTGGAAGATCGCGCCGGCGCTCGCCGCCGGCAATGCGGTGGTGGCCAAGCCGTCCGAGATCACGCCCTGCACGGCCGCACGACTGGCCCAGCTGAGCATCGAGGCGGGTCTGCCGGCAGGCGTGCTGAACGTCGTGCAGGGCCGCGGTCCGAGCGTGGGCCAGCCGCTGGTCGAACACCCCGACGTCAAGGCGATCTCCTTCACCGGCAGCACCGCGACCGGCGCGGCGATCGCCGCCGCGGCGGCGCCGCGCTTCAAGAAAGTTTCGCTGGAGATGGGTGGCAAGAACCCCGCGATCGTGTTCGCCGATGCGGACCTCTCCGAGGCCAACCTCGACACCATCGTGCGCTCGGGCTTCGCCAACCAGGGCGAAATCTGCCTGTGCGGATCGCGCCTGCTGGTGGAGCGGTCGATCTACGAGCGCTTCCGCGAGCGCTACGTCGGACGCGTGCGGCAACTGGTCGTGGGCGATCCGGATGCGCCTTCGACGAACCTCGGCGCGCTGGTTTCACGGCCGCATTTCGACAAGGTGATGGGCTGCATCGCCCAGGCCCGCGCCGATGGCGCCACCATCCTGTGCGGCGGCGAGGCGATGCATGTGCCGGGGCGTTGCGCCAACGGCTGGTTCGTCGCGCCGACCGTGATCGAGGGGCTGTCCAACGCCTCCGCCACCAACCAGACCGAGATCTTCGGCCCGGTGGTCAGCCTGATTCCGTTCGAGGACGAGGCCGAAGCGATCGCACTCGCCAACGACAGCCGCTATGGCTTGGCCGCCTCGGTGTGGACGCGGGACCTTTCGCGCGCCCACCGCGTCGCCTCGGCGCTCGACTTCGGCATCGTCTGGACCAACTGCTGGCTGCTGCGCGACCTGCGCACGCCATTCGGCGGCGTGAAGCAGTCGGGCCTGGGCCGCGAGGGCGGCACCGACGCGCTGGCCTTCTTCACCGAGCCCAAGAACGTCTGTATCCGTTACTGATCTGGAATGTCCATGCCGCATACCCTGAAAGAACTGCTCGCCAACAACCGCCGCTGGGCGGCGAGCGTCACCGCGGCGGACCCGCACTTCTTCGAGCAGCTCTCGCAGCAGCAGGCACCCAAGTACCTGTGGATCGGCTGTTCGGATTCGCGCGTTCCCGCGACGCAGATCGTCGACCTGCCGCCGGGCGAGATCTTCGTCCACCGCAATGTGGCCAACGTGGTCGTGCACACCGACCTCAACGCACTGAGCACCATCCAGTTCGCGGTCGACGTGCTCAAGGTCGAGCACATCCTGGTGGTCGGCCACTACGGCTGCGGCGGCGTGGGCGCGGTGTTGCGCAAGGACCGGCTCGGGCTGGTCGACAACTGGCTGCGCCACGTAAAGGACGTCGCCTTCAAGCACGGCGCTTCGCTGCAACCGCAGGTACCCTTCGCCGAGCGGCACGAGCGCCTGTGCGAGCTCAACGCCATCGAGCAGGCGCTCAACGTGTGCGGTACCAGCATCGTGCAGGACGCCTGGGAGCGCGGCCAGAAGCTCACCGTGCACGCCTGGATCTACGGCCTGACCGACGGCCACATGCACGACCTCGGGCTGATCGTCACTGGCCGTGAAGGCATGGCCGAGGCCTATCGCAACGCGCTCGACGGCATGGCCGAGCGCTGGCAGCAGAAGGCATGACCGGCGGCATCCGCACCGGGTCGGCCCCGGCCCCGGTGGGCGCCTACCCGCATGCGCGCCGGGTGGGCAACCTGCTGTTCCTTTCCGGCGTCGGTCCGCGCGAGCCGGGCAGCAACCGCGTGCCGGGCAACGTCCATGAGCACGACGGCAGCCTCGCCGCCTACGACATCGAGGCGCAGTGCCGGCAGGTGTTCGCCAACGTGCGCGCGGTGCTGGAAGCCAGCGGCGCGCGCTGGGAGGACCTGGTCGACGTGACCGTCTTCCTCACCGACATGGCGCGCGACTTCCCGGTCTACAACAGGCTTTATGCCGAATATTTCGCCGGTGTCGATGCCTGCCGCACCACCGTGGGCATCGACGCCCTGCCGACGCCCATCGCGATCGAGCTCAAGTGCATCGCCGCGCTGCCGGCCGACCGCTGAAAACGAAAGGCCCCGCCGGCCAGGCCGGCGGGGCCAGTGACGGTGTCCGACCGGATTACTTGCCGGCAGCCGGCTTTTCCGCCGCCTTCTTCATCGCCTTGTGGGCGTGATGGTGGTGGGTCGTGGCCTTCTTCGGGGCCGCGGCCGCCTGCTCGGTCCTGGTCGCCGCCTTCGGGGCGGCGTCCTGGGCCAGCACAACACCGGAAAGAGCCACGCCCGCCACGAGCAGGGAAGCGATCACGAGCTTACGCATAAGGAAACCTCGGAGCTGTAGAAAGCCGCGGACCCGGCCGGAACCCGGTATCGCGGGCGGCGCGGCGAGGGCACGATGCGGCGCCCGCCGGATACGGCAACTGAACCTCGAGAGCACCGGCACGCACGCCGACCGCGCATGCCCCTTGACTTGCGACGGCCGGTTTTTCCCGCGAAGGAACTTGCGTCAGGCGAGGCAGGCGCGCAGCAGCGGCTCGATCGCGGCGCGCAGCCCCGCGGCCTTGCCTTCGTCCCACGCGAAGCTCTCTTCATCCATGTAATTGTGCTGGGTCATTTCCAGCTGCACGGCATCGACGCCCTCGTCTGGACGTCCATACTTCCGCGTGATGTAGCCGCCCCTGAAACGGCCGTTCACCACGAAATCGAAGCGGTCCTGCGCACGCAACACGTCCTCCAGGCGATGCTGCAGCGACGGCGAGCAGCTCGCGCCATCGGCGGTGCCGAGGTTGAGGTCGGGCAGGCGCCCCTCGAAAAGCATCGGCACATGGCTGCGGATCGAATGGCCTTCCCACAGCACCACGCGACCATGCATCGCGCGCAATCTCGCAATTTCCTGCTGCAGCGCGGCGTGGTACGGACGCCAGTAGTCGTTCACGCGGCGTTGAACTTCGTCGGCGTCGGGCTCGCCTTCCCGATACAGCGGCTCGCCATCGAAACCGGTGGTGGGCACCAGCCCGGTCTCGCGCCGGCCCGGATACAGCGCGTGGCCGTCGGCCGGACGGTTGAGGTCGACCACGTAGCGCGAGGCCAGCGGACGCAGCAGGCTGGCGCCCAGCGTCTGCGCCAGCGGCGCGTACAGGCGGGTGACGTGCCAGTCGGTATCGGGCGAACGACGCGCCGCCGGGTGCATGCGGACGGCAATGTCCTCGGGAATGTGGCTGCCGTCGTGCGGCAGGCTGATCAGCAGGGGCGCGGTGCCCTGGTCGAGGCGGAAGATGTCCATCGGGCGAGTGTAGCGCCCGCGCCACGCGGGCTCAGTGCATCAGCAGCAGTTCTTCCGACGAGGTCGGGTGGATCGCCACCGCACTGCGCAGCTCGCGCCGGGTCAGGCCCTGGCGCATCGCCACGGCGAAGCCCTGCAGCATTTCGTCCACCCCGGGGCCGAGCGCGTGCAGGCCCAGCACGCGCTCGTCGTCGCCCGTGCAGACCAGCTTCATGACGGTCGGCTGGCGCTGCCCTGCCACCGCGAACTGCAGCGGCACGAAGCGCTTGTCATAAACCCTCACCGCGTCGCCGTGGCTTGCCCGCGCCTGCTGTTCGGTCAGGCCGATCCTGCCCAGCGGCGGATCGGCGAAGACCACGCTGGGGATGGCCTGGTAGTCGAAGCTCGCCTCCGGCTGGCCGCCGAACAGTCGCTCGACCAGCGCATATCCGGCCGAGACGGCCACCGGCGTAAGCGCGGGGCAGTCGGTGACGTCGCCGATGGCGGTGATGCCGGGGACCGTGGTGTTCTGGTGCGCATCGATCCGCACGAAGCCCTTGGCGTCGCACGCCACGCCGATCTCGTGCAGCCCCAGCGCATCGCTGTCGGGCACGCGGCCGACTGCCCACAACACGGCCTCGTACGGTCCGTGCGTGGCGCCCCGGGCGTCGTCCAGCAGCAACGCGCCCGCCTCGCCGCGGATGCCGTTGACGTCGCTCTGCGGCGTGATGCCGATGCCCTGCGCGCGCATCTGCTCGGACAGCGCCTGCACCAGCCCGGCATCGAAACCGTCGAGCAGTTGCCTGCGGATCAGCAATTCCACCTCGCAACCGAGTGCGCGCAGCAGGCAGGCGAACTCGGTCGCGACGTAGCCGCCGCCGACGATGCCGATCGAACGCGGCAGCGCGCGCATGGAAAAGATGTCGTCCGAAACCATGCCCAGCTCGAAGCCCGGCAGGGGGAGCCGCCGCGGGCGGGCGCCGGTGGCGATGACGATCTGCGGCGCGCGGTATTGCTTGTCGCCGGCCTGCACGGTGCCGCGCGCCAGCAGGCGACCCGCCGCCCCGACCCAGGTCACGCCCGCTTCCCGCAGACGCTCCGCATAACGTCCGCGGATGGCCTCGATGTAGTGGTCGCGCAACCGGCGGAAGTGGTTCCAGTCGAGCCGGCCTGGCCGCAGGTCGAATCCGTACTCGACGGCCAGTGCCTGGGCGTGCGCCAGTTGCGAAGCGAACCAGAGCGCCTTCTTGGGCACGCAACCCAGGTTCGCACAGGTGCCACCCGGCGGCCCGGGCTCCACCAGCGCCACCCGGGCGCCGTATCTTGCCGCGCGCTGCGCCACCGTCAGTCCGCCGGATCCGGCACCGAGCACGATCAGGTCGAAGTCGCTTGTCATGCAGCCTCCACGGAGCGCGCCTGGAAGCATGCCTGCCCCAGGGTGACGAGCATGAGCACACACGACCGCGCAGCCCTTGCCTGAAGGCCGGGTGAAATCTAGTCTGGCATCACGCCACTCGAGGGGAAGCCGCCGCATGACGTTCCGCCGACCCGCCCTTCTCGTCCTACTGCTGGCCGCCGCGGTGCAGCCCATGCCGGCCCTTGCCGGCGGCATATCCACGCGGCAATTTCTGGCGGCGATGCGCGATGGCAACGAGCTCGGTCGCTACGGCTATCTGCTGCAGGCGATTCCGCAGATGCGGGGGGCGGACCGCGCGATGGCCCAGCAATACTTCGCCTTCAGCGAAGGAGAATTGGGACTCTATGGCGAAGCGGTACGCGACTTCCCGTTGAAGGCGCACCTGGCCGCCGGCACCGCGCTGCCCACTCCGGCCGAATGGCGGGCGACCGACGCGGTGGACACGATCGCCGGCCTGGCCGCGCAGCGGCGCGTGGTGATGGTCAACGAGGCGCACCACGACGCGCATACCCGGCTGCTCACCCTCGCGCTGCTGCCGCGACTGCGCGCGCTGGGCTTCACCCACCTGGCGATCGAGGCGCTCGTCGAGGATGGCGACGCATTGCGTCAGCGCGGCTACCCGACCGACCGCAGCGGCACCGAGTACATGCGCGAACCGGTCTACGGCGAGATCGTGCGCGAGGCGTTGCGGCTGGGTTACGTGCTGGTGCCGTACGAATCGGATACGCCGGGCGGGCAGGAGCGTGAAGCGCAACAGGCGCACGCGCTCTACCGGAAGGTGCTGGCCGGACACCCGGGGGCGAAACTGCTCGTCCACGCCGGCTATGCGCACATCGACAAGGCCAGGGGCCGACTGGGCGACGTGTTGCCGATGGCGGCGCGCCTGGAAGCGCTGAGCGGCCTGGACATCCTCAGCATCGACCAGACCGAGGTTCGCGAGGAGGAGCCGTTCAACGAGCTGGAGGCCTATCGGGCGGTCACCAACGCAGTGCGCACCGGCGACTCCCTCCGCGGCGTGCCACAGAACAGCCTGACGCCCCGCCTGGATACGCGCGCCGCCCTGCGCGAGCCTTACCACCTGCTCGTCGAGGCGTTCCACCCGCAGCATCCGATCGTGTTGCGCCATGTGGGGGACGGCCGCGTGTGGAGTGCGCGCCCGCGTGCCTACGACATGAACGTGATTCTGCCGCCTGCCAACGAACGGGTCAGCGCCTACGTGCGCGACCGCGTCATCCCGTTGCAGATCGACGGCAAAGCCACCATTGCCCTGCCCCCGGCGGCCGACGGCCATCGCCCGGCCTGGCTTTCGCTGCACGGCAGACGCGTGGCGGTGACGGTCAGCCCGCGACTTTGCGAAGCGAACTTCCCCTGCCTGGTGGAGGCCCACTACGCCGGCGAGCCGGCCAACGCCGTGGCCGCCGACCGCTACGTGTTCCTGGAAGGCGGCAGCGACAACGCGCTATGGCTGCGCCCGGGGAGCTACCGCCTGCGCAGCCTGAATATCGCGGGCAAGGTGCTGTCCGAACGCACCGTGCAGGTCGACGCGACGCATTGAAAGCTGCCGCCGGATATCACCAGCTTGACGCAAGCCATTGATTGACTAAGCTCGGGCAAAACACTGCCGAGGTTGCCATGACTGCGTCCGGATGCCCTTCTGCCGCCACGCGCCTGCGCCTCGCCCTGCTCGGGACGACGGTGCTCCTGCTGGCCGGGTGCGCCGGCAGCCCGCACCGGCGCGAGCCCACGTTCAAGGGTTCGCACTCATCCCTGGCCGAGCTTCCCGCAAAGGCGCCCTCGGCGGCCAGCGCCGGCACCGCCAATGACGTGCTGTTCCGCGCCATCGCACTGGTGGGCACGCCCTACCACTGGGGCGGCAATACGCCCGACAGCGGCTTCGACTGCAGCGGGCTGGTCGACTATATCTATCGCAACGCGGCGGACATCCTGCTCCCGCACAGCTCGCGCGCCATGTCCGAAGTGGACGGCCGCAAGGTCCGGCGCATGACCGAACTGGCCAGCGGCGACCTGGTGTTCTTCGACATCGGCGGAGACATCAGCCACGTGGGCGTGTACGTCGGCAAGGGGCGTTTCGTGCACGCGCCCAACAGCGGCGGCACGGTGCGACTGGACGACATCGACGGGCCCTACTGGCGCGACCACTTCGCATTCGGGAAGCGGTTGCTGGATTGAGTCGACGCCGAGCCGGCCCCCTCGTTCCCCGGCGGGGAGAAGGGGCAAAGGCGTCCGGGCCGAGGCCGGGTTGGCCGCTCATCCCAGCCTTCTCCCCGGCGGGGAGAAGGGGCAAAGGAAACGGCGCCCATGGGCGCCGCTTTCGTTATCGTCTTGAGCGCGCGCGCTTCAGTGCGCTTCCTGGCCCGGCGGATGTGCGTGGCCGTGCTTGACCTCGTCCTCGGTGGCGTCGCGCACTTCCTCGATCGCCACGTCGAAATGCAGCGTCTTGCCGGCCATCGGATGGTTCAGATCCACGTCGATGGTGCTCATGCCGACCTTGTGCACGGTGACCGCGCGGTGGCCGCCTTCCTTCAGTGCCAGCACCGTCGCCATGCCCGGCCTGAGCTTGTTGGCCTGCTGGAAATACTTCTTGGGCACGCGCTGGATGCGGCCGTCCTCGCGTTCGCCGTAGCCCTCGGCCGGGCTGATGTCCGCCGCGAGCGTCGCACCCGCCTCCTGGCCCTCCAGCGCCTTCTCCAGGCCCGGGATGAGCTGGCCGTGACCGAGCAGGATCCACAACGGTTCGCCGTTGTCGCGCGAGCTTTCCACCTTGTCGCCGTCCACCGTGAGCGTGTAGTGGAATGCGATGACCTTGTCCTTGCCTGCCTTCATTGCCTGTCTCGTTGGGGTGCAAAGACCGCGATTCTATCAGCCGGCGTCCGGCCCCAGCCCGCCTTCCCGCGGGTCACGGCAAGGCTCACGCCACATGAACACCACACTCATGCCGCGGCTCCCAGCATCGACCCGGTCATCAGGCTGGCACGCGGTCCTGCGAGGACCGTCACCCGGATGCTGCGCGGCAGGGTGACTGGCTCTCCGGGACGGCGTAGGTTGCCCTGTCGGCACATCGCTTCCCGGGGAGGGTCGGCGAATGCCGACGCGACGGCGGAACGCGGCAGGAGGCCACCGACCGCCCATCCATTTCCTTGGGAGGGAAACACCAATGATGCAAAAACCGCTTGCCGGCGCTCTGCTGGGCGCCCTCGGCCTGCTCGTGGCCGCCGCTGCCCAGGCCGCCACGCCAAACCACGTCCGCGCGCCTGCACTGGGCCACCTGAGCGCCAGCGCGCTGGGCCAGCGCCTGGGCATGGACCCGCAGGCCTCGCTCGCGCAAGGCCTCCAGTTGCGCACCGCCCACGGCACCGTCAAGACCCGTGAGCAACAGATGTTCCGCGGCGTGCCCGTCTACGGCCGCAGCGTGGTGGTCGAACGCGACGGCACCGGCAGCGTGCGCAGCGTCGAGGGCCATCTTTCCAACGGCCTGGGCTTCGACCTCGCTTCGGTCACGCCAGGCCTGAGCGGTGCCCAGGCGCTGGCGGTCTTGCGCCGGCATGCCGGACTGCTGCCCTATGGCATCGGCGTCGACGCGGTGTCCGACGCCAGCCTGCAGAACGTGAAGCACGAGCTGTACGTCTATGCCGAGGGCAAGACGGCGAAGCTGGTCTACCTGACCTCGTTCTTCGACGACCACAACGGCCGTCCGACCCGTCCGACCGCGATCATCGACGCCAATACCGGCGCGGTGCTCGAGAGCTGGGATGGCCTGACCACCAAGGGCAAGCCCGGCGGCGGCGGTGGCGGCAGCGGCACTCCGGCCTCGGCCAACGGCCCGGGCGGCAACCAGAAGACCGGCCAGTACTTCTACGGGACCGACTATCCGGCGCTGTCGGTCACCCAGTCGGGCAGCACCTGCTCGATGGTCAACACCCACGTGAAGACCAACGACATGAACCAGAGCCGCAATCGCGCGACGCTGTGGACGTTCACCTGTCCCACCAGCACCGGCGACGGCATCAACGGCGCCTACTCGCCCATCAACGACGCGCACCACTTCGGCGGCGTCGTGCACGACATGTACACCGCCTGGTTCGGTGCGCCGCCGCTGAACATGCAGCTGGTGATGAACGTCCATTACAGCCGCAACTACGAGAATGCGTTCTGGAACGGCAGCTCGATGAACTTCGGCGATGGCGCGAGCTATTTCTACCCGCTCACCGCGCTGGACGTGACCAGCCACGAGATCAGCCACGGCTTCACCGAGCAGCACTCCGGCCTGCAGTACTCCGGCCAGTCCGGCGGCATGAACGAGGCTTTCTCGGACATGGCCGGCGAAGCGGCCGAATACTACGACTGGGGCGCCAACGACTGGCTGGTCGGTGCCGACATCATCAAGAGCGGAACCGCACTGCGCTGGATGTGCACGCCGAGCAAGGACGGCTCGTCGATCGACAACGCCTCCCAGTACTACAGCGGCCTTGACGTGCACTACTCCAGCGGCGTCTACAACAAGGCGTTCTGCACGCTGGCCAGGAGCTCGACCTGGAACACGCGCAAGGCGTTCGAGGTATTCGAACGCGCCAACGCGATGTACTGGACGGCGACCTCCACGTTCAACGCCGGTGCCTGCGGCGTGGAGAGCGCGGCGGACGATTACGGCTATTCGCGCAGCGACGTGATGGCCGCGTTCAACGCGGTGGGCGTGACCTGCCAGTAGGCCCACGCCTCCAGGCAACCGTTGCGAGCCCGGCCCCGCGCCGGGCTCGTTCTTTTGGCGGGGCCCCCTCGCGTGCGCTGCACATCCGCGCCCCCGGGCCTGCCTATACTGGCGCCCCGCCCCCGGAGTACGACCATGCAACGATCGTCCCGACCCGAGGTTCACCAGGCTGTGTCGCCGGAGCGCATGCCTTGACGGTGCGCCCGCAGCATCGCCTCGACCGCTCGATGCGCGGCACGCTGTCGGCCCGTTTCACCGGGTTCAACCAGCGCCAGTACGTGCGCGGAAAGCTGGCCGGCGATCCGGTCTACGGCGCCGTCGCGCGGCTGCTGCAGGAGGCTCCGCCGTTCCCGCTGCTCGACGTCGGTTGCGGCATCGGCCTGCTCGGCCACTACCTGCACAGCTGTGGCGTGCTGCGGGGTTACGTCGGGATCGACCACGACGAGCGCAAGATCGCCACCGGCCGGGCTGCCGCCGCCGCGATCGACGATGCGCTGGACCTTCGCCGCGCGGACGTTGCCGATCTGCCTGACTTCCGCGGCCATGTCTGCCTGCTTGACGTCCTGCACTACCTGCCGGCGGCGCGCCAGGCACCGCTGCTCGAACAGCTGGCCACGCACGTGGCACCCGGCGCGCAACTGATGATCCGCAACGTGCTGCGGGCCAGGCATTGGCGCTTCCACGCCACGGTGATCGAGGAACACCTCCTGCACGCCACCGGCTGGATGCGCGTGGGCGCCGACCATTACCCGACCGAGCAGGAAGTGACCGCGCCGCTCGAACGCGCCGGCCTGGTCACCACGCTCACGCCGCTGTGGGGGCGCACGCCGTTCAACAGCTACCTGATCGTGGCACGGCGGCCCGCCCCGTAGCGGCGAATCCGTGCGCGACCGGGAGCCGGTCGCGTTCCCGGAGCGCGCCCCTCGCGCGGAACCAGCGCCCTGGCGCGTGTTGCGCTATACTGCCCGGACGGTCCTCAAGCCGTTGCGGCCTCCAGCCGCCCCTTCCCCATATCGCAACGCGGTTCTGAAAGAACGCTCCGGGTTGCACAGGAGTGTTTTCATGTCTTTCGAATCGCTGGGCCTTGCGCCCGCGTTGTTGCGCGCGCTCGCCGAACAGGGCTACACCCAGCCCACCCCGATCCAGGCCGGCGCCATTCCGCTGGTACTGGAGGGTCACGACCTGCTGGCCGCCGCGCAGACCGGCACCGGCAAGACCGCCGCCTTCGCGCTGCCGCTGCTGCAGCACTTGTCCACCGCGGGCGCCACGCAGACCCGCCGCCCGCGCGCGCTGGTGCTCACGCCGACGCGCGAGCTGGCTGCCCAGGTGCACGACAACCTGCGCAGCTACGGCAAGCACCTGCGCGTTTCCAGCACCACCATTTTCGGCGGCATGAGCATGGGCCCGCAGATGCAGGCGCTGCGCCGCGGCGTGGACGTGGTGATCGCCACCCCCGGTCGCCTGATCGATCACATGCAGCAGCGTTCGGTCGACCTGTCCGGGGTCGAGGTGCTGGTGCTGGACGAGGCCGACCGCATGCTCGACATGGGCTTCCTGCCGGCGATCAAGCGCATCCTCCAGGCGCTGCCCAAGCAGCGCCAGACGTTGCTGTTCTCGGCCACCTTCGCCGAACCGATCAAGGCGCTCGCGATGCAGTTCATGCGCTCGCCGCGCGAAGTCTCGGTGACGCCGCCCAACACCGTGGCGCCGCTGGTCAGCCACCACGTGCACCCGGTCGATGCCTCGCGCAAGCGCGACCTGCTGCTGCACGTGCTGTCGCAGGACAGCCGCCGCCAGAGCCTGGTGTTCAGCCGCACCAAGCACGGCGCCGACAAGCTGGTGAAGTTCCTCGAGGTTTCGGGGATGCGCGCCGCGGCGATCCATGGCAACAAGAGCCAGAACGCCCGCACCAGGGCCCTGGGCGACTTCAAGAGCGGCCGCGTCACCGTGCTGGTGGCCACCGACATCGCCGCCCGCGGCATCGACATCGACCAGTTGCCGATGGTGATCAACCACGACCTGCCGATGGTGGCCGAGGACTACGTGCACCGCATCGGCCGCACCGGCCGCGCCGGTTCCGAAGGCATGGCCGTGTCGCTGGTCAGCCACGACGAGTCGGGCCTGCTGCGCGACATCCGCAAGCTGCTCAAGCAGGACATCGCCATCACCGACGTGCCCGGCTTCGAGCCCTCCACCCCGCTGAGGCTGGATGCCGGCGCGCCGCGCCCGGTGCAGGGCCAGCGGCAGCAGCGCCCGTCCCGCCCGCAGGTGTATCGCCAGCAGCATGGCGCCCAGTCGCATGCCGGCGAGCGTCCCGCCGAAGGCAATCGCCAGCGCCAGCGCCGCCGGCGTCCGGCGGCCAAGGCCTGAGCCATGCGCGGACCGGCGCTGGCGCCGGTCCGCGCGCCTCATTCGTCGCGCAGCTTCGCCGTGAGCACGTGGTCCTCCCACACGCCGGCGATCTTCAGGTATTTCGGCGCGTAGCCCTCGCGCCGGAAACCCAGGCGCGCCAGCAGCCTGGCACTGTGCGCGTTGCGCGGCATGTAGTTGGCCATCACCCGGTGCAGGCCCAGCACGCCGAAAGCCCAGGCCAGGCCAGCATCCAGCGCCTCGGACATCAGACCCTTGCCCTGCTCCCCTGCATCGATGCCGTAGCCCAGGTGGCAGGCCTGGAAGGCGCCACGCACCACGTTGGCGAAGTTGAAGCATCCCAGCAGACGGCTTTCGTCGGGCGCCAGCACGGCAAACAGGTAGCCCCGGTCCGTACGCACCCACTCGCGCGCCTCCTCGATGCGGACGCAGCACGACTCCAGGGTGAAGTACGCCTCCTCGCGCGTTGGTTCCCATGGCGCCAGGTGCGCCCGGTTCCCGCGGCGATAGTCGAGCAAGCGAGCCGCGTCGTCCACCTCGAATGGACGGATGAGCGTGCGCGCCGTGCGCAGGCACGGCGCGCTCATGCCAGCCCCAACGCCCGCGCGTGGTGGCGAAGATGGTCGTCGATGAAACTGGCGATGAACCAGTAGCTGTGGTCGTAGCCGGCGTGCCGGCGCAGCAGCAGCGGCTGTCCGGCCTCGGCGCAGGCTTCCTCGAACAGCTCCGGCCGCAGTTGCGCGGCGAGGAAGCGGTCGGCCCCGCCCTGATCGATCAGGATCGTGCCGGGGAAAGCCTGCCGCCTGACCAGCGCACAGGCATCGTGGTCGGCCCATGCGCCCCGGTCCTCGCCCAGGTAGCGCACGAACGCCTTCTCGCCCCAGGGCACCCGCGAGGGAGCCACAATGGGAGCGAATGCGGATACCGAGCGGTAGCGCTGCGGGTCGGTGAGCGCCAGGGTAAGCGCGCCATGGCCGCCCATCGAGTGGCCGCACACGCCCGCGCGCTCCACATCCACCGGGAAATGCGCCGACAGCAGCGCGGGCAATTCCTCGGCCACGTAGCTGCGCATGCGAAACCGCGACGACCACGGCGCCCGCGTCGCATCCAGGTAGAAGCCCGCGCCTTCGCCGAATTCCCAGTCGCCGGTGGCGCCCTCCAGGCCGGTGTCGCGCGGACTGGTGTCAGGCATCACCAGCGCGAGGCCCAGCTCGGCGGCCAGCCGCTGCGCGCCGGCCTTGATCGTCGCGGTTTCCTCGGTGCAGGTCAGGCCGGCCAGGAAATACAGCAGCGGGCATGGCTGGCGCGCCGACTGCGGCGGCAGATAGAGCGCAAAGCGCATCGGGCCGCCGCAGGCTCGCGAATCGTGCCGGTAAAAGCCCTGCACGCCGCCATGGCAGCGTTGCTCGGAGATCGTCTCGATGGTCGCCACGGGCCGCTCCTCTCCACAAACACGCGATCATAACCACGGTCCGACCACACACCGTGTACTTCCTGCCGACGGCCTCCCGGCGAGCCTGATAGAATGCTCGCCGCTCCGCGCGGCGCACGCCTTCGCTCGCCGCCGCCCAATCCTGAGGTTCCCATGTCATCCCCCGTTCCAGGTCCCACGCCGGCCGGTCACGACCCGGCGCCGGCCGGTTTTGCCGCGCTCGCGCTGCGCCCCGAAGTCCAGCAGGCGCTGGCCGACGTCGGCTACGAGTCGCCCTCCCCCATCCAGGCGGCCACCATCCCGTCGCTGCTCGAAGGCCGCGACGTGCTCGGCCAGGCGCAGACCGGTACCGGCAAGACCGCCGCGTTCGCGCTGCCGATCCTCTCGCGCATCGAGGCCAGGCCCGGCAAGCCGCAGGCCCTGGTGCTCGCCCCCACGCGTGAACTGGCCATCCAGGTGGCCGAGGCGTTCCAGCGCTACGCCGCGCACATCCCCGGCTTCCAGGTGCTGCCGATCTATGGCGGGCAGAGCTACGGCCCGCAGCTGCACGCGCTGCGCCGCGGCGTGCACGTGGTGGTCGGCACGCCCGGCCGCGTGATCGACCACATGGACAAGGGCACGCTGGACCTGTCCGAGCTCAGGTACCTGGTGCTGGACGAGGCCGACGAGATGCTGCGCATGGGCTTCATCGACGACGTCGAGAAGGTGCTCCAGGCCACGCCGTCGACGCGCCAGGTCGCGCTGTTCTCGGCCACCATGCCGGCGCCGATCCGCAAGATCGCCCAGGCGCACCTGAAGGAACCGGTCGAGGTCACGATCAAGGCCAAGACCACCACGGCAGCCAACATCCGCCAGCGCTACTGGTTCGTCAGCGGCATGCACAAGCTCGATGCGCTGACCCGCATCCTGGAAGCCGAGCCGTTCGACGCCATGATCATCTTCGCCCGCACCAAGCAGGCGACCGAGGAGCTGGCCGAGAAGCTGACCGCGCGCGGCCTGGCCGCCGCCGCGATCAACGGCGACATTGCCCAGCCGCAGCGCGAGCGGGTGATCCAGCAGTTGAAGGACGGCAAGCTCGACATCCTGGTCGCCACCGACGTGGCCGCACGCGGCCTGGACGTCGAGCGCATCAGCCACGTCTTCAATTACGACATCCCCTACGACACCGAAAGCTACGTCCACCGCATCGGCCGCACCGGTCGCGCTGGGCGCAGCGGCGAGGCGATCCTGTTCGTCACCCCGCGCGAGAAGGGCATGCTGCGCGCGATCGAGCGGGCCACGCGCCAGCCGATCGAGGAGATGAAGCTGCCCACCGTCGAGGCCGTGAACGACGTGCGCATCGCCCGCTTCAAGCAGCGCATCACCGACACCATGGCGCAGGGCGAACTGGGCCAGTTCCAGCAGCTGATCGAGCAGTACGAGCAGGAACACAATGTGCCGGCGCTCGAGATCGCCGCCGCGCTCGCGCGCATCGCACAGGGCGACCGCCCGCTGCTGCTGACGCCGCCGCCCAAGCGCGAGTACGAGCGGCGCGAACCGGCGCCGCGTGAAGCGCGCGAGCGCGATGGCGAACGCCGCCCGCCACACGAGCGCAAGCCGCGCGAACCCCGCGAAGGCGCCCCGCCGCGGAGCTTCGACAACCGTCCGCCGCGCCCGCACAACGCACCCGAACCGGGCAAGCGCACCTATCGCATCGAGGTCGGCCACGAGCACGGCGTCAAGCCCGGCAACATCGTCGGCGCCATCGCCAACGAGGCCGGCCTGGAAAGCCAGTTCATCGGCCGCGTCAGCATCCGCAGCGACTACAGCCTGATCGACCTGCCCGAAGGCATGCCCTCGGAGGTGTTCGACCACCTCAAGAAAGTCTGGGTCAGCCAGCAGCAGCTGCGCATCAGCGAGTGGGATGGCAACGAAGAGGCCGCCGGCAGCGCACCCCCGCGGCGGTCGCGGCCGGGCGGGTTCAAGCCGCGTACGGGCGGCAAGCCGCCGCGGCGCAAGTAGGCCCTCGCGGGGCAGGCGGGGCCGCACCCCCGCGGGAGTGCAGCCCGTGCACTCCCGCGGTCGTCAGGCCAGGCGGTCCCGCAGGTAATCCAGCACCTGCTCGGCCAGCTGCTCGGCGCGTTGTTCCCCGGTATGCAGGTGCAGCTCCGCCGAGGCCGGCGGCTCGTACGGCGAATCGATGCCGGTGAAGTTGCTGATCCGCCCGGCCCGCGCCTTGGCATAGAGCCCCTTCGGATCGCGCCGCTCGCACTCGGCCAGCGGCGTGTCCACGAACACCTCGACGAATTCGCCCTCGGCGAAGCGCCCGCGCGCGAACGCGCGCTCCCCGGCGAAGGGCGAGATCACGCACACCAGTACCACCAGCCCCGCGTCGACCATCAGGTGCGCGACCTCCGCCACGCGGCGCACGTTCTCCACGCGCGCCTCGGCGGTGAAACCCAGGTCCACGTTGAGCCCGTGGCGCAGGTTGTCGCCGTCCAGCAGATAGGTGTGGAAACCCTGCGCCGCCAGCTTGCGCTCGACCAGGTTGGCGATGGTGGACTTCCCGGCGCCCGACAGGCCGGTGAACCAGACGCACAGCGGCTGCTGGCCCTTGGCCTGCGCCCGGGTGGCCTTGTCCACGTCGGTGTGTTGCCAGTGGATGTTGGCCGCCCGCCGCAGGGCGAAGTCGAGCATGCCGCAGGCGACCGTGGCGTTGCTCTGGCGGTCGATGAGAACGAAGCCGCCCAGCGTGCGGTTGTCGGCATAGCGCTCGAACGGCAACGGCCGGTCCAGGTCGATGTTGCAGTAGCCGACGTCGTTGAGTTCCAGACGGCGCGCCGCCAGCGGCGCCTGCGTATTGACGTCGATCTTGTGCTTGATCGCGGTAACGCGCGCATTGACCGTGGCCGTGCCCAGCTGCAGCAGGTAGCCGCGGCCGGGCAACAGCGGCTGGTCGCCGAACCAGACCAGGTGGCAGCCGAACTGGTCGGCGACCGCCGCCGGCTGCGCTACGGCGGCGATCACGTCGCCCCGACTGATGTCGAGTTCGCGATCCAGGCACAGCGTGACCGCCTGCCCGGTGACGGCCTGGGCAAGATCCGTCGACGGGCCGACGATGCGCTCGACCCGCGCGCGCTGCCCGCCCGGCTGCACCAGCACCTCCTCGCCCACCTCCACGCGCCCGCCGCACACGGTGCCGGCATAGCCGCGGAAATGCTGGTCGGGGCGGTTCACCCATTGCACCGGCAGGCGGAAACGTTCCGGGGACGCCACCCCGGCCTCCAGCGTCTCCAGCAGCTCGAGCAGGCCGGGACCCTGGTACCAGGGCATGCGCGTCGAACGCAGGCCCACGTTGTCGCCGTCCGGCGCCACCACCGGCAGCGCATCGACCGCTTCGACGCCCATCGACGCGGCAAGCGCACGGTAAGGTTCGACGATGGATGCGTAGACGTCCGCATCGAGCCCCACCAGATCCATCTTGTTGACCGCCAGCACGATACGGCGGATGCCAAGCAACGCGCAGATGTAGGTATGCCGGCGCGTCTGCGGCAACAGGCCCTTGCGGGCGTCGACCAGGACCACCGCCAGGTCGGCCTGGGAGGCGCCGGTCGCCATGTTGCGCGTGTACTGCTCGTGTCCCGGGCAGTCGCCGACGATGAAGCTGCGTCGCGCGGTATGGAAATAGCGCCAGGCGACGTCGATGGTGATGCCCTGCTCGCGCTCGGCATCCAGTCCGTCGGTGACCAGCGCGAAATCCAGCGCCTCGCCGCCGCGCTTGCGGCTGTCGCGGCGCAGCGCGTCCAACTGGTCGTCGGCGAGCATGCCGGCGTCGTACAGCAGGCGCCCCAGCAGCGTGCTCTTGCCGTCGTCGACGCTGCCGCAGGTAATGAAGCGGAGCATGCCGGCGGCCATCAGAAATAGCCCTCCTGCTTCTTCTTCTCCATCGAGCTGGCGCCATCGTGGTCGATGATGCGCCCCTGGCGCTCGGAACTGCGCGAGGCGCGCATCTCCTCGATGATCGCGTCCAGCGAGTCGGCCTGCGACGCGATCGCGCCGGTGAGCGGATAACAGCCCAGCGTGCGGAAGCGCACGCGGCGCTGCTGGATCCTCTCGCCTTCGCGCAGCACGAAGCGCTCGTCGTCGACCATGATCAGCGCACCGTCGCGCTCGACCACCGGCCGCTCCCTGGCGAAGTACAGCGGCACCACCTCGATCCGCTCGCGCCGGATGTATTCCCACACGTCCAGTTCGGTCCAGTTCGACAGCGGGAACACGCGCACGCTCTCGCCCTGGCGGATCTGCGTGTTCCAGGTGTGCCAGAGCTCCGGCCGCTGCTGCTTCGGATCCCAGCGATGTTGCGCGGTGCGGAAGGAGAAGATGCGCTCCTTGGCCCGCGACTTTTCCTCGTCGCGGCGCGCGCCACCGATCGCCGCGTCGAACCGGTGCCGGTCCAGCGCCTGCCTGAGCGCCTGGGTCTTCATGATGTCGGTGTGCACCGCCGCGCCGTGGGTCAGCGGCGAGATGCCCTGGCGCACGCCCTCCTGGTTGACGTGCACCAGCATCTCGATGTCGCCCTGCGCCGCCACGCGGTCGCGGAAGGCGATCATGTCGCGAAACTTCCAGGTCGTATCCACGTGCAGCAGCGGCAGCGGCGGAGGCGCCGGCCGGCTGGCCTTGCGCAGCAGGTGCAGCAGCACGGTGGAATCCTTCCCGATGGAATAGAGCATCACCGGACGGCGGAAACAGGCAAACACTTCACGCAGGATCTGGATGCTTTCCGCTTCCAGATCGTCGAGATGGGACGGGCGATGCATCGGGCGAGCTTAGTCCTGGCCCGCGCGGCGCGGGCGAAGCACCCAAATTAGCAGACCCGCGCCCGCCTGCACGATCGGCGCATGCGAGGGGGCCGCGCGCCGCGGACGACGTACCATGCCTGTTCCATCCGGCGAGAACCCCTCATGCCCGCTTCGTGGCCATTCCCCGATCACCCGGCCGACATGGCCATGCGGGTCGCGAGCCTGTCACCGGGGCAACGCCAGCAACTGGAGGCGGCGGCCAGGGCGATCCGCGACGGCGTGCCGGCACCCGCACGGCAGGCGCTCGACGCCGTGCTGGCCGGTGCGCCAGGTCATCCCGAGGCACTGCGCCTGCGCGGCATCCTGCACACCCGCGCCCGGCAGTACGATGCCGCGCGCGAGGCCCTGAGGAACGCCTTGCGGGAATGGCCCGACGACCCGCTGGCCCTCACCGACCTGGGTAACGCCGAACAGGCGGCCGGCGAGATCGAGGCTGCGCTGGCGCATTGGCGCAAGGCCTGTGCGCTGGCGCCGGACTACCCGATGGGCTGGTTCAACCTGGGACGCAACCTGCAGGTGCTCGGCTACACCACGCTTGCGGTGGAGGCGCTGCAACGCGCCTGCGCACTGGCGCCGACGCTGCTTCCCGCCCACGTGTTGCTGGGCGACGCCCTCGTCCACCTGGGCCGCTTCGACGAAGCCGCCTCGCACTACCGTGCCGCGCTCGCGGTGCACCCGGCCTGCGGCGACGCGTGGCGCGGGCTGGCCAACATGAAGACGCGGCCCCTCCCGGAAGAAGACCGCACGCGGCTCATCGCGCTGCTCCAGCGCAACGACGTCGCCGAGCCCGATCGCATTGCCATGGGTTTCGCCCTGGGCAAGGTCAACGAGGACCAGGGACGCTACGAGGAAGCCTTCGCCGCCCTCGGCGAGGCGAACGCGCGCCAGCGCCGGCTGGCCCCCTGGCAGGCCGGCGCGTTCCATGGATTGGTGGAATCGGTGAGCGCCGCCGGCGCCAGCTTGCCGCCGCCGCTCGCCCCGACACTGGGCGAGGAGGCGATCTTCATCGTCGGCCTGCCGCGCTCGGGCTCGACCCTGTTCGAACAGATCCTCGCCGCGCACCCGCAGGTGGAGGGGGCCAGCGAACTGCCGGACCTGGGCGAAGTACTGGTGGAGGAGTCGACCCGCCGCGGCCAGCCGTTTCCGCGCTGGGCGCCGTCCGCCACGGCGCAGGACTGGCAGCGCATGGGCCGGCGCTACCTCGAGCGCACCGCCCGCTGGCGTCGGCAGCGCCCGCGCTTCACCGACAAGCTGCCGGAGAACTGGCTCCATGCCGGCGTGCTGGGCGCGATGCTGCCGGGCGCGCGCATCGTCGACGTGCGGCGCGACGCGCTGGAGGCCGGCTGGTCGTGCTTCAAGCAGCAGTTCTACCGGCTGCCGCATTTTGCCTGCACGCTGACCGACATCGCCGCCTACGTGCGCGACTACGAATCGGCGATGGACCGCTGGCAGGCCGCAGCGCCGGCCCGCATCCGCAGCCAGCGTTACGAGGCGCTGCTGGCCGATCCCGAAGCCGAGATCCGTGCCCTGCTCGCGTTCTGCGGCCTGCCCTTCGACGCCGCCTGCCTGGAATTCCATCGCGCCACGCGCGCGATCCGCACGCCCAGCGCCGCGCAGGTCCGCCAGCCGCTCAACCGCGACACCGCGCGCGCCGAGCGCTATGGCCGCCTGCTCGACCCGCTGCGACTGGGGCTGGGCCGACCGTTGTACTAGGGCGTGCTTGCAGCGGAAACGTTCGCCCCGATCTATCCGGGAGTACCTTCCACGCGTGTGCTCCAGAGGTTCCCCGGATGACCACCCTGCCCAGCCTCTACATCTCCCACGGCTCGCCGATGACCGCGCTGCAGCCGGGCCCCGTCCGCGAGCGCCTGGCCGAACTGGCCGCCGATCTGCCGCGCCCGCAGGCGATCGTGATCGCCACCGCGCATTGGTTGAGCCCCGCGCCGCAGGTGGGTGGCGCCGCGCAGCCGGAGACGGTGCACGATTTCTTCGGATTCCCCGCGGAGCTCTACCAGATCCGCTATCCCGCGCCGGGCGCGCCGGCACTGGCCGAGCGCGTTCTCGGCCTGCTCGGGCGCGCCGCCCTGGACGCGACACTCGACCCGCGGCGCGGCCTGGACCATGGCGCCTGGGTGCCGCTGCGCCTGCTCTATCCGGAAGCCGACATCCCGGTCGTACCGCTCTCCATCCAGCCCGGACGCGACCCGGCGCACCACCTCGCGATCGGTCGCGCACTGGCTTCGTTGCCCGGCGAGGGCGTGCTGGTGATCGGCTCGGGCAGCATCACCCACAACCTGGGCGACCTGCGCCAGGGCTACGGCGCCGAGCGCGAGGCGCCCTACGTGCGACCGTTCATCACTTGGGTGGAAGAGCGCCTGGCCGCCGGCGACGTGGATGCACTGCTCGACTATCGCCGCCAGGCTCCCTTCGCCCAGCGCGCCCATCCGACCGACGAACACCTGCTGCCCCTGTTCGTCGCGCTCGGCGCCGCCGGCACGCAACCGCGCGCGCAACGCACCGATGCCGGCATCGACCACGGCATCCTGGCGATGGACATCTACCGCTTCGGCTGACTTTCCCGCTGCGTGGGCTCCGGTGCCGGCGCGCCGGGCGTCAGGCACTCTGCGGCAACGGTGGCGCGCTGTCGCCCGAGGGATCGAGCCAGTCTTCCGGCGTCAGCGGACGCAGGCCGTGCGCGATGCGGCCCTTGTCGCACTGGGGACTGTGCCGACCGAACTCCCACGAGGGTTCGACCTCGCGGCACACCGAGGGCTTGATCGGGTGGATACCGCAATAGGCCGCCTCGCCGATGGTTCCCTTGAGCGCCACGCAGCGCGGCTGCCTGGCCTGGGTGCCGCGCATCACCACGCGGTGCGGGTCCAGCTTTTCGGTCAGTTCGACCGGCACGGTACCGCCCAGGAAGGGATCGGTTTCGGACCAGTGGAAGGCGATGCGGAAGAAGGCGCAGCAGGCGCCGCAGCTCAGGCAGGGATGGGCCATGGAACGGACGGGAGGGCGCACCCCCTGGCGCGCAGCGCGCGGATTCTAGGGCGTGGCGTGGTCCGGCGGAAGATGGCGCAGGGCACGCGAAAGACCTTTGCCGGCAACCGTTTATGGTGGATTGGGTTTTCGGTGGCGAGGGTGCGTTCGCGCGGCGCCGGCAAGGCCGGCGTCGCAAGGCCGGTCAGATCTCCCCGGAGAACGTGTCACAACTGGACACCTGCCCGCTCTGCAGCCCGGTCTTGAACCACTTCACCCGTTGCGCCGAGGTGCCGTGGGTGAACGAATCGGGCATCACCGATCCCTGGGTCTCGCGCTGCAGCGTGTCGTCGCCGATCCTGCTGGCGGCGTTGAGGGCCTCCTCCACGTCGCCCGCCTCCAGCCAGTGCAGCCGCTGTTCGGTGCGACTGGCCCACACGCCTGCGAAGCAGTCGGCCTGCAGTTCCTGGCGGACCGAGAGACCGCCGGCGCCCTCCATCGGCGCACCCCGCTCGCGTGCCTGCCGCACCTGGTCGAACACGCCCAGCAGGTTCTGCACGTGGTGGCCCACCTCGTGCGCGATCACGTACGCGCGGGCGAAATCGCCGGCGGCGCCGAAGCGGTCCTGCAACTCCTGGAAGAACGACAGGTCGAGATAGACCTTCTGGTCGCCCGGGCAGTAGAACGGGCCCACCGCGGTGGACGCCAGTCCGCAGGCGGTGCGCACGCCGCCGCTGAACAGCTCGAGCTTCGGGTCGACGTACTGCCGCTCGTTGGCGGCGAAGATGTCGCCCCAGGTCTTCTCGGTGGAGCCGAGGATCGCGCTGACGAAGTCGCGTTGCTGCGGATCGACCTGTGCCGGCTCGCCGACCTGCGCCGTGGTCGGGCCGGTCGGGCCGCCCTGGTCGAGCAGCGCGGTCGGGTCCTTGAAGAACACCCAGCCCAGGATGGCCAGCACGATCAGGCCGCCGATGCCCATGCCGCGGCCACCGCCGAAGCCGAATCCGCCGCCACCGCGACCGCTGTCGACCTGCACGTTGCGGCTGCGCTCGCCCTTCTGCCAATCCATGCCATCGGTCCCGCATGCGCCCAGGCGCGGTCGACGGACCATACCACCGGGCCGTCACCCCGGCGTGGACGTTGCAGCTACAGTAGGGCACCGTTCAACTGCGCACGCCCCCGATGAGAGAACACCTGCCCGCCCTGGTCACCCTGCTCACCGTCCTGCTGATGTTCGGCACCGCCTTCGCGGTGGGCATTGCGCGCGGCCGCTACCAGGTCCAAGCGCCGGCCACCACCGGCCATCCGGCGTTCGAGCGCGCGTTCCGCGTGCAGATGAACACGCTCGAGGCGACGCTGCTGTTCCTGCCCACGCTGTGGCTGGCGGCGCACTACGGCTTCGCGTTCTGGGCGGGCATCGCCGGCCTGGTCTGGCTCGCTGCACGGACCTGGTACGCATTGGCCTACCTGCGGGAGGCGGCCCGCCGTGGCAGCGGCTTCGTGCTCGGCATGGCTGCCTGGGCGGCCACGCTGCTCATGGCCCTGACCGGCCTGGGCCGCGCGATGCTGGCCGGCTGACGCCCCGGGATTGCGCGACGCCGGGCCACGCCGCTAGCGTGGGCGATCGGGCCGCGCACGTCCGTCCTTCCCCAGCAGGTTGCTTCCGGTCGATGCCCTCCCGCCCGCTCCACCCCTCGCTGCACGACGCCCGGCTGCCGCACCTGGGCAGTGCGATCGGCATGATCGTTCTCTATTTCGCGTTGCAGTTCGTCGCCAGTGGTCTGGTCGGGGTCGGGCTGGGCTTCGCCCTGGGCGTGTCCGGTGCCCCGGCATCGGGCATGGCCGCCCGCATCAAGACCGTGCTGGCACAGCCGGACACCAACGCCTTGATGGTGATCCTGACCCTGCTGCTGGCCGCCAGCATGACCATCGTGCTGGTGCGCCGGCTGTGGCCCGCCGCCTGGTCACATGGCGCGCCCCCCGGCCTGGGACTGACCGGCCCCGGCCGCCCGCTGTTCTACCTCGCCGCGGTGCTGCTCGGCCTGGCCCTGCCGATCGCCGGCGGCTGGCTGACCCGCTGGATCGCGCACGGCCACCAGGTCACCCAGGACGTCAAGCAGATCGGCGGCGCCGCCTCGCTGGCGCTGCGCCTGCCGCTGGCGCTGGTGGTGGTCAGCCTGGGCCCGCTGGTCGAGGAACTGCTCTTCCGCGGCGCCCTGCTCTCGGCGCTGCTGCGACGCATGCACGCCGGCTGGGCGGTCGCCCTCAGCTCCCTGCTGTTCGCCTTCGTGCACCTGCCGGATCTGAACTTCCTCTGGTACGCGGTTCCCAACCTCGCGCTGCTCGCCGCGGCGCTGGCCTGGCTGCGACTGCGTTCGGGCTCGCTATGGCCGGCAGTGGTGGCGCATGGGGTGAACAACCTGCTGGCGGTGATTGCCTGGTTCGTGGCGTCCCCGGGCCTCCACTGACCGGTCGGCGATCCCGGCTCCGGTTGCAGGCGATCGTCCACTCACCGCGGCGAGGTTCTTTCGCAGGGCAACCACCCGCGCCGCCGCGGCGCACGAGGCGGCCATCTGGCAGTACGGCCGAAAGTCCGGATCACTGCGGCAGCACGCCGAAGCCGCGCAGCAATCGAGCGGTCTCGAACAGTGGCAGGCCCATCACCCCGGAGTAGCTTCCCTCCAGATGCTCCACCAGCACCGCGCCACGCCCCTGGATCGCATAGCCACCGGCCTTGCCGAAAGGCTCGCCGGTGGCGACATAGGCCGCGATGGCAGCCTCGTCCAATGGCGCGAAGCGGACCTTCGAGACGCAAAGCTCGCCCCGCTCGCCCCGCTCGTCCACGCCCCAGACCGCCGAGATCACCGCATGGGTACGCCCGGACAGCCGCCGCAGCATGGCGGCAGCCTGTGCCCCATCGGCCGGCTTGCCGAATACCTCGCCATCGAGCACCACTTCGGTGTCCGAGCCGAGGACGAGTGCGCGGTCGGCATCCGCCAGCGAAGCGAGCCCCGCCCGCGCCTTGTCGCGCGCAACGCGGCTGACGTAGCGCTCCGGCGATTCATCCGCGGCGCGCATCTCCGGCACGTCCACGTCGAGCGCCATGAAGTCCACGCCCAACTGCTTCAGCAGCTCGCGCCGGCGCGGCGATTGCGAGGCAAGGTAAAGCATGGCGGTCACAAGGCGAGCCCGTATTCGCAGAACTGGCGATCCCGCTGCCAGCCCAGCGATTCGTACAATGCCTGCGCCGGCGCGTTGTCCAGCGCGGTGGACAGCGAGAGGCTGGCTGCGCCCAGCGCACGCGCATGCGCCGCCGCCTCGCGCAGCAACGCCGCCGCCACGCCCCGGCGGCGCGCGTGGGGCGCCACGAAAAGATCATTGAGAAGATAGGTGCGCACCATCCGCACCGAAGAGAACAGCGGGTACAGCTGGGTGAAGCCAAGTCCCGCACCCTGCCCGTCCAGCGCCAGCAGGATCACCGACTGGTGATGCGCGAATCGCGCACCCAGGAAAGCCCGGATGCCATGCGGATCGGACGGCTGGCCGTAGAACTGCCGGTAGCCGTCGAACAGCGGCACCAGTGTGTCGAGGTCGTGGACGGTGGCCTGGCGAACCTGGACGGACATGGCAGCTCCGGGAAAGGGCGGAAAGCGCGACCGTATCGAGCTGGTCGCGACCATACAAGGCCTGGTCCCGAGGTATCGAACTGGCCAAGGTCGCGCGCGACGGCTCCCTTTCGGCGCGGGCGCGCGCGAACGGCCGCGCCCATCATCGACGACCTCGGAGCGCTGAGCTGCAGGTTCGCTGACCTCTCGGTTGGCGAAGAAACCATCAACGCGAAATGAGCAGGCGCGACCTTGGTGCGCGACCGCCATCGGCGCGGCGCCGCAACAGTCACTGGCCGTGCGCGCGGGCTCTCGCGTGCCTCATGGTCACACCCGGGGCCGGGTTACGGGTTGTCGGCCAGCAAGAACGCCGCGGCCATCTCGCCGATCATCGCCGAAGGCGCCTCGGTGTTGCCGCTGATCAGCGTGGGCATGATCGATGCGTCGGCCACGCGCAGCCCCGGCACGCCCCGCACGCGCAACCGTGGATCGACCACCGCGTCCTCATCGGCGCCCATGCGGCAGGTGCCGACCGGGTGGTAGATGGTGTCCGCATGCGCGCGAATCAGCGCACGCAGCCCGTCGTCGTCCTCGCGGCCGGTGCCGTACAGCGGCCGTCCGCCGTACGCAGCCAGCGCCGGCGCGGCGAGGATGCGCCGCACGATCCGCGCGCCCTCGACCAGCAGCTCCATGTCTCCCGGCGCGGACAGGAAGTTCGGGTCGATCAGCGGCGCGGCACGTGCATCCGGGCGAGCCAGGCGCACGCGCCCGCGGCTGGCCGGGCGTAGCACGCACACATGCAGCGCCATGCCGGTGGACAGGTGCATGCGGCGGTTGTGGTCGTCCACCATGCCGATGCAGAAATGCAGTTGCAGGTCGGGCCGGGCGACGTCCGGACGGCTGCGGAGGAAGCCGCCGGCCTCCGCCGCATTGCTGGTCAGCATGCCTTCGCCGCGTCGGCGGTAGGCGCCGGCACTGGCCAGCATGCGTGCAAGCGTCGAGGGGTTCATGCCGAACAGGCCATCGGCGCGCACACGCAGATTGGCGGTGTAGTCGATGTGGTCCTGCAGGTGCCCGCCCACGTCCGGCGCATCGTGCACCGGCGCGATCCCCAGCTCGCGCAGATGGCGCTGCGGCCCGATGCCGGAAAGCATCAGCAGCTGTGGCGAACCGATCGCGCCGGCGCAGACCACGACTTCGCGGCGCGCGAGCAGCCGCTGGGCGCCGACCAGCACGCCGCTGGCGCGGCGGCCTTCGAACAGGATGCGCTGCACCGGGCGCCCAGCCAGCACGCGCAGGTTCGGCCGTGCCCGGCCGTCGCCCAGGTATGCCCGGCCCGCATCGACCCTGCGGCCGTCGCGCTGATACACCTGGTACAGCCCCACGCCTTCCTGGCGCGGCCCGTTGAAGTCGTCGTTGCGCGGATAGCCGCACTGCACCGCCGCGTCGACGAAGGCCCGGCTCAAGGGACTGGGCGAGCGCAAGTCGCTCACCGGCAGCGGGCCGCCGACACCGTGCCAGGCATCGGCGCCACGCTGGTTGTCCTCGATCCGGCGGAACACCGGCAGGACGTCGTTCCAGCTCCAGCCCGCGCAGCCGAGCGCGGCCCAGCCGTCGTAGTCCTCGGGCTGGCCGCGGGTGCAGATCATGGCATTGATCAGGCTGCTGCCACCGACGCCGCGTCCGCGCGGCACGTAGCCGCGACGTCCGTCCAGATGCGTTTGCGGCACGGTCTGGTAGGCGTAGTTGTGCCGGCCACGAAGGGGCACCAGCGCGGCGATGCCCATCGGTACCCGGCTCAACCACGAAGGCGTGGCCGGTCCGGCTTCGATGAGGAGTACGGACGGCCGGCCGGGCGCGTCGGCCAGCCGCGCCGCCACGGCGCATCCGGCCGGGCCGGCGCCGACCACGATGAAATCGGCACCCTCTTCGTTGTCCATGGTCAGTGCCCGGAAGTCGGCTGCTTCGGTTTGAGCGCATCCTGCAGCAGGCTGTTGAGCACGTCCTTCCCGCTGCTGGCCGGCTGCTTCGTCGCCGGCTGCCCGGTATCGCCACGCGTGCCGGCTTCCAGCAGGCCCACCGCCGCCTTCGGGTCGAGCTTGAAGCTGGGCGCGCTGGCGGTGCCACCGACGCGCACGCCCACGCCGGTGGTGCTCATGCCCTTGATCAGCCCACCGAGCGCTCCGCCGGCCTTCGACCCGCCCAGCAGCCCGGCGAGGCCCTGGCCGGCCTGTCCCGCGCCGGTGACGCCTTCATCGAGCCTGACCAGCATGCGGAAATCGAGCGCACCGCCGGCGGCCATGCGGCCCTTGCCGGTGAAGCTGCCGAGCTGCGCGATCTGCGCCTTGGCCGGGTCCGCGTCGATGCCCCTGGGCGAGATGGTGAGCATCGCCTCGGCATGGCGGATGACGGTGTCCTTCGGCGCGTCGATGCCGGCCAGCGCCAGCGCTCCGCCGAGCTTGTCGCCCAGGCTGTAGCCGGCCAGCCGCGTATCGTCGAGCGCGACCGGTCCGTGGATGACCAGCGCATCGAGCGGGCCGCGCACGGTGAGATCCATGCTGGCGGTGCCGCCGGCCAGGCGCGAATCCTTCGGCAGGATCACGCCGAATACGGGCAACAGCGGCTGCAGGTCGTCGATCGGCTGCCGTTGTCCCTTCACCTTCAGGTCCATCCGCATCACGGCGGGCCGGTTGTCGAAGCTGCCGTCGATGGACAGACGCGCCGCGCCGGCGTGCAGGAGCGCGTCGGCGATCCGCCCGGTGCCGGCGTCCAGCCGGTAGCTCGCCTGGTAGTCGATCCGCAGCGGCTGCGGCGAGGGCGAACCTGAAGCGACCAGTTGCAGCTTGCGTGCGTCGATGCGCCCCTTCGAGCGCAGCACGCCCCGGGTCGAAGCGATCTGCGTATCCAGGTCGAGCACCCCGCCAACGCCGCTGCCGCGTGCCATCAACCCGGCACCGACCAGGTCCAGGTCGTGCATCGCCAGGTGCGCATCCACCGGCGTCAGCACGGCGTTGCCCGATCGCCAGGGGCCGAGCCTGCCGTCCAGCGCCAGCGTGCCGCCGCCAGCGACATCCGCCTTGAGCTCGAACGGGAACGCCGCCCGCGTGCCGACGTGGTCGGCACTCAGTTGCACGTGGTCGTAGACCTTGCGGTCGCCGGCCGTGCGCGTCAGTTCGATACGACCGTCGTCGATGCGCAGCCGGTCGATGGTGAACCCGGCAGGGGTGCCCTCCGCCGTGCCTTGCGCCGGCGACGGGCCGCCGCCCAGACCGGCGAAGTTCCAGTCGCCTTTGCGGTTCTGCAGCAGGCGCACCACCGGCCGGTCGAGCGTCAGCGAAGTGACGTGCAGTTCGCGATGGACCAGCAGCGGCCACAGCTTGACGCCCAGGTCCAGGCCCCGGGCGCTCACGAACGGCTGCTTGCCGAAGGCCGGATCGTCCCCGATGCGGATCTCGTCGGCCTCGAGCGAACCGGTCCACAACGCCATGTGCAGCTTGCCGATGCTCACCTCGCGACCCAGCGCCTTGCCCAGCGACGCCTGGATCTGCGGACGGAAGCGATTGGCGTCCACCAGCAGCAGCGCGGCAGCGCCCAGCACGACCAGGGCCAGCACGACGACGATCAATCCGACCAGCAGGCGCTTCATGGCTCCATCTCCCCCGGCAAGGTGCACCGATACTAACCAAACGACGCGCACGCTCCGACCCTTCGATCGCCACGCCGTGACACAGGCCCGCACCCGCCGGCCACGGTTGAACCCGGTCCCACCGGCCCCCATTTCGAGACCTCATGGGTTGCCTGCCGGTTCCGCTTTCGTTTCTGCTCGGCTTCGGCATCGGCTACGTCGTGAACGGGACGCAAGGCGCGCTCTGGGGCGCCGGCGCCGGATTGCTCGTGGGGATCGCCGGCATGGGCTGGCTGGTCCATCTCATGCGGGGTCGTCGCTGAACCGGCCGCTGCCCGCGTACTGGCCTTTCGATCCGGCGCGTAGTCGAATGGCCGGCACTTTCCACCGGAGTCCCGGGTGATCAAGGACATCGACCGTCTCAACCACCGCCTCGACCGCTTCGAGCGCCGGCTGCCACGAGGCATCGCGACGTCGCTGCGCTGGCTGCGCGCTCCGGCGTCGCGCTGGGTCCGTATTCCGGTGGGGCTGCTGCTTATCGTGGCGGGGCTGTTCAGTTTCCTGCCGCTGCTGGGCCTGTGGATGTTGCCGCTGGGCGTGGTGCTGCTCGCGCAGGACCTACCGTTCCTGCGCCGGCCCACGCGCTGGTCGCTGATCCTGCTGGAGCGCCAGTGGCTGCGCTGGAAGCGCCGCAAGCGACAGCCCAGCGCGTCGTCGTAGCGCCTGTCCTTCGAAGCTGCCAGCGGGGCTTCAGTCGCCATTGCCGAGCGCTGCGGCACCCTATGGCGGATGCGTATCCGAGCCCGTTCCATCGTCCTGCCCGCACTGCTGGCCCTCGTTGCCGGCTGTGCGCGTCCGCGCGTGGAAGCGCCGCAACGCCGCCCCGACGAAGTGCGCGCGCAGATCGTGCGTTTGCTGCCCGGCGGCACCGCGGACCGCGCTGGCTGGGCGACCGACATCTACGCCGCCTTCTCCGCGCTCGACATCGAGCCGACCGCGAGCAACCTGTGCGCTACCCTCGCCGTCGCCGCGCAGGAATCGAACTACCACGCCGAACCGGTGGTGCCGGGGCTGGGCTCCATCGCGCGCAAGGAGATCGACCGTCGGGCCGCCGCGCATCACGTCCCGCAGTTCCTGGTGCGCGCCGCGCTGGCGCTGAAGTCGCCGGACGGCAAGCGCTACGGCGACCGCCTGGCCGCCGTGCGCACCGAGCGCGAACTGAGCCGCCTGTACGAGGACTTCATCGGCATGGTGCCGCTGGGCCGCCGCCTGCTGGGTGACGACAACCCGGTGCACACCGGTGGCCCGATGCAGGTGAGCGTG
Organism: Frateuria soli; assembly: GCF_021117385.1. Taxonomy (GTDB): domain Bacteria; phylum Pseudomonadota; class Gammaproteobacteria; order Xanthomonadales; family Rhodanobacteraceae; genus Frateuria_A; species Frateuria_A soli. The sequence continues at coordinate 2,145,222 of NZ_CP088252.1, forward strand.
GCTTTCGCCGAGGATTTCGCCGACGGGCACACCTACCCGTACCCCATCGACGGCACGATCCGCCACGAGGTGTTCAGCCGCCGCGGCGGCCTGTACTTCGGCATCGCCCACCTGCTCGCCTACCCGGCCGACTACCCGCAGATGCTCTACCGCTTCGCCGACTACAACGCCGGCTGGTACGCCAGCCGCAACGCAGCGTTCCAGAACGCCCTGAGCGTCGCCACCGGCATCCCGCTCGACTTCGACGGCGACCTGATCCGCTATGAAGGTGGCCTGGGCGCCACCGAACGCGCGGCCCGCACGCTGGCCGGCCGGCTCGAGCTGGAGCCGGGCGAGATCCACGACGCGCTGGCCGAGGGCGAGCGCCCCGACTTCGCGCGCACCGCCCTGTACACCCGCGTATTCGAACTGGCCGACGCCAGCACGCGCAAGCCACTGCCGCGCGCGATGCTGCCCCGCATCCGGCTGGAGAGCCCCAAGATCACGCGCAAGCTGACCACCGCCTGGTTCGCCAGGCGCGTCGATGGCCGCTACCAGCGTTGCCTGGCGCAGGCCTCGCGAGGCTGAGCCCGGCCCTGCACGGGCGGCCGACGCGCGGCGCGGTACAACGGTCTCCTGCAACCGAAAGGAGACCCATGATGGCCACCGACCAGCCACCTCGTGACAACGACGCGCGCCGCGAACTGGACCGCGACCGCACCGGCCAGGCGAAGAACGCCCGCGGCGACCGGGTGGAAAACGAACTGGACCAGGAAACCCGTCGCCTGCAGCGCGATTACGACAGCGACTCGCCCGGGAACAGGGAATGACCCCGTAGGGCGGGCTTGAGCCCACCGGCGCCTGCCAGGCGAGCGGCGGGCCGGAGCCCACCCTGCGTGCGACTACGATGCCTTCTTGCGCCCGGTCGGCTCGGCGGCGGGCGGCTCCCAGCCGAACACGCTGCGTCCGCCGTACTCGTGCGAGCGCAGGCGCTCCCCGGCAATGTATTGCTCCACCGACGGTCCCCGGGCATGGCGCTCCAGCCGGCGCGCCTGCGCGTCGAGCCGTTTGAGCGCGGCCAGTTGCTCGTCGCGGCCGAGCCTGGCGTTCTCCACCGCGGACTTGAGCACGCCGATGGTGTGGTCGTAGACCCGTGTGGGGACCGGGAACGGGTGGCGGTCCTTGCCGCCGTGCGCCAGCGAGAAGCGCGCCGGATCGCTGAAGCGGCAGGGCGTGCCGTGTAGCACTTCGGCGACCATCGCCAGCGCGCGTACCGTGCGCGCGCCCACGCCCGGCACCCGCAGCAGCTCGGTGAAATCGCGCGGGCCGTTCTCCGCCGCGGCGGCGAGCGCGCCGTGCAGGCGGCGGGCGATGACATCGCCGCCGCGCACATCGTGGTGGTCGGGCATGGAAAGGTGCGGCAACAGACCGAGTTGCAGTGGCGCGTCGATCGGCGCCGGCGCGGGCGTGGCCTTGCCCTCTATCCGGACCATTTCGCGCGCGATGCCGTCGGGCCCGAGCGTGCCGAGCAGCTCCAGTTGCGCCCGGCGCGATGCCTGCGCGCGGTGGTCGGCCAGGTTGACGATGCGTCCCTGTCCGGGCCCGTCCACCGCCGCGTGCGGGTCGTCCACGAAGCTCTTGAGGTTCTCCGACAACCAGTGGTAGCGGCGCGCCTGCCGGCGCTCGCCGTTCATCCCCTGCTGCACCACCACCCACTGGCCGTCGTCGGTCACCACGAAGCCGTGCAGGTAGAGGTCGAAGCCGTCCTGCACCGCGGCGCTGTCGACCTTGGCCACCAGCCGGCTCGCGTCCGCCAGCGCGGCGCCGTCGAAACCCACCCGCTCGCCGATCGCCACCAGTTCGCCCGGGGTCGCGCGCGAATGCTTGCCGCGACCGCCACAGACGTGGACGCCCAGTTCGCTGGACAGCGGCGCCAGGCCACGCTTGAGCGCGCCGATCACGCTCGTGGTGATGCCGGAGGAATGCCAATCCATGCCCATCACCGCGCCGAAGGACTGGAACCAGAACGGATGCGCCAGCCGGCGCAGGAATTCGTCCCGGCCGTACTCGCGCACGATCGCCTCGGCCATCAGTGCGCCGAGCCGGGTCATCCGGTCCGCCAGCCAGCGCGGCACGCGCCCGCCATGCAGCGGCAGGTCGGCGCTTCCGGATCGTCGGGTCATGGGGTGGGGCTCCAGCAGAAAAACGGACGACACATGGGGTGCGCTTCAGCCCATCCTGGATGGCGGGCAGAAGCCGACCCTGAAAAAACAGGGCCACGCAGGCCTGGCCCGAGTATCGCAAACGGCCGTCTCACCGGATGAACCTCCGCCGGCCGGCACCTGCGGCCGCGATGGACCGCGCGAGCGCCGGCTCGCTAAGCTGGTGCGATGCCCGCGACCGACCTGCCCATGACCGCCTCCGACCGCGCCGCCGCCCGCCTCGCCTGGGCCCGCGCCACGCTGCACGACGACACGCTGACGCTGGTGCCCGCCTCGTCCGACGCCAGCTTCCGCAGCTATTGGCGCACGCAGGGCGAACACGGTTGGCTCGTGATGGACTCGCCGCCCGCGCTGGAGGATCCGGCGCCCTGGCTGGCCATCGGGCAGCGCCTGCGCGCGGCCGGACTGCACGCGCCGAGCGTGCTCGCGCACGACCTGGCGCAGGGCTTCCTGATGATCGAGGACTTCGGACGTCAGGACTACCTGTCCGGCCTGAACGCGGACACGGCCGACCAGCTCTACGGCCGGGCCATGGATGCCCTGCTGCGCATCCAGGCCTCCGTCGACGGCTCCGACCTGCCGCCCTACAACCACGCCTTCCTGCAGCGCGAACTCGAGCTGATGCCCGAGTGGTTCCTGCAGCGCCACCTGGGCTACACGCCCGAGTGCGAAGAGTGGGACGTGATCGAGCAGGCGTTCACCGTGCTGCTGCACAACGCGGCCGAACAGCCGCGCGTGTTCGTCCATCGCGACTACCACAGCCGCAACCTGATGCAGGTGGAGACGGCGCCTTTGCTCGAAAACCGCCCACCGGCGCACCCGGAAGACCACGCGTGGCTGCGCGATCCCGGCATCATCGACTTCCAGGGCGCGCTGCACGGCCCGCTCGCCTACGACCTGGCCTCGCTGCTGCGCGACTGCTACATCGCCTGGGACGAGGCGCGCGTGGCGCAGTGGGTCGGGCAGTACCGCCAGCGTGCGCAGCAGGCAGGCCTGCTCGATGCCTCGGTCGACCGCGAGCGCTTCCAGCGCTGGTTCGACCTGATCGGCCTGCAACGCCACATCAAGGTGCTCGGGATCTTCTGCCGGCTCTGGTATCGCGACGGCAAGCGCGGCTACCTCGCGGACCTGCCGCGCGTACTCGGCTACGTGCTCGGCGTCGCGCGCCGCTATCCCGAGCTGGCCGACCTCGCCGCGCTGATCGAGCGCTGCGTGGGCGAGCGCGACATCACCGCGCCGGCCGCCGCATGAGACACGCGCTGATCTTCGCCGCCGGCCTGGGCGAGCGCATGCGACCGCTCACCGACCACACCCCCAAGCCCTTGCTCGAAGCAGGCGGCAAGCCGTTGATCGCCTGGCACCTGGAAAAACTCGCCGCCGCCGGCGTGCACTACGTGGTGATCAATACCTCGCACCTGGCCGGACAATTCCCGGAGTCGCTTGGCGACGGCAGCCGCTGGGGCCTGCGCATCCGCTACGCCTACGAGGGCCCGACGCCCCTGGAAACCGGCGGCGGCATGCTCAACGCGCTGTCGCTGCTGGGCGAGGCGCCCTTCATCGCGGTCAACGGCGACATCCACAGCGACATCGACTACGCGGCACTCCCGGCCGAGCCCGGGGCGCTGGCGCATCTGGTGCTGGTCGACAACCCGGCACACCACCCGGAGGGCGACTTCCTGCTGGATGCACAGGGCCGGCTGCACGCCGAAGGCACGCCGCGGCTCACTTTCAGTGGCGTCGGGGTTTATCGGGGCGAGCTGCTGCGGGACTGGCGCCAGGTGATCGGCGACACGCCCGGCGCCGGGGAGCGGCCGCCGCGCTTCAAGCTCGCCCCGCTGCTGCGCGCGGCCATGGCCGGCAGCCAGGTGCATGGCACGCACCACCACGGCGCGTGGACCGACGTGGGCACGCCCGCGCGCCTGGCCGAGCTGGACCGGCGCCTGCGCCACTGACGGCCGCTCACGGGGTCCGGACCCCGCGGCCGCACAGCGGCAAGCGCCTCCTGCCGCAGCCGGGGGATGCCGGGCAGGCGCCCGCGTGCGCGGTCCGGTGGTTACGTGGCCTGCATTCGCCCGACCTCATAATGGAAGGACAGCAACAGAGCCATGGACGAAGACGAGAACATGCGTGCCGATCCACCGATGGCGCAAAGGGTGCGCGATTACGACTGGGGTGCGACCGCGCTCGGGCCGATCGACGCCTGGCCGCAGTCGCTGAGCACCGTGGTCGACCTGATGCTGTCGTCGAACCTGCCGATGGTGATGGCGTGGGGACCGGACGCGCAGTTGATCTACAACGACGCCTACGCCGGATTCGCGGGCGGGCGCCATCCGTATCTGCTCGGGGTGAACGTGCTGGAGGCCTGGCCGGAGGTGGCCGACTTCAACCGCCACGTGCTGGAGGTGACATTGGCCGGCCAGCCACTGTCGTACAAGGACCAGCCACTGGTGCTGTTCCGCCACGGCCATGCCGAGGACGTCTGGCTGGACCTCGACTACACCCCGTTGCGCGATGCCGGGGGCGAACCGCGCGGCTTCCTGGCCATCGTGGTGGAGACGACCGCGCGGATCAATGCGGAGCGCGCCTACCACCGTGCCCGCGAACAGGTCGAACGGGCGCTCGATGCCGGCGTGGTGATCGGTACCTGGCTGTGGGACGTGCAGGCCAACCGCGCCACCGCGGACAGCCGTTTCGCGCGCGCGTTCTCGATCGATCCGGCGCAGGCGGCGGCGGGCGTGCCGATCGAGTTCTTCCTGGAGCGCATCCATCCCAGGGACGTACCGGAAGTGGAGGTGCGCTTTGGCGAAAGCATTCGCCACGGAACGCCGTACCGCTGCCAGTACCGCGTCCGGCAGCCGGACGGCAACTACATGTGGGTCGAGGCCTCCGGCCGCTGCGAGCACGATGAGGACGGCCGCCCTACCCATTTTCCCGGGCTGATGATCGACGTGCACGAACGCAAGCTCGCCGAGCAGCAGCAGCGCACCATGATCAACGAACTCAACCACCGCGTGAAGAACACGCTGGCGATCGTGCAATCGCTGGCGGCACAGTCCTTCAGCGATGCCGGCTCGGTGGAGCACGCGGCGGAAGTGTTCAACGCACGCCTGATCTCGCTGTCCAAGGCGCACGACGTGCTCACCCGGGAGCACTGGCACAGCGCGCTGCTGCGCGACCTGGTCGAACAGATGGCCCAGTCGCACAATTTCCAGGGCAGCGAGCGCTTCGATGTCGACGGGCCCCGCGTGCGGCTGCCTCCGCAGACCGCGCTTTCCTTCGCCATGGCCCTGCACGAGCTGGCCACCAACGCGATCAAGTACGGCGCGCTGGGCGACCGCGGTGGCGGGGTCCGCATTCACTGGCGCATCGGCGAAGCCAACGGCAAGCGCATCCTGCGCCTGGACTGGATCGAACACGGTGGTCCGCCCGTGCAGGCACCGGTCCGCAAGGGCTTCGGCACGCGCCTGATCGAACACAGCCTCAACCCCGCGCGCAACGGCGCGGTCAGTATCGACTATCGCGAAACCGGCCTGGCCTGCCACATTGCCGTGCCCTTGCCGGAGGTCGCGGAGGAGTAGCGCGCGGACCTCGCGCCATCCCAGGCCAACGCACGGCTGCGCGGCGGAGCCGTGCGCTCCGAACTGCGGCCGCTACCGCGCGGGTGTGAATCCGCCGCGCCGCGGCGCCAGCGAGCGCGCCACCGCGGCCAGCGCGAACAGTCTCGCGATACGCATCCAGCCCACCGCAAGCACGGCCAGTTCCGCGAACAGCAGTGCCAGCAGGAAGCCGCCCACCCCCACCGCCGGCGTATGCACGCGACCTACGCCGCAGGCCAGTGCGACCGCCGAACCGATGGCGCCGATCACCAGATAGCTGAGCAGCGTAGCCAGCGGTCGCCGCAGCAATTGCATGAAGCCGCGCCCCAGCGCACGGGTCGCCGAGCGCAGGCCGGGATCGACGATGAACGCGGCGCGGGCCGATTCCACCGTCGCATGAGCCAGCACCAACAGCACCCCCAGCACCCACAGCGCGGTGTGCGTGTAGCGGTCGGCGGCGCTCTGCAACACCGCGTGCTCGTCCGACTTGTGCGCGGCGCCGATCGCCAGCACGCCCAGGCCGACGGCGATCGCATACGGCAGCAACGACCACAGCATCACGCGGAACATGCGGCCATACTCGATCACGCCCGACTGCAGCAACTGGCCGAAGCCGAGCGCACGCCCGGCCCGTCCGGTGGCCACCGTCATGCCGGTCAGGAACGGTCCCAGCAGCAGCGCGAACACGGTTGCCAGCAGCAGCGAGCCGTGCAGCGCAGCACTGCTGTCGCCGAGCCGGTCCATCACGTCGCCAAAGGCCAGCCCGTCGAAGCGCCGCGCCCAGTCGCCCGCATGCACCGAGCGATCGAGCAGCTCGGCCAGCGTGCGCCACACCGGCAGCGCGGCCAGTGCCGTGGGCAACAGCAGGGACACCAGCCACAGCAACAGCAGGCGCCACTGCAGGGCGGCCACGGGCGCGAGCATCACGGCGCCCACATCGGTACGTCGGCTCGAGGTCATCATCACAGCGACACCAGCAGGGAGTAGAGGGCTTGCGCGAGGGCGGCGAAGTCCGCACTCCAGCGCCGCGAGGCGGCGCCGTTGGACTCGACCGTGCGGCTGTCGTTCAACTTGTTCGCGTCGAGGTAGATCCTGCGCTGCGGGTCCAGCTCGGCCGAAACCACCTTGGATGGGCCGGTGAACTCGAAGCGCGCCCAGCGCCGCGCGTCGTTCCAGCGCAGCTCCTGGTGGCTGCCGTCGGCGAAGGTGACGCGCAGGGTCTGCGGCACCGGCGCACCTTCGCGCACCACGCTCACGGTGCTGTGCCAGGGGAACGGGCCGGTACCCGGCCTGGCGTCCGGGTGCGCTTTTTTCCAGTCCTCGCGCTGCTTGTCGATCTGCTTGTCCCGCGCGGCGCTGTCGCCGTCGGTGCGCTTGCCGTTGGCCAGCGAGCTGCCGGCCGGCGGCAGTACTTCCTCGCTGTCGATGTTGGCCACGCGGTCGTCGATGTGCGACGTGCCGTAGACATACTGGTCGAACACCTCGTTGACGTTCTTCGCGTCGCCGGAGACGTCGATCAACGTCGCGCGCAGGTCGGCGGCCGAGGGATGCCGGAAGTGCCAGCGCCTGTAGTATTCGCGGAAGGCGCGCTCGGTGACGTCCCTGCCCAGCCGCTCTTCCAGGTCGTGCATCGCCGTGGCGGTGCGCGAGTAGACCGTGCCGTAGCTTCCGCTGGAGAGCCGGTCCCAGGCGTTCTCGCCGAGCGGATCGTAGGGCCGCTTGAGGCCGGCGCCCATCCGTTCCAGCGCGAAGCCGCTGAGCGAGGGCGCGAAACCCAGGCGCCTGAGCAGTCCGGTGGTGAGATCCAGCCCCTGCCCGCGCTCGCGCAACATGCGCTGGTCCCAGTATTCGTTGAGGCCCTCGTCGAGCATCGGTTCCTCGAACTCGTTCGAGGCGAGCAGGCCGTAGAAGTAGCCGTGGCCGAACTCGTGGATGGTCACGAAGTCGATCGCGTACTGGGTGATCGTGCCCGGCGTGACCTCGTCGTAACCTTCGGCGGTGAAGAACGTCGGGTACTCCATGCCGCCGGCCTCGCCCGCGTTGTACGGCGGCACCACCGCGGTGAGCGTGCGATAGGGATAGGCGCCGAGCGTGTCGGAGAAGTAAGTCAGCGAATCGGTGCTGGCCTTGAGCACCGGCTGCGCGCTGGCCGCGTACTCGGGCGGATACAGCACGCGCACCGCCACCTTCGGGCTGCCCGGCCCCTGCCAGCTCCCGTCCAGCACCTTGTAGCCCTTGGCCGCCACCCAGGCGAAGTCGTGCACGTCGCCCTGCACGTAGTGGTAGGTGGTCTTGCCGTTGGCGGTGACCGGCGCGCCCTGCTGCTTCCCCACCGCGCCGACGGTGTAGTCGCCGGGCACGGTCAGGGTCACGTCGAAGCGGCCGAAGTCCGCGTAGAACTCGCTGTTGAAGTGGAACTCGTGGACGTTCCAGCGCACCTGCGTGGCGCCCCGCTCGCCCGGCAGCTCAAGCACGCCGATCTTGGGAAACCACTGCGCGACCAGGTTGAAATCGCCCCACCAGCCAGTGCGCTCGACCACGCGCGGCAACTGGCTGAGGAAGTCGATGTCCAGCGTCAGCGTGCCGCCCGCCGGCACCGGCTGCGCCAGGTCGATGCGTGCCACGGTCTGGTCGGTCTTCGGACCGCCGTCCGGATGCACGAACGTCCACTTGAGCGCGGTGCCGCCCTGGCTCACCCGCTTGAGGTCGATCCAGCCCCATTGGCCCTTTTCGAGTCTGGCCGCGCCGCGCGAGCCGCTGTGCGCGGTGAGCACCCCCCGCTCAGTGAAGAAGGTGCTGCCCTCGTTCTGGAACGCATTGAGGTACAGATGCACGTAGATGCTGCGGACTTCGCGGTCGCTGCGGTTGCGCCAGGTCAGCTGCTCCTTGCCGCTGACCGCGTGTCTGGCGGCGTCGAGCGCGGCGTCGATGCGGTAGTCGACCACGCGGTCGGACAGCGTCGGCTCGTTACCGGTCCGCGGTCCGCCCCAGGCATCCGGCGCGCTGGGCACGTGCGGCGCGGAGGCATTGGCCGGTGCGAAGGGGATTGGCCCGGGTACAGGCGCCGGCACGGCCACACTTGGCGCGGGCGCGGGCGCGGGTACGGCGGGCTGGGCCTGGGCATGCAAGAGCGCCGGCATGGCGGTGGCGCTGCACAAGGCGAGCACACCCAGCCATCCGGTTACGGTCGGTTTCATCTGAAGATTCCCCTGTCTGGCAGGCCCCGGCCCACCGCTGTCCAAGACGCTGGTGGCCGTCCCCGAAGCACCAACGCAGGCGCGCAGCGTGCGGCATCCCCGATCAGGACACATAGGCCAGAGGTCATGGACACGCCCCCTTGCGCCCGGGACCGGCTTCGGAACAAAGCGAGAACCGTCCCGTGGCAGCAACCCGTCTTCTGCCCCGGAGAGGTAGAGGGTTCAGGGTGCGCGCGTGCTCAGCGGTCGTCCCGTGTCCAGACCGCGCCTTCGTCCTCGCGCACGGGAAAGCTGGCGATCGGTTCGTAGGCCGGCGGCCGGGTGACCGCGCCGGTGCGTACGTCGAACCGCGCGCCGTGGCGGGGACACTCGACCTCGAAGCCGAACACCTCGCCACCGGCGAGATCGCCGCCGTCGTGGGTGCACACGTCCTCGATCGCGTAGAACTGGCCGTCGATGTTGTACACCGCGATCGGCGTGTCCCCGTCGAACACCACCGTGAACTCGCCCGGCAGCATGCCGCCCTGCGCGCACACGCGCACCCAACCCTGCGCCGCCAGGCTCATGCCGCAACCTCCCCCAGTTCCTTCGTCAGCACTTCGAAGCGCAGGTCGTCGCGGCGCGGGATGCCGAAGCGCTCCTGGCCGTAGGGAAACGGCTTGTAGCTGCCGGTACGGCGGTAGCCGCGCCGTTCGTACCAGGCAATCAGCTCCTCGCGTTGCACGATCACGGTCATCTCCATGCACCGACAGCCCCACGCCTCCCGTGCGAGACGCTCGGCTTCGCCCAGCAGTTGCTTGCCCAGGCCGCCGGCCTGCAGCGCGGGATCGACGGCGAACATGCCGAAGTACGCGGCCCTGCCCTGGCGTTCGAGATGGCAGCTGGCGAGCAGCCGGCCGTCGCGCTCCAGCAACAGGATGCGGCTGTCGGGGCGGGACATGGCCTCGGCGACATCGGCCGCGTCGGTACGCTGGCCGTCGAGCAGGTCCGATTCGGTAGTCCAGCCGCGCCGGCCCGAATCGCCCCGGTAGGCCGACTCGACCAGCGCGACGACAGCAGGAATGTCGGCCTCGGTGGCCGTGCGGGAGGCAGGCGGGGAGAGCGTGGTCATGCGCACATGATAGCGACGGGCGCATCGCGGGCGATGATCTGGGACAGGACGGCGGTTCACGCCGGTTTGCCGCCGCAGCCGGTCCACTGGCCGCTCCCCTGGAGGCGTGCCGTGCCGTTTACCCGTCGCCCGCTCTGGCTCGTTCCCTGCCTGCTGGCGCTGGCCGCCTGCGGCGTGCGTGCGCGCTTGCCGGTGGCGGCGGGTATCGGTCCCGAACCGGCGCTGCCGCCACCCAATCCCTCGCTCATTCCCACGGTGAACATCGCCCCCGCCAGGGGCTGGCCGCCCGGCGACCGGCCCATCGCCGCGCCGGGCCTGGCAGTGCAGGCCCTTGCGCGCGGCCTGGACCACCCACGCTGGCTGTACGTGCTTCCGAACGGCGACGTGCTGGTGGCCGAAACCAATGCGCCGCAACGACCGCAGGATGCCACCGGTCTCAAGGGCTGGATCATGCGCCGCGTGCAGGAGCGCGCGGGCGCCGGCGTACCCAGCGCCGACCGCATCACCCTGCTGCGCGACGCCAATGGCGACGGCGTCGCCGAGACCCGCAGCGTGCTGCTCGATCACCTGCACTCGCCATTCGGCATGGCACGGGTGGGCGACACGCTGTACGTGGCCGACACCGACGCGCTCCTGCGCTTTCCCTACCGCGAGGGCGACATGCGCATCGACGCGGAAGGCACCCGGGTCGCCGAGCTGCCCGCCGGCCCGATCAACCACCACTGGACCAAGAACCTGGTCGCCCGCCCCGACGGCAAGCGGCTGTACGTCAGTGTCGGCTCCAACAGCAACGTCGGCGAGAACGGCCTGGCGGTGGAACGGGATCGCGCGCGCATCCTCGAGATCGATCCGGGCACCGGCGCCACGCGCGTGTATGCCACCGGCCTGCGCAATCCGGTCGGCATGGCCTGGCAGCCCCGGAGCGGCGCGTTGTGGGTGGCGGTCAACGAACGCGATGAACTGGGCAGCGATCTGGTGCCCGACTACATGACCGCGGTGCGCGAGGGCGCCTTCTACGGCTGGCCGTACAGCTATTACGGTGCGCACGTGGACGAACGGGTGAAGCCGCAGGATCCTGCGCTGGTCGCGCGCGCGGTAGTGCCCGACTACGCCTTGGGCGCCCACACCGCCTCGCTGGGACTGGCCTTCTACGACGCCGCGCTGATGCCGCAGTTCCGCAACGGAGCCTTCGTCGGCCAGCACGGCTCGTGGAACCGCAAGCCGCTGAGCGGCTACCGGGTGATCTTCGTGCCGTTTGCCGACGGCAGGCCTGCCGGTCCGCCGCGGGACGTGCTGGCCGGCTTCGTGGACGAGCACGGCCACGCGAAGGGACGCCCGGTCGGCGTCGCGGTGGGCAAGGACGGCGCGCTCCTGGTCGCGGACGACGTGGGCAACACGGTGTGGCGGGTGGCTCCCGCCCATCGGTAGGGTGGGCTTCGGCCCCCCGCTGCGATCGACGCCAAGGCGGGTGGGCTGAGGCCCACCCTGCGACGGCAAGCCGTTACATCAGCAGCTTGCGCACCTTCTGCAGCGCCGCCACGAACACGTCGATCTCTTCCATCGTGTTGTAGAACGCCATCGACGCGCGCAGCGTGGCGGGGACGCCGTAGTGCTGCATCAGCGGGTGCGCACAATGGTGTCCCGAACGTACGGCGATGCCTTCGAGATCCAGCAGCGTGGCCAGGTCGGTCGACTGCGTGCCCTCGATGAGGAAGGAAATCACCGGTTCCTTCTCCGCCGCCTCGCCGAACAGCCTGAGCCCCGGCACCTCGCGCAGGCGCTCGGTGGCGTAGCCGAGCAACTGCTGCTCCCAGGCATGGATCGCTTCCAGGTCCAGCGAGCGGTAGTAGTCCACCGCCGCGCCCAGACCGACGAAGCCGGCGATGTTGGGCGTGCCCGCCTCGAACTTGTGCGGCGGATCGGCGAAAGTCGTGCCGTCCACGCGCACCTGCCGGATCATGTCGCCGCCGCCGAAGAACGGCGGCATCGCATCCAGGTGCGCGCGCTTCGCCCAGAGCGCGCCGGTGCCGGTCGGGCCGAGCATCTTGTGTCCGGTGAGGGCATAGAAATCGCAGCCCAGCGCCTGCACGTCGACCGGACGGTGCGGCACCGCCTGCGATCCGTCGACCAGCAGCGCGATGCCGCGGCGCGCGCACTCGCGGGCGATCTCGCTTACCGGGTTCACGGTGCCCAGCACGTTGGACACGTGCGCCACGCAGGCGAGCTTCACCTCGGGCGTGAGCATGGCGACGTACCGCTCCACGTCCAGCTCGCCGCGCCCGTCGATCGGCGCGAACTTCACCGTGGCACCGCTGCGGCCGGCCACCAGTTGCCACGGCACGATGTTGGCGTGGTGCTCCATCATCGTGGTGAGGATCGCGTCACCGGGCTTGAGCTGCGGCAGGGCGTAGCTGTAGGCCACCAGATTGATCGCCTGGGTCGTGCCGGAGGTCAGCACCAGCTCGTTGCGCGAGGGCGCATTGATGAAGCGTGCCAGCTTGTCGCGTGCGCCTTCGTAGGCCAGCGTCGCTTCCTCGCCGAGCTGGTGCACGGCGCGCGAGACGTTGGCGTTGTGCAGGCGGTAGTGCGCGTCCACCGCCTCGATCACCGACGCGGGCTTCTGGCTGGTGTTGGCGTTGTCCAGGTAGACCAGCGGCTTGCCGTGCACCCTGCGGGAGAGCAGCGGGAAGTCGGCGCGGATGCGCTCGAGGTCGAGGGCGGGCGCCGGGTGCGCGTGGGCGGCGGTGGCGGACATCGGTGTCTCGCTTTGTGAAGAAGGGATCACGACGTTTTAGCCTGCCGGGTGTGAAGGAAAGTTGGGCTTGCCCGCCCGGGTCGAGCCCCGGCCTCGCCCATCTCCACGGAGGGGAGCGGGCGTGATCAGGCGGGGAGCTGGCTCAGCAGCAAGTGCTCGATGTGCTGGCGCAGCGCCTCGTCCGGCAACGACTCGAACGGCGCACGGGCGAAGGCCGCAGTCAGCAGCGTGCGCGCCTGCGCGCCCGGAATGCCGCGCGAGCGCAGGTAGAACAATGCGCGCTCGTCGAGCTGGCCGACGGTGGCGCCGTGCGCGGCCTTCACCTCGTCGGCGTAGATCTCCAGCTCCGGCTTGGTGTCGATCTCGGCCTGCGTCGACAGCAGCAGATTCTTGTTGTTGAGCGAGGCATCGGTGCCATCGGCGCCGGTGTTCACCACGATCGCGCCGCGGAACACCCCGCGACCGCGGCCGCTGGCCACGCCACGCCAGGTCGAGGCGGACACGGTGTTGCGCGCCTGGTGGTGGATGGCCAGCTGGGTGTCGATGTGCTGGCGGCCGTCCGGCAGGAAGGCGCCGCAGGTGTGGAAACCGGCCGCATCGCCGACCAGCTCCGCGCGCACGTCGTGGCGGGCCAGCGTGCCGCCCAGCTCCAGCACGTGCAGGTGCGCCTGGGCGCGTGCTTCCAGGCGGTAGTGGCTGCGCCGGACCAGGCTGCAGCCGGCGCCGGCCTGTTGCAGCACGACGTGGTGCAGCGTCGCGCCGGCATGCAGCGTGAAGTCGGCCAGCCGGGTACCCAGATGGCCCTGCTCGCCGGCGCCCAGGTGTTGCTCGATCAGGGTCAGCTCGGCCCCCTCGCCCAGCTCGACCAGGTCGCGCACGTGCCAGGCGAGCTCCTGCTCGGCCGCCGCCCCGATGAACAGCAGGCGCACGGGCGCAGCGATCCTGGCGCCCGCAGCCACGCGCAGCACGGCGCCGTCGGCGGCGAATGCACCATTGAGGCGCGCGAACGCATCGCCGGGCTCGCGGTAGTGCCGCGACAGGGCGAAGCGCAGCGGATCCGGCGCGTCGACCAGTGCGCGCGACAGCGGCTGCAGGCTCACGCCGGCCGGCAAGGTGTCCAGGGTGGAGAGATCGGCGCGGAAGGCGCCATTGACGAACACCAGCGCGGGGCCATCGATGCCCGGCAGCACCAGCGTCGCCGGATCGACCGTGCGACGGCACGCCTGCGCGTCGCCGGCGGCGAAGCTGCGCTGCGAAAGCGCGCGCAGCGCGGTGTACTTCCATGCCTCCACGCGCGTGTCCGGCAGGCCGGCAGCGGCAAAGGCGTCGAGGTTCTCGCGTCGCGCCTGGTCCAGCCAGGCAATGCCGCTGGCCGGCAGCGGCGCGTCGGCCAGCGCGGCGACGAACGGCGTACGGGCCGGCTGGTTCATGCGGAGGCCCCGGCCGGTTCGCCGTGCTCGGCGACCCATGCGTAGCCATGTTCTTCCAGCTTGAGGGCCAGGCTGCGGTCGCCGCTCTCGACGATGCGGCCGCCGGCCAGCACGTGCACGAAGTCCGGCACGATGTAGTCGAGCAGGCGCTGGTAGTGCGTCACCACGATGAACGAGCGCTCCGGCGAGCGCAGCGCGTTGACGCCCTCGGCAACCTGCTTGAGCGCGTCGATGTCCAGGCCCGAATCGGTCTCGTCCAGGATCGCCAGCTTCGGCTCCAGCAGCGCCATCTGGAAGATCTCGTTGCGCTTCTTCTCGCCGCCGGAGAAGCCCTCGTTGACCGCGCGGTTGAGCAGGTCCGGCGAGAGCTGCATGATCTTGAGCTTCTCGCGCACCAGCTTGAGGAACTGCATCGAGTCCAGTTCGGCCTCGCCGCGCGCCTTGCGCTGCGCGTTGAACGCCGTGCGCAGGAAGTAGGTGTTGTTGACGCCCGGGATCTCGACCGGGTACTGGAAAGCCAGGAACACGCCGGCCGCGGCGCGCTCCTCGGGCTCGAGCTCCAGCAGGTTGCGGCCCTCGAACAGCACCGAGCCTTCGGTCACCTCGTAGCCTGCGCGCCCGGAAAGCACGTTGCCCAGGGTGGACTTGCCGGCACCGTTGGGACCCATGATGGCGTGCACCTCGCCAGGCTTCACCTCGAGCGAAAGACCCTTGAGGATGTCCTTGCCCTCGACGCGGGCGTGCAGGTTGTCGATCTTGAGCATGGTCGTGTCCATCAGACAGAGAGGTGCGCGAGCGCGGCGAGCGCGTCCTCGCGGCGGTCCCAGGGCACGAACACGTGGTCGTGCAGGAACGCGGAAACCGGGTTGCATGAGATGCCGCGCGCAGCAAGCGCGGCGGAGACGGCGGCCATCATGCCGACTGCGTCGAGGCTGGATTCGACCCCGAGGGTGATCTGCGCCCACAGCAGCCGGTCGGCGACCAGCTCGGGGCCTTCCAGGTAGTGGTCGACAATCAGCGTGACGCCCTCGTCCTCGCGGAACATCATCAGCGCGTCCTGCATGCGCGCGGCGGCCTTGTCGTGCGAGACGAACAGGAACCGGCGCGGCTGCGGATGCAGGCGCGGGTTCAGGCCGGCAAGCAGGGCATGCAGGTCGGTGCCGCCGGGATGGATGCGGGTGGCGGCCGTGTTCATCCGACCGCCCCTTCCAGCGAGACTTCCAGCAGCTTCTTGGCCTCGACCGCGAACTCCATCGGCAGCTCGCGGAAGACCTGCTTGCAGAAGCCGTCGACGATCATCGAGACCGCGTCTTCCTCGCCGATGCCGCGCGAACGGCAGTAGAACATCTGGTCGTCGGAGATCTTCGAGGTGGTCGCTTCGTGCTCGACGATGGCGGTGGGGTTCTTCACCTCCATGTACGGGAAGGTGTGCGCGCCGCACTTCTTGCCGATCAGCAGCGAGTCGCACTGGGTGTAGTTGCGCGCGCGCTCGGCACCCTTCTCCACCTTGACCAGGCCCCGGTAGCTGTTGGAGCTGCGCCCGGCCGAGATGCCCTTGGAGACGATCTTGGACTTGGTGTCGCGACCGATATGGATCATCTTGGTGCCGGTGTCGGCCTGCTGGAAATGGTGCGTCAGCGCCACCGAGTAGAACTCGCCGACCGAGCGGTCGCCGCGCAGCACCACGGAGGGGTACTTCCAGGTCACCGCCGAGCCGGTCTCGACCTGGGTCCAGCTGATCTTGCTGTCCGCGCCGCGGCAGTCGCCACGCTTGGTCACGAAGTTGTAGATGCCGCCGACGCCGTTCTCGTCGCCCGGATACCAGTTCTGCACGGTCGAGTACTTGATGGTGGCGCCTTCCAGCGCGACCAGTTCCACCACCGCCGCGTGCAGCTGGTTCTCGTCACGGCGCGGCGCGGTGCAGCCCTCCAGGTAGGAGACGTGCGCGCGGTCCTCGCAGACGATCAGCGTGCGCTCGAACTGGCCGGTGTTCTGCGCGTTGATGCGGAAGTAGGTCGACAGCTCCATCGGGCAGCGCACGCCCTCGGGCACGAACACGAAGCTGCCGTCGGAGAACACCGCCGAATTGAGCGCGGCGAAGAAGTTGTCGCCCTGGGGCACCACGCTGCCCAGGTATTTCTGCACCAGCTCCGGATGCTCGCGGATCGCATCGCTCATCGAGCAGAAGATCACGCCGGCATCGGCCAGCTTCTTGCGGAAGGTGGTGCCGACCGAGACCGAGTCGAACACCGCGTCCACCGCCACCCCGGCCAGCGCCGCGCGTTCGTGCAGCGGCACGCCGAGCTTCTCGTAGGTTTCCAGCAGCGCAGGGTCGACCTCGTCCAGCGACTTGGGCGCCTTCTTCGGCGCCGAGTAGTAGCTGATCGCCTGGTAGTCGATCGGGTCGATCTTGAGCTTCGCCCAGTCCGGCGTGGGCATGGCCTGCCAGTGACGGAAGGCGGCCAGGCGCCACTCGGTCATCCACTCGGGCTCGCGCTTGATCGCCGAGAGCTGGCGGATGGTGTCCTCGGTGAGGCCCGGCGGCAGGCTGACGCTCTCGATGTCGGTGACGAAGCCCGCCTGGTAGTTGCGGCCCAGGGCCTCGGCCACCTCGGCGTTGTCGCGCAAGGCGTTTTCGACGGTTTCGGTCATGCGTGGGTCCTGCCCTTCAGTTCGCTCAGCGCCACGGTGGTCACCGCCGGGCGCGGCGGTTGCAGCATGTCGGCCAGGCTCACCGCGCGCAGCGCGCCGTCCAGCACGCTGCTGATGCGACGCCAGCTGCCGCGCACGCTGCACTGCGATTCGCGGTCGCACTGCCCTTCGACGCTGCATTCGGTCATGCCGATCGGCCCTTCCATCGCCTCGACGATCTGAGCCAGGCTGATCTCGCCCGCCGGGCGCGCCAGGCGGTAGCCGCCGTTGACGCCGCGGAACGACTCGACCAGGCCGGCGTGGCCCAACGACTTCAGCAGCTTGCTCACGGTCGGCAGCTCCAGCCGCGTCTCGTCCGCGATCTGCGCGGTGCTGAGCACGTCGTGCGGGTGGGCGGCGATGCAGGTCATCACCACCGCGGCGTAGTCGGTCAGGCGGCTGACGCGAAGCATGGGGAGAGCCTCGGTGAATCCAGACCAAAATGGTACGGATTAGGCGGAGCAAAATCAACCGGACGCCGCAGATTCCCTGTAGGAGCGCACCTGTGCGCGACCGCAATCGTCCACGACGCGCCGGGCATGGCGGTCGCGCACAGGTGCGCTCCTACAGCCGCCCGTCGACGGCCTCCTGGGGCAACACCGACTTGACGTCGTAGATCACCGCGCCGGGCTTGCCCAGTGCGCGGATGCGGGCGGCGCCCATCTGGTGGAACTGCCGGTGCGCCACGGCCACGATGATCGCGTCGTAGCCCGTACCGGGCTCATCCACCAGCCGCACGCGGTAGGCGCGCTCGGCCTCGGCCGCGTCCACCCAGGGGTCGTAGACGTCCACCTGCGCCGCGGAGGACTCCAGCTCGCGCACGATGTCGATCACGCGCGTGTTGCGCAGGTCCGGACAGTTCTCCTTGAAGGCGAAACCCAACACCAGCACGCGCGCATCGACGATGTGCAGGCGCCGCTCGCTCATCAGCCGGATCACGCGGTCGGCCACGTAGCTGCCCATGCGGCTGTTGATGCGCCGCGCCGCCAGGATCAGTTCGGGGTGGTAGCCGGTGACCTCGGCCTTGTGGGTGAGGTAGTACGGGTCCACGCCGATGCAGTGGCCGCCGACCAGGCCGGGCCGGAACGGCAGGAAGTTCCACTTGGTGCCGGCGGCGGCCAGCACTTCCTCGGTGTCGATGCCCAGCCGATGGAAGATCAGCGCCAGTTCGTTGACCAGCGCGATGTTGACGTCGCGCTGCACGTTCTCGATCACCTTGGCCGACTCGGCCACGCGGATGGAGGAGGTCTTGTGCGTGCCGGCGCGGATGATCGTGCGGTACAGCGCATCGACCCGCTCGGCCGCCTCCACGGTGGATCCGGAGGTGAGCTTGACGATGTCGGTCACGCGCCGCGCGTGGTCGCCCGGGTTGATCCGCTCCGGGCTGTACCCGCAGAAGAAGTCGACGTTGAAGTCCAGGCCCGAGCCCTCGGCCAGCAGTGGCACGCAGACTTCCTCGGTGGTGCCCGGATAGACGGTCGACTCGAACACCACCAGGTCGCCGCGCCTGAGCCGCGGACCAAGCATGCGGCAGGCCGCTTCCAGCGGCTTGAGGTCCGGTCGCTGCGCCTCGTCGATCGGCGTGGGCACCGTGACGATGTAGACATTGCAGCCGGCCAGGTCGTCGGCGCTGTCGGTAAACGACAGGCGCGTGGCGGTGCGCAACTGCTCGGCGCTGGTTTCCAGCGTATGGTCGCTGCCGGCGCGCAGCTCGGCCACGCGCGCGGCGTCGATGTCATAGCCGAGCGTGTCGAAGTGCCGTCCGAATTCCACCGCCAGCGGCAAGCCGACGTAACCCAGTCCGATAATGCCGATGCGCGCGGGGGTGTTCAGGTCCATGGGTTCCTGGCAGGCGACGTGAAATGCGCCGAGCGTACAGGATGGCGGCAGCCTGAGTCCCTGCCCCCGTTCGCCCGTCTTCGACACCCGCCGCACGAGCATTCGACCATGGAAGCGACGCCGCCGCTGCCCGCCATCCGCTGGCCCGGGCTTTCGCCGGAACGCTCGTTCGTGCTGCCCCTGCCGGCGACGCGAATGACCGCGCCCTTCGGCGGGATCTGCGAAATCGACGACATCCGGCTGAAGCGCAAGACCGAGTTCCACGTCACCGTGCTGAACCGGGAGATGGTGCGCGCCGCGGTCGCGGGCATGGGCGAGGACCTGTTGCGCGCGCTGTACGGATCGCTGACGTGGGCACCGCGCCGCAGCGGTCGCTATGTGCTGTTGCACGAGGCCAGGACGGCCGACGCAAGCGCGCTCGACTGCTGGTCGCTGATCGAACCCCTGCAACTGCCGGCGATGCATGCCTTCCGCGGCGCGCTCGCCCACCGGATCGACCCGTCCTTCGCCGATCTGGTGCCGCACGTGACCCACTACGTGCATGGCGACCCCAACGGCATCGGCGTACCCGACACGCGAGCGCTGGCGGCCCTGCGGGTGCGCGACGTGGCGCCCTGACCATCACCCCGCCGGCACGGCCGGGACGGCAGACTCGAGCGGTCCCACCAGCGAGGTGCAAGCTCATGCGCGAAACCATCGAACCGGGCTTCACGGTCTCCATCGCCGACGGCGAACTTGGCGTAGGCGCCGTGCGGGAGGTGCACGCCGACCGCCGGGAGCTGGTCATCAACATCGAGAACGGCGGCGACTTCACCTTGTCGGCCGACGCGATCCGCGACGTGCACGAGGGCAAGGTGATCCTCGATGTCGACCACCTGCCGCAGGCCGTGCGGCAGGCCCTGAAGCGCCCGCACGCCGCCGAGTATCCGGACTCGACCTACGCCGCCAGCGACCCCGGGGAAGGGGCGCTCAAGGATTGACCCGGGCGGGCGCAGCGAAAGGGAGAAGATGCTCGCCGGCGACCTGTACGACGCCGGCGCGCCGGGGCTGCAGGCCGAACGCGATGCCAACCACCGCTGGCTGCCCGATACAATGCGGCGCTGGGCGAGGGTCCGGAGCGCTGGCGTGCGCTGCTGGAGGAACGCCTCGCCGCGGTCGGTGACGGCGCGGTGATCCGTCCGCCCTTCCACTGCGATTACGGTTTCAACATCCGCCGGGGCGCCGGCGCCTTACTCGACTTCCAGTGCGTGATCCTGGACGTGGTGGAGGTGCACATCGGCGAGCGCACGCAGATCGGCCCGGGCGTGCAGATCCTCGCCGCCGACCACCCGCGCGACCCGGCCCGGCGCGCCACCAGCCTGGAGTTCGGCCGCCCCGTGCGCATCGGCAGCAACGTCTGGAGCGGCGCCGGCGCGCTCATCCTGCCCGGCGTGAACGTCGGCGACGACGCGCTGGCCGGCGCCGGCAGCGTGGTCACCGGCGACGTGCCCGGGGGCGCCACCGTCGTTGGCAACCCGGCGCGCGTGCACGGCTGAAAAAGCAGGCACGCTGCCCTGCCGCCTGACCGCACAGCGGTCCGGCCACGCCACTCCACCTGCTCCTCTCCGCCAGTCCGGACCCATCCCGCGAGCGGGCGAAGCGGCGAGCCGCCGCTGGACGGAACACGCCCTTCGGCAGGTCATTCCCCTTTCGGCGGAGCCCAGGCGCGTGCATGACGCAGGCACGCGCGCACTGCACGCACGCGGCCACCGATACCCGGCGGTGGCCCTGCCGACAGCATCGTGTAAGCCGGCATGCCTCAGCCCGGCGCCACCACGTCGAAGGCGTAGGCGGTCCGCTGCGATGCGGGCCGTTCGCGCCAGGCCGCGGCGAACGCGGCCAGGTGGCGGTAGGGGGCGAGCGGCAGCGTGTTACGGAAATCCAGGTGTTCGAGCAGGCAGAATAACGACGCTTCGAGCAGGCTTACGTCCCGCGGCGGCAACCCGCGCAACACCGATTCCAGGTTCGCGTCCAGCCAGGCCAGCGCATTGCGGAAGCCGTCGGCGGCCTTGGCGAAGTACAGGTTCTCCGCCGGCAGCCGCGCCACCTGCATGCCGAATACCAGTTGGACCTGCGCGCCCATGCCGTGCCAGACCAGCTCCTGCGCGTTGCGTGCGCGTGGATCGGGCAGCTGTTCGGTCCACAGGATGCGCCGCGGTTGGCGTGCCCCGGCGACCAGCGTGCGGCAGATGTTCTCGGCGCCGAACACCGGCCCTTCGGGTAACACCAGCACCGGCAATTTGAGTGCAGGGTTGCCGGCGTAGTCGACCGGATCGCGCGAGGCCAGGTCGTGCACGGGCTCGAACGCGTATGCGATGTCCAGCTCCTCGGCGAACAGCCGGGCGAGCCGCGTGTAATGGGAACTGCTGCGGCCGACGAGGCGGACCTGCTCGGGCATGGCGGGCATCCGTGGGGCGGGTGGAACCAATGTAGGACAAGCGCCCGCCCCGTGGCAGTCGCCTAGGCGGCGCCGGCCGCCATCGCCTGTGCGGCACCGCAGTGCTCGCTGTCAGATCCGTCCATCTGGCGCACCTCGCACTCGATGTCCCATGAGTCGCCGTGCACGGCCAGGTAGCGCCTGGTCAGCTCGATCGCGTGCTCCATGGAATCGGCGTTGAGGACGGCATAGCCTCCGATTACTTCCTTGCTCTCGGTGAACGGGCCGTCCGTGGTGGAGATGTGGCCGCCGCGCAGCGGCAGCCGCACGCCCTCGGCGTTCGGGCGCAGGCCGGCGGTGTCGACCAGGGTGCCCTCGCCGGTCATCTTCTCGATCAGCCGGCCCATGTCGGCCATCAGTTGCTCGCTGGGCATCCGGCCGTTTCCTTGAGCCGGATCATGGAAAGGAAGCGCATGGGGTTCTCCTTGGCGTGGATGGTCGGGTGGGAGCAGCTGCGCGCAGGGCGCCGCTCCCCGGCACGACGCAAGGGCGCCTGCAGGATCGACACACCAGGCCACCACGGCCGATCCAGGCCCGCCGGCTGCTTGACGCAAGCTTCGCCTCTTCGAACTTCGCCTTAAGCAGGCAGGCGCCGCTTGCGTTGAATCGGGCGGATATGGAGCCAGTGTCTTAGGGAGGCCACGCGGCCTTTCGACCTGCAACCGCAAAGAGGAGGAGAAAAACATGACCGCACAGAAGCGCATTGCCGCATCCATCGGACTGGCCCTGCTGTTCACCGGCGCCGCTGCCGCCGCGCCACTGCAGGACGGGCAACAGCAGAAGGACACCAGCCAGGCCGACAGCATGCAGGCGTCGCCGGCGAAGAAGCCCAACGGCACCTGGCTCAGTCTGAGCGGCACCGTCACCGACGCGCAGAACCGCTTCTTCACGCTCGACTACGGCAAGGGCAAGATCCCGGTGGAGATGGACGGCTGGACCTGGTACGGGCAGAACTACCAGTCGCTCGAGGGCGACAAGGTCACCGTCTACGGCCGCGTCGACGACGACCTGTTCGAGCGCGACAAGATCGAGGCCAGCAGCGTCTATGACCAGGACCTCGGCACCTACTTCTACGCCAACGCCTCCGACGAGGAGGGTCCGGCCAACTACGCGTTGTGGGTGCACCCGGTGGTCGTGGGCGAGACGATCGTACGCGGCACCGTGACCTCGGTGAACGGCCGCGACTTCACCGTCGACTACGGCCCGCGCAAGATCACCGTCGATACCAGCCAGCTGAAGAACAACCCGCTGGACAACAAGGGCTTCCAGCAGATCGACAAGGGCGACTACGTCAGCGTCGCCGGCGACATGGAGCGATCCTTCTGGGGCAATCGCCAGTTGCAGGCCGACTCGGTGGTGACCCTGAGCAACGGCTGAGCCTTGCCTGCCTGCCCGAATCCCGGTCCCGACGGACCGGGATTTTTCATGCCTCAGCGATGGCCGGGCGGATGCGACGGCGGCCGGCTCTGCGGCGTACGGACGGTGTTCTGCACCGGCGGGACGTACCGCTGCGGGGCATTGGGCCAGTAGTCGCCCGGCGGGCGGCGGAAGAAGCGCTGCCGTGTGTCGGCGTCGCGGCTGCGCAGCGCCAGCCGGTGGCCATCCACGTGCACCCAGTACCAGGAGCCCGGCGGGACCGGCGAGGTCGAGACATACACGAACCTCGCGTCGTAGTTGCCGTCCGGCCGCGCGGTGGTCTCCAGGCCGAGGTTGATCACGAACTGGCTCGCTATGGGCCGCCCGTGGTCGTTCGCGGGTCGGGTGATCATCTGGTCCAGGCTCTGGCGCAGCAGCCGCTCATAACGTGGCGCCAGCTCGATCGAGGGCGACACCTGGGTGACCTTGCCGTGGCTGTCCACCTGCACCAGCACGGGCAGGACCTTCGGGGTGAACTGGTGGAGCGACATCGAGGTTGCCGCCGCGCCTTGAGCGGCAGCCAGCGAGCCCAGCAGCAGGAACGCGCAGAACGGTTTCATGAGGGACCTCCGGGTCGTTGCCCTCGGCAAGCCATGGTAGTCCCGCCGCGACCACCCCGCCACCGGACCGCGCGTCAGCGCAGTTGCATCGGGACGTGAGCCTGCATCCACGGCGATACCGGCGAACGCACGCGTCGCCCGACGAAACGGTGCCTGCGCACGCCCCGCATGCGGGATTACCAGCTTCTAACGCCCACAGGTGCATGGTCGGGGGAACGACACCGTTCCGATCCGTATGCCGGAGGTCCCGGCACCGGCCTTTGGTCATACCGCTGCAAGGGGCGCAACATGCCGCACAAGCAACAACCCGTTTCGGTCGCCGAACTGCATGACATCTACGGCGGCGAACGCTCCGCGCCCAAGGCGGGGAGCGCCGCGACCTACCGCAAGACCTCTTTTTCGGTCCGCGAGGCCGACCATCCGGGCAGCCCGCCGCCGCGACCGGTACCGGACGGCAAGAAGCGCCTGCGCTGACCGGCCGACGCCTCGTCGCCCCGGGCCGGGTTCCGGCGGCCGTCGTCATGGCGGCCGCCGACGCCGGCGTCAGTCGCGCGGCATGAACCGGTCCACGGCATCGAGGAACGCCGCCGGCTCCTCCTGGTAGGGAAAGTGTGCGCTGCCGGGGAAGACGACCAGCGTCGCCTGCGGCAGCCGCCCGGCCAGCGCACGCTGCGGGGCCACGCCCACCGCCCGGTCGAATGCGCCGACCAGTACCAGCGTAGGCATGCGCAGCCGCTCCGGATGGGCCACCGAATAGCAGATGAAGTCCGATTCCGGACCCATCAGCGCCGCGCCGATCTCGCCGGTGTTGCGCAGGCCGCTCTGCGCGTCCAGGCGCTCCTGCGCCTGCTTGGCGGCCATCACATGGAACTGCTGGCGGTCATGGAACACGTGCCCTTCCGGCAGCGTGGCCGTAGCGGCACCGACGAAGGCCATGCGGGCACGGGCCAGCGCGCAGACATCGCCTGGCGCGACGGCGCGCAGGGCCTTGCCGGCGTCCGACTGTTCGGCCGCCGCGTACGCCTCGGGAAACTGCGTGGCCAGCGTCTGCATCCAGCTCTCCATCGCACCCGGCAGATCGACTGCCGCATCGATCAGGATCAGCCGTGCCACGCGCTCCGGGTGCGTCTGCGCGTACTCGGCCGCCAGGGTGCCACCGAAGCTGTGCCCCGCCACCACCATGCGTTCGACGCCCAGTTGCCGCCGCAGCCCCTCGATGTCCCGCACCATCGCCGCCAGCGAATAGTCACCGCGCCAGGGCCGTTCGCTCTCGCCGCTGCCGCGTTCGTCCAGGTAGACCATCGGATAGCGCGCATCGAGCGCCTTGCCGGCCGTCATGCGGAAACTGTAGGAGTTGTAGCCCGGCCCACCATGCAGGACCAACACCGGCACGTCGGCCGGCGTGATCGGGCGCGAGGTCCAGTAGGTGAGCCGCACCCCGTTGATGACGGCGTCATGGCGGATCCCGGTGGCCCGCGATGACGGGGCAGCGAGGGCGGCAAGGAACACGGCGGCGATAAGCAACAAGCGCATGGTGCGAATCCAGCGGAGGGGAGACCGCGCGACTTTGCCTTGCAGCACCCCGCATCGATAAGTGCCGTTGGACACGCCCGCTGTTCGCGAAGCCCGCAAGCGGCCCCCGCGCCCGGACACCGCATCACCGCGCTCTACCCCGGATTCACGACGCGGGTGCCACAACGGCCAGGGCACTGTGCGGAGCCATCGGTTGAGTCTCAGGGAATACGATCGCAAGCGGCGTTTCGATACCACGCCCGAGCCGCGGCCGGAAGGCTCCGCTGCCGCCGGCGGGCGGCCGATCTTCGTGGTGCAACTGCACCACGCCAGCCGGCGGCACTACGACTTCCGCCTGCAGGTCGGCGACACGCTCAAGTCGTGGGCCTGCCCCAAGGGGCCAAGCTATGACCCCGACGTCAAGCGCCTGGCCGTGGAGGTGGAGGATCACCCGATCTCCTACGCGACGTTCCAGGGCGACATCCCCGAGGGCGCCTACGGCGGTGGCCACGTCGACACCTTCGACAGCGGCGTGTGGTCGACCCCGTACGATCCGGAGGCGCAACTGGAGAAGGGCCACCTGCGCTTCGAGCTGTTCGGCTCGCGGCTCAAGGGCAGCTGGCACCTGGTGCGCAGCGGCAAGCCGGCGAAGCAGCCGCAGTGGTTCCTGATGCATGACAAGGACGCCTATGCCAGCGACGTGGAAGCCGATGACCTGCTCGACGCGCGCATGATCGCCAGCACCCGGGCCGCCGCCGGCCGCTCCGGCGGCGCGAAGGAGGTCGCGGCGACGCTGGACACGCGCAAGCGCAGGAAGGTACCGGTCGCCGGCCACCCTGCCCGCAAGGCAGGCAAGCTCGCCGCCGCCGCGGAGGGCGCGCGGAAAGCCAGGGCCAGCGGCGACTTCTTCAAGCCCGAGCTGGCCACGTTGCGCGAGAACCCGCCCGTCGGCGAGCAGTGGCTGCACGAGGTGAAGTGGGACGGCTACCGCATTCTCGCCACGGTGGCCAAGGGGCAGGTCCAGCTGTGGTCGCGCAACGGCCTGTCCTGGTCCGACAAGATCCCCGACATCCGCCAGGCGATCGAGTCGCTCGGCCTGGACTCGGCCCGCCTCGACGGCGAGCTGATCGCGCTGGGCGCGGACGGCCAGGCCGACTTCAACGCGCTGCAGAAGACGCTCTCCGGCGAGGCCAGCGCACCGCTCGCCTACATGCTGTTCGACGTGCCGTTCCTGGAAGGTTACGACCTCTCCCGCACGCCGCTGCACGCGCGCAAGGCGATTCTCGAGGCGCTGCTGGAAGATCCGCCCGCGCACCTTTCCTACAGCAGCCACGTGGTAGGCAACGGCGACCAGGTATTCGCCATGGCCAGCGAGCAGAAGCTCGAGGGCATCCTCAGCAAGCGCGTGGCGTCGCACTACCGTGGCGGCCGCGGCGACGACTGGCTCAAGATCAAGCGGGTGGAGTCCGACGAGTTCGCGGTCGTCGGCTACACCGCCCCCAAGGGCGGCCGGCAGGGGTTCGGCGCGCTGCTGCTGGCAAGGCCGGCGGCGGAGGGCGGCTGGCACTTCATGGGCCAGGTCGGCAGCGGTTTCAGCCACCGGCAACTGCTCGACCTCAGCCGCACGCTGGCCACTGGTGGCGGCAGCAAGCCGACCGTGCGCAACCCTGACGACGCCCCGCGCGGCGTGAAATGGATCGAGCCCACGGCGGTGGCGGAGGTGAACTACCGCGGCATCGGCAATCAGGGCCTGCTGCGCCAGCCGAGCCTGAAGGCGATGCGTCCGGACAAGAGCCCCGCCGACCTGCGCGACAGCGACCGTCCCGCACCCGAGCCCAGGCCAACCGCCCCCGGGCGCCGGGCGTCCACGCGCAACGCGCCAGGCCCCGCATCGCCCGGCATCATCATCACCCACCCCGAACGCGTGGTGTACCCGGCGGACGGCTACACCAAGCAGGACGTGGCCGACTACTACCGCGCCGTGATGGACTGGTTCCTGCCCGGCGTGATCGGACGGCCCACTTCGATCATCCGTTACCCGGACGGCATCGACAAACCTTCGTTCTTCCAGAAGCACATCCCTTCCGGCGGCCTGAAGCACGTGGGCAGCGTGAAGCTCAAGGAGGAAACCGGCGCCGCCGCCATCTACCTGTATCCGCAGTCCGCCGACTCGGTGATGGAACTGGTGCAGTACGGCACGCTCGAATTCCATCCCTGGGGCGCCAGGGTCGACACGCCGGACCTCGCCGACCGCGTGGTGTTCGACCTGGACCCGGGCCCGGACGTGGGCTGGGAGCGCGTGGTCGCGGCCGCCCGGCTGGTGCGCAAGCTGCTGGCCGATCTGGAACTGGAGTCATTCCTGCGCACCACCGGCGGCAAGGGGCTGCACGTGGTGGTGCCGCTCGATCCGCCGTCGGACTGGGATACCGTCAAGACGTTCGCGCAGGGGTTTGCCGGCGCGCTGGCGGGCATCCATCCGCTGGAGTTCGTCGCGGTCAGCACCAAGTCGATACGCCACCGGAAGATCTTCGTGGACTACCTGCGCAACGGCCGCGGCGCCACGGCGGTCGCTTCCTACTCGCTGCGCGGCCGCCCGGGCGCACCGGTGGCAGTGCCGTTGCGATGGGAAGAACTGGGCAGGATCAGGAGCGGCGCGCAATTCGACATCCGCAGCGTGCCGGCGCGGCTCAAGCGGTTGCGCAAGGACCCGTGGGCGGGCATCGACGAGGTGAAGCAGAGCCTGGACAAGGTGATCGGAAGACTCGGCGAGGCGTGAGGGGGAGTGCCGTTCGACCGCGGTAAAACGTCCGCCCCCGGATGCGCCCCCTCTCCCCGCCGGGGAGAGGGCTGGGGTGAGGGACCGCACTTGCGGTGGATCGCAAACCGGCGAGACCTGCGCTCTTCTTCGTGCCCGCCGGGAACCGAACGCTTCACGCACCTTTCGTGATCCCGGGACAAGGCTTGCGCCATGTCGCCTCCGGACACCGCTACCGCGATCGAACTCATGGAGCAGTTCGCGCACCGCACGGGCCTGGCCCCGGAAGCCACGCCGGTTCGCTACCTCTGGACCGATGCCTTCGCGGTCTGCACTTGCCTGGGTCTGTCCCGAGCCGGGGCGGACCCCGGGTTCCGCGCGCTCGCACGGCGCACCATCGGGCAGGTGCATGCGGTGCTGGGGCATTTCCGTCCCGACGACGCGCGTAGCGGCTGGTTGGCAGGGCCCTGCGGGCAGGCCAGCGAGGACCACCCCACCCGCGCCGGCCTGCGGATCGGAAAACCGATGCCCGAGCGCCGCACGGGCGAACCCTTCGACGAGCGCCTGGAGTGGGATCGCGATGGACAGTACTTCCATTACCTGACGCGCTGGATGCAGGCCCTCGACAAGGCCGCGCCGCAGCTCGGCGAACCGGCCATGAGCCGTTGGGCATGCGAACTGGCGGACACCGCGCACCGCGCCTTCACTCACCGGACGGCGAGCGGACAACGACGCCTGTACTGGAAGATGAGCACCGATCTCTCGCGCCCGCTGGTCCCGTCGATGGGTCAGCACGACCCGCTCGATGGACTGGTCACCACGCTTGCGTTGCGTGCCACCGCCGACGCGCTGCACGTGCCGACGCCCCCGCTCGAGCAGGCCCTCGCCGACTATGCGGCCATGCTGGAGGGCAACCCGCTGGTGACCGGCGATCCACTCGGCCTGGGCGGCCTGCTGACCGATGCCCTGCGGCTCGGGCGCCTGGTGCGCCACGGTGCGGACGGCTACCGCACACTGCTCGGACACATCCTCCAGAGCGCTGCGGCCAGCCTGGAGTACTGCCGCTTGCGGCTCGACGCGCCGGCCGAGCAACGCCTGGGTTTCCGGGAGCTCGGCCTGGCCATCGGCCTCGCGGCCATCGAGCGCCTCGCCGCCGACATCGCCGGCGGGACGAGCCCCGCCAGCGCGCCCATGCGCCGGCTCGTCGAAGGCCTCGCCGCGCAGGCGCCGCTGCGCGCGGCGATCAACCGCTTCTGGCTGCAACCGGCCCACCGCGCGGCCACCTCGTGGACGGAGCATCGGGACATCAACGAAGTGATGCTCGCCACCAGCCTTGCGCCGGATGGGTGGCTCGAAAACGGAGCGCGTTCGCCGGCGCCGGCGGGCTGACCACCCCGCTACCGGACGGTCGTGCGGCCGCCTGCCCGCAGCGGCTCAGGCCCTTTCCCGTCCGGCAACGGGTGCGCCAGCCAGGGCAGGCTCGCCAGCACGCCCACTGCACTGGCGAGGGTGAACAGATGCACCAGCAGCGGGGCCCCCGCCATGGACATGGCGAGGTTCCCGGCCTCGAGCAGCCGGTTGAGCATGGGCAGCACGGGCCCGGTGATGGCAATGCCGGCCACGAGCCCTGCCGCGAAAACGGCAGGCCGTCGGGCCAGGCCGCCCAGGGCCCGCCAGGCGACCGCCAGAGCCCCGGCGCAGAGCACCAGCACCAGGCCTGCCGTCGCTGCGTGCAGCAGCGCGGGATCGACGCCCGCTCCGGCCCAGTTGCGCGCGACGAGCATCTCGTCTCCATGGCCGCTGGCCGCGGTGACCGCACGGGCCAGCGGATTGGCGGCGAAGATCAGTCCCACCGCCAGCCATCGACCCGTACGCCCTGCCCGCATGGCCAGCAACGCTCCGGCCGCCATCAACAGGTAGGAAAACAGCGGTCCCCCGGCGATCGGCAACCAGCTGTCACAGGCACCGATCGACCAGCGGTTGAAATCGCGTTCGGCCCAGCGTCCGCACGCCAGCCGACCGGTCAGCGTGTGCGCGAACTCGTGCGCCTCGTGCACCAGCATGACCAGCGGCACCAGCGCGACCAGCCAGCGCCAGGGGAAGCGGCGGTCCTCGCTCAAGCGGGGTGTTTCCATGGTGGACTCCCGGGTTGGAGTCCTTTCGATGCGGCCCGCGGCCGGGGGGTTGCAAGCGGTCGCCGCACCTGCCGGAGCGGGCGACGGGCATGGCCGCATCGGCGCCGATTCGCTATGGTCGCGCTCCACCTCGCGGCGCCATTGCGCCAGGAATGCTCCCGTGTCGCACTACGCCGGTCCCCTGCTCACGCTTACCGTCGCCGAGGCCATGCGCGGCGCGCGCGATGCCGGCGCCGAGACATGGAGCGGGTCGCTGGACCTGGGTCGCTCCTGCACGGACGTGCACCTGCAGCCGGATGCCTGGCAGTGGCAGGGCGCGCGCTACCCGTACCCGGCCATGCTGAAGGACCGCACGATCTACTACTGGGACGGCGAGGAGTTCGCGCCGGTGTCACGCTTCTCCGGCTCGCTGATCAAGCTGGTGCCGACCGTGTGGGGCGCGCCGACGTTCGAGATCGACGGCATCAAGATGCTGCCCACCGCGAAGGAGTCCCCGGTCGAGGACGCGCGCCGCAAGGTGGCGCTGGTGGAACCGCGCGGCAAGGTGGTGCTCGATACCTGCGGCGGGCTCGGCTACTTCGCGGCCTGTTGCCTGGAAGCCGGCGTGGCGCGCATCCACTCCTTCGAGAAGAATCCGGACGTGCTGTGGCTGCGTACGCTCAATCCGTGGTCGCCCGACCCCGGTGCGCCCGCCAGCGGCGGCCGGCTGCAGCTCACGCACGCCGACGTGTCGGTCGCGATCGCGCAGGTCGCCGATGCCTCGGTGGACGCGCTGCTGCACGACCCGCCCCGCTTCGGCATCGCCGGCGAGCTCTATTCGCAGGCGTTCTACGACCAGCTCGCCCGCGTGCTGCGCCGGGGCGGGCGGCTGTTCCACTACACCGGCAGCCCGAACAGGCTCACCAGCGGCCGCGACGTGCCGCGCGAAGTGGCAAAGCGGCTGGAGAAGGCCGGCTTCAAGGCACAACTGGTGCTCGATGGCGTGCTGGCGACGCGGCGCTAGGCCCGCTGCGTCCGGCTGGCCTTGACCACCGGCGTGATGTCGTCGGCCGCGGTCGTCGAGGTGGCGTCAGGCCGGGGCCACGGCACTGGCCACTTCGATATCGCCCATGACGCAGTTGCGACCCGCGCGCTTGGCGCGATAGAGCGCCGCGTCGGCCTCCCTGCAAAGCCGCTGCACGCCGTAGCCGGACGTTGCGGTCGAGGCCAGGCCCACGCTGGCCGACACCATGATGTCGCAGCCATCCTTGATGACAGTCGATTCGACGATCGCCGCCCGGATGCGGTTGGCGATGTCCATGCCCTGCTCGCGCGAACACTCGTACAGCAGGATGCCGAATTCCTCCCCGCCCAGCCGGCCGAACAGATCGGTCGGGCGCAACTGCTGCTGGCAGGCCGCGACGGTGCGCTTGAGCACCGTGTCGCCCATGGCATGGCCATGGGTGTCATTGACAAGCTTGAAGTGGTCCAGGTCCAGCACG
Organism: Frateuria soli; assembly: GCF_021117385.1. Classification (GTDB taxonomy): domain Bacteria; phylum Pseudomonadota; class Gammaproteobacteria; order Xanthomonadales; family Rhodanobacteraceae; genus Frateuria_A; species Frateuria_A soli. Next base: position 2,176,377 of record NZ_CP088252.1, read on the forward strand.
ATCAGGCAGGCATGGCCGACCTTCTTGTCCAGCTGGTGCAGCGCGTGCTCCGCCCTGCAGATGAAGTGCTGGTGGTTGAGGATGCCGGTGAGGCCGTCCAGTCGCGAAAGCCTCTTGAAGCGCAGCTGGGATCGCTTCAGGCGGAACATCCAGAACACGATGGAAGCGATCACCACCAGCAACAGGATGTTGTAGAGCCGGCTGGTTTCGACCGCCTTGGTGTCCAGCGCCTGCTGCAGGCGGAGGATCTTGTTCTGCTTGCTCAGCCGTTCCGTTTCCATCTTCTGGGCCAGCATGTGCTGTTGCGCGGCCTGGTAGGCCAGAACCCGCGCCCTGACATCGTCCAGATATCCCTTGTCTTCCGCTGAATAGCGCTCGAAGTACGAAAGCGCGGCAGCCGTATTCCCCGTCTTCTTTTCAACCAGGTAGAGAACTTCATAGGCCTCTGCCAGCCACTCGTCGACGGTTCCCGGTTCGACCATCGCGACCGCGGCCAGCGCGGCCTTCCGTGCCTCGTCGTAACGCCCCAGCTTCTCGTAAGCCTGTGCCCGCTCAACCTGCGCCGACAGGATGTGCGGGTAATAGGCGTTGGTGCGAATCCCCGGACCTATCTTGACGAGCAGGGCGAGCGCCCTGGCCGGCTGGTTCTCGTCCAGATAGAGGCTGCCAAGGACAAGGCGCATGGCGTTGCTGAAGACCGGCTGCCCCGCTTCATCGCATGTATCGATCGCCTGCTTGAGCTTTTCGCTGGCCGAGGTCAGCCGTTTGCCGTTGTAGAGCGCGGCGACCTCCCGGGAGAGCGGACGGCAAAGGCTTTCCCCGGGTGGCAAAGCCTGCTCGGCCATGTGCGCGTATTGCACCGCCAGCTCGATCTGGCCCGCCAGGTTGAGCATCTGCGACAGGTCCGCCAGGAACAGGAATCGGGCCTGGGGGTCCTTGATGCGCGGCAGCTCCGCGGTCAGGCGGTTGGCCAGGCCGAAAGCCTCCTCATAGCGCCGGTTCAGCCAGAGGTTGCTCAGCAGCAGGCCGGAGGCCTTGGCCACAAGGACCTCGTTGCCCGAGCGCTCGGCGATCTCGCGCAGCCTGGCTTCCGACTTGGCGTAATCCCCCTGGAACATGGTTTCCCAGGCATCCAGATACCGTAGCTGCCATTGCTCCTCGGGAGTCAGCCTTGGTGCTTCGCGATGGATCCGGGCGAGCATCTCCACGAAACGGGGATGGTCGCTGGTGCGCAGCTTCTCGGCCTGCTCAAGGAACCGTTCGGCGTCCGTGACCGGTACGCCATCGGGACCCGCGTATGCCAGCGCGCACCAGGCCATGCCCGCTACTGCGGCACAGGCTCGGATACGGTTCGAGCGGAACATCAGCGGGCAGGCCGGCGACTACTTGCTGTCGGGAGCCGGAATATCGAGCGGCTCCTCTTCCAGCGGCTCCTCTTCATGGGCAGGCATCTGGGTGATCTGCGGCGCCTGGAACGGCTGCGGCTGGCCCAGTGCCGCCGAGAGCATCGAGCTGTCGCCCGCAGCCACCGCAGCCTTCAAGGCCTCGGGAGCCTTCGCCTGTTCCAGAACGCGAGCCAACTCCTCCGCCGATGCATGGCGCAGAGACGAGTCGCATCCGATCGTTTCCAGCAAATCGATGGTGTCGGTCATTCCAGGCCCCTGTGGTTACGCGTGTGTCGGTTAAATGGTGCGCCGCAAAGACGCGGGCGGTAGCGGTGGGATGGTCCCAACGGAGCCGCTGCCGGCGATATTATGCTGTTGTCGGAATACTCGCCGCCGCTTTCTCGCGCTCGTCCAGTTCGGCCAGCCGCGCCTGCATGGCCAGGTTGGGTTTCAAGGGCAAGGCCGGCGGCAAGACCAGGGTTTCTTCCGCCGTCATCGGGGTCAGGGCAAGATCGGCCAGGGCGACGCGCCGGACCCGCGGCATTTCGATCGGCAGGGTCGGCGCGCGGTAAATGATCACCTGGTGATCGGACGGGTAGTCGTTCAGCAACAAATCGACCAGCAACTGCCGGTATGCGGCGCCCGTGGCCAGACGCCCGAGCGAGCGATCGCCGACCAGTGCGACCTGCCAGAGCACGAGGTACCCGCTGGGGTCGATCCGCCGCTCGTAGAACAGCAGCTGGCTCGCCTCGAAATGCTGGCAACCGAAACGGCCCGGATCAATGCCCAGGTCCGCATAGAGGCAGTCCTCGGCCGAGATACCCGGCTCCATGAACGCGTCGAATCCCTCCGCGCGCGCCACCTCGATGGCCTTGTGCGGCGACCAGGCAAAGATGCCCGGATGCCCGTAGAAAACCCCGCACACGCGCTTGCCGGCGCGCACCTGGGCCATCATCAGTTCGACCCACTCGCGATAGGTCTTCAGGCGCGACTTGCCTTCCCGGTAATACGACTGGAGGCTGCGCACGTCCGGATGCATGCGCTCCAGCCATTTCTCGACGATGCCGTCGGATAGTCCCGCGAACACCACGTCCGCCTGTTCGATGTGGCTGCGCGCCAGCGGCGTGAGGTGCGAGCCCAGCGTCATGCCCATGCCTACGCAGGCCAGGCTGCCGCGTCTTTTGTGAGCTGCCGCAGGGAATGTGTCCATCGCGTGATGGTAAGGCAATTGGCGATGGATCGTGCGCTCCCCAGGCGTGTGCATGCTCCCGGCCTCGGGGACCGGGAGCATGCCGCCGTCGGATGGTCCTCAGTCCAGCGGGACCTTGTAATTGCCGTGGTTGTCGATCGGGCAGGCGCACTCGTTGCCGACCTGTCTCGGCGCGAAGTGGTAGCCGGGAATGCGACTGGTCAGGTAGGCCGCCGTCGCCTTGTAGGCATTCAGTCCGTACGGGGGAGCCGCCGACCCGAAGGTGTTGCCACCGGGCGTGGTCAGCACCTGCCACAGCGTCGGCTGGGCGGGCGAAGGCGTGATGTAGAAGTTCGGGACGACGGTGTCGTTGAAGGCGGCGTACTTGTCCACGCCGACCAGGTTCCAGGCATCCTGCGAGGCGTTCTTCCAGAAGCCCGGCGAGCACCATGCGCCCGGCGTCTTCATCGGCTGGCAGCCATGGCTGACGACCAGCTGGACGTTGCCGTTCCTGACGTCCCCCTGGTAGGTGGCGGTGACCGGCAGGCCCACCAGCCTGCGGTAGCGGTAGTACTTGCTGGCGTACTTGAAGGTACCGCCGACCTTGATCATCTGCACCGTGCGATCGGGCAGCGTCAGCGTGGCGGACACCGCACCGTTGGCGGTGAGCACCCAGACCAGGTAGCCCTGTCCCGTCCGGTAGGGCTGGCCCGGGCCATTCCAGTTGGCGAACAGGCCGGTGCCGCCATCGTCGGCATCGTCCTGACCGGTGAGGCCGCAGCGCTCGTCCTGGAGGTTGTGCGTGTTGCCGTCGAAACTGAAGCCCTGTCCGGTGTAGGTCACCACTGTGGCGGCCCAGGCGGGGGCTGCCCCGACCAGGGTCAGCAGCAGGGCCAGCAAAGGCATGCCGAGCAGGCGCGTTGTCTTCATGAGCGTGTACTCCCGGGGGAACCGCCGCGGCGGCGGGGAGCGCAGCATGCGGCGCGCATCGTGCGCGATTGAATACTCCGTTCGGAGTACGCGCGGCCCTCCCGCACGGACCGGTTACACACCGGACTCACGCCGGCAAACCAATCCTTGCGCAGGGAAGGTGCGGGAGTGCGGGAGGGCCGCATGATCAGCATCGTGCTAGGCGGACCGGACCCTGCCACCCGGCATGCGCTGGTCGCCGACTTCGGGCGCTTCGAGGATCTGCGGGTGCTCGGCGAGAGCGGAACAGTGGAGCATCTGTCGATGCTGGCGGCCGCGCGTGGCCCCTCGGTGGCAGTGGTCGAGGCGTGCTGGGCCCAGGCCTGTCCGGGGCTGCTCGGCCATCTGCTGGCCCGCCCGGCCGCACCCAGGATCCTCGCTTTCGCCGACACGCTGGCGCGGCCGGAGGTTCTCGCCTGCGTGAAGCTGGGCGTGCACGGCTGCCTGCCTCGTCATGCGCCCGCCGCGGCATGGCACCGCGCGATCGAGGCCATCCATGCCGGCGACGCCTGGATTCCCCGCGCGCTGATGGCCGCGGCGCTGGCCGACCTCAGACACCTGTTGCAGGCGGGGCCGGCGCTGCCGGGCCCCGGGCCACTGACCGGCCGGCAGCGCGAGATCGTGCACTGGGTGGCGCAGGGCCTGAGCAACAAGGAGATCGGCCGGCACCTTGGGATCAGCCCGACCACGGTAAAGACCCACCTGCACAACATCTTCGAACGCGCCGGCATCAACGGGCGCCAGCAGCTGGCCGTGCGTGCGCTCGCCACCGGGCGCCGGGCCCCCGAGCTCAACTGAGCTGGCCGGTGGCGATGGACGCGGCGCGCGCGCCCATCGCCGACTCGCCCGCGCTCAGAGACGCAGCCTGGAGATGCGCGTCGACCAGTTGCCGAGCGCACCGCGCGTACCGCCACACTGGAACAGCGGTGGTGTCAGGTACTGGGCCAGCGTGCACGAGTGCGCGATGTACTCGGAGGCCGTCCAGATCGTGTTGCCCTCGGCCGCCGCCGCGCCGTAATCACCCCAGCGCGGCCGGTTGCCGGCCAGGTACGGGATGCCGGTGAAGCCATCCCACGGCGCCGCGCCCGCGGCGGCGATGTGCACCTCGCCGGCGCCGAGCTTCGCGTCGAAGCTGGCATAGCCGGCGCTGGGCCAGTCGTTGGGGCCGACCACGGTGAAGGCGATCACGCCGCGCCCGCTCTGGGTCACCGCCGAGGTGCCGTAGGTGAGGTTGGCATCCGGCAAGGCCAGCGTGCCGTTGGCGAACACACCGCCGGAGTTCGGGTCGATCACGAAGTAGGCTACGCCCGAACCGTGGCTGCCGTCTTCGAGCAGCACGTCGGTATCGAGCGTGCCCCACACCTTGCCGTTGGCGAAGCTGACCTGCTGCATGCGCGAGTCGTTGACCGCCATCGGGCGCGGTGCCGGATAGACGATGTTGGGATAACCCAGGTACGTCGGCGCGCAACCGGTCAGCGCGAAACAGTCGCGCAGCGGCGCGTCACCGGGCTTCTGGCGGACGAGGCTGGTGGGCACGGCGTAGGTCTGCACGCCCACCGGCGAGACATCCAGCGCCAGCGTCATCGGCGCGCTGTCGATCGCGCTGGTGTTGGAAACCTTCCACAGCCAGATGGTTTCCGACGTGCCCTCGTCGTAGAACACCGCATCGGAACTGAGCAGGTATTCGGTGCCGCCATGCGCGCCGGCGTACTGTCCGCCACTGGAGATCGCCGGCCACACGGTGAACGCGGGAGCCGGCACGCTCGGGTCACCGGCGTTGAACAACACCACGTTGGGCGAGGCATCCCCAGCCACCAGTGCGCGCTTGGAGATGGCGTAGATCTGCGCACCGTAGAAGCCCGGACCGAACAGCGCGAACTCGTTGGTGGTCAGGAAGATCGCGTTGGCGTCGGCGCCGATATGCGGATAGTCGCCCAGGCAGAAGCCCGCCGTGCAGCCGTGGTCGGGCGTGCCCTGCGTGCCGTTGTTCTGCACCGGCAAGCGGTAGACGGTCCAGGCGCCGGTCGGATCGGCCGTCTGGCTGACCGCGATGTCCAGGTGGTTGGTGCCCGAGAGCGCCGAGCTGATGCCGACCCGGTCGAGCGTCAGCACGACGTGGAACCAGCGGCGCGTGTCCGCGTCGTAGTAGCACGAGGGGTCGGTAATGTCCGGGCCGTAGGCACCGGTCGTGCGATTGATCGCCGCGGGATAGCCGTAGAACGTGTTCAGGTCGACCGGTCCGACCAGCTCGTTGCCGGAGCGGTCGTAGATCGCCAGCACGTCGTTGACGCTTTCGACGACGAACCCGTTGCCGGCGCACAGGCCCTGGTCCGGCGGCTCCAGCGAGAACTGGTTGCCGTTGTTCGCGTAGCGCTGGTCGTGGAAATTCAGGCCCTCGAAGCCGCCTGCCAGCTGCGGATGCGACTTGGCGCGCGTAGCATGGCCCATCACGTTCAGGCCATTGTGGTGGCCATGGCTGATGGTGCGGTTCACCACCGGCTCTGCGCCCAGTTCGTCCTCGCCGTCGCCCGAGTCGGCATCGCCGGCGGACATGGCCGGATCCTGCTCCAGGCTGGTGATCGGCGCGCCGCCGACGGGCGTGGTCTGGGGCGTCGTGGTTGCGCCTTTCTGCAGCTTCAGCGTGGCGGGGGTGGTCCCCAGCGCACAGGTGGCAAAGGTCATCGCCGCCAGGGCGATGAGCAGTCGAGTCTTCATAAACGGTCTCCTGTTCGTCCGCAAACCGGTTAGGTGACCGCGTCCCCCTGCAGGACGCTGCGGTCGATCGGGTCGACCAGCGTCTACGCATGCACGCACACGGGAGTGTGCGCGCGCCACGATACGCCCGAGCCCGGCGGTTTGCCACGACCTTTATGGAAGAGCCCGCCAGCAGGCGCGAGCGGGTTTCCGGTGTTGCCGGGGGGCCCTGGCGTGCGCTCCGCTGGCGTTCGAACGGGTCGCCGTGCACCGTGCCCCGCCTTGCCGATTTCACGACTGCGCTACAACCGTATGCCTAGTGTCTGCGCCAGTTGCCCGCGGGAGGCTGCGGCAACGGCTGGCTGGAGGCGGGGGCTCTCCGGCACCGAGTGTTCCGATGACAAGGCGGCGCCGACCGGCGCTGTCGTCTCTTCATGCGCCGCATGACCGGCGCCCACCACGGAGGATCACCGCATGACACACCGTTACGCGATCAAGGCGTTGCTTGGCGCCTCCATCGCCCTCGCCCTGTCCCTGTCCGCCCACGCTGCCACGCCACCGGGGCCGACCGACACGCACTTCGACCTGAGCGGCGTGACGCCCGGCGGGCAGTACGACCGGTTCATCGTCACCTACCGCGATGGCAGCACCGAGCGCCGCGACCATGCCGCGTTGTTGCAGAACGTCGCCGCGGCGATCAGCCGCGCCGGGTTGAACCGCGCCACCGCGGTCGGCCGCGCCGCCGGCGTGCAGCCGGCGTACCAGCGCAAACTCGCCACGGGCGCGGACCTGGTGCGCACCTCGCGCAAACTCGACAGCAGCGAAGCGGCCAGCCTGGTGCGCCAGATCGCGACCGATCCGGCGGTGGCTTTCGTGGCGCCTGACGTGATGTTGCACCGCGTGCGCGACATCCAGGCGCCGGCGAGCCTCTTGCCGACCACCTTCAGTCCCAGCGACACCTACTACCCGTACTACCAGTGGGACCTGAAGGCACCCGACGGCAGCATCACCTACTTCGGCGATGCCAACCACGGCGGCACGCGCGTCAACGATGCCTGGGACCTGGCCGACGGCAAGGGTGTCGTCATCGCCGTGCTGGACACTGGCATCACCCGCCACGTGGACGTCAACACCAGCCTGGCCGACAAGGGCTACGACTTCATCACCGACGCCCTGGTTTCCGGCCGCCCGACGGACGACCGCGTCCCCGGCGGCTGGGACCTCGGCGACTGGACCACCACCGAGCCGTGGCTGTCCGCCTGCACCAACGCCGACAACCCGCCGGAGTCGAGTTCCTGGCACGGCACCCACGTGGCCAGCACCGCCGGCGCGGAAATCACCGACAACGCGCAGGGCATGGCCGGCATCGCCTTCCACGCCAGGGTGCTGCCGGTACGCGTGCTCGGCCACTGCGGCGGCTACACCAGCGACATTGCCGATGCGATCGTCTGGGCGGCCGGCGGCAAGGTGGAGGGCGTGCCGCGCAACCGTCATCCTGCGCAGGTGATCAACCTGAGCCTGGGCGGCAAGGGTCGCTGCAACCCCCACGACGTGACCGCCAAGGCCGTGGCCGAGGCGAACGCGCTCGGCGCGGTGGTGGTGGTCTCGGCCGGCAACAGCGGCGACGACGCGGCGAAGTACACACCCGCCGGATGTCCCGGCGTGATCACCGTGGCGGCCACCGGCATCACCAGCCAGCGCACCTACTATTCCAACTATGGCCACTCGGTGGAGATCGCCGCGCCCGGCGGCGGCGTCTACCAGGACGACGATCCGAACACCGGCACGGTCTCCTACGACGGCTTCATCTGGCAGGCGCTCAACAACGGCGACACCACGCCGGTGCCCGAAGGCACCTCCTACGGCGGCTACGCCGGCACCTCGCAGGCAGCTCCGCACGTCACCGGCACGGTCGCGCTGATGCAGAGCGCACGCAAGGAACTGTGCCTGCCGCCGCTCAAGCCCAAGCAGGTGCTGAAGCTGCTGCAGAAGACCGCCTACGAGCCGATGATCCGACCCAAGGGCAAGTACTCCATCGGTGCGGGCATCGTTGATTCGGCCGCCGCCGTGGAAGCTGCGGTCGCCTTCAAGCCGCACAAGTAAGCCGCCGCGCTCCGCGCCCTCTCTCCCGGGAGAGGGCGCGGAATGAGCCGTCCGGGCTTGCGGGAAACCACGTCGCTCCCGCCGCGATCCTCCCGCGGGAAAACCGGAAAGGCGGGCATGCCCCGCCTTTCCTTTGCCCCGGCGCTTGTCTTCAGGAGTGCACCGCCGCCTGTGCCGGCTTCATCCCGGCCCGGGCGAGCATGCCGCGCGCCAGGAACAGTTCCACGCGCTCGAGCGGAATGCGATCGCCCGCGTCGGAGCCGTAGTAGGCCTCCACGATGTTGCCCTCCTCGTCGATCAGGAAATCGGCCGGCATCAGGTTCGTGGTGTTGAGGCCGGCCAGCCCGACGATGCGCAACCCCTTGATCAGCGCGGGCACGCGCGTGACGATCGCCTTGAGTTTGCGCCAGAGCGAGCGCTCGATTCCGTAGGTCTCGTGCGCGTGCGAGGTGGGATCGGCCACCACGCTGAAGGGTCGTGGCTTGCGGGCGACGAAACGCTGCACCGCCTCGGGCGTGGAGGTGAAAACCGCCACGATGTCCAGGCCCAGCGACGACAGCGCCGCATGGTGGCTGGTCAGTTCGTAGATGCGCAGATTGCAGAATGGACACGCCGCGTCGCGAAAGAAGCACAGCAGCGTGCGCCGACCCGAACCGCCGATGTCGACGCGGCGCCCATAGATGTCGACGAAGTGCAGCTGCGGTGCTCTGGATGGTGCAGTCAGTCTCATCGGATTCCCCCTGTTGCCTGCCTGATTCGATCCGCCGACAAGCGTGAGCGCCTCGAGCCGCTGGCGGTATCGGCAACCGTTGGCGGATCGGTCGCCCCCGATGACCACTGCCGACCATGCCCCTGTCCCGCGTGGCTCGATGCGGCCCGACGCGGCGTTCCGGCACCGCGGATCGCGGCCCCTCGCGGAGGTTGCTCGCAGCGCGGTCGCGCCCGGCAAGGTACCACCAGTGCCCATCCCGTGTTCGGACGCCGCGCGGCGCCATCCGCAACGCCGTGATGCCTTGCGCCGGAGCCCGCGCGGTGCGACGGCTCGCGCGCCCTTGCGGCACCTGCTCCATGCGGGCTCGATACGCCTTCGCACCGGTGGCCGGTCAACCTGGACCGTCGGCAGGAAGCCCCCCGGGACCGGGCAAACCTGGGCGGCTGGCCCCCGGCCCTCGTGCCTCGCCACCCCGCGAGGCATCCGTTGGCGCGTTTGTGGCGTATAACCGGCAGACCTTTCCCTTCCCTGGAGTCCCGCCATGAAGTCTCCGCTCAAGCTCGCCGCGCTCGCCCTGGCCGGCACCCTGCTGGCCGCTCCGGCCCTGGCCGCGCTGAAGGAAGGCACGCAGGCACCGGATTTCACCGCACCGGCCTATCTCGCCGGCAAGGCCTTCACGTTCAACCTGTCGGAGGCCCTGAAGAAGGGACCGGTGGTGGTGTACTTCTTCCCGGCCGCACACACCGCCGGCTGCAATCTGGAAGCGCACCTGTTCTCCCAGGCGATCGACCAGTTCAAGGCGCAGCACGCCACGGTCATCGGCGTGACCGCCGGCAACACCGACGAGCTGGCCGATTTCTCGAAGGAAACCGAACACTGCAGCGGCAAGTTCCCGGTGGCGGCCGACGCCGGCGCCAGGATCGCAAAGGAGTACGACGCCCTGCTCCCGATGCGCCCCGGCTGGTCGGACCGCACCTCCTACGTGATCGCCCCCTCGGGCAAGATCGTCCACGTCTATTCCAGCCTCAAGCCGAACAGGCACGTGCAGGAAACGCTCGACGCGGTCAAGGCGATCGAAAAGTAGACCGCCGATGGAAGCGGCCCGTCATGCGGGCCGCTTCCAGCTTGCCATCAATGCGGATGGCGCCAGCCGTCGAGGTCGAAGCGCAGCACCTGCCCCATGCCCGGCGGGAAGCCGAAGCCCACGTTGGACACGTACAGCGCTCCGTCCGGACCGAACGTCATCGCCGAGGGCAAGACCAGCCCGGTGATCACGGTGCGGCGCGCACCTGAAGGATCGATGCGCACCACCTTGCCGGTACCCGGCGTCGGTCCAAGGTTGTCCTTGCCGGTGGTGTTCTCCAGCACGTACATGCGCCCGTGGTGGAAGGCGATCCCCAGTACGGTCGTCAGCCGGTCCGCCACCGGCCACAGCTGCCCGTTGCCGGTCAGCCGCAGCACCTTCTCCGAGCCCGCCGTGATCGGGAACGTGCCAAGGTTGCCGATGAAGAAGCGGCCGTGGTACGCCAGCGCGGTCGGCACGATATGCCCCTGGCTGGCCGAGACATCGACCACGCGCCGGACCTTGCCGTCGAGGCTCACCTTCACCAGCTCGCCGTGGTTGGGTTCGAGCGCGTACAGGTGGCCGTGCAGCGCCACCATGCTGTACCAGGTGCCGTCCGGCTCGAAGTCTTCCTCTTCCGCGTTCTGCACCGGGTGGTGCTTCTGGTAGCGGCTGAGGTTGGCGATCCAGTGGATCGACCCGTCGGCGTCCACCCGGGCGATGCCGTTGTGGGTGCCCTTGAGCCCGTGCGAGCAGCCGGCACCGGCGGTAATGGCATACAGCGTGTGGCCGATGAAGGCGACGTCCGCCACGCCGCTGACCAGTGAGCCGGTCTCGGCGCTGGTCTGGCTCGAGGGGAACCTGTTGGTGACCGTGACGCGCTTGCCGTGGTGGCCGATCCGGGAAATACGCCCACCGGTGAAGCTGCCGCTGTACGGCCCGACCTCCGGCACCTGCGTGCAGTCCATGGCGGTCGTCGTATGGGTGCCGCCACGGCCGCCCTCGGCCACGTAGAGATAGCCGTCGGGCCCGAATTTCAGGCCGCGGGGGTTGTTCAGTCCCGTGGCATAGACCGACACCTTCACCGGATAGCCGGTGTGCGTCTGCACCAGGCTGACGATGTCCTGCGTGCTGGGCGTCGCGGCGGCATCGGCGGCAAGCGCCGGTGTGGCGACGACGAGGGAAAGGCCAAGCGCCAGCGCGCCGACCAGAAGTCGCTTACGAGGAGTCATGGGGAGACCCTCCAGGGAAAGTGCGGCAGGATCGGGCGGTGCCGCGTGCGCCTCGCAGGTCGCGGGCCACCGGACGTGGCCCGCCATGGCCTGCCGCCGGCCCTTTTCCGGCCGGCATGCGCGAAGTCGTTGGCCGGACGCTGCCGCCGCGGCCTCGCACATGGGAAATCCCGGGAGTGCCGCGGCGCGCCTTGCGCCTGCACCTGGACAGCTCAGCCGTTGCCTCGCCGCTCCCGCACCAGGGCGGCGATCCTACTCGGCGACGGTAAGCCGCGCGTGAGATCGGCGTGGCAATGGGTGAAGCCGTGCTCGGCATCAATTCGCGGACCGCAGGGGCACCGGCCCACCGTTGCGGGCGCGGCCGCTGCGGCGGTGAACCCTACTTCGCCCGCTCCTGCACGCGCAGCAGGTTGCCCGCCGGATCGCGCACCGCGCAGTCGCGCACGCCATAGGGTTGCCGGGTGGGTTCCTCGACGATCTCGGCACCGCTGGCCTGGATCCGTTCGAACGCGGCATCGAGGCTCGGGGTGGCCAGCAGCATGATGGCGTAGGTGCCCTTGGCCATCATCCCGGCGATGGTCTGTTTTTCCTCGTCGGTTACGCCCGGGCTCGCCGCCGGCGGGAACAGCACGATGGAGGTGCCCGGCTGGTCGCGCGGGCCGACGGTGATCCAGCGCATGCCGTTGTAGCCGACGTCGTTGCGCACCTCGAAGCCCAGCGTGTCGCGGTAGAACGCCAGCGAGGCGTCCGGGTCGTCGTGCGGAAGAAAACTGGCGTGGATGGTGATGTCCATGGCGCTGGTGCCCGGTGTGAAGGAGCGGTCATGCTAGGTCCGGTTCCCGCTCCGGCGCTTCTCGATTCCTGACCGGCCGCGTCACCTGCCGCGCGACGCACGAGGGCATGCCGGCGGTCGCGCCGGCCGTCTCGCGCCGGTAGGCACCCGGCGAGCGACCGACCAGCTCGGTGAAGCGCGTACTGAATGTCCCGAGCGAGGCGCACCCGACGGTGAAGCAGACCTCGGTGACGCTGAGGTCGCCCCGGCGCAGCAGCGCCATCGCGCGCTCGATGCGCCGGGTCATCAGGTAGCTGTAGGCGATTCGCCGAACGCGGCCTTGAACTGGCGGCTGAGGTGCCCGCCGGACATGTGCACGCCGCGCGCCAGCGCCTCGACGTTGAGCGGCTGCGCGTATTCGCGGTCGATGCGGTCGCGCACGCGCCGCAGCCGGGCGAGGTCGCGCCAGTGACGGGACGAAGGCGGGCTGCCGATCACCGGATCGTCCATTCCATGCCGTGGAGCGGGAACTCATAGCAGATGGCCGGGCGGAAGTGAACGCCCGAACGCCCGCGCACCGCGGCAGGTCGCCGCCGGTCAATAGTGGAGTTCGCTCACCGCGATGACACGACCATTTTACCGCCGGCTTCCTAGCGTGGCCCTCCGGCCCAAGCCATCGCCGCAGCCGGAGAGCGGGCCGTCCCCGCATGGCGACCAACGAGGAGGAACGCATGAAACCCGCATTGCCCAGACCCCTGGCCGTGGGCGTGTTTGCAGCGCTCGCGGCAAGTACCGGCGCGTTCGCGCAACAGGCCACGCCCATGCAGTCGCCACCGGCGTCCAGCCAGCAGGCCGGTGGCGTGACCGGCGAGGATGCCGACAACACCCGCCTCAACCGGCGCGACCGCAACGATGCCACCACCACGCCGATGGACCAGTCCAACAGCTCGTCCGCAATCGACCTGGTCGCGGGCGTGCGTAAGGCCATCGTGGACGACGGCAAGCTTTCGGTGAAGGCCCGCAACGTCAAGGTGGTGGCCAGCAACGGCGTGGTGACCCTGCGCGGGCCGGTGGCCAGCGCGCAGGAAAAGGCGCGCGTGGAGCAGGACGCCGCCAGCGTGCGCGGCGTGATCCGCGTCGACAACCAGCTCGACATCGAAACCGATTCCGATCCGGAGTGAGGAGACCATCCATGTACGCATCCGTGTATTGCACCGTTCCCAACCGGGACAAGGCCGAGGCCATCGTCGACGATCTGAAGGAGGCCGGCTTCTCCAGCAGCGACATCTCCGTACTGATGCAGGACCGCAGCGGCACGCGCGAATTCGCCACCGAGCACCACACCAAGGCGCCCGAGGGCGCGACCACGGGTGGCGTGATCGGCATGGGCGCCGGCGCGGGGCTGGGCTGGCTGGTCGGCATCGGCACCCTGGCCATTCCAGGCCTGGGCCCGTTCATCGCCGCCGGACCGATCATGGCCGCGCTCGGTGGCGCGGCGGTCGGCGGCGCGACCGGCGGCATCGTCGGCGCGCTCATCGGCATGGGCATTCCCGAGATCGAAGCCAGGCATTACGACGAGCGCCTGCGCGACGGCCATACGCTGATCACCGTGCACACCGAGGACATGGTCGAGCGCGACCGCGCCCGCGCGGTCTTCGAGCGCCACGGCGCCGCCGATATCGCCACCGGCACCGGCGCGGGACTGAACGCCACGGGACGCGGCGCCACCGGCGCCAACCTCCCCAACGGACCTCGTTTCTGATTCGCTGACTTCAGCGCCAGGGCCGGGCCTCGCGCCCGGCCTTCTCCTGCCTGCACGCGCCGAGCGGTTCCCCACCGCTGCCCGCGGGTGCCTGGCTTCCACGTCCCCCGGCAGCCGATTCTTCCACCGGGCGCCAGTTCAGTGCGGAGGCAACAGCCCCCCGCCCGCGCGCCAGCCCAGCGCGACCCGCGCGCGTCGCATGCGGTATCGAAGGCGACCCGTGTCGAAGGCGACCGGGCCGTCCTGCCCTTACGCCGCCCGCTACCGGGTGTGCGGCGCGATGATCTCGCCAAGGTAGTCCGGCGTGCCCTCGACGCGTGCCAGGTGCGGGTACTGCAGGCCACCGCTGTAGTCCACCGGCACGCTGCGGTAGCCCCCCTGGAATTTCAGCAGGAGCCGGATCGGTGTGCTGCCGCCCTTGGTGGCGGTGATCGCCTGCTTGAGCACGTCGGTCGTGTAGTCGTGGCCGTTCACGGCCACAAGCGTGGCACCGGTACTGACGCCCGCCCTGAAGGCCGGCCCATCCCAGCGCACGTCGTTGATCTGTCCGTGCTCGTCCAGTGTCAGGCCGATCGACCAGGCGAAGTTGTACAGGTGCCGGGGCGACTGCGGCCGGCTGTCGTACTGCTTTTCGTAGGCACTTGGCTGGTCGGTGTAGACCAGCTTCCAGCCGGTGCCTGCCAGGCCGTCGAGCAGCGGCGGATCGAGCGTGTCGACGCGCGCGTGCAGGAAGCCCGCCCAATCGTACGGCGCCACCCCGTTCAGGGCCGCGGCCACGTCGTCGAAGGTGTAGGTCCTGGTCACGAAGCTGCCGTTGTCGACGCCGAAGAACGCGCGCGCGAAGTCGTCCAGCGACTTCCTGTCGTGCGTCAGCGCGCGCAGCTTGGCATCGACCTCCAGCCAGATCATCTGGCCGGCGCTGTAATACTCCTCGCTCATCTGCCAGCTGCGGTACGGCAGGCCGGCGCGATGCGCAGCGGTCGGGTCATTGGTGGTGTCCTCCAGCGTGCGCCAGTGGAAGCCTTCGCGGTTGCGTTCGTAGTTCGCCGCCGTCATGGCCAGCGCATCGCGGAACTGTTCCGGTGTCCACAGTCCGGCGCGCGCGGTCAGCACGAAGCCCCAGTACTGGGTCTGCCCCTCGTAGACCCATAGCAGCGAGTCGCCCATCGGCACGTTGAAGTTGGGCGTCCACAGGTCTGCCGGCCGGCGGAACTTGCCGTTCCAGGAGTGGGTGTACTCGTGCGCGAGCAGGTCGCGTCCCGGTGCGGCCTCCTTCCATGCGGTGAAGTAGTCCGCCTCCAGCCCGTTCTCGCTGGACTGGTGATGTTCCAGGCCGTTGCCGCCGAGCTGGTCGGACAGCGAGAACAGGAAATCGTAGTGGTCGTAATGGTGCGAGCCGAACAGCGTCGTCGCCTCCGCCACCAGCGCGCGATGCGCCTGCAACTGCTCCGGCGTGATCTCCAGGTACCTGGGCGCGTCCGCCACGACGTCCAGGTGCACCGGTGCGCCGCCCTTGGGCGTGAGGTCGACGCGCTTGAAATACCGGCCCGCATAGATCGGCGAATCGACCAGCGTGTTGAACGCCACCGGCTTGAAGGTGGTGGTGTCGCCCGAGGAAGACAGCTTCGCCTGGCCGTCCGGTTCCAGCGCGCTGCCGAACTGCCAGCCGTGCGGCAGGGTCACGCGAGGCGCGAAGGTGATGTTCCTCGAGAAGTGGCCGGCCGGGTACAGCGCCACCTTGTTCCATTCCAGGTCCAGCATGCGGTCGGTCATCTCGTAGCCGCCATCGCGACTGGAGAGGTACTGGAAGTCCGCATCGATGCTGGACACGCCGGCAGGCACGTTCAGGTGGAACGCGTACACGTCATATTCATCGCGCGTCCACTTGAGCGGCTTGCCGTCGGCGCTCAGCTTCAGGCCGGCAAGCATGGCCACCGGGCCGCTCGGCGAATGGTCGCCGGGGATCCATTTCGGATACAGCAGCGTCAGCGCGCCGGCCTGCACCGGCAGGGTCTCGTGGACGCGGAAGATGCCCTGGCGCGTATCGCTGGCATCCACGTGGATCGCCACGGTGCCCGGATAGGGCGTGTCCTGCGGCGGCGGCACACGCGCGTCCGCGGACGCCTGGGCGCCGGCCGTGCCGCCCGCGAGAGCCATCGATACGGCCAGGGCGAGGCGCCAGGGCCCGCGGCGCGCGGCGGCCGATGAACCAGCGAAAGCGACACGGGACATGGGGAACCTCCGGCAGGCGTATGGGCAGCCTGGGAACTTAGCAGCAATCAGGGCCCCGGGCCCCCTGCCGGTCGACGGCGCGACGGCCGCGCGTCGCGGCGTTCGCCTTGCCGGCATGGCGATCGACGGCCCGTGGGCGCCGCCCGGGGTTGCGCGGATCGGAACCGCACGCGGGTCTCCGTTGTGTACTGGCCGCCCCGGGGGGCGACCACCTACTGGCGATGCGCGTCCTGCATCGCGGGCTGGTCGAACGTCTGCCGGGGCAAGGTCACCGGCGACTCTTCCGCGCGCGGCCGGGGAACTGCAGGGAACGCCGCGCTGCTTTTCTCCAGCGGCGTGGCAACCGCTTGCAGGATGTCCACGCTCGCGAACCGCCTGAACGGCGAATCAAGCTCCCCCTGCACGGCAAACGCCCGCGTGGCGTTCTCACCCAGCACCACGTGGTCGATGCGGGCAAGCCCGCGCGCCTGTGCCGCCGTGGCCAGTGAACCGGCCAGATTGCTCGACAGCGGGTCAGGCGTCCGCCCGCACCTGGCGTCGATGAGGTGAACCTTCTCCAGCGCCTGGCAGAACAGCGGATGTCCGGCATGAGCGCGATCGGCCAGGCTCGCGGGTTGCCTGCGGATGGCATCGTCCAAAGCCTCGAGCGTCTTCGGGCCTGCGCGGCCGTCAGCCTCCAGGCCATGGGTGTGCTGGAACGCCGCCACGGCTTGCCGTGTGCTCGGGCCAAAATCGCCGTCCGGCTTCAACGCATGGCCCTGGGTGTCGGTGACACCCAATCTGGCCAGACGGGCCTGGAGAGAGACGACCTCCTCCCCATGGGAGCCCTGGCGGAGAACGTGGATCGGCCTCCCCTGGCCTATGGCCCTCAATCCCTCCTGCAGGTCCTGATCACTGGCAAAGGTCGCTGGATTGAAGTCCTCGCGTCCCACTTCGGCTTGTGCGCGAGCAAGCGCAGCGGCTTTTTCCGGATCATCGTAGGCCCTGAGGTAGCGGCCGGCGGCTTGGACAGCCGCCACACCCGCGTAACCACGGTGGTGGATCGCCATTTCTTGCGCTTTGGCCACCACGTCTTCGTAATCGCCACCGCCCGAGAGGACCTTGCGAAACTCGGCCATCCCGGATGGCCTTTGGTTCGCTGTCTTGGTGAGGAGCGCCAAGGTTTCGAACCGGCGGTCCTCGGGAATGTTCTTGCCGACGGAGTCCAGCATATCCAGCGCTTGCCGGGCCGCATTGCGAACCTGCGGATAGTCGATTTTCGCGTGGATCCATCGTTCACCTTCTTCGGACCCTGCCCATGCGTTGAAGCTGTCACGGGTTGCAGAATCGATGAACTTGAGCGCACTGTGGCGTCCCTTTCCATTGCCATGCGTCAGGAGGTCGCCACGAAGTTGCGCCCTGTCCGAAGGGAACTCCAGGTGGTGCGCTTCGGCGTACTTCGCCACCTGCGCGACAAGGGCGTCCACGTAAGTGGCCTGGCCAGGCTTGGGCGGCACATCTTCCGTTGCACCCAACGGCCACGTCCCACGTTGGCCAAGGTCGACCTGGATAGTCCCTAGCGAGTAACCGCTATTGGCGATGACTTCTTCCACCTTTCCCCAATCCCGGTCGCCTCCTTGTCGCGTAATGCCCGCGATGGACAGCCGGTAGGGATCGGGGCCGCCTTCGGTGGCGCGCCCAACGACGAAATACATGGCGCCGGCGACGGCATCAATGTCGTGCGTATCAGGTCCGCGCATTCCGTTACTCCTTTAACGGGATCATTTCGAGAAGCAGTGCATCAAAGGCCGCTGGCGACCGCCAGGTACTCGTCCAGCTGGTCGGCTCGACGTGCGATGGCAAAAAGTTCGTTCTGCGCCAATTGGAGGTTGTCGATGATCTCGCGACCGTAAAGCCCCTCCTCGAATGGGCCCGTCGCGTCTTGCAACTTGATCCAAGCGCGCTCCGCTTCGACGAGGCGCTTTTTCTGCCCATCGTCCAGTTTGCGCAACAAGGCCTGATAAGTCGTGTTGAGCCGTTTTTCCTGCTGCGCACGCTCTTGCGACGTGCAATAGGCTTCTTCGATTTCGTTGAAGTTCGCCCTGTCGACGCACGAATAGAACGCGTCGGTAATTCCCCTTGGGGCGGTGTGTCGGATGGGATCGCTAGGGCGCTCGGCCGCGCTTGCCGCCGAGGCGCAGGCGAGAAGGGCGAAGGCGATGACGGTCATCCTGATGTGGTCCATGGCGGCTCCTGGCTTGGATACGAAAGCCGAGCTTGCCGCGGCCCGGTGCGCCTGTCTGTCGGCCGATGACTACGCCTTGCGGCCGGGAGACCGACCAGCTTCGAGGCGCGCCACCGGCTCCGTCCTTCCACCCCGGGCGGAACCACATGTGCTGCGGTGACGCGTGGCTTCCGGCACTGCGACGACCGCACGCAGCCCGCTACCCTGCGCACCCGACACTACGGAAGCGTGCCATGCGTTGGTGGATGCTCGTCACTGCCTGGCTGGCCCTGCCGATGGCGGCAATGGCGCAAACCACGCCGGCGACGGTGGTCGTGCTGGACACGCTGCACCAGATGCACGCCACCGTGCCGGCCTACGACAACGCGACGCTCGGCCGCGCCATCGAACGGCTCAGACCGGACGTTCTGTGCGTCGAACTGCAGCCGGGCGATCTCGCGGCGCGGCCGCCGGAAGAGACCAAGCAGGAGTATCCGGCTGTCATCTATCCGCTGATCGATCGCCACCATTACCGCGTCTACGCGATGGAGCCGGCCGAGCCGCTGTACGGCGCGCTGCTTGCGCCCTACCGCGCCAACACCGTGGCATTCAGCAGCCGCGAGCCGGCGCTGGCCAGGGCGCTCGGCCAGTACGTCGATGGGTTGTACGCGGTGCTCAAGGCCCGCTGGACCTCGCCGGCGGCGGTCAACGACGAGATCACCGACACCGCACTGCGGGGCAAGCACGCGCTGCAGGAGGCGCTGATGGGCCCGGCCGAGCGCACCGGCTGGGAGGCCTGGAATGGGCACTTGCTGGAGGTCGTCGAGCGTGCGGCGCGGGAGAACCCGGGCCGGCGCGTCGTCGTCCTGGTGGGCGCCGAGCACGGTTACTGGCTGCGCGGGCATCTGCGCGCCGCGCCGGGCGTGACCTTGCTGGATACGCCCGCGGCGCTGGACGGCCTTGGCACGGATTGATCGAGGTCAATATGGGGCCGTTGGCGCGGGCCCATAAACACCACAGTGGAAGAGGGGATGGTGCCGGCAGCGCGCCGCGGATGCGCGCGATGACCTGCCCACCATGTCGATGGCAAGCGAGACCCCCGCCCCATCCGCCAGCCGGAGCGCTGCCCCTCTTCCACCCTCTTGCCCTCGCGTGATGTCCCGGACAGCCCACGTGGGTCAGTCCCCGCCCGAAACCACCCACGCCCTGCGCCAGCCGGTCCATTGGTGGCTGCCGGCACTTCGCCGCAGGCACCGAGGCGGGGCCCGGTCGCGGCATGCCAGCGGCACGAGCGCTCGCACCGCGTACAACCGGGCGCAGCCTGTGTTCACCACCATGGCTGCTGGCAGGCTGCGGGATCCGGCCCGCCATGTTCCAGGCGCCAATGACTGGCGGCTGGAGCCACTGCGCTAGCCGCAGTGGCCGCAGCAGGTGCTCCCGCCGCTGATGTGCACCTCTTTCTCCAGCAGCGTGGCCGCGCATCCGATGCCCTGCAGCGCGTCGAGGATCTGGGCGCTGCTTGCGCTGGCCAACACCTCCAGGCGACCGCGGCTGGCATCCAGGACGACCCTGGCCTGGGGATCCAGCGCGTGGATGGCGGCGGTGATCGGGGCCGCATCCTTGTGGGCGGTGGACAGTTCGAATTGCATCGGGGGCTCCGTCGACGATTCCGGCACATGCCGGCCCGCGCATGGTCGAGGCACGTCCCGGCCGCCGCCTTGATCCGGGTCAACCGCACGGGCATGAGGCACACCAGCGCCTCAGCGGGCGATACCCACCACCAGCGCCTGGATCCTGCCGGTCACGCGGCCGGTTCCAAACCGTGCGGCGATGGCTGCGATGGCCGCTTCGGTCGCGGCCTCGAGCCGCGTCGCGTCACGGGCCACGATCTCGTTGCGAAGCGGCGTGCCCTGGCAATAGGCCGCGGCGGGGATGGCGGGCGTTGCGGCGGCACTTTCGGCGACGACGGTGCGGATCGCCGGCGGCCCGCGGAAACCACCCTGGGCCAGGTCGCGCGCGATCGCATCCCGCGCGCAGTACCCATGTGGCAGGCGCTCCAGAAAGCGTGGCGGGTCTTCCGGGAAGACGCCGGCGACGGCTTCCTGGATGACCCACGCGAAGTCATTGGTTTCGATCCGGTCCCACACGCTGAACAACAGCGTGCCGCCGGGTCGCAGCACCCGCCGCGCCTCGGCAAACGCCTGTGCCTTGTCGGGAAAGAACATCGTGCCGAACTGGCAGGCGACGGCGTCGAACGAGGCATCGTCAAACGGCAAAGCCATCGCGTCGGCCTGTTGCCAGACCACGGGCCCGGGTGTCCCCTGCCTCTGCGCCACCGCCAGCATGGTCTCGTTGAGGTCGGTCGCCACGATTTCCGCGCCGGGCGGCAGCCGCGCGCTCAGTTCGCGCGTCACCGCGCCGGTGCCCGCCGCCAGTTCCAGTACACGCCCCGCCGGCAGGGATGCAAGCCGGCTGGCAAGGTCCCGGGCGTAAGGCGCGAAGATCAGCGGTACCAGCAGGTCCTGATACAGCGTGGCGATGTCCTCGCCGAACCGTCTGTCGCTCCCGTGCGTCTGCATGATGCGCACTCCAGCCACCGGATGTGCGAAGCCTACGCCGTTCGCGACCGCGTGCAGCGCCTGGCGGTGATTTGCGGGCCTGGCGAGAGTCCCGCGAAAGGTGGCGTGCTGCCCCGGCGCCCGGATTACGGCTCGTCTGCCGGCTCCGGCGCCGCGAACGCCTTGCTGTAATGGCCGGACGGGTCGAAGCAGCACACCCGTCGCTTGCCCGACGCGAGCATGTCGCAGGCGTCGGCGATGCGCTTGGCGCGGGTGGCGGTCTGCCTGGCCGAGGTCATCCAGTGGATCCAGTCCACGCGCGCCAAGGTGGTGGTGGCTTCCCACGTCGCCAATGCCCCGGGCGCGCCGTCCAGCGCCTGGCGCAGGTCCGGCGGAAGTTCCGGCTCGGGCTCCCTGGCCACCGGTGCGATCTCCAGCGCGACGCTGTCGCCGACCGTTGCGCCGGCAGCTTCGCACAGCGCCGCGTCGACCTTGAACCAGTGGCTCAGTCGGCCGTCCGGCTCCAGCATGGCCTGGAACGGCTGGCCATTGATCGTGCCCTCGGCGCTCGTCCTCCCCCGCCGTGGGAACCGGGCGCTGACATCCTCGGGGAGGACCACGAACGCCCAGGACGCGTCACGCGGCTGCGCCGGGCGCAGCAGTTTCGCCTCGAATCGGGAGGTACCTTTTTGCTTGGCCATGTCGACGAGTCCTCGGGAATCCGGAGGGTACCGGCCCCGAGCCGGAACAGGTAGCCGCCGCGCGCTTCCTCGTGGCGGCCTCCGCGCCGCCGCCGACTACCCGCGCCAGTTGGCGTGCATGCGCCAGAACTCCACGCTGCGGCGGTAGGCTTCGCGCTCCAGCGGCACGCCGGAGCCACCCTCGCCCACGCCCAGCGCGTTGCGCATCATGGTGATCGGCGCCATCGGCGTCTCCTCCGGCTCGGCGGTGTACATGCAGCCGACCACCCCCCAGTCGGCCTCGATGGAGGTGCCTTCTCTGGCCAGTTGCTCCCGGCTGTAGAGGATCGGGATCAGGTAGCCCGCCACCGGCGGCTCGAGCCCCTCGAACCAGCGCACCAGCACCGGCAGCTCGTCGCGCGTGCGCGCTTCGTAGTCCGAGCGCAGCAGGTGCCGGTTCGCGTCGGTGATCGGCACGGCCAGGCATCGCGTGGAGGTCCAGTTGCGATGCACGTGCAGCTTGCAGAACGACGCGTAGCCGTCGAGCACCTTCAGCGGCGGCACCTCGTTGAGGTGGCGCTCGAAGGCCTCGGGCGTACAGTCCTGGATGGTGTTGCGGCGCGGCTCGCGTGGAAAAAGACGAGGTAGTGCGAAGTCGGTGAGGACGATGGACATACAGCGTGAACCAGGGCGTGGGAGCCAGGCATTATCGCGTCATCGCGCTCCGTCCTCACGATCGATGCCCGCGCACTGGCACGAGAGACGGCACCCTCACCTTCCGTCCCTCTCGGCGAAGGTGTCAGCCCACTGTCGTCGTCAGTTCGTGGGCAGCCGGAGCGGCGTGGGATACTGCTGCCCGCACGCCGATTCCTGGACCTCCCGCCGCGCTCTTCAGAACGCTACGTTCAAGCGAGTCGACCACGCCTGCGCGCTATGGCGCTGACCGACTTCATAGTCGTATCCGAACTGCAGTGTCGTACGGGACGACAACGCCGCATCGAGATTGAAGCCGAGCACACCGCTGTAGCGCGACAGGCCGATGCCGACCAAAGGCTGCCACTGCTCAAGACCAACGAAGCTGGCATCGAACACATCGCCGTGCGATGCCAGGGTCCGTTGCCACTGCGCATGCGCGCTGAAGTCCAGGGCGCGGCTGCCGCTGAAGTCCCAGCGACGGCCCGCGCGCACGCCGAGCCCGGCCTGCCAGCGATCCAGCGTCTGCGCATGTGCGCGAAGACCGAAGCCACCCGCGCCCTGCTCCGCAAAGGAACCGCGATCGACACGGGCGTACTGCACACTGATGAACGGCACCACATAGCCGCGGGCCTGGCCGAGATGCAGACCACTCTCGCCGTAGGCCACGCCATAGCTGCCGTTGTACCGGGTCGACACGCCATGCGTGCGGTATCCCAGCAGAACCTGTCGGCTGACGTCCTGCTGGAAGCGGCCGAACCCGACACGGCCCAGCACGTACCGGTTGCCGTCGAGCCAGCCCGAGTACACCATCGCCTCCGTGCCGAGGCTGTCCTCGTGGTCGAAGCTCCGGTCCAGCCGCTGCTGGCCACGGCTCTGGCCGAGCGCGAAGCCGGCGATGCCCGATCGACCGATCGTCCGGTCGCTGCCGACCAGCCAGCCGTTCACCTGGAAATCGACCGCACCATAGCCGGCGCGCGCCATGTCGCCACCGATGCTCAGGTCATGCGTCCACATGCCGGCGCCGGCGCCCCGTTCGAGCAAGGCGTCGAGGCGATCGGACAGCACCCGGTCGGCCGCGTCGATCGCCTTGAAAGTCATCGCCGCGCTGATCGCATGCAACTCGCCGGACAGGCTCCGCAGCGAGGCCTGCGCGGCGAGCAGCGAGGGCGCCTGCTGGAACTCGCCCGCGGAGTCCAGGAAGTCCATCGACACGTCGGAAAGACTGCCGGTGGCGAACCTGTCGTCCAGTTGCGTGAACGTGCTCTGCACACGCACGGCGCTGCCCATGGACACCGGGGTATAGCTCACGCCCGCGCCCGCCGCGGCGGTGGTCACATCCAGGCCGGTGGTATCCAGCCACACGCTGTTGGCGTCGTAGTTGATGGTCGTGGCGGTGAACACCACGCCGGCGTCCTTGACCAGCTGGTCGAAGGTGCCGCTGACGCCACCGGCGGCGGTGAGCACGTCGGTGCGGCTGCTGGCGACATAGCTGCTGTCGGCACCGGTGATTTCCAGCGTGCCGCCGTCGAGCGTGGCGGTGCCGGCCACGTCGAGCTTGCTGCCCAGGCTGACGGCCAGGGTGCCGGTCGCCGCGTTGACATAGCTGCCGCCAATGCGGGCATTGCCCCGACCGACCGCCACGCGGCCACCGTTGGAGAGGTCGCCGACGGTGCCCGGCAGACCCGGGGGTGCTCCGTTGTAGGTGGCCCCCTGGAGCACGGCCCCCGCGTTCACGGTCACGTTGCCGGGAAGAACCTCCATGGCGCGCAACGTGCCCTCCGCGACGGTGGTGCCACCGGTGTAAGTGTTGGCCTCATCCAGGCTCAACATGCCCGGCCCCCGCTTGATCAGCGAGCCGCTGCCTGAAATCACGCTCTCGAGATAGACCTGGCCGTCGTTGTCGAACGTGAGCGTGCCATGGTTGGTCACGCTGACCGGGCGCAGGTAGTCGTTCTGGAAGGATCCGTCTCCCAGGGTGACACTGCCTTGTTCGACGACCACGTCGAGAAAGTCGATCACCCTCAGGTCCGGGAACGTGAGGTCGCCCGTGCCCTTCTGGACCAGGGACGCTCCCCCGTCAGCACCGGGGCCAGCCAGGTATCCCCAATAGACCACGTCGTCACTGCGGTTGAATACCAGCTTGCCGCCTGAATAGATCTGTATATCGACCGGGCCGTAGGAGCCGCTCGTGGCCGATCCCACCTGGCCAAGCGTGCCGCCGTCACCGATCTGCAGCGTGCCGGCCTCGACGCGGGCCGTGGCGACGTGATCGAGGTCGTCGCCGTCGATGACCCAGGAGCCGCCTCCCTTCTTGATGAGCAAGCCGCCGAAGGTGGTGGTCCCGGTCACCGCATCGCTGTACCGCTGCACCGTACCCGCGCCGCCATCCAGGGTGAGGAACGAGCCCTGGTTGGTGCCCATGGCGAGGTTGCCCTGGATCGAGCTTCCGGCGGACAAGGTGGCACTGTTATAGGCCGTCGGAATCATCTGCACGTCACCGATGATGATGCCCGCGTTGCTCACGTCCAGCCCGCCGTCGGCCGTGGAATCGGTACTCGCGCCCGAGGCGACGAAAATGGCGCACGGGGTGGAGGCGCCGCAATCCCCGGCAGTCGCGCCGGTCGATTCGATGGTCGACCCGCGGCCATTCGTGACCTTGCCTCCATGCTCCAGGTAGATGGCCGTCGAACCACTCGTGATCGTGGCTCCGCCTGTGTTCTCCACCTTGCCCGTCTCGCCCAGCACGCGGATGGCGGTGCCGCCCGGCGACCGGATGATGCTGCCCGCGCCGTCGTTGCTGACCACGCCCCCTCGCCCGAACGACAGGGCGAGACTGCCACCCTCGATGATGCCCCCGGTACCGTTGTCCACGGTGCCGAGATCGTCGGTGACCAGGGCGGATTCCGTTCCATGGATGTGTCCGCCGTCGTGGTTCAGCACGGTCACGCGAGGTCCTGGGGCTGCCAGGGCGTTGTCGCGCGTCCCTCCGATGTCTCCCGCGTTGTCCAGCGTTCCGAAGCCGCCCAACTCGATCACGTTGAATAGCGTGACGCCACTGTCCACTTTCAGGATGTGGTCGTCGAAGAAATAGGGGCCATACGATCCGACGGCGATCCTGCCCGGACCGAGCGAGGCGCCCCGTGCAATTTCCAGGGTGCCTCCGGCGACCGTGGTACCGCCGCTGTAGGTGCTCGCGCCGGTCAGGACAAGCGTGCCATCGCCCGTCTTGGTCAGCGTTCCATCGCCGCTGACGATGCCGTCGAAGCGCAGCTTGCCGCCCGGGGCGAATACCAGCGATCCCTTGTCGACCACGTCGCCGACGATCGATCCGGTGGTGCCGTAGTTGCCGATCTGGAGCGTGCCGCTGTTGATCGTCGTGCCGCCCGTATAGGTGTTGGCGCCCGTCAGGATCAACGTATCGGAGCCCGCTTGCGTCAGCGACCCGCTACCGCTGATGGCGCCACCGACGACGCCGTAGAAGGTCGGATCGCTGCGGCGATTGAAAACCAGGGAGCCGTTGTCGATCACATTGCCGGTAATCGAGCCGCTGTTGCCACCGTTACCGATCTGCAGGGTGGTACCCAGGGTGATCGTCGTGCCGCCCTTGTACGAATTCTCGCCCGTCAGGATCAAGGTGCCGGCACCGGACTGCACCAGCGCTCCGGTGCCGGTGATGGCCCCGGCAAAGGTCACCTGGTCACCGCGATCGAAAACCAGCGTCCCGTTGTCCGTGACGTCGCCGACGATCCAGCCCGTCGTGCCGCCATTGCCCAGTTGCAACGTGCCGCGACTGATCGTGGTGCCGCCGGCGTAGGTGTTGTTGCCGGTAAGGGTGAGTCGCCCCGTGCCGGCCTGCTCCAGGGACCCCGTGCCGCTCACCTCGCCGCCGAAGATCACGTCGTCGCTGCGATCGAACACCAGTGCCCCGTTGTCCGTGACGTCGCCGACGATCCAGCCGGTCGTGCCGCCGTTGCCGAGCTGCAGCGTGCCGCGACTGATGGTGGTGCCGCCGGTGTAGGTGTTGTTGCCGGTCAGGATGAGTCGACCCGTGCCAGCCTGCTCCAGGGATCCCGGGCCGCTCACCTCGCCGCTGAAGATCACGTCGTCGCTGCGGTTGAACACCAGATTGCCGCTGTCCTTCACGTCACCCACGATCGAACCGACGGCGCCGCCGTCGCCGATCTGCAGCGTGCCCTG
This sequence comes from Frateuria soli, assembly GCF_021117385.1. Lineage (GTDB taxonomy): Bacteria > Pseudomonadota > Gammaproteobacteria > Xanthomonadales > Rhodanobacteraceae > Frateuria_A > Frateuria_A soli. The sequence goes on from NZ_CP088252.1 coordinate 2,202,824, forward strand.
GTTGATCGTGGTGCCGCCGGTGTAGGTGTTGGTGCCGACGAGCACCAGCGTGCCGGTTCCGTCCTTGATCAGGCCACCGGTGCCGCTGATGTTGTCGGACCAGGTGGCGGATTTGCTGCTGTCGTATGTGACGTCCTGGTCGGCCGTGCCGCCCGATCCATTGCCCGGCGGTGGCGCGGGATTCGACGGTCGCACGTTCGACCCGCCGCCTCCGCATCCCGATAGCCCCGACACCAATGCAATGGCAAACGCCACGGCAGACAGCCGCGGCACTGCTCGATCGTCCATCATGCCAAGTCCCCTTCGTCCGTTTGGCAGCAGCTTCCGAGCGAAGCGTACCCCAAGGGAAGGGCAAATACGCCGCCCGGCTTACGCGGCCGGATGGCCGGCAGCCACCGCCGCCTGGGCGGCATAGGCGCGCTGGTAGGCAGGCCGCGCTTCGCCACGGGCAACATAGGCGGCCAGGTTCGGGAATTCGTCCAGCATGCCCGACGGTTTCACGCGCAGCAGCACCGAAACCATCAGCAGGTCGCCCGCGCTGAAGGCGCCGTCGAGCCACTCGCACTCGCCCAGATAGGCGGAAAGCTGGCGCAGCCGGGTGCGGATGCGCTCCATGACCAGCGGCAGGCGGTCCTGCGCCCAGGCTCGATCGCCCTCCACGAACTTCGCGACCGTGAGTTCCAGGATCGGCGGTTCCACGGAATTGAGGGCGGCGAACATCCAGGTGATCGCCCGCGCCCGGGCATCGCCGTCGAACGGCAACAGGCCCACATGGCGCTCGGCGATGTGCAGGACGATCGCACCGGTTTCGAACAGCGCCAGGCCGCCTTCCTCGTAGGTCGGGATCTGGCCGAACGGTTGCAGGCGCACGTGCGCCGCTTCCTTCATCGCCCGGAACGACACCAGGCGCACTTCGTAGGGTTGGCCCACTTCCTCCAGCGCCCAGCGCACGCGGGTATCGCGCGCCAGTCCCTTGCCGCCGTCGGGCGAGCGTTCGAAGGCAGTGATGGTGACGGGCATCGCGGGGCTCCTGGTTGTCCTGGGGTCGGTGTGTGCCGGCGCGCGGCCCGGCACTTGCACGACGATCCGACCACCGCCGGATCGACACGGACCGTGACGATGGTCCCTCAGCTTGCAAAATGCACATACCGCCCCGATTGCCTGGAGGCCGATACTTCTCTCCCGCAGGGGCCATGCTCGACAGGATCCGGAACTGGCGCGTGCGCCGCATCGTCGCCCGCCGTCCCATCGCCGAACCCCTGTGGCGGGACGCGCTGCGCCGCTGCGCCCCGGCCCGTCGCCTGGGCGCATCCGACCAGGCGGCGCTGCGCGTGCTGGCCACGCTGTTCCTGGAAAAGAAGTCGCTGGAGCCGGTCCAGGGGCTGGTGCTGGACGACGCGGACCGTGTCCTGCTCGCGGTCCACGCCTGCGTACCGATCCTGAAGCTGGGACTGGACTGGTACGAGGGCTGGCACAGCGTCATCGTCTATCCGGACGCGTTCATTCCGCGCCGGACCTACACCGACGAGGCGGGCGTGGTCCACGAGACCCGCGACGTGATGGCCGGCGAGGCGTGGGGGCGCGGGCCGGTGATCCTGTCTTGGGCGGACGTGCTCGATGCCGGCAAGATCCCGGGACACAACGTGGTCATCCATGAAATGGCGCACAAGCTCGACATGCTCAACGGCGAGGCCAATGGCTTCCCGCCGCTGCACCGGCGCATGGACCGCCGCGCTTGGACGCGGGCCTTCTCCGGCGCCTGGGACCGCCTGCGCGAGGATGATCGCCACGGCCTGTCCCTGCCGATCGACCCGTACAGCCTGGAGAACGAGGCCGAGTTCTTCGCGGTGGTGAGCGAGGCGTTCTTCGAATCACCGGCCGCGTTGCGCCACGATCTGCCCGAGGTCTACCGGCAGCTCGAGCTGTTCTACCGGCAGCATCCGTACTGAGCACCCGATGGGTCCCCATGGCGCATCCCGCGCAGCTGGGCGGCCTACGCTGCTATCCTGAGCGGCTTACGCGTATCCGATCAGGCCCATGCGCCAGTCCTACCTGACCGAACCCCTGGTGATGCTGGCAACGGTGCTGCAGTGGCTCGTGCTGGCCACTCTCGCCGGTGCGCTGGTCGGCACCGGCTGCAGCGCCTTCCTGCGCATCCTGTTCGCCACCTCCGACCACATCTACGCCGCGCCCTTGTGGGTGCAGATGGCGGTGCTGCCGATCGGTGGCCTGGCCAATGGCCTGCTGCTGCAGTACGGCAAGCGCCTCAACCGCACCGGCCTCAAGGATTCGGTGATCATCGCCGTCAATGACCAGCACGGCGCGCTGCCGTGGAAGACGCTGTGGGTCAAGCCGGTCGCCACGCTGATCACGCTCGGCTGCGGCGGTTCGGCGGGCAAGGAGGGGCCCTGCTCGCACCTGGGCGCGAGCATCGCCTCGGGCCTGGGCGAGCTGCTCAAACTCAACTCGGAATTGCGCCGGCGCATGGTCGCCTGCGGCGTCAGCGCGGGCTTCGCCAGCGTGTTCGGCACGCCGATCGCCGGCGCGATCTACGGCGTGGAAATGCTGGCAATCGGCCGCATCCGCCACAACTTCCTGTTCCCGGCGATCGTCGCCAGCGTGACCTCCTACGAGGTCAGCCGCTTCTGGGGCGTGCCCTACCCGCGCATCGCCGTATCCTTCGTGGGCGACTTCACCGAGCTTCTGTTCCTCAAGACGGTTGCGATCGGCATCCTGTGCGGCGCGGTGGCGTGGGTGTTCATCGAGCTGCTGCACGGGGCACGCCGGCAGTTCGCCCGGCTGCGCGATCGCTTCGACATCCCGCAGCCACTGATGCCCGCCATCGGCGGCGTGGTGCTGGCGCTGCTGATCCTGGTGATTCCCTACGACTACATGGGCCTCAGCCTGCCGCTGATGGACCGCGCGCTGCAAGGCGAGCCGATGCCCTACCTGGGCTTCCTGTGGAAGGCGCTGCTGGTCGCGGTCACGCTGGGCTCGGGCTTCTACGGCGGGCTGATCACCGAGCAGTTCGTGATGGGCGCGGTGGTCGGCGGCGCCTTCGCCCACCTGTTCGCCCTGCAGCCGGCGCTGGGCGCGGCGGTCGGGCTCGTGGCGGTGGTCGCGGCCGCCTCCAACACGCCGATCGCCGCGATCCTGATGGGGGTCGAACTGCTGGGCGGCGACAGCACGCTCTACGTCGCCGGCGCCTGCATCGCCGCCTACCTCATCGTCGGCCACCGCAGCGTGTATCCGGAACAGCAGATTGCCGGCACCAAGAGCTCGTGGATGACCGCCCGCGCCGACGTGCTGGTGAGCGAGGAAAAGGTGCGGCTCTCGCGCGAGCTGGTGCGCTGGTGGCACGATCGCCGCCCCGGTGTGCCGCCCGCGCCGACCGAGCCGCCGGAGGACAAGCTCTGAGATGCCACGCCCGGAAAACGGCAACCCGCTAGACTCTTGCCAATGAGCACGACCCACCTCACCCTGACCCGTCCCGACGACTGGCACCTGCACCTGCGCGACGGCGCCATGCTGGCCGCCGTGCTGCCGCATACCGCCCGCTGCTTCGCGCGCGCCATCGTGATGCCGAACCTGAAGCCGCCGGTGGCCACCGTGGCGCTGGCCCGCGCCTACCGCGAACGCATCCTGGCCGCGCTGCCCGCGGGCGCGCAGTTCGAGCCGTTGATGACGCTGTACCTGACCGAGGCGACCACGCCGGAGGACATCGCCGAAGCACGCGCCAGCGGCTTCGTGCACGCCATCAAGTACTACCCGGCCGGGGCCACCACCAACGCGGCCAGCGGCGTCACCGACCTGCGCCGCTGCTACCGGGTGTTCGAAGCCATGGAGAAGCACGGGCTGCCATTGCTGATGCACGGCGAGGTCACCGATCCGGCCGTGGACGTGTTCGACCGCGAACCGGTGTTCGTGGAACGCCATCTGACCACGCTGCAGCGCGACTTCCCGGCGCTGCGCATGGTGCTCGAACACATCACCACGCGCGAGGCGGCCCAGTTCGTGCGCGAGGCACCGGCGCACGTCGGCGCCACCATCACGCCGCAGCACCTGCTCATGAACCGCAACGCCATCTTCGCCGGCGGCCTGCGCCCGCACAGCTACTGCCTGCCGGTACTCAAGCGCGAAAGCCATCGCCAGGCGCTGGTCGAGGTCGCCACCAGCGGCGACCCGAGTTTTTTCCTGGGCACCGACAGCGCCCCGCATCCGCGCCATGCGAAGGAGAGCAGCTGCGGCTGCGCCGGCATCTATTCCGCGCATGCGGCCATCGAGCTTTATGCCGAGGCCTTCGAGGCCGCCGGCGCGCTGGACAGGCTGGAGGCCTTCGCCAGCTTCCACGGCGCCGACTTCTACGGCCTGCCCCGCAATACCGGCACGATCACCTTGCTCAGGCAGCCGTGGACGGTACCGGAGGAAGTCGATTTCGGCGGCGTGCCCGGGGTGCCGATGCGCGCGGGCGAAACCCTCGCCTGGCGGCTGGAGGCCTGACCGCCTTCGGCCCGGTCGGGGTCGACACCGGCTCGAGCGGCAGCAGCCCCGGGCTTGCAGGCGCCGTGCCTCGCCTCGATGGCATGAGCCGTGGCATGTGACCCGGATTCGCCAGCTCGCGCGGAGCATCCTTGTCACCTGCCTTTCCCGGAGGAGCCGCTCCATGCACCTGTTGCCACGCGTTTTCCTGCTTTGCGGCCTTGCGCTCGCATCGACCACCGCCGGCGCCGCGCCTGCAACGGACAACCACGACCTTCGCGTCATGACGTTCAACGTGCGCTACGGCGAGGCCGACGACGGCATCAACGCCTGGCCGCGACGCCGTGACCTGATGGTCCAGGTGATCCGGCAGGAACACCCCGACATCCTGGGCACGCAGGAACTGCTCAGGCCACAGGCCGACTACCTGCAGCGGCACCTGCCGGGCTACACGTGGTTCGGCATGGGTCGCAACGGCAACGAGATCGACCGCAACGGCAATGAGCACATGGGCGTCTTCTACGACGAGGCGCGCCTGGAAGTGCTCGGGTCCGGCAATTTCTGGTTCTCGGATACCCCGGACAAGCCCGGAAGCATTGGCGCCGGCCTGTTGATGCCGCGCATGGTCACCTGGGCGAAGTTCCGCGACCGACGCAGCGGCAGGGAGTTCTACTTCTACGACACGCACTTTCCCTACCGCGACGGCGAGGAGGCGGAGGCGACCCGCGCGCGCTGTGCGGAGGAGATCCGCCGGCGCCTGGCAGAACTGCCCGCGTCACTGCCGTTCATCCTGACCGGCGACTTCAACGCCACGCCAGGCAGCAGGACGCATGCCGTCCTGACCGATGTCCTGCACGATGCGCGCACGTCGGCGCCACGGCACGAGGGCCCCGACGGCACCTTCCACGACTTCACCGGCCAGGCGACCCGCCGCATCGACTGGATCCTCTATCGCGGCCTGAAGGCCGACGACGTCCGCACGATCACCACGCACGACGGCAAGGTCTATCCGTCGGACCACTTCCCGGTGGTGGCCGATTTCGACTGGTAGCCGACGGCAACGACTGTCGTCCGCCGCGACGCCATCGCCGGACGGGTCCATGCACGAGGCCGGCACGCGCCGACCCGTCGCGTCTGGCACGGCACCGCGATATGCGCGGGGGGTGCAAAGGCTGCCGCGGCAGAGCGCCTTGCTGCATGCCGCAGTCACCGGCCTGGCGGCGCATCGGCAGGCTGCCGCCCACCCGCATGACCGTCAGGTCAGGCGGCGCGCGCTCCGCCCCCGGTCACCGTCGGACCGTGACAGGCCGCGCGCCGGTGCCGTTAACGGCTAACGTCGAAGTCGGCTTTCTCGGTCGCCTGCGAGCTGCCGCCGACCCAGACCGTGTAGTGCGTGGGCTCCACCACCTGGCGGCTGTGCACGTTATAGAACGACAACTCCGGGAAGCCGAGTTCGAAGCGCAACTGCCGCGACTCGCCCGGCTTCAGTGTCACGCGCTGGAAGCCCTTCAGGCTGCGCACCGGTTGCTCGACGCTCGCGCCGAGGTTGCGCACGTAGAGCTGGGCCACTTCCGTGCCTTCGCGCCTGCCGGTGTTGGTCAGCGTGGCGGTGACCGTCACCAGCGATCCGGCGCCCGGGCGGTTGGCTTCGGCGAGCGGCAGCGTGCCGCGCGACACGCGCACGTTGGAATAGGCGAAGCTCGTGTAGCCGAGCCCATGGCCGAACGGGAACAGCGCATCGTTCGGCACGTCGATGTAGCGCGAGACGAAGCGCGTCTCGCCGCCGTCCGGCGGCTTGCTCAGGTCGGCGTCGCCGGCCGGACGGCCGGTCGGGAACTGGTTGTAGTACAGCGGCTCCTGTCCCACCGCCCGCGGGAAGCTCATCGGCAGCTTGCCGCTGGGCGCCGCGTCGCCGAACAGCACGTTGGCCAGCGCGTTGCCTGCCTCGGTGCCGGGAAACCACACCGCCATGATCGCCGGCACGTGCCTGGCGGCCCAGTCCAGCACCAGCGGGCGGCCGGAGAACACCAGCAGCACGACCGGCTTGCCGGCGGCCACGACCTTCTCCAGCAGTGCCTGCTGGTTCCCCGGCAGATCCAGGTGGGCGCGCGAGCCGGCCTCGCCGCTCATCGCCGAGGATTCACCCAGCGCCATCACCACGACGTCGGCCTGGCGCGCCGCCTCGAGCGCGGCATCGAAGCCCGCGGTCGAATCACTGTCGATGTCGGTCCCATGCGCGAACCGCAGATGTCCGCCGCGCTCCTGCATGCGCCGCTCCAGCGCCTGTCGCAGCGTCACCACGTCGGACGCCTGCGTGCCCCCGCCCCAGGCGCCCTGCATCTCGTTGGCGGCATCGGCGAGCGGTCCGACGAGCGCTACGGTCTTTACCTCCCCGCCCAGCGGCAGCACCGCCTTGCCGCCGGCCGACGCGTTGCGCAACAGCACGAACGACTCCTCGGCGGCGCGGCGCACCAGCGGGCGATGCCCCGGCACCGCATGGGTCACCTCGGTGCCATGCGCGTAGGGGTGCTCGAACAGACCCAGCGCGAACTTCACCCGCAGCACGCGCCGCACCGCCTCGTCCACGGTAGCCATCGACAGCCTGTCTTCGGCCAGCAGCCTGGGGATCTGCGTGTCGTAGAAGTGGGACATCATGTCCACGTCCACGCCCGCCTCCAGCGCCTTCTCGGTCGCGGTGGCGGCGTCGAGCGCGATGCCGTGGTGGGTCAGTTCCATCACCGCCGTGTAATCGCTGACCACGAAGCCGTTGAAGCCCCATTCCTGACGCAGGATCTCGTCCATCAGGTAGGGGTCGGCGGTGGCGGGCACGCCGTTGAGCGCGTTGAACGAGCTCATCATCGTTGCCGCGCCGGCCTCGACCGCCGCCTTGTACGGCGGCAGGTAGACCTGGCGCAGACGGATGTCGGACATGTCGGTGGTGTTGTACTCGCGCCCGGCCTCGGCTGCGCCGTAGGCGGCGAAGTGCTTGACCGAGGCGGCCACGCTGTCCGGCCGGGACAGGTCGGTGCCCTGGTAGCCGCGCACGTAGGCGCGCGCCATCGCCGCGCCGAGGTACGGGTCCTCGCCGGCGCCTTCGGTCGAGCGGCCCCAGCGCGCATCGCGCGAGATGTCCACCATCGGCGAATAGAACCACTTCACGCCGGCGGTGGTGGCCTCCGTCGCGGCCATGTGCGAGAGCTCCCGGACCAGCGCTGGATCCCACGAAGCGGCCAGACCCAGCGGCACCGGGTAGATCGTGCGGTAGCCGTGGATCACGTCCGCGCCGAACAGGATCGGAATGTGCAGGCGGCTGTGCACCGCCGCCTCCTGGAAGGCACGCGTCTTCTGTGCGCCGATCACGTTGAGCATCGAGCCGAGCCGGCCCTGCTTCGCCAGCGCCATGGCGTCGACCTGGGTCCTGGTCTCCGGGTTGGCGGCCAGCGCCTGCTCGCCATTGGCGGGCGTCGGCGCGCTGAAGCCCTGATCGTTGTACTGCACGAGCTGGCCGATCTTCTCCTCCAGTGTCATTTGCCCGAGCAGCGCCTCGACGCGCCGCTCGATCTCGGGCGATGCCAGTTGCGCGTTCGACGGCGCGGCGGCGCGCGGCAAGGCGGCGGCCTCCTCCCTGGCGTGCGCAGGTGCAAAGGACACCGTGGCTGCAAGCAGCAACGCGGCAGGAGGCAGGCAGGAGATCGATGATCGTTTCATGGCGACCCGTAATGCAGGCGGCAGCGTCCGCTCGAACGTGAAGACGTTTACACGACCGGGTGTGAAAAGATCCGGATCTCACCGGCGTCCATCCGATCGAGGCCCGCCATGCCGCTCGCCCGCCCCCGCCCCTGCCTCGCCCTGCTGGTGGTCGGCGCCCTCGCGGCCCCCGCTGCCGCCGCCGCGGTGAACCCGCATGGGCGCACCTGGGCCAATCCGGTCGACCTCGATTACCGCTACAACTACGAGCAGATGAACCAGGGCATCTCCTACCGCACCGGTGCCGACCCGGCGGTAGTGCGCTTTGGCGAGGCGTATTACCTGTTCCTGACCCTGGCCGACGGCTACTGGCGATCCACCGACCTGCTGCATTGGGACTTCGTCAAGCCGGATCGCTGGCCGTTCGACGGCCCGGTGGCGCCGGCGACGCTGGTCGCCGACGGCAAGCTGTTCCTGATGCAGTCGGCAATGCAACCGGTGCCGCTGCTGTATTCCACCGACCCCGCGCACGGCCACTGGGATTTCTGGACCCGCCTGCTGCCACCGGTGCCCGGCGCGGTCTGGGCCGGGCACGAAAGCGAGATGAAACCCGGCGACCTGCCGCCCGGACCGTGGGATCCGGGCCTGTTCCGCGACGAGGACGGCAAGACCTACCTGTACTGGAATTCCTCGAACGTCTTTCCGCTCTACGGCGCACGGATCGACCTGGCGCTGGACCACGAGGATCAGGGCGAGGGCAAGCGCGTCACCTTCGCCAGCAAACCGCAGGCCCTGCTGCGCCTGCATCCGGACCGGCACGGCTGGGAGCGCTTCGGCCGGGACCACACCGACGAGAGCATCGATCCCTACGTCGAAGGCGCCTGGATGAACCGCCATGGCGATACCTACTACCTGCAGTACGGCGCGCCCGGCACCGAGTTCAACGTCTATGCCACCGGCGTCTACACCAGCGACAAGCCGCTGGGCCCGTTCCACTACGCGCGCTACAACCCGGTCGGCTACAAGCCCGGCGGCTTCGTGGTCGGCGCCGGCCACGGCTCCACCTTCGACGATGCCTACGGCAACACCTGGAACACCGGCACCATGTGGGTGGGCGTGAACTGGCGCTTCGAGCGCCGCATCGATCTGTTCCCCGCCGGCTACCACGACGACGGCCAGATGTGGCTCGACACCCGCTTCGGCGATTTCCCGCAGCGCATGCCCGACCACAAGCTCAGGCCTGGCGAGAGCACGTTCACCGGCTGGATGCTGCTGTCCTGGCGCAAGCCTGCCACCGCCTCGTCGCAGTTGCCCGGTCACGGCCCGGCCGAGGTCACCGACGAGAACCCGCGCACGTACTGGGTCGCCGCACGGGACAACCCGGGCCAGACGCTGACCGTCGATCTCGGCGCCACGCGGACCGTGCGCGCGGTGCAAATCAACTTCGCCGACTACAAGGCCGGCCGCTACGGCGATGCGCCGGACATCGTCACGCAGTTCAAGCTCGAAGGATCCAACGACGGCACGCACTGGACCCTGCTTGCCGATCTCTCGCACGAACAGCGCGACCGGCCCGATGCCTACCTGGAACTGAACCAGCCCGCGCGCATCCGCTACGTACGCTACGTGCACGGGCACGTTGGCGCCAGGCACCTGGCGATCTCCGACCTGCGCGTGTTCGGCAATGCCGACGGTGCGCCGCCACCGGCGCCGGAGCTGGTTTCCGCCACTCGCGATGCGGACACGCGCAACGCCGAAATCGTCTGGAAGCCGGTGCCGGGCGCCGTGGGCTACAACGTGCGCTGGGGACTGTCCGCCGATCGCCTGCACGAGACCTACCAGCGCTTCGCCGACCGGCCCACGCACCTGGAACTTCGCGCGCTCAGCAAGGGAGTGCGTTACGCGGTGGCGGTCGAGGCGTTCGACGAACGGGGGGTGTCGAAGCTGTCGCGGGTGGCCTGGCTCGAACCCTGATGCCGTTCCGGGCGCCGCATGCCGGAGAGTCCGCCCCGGTCAGTTTTCCTCGCGCGACCGGGAAACGACTGCGCTCGACTCGGGCAGGGGGAGCTGCGCGGCACGCCCGTAGGCGGTCGCACCCGCACGCCCCCAGGGATCGGAAGAAACGAGGTTCTCCAGCGGCACCTCGAAGGCCGCCGCGGCTTGTGACGAACCCAGCGGGCTCAAGTGCTGCCGATCGCGGTAGTAGGTCCGCCCATCCAGCGCGATGCGACAACCGGACGCGTCGCAGAACCGGGCACGCGGATCGACCAGGGACGCGCCGGTCTCCCGCGCCACCCGTGCCAGGACGGCCAGGGCGGGGGCGTCCGAAACCGTATTGGCGCGGTCGACCCGTCCGCAACTGCCTGGCTCGCCTTGCCCCGGCCAGAGATGGCGCCACCAGCTGGCGCAGGCCGCCAGGAGGGAGCGCGGTTCGAGCCGGAGGAACGGGATGTCGCGGGCGATGACCACCCGCTTGCCGGCCTCTTCAAGCGTCCGTACCGCCCTGGCCAGTCCTTGCGCGAACAGCTCGTCGGACGGCCGCGCGGGGCCGTCGAGCGCGACGTAGTGGGTCGGGCGCATCGAACCGGCGCGCCAGGCGCCGGCGATGATGACGCCACCCACCCGCGGATCGTCCAGCAGCATGGTCATCACGCGTCGGTTGAAGCTCGAACAGTCGTGCAGCAGTTCCGGGTGCCTGGCCACTTTCGGTCCCGCTCCCACCAGGAACTGGCACGAGGCCTTGGCCAGCACGACAAGTCCCCACCCCTCGCGAGCCGCCACCGCACGCAGGCCCGCGGCGAGTGCGGCAGCATGGCTGTCGCCGACCAGCGCGATCAGCTTTTCGCCCTCGGGGTAGCAGAGCCGGGAGGTTTCGGGCGTGGGGTCGTGATGCACGGCCAGGCAGGGGTTGTGGTGCGAATCGAATTGCCGGGCTTCGACCACGAACTGCCCGGGCCAGCGCCGCGGAAATCCCTGCATGACCACGGCCGAGCCGACCATCACCAGCGCAACGCCCAATACCGCCGCATAGCGCTTGAGCGACACGCGCGCCGGGGACGCTCCGCGTCGGAACGGCGTTTCCACAAAGCGGTAGCTGGCGGCAGCCAGCAGGCCCGAAAGCGCCAGCAGCGCGATGCGCGCCCAGAGCGATGGCTCCCTCCCCTCCACCAGCCGGGCCATGCTTATCAACGGCCAATGCCACAGGTACAGCGAATAGGACACCAGTCCGATCGCCCGCAGCGGAGGAAGCGCCAGCACCCGCCGGTTCAACGCCGCCTGGGGCGTACTCAACAACAGCGCGCTGCCGAGCACCGGCGGCACTGCCGTCCAGCCGGGAAACACGGTGTCCCTGCCATAGGACATGACCGGCAAGGCGATCAGCAGCAGGCCGGCCCATGCCAAGGCCTCGGCTGCCGGGCCTCGGACACGCAGGCCGATCCGGTGGATCTCGAGCACCCCGACCAGCACGCCCGCGGCCAACTCCCACGCGCGCGTCGGCAGCAAATAGAACGCTGCCCCGGGCTGGATCCGAACGGCCCACACCGCCAACCCCAGCGAACCGACGATCAGGCCGCCAAGCACCATCGGTCGGGCGCATAGCGCAAGCCGCGGAAGCAGCAGCATCACCAGCGGCGCAACCAGGTAGAACTGCTCTTCGACGCCCAGCGACCACGTCATCAACAGCGGATTCAAGTCGGCGGTCGGGTGGAAGTAATCGAGCGACTGCCACAACTGGACGTTGGAGAGCGACAGCAACGTGGCCACCGCCGTGTGCCCGTAGGATTCGAGGTCCGAGGGCGTGGCGACTACCAGCATGACCGCATAGGTCACGGCCAGCACCGCCAGCAACGCCGGCAGGATGCGCCGCGCACGGCGGGCGTAGAACGCCAGGTAGGAGAACGTTCCCCAGGTTGCCTGTTCGTAAAGCAGGCTGCCGATCAGATAACCGGAGATGACGAAGAACACGTCTACGCCGACGAAGCCGCCCGGGGCAGAGAGCCCGTAGTGATAGGCCAGCACGCTCAGCACGGCGACGGCGCGCATGCCGTCGATGTCGGGCCGATAGGCATTCATCGAGGCCATTTCGACGTCCTGTCGATTCAGTCAGCGCCCGAACCTTGCAGCCCCCGCGTTGAAGACGCGTGAATGGAGAAGCTTGCCGCGCGAGCCTGACTCGCGCGCATCGCCGGAGCCCTGCCTCGAGGCCCCTGGGCCACGTCGCGGAATCGGCTCGGCGCGATCCGTGGCCGGATCGCATACCCGGCCACCACCCGCGCTCGGCGCAGGCCCGGTCAGGCCTTGCGCAGGAAGCAGGTCTTCGGGACCAACCCCTTGATCCTGTCGGAGTTGCCATCGACGTGTTCGGCATCGTCCGCAACCAGGCGGATGTTGCGGATCGGGCTGCCCTGCTTGAGCGGGATCGCGCTGCCGTGAACCTTCAGATCCTTGATGACGACCACGCTGTCTCCCTTTGCGGGCGGGTTGCCGTTGCAGTCGCGCACGACGGGCTCTGCCGCGGCCGAGCTTCCGGCCTCCTCGCCCGCCACCCACTCGTGCGCGCAGTGCGGGCAGACGAACTGGCTGCCATCCGGGCAGGTGTCGTCGAGCGCAACGGGGGCAGGAAGGAAAGGCAGGCATGGCCAGCCACTCCAGGAAGTCGTCGTCGCTGCAGGCCTGCCTGCGCTTCGATGACGCACCCGACGCGGCGGCCCCGTTCCTCTCGATGCGGATGCCTATACCGGGGACCGACGTTCTCGTCGACGCCGCGCACCCGAAGGTGCCCGGCGCGGCCGTGACTCCGCCGCGGCCACGGCCCGGGGCGACCATGCGACGCAGTGGAACCGGGGCAGGCTGGGCGTGCGCCCGGTGCTCGCCCTGCCCTTCCGCCGCGTGCCGTTGCTCAGCCGAACGGCTGCTCGATGGACGGGCTTTGCGGCGTGAACCAGCGCGCGCCGTCGGCGGTGACGTGCATGTCGTCCTCCAGCCGCACGCCGAACTCGCCGGGAATGTAGATTCCCGGCTCGTCGCTGAAGGTCATGCCCGGTTCGATCCGGCGCGTATTGCCCTGCACGAGGTAATACCACTCGTGCATGTCCATCCCGATGCCGTGGCCGAGGCGGTGCGAGAAATACGTGTAGCCGGGTCCGTACCCGGCATCCACGATCACCTTGCGCGCCGCGGCGTCGACCGACTCCATCGTCGCCCCCGGACGCGCGGCGGCGAGCGCCGCCTGCTGCGCCTTGCGCACGATGTCGAACACCCGCTTCATCTTGTCGCTGGCCTTGCCCAGCGTGAAGGTGCGGGTGAGGTCGCTCATGTAGCCCTCCACGTAGCAGCCATCGTCCAGCATCACCGGCGTGCCCTCGCGGATCACCTGCGGCTCGCGCGAGCCATGCGGCTGCGCGGTGTAGCTGCCGACGTTGATGCTGGCATCGCCACGCAGGCCCATGCGCGCGTAGCCGGCGTCCACCCACGAGGCGATGTGCTGCTGGGTCATGCCCGGCTCCAGCCCCTGCCAGATCGCCTTGTACAGCGCCAGCGTGGCGTTGCACGCCACCTGCATCAGCGCCAGTTCCGCGGGGCTCTTGATCGCGCGGCAGCCGGCCGTGACCGGCGTGGCCGGAACCAGCCGGGCCTGCGGCATGGCCTGCGCGAGGCCGGTGCTCCGGAAGAACGGCACCTTGTCCCCGACACCCAGCACGCCGGTGCCGGCGCGCTTCTCGCGCATCACCTGCGCGACCAGCGCATAGGGGCTCTCGTTCTCCTGCCAGGTGCGCACGTCGTGGCCGAAGCGGATCTGCTCCAGCGCGCGAGCGCGCTCGAACGCCGGCACGATGTACACCGGGTCGCCCGAGCGCGGCAGCAACATTCCCATCAGGCGCTCGCTGGTCCACCAGCGCATGCCGGTGAAGTAGTCCAGCGTGGTGCCGCCGTCGAGGTAGATCGCATCCATCCCGGCCCGGCCCATCAGCTCCTGCGCCTTCGCCAGCCGGGCGCGGCGCTCGTCGTCCGTGATCGGCACGATCTGCGACGTGACCGACTCGAGGGCAAGGATGGAAGGCGGCAGCTTGATGCCGCCCGGTCCCGCTCCGGATGCGGCGGCGCCCGTGCCCAGCACCGCCACCGGCAAGGCCGCGGCACCGAGCGCCGTGGTCTGCAGGAAGCGGCGGCGGCCGGGGTGCATCACGTCGTCAGGGGAACTCATGGGCTCGATCTCGTCCAGGGCAAGAGGCCCAATTCAGCACGATGACGGGGTGGTTCGCCACTGGCAAAAGGCAGGGCCCGACGCCGATCGCCCGATTCACCCGTTCCACACGGCGACGCGCGCAGTTTCGCGCCACCGTCGCCGCAGGGCGGCACCGGGCCCGACACGATCCGCGGAGTGCGGCGTCCCATGCCGCCCGGATCGCGGAACGCCAGGCCCCGCTGCGCAGGCAGGAGTCCATCATGCGCAAGGCACTCGCACTTCTCGCGGCGGCCACGCTGGCCACGAACGCGCCGGCCGCGACATCGGCCGACGAGACGCTGTTCTTCGTCACGATTCATTACGCCAGCCGCGCGCAGCTGCAGGAAATCGCCTCTCGCTTCCAGCACCTGGCCGTCAACGAAAAGACGCACACGATCGGCGTGGAAGCGACACAGGAGGAACTGGACGAACTGCGCCTCGACGGCTTCGAGGCGTCGATCGACGAGCGCGCGACACGCCGCATGCGCCAGTCCGAGGCGAACTTGCCGGGGAGAGGTCCCGGCATCGGACCGGCCACCATTCCCGGCTACTCCTGCTACCGGACGGTCGAGGAAACCTACGCGACGATGGACCAGTTGGCGCAGGCGCATCCGTCGCTGGCGGAGGTCGTCGACATCGGCCCGAGCTGGCTGGAGAACGCGGTCCCGGGCACCGGCCACCGGATGCGCGCACTGGAACTGGGCAACCGCGCGGCCGGGTCGGCCAGCAAGCCGGCGATGGTGGTGGTCGCGTCGATCCACGCGCGCGAATACACCCCGGCCGAGCTGCTGACGCGTTTCGCCGAAGGCCTGGTCAACGGCTACGGGACCGATCCCGAAGCGACGTGGCTGCTGGACAACTTCCGTTTCCACCTCGTGATGCAGGGCAACCCCGATGGCCGGGTCAAGGCCGAGAGCGGGCTGTCCTGGCGCAAGAACGTCGACGACACCAACGGCAACTGCAGCGCGACCAGCTACGGCGTCGACCTCAACCGCAACTTTCCGTTCCTGTGGCACGGCGCGCCGGGCGGCTCCACCGGCGACGCCTGCGCCGGCTCCTATCGCGGCCCGTCGAGCCTGTCCGAAGCCGAATCGCAGGCGCTGCTGCGCTACGTTGCCGGCACGCCCGACCCGAACGGCGTGTACCGCGGCGGCGCGCTCGCCGACCGGCGCGAGGACACGACAGGCAGCGTCGCACCAGCCGATTACCAGGGCCTGTTCCTGGACCTGCACAGCTACAGCAAGGCGGTGATGTGGCCCTGGTCCTACACGACCGGCAAGCCGCCCAACCTCGCCGCCCTGCGGACGTTCGGCCGGCGACTGGCCTGGTACAACGGCTACACGCCCAAGCAGTGGTCGCGTCTGTACCTCGCGGACGGCACCGACACGGACGCGATGTACGGCCTGCTGGGCGCGCCGAGCTACACGATCGAGATGGGCGTGGCGTTCTTCGAGAGCTGCGCGACGTTCGAAAGCTCGACGCTGCCGAAGAACCTGCAGGCGCTGCGCTTCGCCGCGCGCAACCTCTGGGCGCCCTACCGCTACCCGTCCGGCCCGACCACCACCAGGCTGAGCGTGTCGCCAACGTTGGTCGCGGCGGGCACGCCGGTCACGATCAGCGCGGCGCTCAACGACAAGCGCTTCAGCCAGAGCAATGGCACCGAAGCCGTGCAGGCGATCCGCTCCGCCGCCGCCTTCCTCGACCAGGCGCCATGGGCCGACGACGCCAGCGGCCACCCCATGAAGCCCAGCGACGGCCGCTACGACGAAACCATCGAGCCGACCACCCTGCGCCTGGCCACTGACGGACTGGCACCAGGCCGCCACGTCGTCTTCGTGCAGGGCACCGATGCGAGCGGGAGCGCGGGCACACCGCAGGCGGTCTATTTCACCGTGCAGTAGGCGAAGGGCGATCGATGCGCACGTTGCCGAGCCGGGCTCGCACCGGTGCCTGCCCGGCGTTGGCGTACCACGCTTCCGACCGCACCGATCACCGGCACCGCCCGCAACCGTCAGCCCTCCTGCACGCGCCCCGGGTTCGGATGGGACAACCTGAGCAGCCTGCCCACCAGGTCCGCCTGGCGGCGGGTCTGCGTCTTGTCGAACAGGGCGCGCAGCTGGGTGCGCACCGTGTTGCGCGTGACGCCGAGGCTGTCGGCCGCCTCCGACAGCGACAGGCCCTCCAGCAGGCGATTGGCCAGCAGCGCCTCGGCCGGCGTGAAGTCCCATTGCCACTGAAGCGCGCGCGGGTCCGCGACAGGCAGCGAGACCGCTTTCACGAAGCCGATGGTGCAGGCCTGCGGTTCGGCCCACTGCTCGGCAGCCATGGGCGCGGCGGAGCACAGCCGGAGCATGCCCTGCAGCACGCCGCCGCGGTCGTGCAGCGCCATCACCGCCGGGGAAGCCTCGTCATCGAGCGTCGCCAGGAGCCGTTGCAGCCGGCGGTGGTCGGCCGGCCATGGAAGACGCACGCGGGCGTCCGGCTGGACGCGGAACAGGCGTTGCGCCTGCAGCGCCTGCGCCGCCAGGTTGGCGAACAGCACACGCCCGGACCGGCCGAGCAGCAGCACGCCATCGTGCATCAGGTCCAGCGCCTGCCGGAACTGCCGCGCAAGGCCGGGCGGAGGCCCGAGACGCCGCGCGAGCGCGTGTACCCGCTGCAGGTGCGGCAGCAGGCGGCGGGCGGCGGCAAGCTCGGCCTGGTCGTAGTAGCCGCCGGCCCAGTCGCGGTTCACGGTAAGCACCGCCACCTCGCCGGATGCGCCGCGTTCCATGCACAGCGCGAAACCATGGCCGATACGCGCGTGCTGCATGAACTCGGCATGGAAGCGCGTGGCCCGCAGTTCCCGCTCCGCCATCAGGCCGCGGTCATCGGCCACGCCGCGCGCCACCAGCACGGTCGATCCCCGTTCGAACCAGGGGTGCTCCCCAGCCAGGGACTCGTAGCGCTCGAGCAGCCCCGGCTCGACTCCGATCGCCGCGCTGACCTGGCCATGGCGCTGCGCCGGGTCGTGCGCCTGCACGGCGACGACGTGCGAGCGGAACACGCTGGCCAGGCTCTGCAGGAAGGGCGCCCAGTCCGGTGCCGCCAGGTCCATCCCGTACAACGCATCGAGGGCGGGTCGCAGATCGCAACGGTCCATCTCGCTTCCCCACGGCGGACTCGGCCGCCGGATGGCTCAGAGCGGCGCGACAGATAACGCACGCCGCCTGTGGATCGCGTGAAACGCGTCCGGACTTCATCCGTTCGGGTGATGCGATGCCGTGGCCCGCGGCGTACATCGCCATGCCGGGTGGCCGCTGCGCGCCGCCCACCGGATCGAAGGAGTATCCCATGGACAAGAAGAACACTCCCGTCCCGCTGCCGGCCGCCGCCGCTTCGCCCCCGGCCCTGCGCTGCGCGGCGACGCCAAACGGCATGGCAATGGCGAGCGGCGCCCGTGCAGGGCGCCGTGCTCTCGCGCGAGGCATCGCGTTGCTGATGCTGGCCCTGCCGCTTGCCGCGCCCGGCGCACCGCAGGCGGATACCACGCCGGTCGCGAGCGTCGACCCCGCGGTACCCACGCCCGCCGGTCGCCCCTGCGTGGTCGAGCTGTTCCGCAACCGCTCGCTGACGATCAGCTACGAGACGGTCGACTACACCTACGCGCCGCCGCCCGGATGCCCTGGCCCCTGGGCCAAGGTCGTGCTCAAGATGGATTTTGCCGGCAGCCGCGAGGACTACGCCGCCACGACCACCCTGCGGCTGGCAGGCGTGCCGCTGTTCCAGGGGGCCATGCCCGACTTCGACACCACCGCCACCTGGCACGCCCAGCGCGACGTGACCGACCAGTCCTTCCTGTTCACCCGGCCGCGCCACGGCCAGCTTTCCGGCCGGGAGGTGGAGTGGAACGGAGAGCGCCAGCCGCTGGTCGCCACCGCGCGCCTGTTCTTCTACCGTGCCACCGCCGCTGCGCCCGCGCCGGCCCATCCCGACGCGGTCTACGGCCTTGGCAGCGATACCGGCGGGGAGCTGCGCCTGCCGCACAACATCGTGCGCGCCTACCTCGACGTCTACAACGCGGCGCCCTGGTGGTTCACCTGCGTGCCCGACGCCGATCTGGCCCGCCGATGGCAGCTCGACTCGTCGCTGGCGCCAGGCGATGAGCGCAAACTCGGCATCTTCCCGCCCTCGCAGGGGTGCGGCGGTGGCAGCTTCGCGGAGGTCCGCGTGAGCATCGACGGCACCCCCGCGGGCGTGGCTCCGTACTTCCCGCGCCACGCACCCGACGCCAACTACATGTTCACCACCGTGCTCGACCGGCCCGCACCGGCCCTGCAGATGCTGGACATCACGCCCTACCGCGTGGACCTGACCCCGTTCGCCGCCATCCTCAACGAGGCCGGTCCGCACCGGATCACGCTGCGCGGACGCGACCCGGTGGACGCACAGCTGCTGGTCTACCTGGACAAGAACCGCGCCCGCGTCGGCGGCGCGGTGACCCTCAACACGCTGGCCGGCAACCCGGCGCGACCGCGGGTGCGTGACACGCTGGCCGCCGCGAGCGACACGCTGGACGGCCGCATCGACACCCGCCACGACCGCAGCTTCCGGATCCGCGGCTACGTGGACACTTCCCGCGGCCGGCTCGTCACCACCGTCACCCAGGGCAGCCATTTCCGCAACACGCAGGACTTCCACCTGGTCGGCCTGGACAATGCGCGCTTCTACCGCCAGCACCTGCGCCTGCTCAGCACCGTCGACCGGCACAGCCGCACCATCCGCGGCGACACCGTGCTGCGCGACGAGCGCCACCACGCAAGCTACCCGCTGACCTGGCAGTACGACATGGCCGGCGACGTGATCGTCGAAGACGGCGTGGAGAGCATCCCGCGCAAGGGAACGTTGAGCATCGACCAGGCGCGCAACGAGGACAGCACCCAGGCCCGCGCCGGCATGTCCTACGCCAGCCACCTGCGCGACAGCTTCACGGGTATCCACACCCGCAACATCGCCAAGGGCCGCGACCTCCAGTGGAACACGCTCATCCAGCGCAGCTTCCGCGACGACCAAGGCAGCTGTCGCGAAGCGACGCTGGGCACGGAAGGCGGAACCGTAGCCGCCAGGACCCGCGGCGAAGGGTGTCCGGGGAACACCAACCGCGTGCGCTGGTTTGCGCACCCGGATGGGTCGGCCAGGAGTTGGTGAGGCCAACGGACTGGCGCGGCACGGAAGCCACCAACGGGAAAGCCCCGCAACTGCGGGGCTTTTCCTCATGCACGCCACCACGCCAGCGCCAGGCCCGAACCGGATTCCCCGGGCTCGCTTGTCATCACTCGCAACGAACCGCAGCAACCCGCAGGAACTCGCGCGCCATTGCCGCTGGCTAGACGCCGGCATCGCGCCGGATCCCCTACAAAAGCCACTGTCCTCGCCGCCCCAGGGGCGGGTCTTCGGCGATGACCGAACCCAGCGTGGCGGGCGGGAGCCGTTGCGGAATACCCTGTCGCCTGCCGCCCCGCGCGGCCCGGCCGGCACACCTTCGTTCGCTTGCCAGATGAGCTGACTTGCTAGGGACGGGTAGTCATGAAACGACACGCGCTCGCTTCCGTGGTCGTGCTGGGCTTGCTGCTGATTGCGCCCAATATCGCCCTGGTATTCGCTAGCACGCAGATCACGAAGCTCCAGACGATGGCCGCCAGCCTCATGGTGCCTGCGGCCCTCCTGCTGGGTTATTTCGCGATCCTGGGACATCGCCCCTGGCTGGCATGCCTGCTGATGGCGCCCTTCGCTGCGCTCGTTCCCGTCGTCACCCTCTATATCCTTCGCTATCGAACGCCGATTACCGATGCGGTACTGGGCACCGTGGCGGCAACCAACCCCGAGGAGGCCGCCGCCTTCCTCGGCCCCTGGCTGTGGGCCCTGATCGTCCTGTCCCTGGTCGCGGGCGTGCTCGCGGTCGTCGCCGGCCGGCTGAGCGTGCGCGCCGGCCTGCAGCTGGCCACCTCGCGGCGCCTGCGTGCCGCGCTGACCGCACTGGCATTGGCCCTGGCCATAACGCTCATGGGCTTGCAGGCTGCCGCCGACCGCGTCCCGCCCGAATCAGGCACGGCAGCGGCAGGTGGCGTCGGGGCGAGCGTGCTCCAGCTCGTGCGCAACAGCTATCCGTTCGGGATCCCCCTCGCGCTGCGCGCCTGGTGGGACGACCACGTTCGCCTGCAGGTCGCCATGGCGGAAACGCAGGATTTCAGCTTCCATCCCCGCCGCGCCGCCCATGCAGCCCAACGACAGATATACGTGCTGGTGATCGGCGAAAGCAGCCGGCGCGACCATTGGCAACTGTTCGGCTACGACCGCCCCACCAACCCCGAGCTGTCACGGACCAGGCACCTGATTCCGATCTCCGACATGGTTTCGGCATGGCCGATAACGATCGGTGCGGTACCTTCCATGCTGACACGCACGCCGGCGCAACGGGGGCTGTCCGATCCCATTCCCGAGCGCTCGGTAGTCGGGCTCATGCGGGAAGCCGGCTTCGATACCTGGTGGATTTCGACGCAGAGTTCGGCAGGCCAATGGAGTTCGCCCGTCACCCGCTACGCCCATGAGGCACGGCATGTCGACTGGCTCTACCTGCAAAGGTACGACAGCAGCCTCACCCGGACGCTTGCCACGGTGGTGCGCCAATCGAGCGGCGACCTCTTCGTGGTCCTGCACATGATGGGAAGCCACGCCACTTACGCCAGCCGGTATCCGCGGGACTTCGCGTATTTCGGGACGCCGGTCCGCAATCGCGAAGCGCTCGAACCGGGTTACCGGCAGATCATCGACAGCTACGACAACAGCGTCCGCTACACCGACCACATACTGCGCCGGGTGATCGACATCCTCGACCAGTCCCATTCGATTGCGGCCATGTGGTACCAGTCCGACCACGGTGAAACGCTGCCCACGGCAACCTGCCCCCTGTCCGAACACGGCCACGGCTCTCGCCACGAGTTTCCGGTGCCGGCGCTCTTCTGGTACTCGGACGCCTATGCGCGGGCCTTTCCGCAGCACGTTGCGACGCTGCGGAGCAACGCGGACAAGCGCGCGAGCAGCGCCGATACCTTCGCCACGCTTGCCGACATGGCCGGTGTCGATTTCCCGACCCACGACCGCTCGCGCAGCCTGTTCAGCCCGGCATGGCGGTACCAGCCGCGCCTTGTGCATCCCGAATGGCAGGGGCCGAACACCTGGGTCGACTACGACGACGCCGACCTGGGCAACGGTTGCGAAGCGGTGCGGAGCCGGGCCCGCCCCGGCTCAGGCCGGATCGGGGCGAGACCCGACTGAGGACCACGGCAAAGCAGGCCAGAGTGCCCGCGCACCGCACCGCCGCCGGAGGACTCTTGTTGACCTGCATCAACTGCGCAGGCACGCCGCCGTCCCAGCATGGCCGCCAAGACCACCTCGCCAGACGCAGAGGAGCGCGCCATGCAAGCTTCCAGCCCCCTGCTCGTCGTCTACTACAGCCGCAGCGGCAAGACCGCACGGGTAGCCCAGGCCCTGGCCCAGCGCCTGGGGGCGGACCAGGTGGCGATCCGTGACAGGAGGACCGAGGGTCGCGTGTCCATCTGGCGGGCGACGCTCGATCGGCTGCTCAACACCCTGCCGCCCATCGCGCCGGTCGCGGTGCCGCTGGCAAGCTATGACCTGGTCGTGCTCGGCACGCCGGTCTGGGGTGGACGGGCCGCATCCCCGATGCGCCGGTTCCTGAGCGACTATGCAACGGGCCTGCCACCGGTGGCCTTCTTCTGCACGATGGGCGGCAGCGGCGCCGAGGGCACGTTCACGGACATGCAGGCGCGGCTGGGCAAGCCCCCGCGCGCAAGCTGCGCGTTCGACGCAAAGACGCTGGACAACGACAGTTACCTGGACAAGCTGGACCACTTCGCTTCGCAACTGGCCGACGCCGTGCGCCCGCCGCTTCGACGCCAGCCGGCATCCGACGCCCAGGTACATCCGATCGGCGATGCCGCGCGCGCGCCACGGGACTCGCGGCCGGCGACAGTCAGTCCCCCGCGGCCTCGATCAGCACGGTGACGCGCCGGTAGCGCTGGCGGCCGGCCGGATCGTCGCTGCCATCGGGGCGGATGTCGGGCACCACCGGATCGCTCCCGGCGCCCTGCACGTCCTGCACCAGCGGCTCCGGCACCCCGCGCGCGAGCAGGGCCTCGCGCGCAGTCGCGGTCCCTGTGGTCGCCCGGCACCGCCGGCGAGCAGCGTGCAACCCCGCGGCGGTATCGGCACGTCAGGCCGACGGCGCGGCCAGCGTTGCATCCAGCCGCGGGCCAGGCACGTACAGAAGCGGTTATCCGTCGGAAGACCGCCATGCCGGACCTGGTCCAGATCATCTACATCAGCCGCTCGACCTTTGCCCCCATGCCCGCCGAGCGCGGGATCGAGCCGAGCGTGGCGCGGATCCTCGCGCAGTCGCGCATCAATAACGCCCGGCGCGGACTGGTCGGCGCGCTGTACTTCGGCGACGGCTGCTTTTTCCAGTGCCTGGAAGGCCGCGCCGATGCGGTCGACGCGCTGTGCGCGGCCCTGCTGCGCGACCCGCGCCACACCGACCTGCGGGTCCTCGAGCGGCGCGCCATCGAGCGCACCAGCTTCAGCGAGTGGTCGATGAAGTACGTGCCGCTGGACGCGCCGATGCGCGCGCTGCTGCGTCGGCGCGGCCTGGCCCGGTTCGATCCCTACCAGTTCGACCGGGCTGCGGTCGCGATGGTGCTGGACATGCTGCGCACCGGCAGCGATGTCGCGACGGAGCCGGCGTCGGGCATGCATCACGGCCCTGCCGCCCCCGGCCGCTGGATCGCCCGCCGCGCGCCCTGGGCGCTCGCCCTGCTGGCGGCGGCGGTGGCAGCCGGCCTCGCGTGGATGCAGCGACCCTGAGGGCACGCAGCCCCGCGTCTCCGATCCGGACCGACCGAGCATGCCCCGCAAAGCGCATCTGCCTTCACGGACCTGCCCGGCATGCGGGCGCCCGTTCGCGTGGCGCAGGAAGTGGGCGCGCGTGTGGGACCAGGTCCGCTACTGCAGCGAGCGTTGTCGTCGCCGCAAGGTCGCGCGGCCGTCGGCATGACTTGCCTGCGCCTGGTCCTGGGCGACCAGTTGAACGCCCGCCACCCCTGGTTCGGCCGCGTCGACGATGCGGTGGCCTACGTGTTGATGGAGCTCCGCAGCGAAACCGACTACGTGCGCCACCACGCGCAGAAGGTGTTGGGCATCTTCGCGGCCATGCGCCGCTTCGGCGAGGCGCTGGCCAGCGCCGGCCACCGGGTGGTCTACCTGCGCATCGGCGACCCGCGCAACCGGCAGGCCTTCGGCGCCAACCTGCGCTGGCTGATCGACGAGCTGCAGGCGACCCGGCTGGAACGGATGGAAGCGGATGAATGGCGCGTGGAGCAGGCGCTGGGCGAGGCGTTCGACGCCAGCGGCCTGCCGCATGCGGTGGTGAGTGCCGGCCATTTCCTGCTCGAGCGCGACGAGGCGGCGCGACGCTTCGCAGGCAAGGTGTCGCGCATGGAGGTCTTCTATCGCGAGCTGCGCCGTCGCCATCGCATCCTGATCGAGCCCGATGGCGAGCCGCGCGGCGGCCGCTGGAACTTCGACGCGGACAACCGCGCCCGGTGGCCCGGCGATCCGCCGGCTCCGGCGTGGCCGTGGCAGCGGCACGACCTGGGCACGCTATGGGCGGAGATCGAAGCTGCGGGCGTGCAGACGATCGGCAAGCCGGACGCCGACGCCTTCGGCTGGCCGCTGACACGGCGCGAGGCACAGGCGTGGCTGGCCGATTTCGTGGCACGCCGGCTGGCACACTTCGGTCGCTACCAGGATGCGATCAGTGGTCGCTCGCGCACGCTGTTCCACGCCGGCCTGTCGTTCGCGCTGAACCTGAAGATGCTGCATCCGCGCGAGGTGATCGATGCCGCGCTGGGTGCGTTCGGGCGCGGCGAGGCCACGCTGGCGGCGACCGAGGGCTTCGTGCGGCAGATCCTCGGCTGGCGCGAATACGTGCGTGGCATCTACTGGGCGCGCATGCCCGGCTACGCGCGGCTGAACGCGCTCGCCGCACGCCGCCCGCTGCCGGGGTGGTACTGGAGCGGCGACACCCGCATGGCCTGCCTGCACGCGGCGATCGGGCAGTCGCTGGCACTCGGCTACGCGCACCACATCCAGCGGCTCATGCTGACCGGCAACTTCGCACTGCTGGCCGGCTGCGACCCGGACGAGGTGGACGCCTGGTACCTGGGCATCTACGTCGACGCGTTCGAATGGGTCGAGCTGCCCAACACGCGCGGCATGAGCCAGTTCGCCGACGGCGGGGTCGTCGGCAGCAAGCCCTACAGCGGCTCGGCGGCCTACGTGAACCGGCAGTCGGATCTCTGCCGTGGTTGCCATTACCGGCACACCCGCCGCCATGGCGAACGCGCCTGCCCGCTCAACAGCCTGTACTGGCACTTCCACGTGCGCCATCGCGCCCGGTTCGAGCGCAACCCGCGGCTGGCGATGACCTATCGCGGTTGGGACCGGATGGAGGCGGCCGAGCGCGCGGCGACCCTGGCCCAGGCGGAGCGGTACCTCGAGCAGCTGGACTCGCTGTAGCGGCGAAGACGACCCATGCGTCCGGGCGGCGAAGCGGCGGCCTGCTTCGCCGGTTCCGATCCGCCGCCGGGCAACCCCCGCCACCCGCACGTGCCGGTTGGCGGTCCGGGCGTTCCAGGGCTGGTCGGCCAATGGCACGACCGGCTGCCCCGGACTCGCCCGATCGTGCGGGAATCCGCTGGCCAGGCGTGGCGCCCGAAAGCGCAAGGCACACGCCTGCTCGACCCGCGCTTGCCGGCGAGTTCACTGCGGGCCTGTCAAGTTGGCGTCGAGCCCGTTTGCCGGGCCTGCACCCCAGCCAAGGAGACTTCCATGAAAGCCGATTCGATCTCTCGCATGTCCCGTTCCACCATGTTGGGCCTGGCATTGGCGCTGGGAACCGCCACCATGGCAGCGGGCTGCGCCAGCGTCGACCAGGGCGTTGCCGGTTCCACCGAGCCGGCCCAGGACACCTGGATCACGACCAAGGTCAAGACCGACATCGCCACCCTGAAGGACATCGACTCCACCGATATCAGCGTTGAAACCAACAACGGCGTGGTGACCCTGAGCGGTAGCGTCGATTCGGCCGAGAAGCGCGACCGGGTCGTCTCCACGGTACGCAACGTCGAGGGTGTCAAGGACGTCGACACCTCCAGGCTGAGCATCACCGGCCAGTAAAGCCGCGCCGGCAGGGCGTGGGCGGCGGGCGCGGGAGGGGCCACGAGCGGCCCTCCTGCGCCCCGCCCGTTGCCCACGCGGGCCCGCCTGCCCGGTGAACGGGTGGCTGATCCGCACGGGACTCAAGGAAGCGATGCAGGGACCACACGCCGCGTGGGGGACCGGCGCTTGCGCACGCAGGTCCGGGCGGACCGCGTGCGGCCGTCGATCGTCGCGCCAGCCACCGGAGACATCATGATCTCCCTGGTGGTCGGCCGGGTGGATCGGGAGCCATGGCATGCCCGGCTCCGTGCGCGAAGCCTCGCCGCGACACACCGGCCTCGCCGAAGGATCGGCGCTTCGCGATGCCGCGGCGACACGCCGCTCGACCCCGCTCCGCGATGCTCCGCAGGAGCGGGGTCAAAGGCGGAATACCCAGGCGCGGATTCCCGCCTAGCGGCGCGGTTGCACCTGCGCGAGCTGCAGGGTTTCCATCCCGATCGACGCCACGCGCCCGGAGGCGCCGCTGGCCCGCAGGGTCCGGGGAGCCAACTGGCAATGCGGGCCTCCCGAGGGCACCGCCCGCTTGCAATACACGTTCACGATGGCGACCGTCTCGCGGTTCGCGTCGATCAGCTGGATCTGCCGCGCCACCCCGGCGCCGGAGGAGTTGTCGATGGCCACGGAGACGACCGGCTGCTGGGTGAAGCCCTGCAAGCGCAAGGCTTCCGACCGGTCGGCCTTCCGCAGTGCCTGCATGTAGTGCCTGTGTGTATTGCCGACAAGCGCCTGCAGCTTGTAGCCCGTGTGCAGGTCGGCGACATAGGTTTCGTAGGAGTCCGGAAACGCGGTAACGACCACGTTCTGCAGCTGGGTGGTCTGCGCCTGTTCCTGGGCGATGCTGACGCCGACGACGCTCGCCAGGCCGAGTGCGGTGGCCGTGGCAATGAGGAGCTTGTTCATGAGGACCTCCATGCGGACGCCAGTGTCCGCGGAATGATCCTGGACGGGAGCGCCTCCTCTTGCTTGAGGGATTCCGGTGGAATGTGCGTGGATCCATTGAGGGTTTTCCCTTCCGTTGCGCGAAGCCGGCGCGGCGGACCGGATGCTCTCGAACGCGACATGGGACCAGGCCACCCGTCGGTGCTGCTGGCGCTGCCGGAGCAGACCGGACCTCGCCGGAAAACTCCGGTCCGCGCCGACGACGACACGCTTCGTTCGCCGTTTTCATCGCTCCTCATCCGACGTTGTGATAAGGCCCCGCCGTGGCCCCGGAATCGAACAGCCCACGGGTGGACTACGCGTTCGGCGACATCCGCGTCGAGCCGGTGGCTCACCGCGTGCTGCGCGACGGACGCGAACTCGAGCTGGAGCCCAAGGCCTACGCCGTGCTGCTGCAGTTCCTGACCCGTCCGGGCGAACTGATCAAGCACGACGACCTGCTGGAACGGGTATGGGGGCACAAGTACGTCACGCCGGCCACGCTGAGCCGGGTGATCTCGCAGTTGCGGCAGAAGCTCGGCGACGAGGCGGCCGAGCCCCGCTACATCCAGACCGTGCACGGGCTGGGTTATCGCCTGATCGCCAGCGTCGCGGCCGACCCGGCCGATCCCGCCCCCAGGGCGGGCATGCCTGCCCCACCCCGCCCGCCCGACAGCGACCGGCACAGCATCGCCGTGCTGCCGTTCGTCAACATGAGCGGCGAGGTGGAGAACGAGTACTTCAGCGACGGCATCGCCGAGGAAATCCTCAGCCTGCTGAGCAAGCTGCCCCAGCTCAAGGTCTCCTCGCGCACCTCCTCGTTCTTCTTCAAGGGCAAGGAGGCCGACCTGCAGACGATCGCGGCCAAGCTGGACGTCGGCACCGTGCTCGAGGGCAGCGTGCGCCGCGCGGGCAACCGCGTGCGCATCACCGCGCAGCTGATCGATGTGGCGTCCGACGCGACCCTCTGGGCGGAGACCTACGACCGCGAACTTCGCGACGTGTTCGCCATCCAGGACGACATCGCCCAGAGCATCGTCGATGCGCTGAAGGTGACGCTGTCACCGAAGGAACGCCGCGCGATCCAGTACGTCGCCACCGCCGACGTGCAGGCGTACGACTACTACCTGCGCGGGCGCAGGTTCTTCTATGCCTGGAACCGCCGCGACTCGCTGCGCGCCATCGAGATGTACGAGCGCGCCATCGCGCGCGATCCGAAATACGCGGCGGCCTGGGCCGGCCTGTCGGATGCGTACGTCATGCGCCACCGCTTCCTGGACCGCAATCCCGAACACGTCGCGCGCGCCATGGAGGCCAGCGAGCGGGCCCTGCAGATGGATCCGGACTCGGCCGAAGCGCATGCCTCGCGCGGCCTGGCGCTGTTCATCAGCCAGCGCTACCAGGAGGCCGAGCGGCAGTTCGAGACGGCCATGATGCTCAACCCGAACCTGCTCGAAGGCTGCTTCATGTACGGCATGATCTGCAGCTCGATGGGCAACTTCGAGAAAGCCGCCTGGCTGTACCTGCGCGCCGCCGAAGTCAGCCCCACCGACTACCTGCCGCTGGTCTACCTGGCCCAGGCGTACAGCGAGATGGGCCGCAAGGACGACGAGACGAAGACGCGCCACCGCGCGCTCGAACTGATCGAGCGCGCCCTCGGCACGAACCCCGACGACGCGCGCGCCCGCTACATGGGTGCCGCGAGCTTCGCCGCGCTGGGCGAGAAAGCCAAGGCGATCGAGTGGGCCAACCTGGCGCTGCGATCGAGCCAGGACGAGCCGATGGTGTTCTACAACGCCGCGTGCACCTTCGCGGTGCTGGGCGAACACGAGCGGGCGATCGACCTGCTCGAGCGCGCGGTGGCGCTCGGCTGGGGCGATCGGGCGTGGATGGAGAACGACAGCGACCTCGCGTCGCTGCGTGGCGAGCGACGGTTCCAGGCGCTGCTGGACAGCCTCAACTGAAAGGAGGGGCGAAGCCTTTGGTGCGCTGACGAGCCGGCGTCGGCAGCGCGTCGTCGTTCTTGGACGGCGGCGCGGTCACGCCGAGGACCTGTGCCACGCGCGCGGCGGCCTCGGCGCGCCACGCATCCGGCTTCTCCACCGGATGACTCGGCGGGCGCCTGGCGCGCAACCCGGGGCCTGCCCGCTGCCGTTCGCGGCTGTCGGCCGGGCCACTTGCGGCCGGTCGCCAACCGGATGGAAGGTCAGCAGGCCCGCCGTTCCCTTCGTTGCTAGAGCGCCAGCCAGGCGTAGAGGAACAGCGTGTCGTTGTCCCCCGCCCGGCGACCGGCGTCATCGATGTTGCGCACCCGGCCGGCGAAACGGCTGTAGTGGGTGTACTGCGCGCCCAGGCGCAGGTTGGCCCACGGTGCCAGCCACGAATCGGCCTGGCCGAAGGGGTTCCAGTCCAGTTCCAGCGTCTGGCCGCGGGTGTCCGGGCGGCCGGAGGGCGCATACAGCAGCACATCGCGACTGCCGTCGTCGGCAAACACCGCCAGCGTCGCGCCCCAGCGGTTGCGGTACCAGTAGCTTCCGTTGACATGCAGCGCGTCCAGGCTGCCGTGCAGGTGCTCGGCATCGCCCGCCGCGAAGGTCGCATCCAGCCGCTGGCGCTCGTGCACGTACAGCGCGCCGGCGGTCAACAGGTGGTCGCCGCGCGTCCATTGCCAGGCGACATCGAGGCCGAGGTCGCGCAAGCGGTCGTCGGGCCCGGGCAACGCCACCGCATGCCCGGCGGCATCCTCGCCGACGAGTCCGCGCCGGACGTCCAGCCCGAACGCGCCGAGCGTGACGCTGCCGGCCGCCAGGTTCCAGCTGTAGGCCACCCGCGCATACGGCGTGATTCCCGCCAGCCGGCCGTCGAAGTCGGCATTCACCTTGCGCAGGAACGACGGCGAGAGCGAGCGGTAGCCGCCGGCTTCCGCATACAGCGCGCCGCCGAGCTGCACGTAGCCGGTGATGCCCACCACCTGCCCGCCGAGTGCGCCGAACAGCGCCGGTTGCGCCGGAGACGAGGGCGCCAGGTCGGCCGCGATGTACGGGTATTGCCAGGCCGGCGCGGTATTGAACACGTCGCTGACGGTGGGGTTGTTGTTGAGCGAGATGCCCCAGATGCCGGCACGCCGCCGGGCGGAAAACATGCGGGCGTAGCGCAGGTCGATGTTGTCCCAGCCCAGCGCGCCGCCGTTCTGCGAATAAGTGGCCTGGGCGAAGACCCCCAGGTGTTCGGACAGGCGTCCGGCGAGGAACGCCGATGCCTGCTGCATCTCGACGTTGTCGTTGCGCGAGAAGTGGTCCGCCGGCCGCTCGCCCTGCGCCTTGCGCGTATGGGTGAAGGATTCGACCAGCATCGCCGACAGCGGCAAGCTCGGCGCGTCGCTGGTCTTCAACGTGTAGCCGAGCAGCTTGAACTGGCGACCGAAGGCAGTCAGTTGCGGGCCGAAGGCGCCGACGTGGCAGGCCACGCAGGGTTGTCCGGTCTGCCGGGCGAACGACGGCACCGCGTGCACTTGCCAGGGCAGCAATAGACCGGCCCACCACAGCAGGCGAACGCCGCGCCAGGGACGCGGCCGGGGGATCGGGATACTCCATCGCATGGCGCGCACTCCTCCGCATCGGCGCTGAAAGCATGCGCACCCGCGCGAGGCAGGGGTTGATTTCAATCAACGATCGTTATGGTTGGCGCGGCCGGTTCCGCCTTTCGACCTGGACAGCGGCCCCGGCGGAAGCGTCGGTGGGACGCCAGGTGAGCGAAGCCCGCAGGAGCATTACCATCGCCCCACCCCACACGGAGCGACCGCCATGCCTGCCCGGACCCCGCGCCTGATCGGACGTTGCCTGACCCTGCTGGCGATCGTGATGCTGCCGCTGGCCGCCCGGGCCGGCGAGCCGGTGACACTCAAGGCCAGCGACGGCGGCACGGTATACGGCACGCTGAATCGGGCCGGCGGCCACGCCGGCGCGATCCTGCTGCTCTTCCACCAGGCCGGCGCCAGCCGGCACGAATACGATCCGCTGGTCCCCGTGTTCACGAAGATGGGCTACGACACGCTGGCGATCGACCAGCGCTCCGGCGACGGCCTGTTCGGTGGCCGCAACGAAACCGTGGACAAGCGCGGCGGTTCGACCGGCTACCTGGATGCGCTGCCGGACCTGGAAGGCGCGCTCGCCTGGGCCAAGGCGCACCACTACGCGCGCATCGCGCTGGTGGGAAGCTCCTACTCCTCGTCGCTGGCCATCGTGCTGGCGGCCAGGCACCCTCGGGACGTCGCCGCCGTGGCCAGCTTCTCGCCCGGCGAGTACTTCGACGACGACAAGAACCTGGTCAAACGCGCCGCCGCGAAAGTCGCGGTGCCGTTCTACATCACCACCCCGCCGGAGGAAGAGGACAGGGTGGGCGAGGTACTGCGCGACGCCCACGGTGCCGACATCACGCACTTCCGCCAGGCGCATGGCGTGCACGGCGCCTCGACCCTGGTGCAGTCACGCGACCCGCGGGGCTACGCCGCCAACCTGCGCAGCTTCAGCGACTTCCTGCGCCGGGCACTGCCGGCGAAGGCGCGGTAGAGCGAGAGCCACGACCACATGCGGGTGAGCCAGGAACCGCACTCGCGCACTCCCATGGGCTAAACCTCGATCGGGTCAGCTCCACCTCCAAGTGAGCCTCGCTGGCAGACCCGGGTGCGACCGGGGCGGCGAAACGAGTTGCCTGGGCCGACGTCCTGGAGGGCGGGTGCGGTCGCGCCCACCACCGCGCCCAGCTGATCCGCGGTAAGCGCACGCCTCACGCCGCCAGCGATCGACCAGCCCGCGGCAAGTGAACATGGCTCCGTTTGGCGGAGCGGGAGTCAGCCCTCGGGAGTGGCCCCGGGCGGCCCGCTCTTTTCGCTGTTCCACCCCTGGTGCGGGAATCGTGCATGCGATGCCGGTCATGCTTCCTGGCTGCCCGTGCACGGACCGCTCAGCGTGCGACGTCGACCAGGCGCACCTCGATACGGCGACGATTGCCCAGCGTCAGCTTCAGCACGCTGCCTTCCCGCCGCCACTGGCTCAGGTCGCGCAGCTCGCCGAACCCGATCGCCCTGGACGGCCTGCCATCGATGGCCATGATGGCGTCGCCCTTGCGCAGGCCTGCCTTGGCCGCGGGGCCGTGGGGCAAGACCCAGCCCACACGATAGCGATCCGGCGAATCGGGAGACTTGCCTGCCATGAAGCCCGCCGTCGCGTACGACGGCTCGCGCGGCTTCGCGCGCGGCAGCAGCACCATCTCGCCGCGGCGGTAATCGAAGTGCACGTTGTAGCGCGAGAGCACGTCCTGGCCGATGTTGCCCGCTTCGCTCGGGTTGCCGGTGGCCCCCGCATCCGCCTGCGTAAGCATGGCGAGCGCGTCGCCGACCCGTGCCTGGCCCAGCGCGAAGCTTCGCGTGTGCGCGAAGTGGGCGGTGTAGCGCCCGCCGACGCCCCCGGTCGGCATCGGCACGCCGTGCGCGTAACGATCGGCGACACCGTTGCGCCCGGCCCACTGCGGGAACAGCAGCGTCAGCCCGGCATTGCCCGTATCGATGCCGAACACGCCGGCATGGCCGTCCAGACGCCCGTCCACCAGCGGCATGTCGAACGTGAACGTGATCGGCAGCACGTCCCCTGCCACGGGCGCGGGTGGCTCGCCATGGTCGTAGGGATCGAGCACCAGCCGCTGCCGGTCGTAGTCGAAGGTGACCGCGAAGCGCTCGAAGATCTCCAGCCCGAGGATGCCGGCGATCGGCTCGCGGCCCTCGCCACGCTCGCACATCCCGTACGGATAGGGCATCACCAGGAAGGCGAGATCGCGAATGTCGGCCTCGCCGATGCCCAGGTGCGCCACCTTGGTGTAGGCCGTACTCATCGCGCCCGGACCGGAGCCGGTGCTGCTGCCCCGTCCCTGGGTCGCGAAGCCGAGCCTGCGCGCGGTGTCGGCGGTGAGGATCGCGTGGCCGCCGGTGTCGAGAATGAAGGGCAGCGGGCCGTGTCCGTCGATGCTCACGTCGACGAGCAGGATGCCACCCTCCACATGCATCGGGGCGGTCGCCCGCCGGGCTCCGCCCGCCATCGTCACGTCGTGCACCGGCCGGCCGGGCCGGTCCAGGCGCGCGGCAGGCAGGTGGTCGGGCCAGCGGTAGCGCTGCACGGTCACGACCGCGTCGACATCCAGGCCGCCGCCGGCCGTGATCGTGCGGTCGCGGATGCCGAACGGCAGCCAGACGCCCTCGACCGACCGGTAATCGGTGTAGCTGCGGCTGGCGTGCAGGAAGGAGGTCTGCCAGGTGGCATGGTCGAGCCGGTGCGTGCCCGGGTCGATCCACAGGGTGATCGCGCGGCCGCCGTACGGTATCGCTTCAAGCCGTTGGAATCGGTGGCCGCCCTCCCTGGCGTCGTCGAGCGCGCGGTAGCGCGCGCCGTCCTGCGGATCGAGGAAGCCGAATCGGCGCAGCCAGTTCTCGCTCGCGGCGACCACGAGCGCCTCGGGTGAGTCGTACGGATGCACCATGCCGCTGAAGTCCTGGTGCCAGCGACCGCGCGCGTCCTGGCCGTCGGCCACGGTGAACACCGGATTACGCGCCTGCTCGGCAAAGTGGCCGCTGCGCAGATCGACCGCCAGCTGCCATGGCCCCGCCAGGCCCTCGGCCCGCAGGCGACCCTCGGCAGTCAGTGCGCTGTGCCGGGCCCAGGCCGCTGTGCCGTGGGCCTCGCGCAACTGGCGCAACAGCGTGTCGGTTTCGGCCGCCCCGGCGAGCGCGGGCAGCAGCAGCCAGGCGGCGAGAAGGATGCGGGGAAGACGGAGGAACGGACGCATGAGCGGTATCCGGGAGGGGACGCGTGCCCATGCTGCCCCGCGCCGTTGGGTAGCGACTAGGACGCGAGTGGCCTTTCAGGACGCACCTTGCGCGCTGCGCCGAAAGTCACGCGGCGTCGCGCCGATCACCTTCTTGAACACGCGCGCGAAATGGCTCTGGTCGGCAAAGCCGGCCTCGGCCGCCACCTCGGCGATCGAGCGCCTGCCTTGCTGCAGCGCGCGGCAGGCCTGGCGGATGCGCAGCATCCGGCGGTAATCGCCCACCGACATGCCCTGGGCGCGCTGGAAGCTGCGCGCCAGGTGCGACGGATGCACGCCGGCCAGTTGCGCCAGCTCGCCCAGCGACAGATCCGCCAGCGGGTCGTCATGCAGGCGCTCGAGCACCCTGGCGAGCCACGCCGGGTGACGCTCCTCGCCTCCGCGCCGACACGCCAGTGCGACCAGTTCGAGCACCGCTGACTGCAGGGCCAGTCCAGCCGCCTCGTCGGCGGCAGCCAGTTCGCGCCCGATCCGCGCGACGAACCGGGGCGCCTGCGGCAAGTGCAGCAGCCGGTAGTCGTGAAGCAAGCGACGGATCGGCAGCTCGTCGGTCAGCTCGGGCGCCAGGAACACGCTGAGGCAGCGCGCCCCGCCCGCGGCGAAGCGGTTGGCGTGGCGGTGGCCCTGCGGATGCACCAGCAGCAGGCCCGTCGTGCAGTCCACCTCCTCGCCACCGGCCTGCTGTCGGTAACCTCCGCCAGCGACCAGGCACAGGTAGGCCTCGTCATGCTCGTGCAGCGGCAAGGCATACTCGCCGCCGTACCGGGTCGCCGTCACCAGCAACCCACCGATGGAGCGGCGGTGCAGCGGCGAACCGAAATTGGCGCGTCCCAGGCGGTGCATGGCGGTAGTGTACGGCTGCTACAGCTTGCAGGCGGGTCGGGCAGGTTCCGCTTTTTTGTGGTCTTCCGCGGGCGACGCCCGATCTTCGGTGCATAGCCATGCAACCCGGAATAGATTTCGGCCGGATGTCGATCTCCGGAACTCTCCATCGTCGTTTCCATGAGAGCGCAACGGCCCCATGGGCCCACTTCTACCGGAGAGAGCACGATGAGAGAGACTGGGCTGAAGACGTCCGTTTCGCCCGATGAGGGCGGCTTTCTGCGCGCCGCGAGGAGCACCATGAGGATCACGTGCATCGCCCGGGTTGCCGCCGGGCTGATCGCCTGGGCCCCGCTGGCCCTGTTTGCCGGCAGCGGCGCGGTCGCGGCCCCGGCCAAGCCCTATGCCCGCATGGCCCCTGTCGATGCTTACCTCATGGATCGCGGCCAGGAGATCGCCCTGGCAAGGAGCGCGGCGCCGCGGTCCATTTCCAGGGATGCGACCGTGCTGGTCCTGACCCGTACCGGCTATGAGACCGCGGTCACCGGCACCAACGGGTTCGTCTGCTGGGTAGCACGGAGTTTCAGCGGCGCGACCGACTGGCCCGAGCGCTGGAACCCCAAGGTCCGCGCGGCCGGATGCGACAACCCGCAGGCCGCGCGCACCATCACCGAGATCGCCAAGCTGCGCACGGCGATGACCCTCACCGGCCACGCCGATGCGGAGGTCGCCGAGCGCATCAAGGCCGCCCTGCGTACCGGGAAGATCCCGCCGCTGGCATCGGGCTCCATGTGCTACATGATGTCGAAGTCCTCTTACCTGTCCGACGATGGTGGCCACAACCTGGCCCATGTCATGTTCTACGTTCCCTTCAAGGACGGCGCCGACTGGGGCGCCAACGCCACCGGCTCGCCGCTGTTCGGCGGCAACTACTGGTTCTACTCCCCGGACCATCAGGCCGAGGCGTCCGCCTTCCCGCCGCTGTCGGTGCTTCTGGTAGGCGTCAGCACCTGGTCTGACGGAACACCTGCGGCGATGCCTTCGATGTAGCGGCAGCTCCGGGTTTGTTTCTCACGGGCGCCGGTTGAGGCGCCCTCTTTGACACCAAAGATCAAACGGGACGCGCGAATTGAGCTCGCGCCGACCCGGTCCTGGGCGGCCCGCCGACAGATCTGCCAGGTGGCGATGGTGCCGTGACGCGACCGCATGGCCGCCGGCGCATGTCATGGCGACGGGTTCGTCTCCGTTGGCTCCGCCGTGGGGGCGGCGACCCGCGGCAGCGGGATTGCCGCGCCGGCCATGCTGCGGAACACGCCGTCACGACGCACCCACGCGTGGTACAGCGCCGCGGCGATGTGCGCCAGCACCGTGGCGAACAGAAGCCGCGCCAGCCAGCCATGGGCCGTGCGCAGGACAGCGTAGAGGGTCGCGTCGTGCGGGGCGATCGCGGGCAGGTCGAACCCGCGGAACATCGCCACCGGGTAGCCGCCCGCCGACACCATGGCCCAGCCGACCAGCGGCATGGCGAGCATCAGCGCATACAGCAGCCAGTGGGAGGCGTGGGCCGCCGCTTTCTGGATCCGCGGCAGGTCCGCGGGCAACGCCGGCGGGGGATGGCGCAGGCGGTTGGCCAGGCGCAACAGCGCCAGCAACAGGATCGCAATGCCCAGCGGGCGGTGCAGCTCTACCAGCGCCGGACGCAGGCTCAGCGAACTGACCATGCCGACGCCGACGAAGAGCATCACCAGGATCGCCAGCGCCATCGACCAGTGCAGCACGCGCGCCACCGGGTTGAAACGGACTCCGGGACGAGCGCGCTTCATCGCTCTTGCTCCGGCGATGCCTGGTGCCCGGTGGCGACTGCAGCCTTGCCTTGGGCGATGTCGTGTTCGCGGCGATTGAACGACACCGAATAGACGGCCGAACGCGCGGCGAGGATCGGGTCGTCGGAACCCTCCACGCCGCTGGGCAGGATCAGCGGATCGTAGTTGATGTCGCGGCACGCGCCGGTGGCCTGCGGCGTGGTGCTTTCCACCACCACCGTGCCCACCACGACGTGGCGGCGATCCTCCGGCCAGGGTTGCGAGGGATTCACCGTGTCGCCAGGCTTCGCCACGGTCACGACCATGTCCCAGCGCAGATCGCCGCCGGCCAGCCGCGCGGCCAGGTCCCGGGCGAGATAGTCGGCATCGGCGCCGGTCCGTTGCTCGGGCGTCATGGCCGCGAAGGCGGTTTGCGGCTGCATCGACCAGCGCACCTGGCTCGCGTTGCCGGCCCGGTCGATGAAGCGGAAGGTATTGACCCCGTTGAACGTGGTGTTGGCCCAACTGGTCGGCCACGGCGCGTGCGCGGCCCAGTCGGCGAAGCGCGCGAACTCCGGATGCGCCCTGGCGAAGGCCGCCCGTCGCGCCGGGTCGGGCTTGCCGGTGGCGGGGTCGGGCGTGTTGGCACGGGTCTGCTCGTAGAACGCCTCGACCGAGGCGACGCCGAAGAACGGGAAGCTGTTCATTGCCATGCGCCACTGCTGGCCATCATCGCTGTCCAGCTGCAGCGCCATGCTGCGCACACGCGCCTGCGCGTCCAGTCCGTAGGGCGAACCGCCACCGATCGACAGCCTGCCGACAAAGGGCGTGCGCACCGGTGCGAACACGCGCGCATCCGACAGCGCCATGCCCTGTCCGTTGCCCTCGAAGTAGCCCGCCACGCATACACCCTTGGCATGCGCGCGGCGAAACCCGCGCCAGACCTGGCCATTGGACGCCTCGATGGCGTTGGTGAAACGCTGCGGCGTGAGCCGGCGGGGTGTCAGCCAGCCGGCGCCCCACGCGAACGCCAGCGCCAGGGCGGCAACGATCAGCACGATGCCCGGCAGTGCCGCCACGGTGCGTCGGGCGGATGCGGTCGAAGGGACGGGGTCGGTATCAGCCATGGGTCATCCAGCAAGCGGAGCGGAGTCTGTCTCCCTTCTTCGCCGGCGGGTGGGCGGCGGTTACCACCTGCCGACTTACCGGCGAGCGAAGTGCATCGCGCCGGGCGAAATCGAAACGGGCCCGGTTGAGATCGCCGCATTTGCCCGCTGCCATTGGCCGTTCCTCTTGACCTGCCTCAACACCACCGCACGCCGCAGGACCAGCATGGGGTTGACGACCACCTCGCCGGACGCAGAGGACAAGCCATGAGCCACCGGTCCGGGAAGGGCGCGACGCGGCCGCGGGTTGCCCGTTCCCGGCGACTGCGCGCCAGGTCCGGATCGCGTGGCCGGGCGCCAGAGCATGCCCGGGGTATGGCCGGATCACCCATGAAGCAGCCCGGAGCGCTGGATAGCCATGAGACGAAGGATGCTGGCTGGCGTGCTGTTGGTCACCGCACTCGGAAGCGCAGCGATGGCCGTTGAAACGCCTCCGTACAAGGAAGTCCGTCGCGACGGTGACTTCGAAGTGCGTGACTACCCCGCGCTCGTGGTGGCCGAGGTCACCGTGGACGGCGATCAGAAAGAGGCCGCCAACAAGGGCTTCCGCCTGCTCGCCGGCTACATCTTCGGCGCCAACAGGACGCGCCAGGGCATCGCCATGACGGCTCCCGTCGCGCAGGAAGCCGTCGGCGAGAAGATCGCGATGACCGCACCGGTCGCGCAGACCCAAAGTGCTGCCGGCACGTGGGTGGTCCGCTTCACCATGCCGCGCGCCTGGTCACTGGAAACCCTTCCGGTACCCGACGACTCCAGGGTGACGTTGCGCCGCACCGAACCTGCGCGTTTTGCCGTCCTGCGGTTTTCGGGCCTGGCCAGGCCCGACGATGTCCGCACCAGATCCGACGAACTGCTGGCATGGGTGAAGTCGCATGACCTGCACGCCACCGGCCGGGTCACATTGGCCCAGTACAACCCGCCATGGACTTTGTGGTTCATGCGTCGGAACGAAGTCATGGTCGAGATCGAACGCTAGGTCACCCGCCTCCAGGGCCAAGGGCATGAGCATTCAAGATGCGTGGCTTCCACTTGGCCGCTTGCTCCTTCGGAGCCCGCGCGCGGTGTAGTGGTCAGGTCCCGGGCAGAAGGTGCACTCTGGCACGGGGCTTTATCTCCCAGGACACCCGGCGTGCCGCGCCTCAACCAAGCCCGTCTCCCGGCGCTCCCCCCGCTGTCAGGCAGAGGCCCTGACCCCGCACGTGACTGACCTCGGCCGCATCGGAAAGGAGCGGAGCGCTGGCGCAGTTGGTTGCCATCCGGTCAGCTGGTGCGGAGATTCCCGGCTTGTTCACAGCGGCCCGGGCCCAATGCAGGTTCATGCCGATCCTGACCGCCCGCACATCCTCCAGACCCCCTGCGCACCTTTGCTTCGATGTCTCTCCCTATCGGGGAGCTCCTGATCTCTCGGTCCTTGACGGGGCCGGGCAAGACCGGGGTCTGGATGTCGTGTCGATTGCGGACCTGCTGCGCAACGGGTGCGTGTATCCCCCGCATACGATCTATCGCGACGTGTCGGTGGCTGGCGTCAGCTTTGCGCCAGCCACCGCCTCCGAGGCAGGCCGAGCGCCTCCTGCCCTTTGTTGCGACTTTCCTGCGCTGTGGCCGGCGCGGCCCTCGGCGACGGGCGCCAACGAGGACGCCGCGGTCGATCGCTACCATGCACTGTTGTGCGAATCCGCCGCGCGGACGACGCGGTCGATGGGCGCGCCCTGGCTGCTGCAGAGCGGCGGCAAGGATTCCACCTCGCTCGCCATCGCCCTGGCGGAGGTGCGGCCGGACACCACATGCCTGACCTATCGGGGCGGACACGAGGAGGACGAGGTCGCATCGGCCCGACAAGTAGCGCGCCGGTTGGGGCTGCGCCACGAAGCACTGGTGTGCGACCCCTCCCGCGCTTACCAGCGCTACCTTGCCATGGTGCCGCGGATG
The DNA here is from genome assembly GCF_021117385.1 of Frateuria soli. Classification (GTDB taxonomy): domain Bacteria; phylum Pseudomonadota; class Gammaproteobacteria; order Xanthomonadales; family Rhodanobacteraceae; genus Frateuria_A; species Frateuria_A soli. The sequence goes on from NZ_CP088252.1 coordinate 2,242,060, forward strand.
CCGTTGCTCACCGCCGATTTCGCCATGCTGTCCTATGCGGACATCGCCTGGGAGGTAAGCAATCGGGGCGGCGACGGCATGATCGACGGACTCGGGTCGGACTCGTATTTCGGCATGCCCGCTCACGGCACCAAACGAATCGCCATGGCACTGGCGCAAGGCTGGCGCCTGCCTCCGGCGCTGTTCGACCTGCCAGGCATCCGCAACAGCTTCGCGGCCTGCTATGCGCTCGCGGCCATCCAGATGGACCGCTTCGAGCGCGCCTTTCCCGGCTCCCGCTTCACCGATGCGGAAGTCGATGCCCTGCTCGGGCGGCCGCTCTCGACGCGCTCGCGCCAGCGTCGGGATGCCTATGCACCATCCATCGGCAAACGGCCACCTCCGCAGACATGGCACGAGATTTCGATCACCCTGATCGAGCAGGCGTGTCTGGCCAAGGGTTTGTACGTGAGCGCCGCGGAGGGGCTGCAGTTGGCCTTTCCATACTGCGATGAAGCGATGCGGCGCTGGGTCGCGTGCGAACTGGCCCCGCCCCTGCGGCTGGGGAAGGACGGCACCAACAAGGTGATCGTGCGCCGGCACATCGCGCGGCATTTCGGCGAGCTGCCGTATGTGAGCGCAAAAGGCAGCTTCCGCTTCGATCTGCGCGGCCTTGCCCGGCAGCGGTTCGACCAGGTGCACGCGTTCGCGTGCGAATCCGCCGACCTGATGCCGGGCGCGCAGGCGTGGCTGGAATCCCATCGGAAGCGGCTGGACAACAAGTACTTCGCGTCGAAGTTCTACCTGCTCGCCGTCATCCTGCCGTGGCTGGCCCATCATGGGTCCGACACGGCGGCCTGACGGCGCGCGGGCGCCAACGTGCGAGGACGATTCAGCGCACGGGTTCTGCCGCTCGAACCTCAGTCCGGCAGAGCGCGCGATGCGGGCTCTGCGGGGCGTTTACTCCCAGGCTTTCCTCGGAGACCCATCCCGTCCCTCGTGGATCGGGTTCGGCCCCAAAGCGCCAGGGCCGCCGGGAAGGCGAATTCCTTCGTTGCATTTGTCGCAACGCACCAAGGAGTAGGCTCCGGACCCGATGCGAACACGCCCGATGCGAACACGGAGGCCCAAGCGATGATGCCGCACAACCGCCGATCGATCCCCTGGCTGGCCAGCGTGGTGCTGGCCATCTTGTCCACCACTGCCGTGGCTGCGGAACCCGCCACGCCCGCCGCCATCTCGCTGCAGCAGGCCGCCGCCGGCAGCTGGCGCTCCGACGCCAACAAGGCAAGGGACGTCTACAGGCATCCGGTGCAGACCCTGCAGTTCTTTGGCCTGAAGCCGGAGATGACCGTTGTCGAACTGGCCCCGGGCGAAGGCTGGTACACCGAGATCCTCGCGCCTTACCTGGCCGCGCACGGACGCCTCATCGAGGCAACCTCCCCCGGCGCCAGCGCATTCGCCGCCAAGCTCAAGGCCACGCCGGCCGTCTACGGAAAGGTCGGCCCCGTCGTGGACTTCGCCCCACCCGGGCAAGTCCGGCTGGGCCCGGATGGCTCCGCCGACATGGTCCTGACCTTCCGCAACACCCATGACTGGCTCAACCAGGGACCGGACACGCTCGCCGCGGTCTTCAAGGCCGCGTTCGCCGTGCTCAAGCACGGAGGCGTGTTCGGCGTGGTCGAGCACCGCGCCAGGCCCTATGCCGATGCACGGCAAAGCTCCCGCGAGCTGCACCGGATCCCCGAGGACTACCTCATCGCACTGGCCCTGAAGACCGGCTTCCGCCTGGACGGCGTCTCCGGGATCAACGCCAACCCCAAGGACCCGGAGGACATCAACGTGCACCGCCTGCCGCCCAATCTCGCCGGGCCGGACAGTGAGCACGCGAAGATGCAGGCCATCGGCGAATCGGACCGGATGACATTGCGGCTGGTCAAACCTTGAGCGGGCGGCACCGGGCTCCGAAAAAAGGACGGAGGGAATCAACCGACCGGTTGCCTCCGTCCCTTTTTCCCCGTGGCCCGGGTTTTCAGGCCTGCTGCGCGCCCTCGGCATGCATCGCGTCCTCGCGAGTCCGGTGCACGGTGCCGGGCGCGTGGTGTGGCGGCGCGTAGACCGTCACCAGCCGCAGGCGCCTGTCGCCGGTATTGCGGATGTCGTGGCGTGTCCCGGCCGGCACCAGCAGCAGCTCGCCCTTGCCCAGTGGCCGGCGCGCGCCCGCCACGACCGCTTCGCCTTCGCCCTTGGCTACGAGGAAGATCTGGTCGTTGTCCTCGTGCACTTCCTCGCCGATCGCTTCGCCCGGTCGCAGGCACATGAGCACGATCTGGGAATGGGGTCCGGTCGCCACCTCGCGGCGGAAGTCGCGGTTGTGCCTGGCCAAGTCGCGGATCGAATCGTCTGGGGCGCGCATGTCGTCTTCCTCGGTGGATAGCGGGTGGTCGTCCGCGCGGCACGTCACCAGGTCCGTGTGGCCGAAGCCCTGCGTGTAGTCGAGCACCGAGATCACCGTCGGCTCGACGCGGAAGATGCGCACCTGGTCGGCGGTGGGCATCGGGACGGGCAGCGGCGTTGCCGGCTGGGGATACCTGGTGGGCAGCAGGCGCAGGACGCGCTCGGCCTCGCCGGGATCGAGCACCGGCCTCGCGCGCGCGGCCATGGACAGGCCGGTGATCGCCATGATGTCCGGCGTGTCGTGGTCGATGGTCAGCGACACCCGGTCATCGCGCGCGAGGTTGCGGGCCTTCTGGCTGTCCAGCCCGCACAGGAAGTACAGCACCAGGCCTTCGTTGACGTAGCCCACGGTGGTGGCCTGCGGCCAGCCATCGGGGCGCAGCGTGGCGACCGTCATGATGCGGTGCGCGTCGAGCAGGTCGAGGATCCTGCGCCGGATCGCTTCGTCCATCGTCAGCCCTCCTGTCGGATGACCCATCCTTCGCACGCGCCAACGCCGCGATATTGATGCTGGTCAATTCCGGGCCGATCGACGCCCGCGGCCATCGTGTTCACCATCCACGGCCGTCCAAACGGCGCACCAGCGCGTGACGCCCGGCGAGCGGAACGACGGAGCGACGTCCATCATCACCTTGCCGCATTCCTTGCGCCCGCACTTGCGCGGCATCGTCGTTGGGTGAGGTTCCGGCCAACGCCGATCGTCGGCTTGCCGATGTTGGGCGCCCAGGTCTGGCCCATCCCCGACGGCTTAATCCCTCCGGCCCCTTTTTTTTGGCCGGAAACAGCGCCAGCCCATCAGGAAAGCGCACTCTGACCCGGAGTTTCCGCCCGACGGCTGTGACGCCTGCTTGATCCTCGCCCAGGTAGTTTGGACCCGATCGGCCCCGGCACGGCTTGCCCGAACAGCCCGGCGGACCGACGTCATGTCGCCGGTCCGGCGGACACCGCAAGCAGGAGAAGGGTTTGGCCGAAAGGACACAACACCGCATCGGATGGGCCGCCTGGCTGTTCATCGGCGCCAGCGCCATCGCGCTGCTGCTGGGCTTCTACGACTACTTCGCCGCGTGGGGCATCAACCACACGCTCGGCGCGCTGATCGTGCTCTGCGCCAGCGGCGTGCTGCTCGCCGCGGCCTTGCTGGTCTGCCTGGTCGACCTGGCGCATGGGGTCGCCGTGACCGCCCATGTCGTCATCGCCATCGACCTGCCGGGCATCCTCGTCGCCACCTGGTTTCTGGAGGCTTACCCGATGCTGGCGTTCACCGTGCTGGCCGCGATCGGCTGGATGGCCTGGCTGGTCCTGCGCAAGGCGCGCGTGCGTCGGGAGTACGCGGCATGATGCGCCCGCTCGCTACCGCGGCGCTGCTGACCGCGATCGGCATCGCCTCGGCGTCGGCGCAGAACGCCCCCGGCGAACGGCCAGGGACCGATTGGGCGACCTTCAACGGCAATCTGATGGCGCAGAAATACTCGACCGCCGGCCAGATCACGCCCGAGAACGTGGGGCGCCTGCGCAAGGCCTGGGAAGTGCACACCGGCGATGTCTCCGACGGTAGCGGCGACGTCCCGGTCACCTACTTCGAGGCGACGCCGATCTTCGCCAACGACACCGTCTACGTCGGCACGCCGTTCTATCGGATCTTCGCGATCACGCCCGATACCGGCCGCGTGAAGTGGGTCTTCGACCCGCACGCCAAACTCAAGGCGCTCACGCAACCGGGCATGAAGTCGCGCGGCGTCGCCTACTGGCAGGCGGCGGACCCGCAACCGGGCCAGCCGTGCCAGAAGCGCGTGTACATCGGCACGATGGACGCCAGGCTGATCGCGGTGGACGCCGATACCGGCAAGCTGTGCAGCGATTTCGGCAAGGCCGGCGTGCTCGACGTCAACCAGTGGAACGACGTGCACGACAAGTGGCCGTTCTCGCTGTTGCAGCCGCCCACCGTCTACAAAGACACGCTGGTGCTGGGCTGGGCCGGCAAGGACTGGGCGCTGAAGAAGGCGCCGGTCGGGCTGGTCTTCGGGCTGGACGCGCGCACCGGCGCGCTCAAGTGGACCTTCAATCCCCTGCCGCCCAAGGCGCGGGCCACCTCAGGCACGGCCGACGTGTGGGCCAGCATGTCGGTCGACCCCGAGCGCGGCATCGTGTACCTGCCGGTGAGCTCGCCCAGTCCGAATTTCTACGGCGGCAACCGCAAGGAACCGATCCCGCACGGCACCTCGGTGACGGCCATCGATGCGCAGACCGGCAAGACGATCTGGACGCACCAGCTCGTCCACCACGACGTGTGGGACTACGACACCAACTCCGCACCGAGCCTGGTGGACATCCACAAGGATGGCAAAACCATCCCGGCGCTGGTCCAGTCGACCAAGATGGGCTACCTGTTCATCCTCAACCGGCTTACCGGCGAACCCATCTACCCCGAGCGCGAAGTGCCGGTGCCCCAGTCGCATGCGCAGGGCGAGCAGACCTCGCCCACCCAGCCCGAGGTGCAGCGGCCGGTGCCGCTGGTCCCCGATCGCTGGCCCGGCGTCTCGACCATCGCCGACATCGCCAGTTTCGGCTGGTGCAGCCGCAAGGCGCACGAGCTGCGCTACGAAGGCCGCTACACGCCGCCCAGCGTGCAGGGAACGCTCGTCTATCCGGCCACACCCGGCGGCGTCGAGTGGGGCGGCGGCGCGGTCGATCCGGTCAGCCAGACCTACGTGGTCAACAACTCCTACACCGCGCAGATCTACCGCCTGATCCCGCGCGCCGAATACGAACGGGAAACACGCGACAAGACGCCGAAAAGCTGGCACCCTATGAAGGGCAGCCCCTATGGCGTGGAGGTGAAGAACTTCACCAACTGGCTGGGCATGCCGTGCTGGAAGCCGCCCTACGGCTCGCTGACCGCGGTCGACCTCACGACCGGGCGCATCCTCTGGAAGCAGCCCTTCGGCGAGGTCCAGAAATGGGGCTTCTACATGCCCGATTCCTGGGGCTCGATCACCATCGGCGCGCCCATCATCACCCGCACCGGCCTGATCTTCATCGGCGCCTCGATGGACTCGCGCGTGCGCGCCATCGACGAGCGCACCGGCAAGGTGCTGTGGCGCGGGCGAGTCGATGCGCCCGCGGTGGCGACGCCCGCCACCTACATGTACAAGGGCAAGCAATACGTGGTGTTCGTCGCCGGCGGCAACCACCTGCTGCTGCCCAAGGTGAGCGACCAGGTCATCGCCTTTTCGCTGCCTTGAGCCATCCAGAAATTATTCCTGCCCCCTCTTGCCGGCCAGCCTGGACGGCTTAGGCCTGCGGACGTCGCGCCGGAGGGTCTGACTTCCTCCGTCCCGGTTTCTGCCTGGGCCGCCCGGTCCGGTACGGGACCGCAGTCGCCGCCGCGCTCAGACCGCTCGCTGGACGAGGCTCAATTCCCTCCATCCCCTTTTTTGGCGTCCCCTTTAGGGCCGGTTTCCTCACGCCGCTCTTTTCTGCGCTGGCGCAGCCGGCGATACCCGGTCAGCTTCCCGGCTTCCTCGTCCCACAGACGCAGTGCGAGCGACTTCAGGCTGGCGCCGAAGGTGACCGGCTTGATCTGCCGGAAGATCGGATCCGAATCGTGGCAACGCTGCAGGTTGTAGTTCGGGATCCGCGGGCTCAGATGATGGATGTGGTGGAAGCCGATGCTGCCGGAGAACCACTGCAAGATCGCGGGCAGCTTGTAGAACGAGCTTCCCTGCAACGCGGCCGCGGTGTAGTCCCAGTCGTCGCCGCGTTCCCAATACGCATCCTCGAACTGGTGTTGCACGTAGAACATCCAGACACCCCCAGCGCCCGCCGTCATGGTCACGATCAACTGGACCAGCAGAAAGTCTTTCACGCCCAAAATCCAGCTCATCGCAACCGCATAGCACGCGACGGCAAGATTCATCCACCACACCGAGCGCCGCTCGCGGCGCCCCTTCGTGGTGGGCACGCGCTGCATGACGACAAACAGGAACACTGGCGCGACGAGCAGGAGAAAGAAGGGATTGCGGACCACCCGGTAGGCCGCGCGCTTCCACCGGGGTGCGTCCAGGTATTCCTCGACCGTCATGGTCCAGACGTCACCCGTGCCGCGCTTGTCCAGATGGCCGGTGGTGCCGTGATGGATGGCGTGTTCCCAGCGCCACTGGTAGTAGGGCGTGAATGTCAGGACGCCGGAAACGAAGCCGAGCACGTCGTTCGCGCGCTTCGACCTGAAGAACGATCCGTGCCCGCAATCATGAAAGATGATGAAGATGCGCACGAGAAACGCACCCGCCAGCGCGGCGAGCGGAACCGTTGCCCACCAGGACACGCCGAGGGTGAAGTAGATCAGCACCCACAGCGCTGCGTAGGGTACGAACGTATTCACCACCTGCCACAGCGCCCGCGGCGTGGATGGCTGCTGGTATTTCGCGACGATCCGCTGCCAGGTTGCCTTGTCGGTGCCATCCGCCCCGGGTGTCGCTGCTGCCTGCCTTGCTGTCATGTCGCACCATTCGCGGCCGTTCCGGCCACCCTAGCACCCGGCAGGTGCATTCAAGGGCAGCCCGCGCGGAGGGGCTTGATCGGGATCAAGCAAACGGTGCGAGAACGTGCTATCGCGCAAGATCGCCGCAGGCTGTCGGATAGGCCAACGAAACGCGCTGTCAGGGAAGCGCGGTAAGTGAACCTGGGCCGGTCCCGCTCTCTCGGACACCACAAAGCGAGGACAATCCTCGCACGGAGGTGTTCGATGGAGAAACGGCAGCGGTTTACCGCACAGTTCAAGCGTGAGGCGGTCCAGCTGATGCGCCGGTCCGGGCGTCCAGTAGCTGAGGTGGCACGCGAGTTGGGCATCCCTCGCAATCGACTCTACAAGTGGGCCGATGAGCTGGAGTCCAAGGGCGAGCAGGCCTTCCGCGGCAGCGGCAGGCCCAAGGCGAGCAGCGACGAATTGGCGGCTTTGCAGCGCGAGGTGGCGCGGCTCAAGGAAGAGAACGAGATCCTAAAAAAAGCGGCGGCGTACTTCGCGCGGGAGCTGCGGTGAAGTACGCCTGGATCGCAGGCCAGGCGAAGGAGTACCCGGTGCGCTCGCTGTGCCGGGCGCTGCGTGTGTCGCCGAGCGGCTACTACGCGTGGCGCTCGCGCCAGCCGAGCCGCCGGGCCTGTGAGGATCAGCGGCTCCTGGAGCGCATTCGGTGCCTGCATGTGCAGACCCGCGAGGCCTATGGCACCGAGCGGGTGTGGCGCGCCCTTCGGCAGCAAGGAGAGTCCTGCGGGCGTAACCGTGTGCGGCGGCTTCGCCGTGACCACGCCATCCAGACCCGCCGTCGCCGGCGCTACGTGCAGGCTCGCGCGACCTACCAGCGTGTGCCTGCCGCGCCCAACCACCTCACCTGGCCTTTCCATAGCCCGCGTCCGAACGCGGTATGGGTGGCGGACATCACCTTCGTACCGACACATCGCGGCTGGCTGTACCTGGCCGCCGTGCTCGACCTGCACAGCCGTCGAATCGTCGGCTGGGCCATGGGCGAGCGTGCCGATCAGGCGCTCGCCAGCGAGGCGCTTGCCATGGCCCTGGGGCGCCGCAAGCCGGCCAAGGGCGCCATCCACCACAGCGACCAAGGCTCGCAATACACCAGCAGGGCCTACCAGCAACAACTGCAGCAAGCGGGACTCACCGCGAGCATGAGCCGCAAAGGCATGCCCTATGACAACGCGGCCATGGAAAGCTTCTTCAGCTCCTTGAAGCAGGAGCTCACCCACCACCAGCCCTTTGCCACGCGTGAGGAGGCGCGCACCGAGATCTTCCGCTACATCGAGGGCTTCTATAACCGCCAAAGGCTGCACAGCAGCCTTGGCTATCGCTCACCCGAGGCCTTCGAGAGACTGGCTAAAGGTGCTTAATTAGACCGTCCGAGAAAGCGGGGGTGGCTCAATCTGACCCCGTTCGCCCTCACCTGCGTCTCTCTACTTGCCGGCATATGTTGCTTCGAGCCACCCGGGTGATGCACGATTCAAAGATGGAAGATGCGGTCAGGGGGACTGCCCAATGGAACTACTTTTCCGTCAGTTGCCGGACAACGAAATGGAGCGCCCGCCCACCCAGCGGGATCAGTTCGACAACGACGATGTTGAGCTCGTTGATGCCCTCGTTCGAGAGTCCATCCAGAATTCGCTCGATGCGAACGACCGTTCGCAATCAAAGTCCGTTCGGGTCTGCTTCAACATCAAGAAGTTTGGTGGAGAGGAACTGGAAGAAGTCCTCAGTTTGATCAAGGCAGAGGAGCTCAACCCTCATCTTGCGGCGACAGGGTTGGCCCCCCTCGATGAGTCGGCAGAGCAGTTTGTTCTCACGGTTGAAGATTTTGGCACCACTGGCCTTACCGGGTGCTGGGACGCTTGGGACCAAAAGCCCTTTTGCGACTTCTGGCGGCGCATGGGCCGATCGCACAAGGGTGGCCAGTCGCTGGGTAGATGGGGGTTGGGAAAGCTGGTGTTCTCGAGCTCTTCGCGGGCTCGGGTGTTCTTGGGGTTGACCGTTCGCCATGATGACGGCGAAGCATTGTTGATGGGCCAGGCTGTGCTTACCCATCACACGTTACCGGACGGGACAAGACTGGACTCGCACGCGTTCTATGCCGTGGAAGGCGCCAAGCGTTTCCAGTTGCCGGAGCGCTCCCCGCGGGAGATCGCCACCTTCAAAAAGCTCTTCGGGTTGCAGAGGACAACCGAACCGGGCCTTTCAATTGTCGTGCCTGCCTTGAGAGAGAACATCACGATTGAACGTATCTCGCAGGGTGTTCTACGAAACTACTTTTTTCCGATCCTTTTTGGCAGGCTGGAAGTGCAAGTTGGCGATGTCCTCATCAATGAGGCCACTTTCGCCAAGCTGGCGGAGAAGCTCGACGCCGAGAACTTCTCTGGTGGCCATCTGGCTTCTTTCATTCAGGAAATGAAGGCCACCCGGGATCCGGGCTTTGTGCCTTCGCTCATCCTGCCGCCAGACTGGCACAAGAAGGACATGGAAGGGGTCCTGGCAGGACAAATTGAAGGGTTGCGCCAGCGCTTCGCCGAGGGCCATGTCGTGATGGTTAGAGCGCCCGTGCTGATGAAGCGGAAAGATGGAACGGAGCTTCCTTCCTTCATTGATGCATTCCTCAAGCGCGCGCCGACAGATCACCCCTCGATGTTCGTCAGGCATGCAATTGTCTTGAACGCCGAGCACAAGTACTTCAAGAGCCGTAAGGTCTTTGGTGCGCTCATCGCAGACGACACGGCTGTATCTGAGTTCCTAGGGGATGCTGAGAACCCTGCGCATACTGGTTGGTCGGCATCTGCGGAAAAGGTCGCAGCCAAATGGCGCAGCGCCCGAGAGCGCCTCAGTGACATTCGCCAGCTTTTGAAGCGGCTCCACAACACGTTGGTCAGTGCGGTCGAGACGGTAGACAAGGATGCGCTTGTCAGCGTCTTTTCGCTGCCCGCAGAGGATGGATCCAAGCAAGCCGCGCCTAAGGGAAACGAAGCCAAGCCTCCCAAGGTTCCGCTCATCGAGGCCGCGCCTCGCAGCTATCGTCTGAGCCATCTGCCGAACGGCTTCAAGTTACAAGGTGGAGCGATCTCGGAGGAGGACCTGCCCATCACCATTCGCGTGCGCGCTGCATATGATTTGCTACGAGGCAACCCGTTCAAGAGGCACAGTGCCGCTGACTTTGACTTTACAAAGAAAGGAGCCGTGATCGAGAGTTTGGGTGCAGCAGTGAGTGCGGCTTCCGCCAACATTCTTCTTGTTGAAGTGAAGAACCCTCGCTTTGTCGTCAACGTGACGGGCTTTGATACGAACCGCGATCTCATCTTGGACGCGGAGAAGGTGTCATGAGCCGGCGATTCAACTACACGGGACGAAAAAAGTTGCTGCGCTCGGACGTTCGGATCCGCGTGCAAGAAGGTAAGAGCGGCCAAGCTCAAACGTTCACCGCTGACGTCAAGGTTCCGCCTGAGTTAAAGCTGGACCCGCAGGCGCGTGTTTATGTCGAAGCGTACGTCGGTGCATCTTCCATGCGCTTCGACTTCGGAACGGTCGCTGCGGTGACGGCCCCCGACGACTGCGCACTTACTGAGATCGACGAGGGTACGCCTGTTCTCTTCAGGGTCCGGGTGGTTGACGAGACTCAGCATGTGGGCCGCGTTCTCGCCGCCGCCAACGGCATCCGGCCGGAAGGAGAGGACGATGGCAAACACCGGAAGTCCCTGCTACCGCTTCGCAGTTGTGACCTCGGAGAAGAAATTTGGCACCTGAAATTCGATCCTGACGCAGGGTTTGAACTGGCGGTCAACAGTCGAGTTCCCAACATCATGGAAAAGCTCAAATCCGACTCGGTGCTCATGGGACTCGTCTATCCAGAAGTCGTTCGGCAAATAGCCCGCCGCATCTGGGAAGAAGATGCCACCGTTCCGGAAGATGCTGACTGGCTGGAGGACTGGAAAACGTGGCTGGAAGGGCTGTTGGGACGCGCGATCTCCAAGGAGGAGGCGCCTGAGATCGATGAGATAGCAGACGACATGGCTAGGAGTTTTGCTACCAGACACAAGTTTGCTACGGCCATGGCGACGTTGACAGGAGAAGAGCCGGCATGAGCAAAGTGCGCGTTCTCAACGATGCAGGATTGCAGCGCTTTCGTGAATACTTGGGTGCGGCCAAGGCCAGCCCCTCGTTGCCGCCACCCCGCGAAATTCTTGACGACGGCAAATTTTCGGAGCCCTTCGTTCCCGATGTGGGAGTGGAGTACCAGCAGTTCGAGAACGCCTATGAGCTGGGTGTATATCTCAACACTGCGCTTGCAAGTTGCGAGGCAAGGGAGATCTCTCGCAACCACGCGTTGTGGTCCTGGCTGGCGTTGTTCTTCTTCGATGTGATCGCCAAGTCCAACGCATCAGGTGAAAGAAAAATTCTCCAAGAAGCGGTCTATGTGCTGGACAAGGGGTTCAACTTCCAGCGCTACTACCGCCATCAGGTTCGGACCCCTTGGCTGGCTGTCCGTAAGCACGGGGAGAAGGCGAAGGTCTTGCTCGTCGCTGGCGGTGGAGGCACCCGTACAGAGGTGGGAGAGCAGCTAGGCGCTTACCCCGACCTCTTCGGTTGCGACAACATCATCGCTGCCGCCTACCAGATGTACTTCGACGAGGAAGCGCAGAAGCCGAAACGGGGCACCAGTGGCAAAGGGAACGGAACACCCCGGCGCTTGGCTGCGGTTGTCCGTCAGTTGCAGCTTACCTACGACCTGAACGATTGCCCTGTGCAAGAGCTCTTGGACCTTCTTCCCAAAGAGTTTTCCAAATGGATGCCTGAGTCGGTTGTCGCCTAGGAGCGAACCGATTTCCATGTTTGAGTTCAGTTCGTCGAACGCCGCCACGTCTTTTTTCGTCGTCCCTAAACTGGCAGGATTAATGAAGGGCGTCTGGCCCTCACCTCGTCATCGAAGAATTGGCTGAACGTAATGACATTAGGGCAGTCACTATAAGCCGACTCCTTGGCCTTTTTGAGCGACTCTGGTACCACAAGGGAGATGGCGTTCCTGCCCATTTCGTCAATAGCTTCTCCGGATACACGGTCGTCAACAGTTGCTAGGAAAATGGCGCCAAGCGGCTTTTCCAACGCCAGTTGCTTCCAGCGTTCGCGGAGGGTGGTTTTCAAGGAAACGATGACTGCATCGCCCCTTGCGTTCAGCTCTGTGACGTCAGGCAATACGAAGTCGGGACGCCTGCCGCCGAAGACGGCTTGCGCCTCATAGCGGACACGGCCATCCCTGAAAAGCCTTTCCACGTGGTACTCGAACGATAGGCCTGCCCGACTTTTCCTGGTTTGTGCCGCACTGAGGAAGATCGAGTCCAGTTCGGCGAATCCTCGGACAAGGTTGGCAACCGGATCCCCGTTGCCATGAAGGAGGATTCGGGCTACCTGAGCGGCACGGAAGCGAAGCTCTGCCTGCTTGTAAAGGGCGTATTCGATATCCCGGCTGATGCGCATGACGGCATCGCCGGGCTGGCTGACGGAAAACGGGTTCATGTCGCGCAAGCCGTTCTCGCCTAGCCACTGTGCCTGTGCCTGTGCAGCGAGGCGCACGGGGGACGGTAGCGCTTGGCCCCGAATGAATTGCTCGAGCGTTCCGTCCTTGACTGCCTGCATCAATTCGGCAGTGAGTTGGTCTGTTGCAGACGCCGCCGCGGCTAGCGACGCAGGATCGAACAGGCCGTAATGGAAGTCGGCACCGAGTTCGAAAGCCGTCTCGATGATCTCTGCTTCTTCGCTTACCGAATCAACCACCATGAACCAGTAACTGGCTCCGGACACCGCTTGCTCGGATTTCCCGGCCAGGAGCAACGATGCCGGCGAAAGCGCCCGGAATTGCTCTCTGGACATTCCGGTGTGCTGCCACTCGTATCTGGGCTTGGCGTTTGCCGTGCCGGGATTTCGCTCCGAGAAGTATTTGATCCTGGAGGTCCTGACTTCGCCTGATGCCGGCCAAAAGGTTGGATATTCGACATCAAAGATGTGCGGCTTGTCCGGATTGGTATTCCTCAGTTCCGGAAAAAAATCAGATTCGGCGATGGGGCGTGGAATAAAAAAGCCGTTCTGGTGGCCGTTCTTGGCGCTATCGGCCCAAGAGGTGTCATTGCGTGCGAGCTTTTTGATGAAGATTTGCTGGCTGCGCTTGATCCACGAGGAAATCTCGTTCCATTCGGGGTGGAGTCCCATCGTTACTCCCTTTTTTGGATTTCCCGAGCGAGCCCTCTCAGGCTGGCCTCGTCCAACTGGCAACCCCAGATTACCAGCACGCGCCAGCCCAGTGCTTCCAATTGCTGCCTGACCTTCTTGTCGCGGCGAACGTTGGAATTGAATTTCTCCTGCCAAAATACCGGATTGCTGGCCGGTGTCGTGGCATAGGGGCAATCTTCGTGCCGGTGCCAGAAGCAGCCGTGCACGAAGACCACCGTGCGGTACTTGGGGAACACCAGATCGGGCTTGCCGGGCAGTTTCGCGTGGAGCCGGAAACGCAGCCCGGCCCGGTGCAGGAAGCTGCGCACTGCCAGTTCTGGCCTGGTGTTCTTGCCACGAATGCCGGACATCATCCGGCTGCGAGTGGCTCGATCCACGATGTCCATTGGACTCAGGCAACCAGCAGGGACTTCTGCTTGGCCAGTTCCGGATCAATCAGTTCCATGATTCGCGGCTTCATTGCGCGGGCAACTTCTCGCATCACCGGCATGACCACGCTGTTGCCGAACTGCTTGTAAGCCTGCGTGTCACTCACCGGGATGACGTAGTCGTCCGGAAAGCCCATCAGACGGGCACACTCGCGTGGCGTCAGCCGGCGCGGGCGCTTCCGCGGTCCTTGGGACACGAGGATTTCCGAGCCATCCTTGTAGTAGCGGGCGGACAGCGTGCGCGCCACGCTGTCCGGACCGACTAGCCCAAAGCCGAAGCCGTTGCCCGCAGCGCGGTGCTTTGCCGCGTAGGCCTGCAAGTACGTCCAAAGTTTGGGCGTAAGCGTGTACCGCTCATCCACCTTCGCCTTCGGGCCGCCGGTGTAGTGCGCCTCCGGTCTTTCACTGCCGTCCTGCGGATGCAGGATTTCCTTCATGGTCGGCCTGTGTTCCGGCAGGACAAGATCGCCAAAGCTGAAATCGGTCTTCTCGCGGAAGCCTGCGATCAGGATGCGCTCGCGGTGTTGAGGCACGAAGTGCGCACCGTCCACTACCTGGCAGGTGATGTGGTAGCCCAGTTCTTCCTCGAGCACCTTCTTGATGACCCGAAAAGTGTTGCCCTTGTCGTGGCTGACCAGGTTCTTGACGTTTTCCAGCAGGAAGGCTGCAGGCCGCTTGGCCGCAATGATGCGAGCCACGTCGAAGAACAGGGTTCCCTGCGTCTCGTCGGCAAAGCCGTGGGCGCGACCCAGCGCGTTCTTCTTTGAGACGCCGGCGATGCTGAAGGGCTGGCAGGGGAAGCCAGCCAGCAGCACATCATGGTCGGGGATGTCGCGTTCGTCGACCTTGGTGATGTCGCCTTCCAGGGTATGGGCCGATTCTGGGAAGTTGGCGAGATATGTCTTCTGCGCGTAAGGGTTCCATTCGCTGGTAAATACGCAGCCGCCGCCGTGGGCTTCAAATGCCATGCGGATGCCACCAATGCCGGCGAACAGGTCGATGAATCGGAAGTCGCAATCCTCCGGCTCGCCAAGGTTGGTCAGCGGCAGCAGGCGCTGGCGGATGGCGTCGGCCAGATAGGGCGGAGGGTCGGTTTCCCCCACCTCCCAGCGCCGGATGTTCCGAGCTGTCGTGTTCAGCAACTGGGCAAGTTGTTCCTGGGTGTAGCGCCTGCGGACTTCGCAAAGGAGCTTGCGGGCTTCGGACATGGCAACGGGCTCGGCGGGACGGAATGCGGACATTGTGTCCTATTTCCATCTCAAAGTTCGAGACCGAGCTAACACACGCCCTGCGGCTTGAAGCGTCCCGCCCACAGCGACGGCGTGCAGGCCCGGCGGGCTTTTCGGGTGGCTCGTTGGGGCGTCAACAAAACCCGTGCCAGAGTGCACTTTCCTGACAGGCTGGCGTTGGCTCGGCTGATGGCCGCGAAGTGGCCGATCTCGCAGGCATGGTCGCGTGGCCGGTGACCCGGGCGACTACCGGTGGTCGAGCTACGGCGCCAACGCCAGAGGGGTGCCGGACCGCCTGGTCACGCCCCACCCGAACTTCCTGGCGCTTGGCACCGATCCGGAATCACGGCAAGCCGCCTACCGTGAACTGGTGAAGCAGGCCATCCCGGATGATGACCTGGCAGCCATCCGCCTCCACCTTCAGCGCCAGCACGCGCTGGGCAACGAGCGCTTCCGCGCCGCGATCGAGGCGCAGCTGGGCCGCAGTGCCGGGCCGGCGAAGATCGGGCGCCCTCGAAAAGCCGCGGAAAGAGCACGCTGACCCGGCTTTTGTTTCGACCCCTTTCGGGCATATTAGTGGTCATGCGAACCTCGATTTCAGGTTGCTTTCGGTTCTCGGCAGCAACCAGCACGCCACCGCGACGGCCGTGCAGGCGGCGGCGGCGACTCCAGCTCCCAACGCGGGCCATCCGCCGGCTACGGTGAGGGCGGCTCCGGCGGCTGGGCCCGCAACCAGGCCCAGGTTGTTGCCCTGCATCATCATTCCCAGGGTCACACCCACTGCGGCGGGATGCGGTGCCTGTGACGGAGCCTCCGCGAAAAGCGCGGGAGGCACGATCCCAGAGACCACTGCAAAGGCTACGACTAGGCCGAAGCGCCATGCGGGGCTGAGGGGTGCTGCTGCCACTACCAGCGCGAGCACTGCGCTGGCACCGAACGCCCAGGCCAAGGCAGAAGAGGGCCGTGCCCCGTGCGCAGCCAGCGCCCCGCCCAGCAGGTTGCCCACTGCGCCCGCGCCGATCGCAAGCGCAGTCAGCGCGTTCGCCTTAGCCGGCGTGGGCGCCAGCCCGTCGTGCAGGACGACGGGCAGCAGCCCGAATAGAGCAAACCACGCTCCAGCATAGAGCATGAACAACAGCAGCAGGCAGATCGGCCCGCGCGCCAGCAGCGTTTGGCGCAGCAAAGCTGCGGTGCTTGCGTTTTCACGCGCAGCTGGTATGCGGGGCGCAAGCCACGCCACGGCGCCGGCGAAGACCAGGGCGGTGGCGCTGCCCGCCCACCACAGCGCGCGCCACCCGTACAAGAGCAAGCAGGGGGATGCAAACAGGATGAGCGCCATGCCGGCCGGCATGAAGGTGCTCCAGGCAGCCAACGGGCCGGCGGCGTGGCGTCCCGGCGCGATGTGTGCAATAAGGGCGGGGGCGGCCACGATCGCGCCGAGGAAGCCAATGCCCTCCACGATGCGGCTTGCGATCAGCAGCGCGGGGCCTTGGGCCATGGCGCCAGCCGCCGACGCAATTCCTTGCAGAAGCAGGCCGGCGATCAGCGCGCGGCGAGCGCCGAACCGGTCTGCCGCCAGACCGATGGCGATACCAAACACCGCCCCTACGACGCCGAAGGCGGACAGCAGCCAAGCGGCTTGCGATAGCGGCATGACCAGCGCCGACTGCACGGCCTGCATCGCGGCGGGCGCCTTGCCCACCTGCACGGCCGAGACGACGCCGGCCCCGACCAGCAACAAGGTGGCGGGCCATGGCGACGGCGGGAGCGCGCGCGTCATGCCGCTTCCCGGTTGAGCCGGCCGAGCAACAAATCGTGCGTGACGCGAGTGACGTGCGCGCCCTGGAAGCGCGCGCCTTCCAGCTCGTTCGTGCTGGGTTGCCTATCGCCGCCTTGCCCATCGTCGGCGATGGTTGACGCTCCGTAGGGGCTGCCACCCGTCACCTCGTCCATGCGGTTCTGCCCCTTGAAGCTGTACGGCAGCCCGACGATGAGCATGCCCAAGTGCAGCAGCGGCACGTGACTCGTGAGCAGCGTGGCCTCCTGCCCGCCGTGCTGCGAGCCGGTAGAGGTGAAAACGCTGCCAACCTTGCCGACCAGCGCATCCCGCGCCCATAGCCCGCCCGCCTGGTCGATGAAGTTCTTCATCTGCGCTGCCATCGTGCCGAAGCGCGTGGGCGTGCCGAAGAGGATTGCGTCGTACTCCGCCAGCTCCTCGACGCGTGCAACAGGCGCGGGCTGCGACAGCTTGTAGCCCGCACGCTCGGCGACCTGCGGCGGGACCAGCTCGGGCACACGCTTGAGCCGTGCCTCTGCCCCAGCCTCTTCGGCGCCCTCGCGCACCGCGCGCGCCAGGGCTTCCACGTGGCCGTACGACGAGTAGTACAGCACCAGCACACGGGGTCGGATGGTCATGTGGTTTCCTCCATGCAGGTTCGACGGGCGCACTTTGAGCCCTGAAACCGATCGTTGGAAGCCACATAATTTCGACCCATCCGATCGATGGAGTAGATCAATGATCGACACCTTGACCCTAAATCAGCTGCGCACCTTCATTGCGATCGCCGAAGCTGGCGGCTTCCGTGCCGGAGCGGCGCGGCTTCGGCGTGCGCAATCGGCGGTGAGCCATGCCGTGGCCAGCCTGGAGGCCGAGCTCGACATCACGCTGTTCGACCGCAGCGGGCGTCGCCCGGTGCTCACGCCGGCAGGCATCGCGTTGCTGGAGGATGCACGCGCCATCTTGCTCAAGGTCGACACGATGCGAGCACGCGCGCAGGGCGTCGGCATGGGGCTCGAGCTTGAGTTGCCCGTGGTCGTCGATACGTTGTTTCCGTTGCCCCTCGTCGGCCAGGCCTTACTTGCCGTCCACCAGCGCTATCCCAGCGTGCGTGCGCAGGTGCAGGTGGCGCCCCTGGGAGGGCCGCTCGTGGCCTTGCTGGACGGGCGCTGCTCACTGTCGGTGACGGTGGGTGACGAACTGAACGATCCGCGGCTGACCAAGGAGCCGCTTGGCACCGTCGCCGTCGTGCCAGTCGTTGCTGCGAGCCACGCGCTCGCCGACCGGGTTCGCCCGGGCGCACGCATGCGCGTCGAAGACATCACCGAACACCTGCAAATCGTGCTGAGCGACCCAACGCCGATGTCGACGGGGCGGGACTTCAACGTGCTGTCGCCGCAGACCTTTCGCGTCGGCACGCAGGAAGCCAAGCTGGCCCTCATCGAGGCCGGTCTCGGCTGGGGCCGGCTGCCGTTGTGGACGGTGAAGCAGGCGCTCGACGACGGGCGGCTCGTGAAGCTTCCTTCGCGCAGCCTCGGGCCAGCGGGCGAGTCGCGCCAGCAGGCGTACGTGGTGCACCGGCGCGACCGGGTGCGCGGTCCTGCGGCGACCGCGCTACGCGACGAACTGCTGGCCCGGCACGCAGCGGTTCGCGGCGCTTGAGGGCGCGGCCGCTCACGTTCGGCCTCCAAACATGACCTACGCGCATCGCCGCCTTATGCGTCGCGAGAAGCTTGCCGGTGCGCAGCTACAGCAATTCTGGGGTGCACCTCACGGGCTCGGCACCGGCGTGACCGTTCATGTCGACGGATCCTGCTGGTGTCTGAGCTAACGGGGTCAGGTTGAGCCACCCCCGCTTTCTCGGACGGTCTAATTAAGCACCTTTAGCCAGTCTCTCGAAGGCCTCGGGTGAGCGATAGCCAAGGCTGCTGTGCAGCCTTTGGCGGTTATAGAAGCCCTCGATGTAGCGGAAGATCTCGGTGCGCGCCTCCTCGCGCGTGGCAAAGGGCTGGTGGTGGGTGAGCTCCTGCTTCAAGGAGCTGAAGAAGCTTTCCATGGCCGCGTTGTCATAGGGCATGCCTTTGCGGCTCATGCTCGCGGTGAGTCCCGCTTGCTGCAGTTGTTGCTGGTAGGCCCTGCTGGTGTATTGCGAGCCTTGGTCGCTGTGGTGGATGGCGCCCTTGGCCGGCTTGCGGCGCCCCAGGGCCATGGCAAGCGCCTCGCTGGCGAGCGCCTGATCGGCACGCTCGCCCATGGCCCAGCCGACGATTCGACGGCTGTGCAGGTCGAGCACGGCGGCCAGGTACAGCCAGCCGCGATGTGTCGGTACGAAGGTGATGTCCGCCACCCATACCGCGTTCGGACGCGGGCTATGGAAAGGCCAGGTGAGGTGGTTGGGCGCGGCAGGCACACGCTGGTAGGTCGCGCGAGCCTGCACGTAGCGCCGGCGACGGCGGGTCTGGATGGCGTGGTCACGGCGAAGCCGCCGCACACGGTTACGCCCGCAGGACTCTCCTTGCTGCCGAAGGGCGCGCCACACCCGCTCGGTGCCATAGGCCTCGCGGGTCTGCACATGCAGGCACCGAATGCGCTCCAGGAGCCGCTGATCCTCACAGGCCCGGCGGCTCGGCTGGCGCGAGCGCCACGCGTAGTAGCCGCTCGGCGACACACGCAGCGCCCGGCACAGCGAGCGCACCGGGTACTCCTTCGCCTGGCCTGCGATCCAGGCGTACTTCACCGCAGCTCCCGCGCGAAGTACGCCGCCGCTTTTTTTAGGATCTCGTTCTCTTCCTTGAGCCGCGCCACCTCGCGCTGCAAAGCCGCCAATTCGTCGCTGCTCGCCTTGGGCCTGCCGCTGCCGCGGAAGGCCTGCTCGCCCTTGGACTCCAGCTCATCGGCCCACTTGTAGAGTCGATTGCGAGGGATGCCCAACTCGCGTGCCACCTCAGCTACTGGACGCCCGGACCGGCGCATCAGCTGGACCGCCTCACGCTTGAACTGTGCGGTAAACCGCTGCCGTTTCTCCATCGAACACCTCCGTGCGAGGATTGTCCTCGCTTTGTGGTGTCCGAGAGAGCGGGACCGGCCCAACCTGACCCCGTTAGCTCCGCGAACGCGCGACAGCCGCCCTGGCCTGCCTGATCGGTACACTGAGCGCCCTGATTTCCCCGGCGCTGATTCATGTCCGATCCGGTTCGACTGGCGAAATACGTCGCCGACCTGGCCCGGTGCTCGCGCATCGAGGCCGAGCAGTACATCAAGAACGGGTGGGTGACCGTCGACGGGCGCGTCGTCGAAGACCCGGCTCATCCGGTGTCCACCGAAGTCGTCGCACTCGACCCCGCCGCGCAACTGGAAGCGGTCGAACCGGCCACGATCCTGCTGCACAAGCCGGTCGGCCATGACGCGATCAAGGGCCGCAAGGCCGCGGCGGGACTGGTCCAGCCGGGGACACGCTGGCCCGAGGATCCTTCGGGCGTGCGCCTGCTCGAGCGCCACTTCCATCGCCTGACGCCGCTGGTGCCGTTGGATACCGATGCCAGCGGCTTGATGGTGCTGACCCAGGACCGCCGCGTGTGGCGTCGCCTGACCGAGGACTGCCAGGAGATCGAACAGGAGTACGTGGTCGAGGTCCGCGGCCAGATTGCGCCCTATGGCCTGTACAAGCTCAACCACGGCCTGCAGTTCCGCGGCCGTCCGCTGCGCCCTTGCAAGGTCAGCTGGCAGAACGAGTTCCGCCTGCGCTTTGCGATCAAGGGAGTGCAAGGCGGGCAATTGCGCGACATGTGCGCACAGGTCGGGCTGGACGTGGTGGCGATCCGGCGCATCCGCATCGGCAAGGTGGCGCTGGCCAAGATGCCCGTCGGCGCGTGGCGCTACCTGCCGGTCGGTGGAAGCTTCTGAGGCACGCGCGAGTCAGGCGCCGCGCACACGCAGCGTCAGCCCCTTGAGGAAATTGCGCAGCAGCTGGTCGCCGCACGGGCGGTAGTTCTTGTGCCCGGGTTGGCGGAACAACGCCGACAGCTCCGGCTTGGACACGGGCAATCCCGCATCCACGAAAACCTGGTGCATGTCCACGTCCCTGAGCTCGAACGCAACCCGCAGCTTCTTCAGGACCACGTTGTTGCTGACGCGCTTCTCCACCGGCCGCAACGGCACGCTCTCGTCCCTGCCGCGACGGTGGATGATCAGCCCGTCGAGAAAGTGCGCCAGCACCGCGTCGCTGCAGGCCCGGTAACCGGACTCGTCTTCTTTCAGCAGGAAAGCGCGCACGTCGTCCTTCTCGACCACGAACGCCGGGTCCGCCAGGCGGATGATCTCGGCCACCTTGTTGTCGCTGAGGTCGAGCATGTAACGGATGCTGCGCAGGACGTCGTTGTTGATCATCGATCTACTTGCGGTCAGGTTGGGCGCCCAAGTTTACCGGGGGCGAATGATGAGCCTGACGCCTCCCCGACGTCCCCCTGCACTTTGACCCGGGTTTTTCGCTCACCCCGCCGGAGAGTGTCGCGCGATCGCCACCGGCGGCCTTGCTGCGGTACAGCGCCCGGTCGGCGGCAGCAAGCAACTGGTGGCGCGAAGCGTTCTTGCTGTGGGCGATGCCAATGCTGAGTGTGGTATCGACGCACAGCCCAGCGGTAATCGCCGCAAAATTTTGCCGGATCAACTGCGCCCGACTGATCAGTTCCTCGCCACTGGCACTGCAGATGGCCATGGCAAACTCGTCGCCGCCCAGGCGGGCAATCAGATCCCCGTCGCGCACCGCCTGGCGAAGTGATGCACCGACGGCGGCAAGTACCTCGTTGCCCATCTGGTGACCCATCGTGTCGTTGATTGTCTTGAAACGATCGGCGTCGATCAGCAGCACACCGATACCGTAATGAAGGCGGCCCGAGCGCGCCAGCATGTCCTCCCAACGGGCGACAAACGCGCGCCGGTTGGGCAGGCCGGTGAGCTCGTCGGTATGCGCGAGGTAGGCCATGCGCTCGACTTCGGCCGCGTTCCGGCTGGCCATTTCCCGTGCTTCCTGCGCCTCCTGCTCGGCACCGACTGCCCGTGTCAGCGCGTGGGCCTTCTCCAGCTCGATCTGCAGCAACTGCTGCACGGCATCGGCAATGCATTGCAATGCATCGACCTGGCCCGCGCTCAACTCGATCGGGCGGCGGCTGGCTCCGCACACCGTGCCGATCGCGATATCGCCAGCCAGGATCGGCACAGCCACGAAGCTCTTGATGCCCGCTGCCTGCGCGTCGCCCGTCGCCACCACGTCCCCACCCACGTCCATGCTGGACGCCTGGCCTGCGAGAAACATGGAGCGGCACATCGAGTCACGCCAGTCAGTCTGGCTTTTCTCGACGATCTGCAACGCCCCGGTACTAAGGCTGAATAGCACGTCCTGCCGCTGCGCTTCCCAGTCAATCGCGGTCACGAAACTGGTTTCCATGCCGGGGATGTGCTGGATCACCCGCAGCAGAGGGCGAGACACAGTTTCCAGCGCCGACGATGGGTCGGTGATGGAGTGCGGATCGACCAGGGCGAGATCGGTACTGGCCATGCGAACTCCTTGGCTCACACTGGGCGGGTGCCGCATGGATGCGGAAACGACTGGGCTGGTGACCAATTCTGGCGACTCAAAGGGGTCAGGCTGAGCCACCCCCGCTTTCTCGGACGGTCTAATTAAGCACCTTTAGCCAGTCTCTCGAAGGCCTCGGGTGAGCGATAGCCAAGGCTGCTGTGCAGCCTTTGGCGGTTATAGAAGCCCTCGATGTAGCGGAAGATCTCGGTGCGCGCCTCCTCGCGCGTGGCAAAGGGCTGGTGGTGGGTGAGCTCCTGCTTCAAGGAGCTGAAGAAGCTTTCCATGGCCGCGTTGTCATAGGGCATGCCTTTGCGGCTCATGCTCGCGGTGAGTCCCGCTTGCTGCAGTTGTTGCTGGTAGGCCCTGCTGGTGTATTGCGAGCCTTGGTCGCTGTGGTGGATGGCGCCCTTGGCCGGCTTGCGGCGCCCCAGGGCCATGGCAAGCGCCTCGCTGGCGAGCGCCTGATCGGCACGCTCGCCCATGGCCCAGCCGACGATTCGACGGCTGTGCAGGTCGAGCACGGCGGCCAGGTACAGCCAGCCGCGATGTGTCGGTACGAAGGTGATGTCCGCCACCCATACCGCGTTCGGACGCGGGCTATGGAAAGGCCAGGTGAGGTGGTTGGGCGCGGCAGGCACACGCTGGTAGGTCGCGCGAGCCTGCACGTAGCGCCGGCGACGGCGGGTCTGGATGGCGTGGTCACGGCGAAGCCGCCGCACACGGTTACGCCCGCAGGACTCTCCTTGCTGCCGAAGGGCGCGCCACACCCGCTCGGTGCCATAGGCCTCGCGGGTCTGCACATGCAGGCACCGAATGCGCTCCAGGAGCCGCTGATCCTCACAGGCCCGGCGGCTCGGCTGGCGCGAGCGCCACGCGTAGTAGCCGCTCGGCGACACACGCAGCGCCCGGCACAGCGAGCGCACCGGGTGCTCCTTCGCCTGGCCTGCGATCCAGGCGTACTTCACCGCAGCTCCCGCGCGAAGTACGCCGCCGCTTTTTTTAGGATCTCGTTCTCTTCCTTGAGCCGCGCCACCTCGCGCTGCAAAGCCGCCAATTCGTCGCTGCTCGCCTTGGGCCTGCCGCTGCCGCGGAAGGCCTGCTCGCCCTTGGACTCCAGCTCATCGGCCCACTTGTAGAGTCGATTGCGAGGGATGCCCAACTCGCGTGCCACCTCAGCTACTGGACGCCCGGACCGGCGCATCAGCTGGACCGCCTCACGCTTGAACTGTGCGGTAAACCGCTGCCGTTTCTCCATCGAACACCTCCGTGCGAGGATTGTCCTCGCTTTGTGGTGTCCGAGAGAGCGGGACCGGCCCAGGTTCACTTCCTGACGGGCGAGCGCGGCCGACTCCCACAGCCAGAGGCGGCCGCAAGCACTAGCGGCCTCGGCCCCTGGTCCAATGCTCAGTAGATGGCCAGACAACCTCGACTCGACCTGCCCGGCATCCCTCAGCATGTCGTCCAGCGCGGCAACAACCGCCTGCCCTGCTTCCTGGATGACAACGACCGCCGACGCTACCTGCACCTGTTGGGCGAGGCGCTGCTCGATACCGGTTGCGCGCTGCACGCCTACGTGCTGATGGACAACCACGTGCATCTTTTGCTGACGCCCCCTGAAGCGGGCGCCATCTCGCGCCTGATGCAGAAACTCGGGCGCGGGTACGTCGGACAGTTCAATGCACGCCACCGGCGCACCGGCACCTTGTGGGAAGGACGCTACAAGTCATGCCTGGTCGACAACGAAGACTACGTTCTGCGGTGCTACCGCTACATTGATCTGAACCCGGTCCGCGCACGCATGACCGACAGGCCGATCGCGTACGCCTGGTCGAGCGCATCCGCTCACTGTGGCCACCGCACGGACCTTCTTCTCAGGCACCACCCGGCCTACGCAGCTCTGGGCGCGACACCTGATGCACGCGGGGAGGCCTATCGGTGCCTGCTGCGCGAAACACTATCGGACGACGACCTGGCCGCCATCCGAATCTACCTACGGCAACACTCAAAGGGCATGGCAACCGCAAATGCGGCAACCGCTACCTGTGCTGGGCCTACATCGAGGCAGCCAACTTCGCCGCCCGGCACAACGTGGCCATCCGTCGCTGGTACGAGCGCAAGCGGGCGAAGAAGCACCGCGTGGTCGCCATCAAGGCGGTTGCGCACAAGCTTGCCCGCGCTTGCTACCACATGCTCCACGAGGGCACGTCCTTCGACCCGGCGCGCGCCTTTGGCTGATCATGTCGGCGGGCGCAGGCCGGAACGCCTGGGGTTTGGCCCTCGAGCCTGTGCTCTGAATGGTCGCGCCCGCCGACACCCCGCGTTGCAAGCAGGACCGCACGCGGACCGAGCCATCAACGGGTGGGCCTTCGAGCCCGCGATTCTGTGCCGCGCATGCGCGCACCTGGACGGCAAACCGCGGAAACCGACGAGTGTTTGGGCAAGCAAAGGGCCGCTGCCGCGGCCCTAACCAGAACGGTGACTGGCGCGCTCCTGGCGCCGGATCGAACGCAGCGGACAGCGGAGCCTCAAGCAACCGGGATGACCCTACCCTGCGCATGCGGGAGGGAGAGCTTTGCGCCTATTGACCCCGGCGGCGAAATGGTGACCCGGGTTTTGGACCCGGGTTTTGGCAAAATGGTGATCCCGTTTGCTGTCTGCTCGCCTTCATCAGTAGTTTCTTGAGCGGCCGAAAGCAAGCAGTGCTAGAACACCAATGACGAGCAGGATGGCACCCACGAAATGGCCAAATGCTGGAAACATGGCCAATGGCCATACCACGCCTCTTCCGAGGTTGTAGGCAAAACTCTTGTAATGAGTCTCCCCCCATATATTGCTATATAACGCAAACAAAAAAGCAATGGAAAAATATGCCGTCCAGAACTTCTGCTTTTTAGTCATTTAAAGATCCCCCTTTCTTGATATGACAATCCAAGGGTCTAGTCTAATCTAGACTCTAGAACCCTTTTTTTCGCGACTTTCTCAGTCGCTCATGGTCAGTATGAGACCTGCTGCTCTGACCTAGCGATGAAAGGTGACCTAGTTAGCTATCAGGTGACCGCTTCCACCAATGCCTGGTAGGCCGTGTTGACTTCCTTCATCTTACCCGTGGCCCACGCCACGGCCTCCGGACCCTCCCCAGCGTAGCGATCAGGATGGTACTGAGAGCGCCGGCCACGGTAGGCCAGCTCGATCTCGTTACGTGATGCGCCCGGACGAATGCCGAGGACCTCCGCATGGTGAATCAAGCTTCCTCGTGGACCGGGCGCGTGGTTGCTCGACCGACGGGAATATTGATCTTCTACGCCGTCATCTCCTTCGTGCTCCTCGTCCTCGTCCTCGTCGCCCGCGTCAGCCAACTGCTCGATGTGGAGCCACCAGCTCTTCAGCGTTGCGTCGAACTCTCGCTCGATACGCAGTTGGTCATCCGCGGATAGGCCCACCACGCTAATCATCTTTGCGAGCGCTTCCTCGCGAGAAATATTGAGTTGAAAATCAGTTTCTCCATCCTTGACCATGAAAAGCATGGCTGCGATCTCGAAGAACTCCTGCATATCCATCTTCAACACGCCGATGGAGCGGTCCACGCCTTCCAAGAAGAAGTCACGGTATTGCATGTGAATGCCGGCGAAGAAGAAGAATGCCTCGCCCAACTCATCCTTGATGGCGTCCGGAGTGCGCGAAAAGGCAGACGCGTGGAAAATGATAAAGCTTAGCAACGCGCAGGCGGCTACTTCTACTTTCCTGCTCTGTGGAGTGCTACTTTGATCCGCCGCGCGCATCACAGCGCGTTCCATCTTTGGAAGTTCCTGCATGACGCGCTGAAAATGCGCGTCGATAAGGCTAGGAAGCTCTAATTCCGAAGCTTCGTACTCTTGATCGATGTGCCTGGCCAGAGAATTTAGAGCATTGCGGTGGATCAGTTGGAGCTCTCGGGCGAGCGGATCTGTTGCGCCTGTGCGGTCGCTACTGCTTTCACTACTGTCTGCCACGAAATGGTTCAAGCGCGAAGCCAAGGCCAATATTGCAAAGTGATGAATGATATCGGCTTTGAAGAAGACATCTCCATTTACGCGGACCCGCGAGTTAGTTTCAGGCTCTACTTTGCGGATGTTGCGCCAATGGATGTGGCGCGGCTCTTCAAACTTTTGCTTAGCGTAAAGTCCGTCGCGCGTCACAATCATGCCTTCGCGCGCGCCGCCGAACACCGTGTCGTCTAGCAGCACAAGCACTTCGAGGGGATCAATGGACGGTGCGTATGCGCTGATCGCGCCGCTCAGCTTTTTCATTGGTATATGTGGAAAGATATATACGCCATCGTAATCCCATTTCCAATCAGGATTTTTAAGAACCTGTTCAAACGACACGTTGTTCCCCCTATCGTGATTGCCGGCGCTCTTTTGCCAGAAACAGGCAGCCTAATTTGGTGGCGCTCGGCTCAGCTAGCGGCAGTACTCTCTTGCTGGTTACGCTCAGCGCCCCTAACTTCTGGCGCATGGGTGAAACATTGAGGCCACCCGCCGCCATCCACGAGCGGCTGAGGCGAGCTAGCGCGAGGAGCCGTCTTAATTAGCCCTCATTTATCCTTAATTTCCGACCTGCCTAATCTTTTCGTTATGTAACAAATACTCCACCTCCCCCTCTACCGATGGGCAGCAGTCGGGATCGTTGGGACCGAGCGTCAGCGTCTTTAGCTTGACCCACCCGTCTTTGACCGCTACTCCGTTGATCGCGCTCCCGACACCTCCAACAGGAGCGGTGTCCGCGAGCTTCAGCGACCCGTCGTTCTGTCGCAAGAACGCTGACAGGTATAGAGTAGACGTATTCTGCGAGCCGACGTCAATGGTAAATAGGACGGCCGCATCGCTCGTACCATCCCCGTTTAAATCACCCATTGCCACCTTGCGCGCAGCTGTGTACTCCTCGCCAGATTCAGAGGCGGCCACGCTTACGATGGTACTTTCGATAACCTTGTCGTCCGATGCTCGATCTTCATGCGCTGTACTCTCGCCATTGCGCGAATGCGCCTGCGTGCCGGTCTTTGTATCGACATCATTCAATCCTTCCATGGGCTCATATAGAGCTTGGCACGTTTGCGATTGATAAATCTCCGTCAGCAATCCCATCTGGCCGTCAAGGCTCAACTTGTACAAGGGAACATCGTCCTGGAATCTTTGGCTCATTTCCATCGCTAACCGGGCTGGGCTGCCACCGCCCTTCTCCATCTGTCTTATGTAAGGGATAGCTTTTTTCATAGCGATATCGCTATTTTTATTCTGCTCCAGCAACGTAGCTACCTTACCGCACTTGAAAGCTTCATATACCTTGTCCTCTGGGCTACTCCCGCAACCCGCAAGCATCAGCATGCAGGAAATGCCAACCGAAAGAGCAAACACTGACCACTTCATCGACTCACCCTGATTTGTGAAACAACAATTACGTTAAGCCCGGCCAGTATTTCTAGCCAAGAAAAGATCAACGAAAGAAGATCCGAGGGGGCCGGTACGAGGTCCACTTACGGCTTACATGAGGCGAACCTTCCCGGGCCAGCCTTACACAAGTAAAGCAGCCCCCAACTAAATATCAATTTGCTGTCAGTCCTTCGCCAATAGCGAGCCTCATCCTTAGTAAGGAGGGAGGCGACTCACATATTCCGCCGATACTCCCCACCCACGTCATACAACGCGTGGCTAATCTGCCCCAACGAGTTGTACTTCACCGCCTCAACCAACTGCTCGAACACGTTCTTCCGCTCCCGCGCCGTCTGCTGCAGCCGCTTCAGGCTCTCCGGCGCCAACCCATTCCGCGCCTCCCCGAACGCCCGCACGTTCGCAATCTGCTGCCCCTTCTCCTCCTCCGTCGACCGAATCAACTCGACCGCGGTCGCCACTTCCCCGCCATGCTCCTTGGCCAGGAAGGTGTTCACCCCGATCAGCGGCAGCGAGCCGTCGTGCTTCTTGTGCTCGTAGTAGAGCGACTCTTCCTGGATCTTGCCGCGCTGGTACATGGTGTCCATGGCGCCGAGCACGCCGCCGCGCTCGCTGATCGCCTCGAACTCCTTGTACACCGCCTCCTCCACCAAGTCGGTCAGCTCCTCGACCACGTAGCTGCCCTGCCAGGGGTTCTCGTTGAAGTTGAGGCCCAGTTCCTTGTTGATGATCATCTGGATCGCCACGGCGCGGCGCACGCTTTCTTCGGTCGGCGTGGTGATGGCTTCGTCGTAGGCGTTGGTGTGCAGGCTGTTGCAGTTGTCGAACAGCGCGTAGAGCGCCTGCAGCGTGGTGCGGATGTCGTTGAACTGGATCTCCTGCGCGTGCAGTGAGCGGCCGGAGGTCTGGATGTGGTACTTCATCATCTGGCTGCGCGGGCTGGCGCCGTAGCGCTCGCGCATGGCGCGGGCCCAGATGCGGCGGGCGACGCGGCCGATGACGGTGTACTCCGGGTCCATGCCGTTGCTGAAGAAGAAGCTCAGGTTCGGCGCGAAGTCGTCGATGTGCATGCCCCGGGCGAGGTAGTACTCGACGATGGTGAAGCCGTTGGAGAGGGTGAAGGCGAGCTGGCTGATCGGGTTCGCGCCGGCTTCGGCGATGTGGTAGCCGGAGATCGACACCGAGTAGAAGTTGCGGACCTTGTGCTCGACGAAGTACTGCTGGATGTCGCCCATCATGCGCAGGGCGAACTCGGTGCTGAAGATGCAGGTGTTCTGCGCCTGGTCTTCCTTGAGGATGTCGGCCTGCACGGTGCCGCGCACGGCCTGCAGGGTGTCCTGCTTGATGCGGGCGTAGGTTTCGGCGTCGACGAGCTGGTCGCCGGTGACGCCGAGCAGGCCGAGGCCCAGGCCGTCGTTACCCTGGGGTAGCTCGCCCGAGTAGCGCGGGCGCTGGCGGCCTTCGTAGAGCTTGGCGATCGCCTTCTCGGCCTCGGCCCAGCGGGCAGCGTCGGCCTTGAGGGACTTCTCCACGTTCTGGTCGATGGCGGTGTTCATGAACATCGCCAGGATCATCGGCGCCGGGCCGTTGATGGTCATGGAGACCGAGGTGGTCGGCGCGGACAGGTCGAAGCCCGAGTAGAGCTTCTTCATGTCGTCCAGGGTGGCGATGTTGACGCCGGAGTTGCCGATCTTGCCGTAGATGTCCGGGCGCGGCGCCGGGTCTTCGCCGTACAGGGTGACCGAGTCGAACGCGGTGGACAGGCGCGTGGCGGCGCCGCCCTGGCTCAGGTAGTGGAAGCGGCGGTTGGTGCGCTCCGGGGTGCCCTCGCCGGCGAACATGCGGGTGGGGTCTTCGCCGGTGCGGCGGTACGGGTAGACGCCGCCGGTGTAGGGGTAGTGGCCGGGGAGGTTTTCCTTGCCCAGGAAGATCAGTTGGTCGCCCCAGCTGTCGGTCTTGGGCGGGGCGACCTTGGGGATCTTCTGGTGGCTCAGGGATTCGCGGTAGTTCTCCACGCGGATGGTCTTGCCGCGGACCTGGTATTCGTTGACGTCCTTGGTGACCGATTCGCGCAGCGCCGGCCAGTCGCGCAGCAGGTGCACGGACTCGGCGGAGAGTTCCTTCACCGCTTCGTTGTAGCGCTGGCGGAGGAGCAGCAGGGTGCGGTCGACCGCTCCCCTCTCCCCCCGGGAGAGGGGTTGGGGGTGGGCTTGCGCGGAGGTGGGGGCAAGGGTCGTACCCTCTCCCTCGGTCCCTCTCCCGGCGGGAGAGGGATGCAAAGCGTCGCTCGGATAGCGGTCCAGCGGCTTGGGCAGCGATTCGTCGCCCAACTCTTTGAGCGATTCGTAGTAGTGCTGCGCCTTGCTGGCCGCTTCGGCCTGGCGGGCGATGGAGCCGTTGATGCCCCGGCCCTGCTCGGCGATCTCGGCGAGGTAGCGCACGCGGCTGCCGGGGATAAGGACGGTGGCGCGCGGTTCCTTGAGGTTGGTGTCGAGCTTGGGGTGCCAGTCACACGCGCCCTTGTAGGAGTCCACCCTGTGGACGACCGGGGTGTTCTGGGCATCCGAGGCAGCGGGGTCGCGCACAGGGTGCGCTCCTACAGGGGTGCCGCCGAGGTGGAGCTTTTCGCGGAGGAGCCGGCAGAGGTTCACGAACATCCAGGTCACGCCGGGGTCGTTGAACTGGCTGGCGATGGTCGGGTAGACCGGCACGTCCTCGTCCTTCAGGGCGAAGGCGGTGCGGTTGCGCTTCCATTGCTTGCGCACGTCGCGCAGGGCGTCTTCCGCGCCGCGCTTGTCGAACTTGTTGAGCACGATCAGCTCGGCGAAGTCGATCATGTCGATCTTCTCGAGCTGGCTGGCCGCGCCGTAGTCGCTGGTCATCACGTACATCGGGAAGTCGACCAGGTCGACGATCTCCGAGTCGCTCTGGCCGATGCCGGCGGTTTCCACGATCACCAGGTCGTAGGGCTGGCTCTTGAGGAAGGCGATGCAGTCCTTGAGCACCTCGTTGGTGGCCATGTGCTGGCGGCGGGTGGCCATCGAGCGCATGTACACGCGGAGCGAGCGCAGCGAGTTCATGCGGATGCGGTCGCCCAGCAGCGCGCCGCCGGAGCGGCGGCGGGTCGGGTCGACCGCGAGCACGGCGATGCGCATCTTCGGGAAGGCGTGCAGGAAGCGCAGCAGCAGTTCGTCCACCACCGAGGACTTGCCGGCGCCGCCGGTGCCGGTGAGGCCCAGCACCGGGGTCTTGCGGCCGGCCAGCTCCCATTCCTTGCGCAGATGGGCCAGCTCGGGCTCGCCCAGGCGCGATTCCTCGATGTCGGTGAGCATGTGGCCGACGGAGATCTCGTCGTCGATGTCGACCTCGGGCACGCCGGGCTGCTCGGCCTTCAGGCGTGCAGCCTGGGCCACGCGGGTGCGCTGCATGACGTCCTCGATCATCTCGGTCAGGCCCATCTTCATCCCGTCGTTGGGGTGGTAGATGCGCTCGACGCCGTAGGCCTGCAGCTCGCGGATTTCTTCCGGGGTGATGGTGCCGCCGCCACCGCCGAACACGCGGATGTGCTCCGCGCCGCGCTCCTTGAGCATGTCGACCATGTACTTGAAGTACTCGACGTGGCCGCCCTGGTAGGAGGACAGCGCGATGGCGTCGGCGTCTTCCTGCAGCGCGGCGCGCACCACGTCTTCCACCGAGCGGTTGTGGCCCAGGTGGATCACCTCGGCGCCCTGGCTCTGGATGATGCGGCGCATGATGTTGATCGCGGCGTCGTGCCCGTCGAACAGGCTGGCGGCGGTGACGAAACGCAGCGGGGTGGTTTCGGCCTGCGCGGCGGCGGCGGGGACTCGGCTGGCGGGGGAACTCATGGGGACTCCGACATCTCTGCTCTGAACCCCATGATTCTAGTGGGTTCGCGGTTAAGCGTGCGGAGCGGGGGATCGGCCGCTGGAGATCAGTGGCCGATCGCTCTCCGCCTCGTTGTAGGAGCCCACTTGTGGGCGATCGCGGTGCCGATGGCGTGGTGAGGCGATCGCCGGCGGCGGGGATTCCGGCAGGTTCAGCCCGGGGGCAGTGGGCGGGCGGGAGCGGGTTTGGGGCGCATCGCCCACAAGTGGGCTCCTACAAGGGGGGCGCACGGGTGCGAGTGGTGTCGGCGTTGGGCGCTTTCCTGCCGGCGGGCGTGGTCGACGCCGACGCGAGCGAGGACGGTATCCGCCGGCTGCCTCTGACGCGATCCAGTCCGTGCCCGATCAACCGCCCGGGTTGGCCGAGTTGTGCGGCTTCGACGCCGGCGGCGCCCCGCCGCCCGTCGCGTGGCCACCACCCTGGAGCGCCGTCTTGGCGGCGCTGAATTCCTGCGCGTCCAGGGTGCCGTCCTGGTTGCTGTCGTAGCTGGCGAAGCGGGTGCGCAGGAGCGTCATGCCGGGGGAGATCTCCGAGCGCACCAGGTGGCCGTCGTGGTTGGCGTCCATGTCCTGGAAGGCGGGGTCCACCGTGGCGGCCGGCGCCTGCTGGGCCCGGGCCACCGGGAGGGCGGCGAGGCCGAGGGCAAGCGCGAAAGCGGTGCCCGCGGACCGGGTGAACAACTGGGACTTCATGGCTCGTCTCCTTTGCGGATCAAAGGACGCGCGCCCTGGCGGGCGCGGATGACGATGCTGCGCGGCGCGGGGTGAAGCGCAGCTCAAGCGCCCGGCCGGCGTTCAGCCGGGCGACACCGTTCAGGCCACGCCGAAGGGCAGATTGGCGGTGGCGACCACGCGCTCGCCCACGGTCTCGCCGCGCGCGAACGCGAGCACGGCCTCGACCACTTCCGGCGCATCCAGCACGCGGTGGTGGCCCAGCCCCTGGGTGGTGAGCAGGCGCGCGCCGGGCCAGTGCCGCGCGTAGCGCTCGCCCTCCTCCCACGGCACGTCGGCGTCGTCCAGGTCGTGCACGATCAGGCCCGGCTGGCCCAGCGCGGTGACGTGGCGGTGCATCTGCAGCTCGTCCACGCTGACGCCCGTGCGGTTGACCAGCCAGGCGTAGAACGGGCGGCGCAGGCGCTCGCCCAGGCGCACGAAGCGGAAGTAGCGGGTGGTGGCGTCGTGCATGTCCGCCGCCGGCGCGATCAGCACCAGCCGGCGCGCGCGCCAGTCCTCGCCCTGGGCCAGCGCGACCGCCGCGCCGCCGAGCGAGTGGGCGATCGCGAGCGCCGCCTCGCCGTAGTGCCGGCCCACGGCGCGCGCGGTGTCGGCGAATTCCGGCAGGGTGCAATAGCGCCCACTGCTGAGGCCGTGGCCGGGCTGGTCGAAGCTCACCACCGCATAGCCGAGCGCGCGCAGGCGATCCACCCACGGCAGGAAGCGCAGGCCGAAGCTGGACCAGCCGTGCACCAGCAGCACGTAGGGCTGCGTGGCCGGGTCGCCCCAGACGTAGGTGGCGATGGTCTGGCCGTTGACGGCCAGCATCCCGCGGCGCATCTGCACATCGGGCGCGGCGGCACGCGCGCGCGCGCGGCTGCTGGCGAACGGCGTCGCGAACAGCCGCGCCGCGCGATCGGCGGTGCGCCGTGGCGCCAGCGCGCCGCCGAGGGCGAAGCTGGTGCGGACGGTGGCGAGCTTGAAACGGGCGGTCAGCCCGGGGCGGCGCATCACGGTGGACATGGGTCGGTCCTCTACTACGGTTGCCAGCTGCGCCAGAGGCGCTCGAAGGCGGCATGGACGCGCCGGCTGGCCTGCTCGAAGCCGAACAGGCCGGCATCGTGGTGCAGGCCGAGCATCAGCGCGTAGATCTCGAAGCCCAGTTGCGCCGCATCCGTGTCCGCGCGCAGATGACCCGCGGCGACGGCCTGGCCGATGGCCTTTTCCAGCTCGCCGCGCCAGCCGGCCTGTTGCGCCACCACCGCGTCGTGCAGCGGGCCTTCGCGTCCGTCGTACTCGCCCGCGGCGGTAAGCAGCACGCAGCCGCTCTTGTGCACGCGGCCCCACTCGCACCACTGCCCGACGATCGCGCGCAGGCGCGGCAGGCCGCGCGGTGCGGCCAGCGCCGGCATCAGCACATGGGCCATGAAGCGGCGGGCGGCCGAATCCAGCACGGCCAGCTGCAGGTCTTCGCGTGAGCCGAAGTGGGCGAATACGCCGCTCTTGGACATGCCCACGTCGGTGGCGAGCGTGCCGATGGACAGGCCCTCCAGGCCGCCGATGCGGG
Source organism: Frateuria soli (assembly GCF_021117385.1). Taxonomy (GTDB): domain Bacteria; phylum Pseudomonadota; class Gammaproteobacteria; order Xanthomonadales; family Rhodanobacteraceae; genus Frateuria_A; species Frateuria_A soli. The sequence goes on from NZ_CP088252.1 coordinate 2,275,885, forward strand.
CCAGTTCGTAGGCGTGCTCCAGGATGAGTTCGCGGGTGGCGAGGCCCTTGGCGGGGGCGGGGGCGGTGGTCATGCGGGTTAAAATAGCACGACCGTTCGTTCTTTTGCGAGATCCCCTTGTAGGAGCGCACCTTGTGCGCGACCGGGGGCATGGCGGTCGCGCACAAGTGCGCTCCTACGAGGGGATGGCGCGTCGTGCTCCCACGTCGTTCATCGGATCTAGGCGGGCGCTGCGGCTAAGCTTGACCGCTGCCCTTGCACAGGAGACGCCCCATGAAGCCCCGCCTGCTGATCGCCGCTGCGCTTGCCTCGCTGCTTGCCGGCTGTGCCACCTCGCCGACCGGACGCTCGCAATTGATGATGGTGTCCGACGCGCAGATGAGCCAGATGGGTCTGGCCTCGTTCAACCAGATGCGCCAGCAGGGCAAGTTCGCCAACGCGCCGAAGGAGCGCGCCTACGCCACCTGCGTTGCGCAGGCGCTGGTCTCGGTACTGCCGCCGCCGTGGAACACCCAGCAGTGGGAAGTGCAGATCGTCGAGGACAACACGGCAAACGCCTTCGCCCTGCCCGGTGGCCGCATCGGCGTGAACCAGGGCATGTTCAAGGTGGCGACCAACCAGGACCAGCTGGCGGTGGTGCTCGGCCACGAGCTCGCCCACGTGGTGGCGCGCCACGGTGCCGAACGCGTGTCCGACAACCTCGCGGCGCAGGCGGCGGTGACCGCCGGCAGCATCTATGCCGGCAGCCGCGGGATGGACCCCAACACCGCGGCGTCGTTGCTCGGCGTGGGCGCGCAGGGCCTGGTACTGCTGCCGTTCTCGCGAACGCAGGAATCGGAGGCCGACACGCTGGGCCAGCGCTACATGGCCAGAGCCGGTTTCGACCCCCGCGCGGCCGTGACGCTGTGGGAGAAGATGGAAAAGAAGGGCGGCGGCGGCACGCCGGCGTTCCTGTCCACCCACCCGGCGCCGGACAAGCGCGCGCAGGTGCTGGGCCAGCACGCGCAGCAGCTCATGCCGGTGTACCAGCAGGCGCGGACCGGCGGGCACTCGCCCAACTGCACGCTTTAGGCGATTTCGCGGAGCCCATTTGTGGGCGATGGTTCTGGTGAGGCACCGCAAGAGCATCGCCCACGAGTGGGCTCCTACAGGGTTGTTGCCGTCGGGGTTTCTGTTCCTGGCATCCGGGGGTTTGGCTGCTTGTCCGTTCACTGAACGCGCGTGAGTGCGCTGTCAACACGGCTCCCGCTGTCCCGTTTTCCGGTATGCACGCCGTGACACGCGGCGCTACCGGAGAAATCGATGACCGCCATCACCCGCCCCCTTGCCCTGCTCGCCGGCCTCGGCCTGGCCTTTGGTGCGGCCGCCTATGCACCGGCCGCACAGGCCAGTCCCCACGTGACCGTCGACGTGCGCATCGGCATACCGCCTCCGCCTCCGCCGGTGCGCGTGGTGCACGTGCGGCCGCGGCCGGGTTACGTCTGGGCGCCGGGCTACTGGCGCTGGAGTCCACGCATCCATCGGCACGTGTGGACCGAGGGCTACTGGGTACGCGCGCGTCACGGGCACCACTACCGCCCGGCGCGATGGGAACGGCACGGCCGCGACTGGCGCTTCCACCGCGGGCACTGGCACCGCTGAGACCCACAGCCGGGCGGCCCGTGCGCCCGGCTTGCTGCGCCGCAGAAACGGCGGGGACGCCAACGTACTAAACTATTCGACTGAGTTGACCGCCCCGGCCCTCGCCGGGGCTTTGAATTTCAAGCGTTTCCCAGCCGCCCGGGCAGGCCGCACTGGATCGGCCCGCCACACTTTCTGCGGGATGCCATCCCCGTGGCATCCGCCAAACTCGTGGAGTCATCGTTCCAATGATCTTTGAAACCATCGCCAAGACGGGTCACGAAGAAGTCGTGTTCTGCCACAACCAGGACGCCGGCCTGAAGGCCATCATCGCGATCCACAACACGGTGCTGGGCCCGGCGCTCGGCGGTCTGCGCATGTGGCCGTACAAGACCGAGCAGGACGCGGTCAACGACGTGCTGCGCCTGTCACGCGGCATGACCTACAAGAACGCCGTGGCCGGCCTGAACCTGGGCGGCGGCAAGGCGGTGATCATCGGTGATCCGTCCAAGGACAAGTCCGAGGCACTGTTCCGCGCGTTCGGCCGCTTCGTCAACTCGCTGGGCGGCCGCTACATCACCGCCGAGGACGTCGGCATCGACGTCAACGACATGGAATACGTGTTCCGCGAGACCGAGTACGTCACCGGCGTGCACCAGGTGCACGGCGGCTCGGGCGACCCCTCGCCGTTCACCGCCTACGGCACGCTGCAGGGCCTGATGGCCGCGCTGAACTTCAAGCACGGCAACGAGGACGTGGGCAAGTACAGCTACGCCGTGCAGGGCGCCGGCCACGTCGGCTCGGAGTTCATCAAGCTGCTGCGCGAGCAGGGCGCCAAGGTGTTCGTCACCGACATCAACAAGGATGCGGTGCAGCGCTGCGTGGACGAGCTGGGCTGCGAGGCGGTGGGCCTGGACGAGATCTACGACGTCGACGCCGACGTGTACTCGCCCTGCGCGCTGGGCGGCACGCTCAACGAGCAGACCATCGACCGCATCAAGGCCAAGATCATCTGCGGTGCGGCCAACAATCAGCTGGCCACCGACGCGATCGGCGACGAGCTGAACCGCCGCGGCGTGCTGTACGCGCCCGACTACGCGGTCAATGCCGGCGGCGTGATGAACGTGTCGCTCGAGATCGACGGCTACAACCGCGAGCGCGCGATGCGCATGATGCGCACGATCTACTACAACCTGGGCCGGATCTTCGAGATCTCCAAGACCCAGAACGTGCCGACCTACAAGGCGGCCGACCGCCTGGCCGAGGAGCGCATCGAGTCGATCGGCAAGATCAAGCTGCCGCACATGGGCAACGGCGGCACGCGCTTCCAGGGGCGCATGCGCGGGCAGTAAGCGTTCCGTTGCAGATCCGGAAAAGCCGCCTCCGGGCGGCTTTTTCTTTGGCCCCGCGGCCAGGCCACCCTTTTCTTGTAGGAGCCCACTTGTGGGCGATGCCTTTCCCACGCAAACGCAAGAGCATCTTCTTGTAGGAGCCCACTTGTGGGCGATGCCTTTCCCACGCAAACGCAAGAGCATCGCCCACAAGTGGGCTCCTACGGGGGTTTCGCGGGCCGGGCATCACGCTGCGCTAAAATCCCTCGCCCAACCTCATGGAGTTCCCGGATGCGCCCGTTCCCGCTCGGAGAAGACATCGACCTGCTGCGCGAGAGCGTGCATGCCTTCGCGGAGAAGGAGATCGCCCCGCGCGCCGACCGCATCGACCGGGAGAACGCCTTCCCGGAGGACCTGTGGCGCAAGTTCGGCGAGATGGGCCTGCTCGGCATGACCATCCCGACCGAGTACGGCGGCACCGGCATGGGCTTCCTGGCGCACATGGTGGCGATGGAGGAGATCTCCCGCGCCTCCGGCTCGGTCGGCCTGTCCTACGGCGCGCACTCGAACCTGTGCGTGCAGAACATCTTCCACAACGGCAACGAGGAACAGCGCCGCAAGTACATCCCCAAGCTGTGCTCGGGCGAGTACGTGGGCGCGCTGGCGATGAGCGAGCCGGGCGCCGGCTCCGACGTGGTCGGCTCGATGAGCTGCCGGGCCGAGCAGCAGGGCGACGTGTGGGTCGCCAATGGCTCCAAGATGTGGATCACCAACGGCCCGGACGCCGACGTGCTGCTGGTCTACATGCGCACCGCGCCGCGCGCCGCCGGCAGCCGCTGCATGACGGCCTTCATCGTCGAGAAAGGCATGAAGGGCTTCTCCACCGCGCAGAAGCTGGACAAGCTCGGCATGCGCGGCTCCAACACCTGCGAGCTGGTGTTCGACAATTGCGAGATCCCGGCGGAGAACATCGTCGGCGAGGTGAACGAAGGCGTGCGCGTGCTGATGAGCGGCCTGGACACCGAGCGGCTGGTGCTCTCCGGCGGTCCGCTCGGCCTGATGCAGGCGGCGCTGGACCTCACCCTGCCCTACGTGCGCGAGCGCAAGCAGTTCAACGCGCCGATCGGCACCTTCGGGATGATGCAGGCCAAGGTCGCGGACATGTACACGGCGCTGCAGTCCTCGCGCGGCTTCGCCTACCTGGTGGCGCAGCAGTTCGACGCCGGCATCAAGTCGCGCATCGATCCTGCGGCCTGCCTGCTCAACGCCTCGACCAACGCGGTGAAGGTGACGCTGGAGGCGATCCAGGCGCTGGGCGGCAACGGCTACATCAACGAGTTCCCGGCCGGACGGCTGCTGCGCGATGCCAAGCTGTACGAGATCGGCGCCGGCACCAACGAGATCCGGCGCATGCTGATCGGCCGCGAGCTGTTCCACGGCAAGGCGTGACCACAGGCCGTTCGACGCGCCCCGCTTTGTCGTAGGAGCCCACTTGTGGGCGATGCCCTCGGTGCGGGGCAAAAAAACCAAAAAACCAAAGGCATCGCCCACAAGTGGACTCCTACGAGGGCGTCTGCTCGTCCACCGGCCGCGATGGACAGGGATGGCTAGAACGACACCCGGTATGCCAGCGTCGCCATGCTGCCCTGCTCGCGCTGCGCGAACCGGTGGTCGATGCCGAGGGACAGTCCGGTCCGTGGCGTCATCGCCCAGTCCAGCGTCATGCCGGCCACGCCGCCGTAGCGCGACAGTCCGATGCCGCCCAGCGGCGCCCACTGGTCGATGCCGGTGAAGCTCGCCTCGAACACGTCGCCGCGGGTGGCGAAGGCGCGTTGCCAGGCCAGCCGGGCCTGCAGGTCCAGGCTGCCGCCGCCGGCGAAGGTCCACTGCCGTGCCGCGCGCAAGCCGAGCCCGGCCTGCCAGCGTTCGATCGTGCGCGCGCTGGCCTTCAGGCCGAAGCCCCAGGCGCCCGGCTCGTTGAAACCGCTGCTGTCGATGCGTGCGTACTGCAGGCTGGCATACGGGGTGAGCGTCAGCGCCCCCGCCGTGGTGCGGTAACCGCTTTCGCCATAGGCGACTTCGTAGCGGCCGTGGCTGTCGCTGGCCACGCCGGCGACGGCGGGGCCGAGCTGCAGGTTGCGGTGCGTCGACTCGCGGTAGTTGCCCATGCCGACGCGTCCCATCAGATAGGCATTGCCGCGCACCAGACCGCCGTAGAACATGCCTTCGAGGGCATGGCTGCGGCCCTGGTCGGCGGTTTCGGCCAGGCGGCCCAAGCCCTGAGAGCGGCTGAGCGCAAAGCCGGCCACGCCGTTGTCGCCGATGCGCATGTCCTGCCCGACCAGCGTGCCTGAGAGGTCCACGCCCACATCGGCATAGCCGTTGCGCGCCATGCCGCCGTGGTAGCCCAGGTTCTGCGTCCAGCCACCGGTGGCGCTGCTGTCGAGCAGGCGGTCGAAACGATCGGACAGCGCGCGCGTGCCCGCGTCGATCGCCTCGAACGTCATCGCCGCGCTGGCGGCGTGGAGCTGACCGGAAAGGCTTTCCAGCGAGCGCTCGGCGGCAGCCATGGTCGGTGTGCGCTGCAGGCTTGCCGCGCCGGCCAGGAAACCGCTGGCCTGCGCGTGCCCGCCAACCGTTCCGCCCGTGCCGAGCTGCCGGTTGAGCTGGTTGAATGCGCCCTGCACCCGTTCGGCCGCGCCGGACGACGCGGCCGTATAGCTCATGCCCGCCACCGAAGTGACGTTCACCTGTTGCACGTTCAACCAGGCACTGTTGGCATCGTACTCGAGCGTGGCGTCGAGAAAGATGTTGGCTGCCTTGTCCAGCGCAGCGAACGTGCCGGTGAGCCCGCCACCGGTGGTCAGCACGTCGGTGTGCTGGCTGACCACGTAGCCGTCGTCGACCCCATTGACGAACAAGGTGCCACCGTTGAGCGTGGCATGCCCGGTCACGCCCAGGTGCACACCCAGTTCCACGCTGAGCCGGCCGCCGGCACCTTGCACGTAGTCCCCCTGGACCAGGGTGCTGGTCTTCTGCACGACCACGGTGCCGTTGTTTTCGAGGTGGCTGGGACCAAACGCGACCGGGATGAGCGTGGCGCCCGCCGCCACGGTCACCGGCCCGTCGATGCCGTTGTCCGTCTGGAGCGTGCCTTCGGCGACGGTCGTCAGGCCGCTGTAGCGGGCATGCGCGTGAAGCACCAGCGTGCCGCTGCCTGCCTTGGTAAGCCCACCCGTGCCGCTGATCTCGTTGCCCCAGGTGGAGGTGATGTCGTCGAAATCGACTGTCACGTCGCCCCAGTCGAGCTTCGCCGGCCCGTTCACCGCCTTGCCGACGTCCAGCATGCCGTAGCCGAACACCGCATCGGGACCGGGCGCGCCCAGATCGTCGGCGGTGCCCAGCAGGGTCTGTCGCACCAGGTCGTTGGTGAAGTAGGGATAGGCCTCCCACACCAGTGCGGCGGCGCCGGACACCTGCGGCGCGGCGAACGACGTGCCGGTGACGATCCAGTAGTCCTTGGTCGGATCGCCCGTCGGGTAATCCTTGTCGGTGACGATCACGTCGCCCGGCGCGGTAAGGCAGTAATCCATCGCCTTGCCACAGGCATTGGAATAGTCGGCCAGCTTCGTGTCCCCGGCGTCGGCGCTGTTGCTGTCGGCCGCCACCGCGACCAGCCAGCCGCGCTCCAGCTCGGGCGCCAGGTCGGGCAACGCGGCGATGTCGCTCGGATCGGTGCGGCCGTCGTTGCCGGCTGCAAACACCACCAGCCCGTCGTGGTTGATCACGAAGTCGTCGTAGGCCTGGGCGAAGGCCTGGTTGATGGAGGGGTCGCTGGTGTTCCAGTAGATGCCGCCCCAGGAGTTGTTCTGGATGCGCACGCCATCGTCGATCAACGCGGGGTTGAGGTACTGGCCGAAGAAATCGGCGTCCGAGGCGCCCACGGCATTGCCCTGGCCCGAGCCGTCGTCGGTCGGCTCCTTGTCCGCGATGATGCGCGCCGACACCAGGCTGGCGCCCGGCGCGATGCCGCCCGGGAACTGGCCAGCCGCGGTGCCCGCGGCGATCTGCGAGACCCAGGTGCCGTGCCCGACCACGTCGTCGACGCTGGTGTTGTTGACCTGCGGATCGACGTAGATCAGTTCATCGATCACCCGCCCGGCGAGGCTGGGATGGTTGCGCATCACGCCGCTGTCGACGATGCCGATGGTGACCCCCTTGCCGGTATAGCCCTCGTTGTGCGCGGCATAGGTGTGGGTCAGCGCCAGTTGCGCATCCAGCGGTGGCTGGTCCGAAGGCGTGGCGGGCGGCGGCGGAGGCGGCGCGGGAGAGGGGCGGACGTTGCTGCCGCCACCGCCTCCGCAGGCGCCCAGGCCCAGTGCGACAAGGATCCCCAACGCCACGTCCCGATGGCGCAACGCTTGCGTGTTCATATGTAAGCTCTCCCGACCCCGTCCCATGCAGCCCCCGCGATCGCGCGCCCAGAGGCCTGCCACCCCGCCAGTTTCCCACAACGACCGGCGCACAACGTGTGCACGGCAGCGCGTTTGCCGCACTGCCGCATGGACTGCGATAATGGGCAATCGTCCACGGCGCGCAGGGCGCGCCCCAAGCCTCGCGGAGAATCCCCATGTCCGACGTCGTCATCGCCGGCGCCAAGCGCACCGCCATTGGCTCCTTCCTCGGCCAGTTCACCGGCGTGCCCACGCCCACCCTCGGCGCGACCGCGATCCGTGCGGCGCTGGAGCAGTCCGGCGTCGCGCCCTCCGACGTCAGCGAAGTGATCATGGGCTGCGTGCTGACCGCCAACCTCGGCCAGGCGCCGGCCCGCCAGGCGTCGCTCGGCGCCGGCCTGCCGCCCGCCGTCGGCTGCACCACCATCAACAAGGTGTGCGGCTCGGGCATGAAGTCGATCATGCTCGGTCACGACCTGATCAAGGCCGGCTCGGCCGCGGTGGTTGTCGCCGGCGGTATGGAGTCGATGACCAACGCGCCGCACATGGTCAATGCCCGCACCGGCATCCGCTACGGCGACGGCCAGCTGGTCGACCACATGGCCTACGACGGCCTGACCAACCCCTACGACAACAAGGCGATGGGTGTCTTCGGCGAGCAGTGCGCCGACAAGTACCACTTCAGCCGCGAAGAGCAGGACGCCTTCGCGATCGAGTCGGTCAAGCGCTCGCAGGCGGCGCAGGCCTCCGGTGCGTTCGCCGGCGAGATCGTCCCGGTCACGGTCAAGGGCCGCAAGGGCGACGTGGTGGTGGACAGCGACGAGCAGCCGGGCCGCTCGGACATCAACAAGATCCCGACCCTCAAGCCCGCCTTCCGCAAGGAAAACGGCACCATCACCGCGGCCAGCTCGTCGAGCATCTCCGACGGCGCCGCCGCCGTGGTGCTGCTCTCGGCCGAGGATGCCAAGGCCCGCGGCATCCAGCCGCTGGCGCGCATCGTGGCCCACGCGACCAACTCGCAGGAGCCGGAGTGGTTCACCACCGCGCCGGTCGGCGCGATCCGGAAAGTGCTGGACAAGGCCGGCTGGAAGGTCGAGGACGTGGACCTGTTCGAGATCAACGAGGCCTTCGCGGTGGTGGCCATGGCGCCGATGCGCGAGCTGGGCGTGCCGCACGAAAAGCTCAACGTCAACGGCGGCGCCTGCGCGCTGGGCCACCCGATCGGCGCCAGCGGCGCGCGCCTGGTGGTGACCCTGCTCAATGCCCTGAAGACCCGCGGCCTGAAGCGCGGCGTGGCATCCCTGTGCATCGGTGGTGGCGAGGCCACCGCGATCGCGGTGGAACGGCTGGATTAAGGCCTCTCCGTCACCTTCTGTCCACGGAATGAATGAAAGCCTGTTAACCGGCTTTTTAATACGTACTGAAGGCCGATCAGTAAAACATATGGCGCGTGTACGGCGAAAGCGCTATTAATACGCGGCCAAAACGGCATTCCACGGCAAAGGAGATCCACCATGAAGTTGACGCGTACCCTACTCGCCTCCGCGCTCGTCGCGCTGCTGGCGGCTTGCAGCAACGGCGCGCAGGATTCCGCGCAGGACGCCCAGCAGTCCGCCGACCAGGCTCAGCAGTCCGCTGACCAGGCCCAGCAGGCTGCGGCGCAGACCCAGGCTCCGGCCGCCGACCAGGCTGCCCAGCAGGCCACCACGGCTGCCAACGCTGCCGGCCAGGCTGCTGACCAGGCCCAGCAGGCTGCTGCTGCCGCCTCGGCTGCCGCCCCGGCCAACAACGACATGTCGCAGGACGCCATGTCGCAGGCCAAGGACGCCGCCGACAACGCTGCCGACCAGGCTGACAAGGCTGCCGACCGCGCTGAAGACGCCGCCGACAATGCCAAGGATGCTGCCGACGACCAGAACAAGGGTCACTGATCCTTCGGTTGTCAGATCGGAAAAAACCGGCCGCTTGCGGCCGGTTTTTTTATGCGCGCCTTTAGCACCGCATCACGCGCCGACCGCACGCGCGGCGGTCGCCGGTTATCATCGGGAGTTTGGCCGGTGCGCTTCGATACATTTCGCCGTCGCGCCATGGACGACACGCCGCCCTGCGCGGTCCCGAACGAATGAGCCAGAGTTCAGTCCGATGACCAGCATTGCTTCCCAGATCGATACCCGTTCGCCCGATTTCCAGGCCTCGAGCGCCGCATTGCGCGCACTGGTCGACGACCTGAAGGCCCAACTCGTGCGCAATGCCGAAGGCGGCGGCGCCAAGGCGCGCGAGAAGCACGTCGCACGCGGCAAGCTGCTGCCGCGCGAGCGCATCCGCGCCCTGCTCGATCCGGGTTCGCCGTTCCTGGAGCTCTCGCCGCTTGCCGCGCACGGGATGTACGACGGCGCCGCGCCGGCGGCCGGCATCATCACGGGCATCGGTCGCGTCAACGGCATCGAGGTGGTGGTGGTCGCCAACGACGCCACGGTCAAGGGAGGCACCTATTTCCCGATGACGGTGAAAAAACACCTGCGCGCGCAGGAAGTGGCGCTGGAGAACCGGCTGCCGTGCATCTACCTGGTCGACTCCGGCGGCGCGTTCCTGCCGTTGCAGGACGAGGTGTTCCCGGACAAGGAGCATTTCGGCCGCATCTTCTACAACCAGGCGCGCATGTCCGCGCTCAACATCCCGCAGATCGCCGTGGTGATGGGCAGCTGCACCGCCGGCGGCGCCTACGTGCCGGCAATGAGCGACGAAACCATCATCGTGCGCGAGCAGGGCACCATCTTCCTGGGTGGTCCGCCGCTGGTGAAGGCGGCCACCGGTGAGGTGGTCGATGCCGAGACGCTCGGTGGCGCGGACGTCCACACATCGGTTTCCGGCGTCGCCGACCACTTCGCGGAGAACGACACGCACGCGCTTTCGATCGCGCGCGATATCGTGGCCAGCCTCAATCGCCGCAAGACGATGCCGCTCGCGCTCACGACGCCGGTCGAACCGAAGTACGCGGCCGAGGAGCTGTACGGCGTGATCCCGCAGGACACCCGCCGTCCGTTCGACATCCGCGAGGTGATCGCACGCATCGTCGACGGCTCGGAGTTCCACGAGTTCAAGGCGCGCTACGGCAAGACCCTGGTCACCGGATTCGCGCACATCCACGGCTACCCGGTGGGCATCATCGCCAACAACGGCATCCTGTTCGCCGAGAGCGCGCTCAAGGGCGCGCACTTCATCGAGCTGTGCAACCAGCGCAACGTGCCGCTGGTGTTCCTGCAGAACATCACCGGCTTCATGGTCGGCAAGAAGTACGAGCAGGCCGGCATCGCCAAGGACGGGGCCAAGATGGTCACCGCCGTGGCCTGCTCGCACGTGCCCAAGTTCACCGTGGTGATCGGCGGCAGCTTCGGCGCCGGCAACTACGCCATGTGCGGCCGCGCCTACGGCGCGCGCTTCCTGTGGATGTGGCCCAACGCGCGGATCAGCGTGATGGGCGGCGAACAGGCCGCCAGCGTGCTCGCCACGGTCAAGCGCGACGGCCTGGAGGCGGCAGGCAAGGAGTGGAGCGCCGAGGAAGAAGACGCCTTCAAGGCGCCGATCCGGGAGCAGTACGAACGCCAGGGGCACCCCTACTACGCCAGCGCACGGCTGTGGGACGACGGCATCATCGATCCGGCCGACACCCGGCGCGTACTGGGCCTGGCCATCTCCGCGTCGATGAACGCGCCGATCGAACCGCAGCGCTTCGGCGTCTTCCGCATGTAGCGGTTCGCGCCGACGGGCCCGCCCCGTTTTCTGGTAGGAGCCCACTTGTGGGCGATCCCACCCGCCGATGCCCCATCGCCCACAAGTGGGCTCCTACGGGCCTGCCGCCGGCACCTGTCTGCATCGTCCGCCGATCGAACCGCAGCGCTGCGGGGTCTTCCGCATGGAGCGGTTCGTGCCGACGGGCCCGCACCGTTTCCTTGTCGGAGCCCACTTGTGGGCGATCCCACCCGCCGATGCCCCATCGCCCACAAGTGGGCTCCTGCGGGCGTGCCGCCGGCACCTGTCTGCATCAGCCGCCGATCGAACCGCAGCGCTTCGGCGTCTTCCGCATGTAGCGGTTCGCGCCGACGGGCCCCGCACCGTTTCCTTGTCGGAGCCCACTTGTGGGCGATCCCACCCGCCGATGTCCCATCGCCCACAAGTGGGCTCCTACGGGCGTGCCGCCGGCACGTGTCTGCATCAGCCGCCGATCGAACCGCGGCGCTTCGGCGTCTTCCGCATGTAGCGGTTCGCGCCGACGAGCCCACACCGTTTCCTCGTAGGAGCCCACTTGTGGGCGATCCCACCCGCGGATTGCCCCATCGCCCACAAGTGGGCTCCTACGGGCGTGCCGCGGGCACCTGTCTGCATCAGCCGCCGATCGAACCGCGGCGCTCCGGCGCCTTCCGCATGTAGCGGTTCGCGCCGACGGGCCCGCACCGTTTTTTCGTAGGAGCCCACTTGTGGGCGATCCCACCCGCCGATGCCCCATCGCCCACAAGCGGGCTCCTGCGGGCGTGCCGCCGGCACGTGTCTGCATCGGCCGCCGATCGAACCGCAGCGCTTTGGCGTCTTCCGCATGGAGCGGTTCGCGCCGACGGGCCCGCCCCGTTTCCTAGTAGGAGCCCACTTGTGGGCGATCCCACCCGCGGATTGCCCCATCGCCCACAAGTGGGCTCCTACGGGCGTGCCGCCGGCACGTGTCTGCATCAGCCGCCGATCGAACCGCAGCGCTGCGGGGTCTTCCGCATGGAGCGGTTCGCGCCGACGGGCCCGCACCGTTTTTTCGTAGGAGCCCACTTGTGGGCGATCCCACCCGCCGATGCCCCATCGCCCACAAGTGGGCTCCTACGGGCCTGCCGCCGGCACGTGTCTGCATCGGCCGCCGATCGAACCGCAGCGCTTTGGCGTCTTCCGCATGGAGCGGTTCGCGCCGACGGGCCCGCCCCGTTTCCTTGTAGGAGCCCACTTGTGGGCGATCCCAACCGCGAATTGCCCCATCGCCCACAAGTGGACTCCTACGGGCGTGCCGCCGGCACCTGTCTGCATCAGGGGCGTGCGCGGAACCTCAGCGGCAAGGGTTCGACGGGCACCGGCGCCGGGGCGCAACCACCGCAGCTGCTGCAACCGTCGCCGCTGCCACAGCCACCGCTCTTGGCCTCCGAGGGTTGCAGCCAGCGCCCGAGCCGCCGTGTGGATGGCGCGCGGCCGGTCTGGTCCATCCAAGCCGACAGTCGCGCCTGCACGCGCTTGGCGGTCCGCGGCAGCAGTTTTCGGAAGGCCGCCAGCAGGCTGGCCAGCAGCACCAGCGTGAGCACCGCCGCCTGCACGATCGCGAACGTGTTCACGAGAGCACCCGCGCGATCTGGTAGGTGAGCAGCGAGGCGAGATAGGCCAGGCCGAACAGATAGCCGGCGGTGATCGCCACGTTGCGCCAGGAGTTGGTCTCGCGCCGGATCACCGCCAGCGTCGACATGCACTGCGGCGCGAATACGTACCAGGCCAGCAGACTGAGCGCGGTGGCCAACGACCACTGGTCCGCGATCAGCGGGCCGAGCTGGTTGGCGACGGTGTCGTCGCTGCCGGACATCGCGTACACCGTGCCCAGCGCCGACACCGCCACTTCGCGCGCGGCCAGGCCGGGCACCAGCGCGATGCAGATCTGCCAGTTGAAGCCGATCGGCGCGAACACGACATGCAGCGCGTGGCCCAGGCGGCCGGCCAGGCTGTAATCGATCGCCGGCCCGCTCGCGCCCGGCGGCGGCCCGGGAAAGCTGGAAAGGAACCACAGCAGCACGGTCAGCGCCAGGATGATGCCGCCCACGCGCTTCAGAAAGATCTTGGCGCGCTCCCACAGGCCCAGGGCCACGTCGCGCACGTTGGGCAGGCGGTAGGACGGCAGCTCCATCAGCAGCGCGTGCTCGCTCTTGTCCTTGCGGAAGCGCTTGATCACGAACGCCACCGCCAGCGCGCTGACGATGCCGACCACGTACAGCGTGAACAGCACCACGCCCTGCAGGTTGAACACGCCCCATACCGTGCGCTGCGGGATGAACGCGGCGATCAGCAGCGTGTAGACCGGCAGCCGCGCCGAGCAGGTCATCAGCGGCGCCACCAGGATGGTGGTCAGCCGGTCGCGCGGGTCGGTGATGCTGCGCGTGGCCATGATGCCGGGAATCGCGCAGGCGAAGCTCGACAGCAGCGGGATGAAGGCGCGCCCGGTCAGGCCGGCCTTGAACATCAGCTTGTCGAGCAGGAAGGCCGCGCGCGGCAGGTAGCCGGATTCCTCCAGCACCAGGATGAACAGGAACAGGATCAGGATCTGCGGCAGGAACACCAGCACCGCACCCAGGCCCGCGAAGATGCCGTCGTTCAACAGGCTGTGCAGCGCACTGTCCGGCGGCAGCGCCGAGGTCGCCCAGGTGCCGAGCGTGCCCACGCCCGCCTCGATCGCGTCCATGATCGGCTGCGCCCAGGAAAACACCGCCTGGAAGATCAGGAACATCAGCACGGCCAGGAGTCCCAGGCCGAACACCGGGTGCAGCGCCCAGCGGTCGATCGCATCGTCCACCGCATCGGTGGCGCGCGGCATGACGACCGTCGCGGCCATCAGCGCGCGCACCTGCGCGTGCAGGTCGTTGCGGGCGGCGGGGTCGTCCGGCTGTACCGGCGCGGCCACCGGTACCTCGCCGTCGACACGCTCGATCAGCGCCCGGGCGCCGCCGCGCCGGACCGCGACGGTCTCCACCACCGGCACGCCAAGCCGGCGCTGGAGTTCGGGCACGTCGATGGCGATGCCGCGGCGGCGCGCGGTGTCCATCATGTTGAGCGCCAGCACCACCGGCCGGCCCAGCCGCTTCACCTCGAGCACGAAGCGCAGGTGCAGGCGCAGGTTGGTGGCATCGGCCACGCAGACGATCAGGTCCGGCGCCGGCTCGCCCGGGTAGCGGCCCTCGCAGACGTCGCGGGTGATCTGCTCGTCGGGACTGGCCGCATCGAAGCTGTAGGCGCCGGGCAGGTCGAGCAACTGCAGGACCCGGCCGGACGGGGCGACGAAGCGCCCTTCCTTGCGCTCGACGGTCACGCCGGCGTAGTTGGCGACCTTCTGGCGCCCGCCGGTGAGCTGGTTGAACAGCGCGGTCTTGCCGCAGTTGGGGTTGCCCACCAGCGCGATGCGCAGGCTCTGCGTGCTCATGCCGCCTCCGCCCTGACGACGATGCGTGCCGCCTCGCTGCGGCGCAACGCGAAGCGGGTGGAGCCGATCTGGATCAGCAGGGGATCGGCCCCCAGCGGGCCGCGGGCGACCACACGCACCGGTTCGCCGTCGACGAATCCCAGGTCGCGCAGGCGCTGCGCGATGGGGTCGCCAGCGTGGGCATCGTCCACGCGGTCGACCACGGCGGGCGAACCTTTGGGCAAATCGGAGAGGCGCACGGGCGGGCGAATGGAATAAGAATGGTTCGCATTATAAGGCAAAAGGCTGTGTCCTCGCTGAGTCCGGCCGCCGCGCGAGACCGCGTGGCGCCCCCGTACAATTCACCCTTTCCGCAGGGAGCCTCGCGCATGTCCGCCATCCTCGTCACCGACCGCGCCGCCGTCCGCCAGATCGCCCTCGACCGCCCGGAGGTGCACAACGCCTTCGACGACGGCCTGATCGCCGAGCTGACCACCGCGCTGGTGGAGGCCGGCCGCGACGATGCCGTGCGCGCCGTGGTGCTGACCGGCAGCGGCGCGAGCTTCTCGGCCGGGGCGGACCTCAACTGGATGCGCGGCATGGCGTCGGCGAGCGAGGACGAGAACCGCGAGGACTCGCTGCGCCTGGCCGCACTGGTGCGCACGCTGCAGTTCCTGCCCAAGCCCACCGTCGCGCGCGTGAACGGCGCGGCCTACGGCGGCGGCGTCGGACTGATCGCGGCCTGCGACATCGCCATTGGCGCGGAAGGCGCCAGGTTCGGCCTGACCGAAGTGAAGCTCGGGCTGGTGCCCGCGGTGATCTCGCCCTACGTGGTCGCCGCCATCGGCGGGCGGCAGGCGCGGCGGCTGTTCCTCACCGGCGAGATCTTCGACGCGGCCGAGGCGTGCCGCATCGGTCTGCTGCATCGCGTGGTGCCGGCCGAGGCGCTGGACGAGGCGGTCGACTTCACGCTGAAGCTGCTGGCCAAGGCCGGCCCGCAGGCGCAGCGCGAGGCCAAGCGGCTGGCGCTGCGCATGGCGGCAACCGACGAGAAGGGCGCCGGCGCCATCGACGCGGACAATGCCGAACTGATCGCGCGGCTGCGCGTGTCGGCCGAGGGCCAGGAGGGACTGGGCGCCTTCCTGGACAAGCGCCCGCCGGCCTGGGTCGCGTAGGACGGGCGCTCAGCCCCCTCTGCACGGTCACGAGCCGGTGGGCTGAAGCCCACCCTACGCAACCCGCCTCACAGCCACCCCTTCTGCCGCGCGAGGCGAAACGCCTCGATTCGGTTGCCGGCGCCGAGTTTGCCGATCGCCTCGGAGAGGTAATTGCGCACGGTACCGTGCGAGAGGCTGAGCCGGGTGGCGATGTCGCCGGCCGAGAGACCTTCGCCCGCCAGGCGCAGGACCTGTCGTTCGCGGTCGTTCAGCGGATCGGCCTCCGTCCAGGCTTCCAGTGCCAGTTGCGGGTCGATCGCGCGGCCGCCGCGGTGCACCGTGCGCAGCGCCTCGGCCAGGTTCTCGGCGGGAGCGTCCTTGAGCAGGTAGCCGGACACGCCCGCGTCCAGCGCGCGGCGCAGGAAGCCGGGGCGGGCGAAGGTGGTCACGATGATCACCTTCATCGGCAGTTCGTGCCGCTGGATGCGCTGGGCAAGCTCCAGGCCGGTCAGGCCGGGCATTTCGATGTCGGTGACCAGCACGTCGGGCCTGAGTCGCTGCAGCTCGCGCCAGGCGCTCTCGCCGTCGGCGGCCGACCCGAGCACTTCGATGTCGCTTTCCAGGTTGAGCAGCGCCGACAGTGCACCGCGCACCATCGCCTGGTCCTCGGCCAGCAGCACGCGGATCAAGCGGCGCTCCCGGTGGCCGGGAACAGGGAGGCTTCGGTGACGCGGCTTTCCGCGGCCACGCCCGCCTGCGCCTTGACCGGCACGCGGATGGACAGTGTCGTGCCGTGCCGCGGCGGCGAGTCGATCGCCAGCGTCCCGCCCAGCGCGCGCACGCGCTCGCGCATGCCGCTCACGCCATTGCCGTGCGCGGCCAGGCCGCCGCGTCCGTTGTCGCTGATGTGCATCTGGAGCATCTCGTTCTCGAAGGCAACGGTCACGCTGGCCCGGGTGGCGCGCGCGTGGCGGTGGATGTTGGTGATGGCCTCGCGCAGCACCAGCGCGATCGGCGCCTCGATCGCATCGGGCAGCTCGAGGCCGTCCGGTACGTGATCCTCGAAGGCCACGCCGGAGGCTTCCAGCATGAGCCGCGCGGAGGTCAGTTCGGCGCCCAGGTCGCCGCGGCGCATGCCGGTCACCGCCACGCGCACCTCGGCGAGCGCATGCCGGGCGACACGCTCGACCTCGGCCATCTCGCGCTGCGCGCGTGCCGGCTCGTCCAGGGCCAGGCGCCTGGCCAGCTCCGACTTCAGCGCCACCAGCGACAGCGTGTGGCCGAGCAGGTCATGCAGGTCGCGGCCGATGCGCTCGCGTTCGGCCAGCGTCGCCAGCCGGCGCACCTCGGTCTGCGACAGGCGCAGCTCGGCATCCTTGCGGGCGCTGTGCATGTAGGCGACGTTGCTGAAGCCGCCGAACAGGCCGGACATCGCCACCCACAGGGCGGTGCTCAGTGGATCGCCGAACACCCACGCCTTGGCGAGCGCCAGCGCACCCATCACAGCCACGCTGGCCAGCCAGCGCCGCCACGAGGGCGAGAGGGCCGATACGATGCTGGCCAGGATCAGCAGGATGAATCCGAACGGATTGCAGGCCCAGAGCGCCAGGCCGGTGGCGGCCATGCCGGCGACGTACCACTCCACGCGTCGACGCGGACCGACGTACACCCGCGAGTACAGGTACACGAATACCGGCACGGCCAGCAGCGTGGGACCAAACCACGTTTCGAGGGGACGATGCAGCGAGGCCGGCCCCTGGAACAGGGCCACCAGCGCAAAAAGGGAGAGGCCGGCCTGCCAGCGCATGTACAGCGGCGAGCGCAGTTGCCCGAGCAGGGAATCCGGTCGCGGTGCGAACCAGCGCATCACGGACGCGCTTCCGCCGGCATCGACATCGCGTCGACCGGTGCGACCGGCGCCGCCGCGGCCTGCACCGCCGCGTCCGGCAGCGGGACCACGATCCGCAGGCGCGTGCCCCGTCCCTGCTGCGAGTGGATCTGCAGGCGGCCACCCAGCGCACGTGCGCGCTCGCGCATGCCGGTCAGGCCGTTGCCCTCCTCCAGCACCCCGCCGCGACCGTTGTCCATCACCGTCAGGCACAGACCGCCATCGATGCACTCGAACGCCACGCTGGCACGCGTGGCGGCCGCGTGGCGCGCGACGTTGGTGGCCGCCTCGCGCAGCACCAGCGCCAGGCCGCGTTCGATCTCGGCGGGCAGGCACGGCGGCTGGCCATAGTCCAGGTGCACGCCGGAGGATTCCAGCAGCAGGCGCGCGGAGGCCAGTTCGGCCGCCAGGTCGGTGGCGCGGATGCCGGTAACCGCCGCACGCACCTGCGCCAGCGCGTGGCGCGCGACGTTCTCCGCCTCGATCACTTCGCGGCGCGCGGTGTCGGGGTCGCGGTCGCACAGCTTGCGCGCGAGCTCCAGCTTGAGCGTGATCAGCGAAAGCGTGTGGCCGAGCAGGTCGTGCAGGTCGCGCCCGATGCGCTCGCGCTCGGCGGTGGCGGCCAGCCGGCGGACCTCGTCGTGGGAGAGCTTGAGCGCCGCGTCCTTCTCGTGCTCCAGGCGCTCGACGTGCGTCACCAGCCCGATGATCAGCGTCATGCAGGGGATCGCCAGCATGGCCTGCCAGGCGTAGTGGGCCTGCCAGGCCATCAACAGGAACAGCGCGTTGAGCACGAGCAGCCGCGCCAGGAACGGCAGGAACCGGCGGCTCGACAGGCTGCACGAGACGCAGCCGTAGATGAAGTAGCTGACGCCACTGGGGTAGACCGGCACCAGCGCCAGCCCGAACACCGCCAACGCCAGGGCGTAACTGGAAGCGCGGCTGCGCGGCGCCAGGAACACCTTGGCGAACAGCGCCACGAACACCGGGTAGGTCAGGACGGTCATGCCCAGCCAGCGCCAGCTGTACTGGTTGTCGAACACCGGCGTGATGAACACCCAGGCCGACCACAGCAGGTGCACGCTCTCGGCCCAGGGCGACTTGCCCTGCCGCTGGATCTCGGCGATGCGCGAGTCCGGTGCGGGCGTGAACCATGCGCGAAGCAGTCTCATCAGGCGGTCCTGGCCGTGCGTCCGACAGGCATGCTACTTCAACCGTACCGACGCAGCCGCCGCGCGGCGAGCAGCAGGAACGCGGCCGTGAAGCCAAGCAGCACCAGCACATGCCCGACCAGCGCACCATGGCCCATGCCCACCGCGGCGAGCGCGAGGCGATCCAGGTGGTAGCTCGGCCACAGCGGCGCGGCCTGCTGCAGCACCCTGGGCAGCATCGGCAGCGGGAACCACAGGCCGGACAGGAATGACATCGGCAGGTAGACCAGGTTGAGCACGCCCGGTCCGCCCTGCCCCTTGACCAGCGTGCCGATGAACATGCCCATCGCGCAGAACGGCAGCACGCCGAGCACGCCGGTCGCCAGCAACGCCGCGGCCTGCGCCGGCGACAGCGATACGTGCGCGACCTGCGAGAGCCCCAGCAGGAACAACACCACGAACGCCGCCGCGGCCATCGCCATCAGCATCTTGCCGAGCAGGTAGGCGCCCGGCGGCATCGGCAGCGCGCGCTTGAGCGTGAGCAGGCCGCCGTCGCGCTCCAGCGCGAGCGACACGCCGAAGCCGAACAGGCCCGGGCTCATCACGCCGAAGGTGGCGTAACTGGCCAGCAGGTAGCGCGCGGCATCGGCACCCTCGCCCCTGGCCATCAGCACGCCGAACACCAGGTAGAACATGCAGGGAAACAGCGTGATCGGGAGCATGAAGCCCGGCGCGCGCAGGTAGCGCAGGCATTCGCTGCGCGCCTCGGCCAGGTAGGCGCCGAGCACGCGGCCGGCCGGCATCGCGTCGTTATCGACGGTCAGGTCCAGAGTGTCCATGTCAGGCCGCCTCGCGCTGGTGGTCGGGCGATGCATCGGCATCGCGGGTCAGTTCGGTGAATGCCTCGGCCAGGCCGGCGCGCTGGACCTCCAGCTCGCGCAGCCAGGCGTCGTTCTGCAGCAGGCGCAGCACCACGACTTCGGCCTCGGTGGTGGTCAGCTGCAGGCGCCCGCCGTCCACGCGCACGTCCACCACCTCGGGCCAGCCGGCCACCGTCTCGGGCAGCAGCGTGCTGATGCAGCGGATCCGCCTGACCCCCACGCGGGCGCGCAGCTCGTCCACCGTGCCTTCGTGGATGGCACGACCGCGGGTCATCACGCAGACGCGGTCGGCCAGTGCTTCGGCCTCTTCCAGGTAGTGCGTGGTCAGCAGCACCGAGCAGCCTTCGCCGACCAGCCGGCGGATCGCCGCCCACAGCGCCTGGCGCGCCTCGATGTCCATGCCGACCGTGGGTTCGTCCAGGAACAGCAGTTGCGGGCGCCCGCACAGCGCCAGTGCGAACTGCACGCGCCGCTGCTGGCCGCCGGAGAGCTTGCCGTAGGGACGGTCGAGCAGGTTTTCGATCGCCGCCAGTTCCGCCGATTCCTGCAACACGCGCGGATCGGCGTAATAGCTGGCAGTCAGGCGCAGCAGTTCGCGCACGCGCAAGGTCGGCGGCAGCGTGGCGCTCTGCAGCATCACGCCGATCCGCCGGCGCGCCTCGATGCGTTGCGGGTCCAGTCCGAACAGTTGCACCTCGCCTGCGTCGGCGCGTTGCAGCCCCAGCAGCAGGCCGATGGCGGAGGACTTGCCGGCGCCGTTGGGCCCGAGCAGGGCGAGCAGCTCGCCGCGGTGCAGCACAAGGTCCAGCCCGTCGACGGCGGTGAGCGCGCCGTAGCGCTTGACCGCACCGCGCAACCGCGCGACCGGGATGCCTGACATGTCCATGGGACCTCCTTGGTATGGACGCAAACATTAGGCATGGCAAGGCCTTGCGGACACTGGTCGACGTCAGCCGGCGGTGGTGACAGCCGTCATGCGGGGTTACGGCGGAGCCGGGTGCACGGTATCCTTGGGTTTATCCCCGGCCCGTCAGGCACCCTTTCAGCGTCCAAACAGACGGGTCCGCACAACCGCATGCGCCGCTGCCGCGCGTGCCCGCAATCACCGCCAGCGGCGCCATCGTAGCGCCTCGCCGGCCACGAGGAGGACTGTCATGGGTGTGATCGATCAGCTGCGCGAGATGCGCGAATTCGGCGGCAAGCCGCGTACCGTTGGCCTGGACGACGCCAGCATCGAGCGCATGGCGGCCAGCCAGCCGGAGCTGGTGCAGGCGGTCGACGAGGCCCTGGCCCGCCACCGCGAACTGCGTGCCGAACTGGGCGATTTCCTCAAGCTGGACGAGTCCGAGCAGCTCGCCAGGGCCCAGGCCGGCTACGTCAATTTCTACCCCGACGACGCGATCAACCCGTACCTGCCGGCCGCCGCGCGTGGCCCCTGGATCGTGACGCTCAAGGGCGCCGTGCTGCACGACAACGGCGGCTACGGCATGCTCGGCTTCGGCCACAATCAGCCGGCCATCCTGGAGGCGCTGTCGCGGCCGCAGGTGATGGCCAACGTGATGTCGCCCAGCATCTCGCAGCTGCGCTTCACCCGCGCGATGGACAAGGAGCTGGGGCGCAGCCGCGGCGCCAATCCGTACAGGCACTACCTGTGCCTGAACTCCGGTTCCGAAGCCGTCGGCCTGGCCTGCCGCATCGCCGACGTCAACGCCAAGCTGATGACCGACGCGGGCGGCCGCTACGCCAACCGCGCGATCAAGCGCCTGTCCGTGCGCGGCGCCTTCCACGGTCGCACCGACAAGCCCGCGCTGTATTCGGATTCCAGCCGCAAGACCTACCAGCAGCACCTGGCCAGCTACCGCCATGAGGACACCCTGATCACGGTGGCGCCCTACGACGTGGAGCAGCTCAAGGCCGCGTTCGCCGACGCCGACAAGCACGGCTGGTTCATCGAGGCGATGTTCCTGGAGCCGGTGATGGGCGAAGGCGACCCGGGCCGCGCGGTGACGCCGGAGTTCTACAAGGCCGCGCGCGAGCTCACCGAGGCGCACGGCACCATGCTGCTGGTCGACTCGATCCAGGCCGGCCTGCGCGCGCACGGCGTGCTGTCGATCGTCGACTACCCCGGCTTCGAGAACCTGCCGGCGCCGGACATGGAGACGTTCTCCAAGGCGCTCAACGCCGGGCAGTATCCGTTGTCGGTGCTGGCGGTCAGCGACCGCACCGCCGGCCTGTACCGCAAGGGCATCTACGGCAACACGATGACCACCAACCCGCGCGCGCTCGACGTCGCGCTCGCCACGATGGAGCTGCTCACCGACGAGGTGCGCGCCAACATCAAGGTCCGCGGCGAGGAGTTCGTGGCCAAGCTCGAGAAACTCAAGGACGAACTGGGCGGGCTGATCACCAAGGTGCAGGGCACCGGCCTGCTGTTCTCGTGCGAGCTGGCCCCGCAGTTCAAGTGCTACGGCGCGAACTCGACCGAGGAGTACATGCGCGAGCACGGCGTGGGCGTGATCCACGGCGGTGCCAACTCGTTGCGCTTCACGCCGCATTTCAACGTCACCAGCGCCGAAGTCGACCTGGTCGTCGACCACGTGCGCCAGGCGCTGCTGAAGGGCCCGCGCAAGCAGACCGCCGAGGCGGCCTGAGCAAGCTGGAACGAGGGGCGCGTCGGCAACGGCGCGCCCTTTTTCATGCCCGGCCTGCGCTGTCCCGCAGGAGCGCTCCGAGTGCGACCGGGAAGCACGGAGGAACCCGCCATGCCCGTCACCGAAGTCCGCCACCCGCTGATCCGCCACAAGCTCGGGCTGATGCGCCGTGCCGGCATCAGCACCAAGGAATTCCGCGAGCTCGCCTCCGAAGTGGCCGCGCTGCTCACCTACGAGGCCACCAAGGACCTGGAAACGCTCGATGAGACGATCGAGGGCTGGGCCGGTCCGGTGACGGTCGAGCGCATCAAGGGCAAGAAGATCACCATCGTGCCGATCCTGCGCGCCGGATTGGGCATGCTGCCGGGCGTGCTGGACCTGATCCCCTCGGCCAAGGTGAGCGTGGTCGGCGTGCAGCGGGATGAAGTCACGCTGGCGCCGGTCGCCTACTACGAAAAGCTGAGCGGCAGCATGCAGGCGCGCAGCGCCTTGATCGTCGATCCCATGCTGGCCACCGCCGGCACCCTGGTGGCGACGGTGGACATGCTCAAGGCGGCCGGCTGCCGGCGCATCAAGGGGCTGTTCCTGGTTGCCGCGCCCGAGGGCCTGGAGCGCATCGCGGCGGCGCACCCGGACGTGGAGATCTATACCGCTTCGATCGACCAGCGGCTCAACGAGAAGGGCTACATCCTTCCCGGCCTGGGCGATGCCGGGGACAAGATCTTCGGGACCAAGCAGTTGCCCGGCTGACCTCCCTGCCCGCTTTTAGTAGGAGCCCACTTGTGGTCGATGCTTTTTGTGGGATAGGCAGAGCATCGCCCACAAGTGGGCTCCTACGATGCAAGCGCAAGTCTGGCGGCGCTAGCCTTTGAAGGCGATGCTTCTTGCGGGGTAGGCAGGAGAGCATCGCCCACAAGTGGGCTCCTATGATGCAAGCGCAAGTCTGGCGGCGCTAGCCTTTGAAGGCGATGCTTGCGGGGTAGGCAGGAGAGCATCGCCCACAAGTGGGCTCCTATGATGCAAGCGCAAGTCTGGCGGCGCTAGCCTTTGAAGGCGATGCTTGCGGGGGTAGACAGGAGAGCTTCGCCCACAAGTGGGCTCCTACGGTGCGGGCGCAAGTCCGGCGGCGCTAGACCTTGAAGCGGTCGGTCGCCTCGACGAGCTCGTGCGTGATGCCCGGCTCGAACGCCGAATGCCCCGCGTCCTGCACGATACGCAGGTCAGCCTCCGGCCAGGCGCGATGCAGGTCCCATGCGCTGCGGAGCGGGCACACCACGTCGTAGCGCCCCTGCACGATCACCGTCGGGATGCGGCGGATGCGATCGACATTGCGCAGCAGCTGGTCGTCGTGCTCGAAGAATCCGCCGTGCACGAAGTAGTGACACTCGATCCGCGCGAACGCCAGCGCGAACTCGTCCTCGCCGCTGCTGGCGATGTAGGAGGGGTCCTGCAACAGGAAGCTGGTACCCGCTTCCCAGGTCGACCACGCGCGCGCGGCCTGCAGTCGGGTGGCCGCGTCCGGACTGGTGAGGCGGCGGTGATAGGCGCTCATCAGGTCGCCACGCTCGGCTTCCGGAATCGCGGCCAGGTACGGCTCCCAGGCATCCGGATAGAGTGCGTCGCAGCCCTTCTGGTAGAACCACTCCAGCTCCCAGCGGCGCAGCATGAAGATGCCGCGCAACACCAGTTCGGCCACCTTGTCGGGGTGGGTCTGCGCATAGGCCAGCGCCAGCGTGGAGCCCCAGGACCCGCCGAACACCTGCCAGCGCGCGATGCCCAGGTGCCCGCGCACGCGCTCGATGTCGGCGACCAGGTCCCAGGTCGTGTTGTCGGTGAGCTCGGCGTGCGGGGTCGAGCGCCCGCAGCCACGCTGGTCGAACAGGATGATGCGGTAGGCCGCCGGATCGAAGAAGCGGCGGCATCGCGGGCTGGCGCCCGCCCCCGGTCCGCCATGCAGGAACACCACCGGCTTGCCGTTCGGATTGCCGCTCTGTTCGTAGTAGATCGTGTGCAGGCCGGACACCGGCAGCATGCCGCTGTCGTAGGGCTCGATCTCCGGATACAGCGTGCGGCGTTCCCGGGTCATGCCTGGTTCTCCATGGGGATGGGAAGCGACCAAGGCTAGCACCCGCGCCTCCGTTGTAGGAGCCCGCTTGCGGGCGATGCTCTTTCTGGAGGGTTACCAAGGCATCGCCCGCAAGCGGGCTCCTACAAAGGCGCGGGGCGGCTATTCGAACAACTTGCCCGGGTTGAGGATGCCGCTGGGGTCGAATACCGCGCGGATCCCCCGCATCAGGGCGATTTCCGCCGCACTGCGCGTACTTCCAAGGTAGGCCCGCTTGACCAGTCCGATGCCGTGCTCGGCGGAAATGCTGCCGCCGAAACGCTGCAGGGTATCGGCGAGCAGGCGGGTCACCCGCTCGCAATGGGCAATGAACTCCGCCTGCTGCATGTCCTCGGGGGGCAGCACGTTGATGTGCAGGTTGCCGTCCCCGATGTGGCCGAACCAGACCACCTCCATTTGCGGGTACTCGCGCGCCAGCAGCGCATGCATCTCGTGCAGGAACGCGGGCATCGCGCCGATGCGCAGCGCGATGTCGTTCTTGTACGGCTTGCGCGGTGCCAGGCTCTCGGTGATCCCCTCGCGCAGCCGCCACAGTGCGGCCGCCTGCGATTCGCTCTGGGCGATCACGCCGTCGCTGATCCAGCCCTCGCGCACGCCGTCCTCGAAGGCCAGCAGCGCGGCCTGCTCGTCCCGGTCGTCCAGCGCGTCGTATTCGGTCACCACGTAGTACGGCAGGTCCGTGTCGATCGGGCGCTGGGCGCCATGCGCCAGCACGTGCTTCATGGCGACGTCGGTGAAGAACTCGAACGCCTGCAGCTTCAGCTGCGATCGGAACAGCCCGAACACCCGCATCAGCGCATCCATGTGCGGCAGCGCCAGCAGCATGGTCTGTGCCGGCGCCGGCGCATCGGTGAGCTTGAGCTGCGCACCGACCACCACGCCCAGCGTGCCTTCCGAACCGACCATCAGCTGGCGCAGGTCGTAACCGCTGGAGTTCTTGACCAGGCCACGGTTGAGCTCCAGCAGCTCGCCGTTGCCGGCGACCACGGTCAGCCCGCCGATCCACTCGCGCGTGGTTCCGTGGCGGATCACGCGGATGCCGCCGGCGTTGGTGGCGACGTTGCCGCCGATGGTGCAGGAGCCACGCGAGGCAAAATCCACGGGATAAAACAGGCCGTGCGACCGCGCCGCCTCCTGCACCGCCTGCAGGGTGATGCCGGCCTCGACCTCGAGCAGGCGGTCGGTCGCATCGAAGCCGAGCACGCGGTTCATCCGCTCCAGGCTCAGCACCAGTTCGCCTCGCGCCGCGACGGCGCCACCGGACAAGCCCGTGCGTCCACCCGAGGGCACCAGCGCAACCTGCTGCTCGTGGGCCCAGAGCACGATCGCCCGGACCTCGTCGATGGACTGCGGCAGCGCCACGGCCAGCGGCGAGGGTCCCCAGCGGCGGGTCCAGTCGCGTCCGTAGTGGATCAGGTCGGCCAGCTCGGTCAGCAGCCGTAGCGAAGGTACGCGCGCGATGAGTTCGGTGAGGCGGGGATCGGTCATGGCAACTCCGGGGGAGTTGCCAGCCTGCCAGAGCGGGGCCGGCGCGGTCCAGTGCTGCAGTGCCGCAAACTGCCGGGGCTCTGGCATAGTAGGCCCTCGTCCCGGCATGGACTGTGTACCGATGAAGACCTCGTTTCCCAGGCAGGACATCCACGTACTCCTGCTCGAAGGCGTCAGCCGCAGCGCGGAGGAAACCTTCCGCCACGCCGGCTACACGCAGGTCGAGGTGCATCCCGCGGCGCTGCCGGAGGCCGAGCTCAAGGCCCGCCTGGCCGAGGCGCACATCGTGGGCATCCGCTCGCGCACCCAGCTCACGCCCGAACTGCTGGAACATGCCCGGCGCCTGATCGCGGTGGGCTGCTTCTGCATCGGCACCAACCAGGTGGACCTGGGCGCCGCGCGACGCCTGGGAGTGCCGGTGTTCAACGCGCCCTATTCCAATACCCGCAGCGTGGCCGAACTGGTGGTGGCCGAGGCGATCATGCTGCTGCGCGGCATCCCGCAGAAGAACATGCAATGCCATCGCGGCGGCTGGTCGAAGTCCGCCACCGGCAGCTACGAGGCCCGCGGCAAGGTGCTCGGCATCGTGGGCTACGGCCACATCGGCACGCAGGTGGGCGTGCTGGCCGAGAGCCTGGGCATGCGGGTGCTGTTCCACGACATCGAGGCCAAGCTCGCCCTGGGCAATGCGCGCGCCGCGGCGAGCCTGGACGAGCTGCTGGAAGCGGCCGACGTGGTCACGTTGCACGTGCCCGACACGCCGGCGACGCGGATGATGATCGGCGCCGGGCAGCTCGCGCGGATGCGTCGGGGAGCCCTGCTGGTCAACGCCTCGCGCGGCAGCGTGGTGGACATCGAAGCGCTGGCCGCGGCGCTGTTCAAGGGGCACCTTGCCGGTGCCGCGGTGGACGTGTTTCCGTCCGAACCGAAGGGCAACGACGACGCCTTCGTATCGCCGCTGGTGGGCATGGACAACGTGATCCTCACCCCGCACATCGGCGGCAGCACGCTGGAGGCGCAGGACAACATAGGCATCGAGGTGGCGAGCAAGCTGGTGCGCTACAGCGACAACGGCTCGACGCTTTCGGCGGTGAACTTCCCGGAGGTCTCGCTGCCGGAGCATCCGCACAGTCGCCGCCTGTTGCACATCCATCGCAACGTGCCGGGCACGCTGTCGCGCATCAACGAGTTGTTCTCGGCCGGCAACATCAACATCAACGCGCAGTTCCTGCAGACCGACGCCGAGGTCGGCTACGTGGTGATCGACGTGGCGGCCGACGTCGCGCAGACACAGGAGCTGAGGGAGCGGATGGCGGCGATTCCGGGGACGTTGAAGACGCGCGTGCTGTATTGAGGCACCATGCCTCGCCTTCGTTGCTGCTGGAAGCGGTGGCCGGATCCGCATCCTGCCGGTCCCTCACCCGCCTGTCGGCACCCTCACCCGGAGGGCGAGGATTCGGGTGTGGAGTCCGGGGTTGGCACTTCGACGCCGGCCGGCGCCCAGGCGCGAGCGATGTCCCGCGGAGTGGAAACGAAAAACGGCGCCGACGGCGCCGCTTTCTTTCGACTGGCGAATTGGTCGGGGCGGCCGGATTCGAACCGACGACCCTCTGCCCCCCAGGCAGATGCGCTACCAGGCTGCGCTACGCCCCGACGTGACTCGTGTGTTCGCCGCGTTCGCAGTGAACAGACGGCGAACTATAGCAGATGCCCGGGTGTTCAGCGACGCAGCAGGGTCAGGATTTCTTCCAGTTCCATGCGCACCTGGCGCACGATCTGGTGGGAAATGCTCGACTCCATGCGCGCCTGCGGGCCTTCCAGCCGCGCGCGGGCGCCGGTGATGGTGAAGCCCTCGTCGTACAGCAGGCCACGGATCTGACGGATCATCAGCACGTCGTGACGCTGGTAGTAGCGACGGTTGCCGCGGCGCTTGACCGGGTTGAGCGCGGGAAATTCCTGCTCCCAGTAGCGCAGCACGTGCGGCTTGACCCCGCACAGCTCGCTGACCTCACCGATGGTGAAGTAGCGCTTGGCCGGGATGGCGGGCAGTTCGGTGTTATTCCCTTGGTCCAGCATAGCTCTCGACTCGCACCTTGAGTTTCTGCCCCGGACGGAACGTCACCACGCGGCGGGCGGAGATCGGAATCTCTTCGCCCGTCTTGGGGTTGCGACCCGGTCGCTGGTTCTTCTGACGCAGGTCGAAGTTGCCGAAACCGGACAGCTTCACCTGCTCGCCCCTTTCCAACGCTTCGCGGACGACCTCGAAGTAGGCGTCCACGAATTCCTTCGCCTCACGCTTGTTGAGGCCCACCTCGAGGAACAGGCGCTCGGCCATCTCTGCCTTGGTCAGCGCCATCTCAACCTCGCAACTTTGCCTTGCATGTCGACTCCAACGCAGCTACCGCTTCGCGTACGCAGCGGTCCGCGTCGTCGTCGGTAAGCGTGCGTGAAGCGTCCTGCAAAATCAAGCCCATAGCGAGACTCTTTCGGCCTATATCGACGCCCTTGCCGCTGTAGCGGTCGAACAGCCTGAGCTCCTTGAGCACGCTGCCCAGCTTGCCGCGCACCGCCTGGTCGATCTGTGACCAGCGCACCTCCTCGGGCACCTCGACCGCGATGTCCCGGCGTACCGAGGGGAAACGCGGCACGGGCTGCGCCCGCGGCAGCCGACGGTCCAGCAATGCCGCCAGGGCCACTTCCAGGACGTACACGTCCGGCCCCAGGTCCAGCGCCCTGGCCAGTTGCGGATGCAGCGCGCCGAGGTAGCCCACCGTCTCACCATCGCGCGCGACGCGGGCGCCGCGACCGGGGTGGAGCCAGGACGGCAGGCCGTCGGCGTGCAGCGACCAGCGCTCGTGTTCGCCGCCCCAGGCCAGCAGCGCGTCCAGCTCGCCCTTGAGGTCGAAGAAGTCGTACGGGCGGGCTGCCTCGGCCCACTGCTCGGCATGCGCGCTACCACAGGCGGCGACCGCCAGGGTCGCCGTTTCCACCGGGGGATCGCCGGCGGCGAAGACGCGGGCAACCTCGAACAGCCGCACCCGCTCCTGCTGGCGCGCACGGTTGTGGCGCAGCGCCTCGACCAGGCCGGGCAGCAGCGAGGGCCGCATGACGGCCAGGTCCGCCGACAGCGGGTTGGCCAGCGGCACCAGATTGTCCGTGTAACCCCAACGGCCGAGCAGTTCGGCGCTCATGAAGGACAGGTTGACCGCCTCGTAGTACTCGCGCGCGGCCAACTGCTCGCGCAGCGGGAGTTCGCCGATGCGCGCCTCGGGCTCGGGCACGAGCGACAGTGCGCCGGAGGGGGTGTGGGTGGGAATGCGGTCGTAGCCGTGCACGCGGGCGACCTCCTCGATCAGGTCCTCCTCGCGCTCGATGTCGAAGCGGCTGGTCGGCGCCGTCACCTGCCAGCCCTCGGCCGTGGGATGCACCGTCATGCCGAGCGCGATGAAGATTCGCGTGACTTCCTCGTCCGGCACGGCGAGGCCCAGCACGCGCGCCAGGCGGGCGCGGCGCAGGACGACCGTCGCGGGCCGCGGCAGATCGGCGGGGTTCTCGGCAATCAGCACGGGACCGGCCTTGCCGCCGGCGATGGAAAGCAGCAGCTCGGTCGCCCGCTCCAGCGCACGGCGCGGCAGCTCCGGATCGACGCCGCGCTCGAATCGGTGCGAGGCGTCGGTGTGCAGGCCGAGCCTGCGTGCGCGGCCCATGATCGCCGCCGGGGCGAAATGCGCCGATTCCAGGAAGATGCGGGTGGTGGTATCGGTCACGCGCGAGGCATGTCCGCCCATGACGCCGGCGACCGCGAGCCCTCGCCGCTCGTCGGCGACCAGCAGGAAGCCCTCGTCGAGTCGGGCTTCGCTGCCGTCGAGCAGCTTCAGCGTTTCGCCCGCGCGCGCGTGGCGAACCACGATGTCGCCTTGCAGCGCATCGTTGTCGAAGGCGTGCAGCGGTTGGCCCAGCTCCAGCATCACGTAGTTGGTGACGTCGACCACCGCACTGATCGGCCGCAGTCCGGCTCGGCGCAGGCGCTCGGCCAGCCACAGCGGCGAGCGCGCGGTGGCATCGATACCCTCGATGACGCGGCCCAGGTACCGTGGCGCGTCCTTGCCGGCCTCCAGGCGGATGCCCCGGCGCGCATCGGAGGTGACCGGCGCGGGATCCTGCACCGGCACCAGCACCCGGCTGCCGAACAGCGCGGCCACGTCGTGGGCCAGGCCGACGAGTCCCAGGCAGTCGGGGCGGTTGGGGGTGAGCTTGAGCTCGATGCTGGCGTCCGGCAGGCCCAGGAACTGCGCCAGCGGCTGGCCGACCGGTGCATCGGCGGACAGTTCCAGCAGGCCGGACGCGTCGGCATCGATGCCCAGTTCCTTCGCCGAGCACAGCATGCCAGCCGACTCCACCCCGCGCAGCCGGGCGGCCTTGATCGTGATGCCGCCCGGCAGCACGGCGCCGATGGTCGCCAGCGGCGCCTTCAGGCCCACGCGCGCATTGGGTGCGCCGCAGACGATCTGCAGCGGCTCGCCATGGCCGGCGGACACCTTGCAGACCTGCAGGCGGTCGGCTTCCGGGTGCTTCTCGGCGGCGACGATCTCGCCCACCACGACGCCGGCCAGGCCCTCGCCCAGCACGGTCAGCTCTTCCACTTCCAGCCCGGCCATGGTCAGCGCATGGGCCAGCTCGGCGCGGTCGGCCTGGATTTCGACCAGCTCGCGCAGCCAGTTCTCGGAGAATTTCATCGGTACGTTTTCCCTTACGCGAACTGCTTGAGGAAGCGCAGGTCGTTCTCGAAGAACGCGCGCAGGTCCGACACGCCGTAGCGCAGCATGGCGAAGCGCTCGACGCCCAGGCCAAAGGCGAAGCCGGTATAGCGTTCCGGATCGATGCCGCAGTTGGCCAGCACATTCGGATGGACCATGCCGCAGCCGAGCACCTCCAGCCAGCGGCTCTGGCCATCGCCCGTCTCCCAGCGGATGTCCACCTCCGCCGAGGGCTCGGTGAACGGAAAATAGCTCGGACGGAAGCGCATCTCGAAATCACGCTCGAAGAAGGCGCGCACGAACTCGGCCAGCGTTCCCTTCAAGTCCGCGAAGCTGGAGGTCTCGTCGACCAGCAGACCCTCGATCTGGTGGAACATCGGCGAGTGGGTCTGGTCCGAGTCGCTGCGGTAGACCTTGCCCGGGGCGATGATCCGGATCGGCGGCTGGCGCCCGGCCATCGCGCGGATCTGCACCGGCGAGGTGTGCGTGCGCAAGAGGCGCCCATCGCCGAAGTAGAAGGTGTCGTGCATGGCGCGCGCCGGATGGTGGGGCGGGAAATTCAGCGCCTCG
Source organism: Frateuria soli (assembly GCF_021117385.1). Lineage (GTDB taxonomy): Bacteria > Pseudomonadota > Gammaproteobacteria > Xanthomonadales > Rhodanobacteraceae > Frateuria_A > Frateuria_A soli. The sequence continues at coordinate 2,307,144 of NZ_CP088252.1, forward strand.
AAGTTGTGCCAGTCGTCCTCGATCTCGGGGCCTTCGGCACGCTGGTAGCCCAGCCGGGCAAAGATGCCTGCGATGCGCTCGAGCGCGTGGGTGATCGGGTGGATGCCGCCGCGCACGCCGTCGCGACCCGGCAGGGTAATGTCGAGCTTCTCCGACGTCAGGCGGCGATCGAGTTCGGCCTGTTCCAGCGCCTGCTTGCGGGCGGCGAGCGCGTCGGCCAGACGATCCTTGACGCGGTTGACCTCCGCGCCGCGGGCCTTGCGATCGTCCGGGGCGAGTGCACCCAGCGATTTCAGGGCGGCGGTGACGATGCCGCTCTTGCCGAGCAGGCCCACGCGCAGGGTTTCGAGCGCTTCGAGCGAAGAGGCGGCTTCGATATCGGCCAGGGCCTGGTTCGCGCGACTATCCAGATCGTCCATCGGTGCGGTTTCCGCTTGGTTTCCAGCTCCCTCTCCCCTCCGGGGAGAGGGTTGGGGTGAGGGGTCGCTCTTGCGTTGTTGCCTGTTCGAAGCAAGCTTCGATTGAAGTCCAAGGCAAGCCTTGGCCGCTCACCTCAATCCTCTCCCGGAGGGCAAAGGAAGCCAAAGAGGCATGCTTCGATTGAAGTCCAAGGCAAGCCTTGGCCCCTCACCTCAATCCTCTCCCCGGAGGGGAGAGGAGGCAAACGCAAAAGAGCGCGTTATTGAATAAAGACGGCACGTTATTAAATAAAAACGGGGAGAAGGCGTTGGCCTTCTCCCCGCTTGATTTACAGCATACCGTCGGTGACGACGATCAAGCGGCCAGGCTGGCCTTCGCCTTTTCCGCGATGGCGCCAAACGCCTTGATGTCGTGCACGGCGATGTCCGCCAGCACCTTGCGGTCGATCGTGATGCCGGCCTTGGACAGGCCATTGATCAGGCGGCTGTAGGACAGGCCGAACTGACGCGCCGCGGCGTTGATGCGCACGATCCACAGCGCGCGGAACTGGCGCTTGCGCTGCTTGCGACCGATGTAGGCGTACTGGCCGGCCTTGATGACGGCCTGGTTGGCGACGCGGAAGACCTTGCGACGGGCGTTGTAGTACCCCTTCGCGCGGCCGATGATCTTCTTGTGACGACGACGGGCGGTAACGCCACGCTTTACACGAGCCATGGTGTTCTCCTTCCCTTAGACGTACGGCAACATGCGAGCCACACCCTTGGTGTCGCACGCCTTGACGTGGTTGGTGGCGCGCAGGTTGCGCTTACGCTTGGTCGACTTCTTGGTCAGGATGTGCGACTTGAAGGCGTGACCGGCCTTGAACTTGCCCGAGGCGGTCTTGCGAAAACGCTTCGCGGCCGCCCGGTTGGTCTTGATCTTGGGCATGGGAATGCTCCTGGGTGGGCTTGGGTGCCCGGTTTCTGACTGATTCGGCGGTGACCCGCGGGCCACGCTTTCCGTCCTGCCGACATCGGTTCACGACCCGTCCATGTGGGTCGAACCGGCGATTATACGGAGGAGTCCGGGGCAAAGCCAGCCTGCCGGGTAATCCGTCCTCACCGGTCGGCCGACCGGCTAAAGTGGGCGCTTGCCCGCCCCCGGAGCCGCCATGAACACGCCAGAGGACACCGTCCGCATCGTCGAAGTGGGGGCTCGCGACGGCCTGCAGAACGAAAAGACGCTCCTGCCGGCCGAGGTGAAGATCGCACTGATCGACCGGCTCTCATCCACCGGCCTGACCACCATCGAGGCGACCAGCTTCGTCAGCCCCAGGTGGGTGCCGCAGCTGGCCGACGCGGCGGAAGTGTTCGCAGGCATCCGCAAGGTGCCCGGCGTGCGCTATCCGGTGCTGGTGCCCAACCTGCAGGGCTACGAGCGGGCGCGAGCGGTGGGGGCGCAGGAGATCGCCGTATTCACCGCGGCCAGCGAGGCGTTCAACCGCAAGAACATCAACGCCTCGATCGACGAGTCGATCGAGCGGTTCATTCCGGTGATCGAGCGCGCCAGGGCCGATCGCGTGGCCGTGCGCGGCTACGTGTCCACCGTGCTCGGCTGCCCCTACCAGGGCGAGGTGCCGGTCGCCGACGTGGTACGGGTGGCCGAACGGCTGCATGCGCTGGGCTGCTACGAGGTTTCGCTGGGCGACACGATCGGCGTGGGCACGCCGTCCAGGGCACGCGCGATGCTGCGCGCGGTGGCGCAGGCCGTACCGATGCCGGCATTGGCCGTGCACTTCCACGACACCTACGGCCAGGCGCTGGCGAACATCCTGGCCTGCCTGGAGGAAGGCGTGCGCGTGGTCGACAGCGCGGTCTCGGGCACCGGCGGCTGTCCCTACGCCAAGGGCGCCACCGGCAATGTGGCGACCGAGGACGTGGCCTATATGCTCGAAGGCATGGGCCTGCACACCGGCGTCGACCTGGATCTGCTGATCGCCACCGGCGCCTGGCTCTCGGCGCAACTGCACAAGGAAACCGCCAGCCGCGTCACCCGCGCGCGCACGACCGCCTGAAACCCGACGTCCGCCAACCGCCAGACCCACGACCCATGACAGTCCCCTTCCTGATCCGTCCCATCGAACCGCGTGACGATGCCGCGGTCGCCTCGATCATCCGCACGGTGATGCCCGAGTTCGGCGCCGACGGTCCCGGCTTCGCCATCCACGACCCGGAAGTCGACCACATGGCCGAAGCCTATGCGCGACCCGGTTGCGCCTATTTCGTCGTCGAGCGCGACGGCATGGTCATCGGCGGGGCCGGCGTGGCACCGCTGGACGGCGGCGAGCCGGACGTGTGCGAACTGCGCAAGATGTACTTCCTGCCGCAGGCACGCGGCATCGGCGCCGGCACGGCGATGATGCAGCGCTGCCTGGACGCTGCGCGTGCACTGGGCTATCGCCGCTGCTACCTGGAAACCCTCACCGGGATGGATGCCGCCCAGGCGCTGTACCGGCGCAGCGGCTTTGCTCCGGTCTGCGCGGCGATGGGTGGCACCGGCCACCACGGCTGCGACCGCTACTACCTGCGCGAGCTCTGACGGCGCGACGGTCATGATCCGCATCGCCAGCCCCGACGACGCGGCACAGATCCATGCGATCTACGCCCCGTCGGTCACCCATGGCGCCGCCACTTTCGAAACCGCGCTGCCCGGGGTGCCGGCGATGCGCGAACGGATCGTCGCGCGCCTGGCGCAGTACCCCTGGCTGGTGTGGGGGGAAGGCGAGGTGCTGGCCTACGCTTACGCCAGCCGCTTCCGCGAGCGTGCCGCCTACGACTGGATCGCCGAGACCTCGATCTACGTCCGCGAGGATGCCCGGCGCAAAGGGGTCGCGCGGCGCCTGTACGGAGCGCTTCTGGAGGCCATGCGCCTGCAGGGCATCAACCAGGCTGTCGGCGTGATCACCTTGCCGGGCGGGCCCAGCGTGCGCCTGCACGAGGCGATGGGTTTCGCGCCTGCGGGCGAGTGGCGGCAGAGCGGCTACAAGCTCGGCCGCTGGTGGGACGTGGGCGTGTGGCAGAAGACCCTGCAGCCCCCGGCCGGGCGACCGTCGCCGGTGGTGCCGTTTGCGGAACTGCGCGACACCCCGGCGCTGCGGGCATTGCTGGCGCGCGAGACGTAAGGCGGGCCGGTGCAGCCCTATACCGCGACGGGCGCCCTGATGGCCGGGTGCGGGGCGTAGCCCTCCAGCGCAATGTCCTCGAAGCGGAAATCCTCGAGCACGCGCACGTCCGGATCGAGCACCACGCGCGGCAGCGGCCGGGGCTCGCGGCTGAGCTGCAGCCGTGCCTGTTCGAGGTGGTTGCTGTACAGGTGCGCATCGCCGAGCGTGTGCACGAAGTCGCCCACGCCCAGGCCGCACACGTGCGCGACCATGTGGGTCAGCAGCGCGTAGCTGGCGATGTTGAAGGGCACGCCCAGGAAGATGTCGCCCGAGCGCTGGTAGAGCTGGCAGGAGAGCTTGCCGTCGGCGACGTAGAACTGGAACAGCGTGTGGCAGGGCATCAACGCCATCTTCGGCAGCTCGCCCACGTTCCAGGCGCTTACGATCAGGCGGCGCGAGTCGGGGTTGCGGCGGATCTCGTCGACCACCCAGCGGATCTGGTCCACGGTGCCGCCGTCGGCGGTCGGCCAGGCCCGCCATTGCCGGCCGTAGACCGGACCGAGCTCGCCCTGCGCGTCGGCCCACTCGTCCCAGATGCTGACGCCGTGTTCCTTCAGGTAGGCGATGTTGGTGTCGCCGCGCAGGAACCAGATCAGCTCGTGCACCACCGATTTCCAGTGCACCTTCTTGGTGGTGACCAGCGGGAAGCCCTTGGCCAGGTCGAAGCGCATCTGCCAGCCGAACACACTCCTGGTGCCGGTGCCGGTGCGGTCGGTCTTTTCCGTGCCGTGGTGGAGCACGTGGTCGAGCAGGTCGAGGTAGGCGCGCATGGAACGATTCTAGCGGACCGTGGCGGCAAGGTTTGCCTGCGGGGGGCTCCGGCCGCGCCGGTGACATCCGTCACTCCCCCTGTCACCCCGTCCCAGCCTAGACTCGTCGCCATCCACCAAGGGACGCCAACATGACGCAGTGGTATTTCAGCTACGGCAACAACGAACGCATCGGTCCGCTGGACGACGAGGCTGCCCGCGCCCAGGCGCGCAGCCGTCCCGACGGCTACTGCTGGAAGGAAGGCTTCGGCGAGTGGCGGCCGATCCACAGCGTGTTCCAGCCCGCCACCGACATGGCAGTCGCCCCGCCGCCGGTGCCGGCCGGTCGCTACGGCGCTTCCGACGAGGTCGATTACCGCATCGTCGGCACCGACATGCAGTTTGTCGAGGTCGAGCTCGATCCGGGCGAGAGCGCCATCGCCGAGGCCGGCTCCCTGATGTACAAGGAATCGGCGGTGCAGATGGATACCGTCTTCGGCGACGGCTCCAGCGCCAACCAGGGCAGCGGCCTGATGGGCAAGCTGATGTCCGCCGGCAAGCGCGTGATCACCGGCGAAAGCCTGTTCACCACCGTGTTCACCCACACCGGCAGCGGCAAGGCCAGGGTCGCCTTCGCAGCACCCTACCCCGGGACGGTGATGGCGATGAAACTTTCCGAGCACGGCGGGCGGCTGATCTGCCAGAAGGATTCGTTCCTGGCCGGCGCGCGCGGCGTGCAGCTCGGGATCTACTTCCAGCGCAAGATCCTCACCGGCCTGTTCGGCGGCGAGGGCTTCATCATGCAGAAGCTCGAGGGCGACGGCTGGGTGTTCGTGCACGCCGGCGGCACCGTGGTCGAGCGCGACCTGAAACCCGGCGAGCGGCTGGACGTCGATACCGGCTGCGTGGTCGCCTTCCACGACACCGTGAGCATGGACGTCAGGCCGGTCGGCGGCATCAAGAGCATGCTGTTCGGTGGCGAGGGCGTGTTCCTGGCCACGCTGACCGGTCCGGGCAAGATCTGGCTGCAGTCGCTGCCGTTCTCGCGCATGGCCGGTCGCATGCTGGCGGCCGCGCCGCAGGGCGGCGGAACGCGCCGCGGCGAAGGTTCGATCCTCGGCGGGCTGGGTGACCTGATCGGCGGCGACAACAACTTCTGACCACGGGACTTTGTAGGAGCCCGCTTGCGGGCGATGCTTTTCTGGCAAGACTCAAGGCATCGCCCGCAAGCGGGCTCCCACGAATATCTCAACCGTGCGCCGCGGGCACCAGCGTGGGCGCCCTGCGCGACATCGCCACCAGCACCAGCCCTACCAGGATCAGCGGCAGCGACTGCACCTGCCCCATCGTGAGCCAGCCCCAGGCGAGGTAACCCAGCTGCGGGTCGGGCACGCGCACGAACTCGACGGCGAAGCGGAAGCAGCCGTACATCAGCGCGAACAGGCCGGACACCAGGTAACGCGGCCGCGGCTTCATCGAGACCAGCCACAGCACCGCAAACATCACGATGCCTTCCAGCGCCATCTCGTACAGCTGCGAAGGGTGCCGCGGGATGCCGCCGAACTGCGCCAGCTGCTGCGCCAGCGCCGGCTGCTCGTGCGCCAGTTGCACGTCCTCCGGCTTGGCATTCGGGAAGATCATCGCCCACGGCACGTCGCCGGGCTTGCCCCACAGTTCGCCGTTGATGAAGTTGCCCAGCCGCCCCAGGCCCAGCCCCAGCGGCACCAGCGGCGCGACGAAGTCCATGGTGTCGAAGAAGTGCAGCCGATGCCGCCGCGACCACCACCAGGCGGCCACCAGCACGCCGATGAGGCCGCCGTGGAAACTCATGCCGCCGTCCCACACCTTGAACAGCGCCAGTGGATCGGTCCAGATCCAGTGCAGGCCACCGGCGTAGTAGAACAGCATGTACCACACGCGCCCGCCCACGATGATGCCCAGCATGGCGTAGAACGCCAGGTCGCTCAGCGCATCACGGCTCACCGGCAGCCGCCCCTGCTGGCGCCGTCGCTCGCCGAGCAGGCCGGCGGCCAGGAAGCCGAGCAGGTACATCAGGCCATACCAGTGCACCTGCACGGGTCCGATGTGTAAGGCGACCGGGTCGAACTGGACGGTGAAGGGCTGGGCCATGGCTCGCGGAACGGATGGACGGAGAGCAAGTGTAGCCTCGCGCGGCGGCACGACGCAGGCCCTTGGTCCCGGCACTGCCAGCTGGCTAGAATCGATCCGCGGAGCCACGCACCTCACAGGGGGCGCAGGCGGCGGTACCGGACACCAACCGGTGGCGCATCCGGCCGGCCGATGCCGCTCCTCGCGGCCGGGCGTCACATGGAGCGTGCCCTTGGGGGGGAACATCATGACATACCGATTTGTGAGGGTGGCGCTTACCGCTGCCCTCATGCTGCCTGCCGCCGCCTGGTCGAGCGACTCCATTCCGGTCGAATATTTTGCGCGTCGCCCGGCGATCTCGAACCCGCAGTTGTCGCCCGACGGCAAGTTTCTCGCCGTGCGCATGGACGACAACGACAACAGCGGCCATGCGCTGGTCGTCTTCCGGGTCGAGGACATGCAGAAGCCGGTCAGCATGTTGCGCATGCCCAAGTACGAGATCCCGATGGGCATCACCTGGGTAAGTTCGACCCGGCTGGTGATCGCAAAGGGCCGGCAGCAAGGCTCTCTGGACAAGCCCGCCTTCTACGGCGAGTTGCTCGCCACCGACGTGGACGGCAAGCATCAGGACTACATCTACGGCTACGAGGGAACGCTGGGCCGCCGAGCCGGCTCGCGCGCGGTCGACCGTGGATGGGGCTTCGTGGTGGGGACGCCGGAGATCGCCAACGGGCACTTCTACATGGAGACGGAGACCTGGGACAACCAGGGCCATTACTCGCTCTACGACGTCGACGCGACCAAGAATGCAAGGCGCCTGATCGGCGACATCGATGTGGACGGGATGAGCTTCATGATCGGCGCCGACGGGCTGGCGCACTTTGCCTACGGCGACGGCAACGACTTCAATTATCGCGTCTACCACCGCGATCCATCCGGTTGGCGCCAGATGGACCAAGGCACCACTGGCCGGAGCTTCACGCCGCTCACCTACACACCTGGCGGCCAGGGCATCTACGCGTCGTACAGCGCCGACGGCGGGCCGGCTGCGCTGGTCGAGCAGGCCGAAGACGGCAGCAACCGGACCCTACTGGCCTCGGATGCGTTCGCCAGCATCGGCAACATTCTCTGGACAGCGGCACCTCGCCGACCGTTCGCGACGGCGCTTGCCAATGGCGTGCCGCGGGCCAGCTACCTCGACCCCAGCCTGCCTTCCGCCAAGCTGCACATGGCGCTGAGCAAGGCCTTCCCCGGAAGCTTCGTCGATTTCCTCAACTACAGCGACGATGGCAAGCAGTTGCTGTTCCTGGTCAGCAGCGATCGCGATCCGGGCAGTTACTACCTGATCGACACCACAAGCTTCAAGGTGCGCAAGCTGTTCGCCATCGAGCCCTGGATCGACCCGGCCAAGATGGCCGAGCGCCGTCCTCTGCGCTTCAAGGCCAGCGACGGCACGGAACTGGAGGCGATCCTCACGATCCCGCCGGGCCGGCCGGAGCGCAATCTCCCGATGGTCCTGCTTCCACACGGCGGCCCCTACTGGACCAGCGACGATTGGTACTACGACAACAATGCGCAATTTCTCGCCAGCCGTGGCTATCTGGTGCTCCAAGTCAACTATCGCGGTTCCTCCGGTCGCGGAAAGAATTTCTCCGAGTCCGGCTATCTCAAGTGGGGTACCCGCATCCAGCAGGACCTCATCGATGGCGTGAAATGGGCGATCGACCAGCACTACGCGGATGCCGGCCGCATCTGCGTGTTCGGCGCGAGCTTCGGCGGCTACTCCGCGATGATGGCGCCTATCCGCGCCCCCGGACTGTTCAAGTGCGCCGTGGGCTACGCGGGCGTGTACGACCTGAAGATGATGTACAACAAGGGCGATGTGCGCCGGCGCGAGTCCGGGCGCAGCTACCTCACCACCGTGATCGGCAAGGACGACGCCGCGCTGGACGCCAATTCGCCCGACAAGCTGGCGGATCGCATCGACGTGCCGGTACTGCTGATCCATGGCGAAGACGACGAGCGTGCTCCGTTCGCCCAGGCCAAGGCCATGCGCGCCGCACTGGAGGCGGCGCACAAGCCCTATGAGTGGATGAGCAAGCCCCACGAAGAGCACGGCTTCTTCAGCGAGAAGAACAACGTCGAGCTCTACAACACGCTTCAGGCCTTCCTGGAGAAGTACATCGGCAAGGGGGCCTAGGACCGTCGCGCAGGCACGCGCCTGCGTGTTCCGGGCCCTTCCCGCACTTGGCGGCAGTCTTGCCGCCAGTGCGGGACCTCCCTGCTAGAGCACCACCGGCCGGTCCGGCAACTCGTCCGGGTTGGGATGGTCACCGGCCGGGAAGTGCTCGCGCAGCAGCGCGTGCACGGCCTCGATGCCGGCCAGGCTGCCGGCTCGCCATTCGGCGCGTGCGAAGGCGTCGCGCATGCGCTGGCAGATCGCGTCCCACTCGGCCTGCGGCACGCGGCGTGCGATGCCGCGGTCGGCCAGGATCTCGATGCGCTGCTCCGACAGCAGCAGGTAGATCAGCACACCGCAGTTTTCCTCCGTGTCCCACACGCGCAACTGCGCGAAGACTTCCTGCGCGCGCGTGCGCGCGTCCACGCCGGCCAGCACTGCGCGAACGGTCAGGCGTGACTCGACCGCGAAACGCACCTCTCCAAGGTGACCACGCTCGCCCACGGTGACCGCATTGGCCAGGTCGTCCAGCAACATCGCGGGAAAACGCTGGCGCAGCTGGAACCAGCCGCCGAACAGATTGGCGAACAATCGCTGCATGGGCGTCATCACCAGCTCCCCGAAGAACCGCCGCCGCCGAAGCTGCCGCCTCCCCCGCTGAAGCCGCCGCCTCCGCCGCCGAAACCGCCGCCGCCGAAGCCGCCACCACCACCAAAACCGCCTCCGCCGAAGCCGCCCCAGCCACCCCAGCCGCCGCGCCCGATCGAACGTCCGCCGCTGCCGGGCAGCAGCATGAACAAGCCCCCGATGATCGCGCCCAGCGCCGCTGCGCCGAGGCTTGCGGCGACCAGCCACAGGATGCCGCCGGTGATGCCGGCTCCCAGTGGCGTGCGCACGAACAGGTTGGCCCGGCCGAACAGGCTGCGCAGGAAGAAGGCGATGAAGATGCCGATGAACAGCGCCTGCTGGAAACCGATGCCGCGGTGCTCGCGTGGCGCGCCCTGGACCGGTGGCGGCAACGGCTCGCCGTCGATCAACTGGGTGAGCGCACCCACCGCATCGTGTATGCCGCCGTAGTAGTCACCCTCGCGGAACTTCGGCGCGATGTATTCGCGGATGATGCGGGCCGTGGCGGCATCGGGAATCGCACCCTCCAGCCCGTAGCCGACCTCGATGCGCACCCGCCGGTCGTCCTTGGCCACCAGCAGCAGCACGCCGTCGTCGGTGCCCTTGCGGCCGACCTTGTTCTGTTCGGCCACTGCAAGCGAGTAGCTTTCGATGTCCTGCTCGCCGGTGCTGCCGATCATCAGCACCACCAGTTGCGCGCCCTTGTTTTTCTCCAGCGCCTGCAGCTGGGCATCGAGTTCATCGACCTGCTGCGAGCTCAACGTGCCGGTCAGGTCGGTGACGTGGCGCTGCAGCGTGGGCACTTCGGCCGCCTGCGCTGCCCAGCCCGCGCCAAGGAGGAGCAGGCAAAGCAGCAGCCACGCCCGTTGTGGCCGGCGGCGGTCCATGTCAGTGCGCGGCCGAGCCGGCCGGTGCCGGCGCCTGCGTGCCGAAATCGACGGTCGGCGCAGTCGAGATCGCCTTCTCGTTCTCCACCGTGAAGTTCGGCTTGGTCTGGTAACCGAAGATCTTCGCCGTGAGGTTGTTCGGGAAAGTGCGGATCATCGAGTTGTAAGCCTGCACCGACTGCACATAGCGGTTGCGCGCCACGGTGATGCGGTTCTCGGTACCTTCCAGCTGCGCCTGGAGGTTCTGGAACAGGCCGTTCGCCTTCAGATCGGGGTAGCGCTCGCTGACCACCATCAGCCGCGACAGCGCGCTGGACAGTTCACCCTGCGCCTGCTGGAACTGCTGGAGCTTCTGCGGATCGTTGATGGTTTCCGGAGTGACCTGCACGCTGCCGACGCGGGCGCGCGCGTTGGTAACCTCGGTAAGCACGCGCTCTTCGTGCGCGGCATAGCCCTTGACCGTGTTGACCAGGTTCGGCACCAGGTCGGCGCGGCGCTGGTACTGGTTGAGCACTTCCGACCAGGCGGCCTTCACCGCCTCGTCCTGGCGCTGGATGGCGTTGTAGCCGCAGCCGCTGAGCAGCACGGCCAGCAGCGACAGCACGAGCACGCGAAGGGTCTTCATGACGGCACTCCGGATGGGTGGGAACGCCAGCGTAGGGTCAGCCTCCGGCCAGCGTCAACGAATGTCGCAGGATGGGCTTCGGCCACCCCGGGCCTACATCCCCAGGATCGCGGGCAGGCGCGGGCCGACGATCAGCGCCCAGCTCAGGCCCATGAAAACCAGCAGCACGAATACCGCCGCCGAACCCATGTCCTTGGCCCGGCCAGCCAGCTCGTGGAACTCGGGGCTGACCTTGTCGACCACCGCCTCGATCGCGGAGTTCAGCAGTTCGGCCGAGAGCACCAGGAACATCGGCAGGACCAGCGCCAGCTTCTCCAGCGCATCGTGTCCCAGGTAAAGCCCGAGCGGCAGCACCACGATCGCCAGGTACACCTCGAAGCGGAACGAGGCTTCGTGACGCCATCCGGCGCGCAGGCCCTTCATCGACCAGCGCAGTGCGTTCCACAGTTGTCGCGGCCCGCGGAAACCTTCGGCAGCCATCGGCTCAGGCCTTTGGCGCACAGGCGCCGCGAAGCGGCGGGAACGGGGCTGTCGACATGGGCGGCTACTCGCGATCGGCCGGCGGCAAGCGTGCCATAGTGCCACAGCGTCCGTCGCCAGGCCGCATGTCGCACTGCAGCGTCACGCGTTTGACGGATGGGTTACCCTCGGATGATTGCACCCCGGTTCAGGGTTGCAGAGCAGGCCGCCCCGCGGCAGTCAGTGTCAATCCGCTCGGAAACTCCATGGCAATCCAGAATCCACCCGTATCGCAAACGCGGTCCTTCAGCACCGTATTCCTGATCGAAATGTGGGAGCGCTTCGGCTTCTACGGCATGCAGGTGCTGATGGTCACCTACATGATGAAGAAGCTCGGCTTCGTCGACACGCACGCCAACCTGGTCTGGGGCGCAGCGGCGGCGCTGATCTACGCCACGCCCGCCATCGGCGGCTGGGTCGGCGACAAGCTGATCGGCACGCGCCGCACGATGCTCACCGGCGCGGTGGTGCTGGGCCTTGGCTACGCGATGCTGTGGATTCCGACCGACAACCCCTACCTGCTGTATGTCGCGCTGGGCGTGATCATCGTCGGCAACGGCTTCTTCAAGCCCAACGCCGGCAACCTCGTGCGCAAGATCTACGAGGGCGACGACACCAAGATCGACAGCGCCTTCACCATCTACTACATGGCGGTGAACGTCGGCTCGATGATCTCGATGACGCTGACCCCCTGGGTGCGTGACTACGTGGGCGAGCGCTACGGCGATGCCTGGGGCTGGCACACCGCCTTCGGCATCTGCGCCATCGGCCTGCTGCTGGGCCTGATCAATTACGTGTTGATGAGCCGCACGCTGCGCCATATCGGCTCGGCGCCTGACCAGAAGCCGTTCAACCTCGCCCGCTTCGGCGCGGTGATGCTGGCGGCCGTGGGCATGGTGTTCGTCTCGGCCTTCATCCTGCAGAGCCAGACGGTGGCGCGCATCTGCGTGTATGCCGCCGGCGTGGTGATCCTGGGCATCTTCATCCACCTGATCCGCTCCAGCCAACGCAGCGAGCGCGCCGGCCTGGTCGCCGCACTGGTGCTGACGGTGCAGACGATCTTCTTCTTCATCTTCTACCAGCAGATGTCCACCTCGCTGAACCTGTTCGCGCAGAAGAACGTGAACCTGGACTTCAGCGTGTTCGGCGTGCACCTGTTCACCTGGATTCCCGAGCAGTACCAGAACTTGAACGCGATCTGGATCGTGCTGCTCAGCCCCGTGCTGGTATTCATCTACAACTCGCTGGGCCGCATCGGCAAGGATCCCTCCGTCGCTGCCAAGTTTGCGTTGGGCTTCGCCGCGGTGGCGGCGGGCTTCTTCGTCTACGGCATCGGTGCGAACTGGGCCGTCGCCGGCCAGGTTTCCTCGTGGACCATGGTCTGGGGCTACGGCCTGTACTCGCTGGGCGAGCTGCTGGTGTCCGGCCTGGGCCTGGCGATGATCGCCCGCTACGTGCCGGCGCGCATGGGCGGCTTCATGATGGGCGCCTACTACGTCGCCTCGGGCATCTCGCAGTACCTGGGCAGCGTGGTGGCCAACTTCGCGCACATTCCCGAGGGCCTCAACGACCCGCTGCAGTCGCTCGAGATCTACACCAGCCTGTTCACCAAGCTCGGCTGGGTGGGCCTGGGCTGCACGGCGATCGCGGTGGCGGTGCTGCCGCTGATGAAGAAGCTCTCCAACAGCCACGCCGAGCATGCCGCCGCGGCCGACCCGCTACCGCCGGTTCGCAGCGAGGAAGGCTGGGAACTGCCGGGCTGATCCCGAGGGCGCCGCGGGCCACCGCGGCGCCTTTTTCGCGCCATGCCCCACCGGCACGCCAACCGCCGCATCGGGCCTTACGCCCTGACACGCATGCTCGCGTGGTTGCGCCTGTGCGCGATCGCCGGGCAAAGCGTCGCGGTGCTGGTCTGTGCTTTCTGGATGCACCTGCCCATCCCGCTGCTGCCGCTGCTGACCGGCATCGGCGCGCTGGCGGTGTTCGCCGTGTTCGCCGCCTGGCGGCTGGGCCAGCCCTGGCCGGTGCGCGAGTGGGAAACCATCCTGCACGTGGCGGTCGACACGCTGGTACTGGGCTACCTGCTCTACTTCACCGGCGGCGCCAGCAACCCGTTCGTGACCCTGCTGCTGGTGCCGATCGCGCTGACCGCCGCGGCACTGTCAGTGCCGGCGGTGCTGGCCGTGGCCGCACTGGCGGGCGTGGCGTACCTGCTGCTGCTGTATCGCTACGAGCCGTTGCCGCTGCCCATGCACGGCGGCGGCTTTTCGCTGCACATCCTCGGCATGGGCGTGAACTTCGTGATCACCGCGCTGCTGCTGGGTTTCTTCATCAACCGGCTGGCACGCGCCCTGCGCATGCAGCAACTGGAAGTGCAGCGGGTGCGCGAGCGCGCGCTGCGCGACGAGGGCATCCTTGCCATCGCCACCCAGGCCGCCGGCGCCGCACACGAGCTCAACACGCCGCTGGCCACCATGCGCACGCTGCTGCCCGAACTGCGCCGCGAGCACGCGCAGGACGCCCTGCTGGAAGAGGATCTCGCGCTGCTGCAGGAGCAAGTGGACCGCTGCCGCACGATCCTGCGCGAGATGGTCGCCTTCGGCCAGGCACAGTTGTCGCAGGAGGCCGAGCGGATGTCCCTGCAGGCGTTCGTGCACGGCTGCCTGGAACGCTTCCAGTTGCTGCGCCCGGAGGCCGAGCTCGCGCTCGACCTGCCCGACGCCACCGCGCGGCTGGTGCTGCGCGTGCCGGCGGGCCTGCGCCATGCGCTGATCAACCTGCTCAACAACGCGGCTGACGCCTCCGAATCGAGCGGGTCGGATGCGGTCGAATTGCAGATCCGCTGCGAGCACGGCTGGCTGGAGCTGACCGTGCGCGACCACGGCCCGGGCTTCGACAGCCAGGCGGAACTGGGCGAGCTTGGCCGCAGCGGCAAGCAGGGCGGCCTGGGACTGGGCCTGGCACTGGCCGAAGCCACTGCCGAGCGCCTCAATGGCGAGTTGACGGCGGATAACACCGGGCAAGGCGCACAGGTGCGACTGCGCCTTCCGCTGGCCGCGATCAAGGCCGGCTGAGGCAGGAAGCGTGCAAGTGCGTCGCACTCGGGCAAGAATGGCCGCTCCGACACCGCTGCCAGCATGCCCATGACCGATGCCAACGTTCCCCGTCAGTTGCTGATCGTCGACGACGACGCCACCTTCGTGCGCGTGCTCTCCCGCGCGCTGGGCTCGCGCGGCTTCGAGGCGATCGGCGCGACCCGAGCCGACGAGGCGCGGCAGCTGGCCCGGCGGCACCAGCCACGTTATTGCGTGCTGGACCTCAAGCTGGGCGACGAGAACGGGCTGAAGCTGATCTCCGAACTGCACGCGCTGGTGCCGGAGATGCGCATCCTGCTGCTGACCGGCTACGCCTCGATCGCCACTGCCGTGGAAGCGATCAAGCGCGGCGCGCACGACTACCTTGCCAAGCCGGTCGACGCCGATGCGGTGGTGCGCGCCCTGCTCGAAGGCGAAGGCCCGGCACCCGCCGACGACGAGCCGCCAGAGGCACCGGAGGCGCCGCTCGCGCTGCGCCGACTGGAATGGGAGCACATCCAGCGCGTGCTGACCGAATGCGACGGCAATATCTCCGAGACCGCACGTCGGCTGGGCATGCATCGCCGCACGCTGCAGCGCAAGCTGAGCAAGCATCCGGTGCGCGAGCGGCCCGACGCGGGCGAGTGATCGTGCCGTCGTAGGGCGGGCTTCAGTCCACCGACCGACAACGTCGCACGCAATGGTGGGCCGAAGCCCACCCCTGCGATTCCCCGGGGGATGCGCTTTCCACACTCCCGTGCGACAACGCGTCATCTGGCCGTGCACATTGGCGCCGCTATGCTGCGAAGCCTCGACCCACGTCCAGACTTGACCGTGAATCCCCGATCGCCCGGCATCTGCGTGCTCGCCATGCTGGCCATCCCCAGCCTGCTGCACGCCGCCGACACCCCACCACAAGCCACCACGCTCGCTCCGGTGATGGTGCACGCCAGCGACACCCAGGTCACCGAGACACCCGCCATCAGCGTGCGCATCGACCGCGCCCAGCTCGCACGGCAGAACGTCACCACCAGTTCCGATGCACTTCGCTTCGCACCCAACCTGCAGGTGCGCGCACGCTACATCGGCGATCCCAACGCCATCATCAGCGGGCGCAATGCGGGCACCCTGCAGAGCGCGCGCAGCCTGGTCTATTCCAACGGCCTGCTGCTCTCCAACCTGATGACCAACGGTTGGGACGGCGCGCCGCGCTGGGGCATGGTCACGCCCGAGGAAATCGGCGCGGTCGACGTGCTGTACGGGCCCTACTCGGCGCTCTACCCGGGCAACTCCATCGGCACCACCGTGCTGATCCACACGCATCTGCCCGAACGGCTCACCGCGAGCGCCAGCGTGCAGGCCATGAGCCAGGATTTCCACGATGCCTACGGTGGCGGCGGCCACTACAACGGACGCCATGCCGCCGTCTCGCTCGGCAACAGACAGGGCCGCTGGAGCTGGCTCCTCACCCTCGACCGGCTGGACAACCACGGCCAGCCGATGCAGTACGCCATCGCCAGGACCGGCGGCGATCCGTCGGCCGCGATCGCGGTGGACGGCGCCACGCTCGACCGCAATCCCAACGGCGGTCCGCGCCTGGTCTACGGCGCCAACAGCATCGCGCACACGGTGCAGACGCAGGCCAAGCTCAAGCTCGGCGTGGACCTAAGCGATCGCGTGGCCGCGCTGTTCACGCTCGGCTGGTGGCACAACCACGCCGAGGACCGTACGCGCAGCTTCCTGCGCGACGCGGACGGTCAGCCGGTCACCGCGGGCACCATCAGCGCCTACGGCCGCACCTGGACCCTGCCGCCCAGCGGCCTGGCGCCGAGCGCCAGCGAGGACACCCACCTGCTGTACGGCGCCGAGCTCAATGGCCACTGGTCCCATGACTGGCGCTGGACCGCCGTCGCCAGCCACTACGACTTCGCCCGCGCGCTTGCTCGTTCCGCCTCGCTGGCGCCGCCCATCGGTCCCCTGGGTGGTCCGGGCACGGCGGCCGACAACGCCGGCTCGGGCTGGGACACGCTCGACCTGCGCAGTTCCGGCCCGCTGGGCGACACACACATGCTTTATGCCGGCCTGCATGGCGACCGTTACGTGCTCGATTCCCGGGTCCACGCGGCGACCGACTGGCGAGGCCCGGCCGACGGTCCGCTGACGAGCGCATTCGCCGGCCGCACGCAGACTCGCGCCGCCTACCTGCAGGACGTGTGGAGCTTCGCCGATGCCTGGGCGCTGACGCTGGGAGCACGCCGGGAACAATGGCGCGCCTACGGCGGGCGCCGGGCGGACAGCACCACCACCGTGCGCTACGCCGACCGACAGCGCAGCGACCTGTCGCCCAAGGCCGCGCTCGAGTGGGACTTCGCGCCCGACTGGCAACTGCGCCTGGCCTGGGGCAAGGCCGTGCGCTACCCGACCGTGGCCGAGCTGTTCCAGGGCTCGATTTCCGCCAACGCGGTCGTCGGCAACGATCCCAACCTCAAGCCCGAGCGCGACAACTCGCTCGATCTCACGCTCAAGCAGCGACTCGCCCGCGGCCACTGGCGCGTCTCGCTGTTCCAGGACCGCATCGCCGACGCGCTCTACACGCAGACCGACATCACCGTCACACCCACCGTCACCAACGTGCAGAACATCGACCTCACCCGCATCCGCGGCATCGAGGGCGAACTTGCGCTGACCGACCTCTGGACGCCCGGACTGGACCTCACCGCGAGCGTGGCCGTGAACGATGCCAAGACCCTGCGCGACCGACGCTACCCGCTGGCCGAGGGCAAGTGGTTCCCGCGCATCCCGCGCCTGCGCGCCAGCCTGTTCGCCGACTACCGCTTTACCGATGGCTGGGAGGCCTCGCTCGGCATCCGCCGCTCCGGCAGCCAGCGCGGCACGCTGGACAACAGCGACTTCGTGGACACCTACGGTGCAGTCAGCGCCTTCACGGTCGCCGATGCAAAAGTGCGCTGGCACTTCGCCCCACGCTGGACCGCATCGCTGGGCGTGGACAACTTCACCAACGCGCGCTACTGGGTCTACCACCCGTATGCCGGCCGGACCTGGGTCGGCGGCGTGCGCTGGGACCTGTAGCGGGAGCAATGCCATGCGTCGCCTGCTGATCCTGCTGCTCTGCCTGGCCGTCGCGCCGGTGATCGCGCGCGAGCACATGGCCATGCCAAAGGAGCCGCCACTGGGCGCGAGCGCCGCGTTCGACGCGCAGGGCCGGCTCTGGCTCGCCGATACCGCGGACGGCCACGTGCGCCTGCGCCACTCGGACGACCTGGGCAGGACCTTCAGCGCGCCGGTGTCCGTCAACGCCACCCCTGAGCCGATCTACGCCGACGGCGAGAACCGTCCCAAGCTGGCGTTCGGCCCGAAGGGCGAGATCTACGTCAGTTGGTCGCAACCGCGTGCCACGCCGTGGACCGGCTTCGTGCGCTTCGCCCGTTCGCTGGACGGCGGCAACCGTTTTTCCGACCCCATCACCGTGCACCACGATCGCGCCGAAATCACCCACCGCTTCGATGCGCTTGCGGTCGACGGCAAGGGCCGCGTGCTGCTGGCCTGGATCGACAAGCGCGACCAGGCTGCAGCCGAGGCGGCGGGCAAGCCGTACCTGGGCGCCGCCGTGTACTACGCCTGGTCCAACGATCGCGGCGAGAGCTTCGTTCCCGAACGCAAGCTCGCGGAGCAAAGTTGCGAGTGCTGCCGCATCGCGCTTGCCCCCACGCCCGCAGGCGATATCGCCTCGTTCTTCCGTGCGGTCTACGGCGACAACATCCGCGACCACGCCTTCGCCGTGCTGCGCACGGACGGCGGGGCCAGCCGTGCCGAGCGTGCCACTTTCAGCAACTGGCACATCGCCGGCTGCCCTCACCACGGTCCCGGCCTGGCGATTGCGCCGGATGGCACCCGCCACGCGGTCTGGTACGAAGCCAATGGCAGGCCGACCATCTGGTACGGCCAGCTCCAGCCCGGGCAACGTGCCGCGCGCGCGCAGGCGATCGCCGGCGGGGGCGCCAGCCATGCGGACATCGCGGTACACGGCAAATCGGTATGGCTCGCGTGGAACCAGGTCGATGCCAAGGGCGAAGCGCTGATGCTGCGCCGCTCGAACGACGGCGGCCTGCACTTCGGTGCGCCGCGCACGCTGGCCATCGCCACCGTCGCGGTCGGCTCGCCGCAGTTGCTGCTGCGCGACGGCCATGCCTTCGTTGCATGGAACACCGCGGCCGGCTTCCGTCTGCTCCCTGCCGACACGCCATGAGACGCTGGCTCGCCGCCGTCCTCCTGCTGCCGGTGCTGGCCACCGCCGGCACCTTGCGGCCGCTGACCGCGGCCGAGGTTCCCGCCCTGCTCGCCCCGCCCGCGCACGGCGAACGCCTGATCGCATTGTGGGCGCTGGATTGCGCGTATTGCGAACCGAACCTGCAGGCGCTGGCGCGACTGCAGCAGGCGCACCCGAAGGCCATCGAGCTGGTCACCGTCGCCACCGACGACATGGCGCACGCCGCGGCCATCGAAAAGCGCCTTGCCGCCGCCGGCATGGCCGCCTGGCCCGCCCGCGCCTACGCCGAGGCCACGCCCGAGCGACTCAACTACCTGCTCGATCCGGAATGGGGCGGCGAAACGCCGCGCGTGCTGGTGATCCGTGCCGACGGTTCGCGACAGGGATTCAGTGGCGAGCTGACAACCAGGCAATTGAAGAGGCTTTTGCCCTGATCCGAAAGCAGGCAGTCAACAGCTGACGGCGGGATGCCTGGAACGCAATCCCCGGATACGCGAAACGCCCCGGTCGGGGCGTTTCGCATGTCTGGCGGAGAGAGAGGGATTCGAACCCTCGATAAGGCTTTTGACCCTATACTCCCTTAGCAGGGGAGCCCCTTCGGCCTCTCGGGCATCTCTCCGGGTGGTGTGTTCCGCACTTTCGCGGAGCCGGCAAGGATACCGGCCGACGCCGCCGAGGTAAAGCGTTCGTGATCAGTGTTCGCCGGTTTCGCCGGACGTGCTGCTACCGGACTCGTGCTCGCCCTTGATCCGCTGATAGATCTCTTCGCGATGCACCGCCACGTTCTTCGGGGCATTGATGCCGATCCGCACCTGATTGCCCTTCACGCCCAGAACGGTAACGGTCACCTCGTCACCGATCATCAGGGTCTCACCGACCCTGCGGGTCAGAATCAACATGTTGTATTACTCCATTACGCTGTTGTCACAGGCCTGCTGCCGATGGAGCTTCACCCCTGGAGCTCCCCGCCAGTCAGTTCGACGAAAGTCCGTCGAAGGCCCTACCGCCTTCCCCGGCTCACAGCCAAGGCATTCACCATGAATGCCCTTGCCTCGCGGCGGCATCGGGATTCGTGCTGCCGCCAGTCGTTCGATACTAGCCGAGCGCAAGCGCCGTGCGCAACGCATTTCGAGGGCGATAAATACCCGATTCACAATGCCCTGGAGCGGCTACATCCTTTGGCCGATCCAGTCCGGCAGAGCCTCCAGCAGGACCGGTAGCTGTGCGGTATCCAGACCGCCACCCTGGGCCATGTCGGGACGCCCACCGCCCTTGCCTTCAATCTGCTGCGCGACGTGCGAAACCACATCGCCGGCCTTGATGCGGCCAAGCGCTGCGCCGTGCACGCCGGCCACCAGCGAGACCCGGCCGTCGGCGGCGCCCGCCAGCAGGACGACGCAATCGACCAACTGTCGCTTGAGCTGATCCACGCTGTCGCGCAGGGACTTGGCGTCGAACCCCTCCAGGCGTGCTGCCACCACCTTGATGCCGCCCACGTCGCGGGCGTTCCCGGCCAGGTCGGCGGTGGCGTTGCCGGCCGCCTTGCTGCGCATCGATTCGAGTTCGCGCTCGAGCTTCTTCTGGCGGTCGAACAGTTGGCGCAGCTTTTCGATCACGTCGTCGCCGCTGCCCGAAAGCAGGTGCGAAAGCTCGGCCAGGCGCCGCTCCTCGTCGGCGACGAAAGCCAGCGCGCCATCGCCGGTCACCGCCTCGATGCGGCGCACGCCCGAGGCCACGCCCGCCTCGCTGACGATCTTGAACAGACCGATGTCGCCGGTACGGCTGACGTGCGTGCCGCCGCACAGCTCGGTGGAGAAGTCTCCCATCTTCAGCACGCGCACGTCGTCGCCGTACTTCTCGCCGAACAGCGCCATCGCGCCGAAGGCGATGGCATCGTCATAGGCCATCTGGTGCACCTCGGCCGGCGCGTTGCGGCGCACCTCGGCGTTGACCAGCGCCTCGACCGCGGCGAGCTCCTCGCGGCTGACCGGCTTGAAATGCGAGAAATCGAAACGCAGGCGCTCGGGCGCCACCAGCGAACCCTTCTGCGTGACGTGCTCGCCAAGCACCTGGCGCAGCGCCGCGTGCAGCAGGTGGGTCGCGGAGTGATTGAGCACGGTGGATTGGCGACGCGCGGTATCGACCTGGGCGTCCAGGGTGTCGCCGGTGCGAAGCGCCACGCCGTGCCAGCGGCCCGCGTGGCCGAAGAACACGCCGCCCATCTTGAGCGTGTCGTCGACCTCGAAGCGGCCGTCCGCATGGCTCAGCACGCCGGTGTCGCCCACCTGGCCGCCGGACTCGGCGTAGAACGGCGTACGGTCGAGGATCAGCAACGCTTCCTCGCCATCGTCCAGTGCGTCGACCTGCTCGCCGTTGCGCACGATGCCGATCACCTTGCTGCCGGTCGCCGCCAGCGCCTCGTAACCCAGGAACACCGTGGGCGCCAGGCGACTGGCCAGCTCCGCCGGCATCTGCCCCTTGGCTTCGAAACGGCCGGCGGCGCGGGCGCGCTCGCGCTGCTCGTTCATGGCCTGCTCGAAGCCGGCCATGTCGACGGTGAGGCCGCGCTCGCGCGCGATGTCGCCGGTCAGGTCGACCGGAAAACCGTAAGTGTCATAGAGGCGGAACGCATCGGCGCCCGAAATGGTGTTGCCTGCCTTCTTTGCCACCTCGTCGAACACGCGCATGCCGTGCTCGAGCGTCTCGCCGAAGCGCTGCTCCTCGGTGCGCAATGCGTCCTCGACGAAGGCCTGCCTGGCGGCGAGCTCGGGATAGGCCGCGCCCATCTCCTCGACCAGCGGCGCGACCATCTTCCAGAAGAATTCGCCGCGCACGCCGAGCATCCAGCCATGGCGCAGCGCGCGACGGATGATCCGGCGCAGTACATAGCCTCGACCTTCGTTGGAGGGCAGCACGCCGTCCACGATCAGGAAGGAACACGCGCGGATGTGGTCGGCGATCACACGCAGCGACTTGTTGGCCAGGTCCCTGGTTCCGGTGAGTTCGCCCGCCACGCGGATCAGGTGCTGGAACAGGTCGATCTCGTAGTTCGAGTGCACGTGCTGCAGCACGGCCGCCAGGCGCTCCAGGCCCATGCCGGTGTCCACGCAGGGGGCCGGCAACGGCGAGAGCGTGCCGTCCGGCGCGCGGTCGAACTGCATGAACACCAGGTTCCAGATCTCGATGTAGCGATCGCCATCCTCGTCGGGCGAGCCCGGCGGGCCACCGGCCACGCCCGGGCCGTGGTCATAGAAGATCTCGGTGCAGGGGCCGCAGGGACCGGTGTCGGCCATCTGCCAGAAGTTGTCCGAGGCGTAGGGCGCGCCCTTGTTGTCGCCGATGCGCACGATGCGTTCGGCCGGCACGCCGACCTGTTTGTTCCAGATGTCGTACGCCTCGTCGTCGGTCTGGTAGACCGTCACCCACAGGCGCTCGGCCGGCAACTTGAACACGCCCGTGAGCAGCTCCCAGGCATAGGCGATGGCCTCGCGCTTGAAGTAGTCGCCGAACGACCAGTTGCCCAGCATCTCGAAGAAGGTGTGGTGGCGCGCGGTGTAGCCGACCTGGTCCAGGTCGTTGTGCTTGCCGCCGGCGCGCAGGCAGCGCTGCACGTCGGCGGCGCGCGCGTACGGAAGCTTTTCACTGCCCAGAAACACGTTCTTGAACTGAACCATCCCCGAGTTGGTGAACAGCAGCGTGGGATCGCTGGCCGGCACCAGCGAGCTGGACGGCACGATGGCGTGGTCCTTCGCGCGGAAGAATTCAAGGAAGGCGTTGCGGATTTCGGCGGTTTTCATGGGCGGTGGCGGGATAGACAAAAAAGGCCACGCCGGCGGCCCACCGCCGTTGAAATCAGTCGATTTCGTCGGCAGCGTCGTCCACTTCGGCGTGGGTAGCACGTCGTACTGTGGCGGCGGCAAAGCCTCGACGCAAGAGGAATTGCGCGCGCCGGGCGCGTTCGGCGTGGTCGGCCGGGGCCTTGCGGCCATAGCGGCGGCGCAGTTGGTCCAGCGCGGACTCCTCCCAGTCGACCTCCGCCTCCTCCAGCAATTGACGGATGCGCGCGTCGGTCACGGCATGGGTCTTGAGCTCGGCGCGGATGCGCTGCGGGCCGTAGCCTTGCGCGGCACGGTTGCGCACCAGCATCGCCGCGAAGCGTTCGTCGTCCTGGTAGCGCTGGTCCTGCAGGCGGTCGATGGCCTCGCGGCTCTCGCCGCCCTCCAGCCCGCGCGCCGCCAGTTTCCGCTTCAGTTCCTGCGCCGAGTGTTCGCGTCGCGCGAGCAGCCGCAAGGCCACGTCATAGGCGGCAGGCGGCTTTCCGGACGCGGGCTTGCGCGGCATGGAGCCCCCTCAGCACCCGGGCTGCACGAGACCGGGTGCCGGCACGAAGCTCGCGCCGGCAATCGCGTCCGGCAGACCGGTCAGCGCCAAGCCGAGACGAGGGAGGACCCGTGACGCCAGCACGACCGGACCCGCGCGGGCCGCGCCGTCCGGCACCACGTCCCGCACATCGCTCATCGCGTCGTTTCCGCCCTGAGCGCGATGCGCCGCGCGATATCGGATTGCAGCTCGCTCGCATCCTGGCCCGCCTCCCTGACCGCCCGCAGGATGGCGGCCTCATCCAGGCCGTCGGAACGCGACGCTTCGGCCAGCGCCCACGTGCGCGCGGCGCGCCGGCCGCTGCCACAGTAGAGAAGCACGGGTTTGTCCGACGAGGTGAGCACCTGCCCCAGTTCGTCCACCGCGTCGGCGGCAATGGTTCCGTGCCGCACGGGGATATAGGTAAAGGACAAGCCCACCGCTGCGGTCGCCTGGCTCATCCGCGAGGAGCCGGGCTGGTCCGCGGCCTCGCCATCGGGGCGCAGGTCGACCACGGCACGGAATCCCCTGTCGACCAGTCCGGACAGTTGCTCCGGCTTGACCTGCCCGGTTATCCACACGCCACCGGGCAGCTCATGGGCCTGCACATCGGCGGACGGCGGGGCTTTCGCCGCACTTGCGGCAACCATCACGCCGGCCATGCCGACCAGCGCCGCCAGCAGAAAAGTCCTTCCCGGCTTGAGCATGGGTTTTCTCCGTTGGCGACGCGATGGCGATCAGGCTTCTTCGAGCGCCTCTTCGGAAGCCGGGGCCGCCTTGCCGCCACCCACCAGCAGGCGCGCGCGCAGCTGCTGGTCGATCTCGTTGGCGATGGCCGGATTGTCACGCAGGAACTGGCGCACGTTCTCCTTGCCCTGGCCGATGCGGTCGCCGTTGTAGCTGTACCAGGCGCCGGACTTGTCGATCAGGTTCTCCTTCACGCCCAGTTCGATGATCTCGCCCTCGCGCGAGGAACCCTCGCCGTAGAGGATCTCGAACTCGGCCTGGCGGAACGGCGGGGCGACCTTGTTCTTGACCACCTTCACGCGGGTTTCCGAGCCGATCACCTCGTCGCCCTTCTTGACCGCGCCGATGCGGCGGATGTCCAGGCGCACCGAGGCGTAGAACTTCAGCGCGTTGCCGCCGGTGGTGGTCTCGGGGCTGCCGAACATCACGCCGATCTTCATGCGGATCTGGTTGATGAAGATCACCAGGCAGTTGGACTTCTTGATGTTGGCGGTGAGCTTGCGCAGCGCCTGGCTCATCAGGCGGGCGTGCAGGCCGACGTGCGAATCGCCCATCTCGCCTTCGATCTCGGCCTTGGGCGTGAGCGCGGCGACCGAGTCGACCACCACCACGTCCACCGCACCGGAGCGCACCAGCATGTCGGCGATTTCCAGCGCCTGCTCGCCGGTATCCGGCTGCGAGACCAGCAGGTCGGCGACGTTGACGCCCAGCTTCTCGGCGTAGCTCGGGTCCAGCGCGTGCTCGGCGTCGACGAACGCGGCGGTACCGCCGTTCTTCTGGCAGTTGGCGATGACCTGCAGGGTCAAGGTGGTTTTACCGGAGGATTCCGGACCGTAGATCTCGATCACGCGGCCGCGCGGCAGGCCGCCGACGCCCAGCGCGATGTCCAGACCCAGCGAGCCGGTCGAGACGGTATCGATGGCGTCGTCGGTGCGGTCGCCAAGGCGCATCACCGCGCCCTTGCCGAACTGCTTCTCGATCTGGCCGAGGGCGGAGGCCAGCGCTTTGCGCTTGTTGTCGTCCATCGTGGGAATCCCGGTGGTGTGGCGAGGAATGGAAGCGATCTTGCCCGGCTGGAATCTCACGGACTGCGATCTGCCAAGGCCTCGATTATCCCACAGCCGTCAAGCCCCGACGCCGGCGCAGGGCGCCTCATTCCGTCAGCGCTTTCCTCACGCCGTTGAGCGCGGCGGCCACGCTTTGCCGGCGGATCGCCTCGCGGTCGCCGTCGAAATGGAACAGCTGCGCATGAGCGTAGCCGCCGCGGCGCTTCCATCCGATCCAGACGGTGCCGACCGGCTTGTCCGGCGTGCCGCCCGACGGACCGGCGATGCCGGTGACCGCCACCGCGACGCCCGCGCCGTAACGCGCCATCGCGCCGGAAACCATCTCCAGCACGGTCTCCTCGCTGACCGCGCCGGTGTGTTCGAGCGTGCGCGGGTTGACGCCCAGCAGGGCCTCCTTGGCCTCGTAGCTGTAGACGACCACGCCGGCGTCGAACCAGGTGGAGCTGCCGGGCTGGTCGGTGAGCGTCTTGGCGATCCAGCCGCCCGTGCAGGACTCGGCGGTGACCAGCATCAGCTTGTGCTGCAGCAGATCCGTGGCGACCCGGGCGGCGAGGGCGGACAGTTCGGCATCGGTGGGCGCGGACAGGGGCACAGCGGGCCTCCGGAAATGCAAAAGGCCGTTCTACCCGCTGGGGGACGTGGCGGCAAGAAACCTCTCCGCGTGCGCGCCCTGCGCAGGCGCGCACCTCCCGCCGGGGACGCGACCGTGCCCTGCGCAACAGCGCGTCCGGGCGTCGGCATGCGGCATGTAAACTCGGGGGCTTCGGCGCGCTCACCGCGGCCCGCGACCGTCCAATAGCTGCCTGCATGAACCTCAACGATTCCGCCTCGCACACTCCCTTCATGCGCCAGTACCTGGCGCAGAAAGCCGAGCACCCGGACGTGCTGCTGTTCTTCCGCATGGGCGACTTCTACGAGCTGTTCTACGACGACGCACGCAAGGCGGCGCGACTGCTCGACATCACGCTCACCCAGCGCGGCCAGTCGGCCGGTGCGCCGATCCCGATGGCCGGCGTGCCCTATCACGCGGCGGAAAACTACCTGGCGCGGCTGGTGAAGCTCGGGGAGTCGGTGGCGATCTGCGAGCAGATCGGTGATCCGGCGACGTCCAAGGGGCCGGTCGAACGCAAGGTGGTGCGCATCGTCACGCCCGGCACGGTGACCGACGCGGCGCTGCTGGAAGAACGGCGCGACAACCTGCTGCTGTCGATCCATGCCGGCGCGCAGGGCGCGTTCGGGCTGGCATGGGTGGACCTGAGTTCCGGTCGCTTCCTGCTCAGCGAAGTGCCCGGCTCCGAGGCGCTCGCCGCGGAGCTGGCGCGCCTGCAGCCGGCCGAGACACTGGTCGGCGAAGACGGCGCCTGGCCGAAGCTGGTCACTACCTTGCCCGGCCTGCGCAAGCGTCCGCCGTGGCATTACGACCTCGATGCGGCACGGCGCGAGCTCAACCGCTTCTTCGGCACGCGCGACCTGTCCGGCTTCGGCGTCGACGGCCTGCCGCTGGCCATCGCCGCGGCCGGCTGCCTGCTTGGCTACGTCGAGGAAACCCAGAAGAGCGCGCTGCCGCACCTCACCGGCATGGCGGTGGAGAATGCCGGTGAGACCATTGCGCTGGACGCGGCCACCCGCCGCAACCTGGAGCTGGACACGCATCCGAGCGGGCGCATCGAGCACACCCTGCTCGGCGTGCTGGACGAGACCGTCACGCCGATGGGTGCGCGCCTGCTGCGCCGCTGGCTCAACCGTCCGCTGCGCTCGCGCGAGACGCTGCGCCTGCGGCACCAGGCGATCGCCACGCTGATCGAGGCGCGCGCCTATGAGCCGTTGCGCGAAAAGCTGCGCGGCATCGGCGACCTCGAGCGCATCCTGGCCCGGGTGGCGCTGTGTTCGGCCCGCCCGCGGGATCTGTCGACGCTGCGCGACGGCCTCGCCGCGGCGCCCGGCATCTGTTCGATCGTCCTTGATCGCGAAAATCAGGAAGCGCCGAATCCGCTGCTGGCCAGCCTGGTGGCACGTATCGGCGACCACGCCGACACGATCGCGCTGCTGCAGCGCGCGATCGTCCCGCAGCCACCGGTACTGCAGCGCGACGGCGGCGTCATCGCCGAGGGCTACGACGCGGAACTGGACGAGTTGCGCCGCCTCTCCACGAATGCCGACCAGTTCCTGGTGGAGCTGGAGGAACGCGAGAAGGCCGCCAGCGGCATCAGCACGCTCAAGGTCGGCTACAACCGCGTGCACGGCTACTACATCGAGATCACCCGCGCGCAGGCGGACAAGGCGCCCACGCACTACACGCGTCGGCAGACCACCAAGAACGCCGAGCGCTACATCACCGAGGAACTGAAGGCCTTCGAGGACAAGGTGCTTTCGGCACGCGAGCGCTCGCTTATGCGCGAGCGCGCGCTCTACGAGAACCTGCTCGCCAGCCTGATCGAGCGCCTTGCCCCACTCAAGGACGCCGCCGCGGCCGTCGCGGAGCTGGACGTGCTGGCCAACCTGGCCGAGCGCGCCGAAACGCTGGACTGGCGCGTGCCCGACCTCACCGACGCCCCCGGCATCCGCATCGAGCGCGGCCGCCACCCGGTGGTGGAAAAGGTGCGCGAGGAGCCGTTCGAGCCGAACGACCTGGACCTCACCGACAGCCGCCGCATGCTGGTGATCACCGGCCCGAACATGGGCGGCAAGAGCACCTACATGCGCCAGAACGCGCTGATCGTGCTGCTCGCCCACATCGGCAGCTACGTGCCGGCATCGCGCGCCTGCATCGGCCCGGTCGACCGCATCTTCACCCGCATCGGCGCCGGCGACGATCTTTCGCGCGGGCAGTCCACCTTCATGGTGGAGATGAGCGAGACGG
Source organism: Frateuria soli (assembly GCF_021117385.1). Classification (GTDB taxonomy): domain Bacteria; phylum Pseudomonadota; class Gammaproteobacteria; order Xanthomonadales; family Rhodanobacteraceae; genus Frateuria_A; species Frateuria_A soli. The sequence goes on from NZ_CP088252.1 coordinate 2,334,856, forward strand.
CCAACATCCTGCACAACGCCACCGAGCACAGCCTGGTGCTGATGGACGAGGTCGGCCGCGGCACCAGCACCTACGACGGCCTGGCGCTGGCGCGCGCGGCCGCGGTGCACCTGGCCACCGCAAGCCGCGCCTTCACGCTGTTCGCCACACACTACTTCGAACTGACCGGACTGGCCGGCGAGTATCCGTCGATCGCCAACGTGCACCTGGACGCGGTCGAACATCACCACAAGGAGCGGGGCGACCAGCTGGTGTTCATGCACGCGGTCAAGGAAGGCCCGGCCAACCGCAGCTTCGGCCTGCAGGTGGCGGCCCTGGCCGGTCTGCCGAAGAGCGTGATCGCCGACGCGCATCGCACGCTGGCCGAGCTGGAGCGGGGCACGCACGGCCATCCGGCCGCCGCAGCCCCGCCACCCGCCGCGTCGCCGCAGCTGGGCCTGTTCGCCGAGCAACCCTCGGCGGTCGAACAGGCCCTCAAGGACATCGATCCCGACGCGATGTCGCCGCGCGAGGCGCTCGAGGCGCTGTACCGGCTCAAGACCCTCGCCTGACCGGAGCAGCCGGCCTGCAGGACTCCCACGGGGATGCTCCGCGGGGTCAGGCCGCCTTTGCTTCCCGCGCCGCATCGAGTGCCTGCAGCAGGTCGGCCCAGATGTCTTCGACATCCTCGATGCCCACCGACAGCCGCAGCAGGCCCGCAGTGATGCCACATCGGGCCTGGGTCTGGGCGTCGACCACGCGATGGGTGAGGCCGGCGGGGTGCTGGATCAGCGTGTCGACCGAGCCCAGGCTGACCGCCGGCGTGGCCAGGCGCACCGCCGCCATTACCGCGGCCGCCGCCGCGTGGCCGCCATGCAGCTCGAACGCGAGCAGGCTGCCCGGGCCTCGCATCTGCGACCCGGCCAGGTGCGCGTTCGCCACCGTGCCCAGGCCGGGGTAGCACACGCGCGCGACCGCCGGATGCGCGGCCAGCCGCTCGGCGACGACCTGGGCGTTGGCCTGCGCCTTGTGCACGCGCAGGCTCAACGTCGGCAGGCCACGATGCAGCAGGTAGGCGCCCAGCGGATGCAGCAGCCCGCCGGTGGCCGCACGCACCTGGCGCAAGGCGGCTGCCCATTCCGTATCGCAGGCAACCACGCCCGCGATGACGTCGCCATGGCCGCCGAGGAACTTGGTGGCGCTGTGCAGCACCAGCGTCGCGCCCAGCGCGACCGGCTGCTGCAGCACCGGCGTGGCGAAGGTGGAATCGACCAGCACCGGCACCGTTCCGGCGGCGCGCACCACCGCCGCGATGTCGATCAGGTCCAGCGTCGAGTTGGCCGGCGTCTCGATGATCACCATCGCGGTGTCGCCATCGATGGCACTGCCGACTTCCTCCGGCCGCACCCAGCGCGTGCCGATGCCGAGCAGGCCCGAAGCCAGCAGGTGGTCGGACGTGCCATACAGCGGCCGCACGGCAAGCACGTGTCCGCCACGCTGGCGCGCCGCCAGCAGGCAGGCCGACATCGCCGCCATGCCTGAGGCGAAGGCGACCGCGTCGCGGCTGCCCTCGAGCTGCGCCAGCGCCTGTTCGAAGCGTGCCACGGTCGGGTTGTGCAGCCGTGCGTAGATCGGGTTGGCTGCCCGCGCCGCGCCGCCGACCAGCGCATCGAAACTGGCGGTCCCCTCGTCCAGGTCGGTGACCGGATAGGTGGTGGACAGGTCCAGCGGCGGCGCATGCACACCCAGCGCGGCGAAATCCTCGCGTCCGGCGTGGACGCCCAGGGTGTCCGGATGCGGCCGATGATGCGTCATGGCGATGCCTCCCGTTCGATGACTGGCGACAACGCTAGAATGAGAGGCAGCAACACGGATCAACTACCGAATTATATTTCGTCGAGGCCCGGCTTCATGCAACTTGACCGAATCGACTTCGCCATCCTGCGCGAATTGCGGAAGAACGCGCGATTGCCGAACAAGCTGCTGGCCGAACGGGTCGGCGTGGCGCCATCGACCGCGCTCGAACGCGTGCGCCGCCTGCGCGAACAGGGTGCCATCTGCGGTTACCACGCCGAGGTGGCCCCGGCGGCGCTGGGCATCGGCCTGCAGGCGATGATCAGCGTGCGCCTGGCGCGCCACGCGCGGGCCGACCTGGACGGCTTCGGCCGCTACCTGTCGACGCTGCGCGAGGTGCTGGCGTTCTACCACGTGGCCGGCGCGAACGATTACCTGCTGCACGTGGCGGTGCGCGACAGCGACCAGTTGCGTGACTTCGCCCTGGACGCGTTCACCACGCGGACGGAGGTGGCGCACATCGAGACCAGCCTGATCTTCAGCTTCCGGCGCAACGTCGACCTTCCGGTCTACCGCGCGGCCGCCGATTGAGCGGTGCACGGCAAGACCGGCGATCGCGCCGTCCGGCTTCGCGCCCTCGTCGCCGGCGGGTTCAGTCCTGGTGGTCCTTGAATTGCTGGATCTGCCGCCGCGAACGCTTGTCCGGTCGCGACGGCGGACGCAGCAACCCGGCCGCGCCCAGCCTGCGCTGCGCCCGCGCCGCCTCCCGCGCCGCGAGGCTCTGCTCGGTCTCGCGATAGAGTGCCTGCGCCACGGGCGCCGGACCGCGCCGGTCGGACAGCGCCAGCACGATCAGCTCGAAACGCTCCTCGCCACGGGTGATCTGCAGGCGGTCGCCCACGTGCAGCGGCTTGGCCGGCTTGCTGCAGTGGCCGCCGTTGACGTCCACCTTGCCGCCCTCGATCGCCTGCTTGGCGAGGCTGCGGGTCTTGAAGAAGCGCGCGGCCCACAGCCAGACGTCGGCGCGTACATCCACGGCGGGATTCGTCGAATTCATGAGGCCATTATCGGCAGGGCGCAAGGAGCCCGCATCACCCGAGCAATGCGCCGCCGAGCGGCACGCTCAGCAGCGACAGCACGATGCCGGCGCCAAGGATAGTGTTGGCCAGCGGCGGATCCAGCCCGTACTCGTCGGCCAGGATGGTGGCCGAGACCATCGGTGCCATCGCCGCCTGCAGCACGCCGACCGTCAGCACCAGCCCGTCCACCCCGGCCAGCCTGCCCAGCAGCCAGCACGCCAGCGGCGCCAGCAGGAGTTTCCAGCCCAGGCCGAGGCCCGCCGCGGCAAGCTGGCGCTCGCCCGGATGGAAGCGGAACTGCAGGCCGACGGAGAACAGTGCCAGCGGCGTCAGCGTCGCCCCCAGCGGCGCGAACATGCCTTCGATGGCCGGCGGCCAGCCACCGAGCACCCCCACCGCGATGCCGGCCAGCAACGCCAGGAACGCGGGGAAGGTCAGGATGCGTCGCGCGATCATCGCCGGTTCCGGCGCCCGGCCGGCGTACAGGCTGGCCACCACGATGCCGGCCGAGGCCAGCACCGGGAACGCACCGAGCTGGTCGGCCACCACGGCCAGCGTCAGCCCCGGCTGGCCGTACAGCGCCTGCATCAGCGGGTAGCCCATGAACGAGGTATTGCCCAGCCCGCAGACCAGGATCAGCGCGCCGGTGCGTCCGCGCGACCAGCCCAGGCGCGGCCCCAGCAGGCCAAACAGCAGCCATGCGCCGCCGAACGTCAGCCACATCGCGGCGATGGGAAACCACAGTTGCGGATCGAAGCGCAGGCGGGGGATCAGCTCCAGTACCAGCGCCGGCAGCGCCACGTTGATCACCCACCAGTTGAGACCCGCGGCGAGGCCTGCCGGTGGTCGCGCCAGGCGCGCCACCAGGGCACCCAGCACCAGGCAGGTGAACAGCAACAGCAATGCGCTCATCGAACAGGCCGGGTGGAAAGGATGCATAGCATGACGGAAGCGACGCGGCGCGCGCGGAACGCGGACAAGCTCCGGCTCGCCAGCATCGACGCGCCGGAAGGAGCGAGCCCCACCTCGCGGTCGCCGCGACGCGATAATGGCGGCATGAACGATACCGGCCACCGCGTGCACGGCCTGACCGCCGACGATGTCCCTCCTGACTGGCCCCCGCTGGCCGCCACGGAGGTGGCTGCGCTACTGGCCCGCTACCCGTCGGTCCGTTCCACCGGTGCGATCGTGTGGCACAGCCCGCGCCCGCTTTCGGCCGCGGCACTGGTCGACACCGGCGATCGCAGGGTGTTCGTCAAGCGCCATCACCACCGCCTCCGCACGCCCGACACGCTGGCCGAGGAACACGCCTACATGGCCTGGCTGCGTGCGTCCGGCATTCCCGTGCCGGCGGTGCTGGCCGATGCGACGGGCCGAACCGCCGTCGCGCAGGACGAGTGGACGTACGAGGTGCACGCACCTGCCGCCGGCATCGACGTGTATCGCGAAACCACCTCCTGGACGCCCTTGCCCGATCTCGCCCACGCGCACGCGGCCGGTGCCATGCTCGCCCGCCTGCACGGCGCCGCGGAGGGCTATGCGGCCAGGCAGCGCGACACCCATCTGCTGGTCGCGCGCAGCGAGATCATCGAGGCCGCCGATGCGCTGGCGGCGATCGCCGCGCAGTTGCCGGTCCGGCGGGGATTGGCCGACTACCTCGGGCAGCGCGACTGGCGCAGCGAGATCGGCGAGACGCTCGCTCCGTTCCATCCACGCGTGCACACGCGGCTGGCCGCGCAACCGAGGCTGTGGACGCACGGCGACTGGCACGTCTCCAACCTGTGCTGGAGCGGCGCCGGCGCGGCAGCTTCCATCACCGCCGTGCTCGACTTCGGACTGGCGGCACGCACGTTCGCCCTGTTCGACCTGGCCACCGCCATCGAGCGCAACGCGATCGCCTGGCTGGAGATCGACCGCGTCGATGCGGCGCATCCCGGCACCGCGCGCGCGCTGATCGCCGGATACCGCGAACGGCGCCCGCTGTCCGCCGCGGACGTCCATCTGCTGGCCGACCTGCTGCCGCTGGTGCACGTGGATTTCGCGCTGTCGGAAGTGGAGTACTTCGCCGCGGTCACCCGCTCGCCGGCCAACGCCGACGTGGCCTATCACACCTTCCTGCGCGGACACGCGGCGTGGTTTGCCACGTCACCGGGACGCGCGCTGCTGGACGCCATCCGCGCGCTTGCCTGAGCCCGGGCGCCGTTCGCGCCGGGCCGAGCGTGCCGCGCGCAGCGATGGCCCTCCGACTCCGGCTCGCGGCCCATGCCAGGGCAAGCGGCTTGGGTTGGACGTCCATTCCATGCTTCAATACGGGTCTTGAAGCGGGGGTGCCCGGCAAAACGCCGGGCTGAGAGAGTCCCTTGGAACCTGATCCGGCTTGTACCGGCGTAGGGAGCTTGATTCGCAGTCGCGCGTCCGTCCGGAGCTGCGACTGCCCGTCGCTTCGTCCGTATCCCCTCCGACGAGCCGACGATGACGCTGCCCCGCACACCCCTGCTGCTTGCCCTTCTCGCCGCACTGGCCCCGGCCGCGCATGCCGCCGACCAGCCCGACGCCAACCAGGCGAAAGAACTCGCGCCGGTGCGCGTGGAAGGCCGGGTCCACGACGACCGCCACGGGACCGCCATCGACGCCTACGGCAACGCCTCGCTGCACAACACGCCGGCCGCCGTGACGCTGGTCACGCGCAAGCAGATCGACGACCGCCAGATCCGCACGCTGAGCGAACTGGCGCGCGAGGATGCCTCCCTCGGCGACAACTACGCACCGGTCGGTTACTACCAGGACATCGCCATCCGCGGCTATCCGCTGGACCTGGCCACCGGCCTTCGCATCAACAACCTCACCATCGCCGGCGAGCAGCCGGTCGCGCTGGAAGACAAGCAGCGGGTGGAAGTGCTCAAGGGCCTGGCCGGACTGCAGGCAGGCGTGATGGAACCGGGCGGCGTGGTCAACTTCGTCAGCAAGCGTCCGGCCCAGGTGCGCGAGGTGACCCTGGGCACCGATTCGCACGGCTCGCGCTACGGCGCCCTGGACCTGGGCGGCTGGCTCACGCCGGACTTCGGCGTGCGCGCCAACCTGGCCTGGGAGGACGTGCACTCCTACGTCCGGCACGCCGACGGCCGGCGCAACTTCTACGCGGTGGCCGCCGACTGGCACATCACCCCCGACGCCACGCTGGAACTGGACAGCGACTACCAGGCCAGCGCGCAGCGCTCGGTTTCCGGCTACCAGTTGCTCGGCGGCGACACGCTCCCCGTCCATGCCGATCCCACCCGCATGCTGGGCTTCGAGCCGTGGCAGCAGCCGGTAGGCATCCATGCGGCCAACACCGGCGCGCGCTTCAACTATGCATTCAACGACGACTGGCGGCTGCGCCTGGCCGCCGGGCACAGCCGCAGCGTGATCGACGACAACGTGGCGTTCGCCTACGGCTGCTTCTACTCGCCGGCCTGCGCCAGCGGCGCGCCGGGCAACTTCTTTGCGCCCAACGGCGACTACGACATCTACGACTACCGCAGCCCCGACGACACGCGCGTCGACGACGAGGCGCGGGCGACGCTCGAAGGCCACCTGGACACCGGCACCGTCAGCCACCAGCTCACGCTCGGCGCGAGCGCGTTCCGCCGCCTCAACGACCGGCGCGCCGATGTCTACGACTACGTGGGCACCGCCAACATCAGCGACCTCGACCCGCCCTATTTCGCCCCCTCGCCCAACCAGCCCGGCCCGTCGGTGCGACGGCTCACCAGCTGGCAGCGCTCGCTGTTCGCGCTGGATCGGCTGCACCTGGGCGAGCAGTGGCAGTTGGTTGCCGGCGGCCGCTTCGTGCGCCTGCACGAGCGTGCCTATGACGGCGACGGCGCGCCCGAGCGCGACACGCGCCTCGGCAGGACGCTGCCGCAGGCGGCCGTGCTGTGGCAGCCGGACGAGGCGCTCACCACGTACCTCAGCTACAGCGAAGGCCTTTCGCTGGGCAAGGAAGCGCCTTACTGGACCAGCAACGACGGCCAGATGCTCGCGCCGCGGCTGTCGCGCCAGCTCGAAGCCGGCATGAAGTACGCAGTGGGCCGCGCGCTCGACGTCAGCGCCGCGCTGTACCGCATCCGCCAGCCCTACCAGTTCGCCCGGCCGGACGATTCCGACTACGGCTTCACCTTCGTGCAGCAGGGCGAGCAGGTGAATACCGGGCTGGAACTGGGTGCGCACGGCCGCGTCGGCGACAACCTCGAGCTCACTGCCAGCGCGAGCGTCATCCGCGCCCGCGCGCAGGACACCGGCACACCCGCGTACGAAGGCCACCAGGTCGTCAACGTGCCGCGCGTGCGGACCGCCGTGTACGCCGACTATCGCCTGCCGTTCGCGCCGCAGCTGAGCCTGCTCGGTGGCTGGCGCCACGCTTCGCCGAACGTGGCCACGCCCGACGGCCGCGTGCGCGTCCCGGCCTACGACGTGTTCGATGCGGGCGTGCGCTACACCGCCACGCCGGGCGGCCATGCGCTCACCGCCCGGCTGTCGATCGACAACCTGTTCGACCGCTTCTACTGGCGTGACACCGGCAGCGCCTTCGGTGACAGCTACCTGTTTCCGGGCGCGCCACGCCTGGCCCGGTTGTCCGTGAGCTACGCGTTCTGATGGATGCGATCGAACTCATCGGCGCGGTACTGAGTGCGTGGGCCGTCTGGCTTTCCGCGCGGCGCCGTCCATGGTGCTGGCCGGTGGGCCTCGCGTCGGTCGCGGTCTACAGCGTGATCTTCATCGACGCCCGGCTCTATTCCGACGCCCTCCTGCAGGGCGCATTCGCCGTGCTGATCGTGTATGGCTGGCTGCGCTGGCTGAAGCACCTGGGCAGCGACGGTCGCGTGCAGGTCGCATCGCTCCCGCCACGCCAGTTCGTCGGCCACCTGGCGCTCGGCCTGGCTGGCGCGCTCGCGCTCGGCTACGCCATGCACCGCTGGACCGACGCCGCGCTGCCGTGGCTGGACGCCGCTCTCACCGCCTTCAGCCTCGTCGCGCAGTGGTGGCAGGGCCGGCGCCACATCGCCGCGTGGTGGCTGTGGATCGCGGTCGACGTGATCTACGTGGGCGAGTACCTCTACAAGGATCTGCGCATCACCGCGGTGCTCTACGCCGGTTTCGTGGTGCTGGCCGCGATCGGCCTGCGCGACTGGCGCCGCGCGTGCCAGTCCGTGCCCGGCGCCCATCCCGCGATCGGCTGAGCGCCCGCTGCCCGGGCAGCGGGTGGCCGTGATCCGGCGCGTCCGGTTCTCCGGCAGGCCAGGTCCGTGCCGCCTGCGATGCCAGCCAGGGTCGGGCACCCGCGCCGGGTGTGCATCGCCGGATCGGCGACCCCGCCGGCTTGCCCGTGGCTCAGGCCACGGGTGCCAGCCAAGCGCGCGCAGCCACCACCAACGCCTGCACGCCTGTTTCCAGGGTGGGATGGATGACCGGCAGGAAGCGCGGGTTGTGGTTGGTCGGAATCTCGTTCAGGCGGTTGGCGGCCCTGGCTTTCGCATAGGTGTCCGGATCGGTGCCGCCGACGAACCAGAACACCGAGGGCACATGCCACTCGGCACCGAACGAGCCGAAGTCTTCGCTGGCCGAGGTCGGGCCGGTCTGGCGCACCCGCTCCGGCGCAAAGAACGCGCGGAACGCCTGGACCACGCGCTGCGCCGCCTCCGCATCGTTGTTCACCAGGGCATAGCGGTCCAGCGGCGTGATCTGCGGTGGCCTGGGGGCACCCGATGCGGCCGCCTCGGCGTTGGCGATGCGCGTGATGGCATCCAGCACGCGCGTGCGCACGCCTTCGTCGAAAGTGCGCACGTTGAGCTTGATGACGGCCTCGTCGGGAATCACGTTTGCCTTGGTGCCGGCCTGCAGCGAACCGACGGTGATGACTGCCACCTCGGTCGGCGCCAGTTCGCGCGAGACGATGGTCTGCAGCCGGAGCACGGTCGCCGCCGCCATCACCACCGGGTCGATGCTCGCCTGCGGCATCGAACCATGCGCGCCGCGCCCGAACAGGCGGATCTCCAGGCTGTCGGCCGCCGAGGTGATGACGCCGGTGCGCCCCGCGACCGCACCTGCCGGGCCGACCATCACGTGTTGCCCGAGCACGACGTCCGGTCTGGGAAAGCGCTCGAACAACCCGTCGTCGATCATCGCGCGGGCGCCCTCGGCGGTTTCCTCGCCCGGCTGGAACACCGCCATCAGCGTTCCCTTCCACTGCGCGCGGGCCTGCGCCATCAGCGTGGCGGCACCGACCAGCCAGGTGACGTGCATGTCATGGCCACAGGCATGCATGACCGGCACGCTGCGGCCTTCGCGGTCGACGGCCTCGACCTTGCTCGCGTACGGCACGCCGGTCGCCTCTTTCACCGGCAACGCGTCCATGTCGGCGCGCAGCATCACCGTCGGTCCCTCGCCATTGCGCAGCAGGCCGACCACCCCGGTCTTGCCGACGCCGGCCGTCACCTCGTAGCCAGCGGCGCGCAGGTGGTCGGCCGCCAGCGCGGCGGTGCGGGTTTCCTGCATCGACAGTTCGGGGTGAGCGTGGATGTCGGTGTAAAGCTTCTCCAATGCCGGAAGCAGGCCCTGGAGGTCGCCCAGCCGGGTGCCGGTGGCGTCGGTCTGCGCGATGGTCATGGGAATGGGTCCATTGAGAGAGCGCTGAGGCAGGGCCGGCGCTACCGTGCTGGTGCGATGCCATCCAGGCGCCGGCACCCGCGACGCCTGGCGCGGAATCCGTTGCGACGCAAGCGCGAACGGCCAGCCTGGACCTGGCAACACAAGCCCGGCAAGAAGCCCTCGTGCCGCTTGCCGGCATCATGCGCATGCGCCGGCAAGGACGGGTGAAGCGCGCGGGGACCCGCGGCGGCCGCGTCGCGGGATCCCTCGCGACGCGGCCCGGTTCGACAGGCCTCGCCTAGCCAGCCAGTTCCACGATCCGGGGCGTCACCTCGTGCCCGTCGATGAGCAGCTCGCCCACGCCGATCGGCAGCTTGAACCGCCGCCGCCCGGCGCTGCCGGGATTGACGTAGAGCACGCCTGCGCGTTCCTCGACCAGCGGTTTGTGCGAATGCCCCGAAACCACCACGTGGATGCCTTCCGCGGGCGGATCGATCGCCAGCTCCTTGAGGTCATGCAACACGTACAGCCGCACCCGGCCCACTTCGAGCGTTGCCGTTTCCGGCAAGCGGGCGAGTGCCCCGTCGCGGTCGTTGTTGCCGCGTACGACGGTCAACGGGGCGATGGCCATCAGCGCCTCCAGGATCACGGGGTCGCCGATGTCACCTGCATGGACGATGCGCTGGCATCCACGCAGGAAGTCCACTGCCGCCGGGCGCAGCAGGCCGTGGGTGTCGGAAATCAGGCCCACGCGGAGCATCGTGCCGGTCACCTCCCGCATGGCCTTCGTGGACGGTAAGGCGCTCACGTTAGTGCACCCGGCGCGACCGTACCGTCAGCGTCCGCGTGGACTGCCGGCGACCCGTGTCCGTCCGCGACTGTCCGGACGCGCGGCCGCGGTGTCCGCGGACGGCCATCGCAGGCACGGACGATGCCGCGCAGACCGCATGGCGCCTCGCGTTTAAACGTTGGCACGCGTTGTGCCATCTCATCCGCGAAAGCTTCCTTCAACCACGCGGAGAACCGTCATGAAATTCGAAACCATCCTGCTGCAGAGCTTGTTCGCCGTCTGCATGCTGCTTTGCCTGGCCGTGATGAGCGCAATGCTGGTCCTGCCGACACCCACCGCCCTGGCCGCAGCCAGCCAGGCGCATGCTGCAACGATCGCCAACGCGGAAGGCTGAAACCGGGCGAAGCCCTGGCCGGCGAGGCTTGCATAACGGGTGCGTACCTATACTTGCGCCCATGGCCTCGCCCCTGCACCTGCTTCACCGCGCCGCGCATGAGCCGATCCGCCGCTGGGTGCTGGACGCGTTCCCGCGCGATCCCGACGGCACGCTGGACTACGACCATCCGCACGGCGATCCGGGCTTGTTCGGTCCGGACAGCGTGACCTGGCGCATCCATGCCGACTTCACCGGCATGCTCGCCGGCGGACTGGCCGCACTGATGATGCAGACGCTGCATCCGCTGGCGCTGGCCGGCGTGTGGGACCACTCGAACTTCCGCGGTGACCTGGTCGGGCGCCTGCGCCGCACCACCACGTTCGTCGGGGCCACGACGTACGCGCCCCGCGCGGCGGCCGAAGGCCTGATCGAGCATGTGCGCCGGATCCATGGCTTCGTGCGCGGCACGGACGAAGACGGCACGCCCTACTCGGCGGACGATCCCTCCCTGCTGACCTGGGTGCACGTCACCGAGGCGCACAGTTTCCTCGCCGGCTACCGTCGCTTTGCCCATCATGCGGTGCCACGCGCCATCGCCGATCGCTACTACGACGAAGCGCGCCGCGTCGCCGAGGCGCTCGGTGCGCGCGACGTGCCCGCCTCGGAGGGCGAGGTGGCGGACTACTTCACCGCGATACAGCCGCGCCTGGCCTATACCGACCGCTCCCGCGAGGTCCTGCGCATCCTCGCCGGCGTCCGCCTTCCCGTGCCGTTCGCCGGCCTTTCCCGCGACATCTTCCTCAACGCCGGCATCATGCTGCTGCCCGCGTGGGCGAGCGACCTGCTGCGCCACACGCCCCGCCAGCGCCAGAACGCGCGCCTGGCCGCGCGGTTGCTGTGGTCGATGGCACCGGCCTTCCGCGCCGCGCTGAAGGAGAGCGGGGTGGTCAGCCGCTCGTGTCGGCGGATGGGCGTGGCGCCCGAGGCGATGCGCCGCTGGCCTGTGTCCGCCTTCCGGCAGAGCTAGCGCGCGCCAACGCACCGGACAGCCGTGTGCGGGCGCCGGCTCCGTCCATGCTGCCGGTACGTTGTCAGCAACCGACGGATGCAGCAGTCCGGGCGGTGGGTTTTTGGCCGTGCCGGCGCGCATCATGGGTGAACCGCCCTTCCCCGGTGATCCGCATGTCATCCCGTTCCGCCGCCCCGGTCGCGCTCGCCGTCCTCATGCTGCTGGTCAGCATGGTCTCGTACCAGTGTGGCGCATCGCTCGCCAAGCACTTGTTCCCGCAGGTGGGCGCGCAGGGGGCGACCGCCTACCGGCTGGGGCTGAGTGCGCTGGTCATGTTGCTGTGGCGGCGGCCGTGGCGGCGGGCGGGCAGCGGTCGCGACTGGCGCGCGCTGTGGGGCTACGGGCTTGCGATCGGCGCGATGAACCTGGTGTTCTACATGTCGCTGCGCACGATCCCCCTGGGTATCGCGGTCGCGCTGGAGTTCACCGGGCCGCTGGCGCTGGCGCTGTTCGGATCGCGCCGGCCGCTGGACTTCGTCTGGATCGCGCTGGTGATCGCCGGGCTGGTCCTGCTGCTGCCGCTGCACACGCAGGTCGGGGCGCTCGATCCGGGCGGGGTGATGTACGCGCTGGCCGCCGGCGTGGGCTGGGCGCTGTACATCGTGCTGGGGAAAAAGGTCGGCGCGACTCATGGCGGGGATGCGGTCACGCTGGGCATCTCGATCGGCGCCCTGCTGGTGATTCCGTTCGGCGCCGCACATGCAGGCGTGGCGCTGCTGTCGCCATCCCTGCTGCCGTACGCGCTCGGCGTCGCACTGCTCAGCTCGGCGCTGCCGTACTCGCTGGAGATGGTCGCGCTGACCCGGTTGCCAGCGCGCACGTTCAGCACGCTGTTGAGCCTGGAACCGGCGATCGCGGCGATGGCTGGCGCGGCGCTGCTGGGCCAGCAGCTGAGTCTCATGCAATGGGCGGCGATCGTGGCGATCATCGTGGCTGCGGCCGGCACGGCCGCCAGCGTGCAGCGGCCCGTCACGGCGTCGGAGCCGCTGGTCAACTGAGTTTCGCGGCGCACCCGGGCATGCGTGTCACGCCAGGGCACAGGGCGGTATCTCTACGCCTCGAAGCCAGGGAAGAGCCCGCCGTCCGGCGGGCTCTTCCCAACACAGCGTCCGGCTCGGGCAGCGGCGCGCGCTACCCGAGCAGCACGCGGTTCATCCGCTGCACGAACGCAGCCGGATCGGGCAGCTGCGCACCCGCGGCGATCTCGGCCTGGTCCAGCAGCAGCATGGCCAGGTCCCTGGCCGTATCCGCGTCGGGCTCCGCTTCCACGCGCCGAACCAGCGGGTGCTGCGGATTGATCTCGAGCGTGGGCTTGGACTGGGGCATGTCGTGGCCGGCTTCGCGCAGCAGGCGCGCCAGGTGCGGGGCCATCTCGTAGTCCGACAGGGCCAGGCACGAGGGGCTGTCGGTGAGGCGTGCGGACACCTTGACGTCGCCGACGCGGTCGCCGAGCAGTTCCCTCATCTTCGCCAGCAGGGGCTCGGCCGCCTTGGCGGCTTCCTCCTGCTTCTTGCGGTCGGCCTCGTCCAGCGGCACCTCGCCCTTGGCGACGCTCTGCAGCTTCCTGCCGTCGTACTCGCTCAGCGAGCCGAGCATCCATTCGTCGATGCGCTCGGACATCAGCAGCACCTCGATGTCCCTGGCCTTGAACGCTTCCAGCTGCGGGCTGCCGGCGGCGGCGGCGTAGCTGTCGGCGGTGATGTACCAGATCGCGTCCTGGCCGACCTTCATGCGGCCGATGTAATCGTCGAACCCCACCGTCGGGCCCGCGCCCTCGCTGCGGGTGGAGGCGAAGCGCAGCAACTTCGCGATGCGTTCGCGGTTGTTGGCGTCCTCGGCGATACCTTCCTTGAGCGTGTTGCCGAAGGCCTTGTAGAAGGTCGCGAACTTCTCCGGCTCGTCGCGGGCCAGCTTCTCGATCAGGTCCAGCACGCGCTTGACACAGGCGGCCTTGATGCGGTCCAGCTGGCGGTTGTGCTGCAGGATCTCGCGGCTGACGTTGAGCGGCAGGTCGTCTGCGTCGACCACGCCGCGCACGAAGCGCAGGTAGTTGGGCAGCAGCTCCTCGGCCGCGTCCATGATGAAGACGCGCTTGATGTACAGCTTCAGGCCCTTGCGCTCGTCGCGCCCGCCCATCATCAGGTCGAACGGCGGCTGCGCCGGCAGGTAAAGCAGCGTGGTGAAGCTCTGGCTGCCCTCGACACGGTTGTGCGTCCACGCGAGCGGATCGTTGAAGTCGTGGCCGAGCGACTTGTAGAAGCTGATGTAGTCCTCGTCGCTGATCTCGCTCTTGGGGCGGGTCCAGAGCGCGCCGGCGTCATTGATGGTTTCCCACTCGTCGGTGGGCTGGCCATCCTTCTCCTTGGGCATGCGGATCGGGAAGGCGACGTGGTCGGAGTACTTGCGGATCAGCGACGCGAGCTGCCAGCGCTTGAGGAATTCGTCCTCGTCGGCCTTCAGGTGCAGGATCACGGCGGTGCCTCGCTCGCCGAGCTCGACCTGTTCGAGCGAGTACTCGCCCTTGCCGTCGCTCTCCCACTTCACGCCCTCGCCCGCCGCCGCGCCGGCGCGGCGGGTCAGCACGGTGACCCTGTCGGCCACCACGAAGGCCGAGTAGAAGCCCACGCCGAACTGGCCGATCAGGCGCGCGTCGCCCTTCTGCTCGCCGCTCATGGCTTCCAGGAAGCGCCGCGTGCCGGAACTGGCGATGGTGCCGATGTTCGCGACCACCTCGTCGCGGTTCATGCCGATGCCATTGTCGCGCACGGTGACGGTGCGCGCCTTCTCGTCCCAGCTCACGTCGATGTGCAGTTCGCCCTCGCCGGCCAGCAGCTCGGGGTGCGCGATCGACTCGAAGCGCAGCTTGTCGCAGGCGTCGGAGGCGTTGGAGACGAGCTCGCGCAGGAAGATTTCCTTGTGCGAGTAGAGCGAGTGGGTGACCAGGTGCAGGACCTGGGCGACTTCGGCTTCGAATTTGCGGGTTTCGGTGGATGCGGTCATTGCGGTGTTGCTTCCCAGTGACGACAAAAGACATTTCCCTCTCGCGCCGCGAAAGGGTGCCCGAAAGACGGGAGAGGATCCGGGCGAAGTGCTGCCCGGCGCCGCCGGAACCTCTCCCCGCCCCTCTCCCGGGGGAGAGGGGCCCAAGCTCAGGCGCGCGCCGCCTGCAGCGCGGCGATGCGCTCGTCCAGCGGGGGGTGGCTCATGAACAGGCGCTGCAGGCCCGCGGCCATGTGGCCGGAGATGCCGAAGGCGGCCATCGCCTTGGGCAGCGTGGTTTCGCCGTGATCGCCCTTCAGCCGCTGCAGCGCGGAGATCATCGACCCGCGGCCGGCCAGCTGCGCACCCGCGCGGTCGGCGCGGAACTCGCGCCAGCGCGAGAAGGCGGCCACGATCATCGAGGCGAACAGGCCGAAGACGATCTGCAGCACCATCACCGTCACGAAATAGCCGATGCCGATGCCGCCGCGATTGTCGCGGCCACCGTTGAGCCAGCTGTCCACCAGGTTGCCGACCACGCGCGCGGCGAGGATCACCAGCGTGTTGAGCACGCCCTGGATCAGGGTGAGGGTCACCATGTCGCCGTTGGCCACGTGGCCGATCTCGTGGCCGAGCACGGCCGATACCTGCTCGCGGTCCATCTGCTGCAGCAGGCCGGAGCTGACCGCCACCAGCGAGTTGTTCCTGGTCATGCCGGTGGCGAAGGCGTTCATCTCCGGCGCGTCGTAGATCGCCACCTCCGGCATGCCGATGCCGGCGGCCTGGGCGTGCCGGCGCACCGTGTCGACCAGCCAGCGCTCGGCCTCGGTCTGCGGCTGCTCGATCACGCGGGCGCCGGTGGAGTACTTGGCGATGGTCTTGGACATCGCCAGCGAAATGAAGGCACCGCCCATGCCGAACACGGCGGCGTAGACCAGCAGGCCGGTCATGCCGCCGTAGCCGCGGGCTGCCGCCCACTGGTCGATGCCGAACAGGCGGCAGACGATGCTCAGCAGCAGGAGGACGGCGATGTTGGTGGCAAGGAAGAGGACGATTCGACGCACGGCTGTCTCGTTTGGCAGTCATGAAATGGCGGCTCGCGCCGCAGGCTGAGATTCGGGGCGCCATGCAGAGGTTTCAAGAGGAGCGGCAGCCAGATGCGTGGTCCCGCCGCCGCTCGACGCACCGTGGAAGCCGGCAGTGGCGGCGCCGTCAGCGCGGCGATATCCGACCGTCCGGGGCCTCGATGCGGCCGATGCGCCCGACGGCATCCTCGAAGCCGTCACGGCCGGACATGCGCCGCTGCAGCGCTTCCAACTGGACAGGTCGCTGTAGCAGCTGGAGGTCAGGGAGGGCCTCCAGGCGGGAAAGATCCGCGCATCCTCGATCGAGGCGTTGGTGCCGGGTCCGTGCGCATCAGGCAACCCGTGACATCGGCCCGCGTCGCCATGCCGGCGTGGCCGATGCCCTCGCCCTCAGCCGGGATGCAGCCGGTGATCTGTCGGCCACTAAGGCAAGCGTGCGGCAAATCGTCGCTGCTCCGCCGCCGGTCGCGACGGCGGGGCGCCCTTTCCGTCCGTCCGCACGGCCGCCGGCCACGTCGCCGCGAGCACGGCCGTGCCGCCGCCATGGGCCAGCGGCGACGCCGCAGGCCCATGGCGGGGGCTCCGCGGTTCAGCGCCAGGCTTCTTCGCTGCGCTGCTCGAAGTGCTCGTAGGCGGTGAGCAGGCCGCCCAGCACTTCGGCGGACGTCTCGAACAGCGCCTGCGCCTTGGGATCGGAAACCCTGGGGACGTCCTTGCGCATGTGCTCCATGGTCTCGCGCAGCATGCCCTTGATCTTGCGGGTGTGTTCGCGCGGGTCGTCGTGGCCTGCGGTTGCGTCGGTCATGGGAATTCCTCCTGTTGCCGGCCGGACGGACGGATGCTCCCGCCACCACCGTGGCGGGCAGGTGAACCGGTCGCCATGGCCCTTAGAATCGTCCGATGACCTACTGCGGCCGCTTCGCCCCGTCCCCCACCGGCCTGCTGCACTTCGGCTCGCTGGTGGCCGCGGTGGGCAGCTGGCTGTGCGCGCGGCATGCGGACGGGCGCTGGCTGCTGCGCATGGAGGACATCGATCCGCCGCGCGAGGCGCCGGGCTCGGCGCAGGCGATCCTGGCCGCGCTGCCGGCGTTCGGACTGGTCGCCGACGCGCCGCCGCTGTTCCAGTCGCAGCGCCGCGATGCCTATGACGCCGCCTTCGAGCAACTGCGTGCCGCGGACCGGGTGTTCCCCTGCTGGTGCAGTCGGGCGCAACTGGCGGCGGAGGGCGGAATGCACCGCGATGGCCGCTGCATCGCCCCGCCCGAGCCGGACCGCCCGCCAGCCTGGCGACTGCGCGTACCGGACGTGACGATCGCCTTCGACGACGCGCTGCAGGGCCCGCAGCGACAGAACCTCCGCGACGAAGCCGGCGACTTCGTCATCCGCCGCGTGGAGGGTTACTACGCCTATCAGCTGGCCTGTGTCGTGGACGACGCCTTCCAGGGTGTCACCGAGGTGGTGCGCGGCAACGACCTGCTCGATTCCACCCCGCGGCAGATCTGGCTGCAGCAATGTCTGGGGCTGCCGACACCGGCGTATCGGCACCTGCCGCTGGCGCTGGATGCGCGGGGGCACAAGCTGTCCAAGTCCGACCAGGCGCATCCGCTGGATTCGGCCGAGCCGCTGCCGGCGCTGCGCCGGGCGCTGGCGTTCCTGGACGTCCATACGGCCGCGGGTGCGCACAGTCCGGCGGCGCTGCTCGGAGCCGCGCTCGAGCATTTCGACCCGGCCCGCCTGCCCCACCTGGCCGCGCGAGCCTTGTAGGAGCGCACCTGTGCACGACCGCGGGGTTCGGGTCGCGCGAGGTGTCCGCTATCG
Organism: Frateuria soli; assembly: GCF_021117385.1. Lineage (GTDB taxonomy): Bacteria > Pseudomonadota > Gammaproteobacteria > Xanthomonadales > Rhodanobacteraceae > Frateuria_A > Frateuria_A soli. Next base: position 2,352,452 of record NZ_CP088252.1, read on the forward strand.
CTTGGATGCCGCGTGGCGGTCGCGCACGGGTGCGCTCCTACAGGGGACGCGGCGCAGCAGTTGTCACGAAACTGGGGTATACATGCAGGGCACGCCAGCATCGGCATGTTCGCACCGGGAACTCCAGCAATGAACCCACGCACTGCACTGGTCACCGGCGGCACGGGCGGCATCGGCACCGCGATCGTCCGCTACCTGGCCCGCCAGGGGCACCGCGTCGCCACCAACTACCGCGACGAAGCCAGGGCGCAGGCCTGGCGCGAGCGCATGACTGCGGAAGGCATCGAGGTGTGCATGGTGCCGGGCGACGTGGCCGAGCCGGATTCGGCCGCCGCCATGGTGCGTGCAGTGGAAGCGCAGTGCGGCCCGGTGCAGATCCTGGTCAACAACGCCGGCATCACCCGCGACACCACCTTCCACAAGATGGACTACCAGCAGTGGAGCGAGGTGGTGAACACCAACCTCAACGCCTGTTTCAACGTCACCCGACCGGTGATCGAAGGCATGCGGGCGCGCCGCTGGGGGCGCATCGTGCAGATCAGCTCGATCAACGGCCAGAAGGGCCAGTATGGCCAGGCCAACTACGCGGCGGCCAAGGCCGGCATGCACGGCTTCACCATTTCGCTGGCGCAGGAGAACGCGAAGTTCGGCATTACGGTGAACACGGTTTCGCCCGGCTACGTCGCGACCGACATGGTGATGGCGGTGCCCGAGGAGGTACGCGAGAAGATCGTGGCGCAGATTCCGATCGGCCGGCTCGGCAAGCCGGAGGAGATAGCGCACGCCGTGGCGTTCTTCACCACCGACGAGGCCAGCTGGATCACCGGGACGAATCTCGCGATCAACGGTGGGCATTACATGGGGTGGTAGCGGTCCCTCTCCCCACCGGGGAGAGGAAGACAAGCGAGCCGCCAGAGCTACTTCTCCAGCACCTTCTCCAGCACCTTCCCCACCGCCGCGAACGCAAACGCCCCGGTGATGTGCGTCGCCGCCCCCAGCCCGCCGCCGCAGGCGAGGTTCAGCGAGTCTCCGCCCGGCGGGCGCAGGCCGCAGACCGAGCCGTCCGGCTGCGGATACTGCACGTTCTGCAGCGAATACACGGCCGACACGCCGAAGTAGCGGTCAGGGTTGCGCGGAAAGTTGAAATCCTGTCGAAGCTTCTTGCGGATAAGGCTGAACATCGCATCGTGCTCGGTTCGGGAGAGGTCGCGCACGCGGATCTGGGTCGGATCGGTGCGCCCGCCGGCCGAACCGACGGTGACCATCGGCAGCTTGCGCCGGCGGCACCAGGCGATCGCCTCCAGCTTCACGCGGAAGGCATCGCAGGCATCCAGTACCACGTCGTAGCCGCGATCCAGCAGTTCATCCAGCGTGGCCGTGGTGAGGAAGCGCTCGATCGCCTCCAGCCGGATGCGGGGGTTGATCGCGTGTGCGCGCTCGGCCATCACGCCGACCTTGGGCTTGCCCCACTGGCCGTCCAGAGCGTGCAGCTGGCGGTTGGTATTGGACAGGCACACCTCGTCGGCGTCGATCAGGGTCAGCCGCCCCACGCCGCTGCGCGCCAGCGCTTCGACCGCCCAGGAACCGACCCCGCCGATGCCGATCACGCAGACGTGGGCGTCCATCAGGCGCTCGATGGTGCCCCGGCCGTACAGGCGCTCGACGCCCTCGAAGCGCTCGGCCGGGTAATGCGGCCCGCTCATGCGGCCCGCCCGGGGACGGGGTGGATGCTGCCTGCCATCGCGTGCGGTTTCCTACGCGGAAAAGCCCATTTTACGGCTACGAAAGCCGTCGGCGCTTCGGTATTCTGGCCATTCACTAGCTTCTAGGGCGGTCAACCATGAATGCACGTTCCGCACTGCTGATCCTGCTCGGCCTGGTCATCGGCGTCCTCGGCACCGTATTCGCGATGAAAGCGTTGTCCGACCGCAACCCGATGCCGCATGCGGTGATGACGGTAATGGGCCACCACATGGGCGCGCTCGGCCAGGCGGTCAAGACAAAGCAGTGCGACGCCGCGCAGATCAACGATCACCTGCTGCGCCTGCAGTCGACCGCGTCGGACATCCCCGTCGCCTTCCCCGGCGCCGAGCAGGACTTTCTGGATCATGCCGGCCGCCTGCGCACGGCCCTGCAGGGGGCGGTGCAGGCGCATCCGACCGATTGCGCCGGGCTGGCCCAGGCGATCAAGCCGGTCGGCGACGCCTGCAAGTCCTGTCACCAGCAATACCGGTAAGCCGAACCAGCACGTCCGGATGCCATGTCGACGCCAGGGATGACCCGCGCATCGCGCCGCCGCCGTTCGCGGCTGCAGCAGTTGCGGCGGCGGGTGGACAACGCGATGTTCACCCGGGCGCGCTACGCACAGCCGATGATGCCGGTGATGTGCCTGCTCGGCGGCCTGTTCATGCCGCTGTACTGGTTCCTGTGGACCTACGTGCTGCCGCAGCCCTACAGCAACCTGGGGCTGCACGTGGCCGGCTGCGTGGCGCTGCTGCCGCTGGCGTTGCAGCGCTGGTGGCCGCGTTCGTTCAAGCCGTGGCTGCCGCTGTACTGGTACGCGGTGATCACCTTCGTGCTGCCGTTCTTCTTCGGCTACCTGATGCTGCGCAACGGCGGCACGATCGTCTGGATCGGCGCGCACCTGTTCTCGATCTTCATCACGATGATGCTGTTCGACCTGGCGAGTTTCGCGCTCATCTACAGCCTGGGAACGGCACTGGCCGCACTGGTGTTCGAGCTCGGACCGCACGATGCCTGGCCGCTGCACGCGCTGCAGCAGTACGCGCCGGTGCTGGCGCTGACGCTGATCCTGGGGCCGCTGGCAAGCCTTTCGCAGAAATTCGCCGACGAGGCCAAGGTCAAGGCGCTGATCGGCGCCTCCAACAACATCGCGCACGAACTTCGCACGCCGCTGGGTTCGGTGCAGATGGCCGGCCGCGCGATCGGCCGCTACCTCCCCAACCTGCTGGAGAGCCACCGCGTGGCCGAGCGTGCCGGCCTGCCGGTGGCCGCGCTGCGCGCCCCGCACCTGCAGGCGTTGCAGCGTGGCATTGCCGTGATCGAGCACGAGGTCAGCCACGCGCACACCGTGATCGACATGCTGCTCATGGCCGCCAAGCCGATGGGCAAGCTGCAGTTCGAGCCGCTGCAGGCGCGTGCCTGCGTGGCAAAGGCGCTGGCACGCTATCCGTACGCCTCGCAGGCCGAGCGCGAACGCGTGCGGCTGTCGGCCGAGCCGACCGACTTCGTACTGATGGGGTCGGAAACCCTGCTCACCCACGTGCTCTTCAACCTGTTGCGCAACGCTCTGTTCCACACCGGGCGCGCCGGCAAGGGCGAGATCGACGTGAGCCTGGACAGCGACGCCGGCGGCCACTGCATCCGCGTGCGCGATACCGGCCCGGGCATCCCGCCGGACGTGCTGCCGCGCATCTTCAACCGCTTCTACTCCTACAGCGAAGGCCGCGACGGCGACGGCCTGGGTATCGGCCTGGCCTTCTCCCAGAATGCCGTCGAGCGCATGGGCGGGCGCATCAGCTGTCGCTCGCGCTGGGGCGAGTACACCGAGTTCTTCGTGACGTTTCCGCCATGCGTGCCATCTGGACAGGGACCTTCGGCATGAGCATCGATTTCCACGGCGACATCCTGCCGTTCTACTTCCCGACCACCACGCTGGTGGTGGACGACCACGAGAAGTACCTCGACAGCATGCCGTTGCTGCTCGACCCGGCGTTGCGCCTGCGCAGCTACAGTTCACCGCGCAAGGCACTGGCGGAGCTGGGCAGCCACGGCATCCGCGCGGTGCCCGGCGGCGGCTGGATGTACCACTGGAAGGACCGTTCCTCGCAGACGCGCGAGCTGGTCGCGCTGGACATCGACTCCATCCACAGGGTGATGTTCGACCCGGAGCGTTTCGCCGAGGTGTCGGTCGTGGTGGTCGATCTGACCATGCCCGAGATGGACGGTATTTCCTTCTGCCGGGAGCTGGCCAACCCGCACATCGGCAAGATCCTGCTCACCGGCACCGCCGACGACTGCACCGCCATCGAGGCGTTCAACGCCGGCGTGATCGACCGCTTCATCCGCAAGAGCGATCCGCAGGCGATCGACAAGCTGCAGCTGGGCATCCGCGCCTTGCAGCGTCGCTACTTCGAGCGCGTGGGTGGCTTCGTCGCCGAGGCGCTGGCGCTGGGCAACGTGCGGTTCCTGCGCGACAAGGCGTTCCAGCAGGCTTTCCGCGACCTGGTCGGCGAGTTCCCGGCGGTGGAGTGCTACCTGCACGTCAACCCGACCGGCATGCTGCTGCTGGACGAGCGCGGGCGTGGCCGCTTCGTGCTGGTGCAGACCGACGAAGACCTGCGGGCGCACTACGAGATCGCCAGCGACCTGGGCGCACCGCCAGAGCTGCTGGCCGCGCTGCGCGAAGGCGACCGGCTGCCCTGGTTCGGCGAGGGCGACGGCTACTACCGCGAGGGCATCCGCCAACCGGAGGCGCTGCTGCATCAGGCGGTGACCGTGCGCGGCGAGCAGTGGTACCACCTGGCGCTGATCGAGGATGTCTCGCGCTTCCAGCTGGGCAAGCTGCGCAACTACCACGACTGGCTCGGCGAGCAGGACCAGGCGCTGGGCACCTGACGGATCCCCTGCATCCGCCCCGTATCCGTAGGAGCCCACTTGTGGGCGATGCCTTTTCCTGGACGTGCCACCGGAGCCGGAGCATCGCCCACAAGTGGGCTCCTGCGGGGAAACCGAAGCTTTCGCCGCTACAGCCGCTGGCGACCGCGCAGGACGTCCCAGTACATCACCCAGTCGCCGGCCAGACTGTAGAGCGGATGGCGGAAGGTGGCCGGACGGTTCTTCTCGAACACGAAGTGCCCGATCCAGGCGAAGCCGTAGCCGGCCAGCGGCGCCAGCCACAGCCAGCGCGCGTCGCGCGTGGCGATCGCCACGCCGATCAACAGCAGCACCAGCGTGCTGCCGGCGAAGTGCAGCCGGCGGCAGGCGGAATTGCGGTGCTCGCTGAGGTAATACGGGTAGAAGTCGCGGAAGCGGGCGAATTCGGACATGCCGGCTGGCCATCGGTTGTTGGCGCCAGCGTGCGCCTGCGCGCGCACCCGGTAAAGCCCTCTCCCCTCGGGAAGGGTCGGGGAAGGATCCGGCTCGCCCGGATCCTCACCCGCCTGTCGGCACCCTCTGCAGGGAGAGGGTTCGGGCGGGCAGCCCGTGGCCCGTTTCAGTGCTCCGGCAGCGGGATGAATTCCTTGTCGTCGCCCGGCACCACGCCGAAGTGCCCGGCCGCCCAGTCGGACTTCGCCCGCTCGATGCGCTCGCGCGAGCTGGCCACGAAGTTCCACCACAGGTGCCGCTCACCATCCAGCGGCGCGCCGCCGAACAGCATCAGCCGGCTTGGCGTCCGTGCACGCAGCGGCGGCGCGACGCTGCCGCCCTGCACCGCCATGCTGTCGGTACCAACCAGGACGTCGTCGCCCCACCGGACCTCGCCCTCGACCACGTACACGCCCCGCTCGGCATGCTCGGCCGGCCAGTCCAGCGTGGCGCCCTGGGCCAGGTTCGCCTCGATCAGGAACATCGGCGCGAACACCTTCACCGGCGAACGTTCGCCGTAGGCGGTGCCCGCGATCAGCAGCAGGTCGACCCCGTCACGATGGATGCGCGGCAGTTCGCCGGCGTCGTGGTGGTGGAACTCCGGCGCCACTTCGGCATCCTCGCGCGGCAACGCCACCCACAGCTGGATGCCATGCAGGCGATGGCCGTCGCGACGCTCGTCCGGCGGCGTGCGCTCGGAATGCGCGATGCCGCGGCCGGCGGTCATCCAGTTGACCTCGCCCGGGCGGATGTCGGCCAGGCTGCCGAGGCTGTCGCGGTGGCGGATCGCGCCCTCGAACAGCCAGGTAATGGTGGCCAGGCCGATGTGCGGATGCGGCCGCACGTCCATGCCCCTGCCCGGCGCGAAATCGGCCGGCCCCATGTGGTCGAAGAACACGAACGGACCGACGTGCCGCGCCAGCAGCGCGGGCAGCAGGCGACGCACGGTGAAGCCGTCGCCCAGGTCGTGTTTGCGGCCTTCGATCAGTCGTGGCGTGTGGTCCATGCTCGGGCTCCGCTACCAGGCGCGCTGGTACTGTACCGGCGCGACCAGCGAAGCGCCGAGCTCTTGTGCCGAGCGACGCGGGAAATACGGGTCGCGCAGGCTCTCGCGGGCGATCAGCACCAGGTCCGCCTCGCCATTCTCGACGATGCCGGCCGCCTGTGCGGATTCGGTGATGAGTCCCACGGCGCCCGTGGCGATGCCGGCCTCGCGACGGATGCGCGCGGCGAACGGCACCTGGTAACCGGGACCGACCGGAATCTTCACGTGCGGCACCAGGCCGCCGCTGGACACGTCGATCAGGTCCACGCCCAGCGGCTTGACCTCGCGCGCCAGGCGCACGCTCTCTTCCACGCTCCAGCCATGCATGCCGTCTTCCCCGGAAACCCAGTCCGTCGCGGAGATGCGCAACCACAACGGCAGCGTGTCAGGCCATGCCCCGCGCACCGCTTCCAGCACCGCGCGTACCAGCCGCGTACGGTTCTCGAAACTGCCACCGTAGGCGTCGGTGCGATGGTTGCTGAGCGGCGAAAGGAACTGGTGCAACAGGTAGCCGTGCGCGGCATGTACCTCGATCAGCTGGAAACCCGCGGCGAGCGCGCGTTTCGCGGCCGCGCGGAAATCGTCGACCACCTTGCGCAGGCCCGCCTCGTCGAGCGCCTGCGGCGTATGCCAGTTCCGGTCGAAAGGGATCGCCGAGGGCGCCACCGTGGTCCATTCGCCATGCCCCGCCGGCAACGGACCGCCACCCTCCCATGGCCGCTGCGCGCTGGCCTTGCGGCCCGCATGCGCGAGCTGCACGCCGGCGATGGCGCCCTGGCTGCGGATGAACGCGGTGATCGGCTGCCAGGCGGCCACCTGGGCGTCGTTCCACAGGCCGGTATCGCCAGGGGAAATACGCCCCTCCGGCGACACCGCCGTGGCTTCGGCGACCACGGCCGCCGCACCGCCCACCGCGCGGCTGCCCAGGTGCACAAGGTGCCAGTCGGCGGGCACGCCATCGGTGGCCGAGTACTGGCACATCGGGGCGACCACGATGCGGTTGCGCAAGGTCAGGCTGCGCTGCGCGAAGGGGGTGAACAGTTCCATGCGATGGCCTTGTGGAAAGACAAGCCCACGAGATGACGCCGATCCGGCTGCGCTTCAAGAGGACGCGGCCTCCACGGGAGAACTCCTGGACACGAACCGGCCATTGCGGCGAGGGCAGGCATGCTCTGGCGCCCGGGAGCGCACCTACACGGTGTCGAGCCAACCGGCCATCCGCGCGGCGACCGGGTCGGGCGCCTTCATCCAGCCAAAATGGTCGGCCGGCCCAGGCAGTTCGCCCGGGCCCAGCACCTCGCGCGTGATACAGGTGCGCGGCAGCTTGCCGAGCAGCCATTCCAGCGAGGCGGCCGGGCCAAGCCAGTCGTCGCGCAGGCGCACGGCCAGCACCGGTCCGGCGTAGGCCGCCATGCCCGCCTCCAGGTCGCCCATGCCCTCGGCCGCGTAATGCCCGGTGCGGCCTGTGCGGGCCCAGTCATCGACCACCCCGCGCGCCTCGTTTCCGCCAAAGCCGATGCGCCGCCCGGGGAAGTATCCGGACAGCCGGGTCAGCATGGGCGCCGCCACGTAGGACGCGCCGATCAGCCAGGCGAAGCGGAAGTTCCTCCAGTACGGCGCGCCACTGGCGACCAGCACCAGTCCGGCGGCTTCCGCGGGGCGCAAGCCGGCGTACATCGCCGCCAGTTGTCCGCCGAGGCTGTGCCCGCCGAGAAAGCCGGTCGCCCCGGGCCAGGCTGCGCGCACGGCCGCAAGTCCGCGTGGCAGGTCAGCCTCGAGGAGGGTGCGGTAGCCCCAATCCTGGCGCCGCCCGGCGCGCCGGTCGCTCGAGCCGATCCCGCGCCATTCGTGCAGCGCCACGGCGAGGCCGCGTCCCGCCAGCGCCTGGGCCAGCGGCAGGTAATGCCTGGCCGGTACACCCATCGCGGGCAGCCAGTAAAGCCAGCGACCGTGCACCGCTTCACCGACCAGCAGCAGTTCGCTGGCCGCGCCATCGGCGGCGATCACGCGCTCGATGCGCACGGCGTCGTTGGGGTCCGCTTCCATGAGTTGGCGCCCAAAAGCCACAGGCTAGCGAAGTGATGGCGCGCGCACAAAAAAAGGCCGGCTTGCGCCGGCCTTGGGCAAACATTCGATCCACCTCAGGCCGGGGCGACTTCGTCCGCCTGCAGACCCTTCTGGCCCTGCACGACCTTGAAGCTGACCTTCTGGCCTTCCTTCAGGCTCTTGAAGCCCGTTCCGCTGATGGCGCGGAAATGCACGAAGACGTCGGGGCCACTCTCCCGGCTGATGAAGCCAAAGCCCTTCGCGTCGTTGAACCATTTGACGGTGCCAATCTCACGATCCGACATGACTCACTCCGTTCTGCACGATGCTGAGACAAGTCGACCTCCCCCTTTGGCCGACGACTTACTGGGCATGCAGGGAGCGGGTGGAGCGAGGCGTGATTCGTCGAATCCCGCTTCGAGGCACGCACGTGGACCGAGCAGACACAGTGCCCCAAGCATAACGGAAATTTCCGTAAAGCAAGCGTGCTCGCAAAACCGGCCCGCGGGCACAAAAAAGCCGGGCGCTACGGCCCGGCTTCTGGCTTTTCTTGCGGGAACCGCTTAGGCCGGCATCACTTCGTCGGCCTGCAGGCCCTTCTGGCCCTGCACGACCTTGAAGCTGACCTTCTGGCCTTCCTGCAGGCTCTTGAAGCCGGTGCCGCTGATGGCACGGAAATGCACGAACACGTCAGGACCGTTGTCGCGGCTGATGAAGCCGAAGCCCTTGGCGTCGTTGAACCACTTGACGGTACCGATCTGACGATCAGACATGAAACACTCCACTAGGTTGGATCAATAGAGACTCGACCGCCGCAACGTGCGGGGCCGACTTACTGGTGTGCAAGGAAAACCCTAGGGGTGATTCGATGAAGCGCCGGTCGGCGGCATCGGGCCACGTGACTCTGGTGACCCCGGCAAACACAGTGGGGGCATCATAGCGGGTACCGATCGCCTGCGCGACCGTCAAACTGAATGGTGCACACGGGCTGTCAGCGCCGGATTTTTCAGGTTTTCTTCACGCTGCCGTTTGTCTAGTGTGAAGGTCGCCAGCGTGTCTGCCGGCCATGTCCGCCGCAAGAGGAATGCCCCCTCATGAAGCTCACCCTCCCGCGCCTGATCGCCGTCCTGCTGGGCGCCGGCCTGATGCTGACCGGCTGCGCCGGCCACCCGACGCGCTCCGGTCCGAGCGGGACAGGTCCTTCCCGACCGGCATCGCAAAACCAGCCGACGCCCCGCACCCGGCCAAGCGAGACCCCGAGCACGAGCCAGGCCGACCATGGTGGCCGCAACGCCGCCACCGGCGCGCCGGAACAACCAGCCCCACTTCCCGAGAGCACCGGGATTCCCGCCTGCGACAACTATCTGGCCAGCTACGTGGCCTGCCATCGCGCTGCCGCGATCTACAAACCCGGCGAGATCCAGGGCCGTTACGAAGCCATGCGCACCAGCCTGTTGCGCGACGCGCAGGACCCGGCCATCCGCCCGAACCTGGCCACGCGCTGCAACTCGCTGGCGAGCCAGCTGCGCCAGGCACTGCATGGCAAGTCCTGTGAGGCTGCGCCGACCGCATCCGGCACGAGCAGCGGCGGCTAGGTCCTCCGCCGCGCCGCCCGCCTCAGGCGTGGCGCGAACCACCGGCGGTTGACGCGTCCCGTCGGCACGGCCCTCGCGCCGTCGGTCTGGTGCGCTACGGCCGTTGTCCCGCCGTCTTCCAATGGGCGCGCAGGGCGCGTCCGAACGCCGCCGGCTCGCTGCATTCGAGGCGGATCGCGGGCGTGCCATGCCAGCGTGCCGTCCGTGCAATCGCTTCGCCCACGTCCGCCACCAGACGCGCGGTCGGCTGCTGGCCCGGTTGCAGGAACAACGCCTTGATCTCGAACACGCCCTCGCTCCGGTGCGCCTTGGCATCCAGCCGCCCGACCAGGCTGCCGCGGTGCAGGATCGGCAGCACGTAGTAGCCGTAGCGCCGCTTCGGTGCCGGTGTGTAGCACTCGATCGCGTATTCGAAATCGAACAGGGTCTGGGCACGGGCGCGGTCCCACACCAGCGGATCGAACGGCGAAAGCAGCGCGGTATGGGTGGCCCGCAACTGCCCGGCGCGCACGCGCTCCAGTTGCGGCGCATGGTCACGATGGACATAGCCGGGCACGCTCCAGCCCTGCACGGGTACCGCCAGCAGGTCGCCCCTGGCGACCAGCGGCGCCAGCTCGGCCTCGTCCACCCCGGGCTTGAGCCTGTAGTAGTCGGCAATCCAGCGTGCCTGGGTGATGCCCAGCGCGCGCACGCTGTCGAGGATGAAGCGTTCGCGCAGGCCGGGCGTGTCGAGCAGGCTCGGTGCGAACGGCGGATCGAGCTTTCCCAGCACGCGTTCGGCCAGGTCGTACACCCGCTGGAACCGTTCGCGCCGCGGGATCATCAGTTCGCCCAGCGCGAACCAGGCCTCCAGCCAGCGCTTCTCCGGCTTCCATTCCCACCAGCCGCTGCCGGCGCCGCGATCGGCGCGTGGAAAGTCGGCGGCGCGGACCGCGCCCTGCGTGCGGACCCGTTCGAGCAGCCCGTCCATTTCGGCCCGATGCTCGCGATGCATGCGTTCGGCGTGCCGATGTGCCCAGTGCGCACCGCGCTCGCGCCAGGCGCGGTGTAGCGGCAGGTCTGCGGCAGGCACGAAACACGCCTCGTGCGCCCAGCACTCGGCGATGCGCCCCTGCAGCAGTGCCTCGTCGAGCCAGGCGCCGTCATAGTCCCCCAGCCGCGAGTGCAGCACCAGGTAGGGGCTGCGCGCCACCACATGGATGGAGTCGATCTGCAGCAGGCGCATCCGCCCGATCGTCGCCGGCACGTCGCCGGGCCGCGGCCGCCGGCCGAGCGGCCGGAGCAGGCCTTGCGCGGCCAGGTGCAGGCGGCGGGCCTGGGCCTGGCTCAACGGCGCCGTCCGGCCGGATGAAACGGGAGGCAACCTCGTCTGGGACTTCACGGAACCCTGCTGTGCAAGATGAGGCCGCGTTTACAAATCGTTTGCTAGCGTGCCGGAAGCGCGACGGCCCCATCGATTGTCGTCAGCCCGCGCCCCCCGCATTCTGGCATGGAGTATCGATGATGAAATTCCGCAAGCCATGGCTGTCCGCCCTCGTCGCCGGTTCGCTGCTGGCGTCCGGCGCCCTGATGGCGCAGGACGTTCCGACTCCCCCGGCCACACCGCCGCCGCCGTCGGATCCCGGCAATCCGGTACCGCCGCCGCCAACCGCCCCGATGCCGCCTTCCGGCTCGCCGCAGTCGACCATGCCGCCTCCGCCCACCGATCCGAATTCTCCTCCGGCGGACTCGGGCATGCAGACCATGCCGCCGCCGGCATCGAGCGCGCCGCCACCGATGGGCCATGATTCGGGCAACATGAACGACCAGGGTATGCACGAGGGCATGCACGACGACGACGGCATGAACACCAGCGGCAATGCCAATGCCGGCATGAACGGCGGCATGAATGCTTCCGGCAATGCCAACGTGGAATTCAAGTCCTCGATGCCGCCGGCCTCCTCGGCCGGACCTGCGCCGGACTTCAGCCAACTGGCCAACGGCAAGAAGTCCATCACCATGGAGCAAGCCGCCAGCTATCCACCCCTGGCCAATGATTTCGGCTACGCCGACAAGAATGGCGACGGCCGCGTCACCCAGCGCGAATACGAGGCCTGGCAGTCGCACTGAGTTTTCGCTCGACACTCCCCTGGCCGGCCTCGCGGCCGGCTTTTTTTTGCGCCGCATCGGGGCGTGCACTCACAGAGGGCCTGCGCCACCCGCACCACCGTGCTTGCAGGCCTGGAAAGTCCACCGTCACGGCCGGTTGGGTCGATGCTCGCTAGACTCGCGCCTTTGCCTTAGGGAGCGACGCCCTTGATCAAGCATGGTACGGCCGCGGTGTTGGTGGCATTCGGCGGCCTTTGGGTTGGCGCGGCACACGCGCAGAACCCCGACCCGATGGACATCCGCGCCTGCACGGCGATCGAAAGCGACGCGCAGCGGCTGGCGTGCTACGACCACGCCACCGGCCGCGTGAACCTGCCGGTGGCGAAAAAGCGCGCCGACGAAGAGGTCGAGTCGACGAGCGTGTTCGGCCACGATGCCGACAGCCGCCTGGTCGCCCCGCAAGGGAATCCGGAAGTGGCCACACCGCTGTCGCTGCTGGACAGCCGATGGGAACTGGCGCCGGAGGCCAAGCTCGGCACCTTCAACGTGCGTGGCTACAAGCCGGTCTACCTGCTGCCTGTGTTCGCCACCAGCAACCAGAACGAGCGTCCGCGGAGCCCCAACCCGCTCAATACGGTGAGCGCGCCGGAACGGCTCGAAAACGTCGAGGCCAAGTTCCAGCTCAGCCTGAAGACCAAGCTGTGGCAGGGCGTGTTCGGCGACGCGGGCGACCTCTGGCTGGGCTACACCCAGTCCTCCCGCTGGCAGGTCTACAACGACCGCCTCTCGCGTCCGTTCCGCGAAACCAACTACGAACCCGAGGCGATGCTGGTCTTCGACACGCACTACGAGCTGCTGGGCTGGAATGGGCGACTGCTCGGCATCGGCATCAACCACCAGTCCAACGGCCGCTCCAACCCGCTCTCGCGCAGCTGGAACCGGGTGATCGCCGACATCGGCCTGGAGCGTGGCAACTGGACGGTGATGCTGCGCCCGTGGTGGCGCATCCCCGAAGGCGGCACCGACGACAACAACCCGGACATCAGCGACTACATGGGCCGCGGCGAAGTGCAGATCGTGCACGAATGGAACGGGCACGAATTCGGCATGATGCTTCGCCATTCCTTCCGCGGCGGCAGCCGCAGCCACGGTGCGGCGCAGTTCACCTGGAGCTTCCCGCTGGCCGGCAACCTGCGCGGCTACATGGAGCTGTTCAAGGGTTACGGCGAGAGCCTGATCGACTACAACCACAACGCCACCTACCTGGGCGTGGGCGTGTCGCTGCTGGACTGGTACTGATGAACGCAGGAGCCCGCCTGCAGGCAGGCGGGCTCCTGAAGAAGCGTCCGGGGACGCTCAGTGCTGGTGACCGCCCGGGCCGTGCACGTGCCCGTGCGCCAGCTCTTCCCCACTGGCGGCACGCACGTCGGTCACCTCGACATTGAAGTGCAGCGTCTGCCCGGCGAGCGGGTGGTTGCCGTCGATGTGCACCTTGTCGTCGTCCACGCGCACCACGGTCACGTTGATCGCGCCCTGCGGACCGCGGCCCTGGAACTGCATGCCCGGCTGGATGTCTTCCACGCCCTGGAACGCCTCGCGCGGCACTTCCTGCATCAGCTCGGCGTGGCGAGGGCCGTAACCCTCCTCGGGCGACACGTCGACCTTGAACTGGTCGCCCGCCTGGCGCCCGGCCATCACCTTCTCCAGGCCGGGAACGATCTGCCCGGTGCCGTGCAGGTAGGACAGCGGCTCGCGTCCCTCGGAGCTGTCGATGACCCGTCCCTCGTCGTCGGTCAGCGTGTAGTGGAAGGAGGCGACGGTGTTGTCTGCGATCTGCATGGCACTCTCGGTGTAGGTCAATGGGCCAGCTTAACAGGTCGTGGTAGACGGACCGTCACACCGGCCTGCGCCGTTAACCGGCGATTGCGATACTGCGGGGCATGAAGCTTCCGTGCCTGATTCCCCTGCTCGCCCTCGCCATGGCCCTGGCCCCGCAGCACGCCGTGACCATGGACCTGCCCGCCACGCGCGCGGCCATCGAAACGCATCTGGCCCAACCGCGCTTCGGCGCTGCACGCTGGGGCATCGCGGTGGTGTCGCTGGACAGCGGGCGCACGCTGTACGCGCACGACGCGGACAAGCTGTTCCAGCCCGCTTCGACCGCCAAGCTTTACACCGCGGCGCTGGTACTGAACGGGCTGGATGCCGGCTACCGCATTCCGACCCGCGTACTCGGTGCCGCCCCGGGCAGGCGCGGGCGCGTGCAGGGGCCGCTGGTGCTCTATGGCATGGGTGATCCCTCGCTGGGAGCCGATCCGTCCACCGCGGACTGGGCCGATGCGCTGGCCGGCCAGCTGGTGGCCAGAGGCGTGCGCCGCGTGCACGGCGATCTGGTGGCCGACAGCAGCTACTTCGCCGGACCGGCCATCGGCGATGGCTGGGAGGCCTCCGACCTGCTCGCCGGTTTCGCCGCGCCTGCCTCGGCCCTGAGCGTGTACAAAAACCAGTGGCGACTGACCGTGACCCCGGCGGCGCATGCAGGCGAACCGGCGCAACTGGCCCTCGACCCTCCGGCGGCGGCGACCTCGCTGGATGGGCGCCTGCTCACCGCACCGGCCGGCACCCCGGAGGACATCAATCTCTATCGCGCTCCAGGCAGCACGTTGCTGCACGCCTTCGGCTCCATCCCGGTGCAGTCACCCCCGCGCAGCTTCCGGCTGGCGATGGCCGATCCGGCTCGCGTGGCCGGCCAGCTGCTGCTGCAGGCGCTGGAGCGGCACGGCATCAAGCTCGATGGGGAACTGCGCGTGCTGCGCTGGCCGCAGCAGGACGGGCTTCTGCGTGCAGGCAGCACCGTACTGGCGCAAGTGCAATCGCCGACGCTGGCGAAGCTGCTGAGCGAGGGCCTCAAGCGGTCGCAGAACCTCTACCTGCAGAACCTCCTGCAGCTGGCCGGTACCCGCGCCCACGCCGCGGCAACGGACGATCCGCTCGCACCCGAGGGCTTTCTGAGCTCGGCCGACTGGGGCATCCATGCGCTGCGCCGGTTGCTCGATCGCATCGGGATCCCGCCTTCGGCCAGCCTGATCGGCGAAGGCACCGGCCTGTCCCGCCGCGACCTCACCACGCCGAACGCGCTGGTGCGTCTGCTCGCCTTCCTGGCCAACGGTCCGGCTGGCGCCCGGTTGCGCGCCATGCTGCCGCTGGCCGGTGTCGACGGCACGCTGCGCTCGCGCATGCGCGGCACGCCCGCCGCGGGCAACGTGCATGCCAAGACCGGCAGCATGTCGTACGTGAACTGCCTGGCCGGCTACGTCACCAGCGCGGCCGGCGAGCACCTGGCGTTCGCGATCCTGCTCAACGGCTACGAGCCGCCGGAGGCCATGCCGGCCAGCGCCGACGTCGATGCGATCGCCATCCTGCTGGCCGAACTGGACGAAAAGACGTTGTAGGAGCGCGCTCCTGCAGGGATACGGTCAGTTGGTAATCCGTCGCGCCAGATCGGCGCCGATCTTCCCCGGCGCGTCGGTCGGTGCGTAGCGCCTGACCACCTGGCCTTCGGGATCGACCAGGAACTTGGTGAAGTTCCACTTGATCGCCTCGCTGCCGAGTACCCCCTTGCCCTCGCGCTTGAGCCAGCGATAAAGCGGGTGGGCATCGGCCCCGTTGACCTCGATCTTGGCGAACAACGGGAAACTCACCTCGTAGTTGAGGCTGCAGAACCGGCGGATCTCCGCCTCGTCGCCGGGCTCCTGGTGCCCGAACTGGTCACAGGGAAAGCCGAGCACGGTCAGGCCGCGCTCGCGCCACTCCCGCCACAACGCCTCCAGCCCGGTGTATTGCGGGGTGAAGCCGCACCTGGAGGCCACGTTGACGATCAGCAGCCAGCGCCCGCGCCACTCGCCAAGCGAGCGTTCCTGGCCATCGATGTCGCGCGCGGAAAAGTCGTAGACACTGCTCATGCACCGGCTCCCATAAGGTGTCGGCGAGTCTACGCCGGCGGCGGCATGTGCACATGAGCGATGGCCGTGTCCTGCCCGGCGCCATGGGGACGATGCTGCCATGCTGTACCTGATGCTTTCCGCCCTGGTCGCGCTCGCCACGCTCGTACTGATGGCCTTCGCCGCGTGCCGCCAGGCACCTCGCCGGCAGGTGCGCGTGCGTGCGCGCCGCGACCGCCATATCGGCCTGTAGCGCGCCTCACGCCTCCGCCGCGATAGCGAACACCTGGCGCAAATAGGCGACGTACGCCGGGTCGTCGCACATGTTCTTGCCCGGCGAATCGCTGAGCTTGGCTACCGGCTGGTCATTGCACCGGACCATCTTGATGACGATCTGCAGCGGCGTGGGCCCGACGTCGTTGGTCAGGTTGGTGCCGACGCCGAAGGCCAGTTGGCAGCGCCCGCGGAAGTGCCGGTACAACTGCATCACGCGGGGCATGTCCAGCGCGTCGCTGAACACCAGGACCTTGGTGCGCGGATCGACGCGGTTGGCGCGGTAGTGCGCCAGCACCTTCTCGCCCCAGGCGAACGGGTCGCCCGAGTCGTGCCGGGTCCCGTCGAAGAGCTTGCAGAAATACATGTCGAAGTCGCGCAGGAAGGCATCCAGGCCGTAGACGTCCGACAGCGCGATGCCCAGGTCGCCGCGGTATTCCTTCGCCCAGGTTTCCAGCGCCACGCGTTGCGAGTCGCGCAGGCGCGGGCCCAGCGCCTGGTGCGCCTGCAGGTACTCGTGCGCCAGCGTGCCCAGCGGAGTCAGGCCGAGCTTCCAGGCCATCCATACGTTGCTGGTGCCGGCCAGTTGCTCACCCAGGCCGTCGCGCAGGGTTCGCGCCACCTCCTCGTGCCAGTCGCGCGAGAAGCGCCGCCGCGTACCGTAGTCGGCGATGCGGCAGTCGGCGTATTCGGGGTCCGATCCCAACAGCTCGATCTTGGCCCGCAGGCGCGCGCGGCCTTCGGCGAGGTCGAGCCCAGGCCGGGTGTTGCGGAAGTAGACCTCGTTGACGATCGCCAGCAGCGGGACTTCGAACAGGATCGTGTGCAGCCACGGACCACGGATGCGGATCTCGATCTCGCCGTTGGCGGCCGGCGACGGAGCGATCTCCACGTACTTGGCGTTGAGCTGGAACAGCGCCAGGAAATCGACGAAGTCGCTCTTGATGTAGCGCCAGCCGCGCAGGTAGTCGAGCTCGGTGGGGGTAAAGCGCAGGCGGCACAGGGCGTCGAGTTCGGCGCGGATCTCGTCGATATACGGCACCAGGTCGATGCCGGGGTTGCGGCACTTGAAGCGGTACTCGACATGGGCGGCGGGATAGTGGTGCAGCACCACCTGCATCATCGAGAACTTGTACAGGTCGGTGTCGAGCAGGGACTGGACGATCATGCGCTGGCCTGGCGGGAACCGGCATGAAGCCGGATCGGGGACGCATTATCCCAGTGGTGATGGCGGCTCGGCGAGTCGGGCGTCGATCGCGCACACGAGCAGCTCCAGGCGCGCGCTGCCGGTTTTCGGGGTCAGGCGCAAACGCATGCGGTTGGAGCCCCTCCATCCGGGAGGCGGTGCGAGCGCGGACTCTTTCCGTCCCTCTTGAGCGCAGGCCGCAGGACGGATCGAACGGGGCTACTGGCGCACGGGTCCGATCGGGTTCGACAAGGTGGCCAGCCGTTCGAGGTCCCGCGTCCGTTCGGTCCCGGACTTCTTCGCCAGCGCGCCGACCGCGGCATAGAACGCACTCCACTGCCGTTCGGCGCGCTCGAACAACACCGCGAACGCGCCGGTCCAGCGGTCGTACAGGCCAAAGGGCAGCAGCTTGGCGTTGTTGATCGGCGAACCCACCCAGGCGTCGTAACGCGGGTCTCCGGACCAGCGACTGTCGCGCCACTGTACATAGCGGCGCCGGAACGCCTCGATCTGCGCCTGCTTCCCGCGCGCCAGCATGGCCGCGTCTGCGGTGCTCGCGTACAGCTTCTCGAGGCGCTCGCGCAGGCCCAGCACCAGCGCGGTGAAGCCCTGCTCCATCGCCTGGTCGCGCGGATCGGGCGGCGGCAAGCCCCGCGCCTTGCGCCACTCGCGCAAGCCCTCCTGCTCGACGAAGCTGGCGAACGATTCGTTGAAGGCCGTGTCGCCCTTCACGTACAGGCGCTGATGTGCGAGCTCGTGGAAGATGGTGCCGGCCAGCTGGTCGTCATCCCAGCGCAGCATGCTCGAGACGATGGGGTCGGCGAACCAGCCCAGCGTCGAATAGGCAGGCACGGGGCCGATCCACACGTCGTCGCCCTGCGCCTTGAGGTCCGCCGCACGGGCCTGCGCGCGCGCCTGCTCGAAGTAGCCCCGGTAGGCCACGCAGCCGGCGATGGGAAAACACTGCGGCAGGGCGTCGACCGAATACGTCGGAGTGGCGAACACGTTCCACGCCACGTAGGGCCGATGCAGATCCACGTAGCTGGTGTAGCTGCGGTTGTCCGGCAGTGCCAGCGCGTCGGAGGCGAACCGCCGCGCTTGCGCGGCCAGGCCCAGGCGGCGGGCCAGTCCGGGATCGGTGGCCGGGTCGCGCACCACCTCGGCCATCGGCCGGCGGTGCATCAGCAGCGATGCCTGCCCATGCGCCACGTGGGCGTAATAGCTCAGGCTGCCGCAGCCGCCGAGCAGGAGGCACGAGGCGACGGTGGCCAGGCGCCCGATGCGCCTGCGGAGGGACGGGAATGGCATGTCCCGATTGTGCCAAGCGGACGCTTCCGGCACGAGGCGCGGCTAGGACCGGTCAGTCGCGGTCGTGATCGCGGCGGTCGCGTGCATCGCGCCGACCGTGGTCGCGGTCGTCCCGCCCATGCCACGCGCGGCGATCATGCCGGTCATCGCGGTAGTCGTGTCGGTCATCACGGTAGTCGCGCCGGTCACGGCTCCAGTCCCGTCCACGGTAATGACGGGAGTCCCGATGCCAGGTGCCGCTGACGCCGACACTCACCCCGGAGGAATAGCAGCAGCCGTAGCCCCAGCCAGGGCCGTAGTAGCTGCCGTAGCCGTAATAGTCCGGCTCGTAGATCACCGAGGGACCTTCGCCGTAATAGGCGTCTCCCTGGTAGCCGTTACCGCGCACGTAGCTGTACCCGGGGTCGTAATAGCAACCCGACAGCGCCGCCGTGCCAAGCACCAGCGCCAGCCCTGCAAGCATGCGTTTCATGGCCTCACCTCCGTGACGGCGGTCACGCAGGTCACGCTAGTCGCGGCGGTTTGAATGCGCCCTGAGCGCCGCGCCCGGCAGATGCACGGGCGCGGCGGGGGCAGCGTCAGACCTTGGCCCCGCGCTGGCCGGTGTGCACCGGGATGGTGGTCTTGGGCGCGTCGCTGGGAAGCTGCGGGCTCTCGGGAGTATGGATGGCCGATTCACCGCGCGGCTGCGGGCGCGACTGTCCATCCCCTCGCGCCGACGCCTGCCGGGTGCGCTTCTGCTTGGCATCGAGCAGGGCCTGGATGTGCGCCACCGCTTCTTCCGGGCTGATGTGCTGGGTTGCCGGGGCAGCCTTGCGCGGCGCTGTCGCCTTGCGCGTGGCCGGGCCCGGTCGGCCGGACCTGCCTGCGGATACGGCCTTTTTCGCAGCCGGCTTGCTTACCGCTTTCGTCCCTGCCGCGTTGCCGGGCACCGCCTTGTGCGTGGCCGCTTTCTTCGGCGTCGCCTTGGCCGCCGCCTTGCGGGCCGCGGCCGACGCGGTCTTCCTGGTGGCCGCCTTCTTTGGCGCGAGCTTCCTTGTCGTTGCCTTCTTCGGCACTGCTTTCTTTGCCGTGGCCTTCTTCGGTGCTGCCTTCTTTGCCGTGACCTTCTTCGGTGCTGCCTTCTTTGCGGCGGCCTTCTTCGGCACCGCCTTCTTTGCGACCTTCCTGGCAGCCGTCTTCTTCGATGCCGCCGCGGACTTGCCGGCGGCCTTCTTCGCAGCCGGACGGGCGGTGGTGCGGTTGATCGGTGTCTTGATGCCGGCCTTGGCGGCGGCGGTCTTCTTCGTCGCCTTGCTGCCGGCGGCTGCCTTCTTTGCCGCGGATTTCTTCGCGGCCGACGTGCGGGTCGTTGCCATGCGTCATCACTCCTGCGGTGGTCGGTGCAGCCTTGCCCGCATGCGCCACGCACGCGGCGAAAAGACCTGCACGCCCAGTATTGCGCGGGCACCTTGCGCTGTCATGCGCGATTGCGGAATGAAGCGCGCACGATTCAGGATGCGTGCGGGGCGCGCAGCGGGAGCACCTGCCGCTCGTGGCAGGCGAAGGCCGCCTGCGCGCTGTCGTAGTCCCAGCGCTCCGTCGTGCAGGTATCTGAGCTTCCATCGCGGCGGAGCAGGTTGATCGAGTTGGGGATGTCCCGGCGTACCCGGTGCGATACCGCGGTGCCGGCCTGCACAACCCACAGAGGGCGGCCGCCCGGTTCGGGAAGCGGCCGCACATAGGGCAAGTGGATATGGCCACCCAGCACCAGTTGCGCGCCAGCGGCCGCCCAGGCGCCGGCCGCCTGCGCGTGTCCACGCAGCAGATGGCGCCGGTCGGCCTCGTCGATCACCGCCATCGGCTGGTGCACTACCACTATCCTCGTCTGGCCCGGCGCCGCCTGGCGCAGGCGCGCCGCCACCCGCTCGATTTGCGCCAGCGACACCTCGCCCTGCTTGTGCCGCCACCAGCGCGTGGTGTTGACCCCCAGTACCAGCCAATCCGCGGACGACCATGCCGGCTCCAACTCGTTGCCGAACGCCGCCGAATAACGCGCGTACGGCGCCCGCAGGCGGGTGGCCAGGGCGTACAGCGGGATGTCATGGTTGCCCGGGATCGCCAGGAACGGCGCCGGCAGGCTTGCGACGAAGTCGCGCGCGGCGGCGAACTGCGCGGGCCGTGCACGCTGGGTCAGGTCGCCCGACAGCACCACCAATTCAGGACGGCAGTCGTGGACCAACCGCCTCAGCGCTTCCAGCACCGCCGCGCGCTCGGTGCCGAAATGGGAATCGGACACGTGCAACAACACGCTCACCGCTCGTTCCGCTCCCGCGGCACCAGCAGCCGAAGCGCCTGGGGTGCCACGCGGAAGCGCAGCGGCAACGGCAGACGAACGATCTCGCCGTCGATCGCAAGCTTGAGTTGCCGTCGGCGCGGCAAGGCTACTTCGAGTTCGGTGAAGGCGAAGCTGTCGACCTTCTCCACGTCGCCCAGGTGGCCGGACAGGCCGCGGATCGCCGCAAGGATCATGCGCCAGCGCGCAAGGGGCGGCAGCACGATGCCGACCAGCGCCCCGCGGGTCACCGCATCGGCCTCTGGGATGCCGATGTTCTCCAGTTGCAGGCGGTTGTCGCCCACTACCAGGGTGGTGCTGCGCCGCACCTGCCGCTGGCCGTCCTCGCAGAGCGACAGACGCAGGTCCGGGTAGGTGCCCAGCAGCGCGCGCAGGCCCGACAGCAGCGCGACCAGGCGGTGCCGGCCGAAGCGGCGCTTGTCCCGTTCGCGCCGCTCAAGCAGCTCGGGGTAGAGTCCCAGGCTCGCGTTCACCAGGAACACGCGGTCGTTGACCAGGCCAATCTGCACCGGCGTTTCCCGCGCATCGAGCAGGCCGCGTATCCCCTCGCCGACATCGCCCTCGGGCAGTCCGTGGCAGCGGCCGAAAAAGTTGAACGTGCCCTGCGGCAGCACGCCCAGCGGCACGCCGCTGGGCAGCACGGCCTGCACCACCGCGTTGATGGTGCCGTCGCCGCCGGCGACGACCACTGCGCCGTCATGCGCCCGGGCCGCT
This sequence comes from Frateuria soli, assembly GCF_021117385.1. Classification (GTDB taxonomy): domain Bacteria; phylum Pseudomonadota; class Gammaproteobacteria; order Xanthomonadales; family Rhodanobacteraceae; genus Frateuria_A; species Frateuria_A soli. The sequence goes on from NZ_CP088252.1 coordinate 2,374,092, forward strand.
TCCACGGCCTGGCCCGCCAGCTCGCCCAGGTGTCGGGGGTGCTTCGCGCAGAACAGCCGGTAGGGATGCCCGGCTGCATCGAGCGCGTCGCGGATCGCCTGCTCCGTGGCGCCCCCGTCGCCGCTGCCGGAGCGGCGGTTGAGCACCACGAAGAATGGTTGTCGCTGGCTGTTTCCTGGCGTGGGCATTGGCCTCCTACATGCGTGGATGGACGAGCTGCGCAAGGAAGTAAGTAAACAACCCTTGCTTGATGAGCAAGGTGAAGATCACGCCGTAGGCGGCGCCCCACAGATGGGCACTGTGGTTGACATTGTCGCGGCCGGTCCGGTCCATGTAGATCGAGTAGCCGACGTAGAGCACCGCGTAGAGGATGGCCGGCATCGGCAGCACGAACACGATGATGCGCGCCCACGGCGCGAAGAGAATGAAGGCGAACAACGCCGCCGAGACCGCCCCCGAGGCGCCCAGGCTGTGGTAGTTCGGATTACGACGGTTCTTGATGTAGGTCGGCAGGATCGAGACCACCAGGCCACCGATGTAGAACAGCAGGAAACCAAACCGGCCGAGCTCCTCGGCATACACGCTCTCGATGGCGCGCCCGAAGAAAAACAGCGTGAGCATGTTGAACAAGAGGTGGCCGAAGTCCGCGTGCACCAGCCCGTAGGTCACCAGGCGGTGGTATTCGCGATGGCGCTGGATCGCGGGCGGCCACAGGATCAGGTCGTCCATCAGCTTGGGTTTGTTGAACGCCAGGAACGAGACGATGCAGGTGACGGCGATGATGGCCAGGGTGATCATGGTCGCTGGGGCTTCCTGAGCAACGGGCGGACCGTCCATCTTGGCCTCCCCCATGCGCCTTGTCGACTCGCGCGGCCACGGGTGCGACACCAGGGCGTATCATGCGCGCCTTTATCCGCCCGCTCCCCACGGACACGCATGGAACCGATCCGCTACCTGCATCTGGACGTCTTTGCTGCCACCTGCGGCGGCGGCAACCACCTGGGCGTGGTTACCGACGCACGCGGCTGGAGCGACCACGAGATGCAGCGTTTCGCGCGTTGGACGGCGCTGGTGGAGACCACCTTCCTGTTGCCGCCTTCGACGCCGCAGGCAAGCTACCGCGTGCGCATTTTCACCCCCCGGCACGAGATCCCGTTTGCCGGCCATCCGAGCATCGGGAGCGCGCACGCGGTGCTGGCCTGCGGACTGACGCGACCGGTGGACGGCGTGCTCTGGCAGGAGTGCGGCGCCGGCGTGCTGCCGATCCGCGTCGAGGGCGAGGGCGAGTCGCGCGACCTGCTGCTCAAGTCGCCCGGCGAGCGCGTGCTCGCCAATGGACGTGACGCCCACCCGCTGGTCGAAGCCACGCTCGCCGGCATCGAGCTCGGGGCGCTGCCGCCGGCGCTGGTCGACGGCGGCAGGCGCTGGTGGCTGGCCGAGGTGGCCGACGAAGCCGGCCTGCGCGCCTGGCTGCCCGACCACAGCGCGATCGGCGCGCTTGCGCGCGCCACCGGCAGCATGGGCCTGTGCGCCTTCGCACGCAGTGCGTCGGACGATTACCAGCTGGTGGTGCGCGCGTTTCCCGCCGGCGTCGGCATCGTCGAAGACCCGGCCTCGGGCGCCGCCAACGGCCTGATCGCCGCCTATATCGCCCGGGCTGAACCCCATGGCGCGCTGGCGCGCGGCTATGCAATCAGCCAGGGCCGCGAGATGGGCCACGATGCACGCTTGCTGGCGCGCATAGAGCCGGACGCGATCTGGATCGGCGGTCGCGCGCGCACGGTGGTCGACGGCCTGCTGCACTGGAGCCGAGCGTGAGCGGCCCGCCGCAGATCTGGGTCGACGCCGACGCCTGCCCGGGCCCGGTCAAGGAGATCCTGTTCCGCGCGGCCGAGCGCGTACAGGTGATGGTCACGCTGGTCGCCAACCAGACGCTGCGCACGCCCTCCACGCGCTGGGTGCGCGCGATCCGGGTGGCCGGCGGCTTCGACGTGGCGGACAACGAGATCGTGCAGCGCCTGGCGGCTGGCGACCTGGTGGTGACGCAGGACATCCCGCTGGCCGCACAGGCGATCGACAAGGGCGCCCTGGCGCTGCATCCGCGCGGCGAGCTGTACACGCGCGAGACCATTGCCCAGCGCTTGTCCATGCGCAACTTCATGGACGAGCTGCGCGGCGCCGGCGTGGATACCGGCGGCCCGGCGGCGTTCCATGCGCGCGACCGCCAGGCGTTCGCCAATCAATTGGACCGCTGGCTGCAGCAACGCCCTCAACGCACCTCGTAGCGGTCTACTTGCGGGCGATGCCTTGCGCTTCGATGTCGACCTGAAACACGTGCATCGCCCACCAGTGGGCTCCTACAGGTTGGCGCGGCGGGCGGCGACCTGCGCGAGCGCGGCCCAGTCCAGCCCCTCCCCGCCGGCCGCCAGCGCCTCGATCAGCGCATCGCGCACCACGCCGGCGAACGGCAGCGGGACCCGCGCCGCCTCGCCCGCGGCAAGCGCCAGGTTCACGTCCTTCAGTCCCAGCGGGAGCGCGAAGCCGGGGGGCGCGTAACGTTCCCCGGCGATCAGGCGACCGTAGCCCTGGTAGGCCGGCGCGGCGAACAGCGTGCTGGTCATGATCTCCAGGAAGTCGGCCGCGCCGACGCCATGCGCCCGCGTCAACGCGCTGGCCTCGGCCATGCTTTCGATCGCGGAGGCCAGCATGAAGTTGCCGGCGAGCTTGACCACGTTGGCGCGTTCGGGAGCTTCGCCGACCGGCCACACCCGGCTGCCCAGCACCTCCAGCAACGGGCGCACCGTCTCGACCGGGTGCGCATGTCCGGCCACCACGATGTTGAGCTTGGCGGCCGCGGCCATGTCCGGGCGACCGAACACCGGCGCGGCGACGTAGCCCAGCCCGCGCTGCGCGTGCGCCTCGGCCAGCTCGCGCGCCAGCGCCACCGAGATGGTGGCGTGGTTGACGTGCACGGTGCCGCGGTCCATCTCGTCCAGCACGCCGCCGTCGAGGAACACCTCGCGCACCGCCTGGTCGTTGGCCAGCATGCTGTGCACAACCTGGCACTGCACTGCTCGCCCGGGCGTGCGCGCGACCCTGGCGCCGAGCGAGGCCAATGGTTCGGCGGGGCCCTCGGAACGGTTCCACACGGTCAGTGCGTAACCCGCAGCGAGCAGGTTGCTGGCCATTGCGCTGCCCATGGCGCCCAGGCCGAGGAATCCGACGTTCATGCTTGTCTCCTGAAGGTGCCCTTCGGTTGCGGCCTGGGGCCGGGCCCGGACGGATGAGGGAGGAACCGGATGGCGAAGCCGAAGCCCGCAGTCCATCACGCACCGCGTTGACGACACGCGAACCGCTATGCCACCTGGCCGGCCGCGCGCCCGGACGCCCACGCCCACTGGAAGTTGTAGCCGCCCAGCCAGCCGGTCACGTCGACCACCTCGCCGACGAAGTAGAGCCCCGGCACCAGCTTCGACTGCATGGTGCTGGAGGAGAGCCCGTCGGTGTCGACGCCACCCAGCGTCACCTCGGCGGTGCGATAGCCCTCGGTGCCGCTGGCCACCAGCAGCCAGTCGTTGAGACGCGCGCCGATCGCGGCCAGCTCCGCCTCGCGGTACTGGCGCATCGGCCGGTTGCCGAAGTCGAGCTCGCAAAGGCGCTGCGCCAGCCGCTTGGGCAGCACGTCGGCCAGCACCGTCTTCAGCTCCACCGCCGGGCGCGCCGCACGCTGCGCAGGCAGCCAATCGGCCGCGTCGCGGTCGGGCAGCAGGTCCAGCCGCAGCTCCGCGCCGGGCTGCCAGTAGGAGGAGATCTGCAGGATCGCCGGCCCGCTCACGCCGCGGTGGGTGAACAGCAACCCCGCGCGGAACGCCTGCCGCCCGCATCGCGCCTCGGCCGGCAACGCCACGCCGGCCAGGTCCGCGTAATGCTCCTGGTGCTTGCCGCTCAGCGTCAGCGGCACCAGTCCGGCGCGCGTGGGGCGCACGGCATGGCCGAACTGGCGTGCCAGCTCGTAGCCGAATCCGGTCGCGCCCATGCTGGGGATCGACAGGCCGCCGCTTGCCACCACCAGCGCCTCGGCATGCACTTCGCCGCGCGGCGTGCTCACGGCGAAACCGGCCTCGCCATGGCGCACGCGCTCCACCGCGCAGCCGGTCTCCACCCGCACGCCGGCATCCGCGCATTCGTCCAGCAGCATGCGCACGATCTGCTTGGAGGAGTCGTCGCAGAACAGCTGGCCGAGTTCCTTCTCGTGGTAGGCGATGCGGTGCTTCTCCACCAGTGCGATGAAGTCGGCCGGCGTGTAGCGGGCCAGTGCGGACTTGGCGAAGTGCGGATTCGCCGACAGGTACTGGGCCGGCGTCACGCCCAGGTTGGTGAAATTGCAGCGCCCGCCGCCGGACATCAGGATCTTCTTGCCCGGCCTGTTCGCGTGGTCGAGCACCAGCACGCGCCGCCCCCGCTGGCCGGCGGTGATCGCGCACATGAGGCCGGCGGCACCCGCGCCGATGATGAGGACGTCGGTTTTCATGGATCGAGGGAAGCGCGCACGGGGCGTCGGCGCGCATTATCGCCGAGCGCTTACACTTTCCGCTTCCCAACCCTCAAGGTGCCAGCCATGCCCTCCTTCGACGTCGTCTCCGAAGTGGACAAGCACGAACTGACCAACGCGGTCGACCAGGCCAACCGCGAGCTGGCCAACCGCTTCGATTTCAAGGGTTCCGATGCGGTGTTCGAACTGGACGGTTACGTGATTACCCAGCGCGCCCCCAGCGACTTCCAGCTACAGCAGATGCTCGACATCCTGCGCGGCCGCCTGACCAGCCGGAAGATCGACATCCGTGCGCTGGACGTGGGCGAGCCGGAAGTGAACCTGGCCGGCGCGCGGCAGAAGATCACCGTCAAGCAGGGCATCGAGCAGCCGGTAGCCAAGAAGCTGGTGGCGGAGCTCAAGGCCGCCAAGCTGAAGGTCGAGGCGCAGATCAACGGCGACAAGCTGCGCGTGACCGGCAAGAAGCGCGACGACCTGCAACTGGCGATGGCGCTGTTGCGCAAGTCGGACATGGAGCTGCCGCTGCAGTTCGACAACTTCCGCGACTGACGACGTCGTCGGCGTGGCTCCTGTTGCCACTGGGGGCGACCGTCATGTCCGCGGACGCGCCCGGGGGTGCTCCTGCAGCCGTTGTCCGCCCGGGAGCTACGAACCCTGCCCCGCCACGATGTTCACGCTGACCGCCACGATGAACACGTTGAAGAAGAACGCGATCACGCCGTGCACCAGCACCATCCGGCGCAACTCGCGGCTGCTCACCTGGACGTCCGAGACCTGGAAGGTCATGCCGACGACGACCGCGAAATAGGCGAAGTCCCAGTAGTCCGGTTCACCGCCGCCGGGGAAGTCCAGTCCTTTGTGCTGCTCGCCGTATTCGCCGTAATAGCCGTGCGCGTAATGCAGCGCGAACAGCGTGTTGAGGAAGCCCCAGCTGAGCATGATGCTCGCGGTCGCCACCACGATCGCAAGCAGGCCGCCGGTCTTGCCCGCCTCCAGTTCGGTGCCCAGCGCCACCAGCACCACGGTCGAGATCGCCACCCCGCTCCACAGGATGCCCCAGCGCCCCGTGTCTTCGCGGCGCGCCTTCTCGCGCATGCTGGTCGGCGTCGCCTGGTGGAACTCACGCAACTGCAGGCCCATGAACGACAGCGCCCCCGCGTCGAAGCCGAGCAGGAACGCCGGCGCCGGATGCATGCCCAGCCCCCATGCGGCGAGGGCCACCACCAGCAACATGACACCGCCGGCGACCAGCGAGGGCCGCGCGCGCAATGCGTGGTAGACCCCGTGACCGCGAGGCCGGGTGCCTTGGGGATGGGAACCGCTCATCGGGCCTCCTGCGACTGCCGCGCCGGCGCCAGTGTGGCCGACACCACTCAGCGGGCACAACGGCGCACGCGCCCGTTCAGGCGCTCAGATCGGCGAACTCGGGATGCCGGCGCAGCCAGGAGGCGGCATAGGCGCAGGCGGGCACGACCGTCCAGCCGGCCGAACGCGCGGCTTCCATCGCCGCCCGGGTCAGCGCCGAGGCGATACCGCGGCCTTCCACCGCGCCAGGCACGCCCGTGTGCGTGATCGTCATGACCCGGTCGTCCAGCCGATAATCCAGTTCGCAATGCTGGCCGTCCACCACGGTTTCGAAACGCCGGGCCGCAGGGTCGTGCCGGATGTCGAAGCTCATGCCGATGCTCGGGAATGGAAAGCCGTGAGCTTACGGCCTGGCGCGGAAAAACGCCTGTGAAGCTGACGCCGGCGTGCGTTCGCGCTTCCTGCATGGCGGCGCGCCCACACTGGCCCGTCCATCCGAGCCAAGGGATATCCGCCATGAAGAAATCCGCCTCCGCCACCTGGTCCGGCGGCCTGCAGGACGGCCAGGGCACCATCTCCACCCAGACCGGCGTGCTGCGCGAGGCGCCGTTCGGCTTCAAGTCTCGCTTCGAGGACGGTCCGGGCACCAACCCGGAGGAGCTGGTCGGCGCGGCGCTGGCCGGCTGTTTCTCGATGGCGCTGTCGCTGGGCCTGGGCAACGCCGGGCTGACGCCGGAGTCGATCGAGACCCGCGCACAGGTGACGCTGGACAAGCAGGGCGAGGGCTTCGCGATCACCGCCATCGCCTTGAACTGCCGCGCCCGCGTGCCCGGTGCCGATGCCGACACGTTCCAGCGCATCGCCCAGGAGACCAAACAGGGATGCCCGGTATCCAAGGTGCTGCGCGCCGACATCTCGCTGGACGCGGCGCTGGAAAGCTGACCGCAGGTCGGGGTTCGGCCCGCGGCCGCGCGGGAAGCCGGACTGAAGCCCGCCCTGCGCCCACCCGGCATCAGGCCAGCAGGCGCCTCCCCGCCAGCGCCGGATCGGCGGCCATCACCCGGTTGCGCCCGGCATGCTTGGCGGCGTACAACGCCGCATCCGCGCGCTGCAGCAGGTTCATGACATCCTCCTGCGCGCCGGGCTCGGCCGCTGCCGCACCGATCGACACGGTCAGTTGCAGCAGATGCCCTTCCACCAGCAGCGGCGTGGATTCGATCGTGCGGCGGATGCGCTCGGCCAGCACCATCGCCTGCTCCAGGCCGGTGTCGGGCGCCAGCACCACGAATTCCTCGCCACCGATGCGGCCGATCGCGTTGCCCGCACGCAGCGTGCCGCGGATGCTGCCCACCAGCGCCAGCAGCACCTTGTCGCCGCCGCCGTGGCCGAAACGGTCGTTGATGCTCTTGAAATGGTCGGCGTCGATCATGAGCACGCCCAGCGGCCGTCCCACCCGATGGGCGTGGGACAGCAACTGGGTGGCCGTCTCGATCAGCGCCAGGCGGTTCTTCACGCCGGTCAGCGAATCGACCCGTGCCAGCTGGTGCAACTCGCTCCGCAAGGTCTCGCTGTAGAGCAGCAGGAAGCCGATGCTGAGGAACATCGGCTGCATGCCCGACAACAGCACGTAGATGTAGTTGACGGTGTCCGGCTGGATGATGTCGGCCGGCGGATTGAAGTCGAACCACAATTGGCCGTTGCGCCACACCAGCAGCAGCGCGGACGCCGAGCACATCACCAGCAACGCCCGGCGCGCCCGCGAGCTGCGCCGCAGGCCGCCCCGCAGCAACGCCTGCATGCGCAGGCCGATGTCGGCCATGATCGCCGCCGAGCCCCACAGCACGCGCAGGCGATAGTCCGTGTCGATGACCCCGAACCAGGCCACGCCCAGCCAGCCGACCACGCCGATCGCGAGCACCGTGCGCCAACGCAGCGACTCGCGCAGCAACATGCGCAGGGCGACCGCCGACATGCCCTGGGCCACCAGGTTGAGCGCGTTGCCGCCCAGCAGGAGCTGCGCCGGGTGCAGCCACGCCTGCGCCGCCAGCATCCCCCAGGCCGCCGATTCCACCGCCAGCGCGCCAGCGCGCATCTTCAGGCTGGTGCGCGCCGACCCGGAGCCGCCCTGGGTGCCGGCCCACAACAGGATGGCCAGCGCCAGCGACTGCACGGCACTGATCAGGGACAACGTTTCAATGTGCATGGGCATGCTGGGCTCTCCCCGCGCCCGGTAGGACATGACAACGGCCGCTTCGACGCGCGTGCCCGCGACGGCGCTCCCTGGCCATGTCCTCGCCCGTGGTATCGGCGCTGGCTGGCTCGACTTTAGCGTTGACAGCGCAGTGAAGTCCGCTACTTTCCAAGCAAAACGCCCAACGGACGCGGCATGGCCACCCTGATCCCCTCCCGCAACAGCTGCCTGGCGCGCATGACCGCGGGCGAGAAGCGCTTCTCCGAGCGGCTGGAACAGAAGCTGGAAGACGACTACCTGCTCTGGTACGACGTGCCGGTGGGCCTGAAGCAGCGCCGCCCGGACTTCGTGGTGTTCCACCCGCGCCGCGGCCTGCTGGTGCTGCAGGTTAAGGACTGGAAGGCCGAGACCATCCAGCACGCCGACAGCACGCAATTCACCCTGGTCACCGAGCGCGGCCTGGTGAAGGAGAACCATCCGCTGCTGCAGGCGCGCGCCTACGCTCTGGAGATCGGCGTGGTGCTGGAGCGCGACCCGGCGCTGCGCTACCCCGCCGGGCACCGCCACGCCGGCAAGAACATCATGCCGTGGGCCTGGGGCGTGGTGCTGTCGAACATCAGCCGCAAGCAGTTCGAGGACGGCGGGCTGGACGCGGTCATCCCGGCGCACCTGGCGATCTGCCGCGACGAGTTCTACGAATCGGTCGAGTCGGAGGATTTCCAGGAGCGGCTGTGGGCGATGTTTCCGCATGCCTTCCCGGTGGCCCTCACGCTGCCGCAGATCGACCGCGTGCGCTGGCACCTGTTCCCCGAGCTGCGCGTGGAGCCCGGCAGCGGCCAGTTCGGCCTGTTCGGCCCGACCGACGCGGCGGTGCGCCCGCTGCAGATTCCCGAGCTGGTCAAGGTGATGGACGCCCAGCAGGAACAGCTGGCGCGGTCGCTCGGCGACGAACACCGGATCATCCACGGTGTCGCCGGTTCCGGAAAGACCATGATCCTGGGCTTCCGCGCCATGCAACTGGCGCGCGCGATGAACCGGCCGATCCTGGTGCTCTGCTACAACAAGACACTGGCCGCGCGGCTGGAGCAATTGATCGGCGAGCGCGGGCTTGCCGAGAAGGTGCAGGTCTACAACTTCCACAAGTGGTGCCACAAGATGCTCACGGCCTACCACGTGGAACTGCCGCCGAAAGGGTCGGACGGCTTCTTCGAGCAGATGGTCGAGCGGGTGATCGCCGGCGTCGACAAGGGCCAGATCCCGCGCTTCCAGTACGGCGCGGTTCTGGTCGACGAAGGCCACGACTTCGAGCCCGACTGGTACCGGTTGATCGTGCAGATGATCGACCCGGCGACCAACTCGTTGCTGGTGCTCTACGACGACGCGCAGAACATCTACGGCAAGGCGGACCGGCGCAATGTCAGCTGGAAGAGCCTGGGCATCCAGGCACAGGGTCGCACCACCATCCTCAAGCTCAACTACCGCAACACGCTGGAGATCCTGGCCGTGGCGCGCGGGTTCGCCAACGAACTGCTGGTCGAGCGCGACGACGACGGGGACGGCGTGCCGCTCATCGCCCCGGAGAGCGCCGGCCGCCGTGGTCCGGTGCCGGAGCTGATCCGGGTCGAGACCGCGGCCGCCCAGCTCACCGTGCTGATCGCGCAGCTGCGCGACGAAAGCGCGCATGGGCGACCCTGGTCGGACATGGCGGTGATCTTCCGCAACCAGTGGGAAGGCGAGAAGCTCGCCGAGGCACTGGAACGCGAAGGCATCCCGGCCAGGCTGGCCGAGGGCCGCGGCAAGGGGGCGCTGTTCGCCGTCGGCGACACGGTCAAGCTTGTCACCATGCACTCGAGCAAGGGGCTGGAGTTCCCGTTCGTGATCGTCCCGGGCCTGGGCTCGCTGCCCAAGGAAGGCAAGGACGAGGCCGAGGAGGCGCGCCTGCTCTACGTGGCCATGACCCGCGCCACCGAACGGCTGCTGCTCATTCACCACCTCGATTCGGTGTTCAGCAAGCGCATCCGCGATGCAATCAACCAGGTGCAGGACCAGCTGGTCGCCCTGCCGGCCTGAACCGCTCCCTGCGCGCCACCGTAGGAGCCCACTTGCGGGCGATGCTCTTGCCGATGTTTCAAACCGGAGCATCGCCCACAAGTGGGCTCCTACGGGAGCGTCAGCCAGCCCCCATGCCTTTGGGCACACTCCCGCCCGTGCTGCAGCCGCTAGGCTGGGGGTTTTACGCCCCAGGGGAATCCACCGTGCGCAAGACCCTCCAGGCCACCTTGCTGGCCGCCTCGCTGCTGGCCGGCTTCGCCGCCCCCGCGTTCGCCGCGGACAAGCCCGACACCGAAGCCAGCCACGGCGACTACCACTTGCCGCCTTTCCCCGCGGACGCGCACGTACAACAGAGTGCGCAGATCGATGGCCGCACGCTCAAGTACACCGTCACCGTCGGCTCGCTGCCGGTGCGCGACGAGAAGGGCAACACCGTGGCCGAAGTGGTCTACACCGCCTACACCATGGGCGGCGGCGACCGCCCGGTGACCTTCGCGCTCAACGGCGGCCCGGGCGCGTCCTCGGTCTACCTGAACCTCGGTGCGATCGGTCCCAAGCGCGTGGACTTCGGCGTCGAGGGCGACAACCCCTCCGACCCGGCCACCCTGCACGACAACCCCGGCAGTTGGCTGCCCTTCACCGACCTGGTGTTCATCGACCCGGTCGGCACCGGCTTCAGCCGCGCGCTGGTGGACGACAAGAAGGCCACCAAGCTTTTCTACAGCACCGACAGCGACATCAAGTACCTCTCGCGGATCGTCTACGACTGGCTGGTCAAGAGCGGCCGCCTGCAGTCGCCCAAGTACCTGGTCGGCGAGAGCTACGGCGGCTTCCGCGGCCCGCGCATCACCGACTACCTGCAGACGCAATTGGGCGTGGCCATGAAGGGCGTCGTGCTGGTCTCGCCCTATCTCGACCCGGCGGCCTCCAACGACGAGAACGTCTCGCCGCTGCCCTGGATGCTGACCCTGCCCTCGATCGCCGCGGCGCACCTCGAACGCGAACACAGGCTGACCCCCGAGGCGATGGCGCAGGTGGTCGAGTACACCCGCGGCGAGTACGCCGTCGACCTGATGCGCGGGCGCTCGGATCCGCGGGCGACCGAACGCGTGATCAGGAAGGTCACCGAGCTGACCGGCCTTGACCCGCTGTTCGTGCGCCGCTCGGGCGGCCGCCTGGAAACCCAGGCCTACCTGCGCGAGGTCTACCGCGCCGAGGGCAAGCTGGGCAGCCGCTACGACTCCAACGTCACCGCCTGGGATCCCTTCCCCTACGCGCCGCGCCAGCGCACCGGCGACCCGATCCTCAACGGCATCATCGCGCCGACCACCACCGCGATGGTCGATTTCGTCACGCGCACCGTCGGCTGGAAGTATTCGGGCCGCTACAACGCACTGAGCTACGAAGTGAACAAGCTCTGGCACGAGGATGACGACGCGATCGAAGGCTCGGTCTCGCAGTTGCGCGAATCGGTCGCCAACGATCCGGGCCTGCGCGTGCTGATCGCGCATGGCTGGGACGACCTGTCCTGCCCCTTCATGGCCTCGGTGCTGATCGTCGACCAGATGCCACCGATGGGCGACCCGCGCCGCGTGCAGGTGAAGAACTACCCAGGCGGCCACATGTTCTACGCCCGCCCGGACAGCCAGTCGGCGCTGCTCAAGGACGTCAAGGCACTCTACGGCGTGCGTTGAACACGAAGACGCAGGGCCCTTCCCGGGGGCCTCGCCCGACGCTGTCGACAGGGCCCGGCGCGGAGCCTGCCGGCAGGCACCCGTGCGGAGCCGGCGCCCGGTGCCACGCGCCACCCTGGGGCAGGCCCATGCCGGCCTGCCGGCGATGCTTGCCTGCACCGTGGTGGACCGGGCTGCCGCCCCGGGGCGAACGTCGGTGCCCGGCCGCGGCCGGGTCGCCGCGGCGGCGCAGGCGCCCCGTGTGCACTTCGCTGTTGCCGCCAGGCCGGTCGATCCCCATCGCGGCAAGCACGGCGCTCGGCCACGCTGCCGCTAGCCCTGCCAGGGCGCGGATGACTGCCAGCGCAGCCAGTCGATGACGGCCGCAAGCGCGGGGCGTGGCCGGGCTGCGTCTGCGCGCACGATCCAGTATGCCGGCCCCAGTGGTACCTCAAGTGCACCAAACGGGCGAACCAGCGTGCCGGCGGCCAGCTCGTCGGCCACCAGGCGATGGCGGGCCAGCGCCACGCCCTGCCCCTGCTGCGCGGCGCGCAGCACCAGGTCCGAGGCGGCGTAGCGTGCGCCGCCCTGCAGCGGGAGGCGCGCCGGCCCGTGTTCGTGCCGCCACAGCTCCCAGGCCGCCTGCGGATCGCGATCATGCAGCAGGCGCAGCCCGGCCAGCTCGGCCGGTCGCGAGGGGCGGCCGTGATCCTGCCAGTAGGCCGGGCTCATCACCGGATACAGCGCATCGTCCATCAGCGGCTCGCAGTGCAGCCCTGGCCAAGGCCCGTGCCCCATGCGCACGGCCAGGTCCACGCGCCCGTCGGCGAAATCCTCCAGCTTCTGGTCGACCAGCACCGACAGTTCGGTCTTCGGATGCGCCTTTTCGAACGAGGGCAGCCGCGGCAGCAGCCAGCGGATCGCGAACGAAGGCGTGGTCGACAACGCTACCGCATGCGCGGGGCGCGCCTCGCGCAGCATCGCCACCGCCCGTTCGATCTCGGCCAGGCCCGCGCAGACGGCGCGACCCAGCGCCTCCCCCTGCGGCGTGAAAGCCAGTCCCGCGCGACCCGCGCCGGCGTGCACCAGTGGCACACCCAGCCAGCGATCCAGCTCGCCCAGGTGGCGGCTCACCGACGAGTGGGCCATGCCCAGTTCGCGCGCGGCCGCGCGCACGCCACGGTGCCGGTAGACCAGGGCGAAGGCGCGCAACGCGTTGAGCGGCATGTCCATGGTCGGAATTCTAGACCATAGCGGCCACGCCACCGACCATCGGCCGCCACCATGCTGTGGGCGCTGCCAGGTGGCAGTGACGCCAAGGAACGCCATGCACGACCTGTTTGCTGCCGCCGGCCTGCTGCTGGCCGGTGCGATCACGCCCGGACCGAACAACCTGGTCGTATTGCGCGAGGCGGGGCGGGGCGACCGGCAGGCGACGGCGGGCGCGATCGTCGGCATCGTGCTCGGCGGACTCGCCCTGCTCGCCGTGGTAGTGGCAGGCGCCGGCACACTGCTGGCGACGCACGCCACGCTGCGCGCGGTGCTTGCCGTCGCCGGCGCAGGCTACATGGCCTGGCTGGGCCTGCGCCTGCTCGGCAACGCACGGGGCATGGCACCCCTCCCTGCCGACGTCCTGCCGACGGGCGTGCTGGGGCTGTTCTGCTTCCAGTTCCTCAATCCCAAGGGCTGGGCGATGGTGCTGGCGCTCGTGGCCGCACGCCCGGCCACCGGCCCGGCCGGTTATCTCCCGCTCGTCCTGCTGTTCACGGCCATTCCGCTGACCTGCCTGTTGGCGTGGAGCCTGGCCGGCCGCGTGCTCGCGCCGCACCTGGCACGCGCGCGTTCGCGCCGCCGCATCGATTCCGCCATGGGGGCACTGCTGCTGGCCAGCGCGGCCCTGCTGCTCCTTGACCTCTGAGCTACCGGAGAACGCCATGACCCATCGTCCGCCCCACATCCTCGGCCTTGCCGGCAGCCTGCGCCGCGCTTCCTGGAATCGCCACCTGCTGCACGCAGCCGCCACGTCGGTGCCGGCCGACACCACGATGGATCTCTACGAGACGCTGGCCGAGGTGCCGTTGTTCGACGAGGACCAGGAGCTGGCCACGCCCGGCGGCCCGCCGGGCGTGCGCAGGCTGCGCGAGGCGATCGCCGCGGCCGACGGCCTGCTGATCGCCACGCCGGAGTACAACCACGCCCTGCCCGGCGTGCTGAAGAACGCACTGGACTGGCTCTCGCGCGAGGGGCAGGTCCTGGACGATCTCCCGGTCGCGGTGCTCGGCGCCAGCAGCGGTCCCTGGGGAACACGGCTGGCGCAGGCATCGCTGCGCCAGGTGCTGCACACCTGCGGCGCGCTGGTGATGCCTTCGCCGACCCTGTTCGTCGCCCATGCGGAGCAGCGCTTCGACGCGCGGGGGCGGCTGTGCGACCCGGCCCTGCAGGCCTCGCTGTCGCGGTTCATGGAGAGCTTCGCCGGATGGATCGATCGCGTCACGCCCGACGACCGGCTGCCGGACGTGGCATGACCGCCCGCCAAACCGGCCGTGAACCGACCATGTACGCACAGCCTCGCCGGGACGTCCCCTGCACCCTCCCGATGCTAGGTTCGGGCGCATGTCCCCCTGGTTTCGACAGGGCGTCGGCCTCGTTGCCGCGCCCACGCCATCCACCGTTCCCGTACGCGATCCCTGGAAGGACAACGCGCGCCTGGCACTGATCACGCTGGTGGTGTTCGGCCACAGCCTGGAGCCGCTGCGCGGCGTTGCCGCGATCGACACGATGTACCGGTTCCTCTACCTGTTCCACATGCCGGCTTTCGCCTTCCTGTCCGGCGCGGTGGCGCGGACCGAGGTGGACCTGAAACTGCTCAAGCGGATCGCCTTCCAGTTGCTGCTGCCTTACCTGCTGTTCCAGGCGCTGTATGCGCTGGCGGCGCAGGCCCCCGGCTGGCCCGATGCGGGGCCCACGGGGGTCACCACGCCGTACTGGCTGCTCTGGTATCTGCCGAGCCTGGCGGCGTGGCGGCTGTTGCTGCCGCTGTTCATGCGCCTGCGCCACCCACTCCTGCTGGCCTGCCTGTTCGCGCTGATGGCCGGCTGGGCGGACGACGTGGGTTACCGCATGTCGCTCTCGCGCACCGCGTCGTTCTTTCCCTTCTTCCTGATCGGGCACCGGTATGCGCCGGCGTGGCGCGAGCGCCTGCACGGGCCGCTGGCGTGCGCGCTGGCGGTAATCACGCTGCTGGCGTTGGGCGGGGCGGCCAGCGCCGTGCCGGACCCGCGCTGGCTCTACGGGAGCAACGGTTACGCGGCGCTGGGAGTGGACGATGCCGCCGGCACGCTGTGGCGCCTGCTGCGCCTGGGCGCCGGCGTGGCCGGCAGTGCGGCATTCCTGGTCCTGGTCCCGCGTCGCGCGTTCGCCGTCACGGCGGCCGGCGGGCGCAGCCTGCAGGCGTACCTCGCGCACGGCTTCATCGTGAAGTTCGCGGTGGCCGCCGGCCTGTTTGCGTGGGTGGAATCGCACTGGACACCCGCGACGAATGCAGTGGCGCTGCTGTTGGTCGCGTGGCTGCTGGTGCGCCTGCTGTCCAGCGTCCCGGCCGAGCGCCTGCTCGGCCCGCTGACCAGTCCGCGGTGGCTGGAACGGTTCCTGTGGCGGGTGCCGGCCGCCGGGGAACTCAAGTCTCCGGTGCGACCGCGGGCCTGAGCGCGGCGACCTGCTGCTCCATCGTCCTGGACAGTTCCATCAGCCGCCGTGCGTGGTCCTGCAGGCGGCGATCCTCGTCGCTGCGCGGCTCCCAGCGCGGCACCGGCGTGGGCTTGCCGTCGGGGCTGTCCAGCGCGACGAACACCATCACGCAACTGGTCGCCAGGCGCTGCTCGCCCCTGCGCAGGTCCTGCGCCAGCACGTCCACCGCCAGGTGCATGCTGCTGGTGCCGGTGTGGATCAGCCGCGCCCGCACGGTCACCAGGTCGCCGATCAGGATCGGCGCGATGAACTGGATGCCGCTGACCGACACGGTCACGCAATACGCACCGCTCCAGCCCACGGCGCAGGCGTAGCCGGCCTGGTCGATCCATTTCATCGCCATGCCGCCGTGCACCTTGCCGCCGAAGTTGACGTCGGTGGGCTGGGCGAGGAAGCGGAAGGTGACTTCGTTCTGGTGGCCGGGCATGGCAATCCTGGGAAGGTCGATGGCAGCGGCCGATTATGCCCGCATGCGCAAGCGGTCGAGTTCCAGCGCCATGGGCGTGGTACGCACGCCTGCGGGCGAGACCCCTTCCGGTCCGGTCGCGACGAATCCCAGGTGTTCGTACACCGACACCGCGACGCGCGTGGCGTTGAGGGTGAACCTGCGCGTGCCGGCGCGGCGCACCGCATCGGCCATTGCACGCCGCCACAGGCGGCTCGCTATGCCATGGCCCTGGTAGCGGGTGCCGACGAAGAACTGCACCAGGTGGCTGTCGTCACGCATCCCGGCGATGCCCACCAGCACCTCGTCCAGCCAGGCCAGGTGGAAGCGCTGGCCCTCCCGCATGCGCTCGCGCAAGGCCCGGGTGCCCAGCCGCGCCAGCAGCGCCTGGCCGGCCAGGCGCGACTGGTCGGGCAGGATCCAGCGGCGCGCCACCCGCCGCGCCAGCACGCTGACGGCACGCGCGTCTTCGGGCCGTGCGAGGCGCAGCTTCAGGGTCGGAGCGGGCATGCATACCTCTCCGTCCGGGTGGGCCGACAGTTTGCACCCGAAGCGGCTGGCAGCCGGAAGGCATGCATACACGCCACGATGGCGCCGCGGGGATTACACGCAGGAGCCGAGCGCCCACGGAGGCCCGCCATGCCCTTGCGAGTCCCTCGCCTCACGCGTGCCCTGGCCAGCATGGCCATGGCCCTGCTGGCCTCGCCTGTCTCTGCGGCATCACGCCTGCCGTTGGCCACGGTCGCCGACGTGCCGCTTACCGGCCATGCGACGCGCTGGGACTATGCCAGCCTGGATCCCTCGCATCACCACCTGTTCCTGGCCCATCTGGGTGACAACGTGGTGACCGTGTTCGACACGCGCCGCCAGCGCGTGGTCGCGGACATTCCGGGCCTGAGCCGGGTCCATGGCGTGCTTGCCGTTCCCCGGTTGGGGCGCATCTACGCCACCGCCACCGGTACCGACGAGGTGGTCGTGATCGACGCGGCGAGCCTGAAGATCGTTGCGCGGATACCCACGGGCGACTATCCCGATGGCATGGCCTACGCGCCACGGGCACACAAGCTGTACGTCTCCAACGAGCACGGCCGCAGCGACACGGTGATCGACGTACGCAGCAATCGGCCGATGAGGACGATTCCGCTCGGCGGCGAGGTAGGCAACACGCAGTACGACCAAGCGTCTGGCCACATCTTCGCCAACGTGCAGACCCGCGCCGAACTGGTCGAGATCGACCCGCGCACCGACAAGGTCGTCGCGCGGATCCGGCTGGCTGGCGCCCAGGGCAACCATGGTCTCTACATCGACGCGCCCGCGCGGCTGGCCTTCATCGGCTGCGAGGACAACGCCACGCTGCTGGTGCTGGACCTGGCGGGCCGGCGCGTGGCCGCATCCTTCGCGGTCGGCAGGGAGCCGGATGTGCTCGCTTTCGATCCGGCCCGCGGCTGGCTCTACGTCGCCAGCGAATCGGGTGTGGTGGCGCTGTTCGAGGTCAGGGGCCGGCAGGTGCGCGCGCTGGGTCGCGGCACGCTCGGTCCGAACGCGCACGTGGTGGCGGTTGATCCGGTCACGCACCGGGCCTACTTCCCGCTGAAAGACTGGAGGGGCAAGCCGGTGCTGCGGGTCACCGAGCCCGACGATGCGCGTCGATGAAGCCTAGCGGCGGCCATGGAGGTGGCGGATGCTGTCTTCCCACGGCGAGGCCTGCGCGCGCAGGCGCAACAGCCAGCAGCCGTGGATGTCGGCGCGGCGGGCGAAATCGAACGGGATGCTCGCCGCGCTCCAGTCCTCGATGGTGAAACGCTCCTCCAGCGCGGTCACGTCGAGCCTGAAGCGCCGGAAGTTGTTGGAAAACACCACCACGCCGTCGCTCGCCAGGCGATCGGCGCAGGCCAGCAGCAGCGCCGCGTGGTCGCGCTGCACGTCGAAGTCCTCGGCGCGCTTGGAGTTGGAGAAGGTCGGCGGGTCGACGTAGATCAACCCGTAGTGGCCGCGGTCCTGGTGCAGGAAGGTCGTGGCATCGGCCTGCACCAGCCGGTGCGCCGCGCCGGTGAAGCCGTTGAGCGCCAGGTTGCGCGAGGCCCACTCGAGGTAGGTGCCGGAGAGGTCCACGCTGGTGGTGTCGCGCGCGCCGCCCGCCGCCGCGTACACGCTGGCGGTGGCGGTGTAGGCGAACAGGTTGAGGAAGCGCTTGTCGCGCGCCAGTTCGCGCAGCTTCGCGCGAACCAGCCGGTGATCGAGGAACAGGCCGGTATCCAGGTAATCGGTGAGGTTGACCAGGAAGCCCAGGCCGCCCTCCTCCACCTCGTGGAACTCCCCGCGCTGGTCGAAACGGCCGTACTTGGCGCCACCCTTGCCGCGCTCGCGCGTCTTCAGCGCGATGCGCTCGCGCGGCACGCCGAATACCTCGCCGGCCACCCGCACGATCTCGCGCAGGCGCGTGCGCGCCACCTCCACCGGAACGTCGGCAGGCGCCCGGTACTCCTGCACGTGCAGCCAGGGCCCGGCATCCGCGCGGCCGTAGACGTCGATCGCCGCGGCATACTCGGGCAGGTCCTGGTCGTACGCGCGCCAGCAGAAGATGCCTTCGCGCGCGAGCCGCTTGCGCTGGTGGCGTACGGTCTTTTCCAGGCGGTTCTTCAGCATCTGCGCGCCGGGCGAGAGCGGCTTGCGTTCGCGCGGGGCGGTGTCCTTCGGGCTCAGGTCGAAGGTGAGCAGTACGGTTTCCAGCGCGCCGTTGTAGAGCGCGTAACGCTTGTCCGCATGCAGGCCCAGCGCGTGGCCGAGCTCGGCGTCGCCGGCCAGCACCGCGGCGCGCCAGCCGGTGAACCGGGTGCGCAGCGCGTCGCCCAGCGTGCGATAGAGCTGCGGCATCTGCGCACGGTCGCCCAGGCGCTCGCCGTAGGGCGGGTTGGTGATGACCAGGCCGCTGGCCTGGCCGGGCGGCGGCGCGGCATGCGCGACGTCGTGCTTCTCCAGCGTGAGGAAGCCGGCCACGCCGGCAGCCTGGGCGTTGCGCTTGGCGGTCTGCACCATGCGCGGATCGGCATCGGATCCGAAGAACGCCGCGCGCAGGGTACGCAGGCCTGCCTCGGCGCGCTGCCTCGCCTCGTCCAGCAGACCGCGCCACAGCGCGATGTCGTGCTGTTTCCAGCCAAGGAAGCCGAAGTACTCGCGGCGCAGGCCCGGCGCCACGTCGGCAGCCATCAGCGCGCCCTCGACCAGCAGCGTGCCCGAACCGCACATGGGATCGAGCAACGCGCCACCGTCGGCGTAGACCTTGGGCCAGTGCGCGCGCAGCAGCATCGCCGCGGCGAGGTTCTCCTTCAGCGGCGCCTCGCCCTGCTGCTCGCGCCAGCCGCGCCGGTGCAGCGGGGTGCCGGCCAGGTCGAGCGAGAGCGTGGCGCGGTCGCGCTTCAGGCGCAGGTTCAGGCGGATATCCGGCTCCTCGGTGTCCACGCCCGGCCGGGCGCCCTCGCGCTGGCGGAACTGGTCGACCACCGCATCCTTCGCGCGCTGGGCGATGAACTGGCTGTGCGTGAGCTTGCTCAGCGCGGTGTGCGCATCGACCGCCAGCGTGCCGTGCGGCGCCAGGTGGGCCGACCAGTCGATCGATTGCACGCCGGCGTAGAGCGCTTCGTCGTCCGCCGCGTCGAACTCGGCCAGCGGCAGCAAGATGCGGCTGGCCAGGCGCGACCACAGGCAGGCGCGATAGGCGGTTTCCAGCGTCCCGCTGAAACGCACGCCCGCGAGCGACTCGTGCGCCTCATCGGCGCCGATCGCGAGAAGTTCGTCGCGCAGCAGGTATTCCAGGCCCTTCGGGCAGGTGGCGAAAAAATGGCTCATGCCAGCGTATCTAGAAAGAGGGCGAACTGGCGCTCGATCGCCGGGAGATTGCCGCTCAGGCGGTGGTCGTCATCGAGCGCCAGCAGCGGCAACCGGCGGCGCGCGGCAAATTCGCAGATGCCGTCCACCGGACAGAGCTCGTCGCGCCAACCGTGGATCAGCAGCGCAGGCACGTCCTGCCGCACGTCCAGTGCGGTGTCGACGCCCG
Organism: Frateuria soli; assembly: GCF_021117385.1. Taxonomy (GTDB): domain Bacteria; phylum Pseudomonadota; class Gammaproteobacteria; order Xanthomonadales; family Rhodanobacteraceae; genus Frateuria_A; species Frateuria_A soli. The sequence continues at coordinate 2,394,111 of NZ_CP088252.1, forward strand.
GGATCGCCGGGGGCGTGGCGAGCAGGAACAGGCCGGCGACCGGGTGTTCGAGCGAGGCAAGCGCCGAGACGAACGCGCCCATGCTGGAACCGGCCAGCACCGGCGGCGCGGCGCAGTCCGCGATCGCGGCGTTGAGGCGTGCCAGTCGCGGTGCCACCGCCGCCGCATGGCCGCGCGCGTCGTCCGCGCGATAGTCGGGCCGCTGCGTGTGCCAGCCGCGCGCCTCGGCCAATGCCGCAAGCGCACTGACCTTGGTGGCTTCCGGACTCGAGTCGGAGCCGTGCGAAAGAAGGATCGTGCCGCGCATCGCTCGGAACTCCGGACCGCCGTGGGACCGCGCATGATAGCCGGTGCCGTGCGAGACTTCCCTTCCATGTCCCCGATCACCGACCTGCCGCTGCCCTACGTCGACCGCCTGCCGGAGCGGGCCGCCGACGCGGTGACGCTAGTGGTGATCCACTGTACCGAGTTGCCGGACCTGGCCACCGCGCGGGAGTACGGCGAGAAGGTGCTGTACGAAAGCGGAGCCGGCAACAGCGGGCACTACTACATCGACCGCGATGGGGCGATCCTGCGCTACGTGCCGGGCACGCGTATCGCCCACCACGTGCGGGGACGCAATGCGGATTCGATCGGCATCGAGCTGGTCAACCGCGGACGCTATCCGGACTGGTTCGCGGCGGGCAACCAGATGATGAAAGAGCGGTATCCGGACGTGCAGATCGCGGCATTGAGTGAATTGCTTGCCCGGCTTCGGCAGGAATTCCCCCACCTGCGCGCCATCGCCGGCCACGAGGATCTCGATACCGCGCGCGTGCCGGCCAGCGACGACCCGGCGGTGATGGTGCCGCGCAAGCTCGATCCGGGTCCGCTGTTCCCTTGGGACGCGATCGTTCCGGCGTGCGGGTTGGAGCGGTTCCGGGCCTGACCGGGATTTCCCGCGAGCCCCCCCCTCACCCCAACCCTCTCCCCGGAGGGGAGAGGGAGCCGGTTCGCCGCACATCCACGCCCTTCGCTCCTGCCCTTCGCTCCTGCCCTTCGCTCCTGCCCTTCGCTCCTGCTTTCCGCTCTCGCCTTGGCTCCTCTAAAAAGTGCGCGCAGGAAGCGCGCTGCTCTTCCCCACTCCCCTATGGCGCGGCGGGCGGGTGGCGGATCAGCCCGCAGGGTGGCCGGCAGGACGCCGGCCAGTTTTTCGTCGGGGCAGGAGCCCCGTCGAAAAACCCCGCCACCCGCCCGCGTACCCGAAGGGCGCGCCATCGGGGTGCCCTTCTCTTTGGCTACTTTCTCTTGGGCAAGCAAGAGAAAGTGACTCGGGCGCCAAAGGCGTCCGAAAGCTCTTGCTCTTGCTCTTGCCATTGCTCCTACTCTCGCCCCCTCTCATCAACCGCTGAGGCGAGCCCCGGCGCCCCTCACCCCAGTCCTCTCCCCGGAGGGGCAAGGGAGCAAAGCTATAATCCCCACTCCCCACACACTCGGACACCCCATGCGGGAAGAACACGTCAAGGAACTGGTCGACCTGCTCCAGCTCGAACGCCTGGAGGACAACCTGTTCCGCGGCCAGAGCCGCGACATCGGCACCCGCTTCGTGTTCGGCGGCCAGGTCCTCGGCCAGGCACTGTCGGCTGCGCAGCAGACCGTCGATCCCGGGCGCGAGGCCCACTCGCTGCACGCCTACTTCCTGCGCGCCGGCGACATCGACGCGCCGATCGTCTACTCGGTCGAGCGCGCGCGCGACGGCGGCAGCTTCTCCGCGCGCCGCGTGGTCGCGATCCAGCACGGCCAGCCGATCCTGAACGGCGCGATCTCCTTCCAGGAGCCTGAAAAGGGCTTCGAGCACCAGAGCGCCATGCCCGAGGTGCCCTCGCCCGAAGACCTCGAGCCGATGCGCCACCTGCCGGCCGACGAGCTCGCCAAGCTGCCGGTGAAGCTGCAGCGCTGGCTCGGCATCGACGGACCGTTCGAGTTCCGCCAGGTATGGCCGCGCGACGAACTGCATCCGGCCAAGCGCCCGCCGATCCAGCACATCTGGTTCCGCCTCACCGCGCCCATCGGCGACTCGCCGGTGCTGCATCGCGCGCTGCTTGCCTACGCCTCGGACTTCCACCTGATCGGGACCGCGACCCTTCCGCACGGCATCTCCTACCTGACCCACAACGTGCAGATGGCCAGCCTCGACCATGCGCTCTGGTTCCACCGCCCGTTCCGCGTGGACGAGTGGCTGCTGTACTCGTTCGACAGCCCCACCGCCCAGGGCGGACGCGGCCTGGCGCGCGGGCAGATCTACAGCCGCGACGGGCGGCTGGTCGCCTCCACCGCGCAGGAAGGCCTGATCCGCCTGCGCAACGGCTAGGCATTAGACTCACCCCATGCGTCCGCTCTACTCCTCCCCCCGCCAGGAAAACATCGACCGGCTGGTCGCCCTGCTTGCCGAACACGGCATAGAGACGACGGTCACCGGTCGCTCGAACTGGAACCGCCCGAGCTACCAGCGCTTCAGCTATGCCCAGCGCAACGGCAACCGCGAAAGCTGGCCGCAGGTGTGGGTCAACCGTGCGGACGACTACACCCAGGCGCGCACGTTGCTGCGCGGGCTGGGCATCGAGCCGATGGTGCGCCATGGCGAGGAACTGGCAGCGGCGCGCAACCCGACGCCGGAGATGCGCCGCGCCAGCGTGGCCACCCGCGTGCGGCGCATCGTGCTGCTGGCGCTCGCGGCCGCCTTCGCGATCCTGATGTTGCGCTACATGGGCAAGATATAGGCCACCCGATCAAGGCTGCTTTCTCGGAAAATTTGCAACCGATCGCGCACTCGGTCATAGAATCGGGCTCATGCGCTCCGAACGCGTCCGCCTTTTCCAGACCCTGCCGCATGCCTGCGGCTACTACGCCGAGCGCACGGCGCAGAACCTGGTGATCGATCCGGCCGCGCCGCGGCTGGACCAGCTCTACGGCCCTGCGCTGGAGCGCGGCTTCCGCCGCGCGGGCGGCCATCTGTATTACCCCAACTGCCCGCAGTGCCGCGCCTGCACGCCCTGCCGCATCGACGTGGAGCAATTCACGCCCGACCGCGGGCAGCGGCGATGCCTCAAGCGCAACTCGGACCTCACCGTGGTCGAGTGCATGGCCGGCTACAACGCCGAGCGCCACGCGCTGTACGAGCGCTACCTGCGGACCCGCCACGCCGGCGGTGGCATGGACGAGGCCGATGCCAGCGACTTCCGTCGCTTCCTCACCGCGCCGTGGAGCCCCACGCTGTTCCTGGAATTCCGCCTTGGCGCACAGTTGCTCGCGGTGGCGGTCACCGACGTGTGCATCAACGGACTGTCGGCGGTCTACACCTTTTTCGATCCGGACCATGCCGCACGCAGCCTGGGCACCTACGCCATCCTGCAGCAGGTGCAACTGGCCCGCCGCCGCGGCCTGCCGTGGGTGTACCTGGGCTTCTGGATCGAAGGCCACGAGAAGATGGACTACAAGCGGCGCTTCCGTCCGTTGCAGGTGCGCACCCGTGACGGCTGGGTCCCGCTGACGCCGTAAACGTGCGCAGGGTGGGCTTGAGCCCGCCATGGCACGCCGCGGGAGCCGGTGGGCTGAAGCCCACCCTGCCCACGTTTCAGATGCCAGGGCGCGGCCCGGCGATGCGTGTCGAGCCGACTTCCGGATACGGGAACAGCTTGATCAGCGGCACCGAGAGGCCGTCGTCGCCGACCACGCGGCAGTGCGTGCGATCGAGCTGGCGCGGGTCATCCACGCCGCAGCTGTGCGCGATGATGCCGACTTCGTACATCAGGTTGCGCGCGTAATGCGCCACCTTCTCGGTCTTGTCCGTCACCACCAGGCCGCGCTGCAGCTTCGGGTTCTGCGTGGTGATGCCGGTCGGGCAGGTGTTGCGGTTGCACTGCAGCGACTGGATGCAACCGAGCGCGAGCATGAAGCCGCGCGCGGAATTGACGAAGTCCGCACCGACCGACAGCGCCCACGCCACGTCGTAAGCGGTGATGCGCTTGCCCGAGCAGATCACCTTGATGCGCTCGCGCAGGCCCTTGGCGATCAGCGTGTCGACGAGCGCCGGCAACGCCTCGTGCAACGGCAAGCCCATGCCTTCCATCAGGGTCTGCGGCGCGGCGCCGGTGCCACCTTCGGAACCGTCGACGATGATGAAGTCCGGCGCGCTTTCGATGCCGCGCTTCCAAACTTCGTCGCACAGCTCCTCGATCAGGCCCGGGCCACCCAGCACCGCCTTGAAGCCGGTCGGCTTGCCGCTGACCTCGCGCACGTGCGCGATGGCGTCCAGCAGCTGCGGCACGTTGGCGATGTCGAGGTGGCGGTTGGGACTCTGCGAATCCTGCCCGACCGGGATGCCGCGGATGGCGGCGATCTCGGGCGTCACCTTGATTCCCGGCAGCAGGCCACCCATGCCGGGCTTGGCGCCCTGGCCGAGCTTGATGCTGACCATCTTCACCTGCTTGTGCGCGCAGATCGCACGCAGGCGCTCGTCGTCGAGCCGGCCGTCGGCGGTACGCACGCCGTACTTGGCGGTGCCGATCTCGAACACCAGGTCGCAGCCGCCTTCCAGGTGGTAGGGCGCCAGGCCGCCTTCGCCGGTATCCAGCCAGATCCCGGCCCTGGCCGCGCCGTGCGACAGCGCGCGCACCGCCGGCGCCGACAGCGCGCCATAGCTCATCGCGGAGATGTTGAAGAAAGCCGCGTGGTCGTAGGGCTCGCGCGCGTACGGACCGATCCGCACGGGCTTTGGATCGACGTGGTGACCCTCCAGCCGCGGGAACGGCGCATTGACGAAGAACGGGATGCCCTCGGCCGAGAGATCGCGCGTGGTGCCGAAGCCGATCGTGGTGTCGGCATTCTTGGCCGCGCGGTAGACCCAGACGCGCTGGGCGCGATTGAACGGCAGCTCCTCGCGGTCGCTGGCGAACAGGTACTGGCGGAAGAACTCGCCCAGGCGCAGGAAGCCGTAGCGGAAGTGGCCGATGACCGGGAAGTTGCGCAGCACCGCGTTGCCGGTCTGGTAGCGGTCGGCGATCCACACCGAGAGCACGACCACCACGGCCAGCGCCAGCATCAGCACGAAGAAGGCCGCCAGCGTTTCGACCAGCACGATCAGCCAGTGCGCGAAGCCCTCCGGTGCCATGTTTGCTCTCCTTCCGATAAAACCAGGAGCCTAGCCTAGCGCGGACAGTGCCCCCTCCCCTGCGCGGAGAGGGCCAAGCAGGCGAGTGTGACGATTCTCAGAGCTCGACCTTCAGGCACCCTGCCGCCCGCACCGCCTTGGCGCGCGCCGCCTCCACATCCACGTCGCGCGCCAGCGTCACCGCCATCCGCCGGCGCCCCTTGACCTCCGGCTTGCCGAAGATCCGCAACTGCGTATCGGGCTCGGCCAGCGCATCGGCCACGCCGTGATAGCGCGGGTACCGACCCTCGCCCTCGACCAGCACGGCGCACGAGGCCGACGGGCCCCACTGGCGGATGACCGGAATCGGCAGGCCAAGGATGGCCCGCGCATGCAGCGCGAACTCCGAAAGCTCCTGCGACACCAGCGTCACCAGCCCGGTGTCGTGCGGGCGCGGACTGACCTCGGAGAAGATCACGCTGTCGCCCTTGACGAAGAACTCCATGCCGAACACGCCCCAGCCGCCCAGCGCGTGGGTGATGGCCGCGGCCTGGCGCTGCGCCTCGGCCAGCGCCGTTTCGCTCATCGGCTGCGGCTGCCACGACTCGCGGTAGTCGCCATGCTCCTGGCGGTGGCCGATCGGCTGGCAGAAGCTGGTGCCGTCGCGGTGGCGCACGGTGAGCAGCGTGATCTCGTAATCGAAGTCGACGAAGCCCTCGACGATCACACGCCCCTGCCCGGCACGTCCGCCCGACTGGGCATAATCCCAGGCCGCGTCCAGTTCCGTGGCATCGTGCACCGTGCTCTGCCCCTTGCCGGAGGAACTCATTACCGGCTTGACCACGAACGGATACCCGATGGCCTCGACTGCCGCGCGGTACTCCGTCGGCGTGTCGCAGAAACGGTAGGGCGAGGTCGGCACGCCCAGCTCCTCGGCAGCGAGGCGGCGGATGCCTTCGCGGTCCATCGTCAGCCACGCGGCGCGTGCGGTGGGAATCACCCGCAGGCCCTCCCGTTCCAGCTCGACCAGCGTCGGCGTGTGGATCGCCTCGATCTCCGGCACGACGAGGTCGGGCTTCTCGCGCGCGATCAGTGCACGCAGCGCAGCGCCATCGAGCATGTCGATCACGTGGCTTCGGTGCGCCACCTGCATCGCCGGCGCGTCGGCATACCGGTCGACCGCGATCACCTCGACGCCGAAGCGCTGCAGTTCGATCGCCACTTCCTTGCCCAGTTCGCCCGAACCGAGCAGCAGGACGCGCACGGCATGATCGGAAAGCGGCGTGCCGAAAGGCTTCATGGAAAGCTCCCTGGAGGAATGGGGCGCATTGTAGGGGCTACGTTGCACCGCGCATTGACGCCGACCCTGCCAGGGGTTTCCACTGGACCCGTCATCCATCCCCCGGGATTGACCATGCGACGCGTCCTGCCCAGCTTGGTGCCTGCGATCTGGCTGTGCCTCTGTAGCGCCGCGCAAGCGGCCTTGCCGGTGCAGACCGAATGGATGGCCGTGCTGCTTGGCGGGCGCAAGGTCGGTCACGTGCAGATCGATCGCGAGCGCGACGGCGACGTTCTCACCACCACCCAGACGCTGTCGCTGGACCTGAGCCGCTCGGGCAAGCCCATGCGCCTGGGCAACACGAGCCGCAGCGTCGAGGGCCCGGACGGCGAGCCACTGGGCTTCGCCTCGCGCACGCGGATGTCGTCGATGGACAGCACGGTCGACGCCGTGCCCGATGATGCCGGGCGCTATCGGGTCACCACCACGGTGGGCGGCCAGACAAGCATCACCCTGATGGACTGGCCCGGCGACGCCTTGCTTGCCGAAGGCCAGCGCCTGGCCACCGTCGCCGCCGGGCGGGTGCCGGGCACCCGCTACCAGCTGCACGAGTTCGACCCGTCCAGCCAGCAAGTCGTGCAGGTCCAGGTGGATGTGCTGGGCGAGGAGACCGTCGCGCTGCCGGACGGCGCGATGCGGCTCAGCCACCAGCGCCAGACCCTCACCCTGGCCCGCGGACGCCAGACGCTGGAGCTGTGGGTGGACGACCAGGGCATCGCCCGCAAGGGCCTGATGAGCCTGCTCGGGCAGCCGCTGGAGATGCTCGCCTGCGATCGCGACTGCGCGCTGGCTCCCAACCAGCCGGTGGACATGCTGCGCGCGGCGACGGTCGAATCGCCTCGCTGGCTGCCGAGCTACGTCCGCGCCGTGCCGATGCGCTACCGCATCCGCATCGGCGGCAACATCGGCCAGCCCTTCATCACCACGGACGAACAGCAGGTCACACCGCTCGGCGGCACCGACTGGATGCTGGACGTGGGCAACTCCCACGCCGGCCGACAGGCGCCGCCCCGGCCGGCCGACACGCAGCCCAACGCCTGGCTGCAATCCGACGCCCCGGCGATCCGCCGGCTGGCCACCCAGGCGGTGGGCGGCGCGCACGACGACCTGCGGCGCATGCGCCGCCTGCGGGAGTTCGTCAGCGATTACATCACCGGCCATGGGCTGGACGTCGGCTACGCCTCGGCGCTGGAGGTGGTGCACAGCCGGGAGGGCGACTGCACCGAATACGCGGTCCTGCTTGCGGCCATGGCAAGGGCGCAGGGCATTCCCGCGCGGGTCGTCACGGGCATGGTGTACGCCGACCGCTTCGCCGGTGCCTCGCAGTTGTTCATCCCGCACGAATGGGTCCAGGCCTGGGTGCATGGTCGCTGGCAGAGCTTCGACGCCGCGCTGCGCCACTTCGACAGCACGCACCTGGCGCTGGCCAGCGGTGACGGTGACCCCTGGCATTTCGCCGCGACCACCCAGCTATTCGGCAACCTGCACATCCGCCAGGCGGTGCCCGGCGCCGACCTGAGCCTGCCTGCCGGTGGTGGCTCCCCGGGTCCGGGCGGAGGCTCCGGCGCAGGCTCCGGCGGCAGCCCGGGGGGCGGCGGGGGACCGGGTCACTGAGCACTTGCATGGTGATATGTTTTTGATATCTACTTCCCATATCCAAGGGAGGTAGCGTCATGAACGAACGCAAGGGCTTTTCGATCGCCGGCATCCCCTTCATCGGAGTCTGCCTGGTGCTGGCGGCCATCGGCGGGTTGCTGCTGGTGGGCGCCGATGCCGGGCAGCCGGCACCGCGCGTCATCCCGGGCATGCTGCTGCTGGCGTTGACCGGATTCCTGCTCAAGGGCTTCTTCCAGGTCGCCCCCAACGAGGCCCAGGTGATGCAGCTGTTCGGTCGTTACGCCGGCAGCGTGCGCGAGGAGGGTCTGCGCTGGACCAATCCGTTCTATGCCAAGCGCCGGCTGTCGTTGCGCGTGCGCAACTTCGAAAGCGGCAAGCTCAAGGTCAACGACAACGACGGCAATCCGATCGAGATCGCCGCGGTCGTGGTATGGCAGGTCGTGGACACTGCCGAGGCCGTGTTCCGCGTCGAGGACTACGAGAACTTCGTGCACATCCAGAGCGAGTCCGCACTGCGCCAGATGGCGCAGAGCTATCCCTACGACGCGCATGACGACGGCCAGCCCTCGCTGCGCAGCCACGGCGAGGTCATCAACAATCACCTGCGCGACGAGATCCAGGCACGGCTGGAACAGGCCGGCGTGCAGGTGATCGAGGCGCGCATCAGCCACCTGGCCTACGCGCAGGAGATCGCCCAGGCGATGCTGCAGCGCCAGCAGGCCGGCGCCATCATCGCGGCCCGCACCCGCATCGTCGAAGGCGCGGTCAGCATGGTCGAGATGGCACTGGACCAGTTGAGCCGTCGCGGCGTGGTCGAGCTGGACGAAGAGCGCAAGGCGGCCATGGTCAGCAATCTGCTGGTGGTGCTGTGCGGTGAGCGCGGCACCCAGGCGGTGGTCAACACCGGCACCCTCTACGGCTAGGAGAAATGCGATGGGCTATGCGATCCCTGTCATCGTCGTGATCCTGATCATTGCCGTGGCCGTCGCCTCGCGGCGCAAGCGCGACTGAGTCGATGCCGGCGGAGAAGAAAGCGTATCCACTGCGGATCAGCGCCAGCGTGCTCGAAGCCATGCAGCGCTGGTCCGACGACGAGCTGCGCAGCGTCAATGCGCAGATCGAGTACGTGCTGCGGGAGGCACTGCGCAAATCCGGCCGCCTGAAGGCCGGCACGAGCAAGCCGGTGATCGACGACGAGCCGGACTCGCGCTGAGCCTCCGCGCGCGGACAACCGGTCACCGTGAGCGACCTTCAGCGCGATCCCGGCCACGGCTGCGGCTGCAATCCGGGCAGCCGCACCACCTTCGTTCCGTCACTGCCCAGCACCACCAGCCAACGCCCTTCGAGCACCACGCGATCGACATCGGCCAGGCCGTTGCCGCGATCCAGCGTGGCCAGGGGGCGGCCGTCGCGCGCGTCATAGGCCTGGATGCGGTCGCGCTGGCGGTCGGACACCAGCAGCCAGTCGTGGCCATCGGCCCTCCAGCGCACCAGTTGCTTGGGTGGCACGGGCGAGGGCGGCATGAGCACACCGGTCAGCAGCGCCGCCGCCAGGAAAGTGACAGCGAACCCGGCACGGCCGTCGGGCCGGCGAAGGCATTGTTGCGGGAGCGGGTATCGGCGCATGCCCGCAGCTTCGCGCCGGAGCATGACGTCGCTATGACGCCGACTTGTCCGTGCGATGAAGGGCCAGGCCCAGCGCGATCCATCCGCCGATGAAGGCGAGCCCGCCCAGCGGGGTGATCGCGCCGCACCAGCGCGGCGCGCCCAGCGCCAGCGCATAGAGACTGCCGCAGAACAGCACGATGCCGACGACGAACGCCGCAAGCGCGCAGCGCCGCGCCCGGCCCGGCGACGCGAGGCCGGCGATCGCCAGCGCCAGCGCATGCCAGAAATGGTATTGCGAGGCGGTATGCCAGAGCTCGCGCCCACCGGCATCGAGCACACCGCGCAGCGCATGCGCGCCGAAGGCGCCCAGCAGCACCGCGCTGGCGCCGGTCGTGGCGAGCAGCCAGGGGATCGTGGCGGGGACAGGTTGTCGCACGGGCTTCTCCTCGGCCGCGCCCGCAGCGCCGCTTGGCGTATGCTGGCCGGATGCATCGTCCGGATTCTTGCACGAAGCCCTCGCGGCTGGTCCGCCTCGTCCTGCTGCTGGGACTCGCCCTGCTGCTGGCCGCCTGCCATCGCGAGGACAATCTGCCCTGGCGGCTGACCGACATCAGCGGTCACATGCCCGATCTCGCGTTCCAGCTCACCGACGACACCGGCAGGCCGGTGACGGGCGAAGACTACCGCGGCAAGGTGGTGTTGCTGTACTTCGGCTACACCCACTGTCCGGACGTCTGCCCACTCACCCTGGCGCACCTGCATGCGGTGCTTGAGCGGGTCGGCCCCAAGGCGGACGGCGCGCGCATCCTGTTCGTCAGCGTCGACCCGGCGCGCGACACGCCGGCAATCATGCACGCCTACGTCAACGCCTTCGACAAACGCGCGGTCGGCCTGACCGGCACGCCACGCGCACTGGAGGCGTTGAGCAAGCGCTACCGCTCGGCCTTCACCCGCGAGCCATCCCAGGCCGACGGCCAGTACGAGGTCAGCCACAGCTCGGCGATCTACCTGTTCGACCGCCAGGGCCACGCGCGGCTGCTCGCCACGCCCGCCGCCTCGCAGGACGACCTGGTCCACGATCTCTACCTGCTGCTTGAAACCGGAAAATGACCTCGCGCTTCCTGTCCCTGCTACTCGCCGGCCTGCTCCTTGCTGCCGGTGCCGCCCATGCGGGCCAGGCCGACCATGTGCATGCCGACGACGCCTGGATCCGCGTGATGCCTGCCGGCCTGCCCGCCGGCGGCTACGTGGCCCTGCGCAACGAGGGCGACCAGCCAGCCATACTCGACGGCGCCAGCAGCGCCACCTACGGCAGCGTGATGCTGCACGAGAGCTCCACCGACAGCGGCATGGGTCGCATGCGCATGGTCGAGCGCCTGACCATACCGGCACATGGCCAGGTCGCGCTCGCGCCCGGCGGCTATCACTTCATGCTGATGGACGCGGCCAAACCGGTGCAGCCGGGCCAGACGGTGCAGGTCACGCTGCATTTTGCCGACGGCAGCATGCTGCCCACCGATTTCCGCGCCAGGCCGGCCAACGCCCTCTAGCGTTACGCTCTTCGCAGGAGCCCGCTTGCGGGCGATGCTCCAGGCCCAGGCCCCGTGGCGAAGCGCATCGCCCGCAAGCGGGCTCCTACAGGGACTGGCGCAGGGCTGGGCGCTGCTCGCGCCGGATGCGCCCGCGTCGGGACAACGCCAGCCACTGGCGCAGGGCCAGCAGTGCGCCGATCGACTCGATCAACGCCGCCGGCACCCAGGTGATCACGCCGCCGACCATCTGGCCGGTCAGCACATTGAAGCTGAACGCGCGCCCGCAGATTTCGAAGATCGGGTAGAGGTCGGTCCTGGAGAACGTGATGATCGCGCCCGCCAGGATCTGCGGTGTCATGGTGATCGCCGGCGACAGCACGCGCAGGCCCGGGATCATCCGGCCCGGCGGACGCGGCCTGTGGTCCAGGACCAGTGCCCAGTAGATGAATCCGCTGCCGAGCATCGTCCAGTTCATGAAGCGGTAGATGCGCCAGTCCAGCATCGCGAGCGTCTGCATCGACGGGACCAGCCAGACCAGAATGAAGGCGATGAAGAGGAACGTCGCCAGTGCCGGATTGAACAGCACGGCACTGGTCGCGCGCCAGGGTGCGGACCGCTGCACCGGCCGCAGCCCCCGTACACGCCACGACAGCGGCAACCCCGCCCGGAGCACCGAACCGGGATACGAAGCCACCACCAGCAGGGGCGCCAGGTGGTGCAGCAGCACCTGCTGGGTGCGGTGCATGAAGAACTCATGTTCCGCGTAGTAGTCCAGGTAGGTGTGCAGCGACAGGTAGATGATCGCCATGCCGCTCCAGAACGACAGGCGCCGGCCCAGGCTCACGCCGAGCGCGCGCGACCCGCGCCAGTACAGCACCGCGGCCAGCAGGAAACTCGCGAGGAACACCCACGAGAACTCCCAAGGCACGATCCATTTGAGCAACAGCGCCATCACCGGCCCGCACAACCACCAGCCTGCAAGGATAGACCCCACGGCGCGGCGCCGGGGTACTTGCGGCAGATTGCCGCTTCGGGAGCATGCGGGAGGGCGGGTGGAGGCGCCCGCCCGCTCACGGGAGGGAAGGGCCAAGGGCGCATCATCGGGGCGCTTTCGTGCCCCAAGGCGCTTGCCGGGGACGGCGACGGACGTCCGAAAGCTTCCGCCGGGACGCCGGCAGGCGCGCGAAGCGCCTAACCCGCCCGCGACCGGCTCTGGCGAATACGTCGCCAGCCATACAACAGGCCGATCAGGATCACCAGCGCCGGCACCAGCACGATATTGATCACCTTCAGCCGCAGACCCAGCGCATCGATCTCCGCGTTGAGCTGGTGCTGCACGTCGCGCAGTTCCTTGTTGATCGCCAGCCGCCGCTGCTGGAACTGCTCGATCTCGCTCTTCTGCTGCGCACTGGCCGCGTTCGAACGCGCGCCCTTGGACGGCTGCAGTTCGTCCAGCCGCAGGCGCGTCTCGGCCAGTTCGCGTTCCAGTTCCTGCTTCTTCACCAGGAACTTCTGGTCGGCCGCCGCTTGCAACGCCCGCACGCGGGTGAACGGGCGCTGCGAGGCAGAGCGCCCACGGATGGAAAGCAGTGATGACGAACCGCTCAGGTTGTCGGCCAGGTTGGTGACGAAGTCGCCGTTGTTGGCAAAGGCCGACAGCATCGGCTGGCCCAGAAAACTCTGCATCTCCACCCACAGCCGGTCGCTGAGGATGTCGGTATCGGCCACCAGCACCACTTCGGAATCGGGCCCGGATTCGGCCAGGTGGCCCGGCGTGCCGGCGCGCTGCGGGAAGGCGCTGCGGAAGGTGCCGCGCAGGCGCGCGGCGATCACATAGTGCTGGTTGTCCGGCTGGTAGCCCTGCAACAGCAGGGTCGGGTCGCTGACCGCCTCCAGCACGCGTTGTGCCGGCACCTTCTCGGCCTCGGCGCTGCTCTGGACCAGGGGCAACAGGCGCGTCTGCGCGGTCGGCGCGAGGTCGAAGCTGCCGGCGGTGGACACGTTGATGCGCTGCAGGCTGGCCGTCACCACGTCTTTATGGTTGAGTTCCTGCGGACCCAGGCCGAGCATCGCCGGATGGTTGAGGTTGGTGCCGGCCAACTCGATCTGCAGCGCGCGCGAGCGGTCGAGCACCACCGAGCGCGCATCGAATACCACGCCCCAGGCAGCGAACAGCCGCGGCAGGTCGGAGTTGTGGTCGTCGGTCAGGCCGTTGCTGTCCACGTAGGGCGTGGTGTCGAGCTCCGCGTCCGGATCGACGAATACCACCAGGTGGCCGCCACGCAGCACGTACTGGTCCAGTGCGTAGACCGCGGCGTCCGGCAGGCGCTTGGGGTGCACCAGCAGCAGCACCTGGATGTCGTCGCCCACGCGCGTGAGCGTGTCGGCGTCCAGCGTGCGCACCTCGAACAGTTGCTCCAGTTGCTGCACGACCGCCCACGGCGGCTCGCCGATCGCCGGGTTGCCGCCCAGCGGCAGCGAGCTGATCAGGCCGATGTGCGGCTTGCTCGGCTGGTCCAGCTCGTACAGCAGCTTGGCGATGTCGTATTCGAGGAAGGTCTCGCGCGCCGGATCGAAGAACGGGATCGACAGGCTTCGCTCCTCGCCCCCTTCGCTGCCCGGCACCGTGTTGCCGACCAGGCCGAAGAACACCCGCTCGCCGTTGCTGCCGCCGTTGATCGGCGTCAGGCCGCCACCTTCGGCGCTGGCCTCGTCGTCCGAATACGGCACCGGATCGATCACGGCCAGGCGGATGCGGCCGTGCGAGCGGGCCACCATCTCCTGCAGCATCTCCCGCACGCGCTGCTCGTAGCTGCGCAATTTCGGCAGGTCACGGGTGGCGTGCTCGGAGAAATACAGCGTCAGCTTCAACGGCCGGTGGAGCTCGTCGATGATGTGCTGCGTACCGGGCGTGAGCGTGTACAGGTGATCGGCGGTCAGGTCGACACGCGCTGCCTGCAGCCAGCGGCTGCTGGCCAGGGTGATGCCGACGAAGGCGAGCGTCAGCACGACCAGCGCGGCGACCAGCCAGGTGCGGCGACCGATATGCAGGCGGCGCATGTCAGCGGTTCCGCTTCAGGTCGAGCACCAGCACGCCGGCGGTGAGCCAGGCGAGGATGGTGAGGATGAAATACATCAGGTCGCGCAGGTCGAGCACACCGCGCGCGATCGCCTCGAAATGCCGCAGCAGCGACAGGTGCGCCACGCCGTTGACCAGCCTGCGTGGCAGCGCGCCCTGGAAGAAATCCAGCACCTGCGGCTGGCCGACCAGGATCAGCAACACGCACACCAGCGCGGTGAGGATGAAGGCCACCACCTGGCTGCGCGTGAGCGTGGACAGGCAGGCACCGATCGCCAGGAACGCGCCGGCCATGAGCCAGCTGCCGAGATAGCCGGCGAAGATCACGCCGTTGTCCGGATCGCCCAGGTAGTTGACGGTGATCCAGATCGGAAACGTCAGCGCCAGCGCCAGCCCCAGGAACAGCCAGGCGGCAAGGAACTTGCCCAGCATCGCCTGCACCAGCGTCACCGGCAGCGTCAGCAGCAGCTCCAGCGTGCCGGCCTTGGATTCCTCCGCCCACATGCGCATCGACAACGCCGGCGCCAGGATCAGGTACAGCCACGGGTGCATCACGAAGAACGGCTGCAGATCGGCCAGCCCGCGCTCGTAGAAGTCGCCCGCATAGAAGGTGAGCAGCCCGGCCAGTACCAGGAAGATCACCAGGAACACGTACGCCACCGGGGTGACGAAGTAGCTGCGCAGCTCGCGGCGCATGATGGCGGAGACGGGGTGCATCAGGCGCCCTCCCCCATCGTGATCTGGCGGAAGACCTCGTCCAGCCGGCCGCGCTCGAGCTGGATTTCCGAAACCTCCAGGCCCTGCTGGCGCAACAGGTCCTCGACCGGCTCCAGGATGCGCGCGCCGGGCTTGGGGAATACCGTGATGCGCCCGTCCAGCGGGTCGACCTCGATCGCCGCCACCTGCGGCAGGCGCCCGAGCATCTCCTGCGAAACGCCGCTGCCGGGGGCGCTGAAGGACACCGCGCCGTGGTAGCGCGAGCGCGCCTCCAGCTCGGCCGGGGTGGCGTCGGCCAGCAGCTTGCCGCGGGCGATGATCACCACGCGGTTGCACAACGCATGGACCTCCTCCAGCAGGTGGGTGGAGATCAGGATCGTGCGTTCGCGCGCCATCGAATCGATCAGCCGACGCACCGCGTGCTTCTGGTTCGGGTCCAGCCCGTCGGTGGGTTCGTCCAGCATCAGCACCGGCGGGTCGTGCAGGATGGCCTGCGCCAGGCCCACGCGCCGGCGCAGGCCCTTGGACAGCGTGTCGATGCACTGCTCCAGCACGTCCTCCAGTTGCAGGTGCGTGACCACCTCGTCGAAGCGGCGGAACCCCGTCTCGGCCGGCAGCGCACGCACGCGCAGGATGAAGGTGAGGAACTCGCGCACGGTCATCTCGCCGTAGCTGGGCGCGCCCTCGGGCAGGTAGCCGAGCGCGCGCTTGGCCTTCAGCGGTTCGCGCTGCACGTCGTGTCCGCAAACCCGGGCGGTGCCGGAAGTCGGCACCAGGAACCCGGCGATCATGCGCATCGCGGTGGTCTTGCCGGCACCGTTGGGCCCGAGCAGCCCCAGCACCTGGCCGGGCTCGGCGCGGATGGACAGCGCGTCCACCGCGATGAGGCGGCCATAGCAACGGGTGAGTCGGTCAGCTTCGATCATGCGGCGTGGCGGCTTGGACAGGCCGCCAATGTAACCCACCGCCGCCATCGGGCGCGCGATGGAGCCGCTCGCGGACGGAGACGCGGCCCGGACCGCGAGCGGCTTCCCGCCAGTCAGCAGCGGAAATCCAGCCGCGCGTAGTAGAACCCGTCGTTCATGCCGAACGGCAGGTTTCCCAGCCATCGTGAAGCCCGGCCGGGGAAACGGCGCGCCGGTTTGCGGATCCCATTTGTCCGGACAGGTGTCGAACACGATGCCGGCGCCTACCGCGACCCTCGCCGCGTCGGAGAAGCGGTCCCCCGGCGCGACGTCGGCCAGCCACTTGCCGCCCCGGATCTGCTTGATGCCGGGCGTGAAACCCTGTCCGCTGGCCGGGCCGAAATAGTTGCCGCGCAGGGTGAAGTCCCGGGCGCCCGTGCGGTACACGCCCTGCAGGATGTGGTGCACGCGCGGCTGGCCTTCCTCGATGAGGGTGACCCGGGTGTCGTCGAAGAGCTTCTCCGGCGGCAGGATGGCCGACGCTGACCTGTGCCCGGTCGGCGAGCGGGAGAATTGTGTCTCGCCGCGCGGTTCGGCAGGTTGTCGCGGTCATGGCCGGCAACGGCCAGCCGGGGTGGCCGATGGCACGCCCGGTCGCGCGACCGGGCCCTCCCGCGGGTGCGGTCGACCGGGCGCAAATGCGGGGCAAAAAAAATCCTGCCCGCGCAAGGCGGGCAGGATTTCGTCAGGCCGGATGTGTGCGCTTACTCGGCGCTGGCAGCCTCGGCCGGCGCGGCGGCCGAGCTCGCGGCGGCGGCGGAGCTGGCGGCGGCGGGCGCCGAAGAGCTGGCGGCCGGCGCCGGCTCCAGCGTCGGCTGCGGGATGCCCGCGGCCTGTTCCGGCGTCTGCTCCGGCAGGTTGTCGCCCAGCAGCGGCAGGTAGACCTCGTACTTGGCGTAGGTCGTGATGTTGCCGTCCTTGTCCTTGACCTCCGGCTGCACTTCGATGTCGTACAGGCGGTTGGTCACTTCGTCGAACTTGTAGCCGTGGGTCTGGGAGTAGGCCTTGAGCATCTCGCGGGTCTGCGGCACGCCGGCGGCGGTGCCGTTCCACACGCCCATCAGGGCGGGGGTGCCGTAGGCCAGCGTGGCACGTACGTTGTTGTCCACGACCAGGCGGCCGAAGCGGTCATGGTCGCCCGGCTGCGGGCCGGCCGGCTTGGCGGCGGCGGTGCTGCTGGCGCTGGCCGGAGCACTGGAAGCCTCGGCCGGCTCTTCCTCGCCCAGCTTCGGCGGCTGCGGCGGAGTCAGCTCCTGGCTCTGGCCGGCGACGGTCAGGCTGGTGGCGTCGATCGGCATGCCCACGTCGAAGGTGTAGTTCTGGTCGCCGTAGTTGGTCGTGAAGATGACGCGCGGACCGACCACGTTGACGCCCAGCTTCTTGGCGGCGTCCTTGATCTGCGTGACGGCGGTGGCGGTCGCCTCGTCCAGGGCGGCCAGGCCGCCGCTGCGCTGGATCGAGCTGGAAACCAGCAACATCGGGGTCGGCGGCGTCTGGACGATGTAGGGGACCAGGTTGCCGTAGTCGATGTTCGGCACCGCGGCCAGGACGTTCTGCAGGTTGCCCAGGCTGGTCTGGATCATCGAATCCGGATCGCCATGGATGTAAAGGTTGGAATAGCGGTTGATCAGGTTGAAGCCATAGGCCACGTCATAGGCCCAGGTCACCTTGGTCAGCTGGTGGCGGCTGCCCTCGCGCTCCAGGTCCAGCGTGAAGTGCTTGTCCTGCCCGCGCCAGTCGTTGTCCAGGTTCCAGATGATCTTGGCCTGGTTGACGGTGTTGTCGACCTTGTAGAACTCGGGGTCGGCACTGGCGATCGTCAGCTTGCCGTCGCCCACGCGGTTGTCCTCGCTGCTCCAGCTGACTTCCGAACCGGGGCCGTAGGACTTGCCGGAAAGCTTGAACTGGATCTTCGGGTCCTCCTGGCGCAGCGAGGAGTAGTCCTCGAAGCGGCGGAAGTTGTTGAGGACGTCGTAGACCTGGCGCATGTCCTTGCCAAAGACCAGCGACCGTTCCACGTGGCCACTGCCGGGCATGATCACGCCTACCACGACACCGACCACGGCGACGATGATCAGGGCCACAATGAATTCAAGAACACGCATCATTACCTGGGTTCTCCGAGCGTTTTCCGCGCAGCGCTAAAGGTTCCCGTCGGACTCCGCGCCACAGGGGAAACCCCGGAGGAAGGCACGGCGAGGGTCGGCAAAAGACCGAAGCTTGGGATGGTACTTGCTCGCGGGCTGGAACGCCATCAGGCGGACAGGGGCCTGCCCGGGTGCCGTGAAGTCGGCCTCGGGAGGCCGTTCGCAGGCGCTTCTTCGCGGCTGAGGCCCGGCCGGGCCCCCGCGCGAAAGCCCCTTCGGCTCCGCCACCGCACGACCGCGCCCAGCGCGAAGGGGGCGGCGGGGAGGGCCGAAATCGGAGCGTCTCCCGGCCCACGCCGCGGTACAGCGGCGACCGTCGTCAGACGATGCCCAGCTCCAGCGCCTTCAGCACGGCACGGGTCCGGTCGCGCACCCCCAGCTTGGAGAGGATGTTGGACACGTGGTTCTTCACCGTCCCCTCGGCCACCTTCAGCGAATTGGCGATTTCCTTGTTGGAGTAGCCGCCGGAAAGCAGGCGCAGGATCTCCGTCTCACGCTCGGTGAGCGGATCGGGCTGCTCGAGGCTGGTGAACTGGTTCTGCATGCGCCCCACCCCGGCCAGCAGGCGCTGGGTGACCATCGGCGCCACCAGCGAGCCGCCGGCGGCGACCGTGCGCACCGCCTCGACCAGCTGTTCCAGCGAGACGTCCTTGAGCAGGTAGCCCCGCGCGCCCGCCTTCAGGCCCTGCAGCACCAGCTGGTCGTCGTCGAAGGTGGTCAGGATGATGGTCGGCGGCAGCTCGCCGCGCGCGGACAGCGTCTGCAGCACCTCCAGCCCGCTCATGTTGGGCATGCGCAGGTCCAGCAGCACCACGTCGGGCTTGATCCGCGGGATGTCGGCCACGGCCTGCGCGCCGTCGGCGCACTCGGCGACCACGCGGATGTCCTCGGCCAGGTCCAGCAGCGAACGGACGCCCTGGCGCACCAGGTTCTGGTCATCGACGAGACAGACGGAAATCATCGCGGTTCCTCTAGACAGGGCGGTGATGGCGTGCGCTGGGCAAGTGCAGTCGCAGCGCCGGGCGCTGCCCGCCATTCTGGCATGGGACGCGCCGGCCCGGCGTCACGACACGCTCAATGCCGGCGGCTCGAGCCGGGAGGGTGAATGGGCCAGTGCCAGCGCCTCGCCCAGCGGCAGGCGCACGGTCAGCGCGAAACCCTCGCTGACCGCGGTATCCACCGCCACGCTGCCGCCGAACTCGGCCAGCCGCTCGCGCATGCCGGACAGGCCGTTGCCCGGCTTGAAGTGCGCCGCGCCGCGGCCATCGTCGCGCGCGTGCAGGCCGATCTGGTTGGCGTCGGCATAGGCAAAGGTCAGCCAGAGTTGCCGCGCGCCGGCGTGCCTGGCGCAGTTGGTGATGATCTCCTGCGCACAGCGCAGCAAAACCTGCGCCCGGCGGGGATCCTCCACGCTGAATCGCGGCGGCATGTCCACGCGCACGGTCAGCCCGGGGACACCCTCGATCAGGCTGCGCAACGCCTGGGTCAGGTCGATGGCGTCGTCCTGGCGCAGCTCGCTGACCGCCTCGCGCACGTCCGACAACAGATGCCGCGCCGTGGCCTGCGCCTTGCGGACGTGCTCGGCAGAGGCCTCGTTGGCCAGGTGGCTGGCCACCTCCAGGTTGAGGCTGAGCGCGGTCAGGTGATGGCCGATCAGGTCGTGCAGTTCGCGCGCGATGCGCATGCGCTCGGCGATGCGGGTCGATTCGGCCAGCAGCGCGCGGGTGGCGCGCAATTCGGAGTTGAGTCGCCGCTGCGCCTCGCGCGCCTCGGTCTGCTGGCTGGCGATCATGGAGGCGACGAAGCTCAGCGCGGAGATGCCCAGGTAGATGCTGATCTGCAGGAATGCCAGCCAGACGTTGCGCTCGTACTCGGGGAAGTTCATGAACACGAACACCAGCGAGACGTTCTGCAACACGATGCACACCACCCCCAGCCAGACCGGCAGGAGCCAGGGCAGCACCACGGCGATGACCGCCATCAGCATCGCCGACAGGCCGCTGTGGCTGTACCAGCCCACCGCGACGGCGACCGCGCTCATCACCGCCGTGCCCGCCAGCCGCAGTCCCACGTAGCGGCGCGCGCCCAGGTTGGTGGTCACCGCCCAGTACAACATGCCGAACACCAGGTAACAGAGCGTCCAGAGCAGCAGCGAGAAGCCCGGCCGGTTCAGCTGCGTCAGGCGCTCGGTGGCCCACTGGGTCAACAGCGGCGTGCCCACGCAGAGATAGGTGAACAACCCGGCGTAGCGCAACAGGCGGATATGGTTGAAGTTGATCCAGGACATACCCGCATCATAGGCCCACGCCAGCCCCGCGCAATGCGCGGAAAGTCACCCTGCCACCGGACACGCAGGCTCTCGTTTTACAAAGGTTTTACAGGTGCGCGCGGGATGTGCACCCCGCCCCCGCGTGCCATAATGCGCACTTGCGGGACGCCTGCGGCGACCCACCGATCGACTGCCTTATCTGCGGAGCAACGAATGGCCTTAGCCATCCGCGACGTGCGCGAGCACGACCTGGATGCCGTGCTGGCGCTCAACAACGCCGCCGGCCGCTCCATCCTCGCCCTGGACGCCGCGCAGCTGCGCTACTTCTACGAGCGGGCCGATTACTTCCGCGTCGCCGAGATCGACGGCCAGCTGGCCGGCTTCCTGATGGCCCTGCGCGACGGCGGCAACTACGACAGCCCCAACTACCGCTGGTTTTCCGAGCACTACGAATCGTTCGTCTACATCGACCGCATCGTGATCGGCAACGCGTTCCGCCGCCACGGCCTGGGCCGCATCCTTTATTGCGACGTCACCAGCTACGCCGAGGTGCGCGTGCCGCTGCTCACGTGCGAAGTGTTCCTGGAGCCGCGCGACGACGTGGTCGTGCTGTTCCATGGCACCTATGGCTTCCAGGAAGTGGGCCAGCAGCGCATGGGCGATTCCGGACCGCAGGTGAGCCTGCTGGCCAAGGACCTGCCCAGCTACGCCTACGTGCGCGAGACCTGGCTCGAACACGGCGGCCTGCCGGACGAGCCGTGGCTTGCCGAGCGCGAGCTGCCGGTTCCCGCTTCCTCCCTCACCTCCCAGCCGCGCCGCCTCGCCGGAGAGCGGCGCCCATGACGGTAAAAATGGATACCACTGAAGCTTGCGACCTGCGTTTCGGCCAGGTCGGCATTGCCTGCGTGCGCGTGCGCCGCGTGGACGCCGCCGCGCTCTGCGACGAGCTCGAGCGGCGCGTGCGCTCGGCGCCGCAACTGTTCTCCCGCGCCGCCGTGGTGCTGGACCTGTCGCATCTGCTCGACCTGCCCGACGACGGCACCGTCGACGCACTGCTGGAAGCCGTGCGCAGCGCGGGCATGCTGCCAGTGGGACTGGCCTACGGCACCAGCGCCACCGAGGCGCTGGCCCAGCGCATGGGACTGCCGCTGATCGCCAAGTTCCGCGCCGCCTACGAGCCGGCCGACGGCAGCAGCATCGCGCCAGCCGCCGCGGCGCCGGCCGCCGCACCCGCGCCGCGCGCCGAGCCGGTGCGCGAACCGATCCACGCCACGCCGCCGGCCAATCCCGGGCTGGGCGCACAGCATCACGACGGCACCGTGCGCTCTGGCCAGCAGGTCTACGCGCGCGAGCGCGACCTGGTGCTGACCGGCGCCATCGCCAACGGCGCCGAAGTGATCGCCGACGGCTCCATCCACGTCTACGGCAGCCTGCGCGGTCGTGCCATGGCCGGCGCGCAGGGCGACGAGAAGGCACGCATCTTCGTGTCCGACTTCCGCGCCGAACTGGTAGCCATCGCCGGCCATTACCGCGTGTTTGAACAGATCCCCAAGGACCTCGAAGGCCAGGCTGTGCAATGCTGGCTCGATGGTGAAAAATTGATGATCGCCCGGCTGTGACCGGCGATTCCCACACCCAAGCATCCCGGAGAAGAGCCCTTGAGCGCTGAGATTATCGTCGTCACGTCCGGCAAAGGCGGTGTCGGCAAGACCACCACGAGCGCCTCGCTGGCCACCGGCCTGGCGATGGCCGGCAAGAAAGTCGCGGTGATCGACTTCGACGTCGGCCTGCGCAACCTGGACCTCATCATGGGCTGCGAGCGGCGCGTGGTGTACGACTTCGTCAACGTCGTCAACGGCGAGGCCACGATCAAGCAGGCGCTGATCAAGGACAAGCGCCACGAGAACCTGTTCGTGCTGGCCGCCAGCCAGACCCGCGACAAGGACGCGCTGACCCAGGAAGGCGTCGAGAAGGTGCTCGACGCCCTGTCCAACGACGGTTTCGACTTCATCGTGTGCGACTCGCCCGCCGGCATCGAGAAGGGTGCGCACCTGGCGATGTACTTCGCCGACCACGCGGTGGTGGTGGTCAACCCGGAAGTCTCCTCGGTGCGCGACTCGGACCGCATCCTGGGCCTGCTCGCCAGCAAGACGCGCCGCGCCGAGCGCGGTGAGGCCGGCATCACCCAGCACCTGCTGCTGACCCGCTACAACCCCGCGCGCGTGGCGCTCGGCGAGATGCTGAGCGTCAAGGACGTCGAGGAAATCCTTGGCATCACCGTGGTCGGCGTGATCCCGGAGTCGGAGAACGTGCTGGCAGCATCGAACGCCGGCGTGCCCGTGATCCTGGACGAGAACTCCAACGCCGGCCAGGCCTATCGCGACACGGTCGCGCGCATCCTTGGAGAGGCGCGTCCGCTACGTTTCACCGAAGTGGCCAAGAAGGGCTTTCTCCAGCGCGTGTTCGGAGGCTGATGTGGGCATTCTCGATTTCCTGAAGCGCAAGCCGGAACCCACCGCTTCGGTCGCCAAGGAACGCCTGCGCATCATCGTGGCGCAGGAGCGCTCCACCCGCGGCGCGCCGGACTACCTGCCGCTGATGCGCAACGAGCTGCTCGAGGTGATCAAGAAGTACGTTCACGTCGACATCGATGCGATCAACATCAACGTCGAGCGCGACAGTGGCCATGAGGTGCTGGAGCTTTCCGTCGCCCTGCCCGACGGCAAGGCCGCCGGCACGCCGTAAATCGCAGGGTGGGTTTCGGCCCACCTTGCGGCACAGGAGCGGTGGGCTCGAGCCCGCCCTACGCCCATGAACACTCCTGACGTCCTGCGCCTGGCCGACATCGGTTTCGACGCACCCGCCGCCCTGCTCGCACGCCATGGCCTGGCGCTGCATCGCGTGCCCGCGGGCGCGCCGATCCCCGGCAGCTACTGGGGCGACGAGGAAGCCGGCATCATCGGCACCGCAGTCCATGCACGCGACGACACGCCGGTACATTCGCTGCTGCACGAGGCCTGCCACCTGCTGGTGCTGCCGCCCGAACGGCGCGCGCAGGTGCATACCGACGCCACCGACTCGGTGGAAGAGGAGGACGCCACCTGCTACCTGCAGATCCTGCTCGCCGACGAACTGCCGGGGGTCGGCCGCGCGCGCCTGATGGCCGACATGGATGCGTGGGGCTACAGCTTCCGGCTGGGTTCGACGAGAGTCTGGTTCGACCAGGATGCGGCCGAGGCACTGGCGTTCCTGCAGGCCCGCGGACTGGCCTGATCGGGTCCTCTCCCCACGACGGGGCGACGGCTCCGCGGCGCGCCTACTTCCTGTGCCACTTGTCGTCCTCGCCCTTCTCGTACTCCTTTTTCACCGCCGACCAGGCGACCTTGAACGAGACTTCCTCCTGCGACTCATCGCCCCGGCGCTTGTCCGGGTCCGCGTACTCGTCCCACGCGCTGTTGAACGCCTCCTTGAAGATCTCCTGCGCGTGGCCGGGCAGGTTGTCGCGCACGGCGTCGGGCAGGTCACGGGTCGACTTGTAGGGCATGGCCGGTCTCCTCGAGTGGATCGCCACACCGTCCACCCGGCCGGATCAAGCGGGCGTCAAGCTCTGCTTTGCCCGGACACATGCCGGTCGCCGGGCACGAACCATCGCCACGGCGCGTCGACCGCGCGCGTAATGCCGACCCGCGGCGATGCGCCCGGTTCCAGCGGCGGCGCCACGCCGTCGTCCACGATGGTGAAGCCGCCGGTGCCCTCGACCAGGTCGATGCCGTCCTGCGTCCCGTCGATACCCAGGGCCCGGCACAGCCGCGCCGGCCCGCGGCACAGATCGCGGTCGCGCCGGCAGCCGGGACGCGCCGCGCGCATCGCCGCCAGCCCGGTCAGCGGCGCCAGCGCGCGCAGCAGGACGGCGACGCCTTCGCCCTCCTCGCCGCACACCGGGTTGCAGCACCAGTGCATCCCGTAGGTGAAGTAGACATAGAGCAGCCCGGGCTGACCGAACATGGTCGCGTTGCGCGCGGTGCGCCCGCGCCAGGAATGCGCCGCCGGATCGGCCGCACCGCAGTAAGCCTCCGTTTCGACGATCCGCCCGCTGCGCCCGTCGGCGTTGAACAGGACCTTGTTGAGCAGTTCGGGGGCCACCACGCGCGGGTCGCGCGCGAAGAACCCCCTCGGCAGCACCGTGGCCGGGCGACCGAGCAGCGAGGCGATGAAGTCGGGAGTCATGCGCACAGCATGCCGCGCGATGCGTCAACGGCTCCACTCGCCAGGGACGGGCCGCCCGCCACGTGGTTCCTGCCGGGCGAGCGGGCGGGCGGCTTCCCGCCCGCTCGCCCGGTGCTACAGCTCGAAGCGATACGCCAGCTTGACCAGGAGCTGTTCGCTGTCGCGCAAGTCGAAGCTGCGGCCGAACTGGCTGCCCGCCTCGCTGTAGCGCGAATCGAGGGCGTAGCCGCCGCGCCCGTACACCACGTACAGATCCGACAGCGGCGCCAGCTCGTAGCGATAGCGGATCTGGAAGCCCAGGTTGCGCACGCTGAAGTCGTTGACCGGGTCGTCCACCGGCACCGCGCGCATGTCGCCATTGACGCGGTAGGCCTGCAGCAGCCGCGCGTCCAGGCCCAGCGCCTGCAGCTTCACGCGCAGCTCCTGGCGGCTGCCGATGTTCCAGTTGATGCCGGCGTCGAGCAGGACCTGGTGGCTGTCGAAGCTGCCGATCAGGTTGTCGTGCTGCCAGACCAGCCAGTCCGGGTCGAATTCATAGGTCAGGCCGGTGAACAGGCTGAAGGCGTCGTTGATGAAATAGGTCGGCTGGAACGCTGCCGCATAACCCACGCGCCGCAGGCCCACCCGGTCGCTGCCCCTGAGCGTCACTTCCGTTTCCCAGGCCCAGTTGCCCCTGCGCGGGCTGTGCCGTTCCCAGTCCAGCATCGCGTTGCCGGGCGTGCGCAAAGCGCCGTGGCCGCGGGTAAGCAGGTCATCGTGCGCCGGCGCGTCGAGGTTGAGCTGCCAGTCTTCCTCGCCACCGTCGCGCAGCTGGCTTTCGCGGATCACGCGGAACTGCCGCTGCAGCGAAAGACCATGGTCGTTGTCGATGCCGATGATGCGCCAGTGCCACAGATGCGAGGCGTAGCGCGACCCGGCAGGCAGGTCGGCAAAGCGCCGGCGCACCTCCCAGTGGACGTAGTTGAGGCTGTTGCGCGGCAGGTAGCCGAAGTCGTTGAGATCGAGCTTGTCGTCGAAATGCATGCCCAGCCACTGCTGGGTCCACCGGTCGTTCATCTCGTACTCGACGACCGCGGTGGCACCGGTGCCACGCACGGTGCGCCCGTGCTGGTCGATCGCGCTGCCGACGACGTTGCTGGTCACGGTCAGCTTGTCGTTGGGCTGCCAGCGGTGATCGATGCCGAGCACGTCGGCATCGCGGTCGAGCCAGGGGCGTTCCACGCGCGTGGCCAGCATGCCCAGGCTCTGGCTGCCGAAGTCGTGGACCAGGCGCACGGCCGAGAACGTACGCCCGGCGTCGCCGCTTTCCTCCGCCGCCAGGACGCCGTAACGGGTGGCACCCACGCTGCCGTTGAGCTTCACCGCGCCCATCACGTCGCCCGCGCCGTTGCCGTCGTCGGCCGGACCACCTACGCGACGGGTATAGATCAGCTGGCTGTTGTCGATCAGCATGCTGAAATCGAAGATGCCCTGGTTCTCGGTGAAGAAAGGCCGCTTGTCGGTGAAGAAGGTCTCCTCCGCGCCGAAGTTCACCACCAGATCGTCGCTCTCGACCTGGCCGAAGTCGGGGTTGATCGTCGCGGTCAGCTGGGTCTGGCCGTTGGGCTTCCAGAAGATGTCGGCGCCGCCCTTGAAGCTGTTGTCGCCGTGCACCTGGTCGCGCATGCCCACGACGTAGGGCGTGATCGCGAACAGCGATTGCGTGTAGGCCGGCAGCGTCACCGGCCTGAAGTCGGAGACGAAGCGGGGCTTGTTGAAGCTCGCCACCGGCCAGGCATCACGCTCGCCGGTCGAGCCGATCACCCGGTCCAGGTACAGACCGATGGTCCGTTCGCCGTCAGTCGCCTTGCGCATCGGCGCGATGTACCACGGGATCAGCATCTCCACCGACCAGCCCTGCGCGTCCTCGCTGGCGGCGTGCTTCCAGTTGCCGTCCCAGTCGGTGTTGAACTGGGACTCGTTGGTCAGCACCGCGTCGTTGATGTCGTCGGTGAGCGTGACCATGAAGTTGTAGCCGGTGCGTCCGTCACCATCGAAGTCGACCATCAGGTTGACCCGGTCGACCTGCGCCTGCTCGTCGCGGCGGATGCGCTGGTGCGTGCGCGGCACGTCCGGCGGCTGGATGCAGCGGAAGGCGATCGCCAGCCCCTCCGGGGTGGACATCACCCACGCCTCGGTCGGCAGACTGCCCGGCTCGCCGTTCAGCGGCTGGACCTTGCGGAAATCCGTGATGCGTTTCGCGCCCTGCCACTCGGCCGGGTCGATGTGGCCGTCCACGTCGACCGCCATGGCCGGCGCGGCGAGCAGCAGCGCCAGCGGCACGGCAAGCGCGCGCATGGCACGCGGGGCACGGAGTTGGAACGAGCGTCGGTCGTAGAGGCGCATCGGCACGAGGGAGCGGGGGAAGTAGCGCAAGGATAGGCAAGCTTCCCCGACGCGCCGACTGGCGAAAGTCACGCCGGCGGCGGTGTCCGCGGACACGCGTCCTCAGCGCGGTTCGGCGATCTGCGCCTGCAACTCGACGTCGCGCGGCGGCGGCGTCCGCGGCGCGCGGGTGATGCGGCGATACCAGCCCCACGACAGCACGCCGATCACCGTCAACCCACTCGCCCCCAGCGCGAGCCGCAGCAGGCTGGCCGAGAACATCGGCGAGAGCACGCCAGCCACGGCGCCGTTGAGCAGCAGGCTGGCGAAGGCCTGCACCGAGGAGATGCCGCCGCGCCTGTGCGGAAAGCGATCCAGCAACAACAGGGTCAGCGTCGGGAACGCCAGTTGCACGCCCACGCCATGCAGCACCAGCGGCAGCATCGACCAGGGCAGCCGCGGCTGCGGAAACACCAGGGCGAGGACCACGTGCAGCACGCAGGCCAGCGACATCACCGCGTAACCCAGGTTCACGGTGAAACCGACCCCGCGGCGTCCGGCCAGCCGCCCGGACAGCCAGGCCCCGCCGACCAGCCCCGCCACCACCGGGATGAACAGCCAGGGAAAGCCCTGCGCGGACAGGCCCAGCAACTCGCGGACGATCCGCGGCGCCGAGGCGATGAAAAGGAACAGGCCGGCGAAGTTCACCGAGCACGAGATGAGCAGCGGCCAGAACGGCCGGTCGCGCCCGAACGCGACGTAGCCGGCGAGCAGCGGCTTCAGCGCAAACCGGCTGCGCGCCGCCGGCGGATGGGTTTCGTCCAGGTGCCAAAGCAGCAGGGCCGCCAGCACCAGCGTGAAACCGGTCAGCACCCAGAAGATGCCGTGCCAGCCACCGAGACCGAGCAGTTGCGCGCCCACCATGGGCGCGATCACCGGTGCCACGCCGAAGATCATCATCACCTGCGACATCAGCCGCTGCGCCGCCTCGCCCTCGAGGCTGTCGCGGATCACCGCACGCCCCACCACCAGGCCCGCGCCGGCGCAGGCGCCCTGGATGCCGCGGCATGCCAGCAACATGCCGAAGGAAGTCGACAGCGCGGCGCCGGCCGAGGCCGCTGCATAACCGAGCATGCCCGCGACGATGACCGGCTTGCGCCCGGCCGCATCGGAGATCGCGCCGTGGAACAGGCTCATCACCGCATAGGTCAACAGGTAGACGCTGATCAGCTGCTGCAGCGCGACCTCGTCCACCGCGAAGCGCGCGCCGATCAGGGGAAAGGCCGGGAACACCGCGTCGATCGAGAACGGACCGATCATCGACAGCGCGGCCAGCAGCCACGGCAGGCTGCGCCGGACGGGGGAAGGAGTGGTGGTCATCGGGTCGGGCCGGGAAGCGGTGGCGAGTATGCCACGGGCCTTTCCCCGCCCCGGTGGCCAGTGGCCGGGCATGCGCCCATCCGCTAGCATCGCGCGGATGGGAGATGGCATGCCTCCCGTTCCCGCGGAACGAACCGCCCCGATCGAGGGGTTGATGATGCCTGCACACCGGACGCTCCGGGTGCGGGTGCGTGCCCGCGGCGCGGAGGGTCCGGCGACTTCGACCTTTCACTGGAGGCGCTTTCGTGAGCTACACCGGATTCCTTGCCATCGGCTTCGGCGGCGCACTCGGCTGCTGGCTGCGCTGGCTGCTCGGCAGCCTGCTCAACCAGCTTTTTCCCACGCTGCCGCCCGGCACGCTGGTCGCCAACCTCCTCGGCGGCCTGCTGATGGGTGGGGCGATGGGCGCGTGGGACCACTTCCAGACCCTGCCGCCGGAACTGCGCCTGTTCGTGTTCACCGGCTTCCTCGGTGGCCTGACGACGTTCTCCACCTTTTCGGCCGAGTCCTCCACGTTGCTGCTGCGCCAGCAGTACCTGTGGTTTGCCGGCCACCTGCTGGGGCACCTGGCCGGCTCGATCGGACTGACGCTGCTCGGCATCGCGCTCGCGCGCGGCCTGTTGCGCACCCTCTAGGAGAACACCGTGAGCGACACGACAACCGAAGGCGTGCAGCTGAGCTTCTACGTCCACCTGCGCGCGCGCCACGACGGCAGACTGCTGTCCGAATGGCTGCTGGAGCAGGCAAGGCGGCAGGGCGTCGGCGGCGGCTCGGTGTTCCGCGCCACCGCAGGCTTCGGCCGCCACGGCGTGCTGCACGAAGAGGGATTCTTCGAACTGGCCGACGACTTGCCGGTGAAGGTGGAGTTCCTGCTCCCGCCGGGGCAGGCCGACGCCCTGCTCGCCTGCGTGCGGGAGGCAGGCGTCCACGTGGTGTATGCAACCTCGACCATACGCTTGGGCGTTCTGGGCGCGCAGTGAGGCGTGCCGCCATCTGAAGGATCGTCGCCATGCCCTTCCGCCAGCAGTCCCTCAAGCAACGTGCCATCGACCTGCTCGCGCTGGCCGGGGTGCGAGCCGCCGACAAGCCACCCTGCGACCTTTGCGTGCATGACGATCGCCTGTACGCCCGCGTGTTCGCGCACGGCTCGCTGGGCCTCGGCGAGGCCTACATGGACGGCTGGTGGGACAGCGACGACCTGCCCGGCCTTTTCACCCGCCTGCTGCGCGCGCAGATCGACGAGGAACTGAAGACCCTCGACACGCTGATCGCCCACCTGAAGGCGCGCTTCGTCAACCTGCAGCGGGGCGAGCACGCCTTCGAGATCGGCAAGGCGCACTACGACCTGGGCAACGACCTGTTCCAGGCCATGCTCGGCGAGCGCCTGGTGTACTCGTGTGGCTACTGGGCGGAAGCGACCAGCCTGGACGATGCCCAGGTCGCCAAGCTCGACCTGATCTGCCGCAAGCTGCGGCTGAAGCCGGGCCAGCGCGTGCTCGACATCGGCTGCGGCTGGGGCGAGGCGCTCAAGTACGCGGCGGAGAAGTACGGCATCGAGGGCGTGGGCATCACCGTCTCGCAGGAGCAGGCCGCCTACGCACAGGCCCTGTGCGCCGGCTTGCCGGTGGAGATCCGCCTGCAGGACTACCACGAGCTGGACGAGCCGTTCGACGCGATCATGTCGATCGGCATGTTCGAGCACGTGGGCGCCCTCAACTATCGCAGCTATTTCGAGGTGGCACGGCGCTGCCTGCGCGAGGACGGCCTGTTCCTCCTGCACTGCATCGGCAGCAACGGCGCACCCTCGCGACCGGACCCGTGGATCGAGAAATACATCTTCCCCAACTCGATGATCCCGGCCATGAGCCAGACCGCCACGGCACTGGAGGGTCTGTTCGTTGTAGAGGACTGGCACAACTTCGGCGCCGACTACGACAGGACGCTGACCGCCTGGCGCGCCAATTTCGACGCCGCCTGGCCGGCCCTGTCGCACCACTATGACGACCGCTTCCGCCGCATGTGGCACTACTACCTCGCCGTCTCCGCCGCGGTCTTCCGCAGCCGGCGCGACCAGCTGTGGCAGCTCACGCTGAGCCCCCGCGGCGTGCCGGGCGGCTACCGCGTGCCGCGCTAGGCGCCTCCGCGGGTGATCATGGGCTCGCGCGGCGATCACGGCTACGACGATCGGCTGCGCGCGATGAACCACGTCGAAGACGGCATCCTCACGGCGTTCGGCTACATCGTTGACGGACGTGCATGCCGTGGCCGCGGAATGCGACGAGTTCGGCAACGAGTGCCTGGCCCGCTCGCTGGCCGACGCGGAGGCGCACGTCGACCGGCTCACCGACCGTTTGCTGCATGACGAACGCGAACGCGCCGACTATGCGCGTCGCCTGACCGTCCGGGCGCACGTCGCGGTTTGTGCGCGGCGCTGAACCCCCTTCGCGAATGTGGTACACCTCCCGGAGGGGAACCGCATGGAAAGAGACGCGGCACGATGCAGGGAGAGGGGTCAACCCGGGTGTCATGGCAATGCGGCGAGTACACGATCGTGCCCGCCTGCCGACGCCTGCTGCGCAACGGACAGCCGGTCGAACTGGAAGCGAAGGTGTTCGACCTGATCCTGCTGCTGGTCGAGAACCGCGACCATGCCGTCGGCAAGCAGGAAGTCGTCACCGCCTTGTGGGGCCACCGGCCGATCACCGATGCGGCACTCAGCCAATTGCTCTACAAGGCCCGCCGCGCGCTGGATGACAACGGCGAACGCCAGGCCGTGATCCGCACCGTCTACGGCCGCGGCCTGCAGTGGGCGGCCGCCGTCACGCCCGTCGCAGCGTTGCCCGACGAGGCCGGATCCGTCACGCCGCCGGGCCCGGCATCGACGAATGCCGCGACCCGCCGGCACCGCTGGCGGCCGTTCGCATTCGCCGCCACCGCGCTCGCGGCGCTTGGTCTGCTGGTGTTCCTGTTCGTCTCCGCGAGCCGGGCGCCGCCCCTGGCGGCACCGCCGCGCCTGGCCATGATGCCCACGACCAATGCCACCGGCGACCCCCGGCTCGACTGGGTTTCGCACGGCCTGCCCGGGCTGATGGCGAGCCTGATGGGCGAAGGCCGGGATGTCACGGTCATCGACGCGCTGAAGGTGGCGCGCGTCTGGGACTACACGCCGCCGCAGGGGCGCAGCCGCGCCGAACACGCGCGCTTCGTCACGCACGCCGACATCGTGGTCGACAGCCGCCTGCGCAAGCTCGCCGACCGGCTCTACGAACTTGACCTGCACCTGGACGCGGGCCGATTGGCGCCCCCCGGCGACATCGTCATCACCGGGGAAGAACCCGGGACGCTCGGCATCCAGGCGATCGCGCGCATCCGCCGTGCGCTGCGGCTGGGTCCGCCGCCGCAAGTCCGGGGCGTACGCTCCGGCAGTGGTTACCTGGCCGAGACCTTCGCCCGCGGCCTGGATGAAGCCATGCGCGGTCGATGGATGCAGGCCAAGCCCTATTTCCTGCTGGCGGCGCAGAACGCACCGGACTTCCTGCCCGCCCGCTTCCGGCTCGGCGAGACCCAGGTGGTGACCGACGAGCCCGACCAGGCGCGGCAAACCCTCGAAGGCGTGCTGGCTGTGGCACGCGCCAAGGGCGACGACGTGCTGGCCGCCGGCAGCCTGGTCCAGCTGGCGCAGCTGGCGATGAACCGTCATCGCTACGAAGAGGCGCTGGCACTGCTGGACGATGCCACCCGGCTGGCCGGACACGACGCCGGCATGGATGCCGAGGTCGCGCTGAAGTCGGCGAACGTGGCCGCCAAGCTGCACCGGTTGCCGCTGGCGCGCAGCAAGCTCGCCGCGGCCCGCGAGCTGGTCGCCAGCCACCAGCTGAAGCAGATGGACGCCAATCTCCACAACAGCGAAGCGGCGGTCGCCGAGGCGGAAGGAAATGTCGTCGCAACCGAGGCGGCCAACCGCGCGGCGCTTGCCGCCAGCGAGGCGATCGGCAACGAGCGGGACGCGCGCGGCGACGCCTACAACCTTGCGCTGGTGCTTGCGCGCGAAGGCAAGAACGGCGAGGCGATACGGTTGTTCGCCAACAGCTATCGGCGCTCGCTCGGTGTCGATCCGTGGCTCACCTTTGCCAGCGGCGACAACCTGGCGATCGCCCTGCTCAACGCCGGCCTCAGCGCGAACGTCAAGCCCATCGCGGCGCAGCTGCTCGCTACGGGAAAAGAACGGCACAACCCGGTCTGGCGCGCACTGGCCCTGATGCTGCGCGCCGGCAGTCGCTGGTACGAGGGCGACGCGCCGGGCTCGCTCGCCGACTGCCGCCAGGCGGCTGCCCTGGTCGATCCGGCGCAGGACCCCGCACTGTGGCTTGCGATCCGGCTCAGCGAAGCGTCGGCCGCGCTGGTGGCCGAGCCGTCGGCCGTGGCGATGGTCGAGCGCGATGCGGAGGCGCTGATCGCCGCGCAGAAACAGCCGTCCAACTACGCCTACGAGCGCCGGCTGTTCCAGGCGATGGCAGCCTCCGCGGCGGGCCACGCCGCACCGGCTCGCGAGGCCCTGGAGGCCGCGGCCGCCGCGCCTCGCCCCAACGACCCTATGGGCGACAACCTGCACTACATCGGGCTGGTGATCGCCCTGCGCGACACGAACGCGGATGCGGCCGCGATCGCCCTCGCCGGCTTCGACGCCGGCACCGCCGCCAATGCGGACGTGCTCCGCCTTTACGGCCAGTGGATGGCGCGGCAAGGGGACGATGCCCGCCGCGATCGCGCCGCGGCGCGGCTCACGACCCTGCGCACGGAGGCCCTCGCCGCGCTGGCCACCGAACCGGTCGCGATACATCCGGCTTCGCCCTGATCGGGCGGTAGCATGCGTGTGGCACCGCCAGCCATCCACGGGATCGCCATGAAACGTCTTTCGCTTGCCGGCCTCGCCGCCGCCCGCTTGCCGGCCAACCGGCCACGCCGGGGGCAGCGGACTGGCCTGGCGCTGCTGGGCCTGCTCCTCGCTCTCCTTGCGACTCCCGCGCTGGCTCATCCGGCGCTCTGGACGATCAAGGACCAGGACACCACGATCTACCTGTTCGGCACGGTGCACCTGCTGCCGCATGACACCGACTGGCACTTCCCGGCGCTGGACAAGGCTCTGCAGGACAGCCAGGCGCTGTACGTGGAGATCGTCGACGACGACCAGGCCAGCATGGCGGCGCTGGTGATGCGCTACGGCATGGACATGACGCATTCGCTTTCCGACCGGCTGACGCCGTTCGAGCGCGGCCGGCTGGAACGCGCCGCGCGCCTGGCAGACATCCCCGGCGGCGTGGCCTCCCTGAACATGATGCGGCCGTGGCTGGCCGCGCTCACCCTCACCGTGGCGCCGCTGACCAAGGCAGGCCTGGACCCCGCCGAAGGCGTCGACAAACAGTTGCGCGCCACCATGGCGAAGGCGGGCAAACCGGTGCGGGGGCTGGAGACCGCCGAACAGCAGATCCGTTTCCTGGCCGACATGCCCCAGGCGATGCAACTGGCGATGCTGCGCTCGACCCTGCGCGACACCGACCGCGCCATGGCGGACCTGTCCGCCATCATCCAGGCCTGGAAGGACGGCGACGAGGCCGCGCTCGCCTGGCTGGAGAACGACCTCATGCGCCGCGAGACACCCGAGCTCTACCAGCGCCTGCTGGTCGAGCGCAACGACGCCTGGGCCAAACGCATCGCCGCCATGCTGCGGCAGCCCGGAACCGTGTTCATTGCCGTCGGCGCAGCCCATCTGGCCGGCCCGGACAGCGTGCAGTCGCGGCTGGCCAGGGAAGGCATCGACGCTCAGCGACGGTAAGGAACGGGCCGGTCGGCCATCGGCACCGGCCGGGCCGATCGACGCAAGCCATTGATCGTCAAACAAAGTAAGGATTCGTAAAGACCGCCTCAGAAGGTCATCAAGCCTGCGCCGGCGCCAGTCGGCTGCGATACGGCGCACGCCGCGATCCGCGTCGTGCCCCGTACCGCAGCCAGGCCCACGGACATGACCCACCAGCACACCCTCCTTCGTGTCGCCGCAAGGCGGCCCGCCCGCCTCCTCGCCGCCTGCCTTGCCGCCAGCACCGGCCTGGCCCTGTCGCCACCGGGCACGGCGAGCGACGTTTCTCCCTATGACCTGAAGGAGAGCCCCGCCACGCTGGTCTACTCCATCGACATCAGCGGGCATGCCCGTGAGGGAGATGCGAAGACCGGCACCTTCCGCGACACCACGGTGCACCGGCACCTTGACGGCACCGTGCACCTGAAGGGCAGGCAGGGTACCGCGGCGCGCGTGGACAACGCCCGGCAGGTGATCGAGCAGACCGCCCCCGCGCGGCAACTCATGGGCCCGGCGATCGAGCAGGCCATGGCCACCTGCGGCGAGGACGAGGCCTGCATGACCGCGGCCATGATGAAAATGTCGGCCGATATCAAGCGCAGCCATCCGGGCGTCATCGAGGCCGCCACGAAAACCAGGGCCAGGCTGAGCAGCCACGGCCTCGGCGATTGGGCGATCGACTCCCTCACCCCGCGGTGCTCGCTGCGCGCCCTCACGCAGGGAACCTCGCGCTACCGCACGATCGACGCGGGCGAGGGCTACAGCGACTACGTAACCGGCTCGCAACAGCGCCGCGGCGAAGGCAACCAGGACTGCGCATCGGGCAAGCCGCTGGACAACCTGCCCAATGCCAGCGCCACCTGGGACGGCGACACCCGG
Organism: Frateuria soli; assembly: GCF_021117385.1. Taxonomy (GTDB): domain Bacteria; phylum Pseudomonadota; class Gammaproteobacteria; order Xanthomonadales; family Rhodanobacteraceae; genus Frateuria_A; species Frateuria_A soli. The sequence continues at coordinate 2,429,216 of NZ_CP088252.1, forward strand.
GTGCTGCAGCTCCAGCTGCCGGGCATGACCGTGGACGAGCGCACCACCGATTCGGACGGCAAGACCGACACCGCCAGGGTCATCATCCCCGACGTGTCCCTGGACGACCTGCACTGGACCGGCAAGGGTCCGCAGAGTGGCCAGCAGACCCGGCAGGTCGAGGCCGGCGGCATCCCCGCCACCATGACCATCCGCTGGACCTTCACCCCCGGCAGGGCCTGACCATGCACGCGGGAGCACGAGCGGGCGGCGCACATGCGATGGCGTCGCTGGCCCTGGCCTGTGCACTGTGGACCGCTGCCGCGGGCGTCCGCGCCGAGACGCCGGCCCGGTCGGCCCGCTACGCACAGCGGGCCATGCACGTTGCGGCACGCATGGGCGCTGACGCAGGTTACGCGGCCACGCACGGCTGGGTCCTGCAGCCCGAAGCGCCGAAGCTGGTGCACGCCGGGCGGGATCTCTACGGCCGTCCACTGCGGCTGGCGCCCAGGGCCGCGAAAGCCCTGCGCGCCATGCTCGCGGCCGCCGCGCGCGATGGCGTCGTCCTGCGCGTCGTGTCCGGCTTTCGCAGCTTCGACCACCAGCGCCGCCTGCTGCGCCGCAAGCTCGATCGTGGCCAGCCGCTCGCATCGGTACTGCGCGTCAATGCGCTTCCCGGCTACAGCGAGCACCACAGCGGCCGTGCGCTGGACCTGACCACCCCCGGCGTGCCCGCGGCTGATGCTTCGTTCGCGCGCACGCCCGCGTATGACTGGCTGGTACGCCACGCCGGCGACTACGGCTTCGCGCTGTCCTATCCGGACGGCAATGCGAAGGGCATTGCATTCGAGCCGTGGCACTGGCGCTTTGTCGCGCCGGCATCGACCGCCGAAACCCGGCTGGCGCAGGCGCCCTCCGCGCGACCGGGTACCGGCGATGCCGTCGCGCACGTGCCCGCGGAGCCCATCTCCCGCACAACGCTCACCCGCGTCCCGTCACGCATCCGCCCCATCGTCCAGGGATATCCATGAACAAGCGCACCCATCGCCTGAACCTCCTGCTCGCCGCGCTCGCCGTGTTCGCCGCGCAGGCGCATGCGCAGGCGGCTCACGTCACCTGCTCGGCCAGATCCATCGCCACGATCGAGGCGCTCGCCCGGCACGACCACGACGGCGCTCGCCGTTACCTGGACGTCGCGCTGCAGTCCAACTCGCAGCGGATGGAGTCGATGTGGGATGCGCTGATCGAGCACAACTGGGGTGCCTACCGCTCGCACGGCGTCCCCGAGGAAACCGCCCACGGCGACCACACCACCACGGTCCGCCTGCCGCTGCGGTTCGACCACGGCGCGACGACGTCGACGCTCACCTGCGACCCGAGAGCCGGCGGCGCCATCGTCGAGTTCTCGCTGCTGTAGCGACGGGCCTGCATCGGCAGGTCACGTTCGAACAGGCCCGCGGACCGCGAACGCATTGACCCGCACCCGGTCCTCCACCACAGGAAAATTCCCATGCGCACGTCCACGCTTCTCGCCCTTTCCCTCGCCTGCATCGCCTCGGGCCCCGGCCATGCCTCGGCGCTGGGCGATCAATGCCTCGCCCTCGCACCGAAGTTCACCGAAGCGTTCGTGTCGGGCGACTACGCCGGCGCCCATCGGGAATTGGATGGCTTCGCGCGCGCGATGGCCTCGCCCGAGTCGCTAAAGAGCGACTGGGCCGACATGAACCGCGAGTTCGGCGCCTACGTCTCCCACGGCAAGCCGGTCGTGTTCCAGGACGACGGCAGGGACGCTTTCATCCGTACCCCGATGACCTTCGCGCGGCGCACCGTGACCGTGCAGGTCGTGTGCAGCCGGGACACCCACGGCAGGATCGGCAGCCTGGCCTTCCTCTGACGACGGGTGATCTCCCCCGCCCGCGCGCGATGCCAGGCTGACGACGCGAACCCGGACCAGACCGGAAGAGCTCTCCGCTCGCGAGGTCTGTCCGGCGGCGAACGATCGCCCGATGCTGGCGGGCCAACCCGGCACCGGGGCCGGAAGATCCCGAGCGCGAGGCCGCCGGGGCGGCGGGAATGCTCCGTCCGGTCAGGCCGGGCCGGGGTCGGACATGGCCTGTCCGGGAACCGCGCGGCCACCGCACGGCCTGCCCACCTTGCCTGCAACTGTCCCCCCCGCGGCCGATCTGGCACCATCGGCCGGTTACCCGCGCAAGAAACCCCCGCATGAACCTGCAAGCCAATTTCGAACAGATCCCGCTCAAGGAATACGCCGAGCGGGCCTACCTCGACTACTCGATGTACGTGGTGCTGGACCGCGCGCTGCCCTTCGTGGGCGACGGCCTCAAGCCCGTGCAGCGGCGCATCATCTACGCGATGAGCGAACTGGGCCTGGCCGCGACCGCCAAGCCGAAGAAATCGGCGCGTACCATCGGCGACGTGATCGGCAAGTTCCATCCGCACGGCGACACCTCGTGCTACGAGGCGATGGTGCTGATGGCGCAGCCGTTCTCCTACCGCTATCCGCTGGTCGACGGCCAGGGCAACTTCGGCTCGCCCGACGACCCGAAGAGCTTCGCGGCGATGCGCTACACCGAGTCGAAGCTCAGCCCGATCGCCGAGGCGCTGCTGGGCGAGCTGGCGCACGGCACGGTGGACTGGGTACCCAACTTCGACGGCACGCTGGAGGAGCCGTCCTGGCTGCCCGCGCGCGTGCCGCACGTGCTGCTCAACGGTTCGATGGGCATCGCCGTGGGCATGGCCACGGACATCCCGCCGCACAACCTGCGCGAGGTGGTGGCCGCCTGCATCCACCTGCTGGACAACCCCGACGCCACCGTCGCCGACCTGGCCCAGCACATACCTGCCCCGGACTATCCGACCGCGGCGGAAATCATCACCCCGCGCAAGGAGCTCCTGTCGATCTACCAGACCGGCACCGGCTCGCTGCGTGCCCGCGCGGTATACCAGGTGGAGGACGGCAACATCGTCATCACCGCGCTGCCGCACCAGGTCAGCCCCTCCAAGATCCTCGAGCAGATCGCCGCGCAGATGCGCGCCAAGAAACTGCCGATGGTCGAGGACCTGCGCGACGAGTCCGACCACGAGAACCCGATCCGCCTGGTGGTGGTGCCGCGCTCCAACCGCGTGGACTCGGCCGAGGTGATGCAGCACCTGTTCGCCACCACCGACCTGGAGAAGAGCTACCGCGTCAACCTCAACATGATCGGCCTGGACGGCCGCCCGCAGGTGAAGGACCTCAGGAAGATCCTCACCGAGTGGCTGACCTTCCGCACCGACACGGTCACGCGCCGCCTCACCCATCGCCTGGGCAAGGTCGAGCGGCGCCTGCACCTGCTCGAAGGCCTGCACATCGCCTACCTCAACCTGGACGAGGTGATCCGCATCGTGCGCTCGGAAGACGAGCCCAAGCCGGTGCTGATGAAGCGGTTCAAGCTGTCCGAGGAGCAGGCCGACTACATCCTCGAAACGAAGCTGCGCCAGTTGGCGCGCCTGGAAGAGATGAAGATCGAGGCCGAGCGCAACCAGCTGGAGGAAGAGCGCGCCCGCATCAACGTGCTGCTCAAGTCCCCGGCCAAGCTCAAGGGCCTGATCAAGGAAGAACTGCGTGCCGACGCCGCCAGGTACGGCGACGCGCGCCGCTCGCCGCTGGTCGAGCGCGAGGTCGCGCAGGCGCTGGACGAGAGCGCGCTGGTCGCCAGCGAGCCGGTCACCGTGGTGCTCAGCCAGAAGGGCTGGATCCGCGCGGCCAAGGGCCACGACGTCGACGCCGAGGGCATGAACTATCGCGAGGGCGACGGCCTGCTCGCCGCGGTGAAGGCGCGCACCACCCAGCAGATCGCGGTCATCGACTCCACCGGCCGCAGCTACTCCACGCCGGCGCACACGCTGCCCTCCGCGCGCGGCAACGGCGATCCGCTCACCGGCCGCTTCAGCCCGCCGGCGGGCGCCAGCTTCGACGCGCTCACCGCCGGCGACAACGACACGCGGCTGATCCTGGCCACCGACTTCGGCTATGGCTTCGTCACCCGCTTCGAGGCGCTCACCGGCCGCAACAAGGCCGGCAAGCAGATCATCAGCCTGAGCGAAGGCGCCAGGATCCTGCAGCCACAGGCCAGCGCCGATCCCGCGCGCGACCGCATCGTGGTGGTCACCACCGAAGGCCACCTGCTGATGTTCTCGGTGGCCGAGCTGCCGGAACTGGACAAGGGCAAGGGCAACAAGCTGATCGAAGTGCCCAAGGCCAAGCTCGCCAGCGGCGAGGAACGCGTGGCGGGCATCGCGGTGGTGGCCGAGGGCAAGGGCGAGGTCACGCTGTACGCCGGCCAGCGCAAGCTCACCCTGCGCTGGAACGACCTGGTCGAGTACGGCGGCAACCGCGCCACCCGTGGCGGCCTGCTGCCGCGCGGCCTGCGTCGTGTGGAGCGCATCGAAACCACCGGCTGAGACCGGGGGGACGCTTCGAGCGCCCCCCTGTAGGAGCCCACTTGTGGGCGATGTTCCCTGCGGCGCCGTGAGCGTCAGGCCATCGCCCACGAGTGGGCTCCTACGAAAGTCGGTACCGTCCCCGGCGGCCGGGAGTCATTGCGGCCGGCATGGGTTGGTCAGGAACAGCCTCCCTGGAATTCGACCGGCCGCTGCTTCGAACTTTGACGTCCTCCGGCACTCCAAGTCCGGTACAGGCGATCCCCTGCCCAGGCATTGCAAGCCGGAGCCCCCATGCGTCCCCAGTTGTCCCTCGCCGTCCTTTTCGCCGCCCAGCTGGCCATCCCCGCCTGGGCGCAGAGCCAGGCGCTCAACCTCAAGCTCCCGCCCGGCGCGCTGCCGGCGTCGGCCAGTACGGCGCCGAAACCGGCGAGCGCTCCGGGCGTGTACTACGGCGACCACAGCGGTCGCACCGCGGCCGACGAAAGCGTCGCCATCGACGACTGCGACGATGCCGCCTACAACCAGCCACAGCTCCACGGCAGCGTCGGCATGGGCGTGATGAGCGGCAGCCACGTCGACGGCAATTACCAGCGCGGCTCGGTCAGCCTCAGCAAGGCCTTCGGCAGTTGCGACCATCCCACCGGCGGCGTGAGCCTCTCGATCGGGGCCGGCAGCGGCCACTTGCACGGTCGCGGTCACTGACGCGGTGCCCGCCTCTGCGCTAGCCTTGCCGGCCTGAGCGGAGGAACCATGCACGGCGAATACAAGATGCCCGGTGGCAAGCTGATCGTGGTCGACCTGGAACTGGTCGATGGCCATCTCGCCCAGGTGCGGGTGAGCGGCGATTTCTTCCTGGAGCCCGACCACGCCCTGCACGCCATTGACGCCGCGCTGGAAGGCCAGTCCGCCGATGCCGACGAACACGTCCTCGCGAGCGCGGTCCGGGCCCGGCTCGCGCCCGGCGTGATGATGTACGGCATCTCCCCCGAAGCCATCGCGGTGGCGGTCCGCCGCGCCATCGACCCGGATACGGCCCCATGACCCGCACGCTCTGGCGCGACCACGCCTGGCAACTGATCCACACCGAACCGCAACCGCCCGCGCTGCACATGGCGCTGGACGAGGTACTCACCCACGAAGTCGGCGCCGGCCACCGCCCGCCGACCCTGCGCGTGTGGGAATGGGGCGGGCCGGCAGTGGTGATCGGCCGCTTCCAGTCGCTGCGCAACGAGGTCGACGCAGACGCGGCGCAGCGTCATGGCATCGAGGTGGTGCGGCGCGTCTCCGGCGGCGGCGCGATGTTCATCGAGCCGGGCAACACGATCACCTGGTCGATCTACGCGCCGCTCTCGCTGATCAAGGGCATGAGCTTCCAGGAAGCCTACGCCTGGATGGATGCCTGGACGCTGGAGGCGCTGGCCGAGCTGGGCATCGAGGCCTGGTACCAGCCACTCAACGACATCACCTCCGCCGGCGGCAAGATCGCCGGCGCCGCGCAGGCGCACCGCGGCGGCGCCGTGCTGCATCACGTCACCATGGCCTACGACATCGACGCGACCAAGATGCTCGAAGTCCTGCGCATCGGCCGCGAGAAACTCTCGGACAAGGGCACGCAGAGCGCCGCCAAGCGCGTCGACCCGCTGCGCAGCCAGACCGGACTGGCGCGCGCGGCGATCATCGAGCACATGATCGCCACCTTCCGCCACCGGCACGGCCTGGCCGACGGTGCGCTGCGAGCCGACGAACTGACCCAGGCCAAGGTGCTCGCCCGGGAAAAATTCACCAGCCACGTCTGGACCGCGGACGTCCCGTGACGCGGCGAGTGCGACCAGCACGCTGAGTCATCGATTTCCGGGTCCCTCCAGGATCGGGGGTGGCGTCCGCCCTGCCCCTACCAAACGTCACTTGCACCCCCTCGCCCGCCGCCGCAGGATCGGGCTTCCATATTCGCGTGGACAGAAGGAGATGCAGATGCGCGTTTTACGCACGGCCGCCCTGGTGGCGGGATTGGGCATGGCCCTGGCCGCACAGGCGGCCGACACCGATTCATGGAAGCTGCCGGTCGCCGTCAAGAAACTCGACAACGGCATGACCGTGGTGGTCTCCGAGGATCACAGCTCGCCCACCGTGGGCATCAGCATGGTCTACCACGTGGGCATGCGGCTGGAACCGCAGAACCGCACCGGCTTCGCCCACCTGTTCGAGCACCTGATGTTCGAGGGCACGCCGGACGCGCCCAAGGGCACCTTCGAGCGGGTGATCCAGGGTGGCGGCGGCGTGTTCAACGGCTCGACCCGCGCCGACTACACCAACTACATCGCCTCGGCGCCCTCCTCCGCGCTGGAACCGATCCTGTGGCTGGAGGCCGACCGCATGAAGTCGCTCGACTTCAGCGCGAAGAACCTGGCGAACCAGCAGAACGTGGTCAAGGAAGAGATCCGTGTCAACGTGAAGAACCAGCCCTACGGCCTGTTCTTCTGGACCGACCTGAACGCGCTGGCCTTCGACAAGTGGGCCAACAAGCACGACGGCTACGGTTCCTTCAAGGACCTGGACCACGCCTCCATCGAGGACGTGAAGACCTTCCACGACACCTTCTACCAACCGGCCAACGCGGTGCTTGGCATCGCCGGCGACGTCACGCCGGATCAGGCGTTCAAACTCGCGCAGCAGTATTTCGGCCAGGTCCCCTCACGCGATCTGCCCAGGCGCCCGGACGTGTCCGAGCCGCTCAACACCAAGCCGCGCCATGCCGAGGAAACCGACGCGCTGGCCAAGGTGCCGGCACTGGCCGTCGGCTGGAAGATGCCGCCGCGCGGCAGCGCCGACCAGGTGCCGATGATGGTGCTTTCGCAACTGCTGGTCGGCGACGACGCTTCGCGCTTCTACCAGGGCCTGGTCAAGGGCCGCCAGCTGCTGCTCAACATCGAGGGCGGCATGAACTTCCCGCTCGGCGACGGCAGTGACTATGCCGGCCCCGCGCTACTGGGACTGTTCGCCATCTACAAGCCTAACGCCACGCCCGACCAGGTGCTGGCCGCGCTCGATGAGGAGATCGCCAAGGTCGCCAACGACGGCGTGGACGACCCCACGTTGGCCAGCGTGAAGACCAAGATGCTGTCGGACTGGTACGGCGGGCTGGAGTCCTTCATCAACCGCGCCGACACCATGGCCAAGCTGCAGACCCTGTGGGGCGACGCCAACGTCGCCAACAAGATGCCCGGCTGGATCGAGGCGGTGACCGCCGACGACATCCGGCGCGTGGCCCGCGCCTATCTCACCGACGCCAACCGCAGCGTGGTCGTGCGCCGTCCCGTCGCCGCCGCCAAAGCTCCCGCCAAGTGAGGACCGCCATGAAGACGAACAAGACGCTCAAGCTGCTCGCGCTGGCCGTGGGCCTTTCGCTGGCCGGCTTCGCGCAGGCCTCCACGCAGCCGCTGCCGAAGGACCTGCCCGCCTACGGTCCAGAAAAGCCGCTGCCTACCCCGCAGATCCAGCAGCGCACGTTGCCCAACGGACTGACCGTGTGGGTCGTGCCGCGCGACGGGTTGCCCAAGGTCAACGTGGAACTAGCGGTACTGGGTGGCACCGCGGCGGACGACCTCAAGACCCCGGCCATCTCCGAGATGATGGCGCGCCTGCTCGACGAGGGCACCGCCTCGCTCAGCTCTCGCCAGATCGCCGAGAAACTGCAATCCATCGGCGGCAACTACCGCACCGGCGCTTACGCCGACGCCATCACCATCCGCGCCGACGCGCTGGCTTCGCACGCCCCTGAACTGATCGCACTGGTGGCCGACACGGCCCTGCATCCGGGCTTCCCGGCCAAGGAGGTTGCGCTGGCCCAGGCCAACGCGATGCAGGAGCTGAAGGTGCAGGAGGCCGACCCCGACTGGCAGGCGCAACGTGCCTTCGACCACGCCGCGTTCGGCGCGCATCCGTATGCACGCGACGCGCTCGACGAGGCGAGCGTCCAGGCGAGCAACCCCGACACGCTGCGTGCATTGCATGACGCCCGCTTCCAGCCCGATCGGGCGCTGCTGGTGATCGTAGGCCGCATCGACGCCGACCAGGCATTCAAGCTGGCCAGCGATGCGTTCGGCGGCTGGAAGTCCGATGGCAAGGCGCTCGCCAGGACCGCGCCTGCGCCGCATGAAGCATCGCCCGATCGCCTGATCGTGCCGCGCGCCGGCGCCGTGCAGAGCAACATCCGCTACGGCCGCCCGGTGATCGCCGCCAGCAATCCGGACTTCATCCCGCTGACCGTGGCCGACACCATCCTCGGCGGCGGCTTCACCAGCCGTATCACGCAGGACATCCGCGAGGACAAGGGCTACTCGTACAGTCCGTTCTCGCAGTTCGACGCCCAGCGTGCCGGCGGCAGTGCCTTCGCCCGCGTCGACGTGCGCAACGAGGTCACCGGCGCCACGCTGGCGGAACTGGCCAAGCTGTACGACAGCATGGCCACGCAGGCGCCCAGCAAGGAGGAACTGACCGGCGCCAAGCGGCTGGTGGGCGGCATCTACCTGCTGCGCAACCAGATCCAGGGCGCGCTCACGGCAACCATGGCCGGCTACTGGATCGACGGCCTGCCACCGGACTTCCTGGGCCGCTACGTCGCCGAGGCCAACAAGGTCACCGCCGACCAGGTGCAGGCCATGGGGCGCAAGTACTTCGACTCGAAGGACCAGAGCATCGTGGTGGTGGGCGATCCCAAGGCGATCGACGCACAGTTGAAACCGTTCGGTACGTTCGAGGTGTTCAAGCCCTGACCCGAGCCGCGGCCGCCGGCACCCGCCGGCGGCCGCGCGCATGCATGCCTCGCCTTCACGCCCGCTCGACCGATGTGCGAACCAAATCCGGGGCCCGACCCGAGCAGAGGCCAGGGCCATGCGGAACCCCGTCGGCTGGTTCGAAATCTACGTACAGGACATGCCGCGTGCGAAAGCCTTCTACGAGGCCGTGCTCGCCGTGAAGCTGGAAAAGCTGGAGGCACCCGGCTCCAGTCCCGTGGAGATGTGGGCCTTCCCGATGCAGCAGGGCGGCACGGGCGCGGCCGGCGCGCTGGCGAAGATGGAGGGCATGCCCTCGGGCGGCAACGGCACGCTGGTCTATTTCTCCTGCCAGGACTGCGCGGTGGAAGCCGGCCGCGTCGCCGCGCAGGGCGGCAAGGTCGAAAAGGACAAGTTCCCGATCGGACCCTACGGTTTCATCGCGCTGGCGGTGGACACCGAAGGAAACATGATCGGCCTGCATTCCACCCGGTGACTCCGGCGCGCCGCCGCCGGCTCAAAGGCGGCTGTACGACCACGACTGCATCCGCCCGTCCTTGTACGGCATCACGCCATGGAACGGCCGCGGGTCGTCGTCGAACACCAGTGGCAGGAAATGCCGGTCGCCTTCCCACATCGGCAGTTCCATCAGTCGCGCGCGCGGCACCCACTGCAGCGTGCCTTCGTGGTTGCCGGCGTGGCAGGTGCCCTCGAAGCCGTCGATCAGGAAGATGAAACCCAGCCAGTCCTCGCCCTGCTTGCCGAAGCCGGGCCAGTTGAGCGTGCCGCGCAGGCGCATCGAGGTGCATTCGATGCCGGCCTCCTCGCGGATCTCGCGGCGCATGCAGGCGGCGATGTCCTCGCCCGGCTCCATCTTGCCACCCAGCCCGTTGTACTTGCCCAGGTGCTGGTCGTCCGGCCGGGCATTGCGGTGGATCATCAGCACGTGTTCGCGGTCGGGCGAGAGCACGTAGCCGAGGGTGGCGACGATCGGGCAGTAGGCGGTCGACATCGGCGGGGAAAGCAGCGGCAAAGCGGCAAGTGTAGCGCCGGGCCTGAACACGCGCCCGTGCGCACACTTGCGCCTGTCGCGCCCGGGCGGCGACCATCGTGACATGATCCGTTCCGTCCCCCGCCCGCCATTGGCCTTGATCGTCTCCCTGCTGCTGGCCGCCCTGGCCGGCTGCGCACCGCAGGCCCGCGCGCTGGACAGCGAGGAGCGCGCGTTCGAGGGGCAGAACTACCGCGTGGTCAGCATCGACCTGAAACGCGAGCCGCTCACCCTGCACTGGCGCGCACCCGACAGCGGCGAGCCGTTCGGCAGCATCGAGGGCCTGCAACAGTGGGGCGAAAGGCACGGGCGGCGACTGCTGTTCGCCGCCAACGCCGGCATCTACGACGCGGCGTTCAAGCCGCTGGGACTGTACGTCGAGGACGGCAAGGTGCTGGTGCCGCTCAACATGGCCCATGGCAATCCCGCCGCCGGCAATTTCTCGTTGCTGCCCAACGGCGTGTTCGCGATCTATCCGGACGGCAAGGCCGCGGTCCAGACCAGTGCCGCGTTCAGGGACGGCGGGCGCAAGGCACAGTGGGCCACGCAGTCGGGCCCGATGCTGGTGATCGACGGCAAGATCAACCCGGCCTTCGTGCACGACTCGGACAGCCTCAAGTGGCGCAGCGGCGTGTGCGCGCGCACGCCGCAAAACGTGGTGTTCGCGGTGAGCGAGGCACCGGTCAACTTCCACACCTTCGCGCGGCTGTTCCGCGATGAGCTGGGCTGCCGCGACGCCTTGTTCCTCGATGGCACCATCTCCCGGTTCTACCTGGGCGAAGCGGGCTACGCCGGGGCGCCGGCCTTCATGGTCAAGCCCTACGCCGGTATGTTCGCGGTATTCGCGCCCGAATGAGCCGCCGCCGCTTTCCGTGGCGGCGTACCCTCGCACTGGGGGGGCTGGTGCTGCTGGCCGCGGCGCTCGCCACCGGCTGGAACCTGCTGGCCGGCAGCCGCGCGCGGCTGGAGGGCGAAGTGGATGTGGCGGGCCTGGCCGCGCCGGTGAAGGTCGCGCGCGACGCCAGCGGCAGCGTCACCATCGATGCGCGCAGCCGTGCCGATGCCACCTACGCGCTGGGTTTCGTGCACGCGCAGGAGCGCTGGTTCGAGATGGACCTGATGCGCCGCGCCGCGGCCGGCGAGCTGGCCGCGCTGGTTGGCCCGGCGGCGCTCGAGACGGATCTGGACTTCCGTCGCCACCGCCTGCGCGCGGTGGCCGAGGCGGCCTACGCCGCAATGGCGCCGGAGCAGAGGAAGGTGCTGGACCGCTATCGCGATGGCGTCAACGCGGGACTGGCCGACCTGCGCGAGAAGCCGTGGGAATACTTCCTGACGGGCGGCAAGCCGCAGCCGTGGCGCTCGGAGGACTGCCTGCTGGTGATCGGCGCGATGTACCTGGATCTCAACGGCCACGGCCACAACAAGCGCGAGCTGGACATCGCACGCATGCGGGCCGTGCTACCGGAGCCGCTCGTCGACTTCCTGCTCGCGCCCGACCCGGACTGGGAAGCACCCCTGGCCGGAATGCTCTCGCGCCCGCCGCTGCTGCCCGGCGCGACCGTGTACGACCTGCGCGGACAGCCTGCGCCCGCGACGAGCGTGGCCGTCGCCGGCGCGCTCGCGCCCGCGCTGGAAGCCCGCTTTCCCGGCAGCAACAGCTTCGCGGTCGGCGGCCGGATCACCGACACCGGCGCTGCGATGCTGGCCAACGACATGCACCTGGGCCTGCGCGTGCCGGCCATCTGGTTCCGCGCGCGCCTTCGCTACCCGGATGCCGGCGCGCCGGGCGGCACCCGCGACGCGGTGGGGGTGACCCTGCCCGGCATGCCGGCGCTGGTCGTCGGTTCGAACGGACAGATCGCCTGGGGCTTCACCAACAGCTACGGCGACTGGCTGGACTGGGTGCGGGTCACGCGCGACCCGGCCGATCCCTCGCGTTACAAGGTGCCGGGCGGCTGGGCGAGGATCGAACACCACGCCGAACGCATCCACGTCAAAGGCGCGCCCGACCGCATGCTCGACGTGCAGGCCACGCGCTGGGGCCCGATCCTCGCCAGGGACACCGATGGCACGCCACTGGCCCTGGCGTGGATCGCGCAGGACCCGCATGCCTACAACCTGGGCCTGATGCAGCTCGAGCGCGCACCCGGCGTCGCCGCGGCACTGGACCTGGCGCCGACCCTGGGCATGCCGCCGCAGAACCTGCTGGTCGCGGACCACGAAGGCCACATCGGCTGGACGCTGGCCGGCAATGCGATTCCCCTGCGCCCGCCGGGCACCGATCCGCAGCAACCGGCGGACTGGTCGCGGGCGGGCAGCGGCTGGCAGGGATGGGCGGCGCCCGCGCAGTACCCGCGCGTCGTCGATCCCGACGATGACCGGTTATGGACAGCCAACAACCGCACCGTCGACGGCCCCGCGCTGGCGCTGCTCGGCGACGGTGGCCACGATCTCGGGGCGCGTGCGCAGCAGATCCGCGACGACCTGCGCATGCACGGCGCATTCAGCCCCGGCGACCTGCTCGACATCCAGCTGGACGATCGCGCCATCTTCCTCACGCCCTGGCAGCGCCTGCTGCAGGACACCCTGGCCGGCACGCACGATGCCACCCTCACGCCGCTGCGCGAGCGCACGGCCCGCTGGGGCAACCGTGCCTCGCCGGACAGCGTCGACTACCGGCTGGTGCGCGCCTTCCGGTGGGAGGTGCACCGGCGGGCGCTGGCGCCGTTCGTCGCCCGGGTCAAGGCGCGCTATCCCCGGTTCGCCTGGCCCTCCGGCGGTGGCAACGGCGAGGCCGCGGTGTGGTCCCTGCTGCGCAACCAGCCGGCCTGGCTGCTCGATCCGCGCTACCCGGACTGGAACGCCCTGCTGCGGGCAGCCGCCACGCATGTGGCATCCACCCTGGGCAAGCAGCCCGGCGGCCTGGCCGCCCGCACCTGGGGCGAGGTCAATCCTGCCGGCATCCGCCATGCGCTCTCGCCCGCCCTGCCGCACTTCCTGTCGCGCTTCCTGGACATGCCGCAGACGCCCATGCCGGGCGATGCCAACATGCCGCGCGTGGCTGAGCCGGGATTCGGCGCTTCCGAACGGCTCGTGGTGGCGCCGGGCCACGAGGACCGGGGCATCATGGAGATGCCGTCCGGGCAGAGCGACCACCCGCTCTCCCCCTTCTACGGGGCCGGCCATGCCGACTGGGTCAAGGGCCGTCCCACGCCCCTGCGGCCCGGCCCGGCACGCTGGCGGATGACGCTGCGGCCCCCGAAGTAGTTCCCCGCCCGCAAGCCCGATGCGACGTTCGGCCGCATCGGGGCGGCCGGCCGGATATGACCGAGGTCAAGAGTGCGGCCGGCACGGCTGCGCATGATCCCGCCGTACTCCCGGACGGGTTCCTGCGGTGATCCAGTGCAACGCCCTCATTGTCGGAGCCGGCCCCGTCGGCCTGTTCCAGGTCTTCGAGCTGGGCCTGCTCGGGCTGCGCGCGCACCCCAGCCCCGGCGACAGCGCACCCCTGCAGTACACGACCGCCCGCCCGGCGCTGCAGCGGCGCCTGGACGTGCGCGAAGCCGAAAGCACCGACGTCGTGGCGCAGCCGCCACCACGCGTCGCAGCCCGCGTGGCCTGACGTCCCGAAGCTTTCGCACTCGCACCAAGACGCACACCGGGAGATCCTCCCATGCAACGCTCCATCGATCCCTCCGAACCGCGTTCGCCCGAGCGCCGGCGATTGCTGCGGCAGGCCGGTCAGCTCGCCATCGCCGGCGGCCTGCTCGCTGGCGGCGGCTGGGCGGTGCTCAAGCGCAGGCAGAACCTGTGGCAGGTGCGCCGCGAGCGCACGCTGATGCAGACCTCCGTTTCGGTGACCTGCCTGGCCGACGACGTGCAGGCCGCCGGCGCGGCGATCGAGGTGGCGTTCGCGCGCATGGCGGCGACCGCCGCCGAGCTGACCCGCTTCGACCCGGCCAGCCCGCTGGCGCGACTCAACCGCGACGGCCAGCTGGCGCAGGTTCCCGCGCAACTGGACACCGTGCTGCGCCAGGCACTCTCGCTCTCGCGGCTGACCGGGGGCGCGTTCGACCCGACGGTGCTGCCGGTGCTGCGCTATTTCGAGACGCTGCGCGGCACCCGCCGCACCGACGCCCGCGAGCAGCGCGTGGCTGGTGACCGCGACGCGCTGGTCGGCTACCGCGACCTCGCGCTCGATGCGCGCGGCGCGCGGCTGCTGCGGCCGGGCATGGCGGTCACGCTGGACGGCATCGCCAAGGGCCACGTGGTCGACCAGGGCATCGCCGCGCTGCGCGGCAAAGGCATCGAGTACGGCCTGATCGACGCCGGCGGCGACATCCACGCGATCTGCGGCAACGACCCCGAGCGGCACTGGAACGTCGGCATCGTCGACCCGTCCGACGTCGGTCGCGTGGCAGCGGTGCTGCAGGTGCGCAACGCGGCGCTATCCACTTCCGGCAACTACCGGGTGTTCTTCTCCGCCGACCGGCGCCTGTTCCATATCGTCAACCCGCGCACCGGCTGGTCGCCGCAGAGCTATTCGAGCGTGACCGTGATGGCGCAGCGCTCGGTGCTGGCCGACGGCATGAGCACGGCGGCGTTTTCGCTGGAACTGCCGCAACTGTCTTCGCTGATGGCGTCGCAGGATCACCAGTGGCTGGCGTTCTCGCGCACCGGCGAGCGGCGCTGGCGCTCGCGCGAGCTGCCGCTGATCGCCGGCCAGGCGGAGCAGGTGTGATGCACACGCCACGCTCATCCGTCGGGCGCCTGCTGCTGGCGCTGTGCCTGCTGTTGCTCGCGCCCGCCGCGCTGGCCGGCATCGACGCGAAGTACCCGCAGCTGCACCAGGTGTTCCCGCAGGCCACCCGCTACGGCGACATCGAGGGCACGCCGCCGGCCGCCGCGGTGTACCAGGGCGACAAGGTGATCGGCTACGTGTTCGAGACGGTGATGGTGGCGCCGGTGCCGGCCTACTCGGGCGCGCCGATCAACCTGCTGGTCTCGATCGGCACCGACGGCAGCATCCGCGACGCGCGCGTGCTGGAGCAGCACGAGCCGATCCTGCTGGTCGGCATTCCGGTGCAGAAACTGTACGACTTCGTCGCCCGCTACATCGGCCATCGCGTGGACGACAAGATCGTGGTCGGTGGCGGCGCCAGCGGCAGCGTGCGCATCGATGCGATCAGCAGCGCCACGGTGACCTCGATGGTGGTCAACGAAACCATCATGAACTCGGCGCTGAAAGTGGCCGCCTCACGCAAGCTGATCGCCGGCGCGGCCGACACCGGTGCGGCCACCGCCGCGGTGCGCGCCAACTACTACCAGGACGCCGACTGGAAGACGCTGACCGGCAACGGTGCGATCGGCCACCTGCGCCTGGCGCGCCAGGCCATCACCGAGGCATTCAAGGGCCAGCCCGAGAGCGGCCTGGTCGACGACCCCACCGCGCCGCCCAGGGACGAGGACGAGGGCGAGCAGACCTTCATCGACCTGTACTTCGCCGACGTCACCCCGCCCACGGTCGGCCGCAACCTGCTCGGCGCACAGGCCTACGCCGACCTGATGAAGCACCTCAAGCCCGGCGACAGCGCACTCGCGGTGATGGCCAACGGCATCTACTCGTTCAAGGGCCTGGGCTACGTGCGCGGCGGCATCTTCGACCGCGTGCACCTGCTGCAGGACGGCAAGCTGGTGCTGTTCAAGGACTCCGACCTGGTGGCGCTGAACGATCCGCAGTTGCGCGGCATGCCGGAATTCAGGGAGCAGGCGATCTTCATCGTGCGCAGCGGGGCCACGGCCGGCATCCCCGGCTTCGACGCCACGCGGCCGTGGACGCTGCAGCTGCTGGTCAATCGCCAGGTCGGCCCGCTGCGGAGCATCTATCACACCTTCACCCGCGACTACCGCATGCCGGCGGCGTACACCACGCGACCGGAAGCGACCGCGGAATCCGCGGCCGGTGCGCCACCGGCCAACGCCGCGTTGTGGCAGAAGATCTGGTACGGCCGGCGCGTCGATATCGCCCTGCTGCTGGGCGGACTGGCCGTGCTCACGCTGATCCTGGTGTTCCAGGACTGGATCGTGAAATACCCGGTGTTGCTCGAACGCGTGCGCACGGGCTTCCTGGTCTACACGCTGGTGTTCATCGGCTGGCACGGGCTGGCGCAGCTGTCGGTGGTGAACATCTTCACCTTCATCCAGTCGCTGCTGCACGGCTTCCATTGGGAGACCTTCCTGATGGACCCGCTGATCTTCATCCTGTGGGTGTTCGTGGCGGCCACGCTGCTGCTGCTCGGGCGCGGCGTGTACTGCGGCTGGCTGTGCCCGTTCGGTGCGCTGCAGGTGCTGGTGAGCAAGGTCGCCAAGCGCCTGCGCGTGCCGCAGTTCGAGTTCCCCAGGGCGGTGCACGAGCGGCTGTGGGCGCTCAAGTACGTCATCCTGCTGGTGCTGTTCGGCATGTCGCTGCAGTCGCTCAACACCGCCGAGCACTACGCCGAGATCGAGCCGTTCAAGACCGCGATCAACCTGCATTTCGCCCGTTCCTGGAGCTACGTCCTCTACGCGGTGGTGCTGACCGGGATTTCGGCCTTCAACCACAAGTTCTACTGCCGCTACGTGTGCCCGCTGGGCGCGGGACTGGCGGTGTCCGGACGCTGGCGCCTGTTCGAATGGCTGCGCCGCCGGCCCGAGTGCGGCAAGCCCTGCCAGGTCTGCGCCAACGAATGCGAGATCAAGGCAATCCATGCGGACGGCCGTATCGACTTCAACGAATGCCACTACTGCCTGGATTGCCAGGTCACCCGCGTCAACGACCACAAGTGCCCGCCGCTGGTGCAGCAGCGCAAGAAGCGCGAACGCGCCGCGCGACCGCTGCCCACGCCGGTGCTGACGATTACCCCGGCGTCCGCGCCGGAAACGCCCCAGCCGACGACCGTCGCCGACTGACCCCTGCAAGCCAACCTGCCCCAACGGATGGAAGCCATGCACGACGAATCGAACAAGAACCCTGGCCCGGGCGAGGCATCCGCCGACCCGGCGCGCCGCAACTTCATCAAGACCAGCGCGCTGGCCGGCCTTGCCGGCGCCGGCGGGCTGGTGGGCGGGTTTGCGCTGGGGAGCCGCAATGCGAAGGGCACCCGACCCGACCACGAGGAGGGGCACGACAAGGACGAGCAGGAGGAGCACGAGCATGCGGCGGCTTCCGACCACGTCGCACCCGGCCAGCTCGACGAGTACTACGGCTTCTGGAGCGGCGGCCAGTCCGGCGAGATCCGCCTGGTCGGTCTGCCCTCGATGCGCGAGCTGATGCGCATCCCGGTGTTCAACCCCGACTTCACCATCGGCTGGGGCGTCACCAATGAGAGCAAGCGCGTGCTCGGCGCCAACTTCCCGCCCGGCGGGGACTGCCACCATCCGCACATGAGCCAGACCGACGGCCATTACGACGGACGCTACGTGTTCATCAACGACAAGGCGCACAGCCGCGTGGCGCGCATCCGCTGCGACGTGATGCGCACCGATCGCATCGTCGAGATTCCCAACGTGCAATCGATCCACGGCCTGCGCGTGCAGCGTGCGCCGCGCACCGGCTACGTTTTCGCCAACGCCGAGTTCCTGATCCCCCAGCCCAACGACGGCCACGGGCTGGAGGACACGGACAAGTACCAGACCATGTTCAGCGCCATCGACGGTGACACCATGGAAGTGAAGTGGCAGGTGCTGGTGGACGGCAACCTGGACAACACCGAGGCCGACTACGCGGGCAAGTACGCGATCTCCACCTGCTACAACTCCGAGCACGGCATGGACCTGCCGGGCACCATGCAGGCCGAGCGCGACTGGGCGGTGGTGTTCAACATCGCGCGCATCGAGGAGGCCGTGAAGCAGGGCAAGTTCAAGACCATCGGCGACTCCAGGGTGCCGGTGGTGGACGGCCGCCACGGTTCGCCGCTGACGCTCTACATCCCGGTGCCCAAGAGCCCGCACGGCATCAATGCCACCCCGGACGGCAAGTACGTGGTGGCCAACGGCAAGCTTTCCCCCACCGTGACGGTGATCAGCTGGGCGCTGGTCGACGACTGGTTCGCCGGCAAGCTCAAGGACCCGCGCGACACCGTGGTAGCCGAGCCGGAGCTGGGCCTGGGGCCGCTGCACACCGCCTACGACGGCCGCGGCAACGGCTACACCACGCTGTTCATCGACAGCCAGATCGCCAAGTGGAACATCGAGGACGCGATCGCCGCCTACGCCGGCAAGAAGGTCAACTACCTGCGCCAGAAGATCGACGTCGCCTACCAGCCCGGCCATTGCCACACCTCGATGGGCGAATCGCGCGATGCCGACGGCAAGTGGCTCGTCTCGCTCAACAAGTTCTCCAAGGACCGCTTCCTGTCCACCGGCCCGCTGCACCCGGACAACGACCAGCTCATCGACATCTCCGGCGAGACCATGAAACTGGTCGCCGACGGCCCGGTGTACGCCGAGCCGCACGACGTCACCCTGGTCCACCGGCGGGTGCTGGCGGACAAGGTCAAGCGCCGCTGGGACCGCGACGATCCCTACTTCGCCGAAACGATTGCCATGGCCAGGCGCCACGGCATCAACGTGCTGGCCGACAGCAAGGTCATCCGCGAAGGCCGCAAGGTGTTCGTCTACATGACGTCCGCCGCGCCGATCTTCGGCATGGGCAGCTTCAAGGTGAAGAAGGGCGACGAGGTCACCGTGGTGGTGACCAACATCGACGGCGTGGAGGACCTGGCGCACGGCTTCTGCATCGCCAACTACGGCATCAACATGGAGATCAGCCCCGGCGCCACCTCCTCGGTCACCTTCACCGCCGACAAGGCGGGGGTGTTCTGGTACTACTGCACGTTCTTCTGCCATGCCATGCACATGGAGATGAGCGGGCGGATGCTGGTGGAGGCCTGAGCCTCGAGCCCTGCCGCCGCGCACGCGGCGGCAGGGCTGGCCGGTGATGCCTGGTGAACCTGTTCCGCGCCCTGTCCACTGCCCTGCTGGCCATCCTGCTGGTCGCGCCCGCGTGGGCGGGCGACCTGCTCGAACAGGTCGTGGCCGCAGCGCCCGCCGGCGCCACCGTCCGCGTGCCGGCGGGCGTGCACGCGGTGCACCTGAAGCTTGAAAGGCCCATCACGCTGGTGGGCGAACCCGGTGCGATCCTCGACGGCGGCGGCCGCGGCGACGTGCTTCGCATCAGCGCCGCCAACGTCACCGTGCGAGATCTGATCGTCCGGCGCAGCGGCACCGACCTCACCGCCATGAACGCCGGCATCTACATCGAGCGCAAGGCGCGCGACGTGGTCATCCGCGCCAACCGCGTCGAAGCGAGCCTGTTCGGCATCTACCTCGACGGCGCCTCCAACGTGCGCGTCGAGCGCAACGTCGTCCGCGGCCTGCGCAACCTGCGCGTAGCCGACCGTGGCGACGGCATCCACCTGTGGAACGACAGCGGCTGCACCATCGAGGGCAACGACGTGGCCGGCACGCGCGACGGCATCTACGTCTACGTAAGCTCGGGCAACACCATCGCGCGCAACCTGGTGCACGGCGTGCGCTACGGCGTGCACTACATGTATTCCCAGCACAACCTGCTGCTGGACAACGTCAGCCGCGGCAACCTCGCCGGCTACGCGCTGATGGCCTCGCATCACCTGAAGGTGATCGGCAACAGCTCCGAGGACGAGGGCTCCTACGGCTTCCTGCTCAACTACATCTCCCACAGCGAGGTCGCCGGCAACCGCGTGTACCGCATCAACGGCCAGAGCGACGACGCCGGCGGCACCATCGAGGGCACCGAGGGCAAGGGCCTGTTCGTCTACCTCTCGCAGTTCAACAGCTTCCACGACAACCTCGTGGCCGACTCGCAGATCGGCATCCACGTGACCGCCGGATCGGAGAGCAACCGCTTCCGGGCCAACCGCTTCGAGGACAACCGGCTGCAGGTGAAGTACGTGCAGAACCTGGCGCAGGAGTGGTCCGAGCGCGGCCGCGGCAATTTCTGGAGCGACTACCTGGGCTGGGACCTGGACGCCGACGGCATCGGCGACGTTCCCTTCCGCCCCAACGACGGCGTCGACGTGCTGCTCTGGAAGTACCCGTCCGCGCGCAACCTGATGTCCAGCCCCTCGGTGCTGCTGATGCGCTACGTGCAACGCGCCTTCCCGGTGTTCACGCCGCCCTCGGTGCAGGACAGCCACCCGCTGATGAAAGCCCCACGACCATGAACCACGCGATCGAACTGGACAGCCTGGCCAAGCGCTACGGCACGCTCGCCGCGCTCGACGGCAT
The DNA here is from genome assembly GCF_021117385.1 of Frateuria soli. GTDB lineage: Bacteria > Pseudomonadota > Gammaproteobacteria > Xanthomonadales > Rhodanobacteraceae > Frateuria_A > Frateuria_A soli. Next base: position 2,449,772 of record NZ_CP088252.1, read on the forward strand.
CAGCGCGCGCGTACCACGCGGCCAGGTGATCGGGCTGCTCGGCCACAACGGCGCAGGCAAGTCCACGCTGCTCAAGCTGATCCTGGGACTGATCGCGCCCAGCGGCGGCCGCCTTGAAGTACTCGGCCAAGCACCCTGGCGCGCGCATGCCCTGCGCCGGCGCATCGGCTACCTGCCCGAGAGCGCCACCTTCTACGCCAACCTCACCGCGCGCGAGCTGCTGGACTACCTGGCGCGGCTCAAGCAGGCGCCGCGCGCGCAGGTGGCGGTGCTGCTGGAGCGTGTCGGCCTGGCACACGCCGCCGACCGGCGCATCGGCACCTATTCGAAGGGCATGCGCCAGCGCGTGGGCCTGGCGCAGGCGCTGCTCGGCTCGCCCGAGTTGGTGCTGCTGGACGAGCCGACCACCGGCCTGGACCCGCAGGCCACCCGCGAGCTCTACCGCATCGTCGGCGAGCTGCGGGCGGACGGCCGCTGCGTGTTGCTCTCCTCGCACCTGCTGGCCGAGCTGGAGCCGCACATCGACGGCGCGCTGATCCTGCGCCAGGGCAGGCTGCTGGCCGCCGGCAGCCTGCACGCGCTGGGCGAGCAGGCCGCGCTGCCGGCGCAGGTGCTGTTGCGCCCGCGCGAGCAGGCCGCGGGCGAGTTGATCGCGCGGCTGCAGGCCGGCGGCCTCAGCGCACGGCCGCGTCCCGATGGCCGGCTGGAACTGGAAGTGCCGCGCGCCAGCAAGCTGCGCACGCTGCGCGAGCTGCTGGCCGATCCGGCCGTCGTCGACCTGGACGTGCGCGAACCCACCCTGGCGCAGCTCTACGACTGGCTCGGCGCCGGTCCGCAACTCTCCACCCAGGTGGCCGCATGAACCCGGTCCTCACCGTCGCCGCCAAGGAGTTCCGCGACGACTTCCGCAACCGCTGGACGATCGCGCTCACCGTCCTGTTCGCGCTGCTGGCACTGGGCATCGCCTGGTTCGGCAGCGCCGCGGCCGGACGCGTGGGCTTCACCTCGTTCGACGCCACGCTGGCCAGCCTGACCACGCTGGGCGCATTCGTGATTCCGCTGATCGGCCTGCTGATCGCCTACGACTCGGTGGTGGGCGAGCGCGACGACGGCACGCTGCTGCTGATGCTGAGCTATCCGCTCTCGCGCGGACAGCTGGTGGCGGGCAAGTTCCTCGGCCACTGCAGCGCGCTGGCGGTGGCCACGCTGGCCGGCTTCGGGCTGGCGGTGGCGATCATGCAGTGGATGCAGCCGGCCGCGCAGATGGCGCAGGCGTGGCTGCAGATCGGCCGCTTCGTCGCCAGCGCCTCGCTGCTGGGCGCCTGCTTCGTGGGGCTGGCCTGCCTGATCAGCGTGCAGACTGCCGACAAGGCGCGCGCCGCCGGGCTGGCGCTGATCGGCTGGCTGGCTACCGTGGTGCTGTTCGACCTGGCCCTGCTGGCGCTGCTGGTGGTCAGCGGCGGCACCCCGTTCGAGCGTGCCGTGTACCCGTACCTGCTGCTGCTCAACCCGGTGGACGTGTTCCGCCTGGTCAACCTCACCGCGCTGGGCGAGGGCGCGGGCAACGACCTGCTCACCGGCATGACCGCGCATCACGCCTATTCGCCAACCCTGTTGTGCCTGGTGCTGCTGGGCTGGGCGGCGACACCGTTCGCGTGGGCGATGCTCGCGTTCCGGCGCAAGGAGATCTGACACGATGAACCCGATACCGACCCGCGCCACGCTGGTGCTCGCGCTGGTCTTGCTTGCCGGCTGCCGCGGCGACCCGGCGCCCGCGCGGCACGCGGTGGACACGCACCCCGACGACGCCTGTGCCGTTTGCGGGATGTACCTGGAGGACTCGCCCGGCCCGCGCGCCGAGGCCTTCCTGGCCGGACGCGACAAGCCGCTCGTGTTCGATTCGACCCGCGACTTCTTCGCCTACGTGCTGCAACCGGAGAATCAGGCGTCGCTGGAGGCGCTGTTCGTCCAGGACAGCACGCGCATCGACTGGCAACACCCCGCCCACGCGGCAGTCAGCTTCGTCGATGCGCGCCAGGCCTCCTATGTGGTCTGGCAGCCGCTCCCCGGTTCGATGGGACCGACCCTGGCCCCGTTCGCCAGCCGGGCCGCCGCCGCGGCCTTCGTCCGCGGGCACGGCGGTGCCGTGCTCGACTTCGCGCAGATCACGCCGGCGCTGGTATCGGCACTGGATTACCGCTGCCCCGCCCGGGACGCGGCCGCCGGCACAGGCCTGCAATGCCAGGCTCCGACCGTGCCAGGCAAGGGCCACTCCCTTCGCGCCGGCCCGGAACCGTACTACCCATGAGAGGACTCGACCATGTTCGGACTTGACAGCTTCTGGCACTGGGCCGTGCTGCTTGCGGTGGTGGTGCTGCTTTTCGGAACCGGCAAGCTGCGCAACGCCGGCCGCGACCTGGGCACGGCCATCGCCGGCTTCCGCAAGAGCATGCGGGAGGGCGATCCCGCCGCAGCGGTCCCGGTGCCGCTGGACAAGGACAACGTCCGCGAATGCCGCTGATGGCGACCTCGACGGGGTCGGCGTGTCGAATTCGCAGCTGGCCGTCCGTCGTGCCTGTGAAAGCCGGCCTTGCCGGCTCACCGGGAGGAAAGGCGTATGCGATGCATGGTGATGGTCCGGGCCACGGCCGCGTCCGAGGCGGGCGTGATGCCCAGCGAAAAGCTGCTGGCCGACATGACGGCGTTCAACGAACAGCTGGTGAAAGCCGGCGTGATGCTGGCCGGCGAAGGGCTCAAGCCCAGCGCCGAGGGCAAGCGGGTGTACTTCGCCGGCAACGGCCGCAGCGTGGTGGACGGCCCGTTCGCCGAGACCAAGGAGCTAATCGCCGGCTTCTGGCTGTGGCAGGTGCGTTCGATGGACGAGGCGCTGGAGTGGGTTCGCCGCTGCCCGCCGCCGTTCGATGGCGAGTGCTCGATCGAGATCCGCCCGCTGTTCGAGGCTGACGACTTCGGCGAGGCGCTGACGCCCGAGCTGCGCGCGACCGAGGAGCGCCTGCGCGCCGAGATCGCCGGCAAAGCCTGAGCCCGCCCCTGCGCCGGCAAAGCCCGCCCGTGGGCGATGCCGTTTGCCGGAGCCATCGAAAAAGCGCATCGCCGGCGAGATGGCCCGGGCGAGGTGCTTGTCGGCACGCGCGTCGCGGTGTTCTGATCGGCGGCATGAGCCAAGCCGATACCCACCGCGCGATCGAAACCGTCTGGCGCATGGAAGCGCCCAAACTGGTCGCCGCGCTGATCCGCGTCGTGCGCGACATCGACCTTGCCGAGGAGCTGGCGCAGGACGCGCTGGTCGCGGCGCTGGAGCGCTGGCCGACCTCGGGCGTGCCGGACAACCCCGGTGCCTGGCTGATGACCACGGCCAAGCGGCGCGGCATCGACCTGCTGCGGCACCGCCAGCTGGTCGAGCGCAAGCACGCGGCGCTGGATGGCGACCCGGAGCACGAGGCATTCACCATGCCCAACCTGGAAGCGCTCGACGATGACATCGGCGACGACCTGCTGCGGCTGATCTTCACCGCCTGCCACCCGGCGCTGTCGACCGAAGCGCAGGTGGCGCTCACCCTGCGCCTGCTTGGCGGTCTTACGACCGCCGAGATCGCCCGCGCTTTCCTGACCGCCGAGCCGACCATCGCCCAGCGCATCGTGCGCGCCAAGCGCACCCTGGCCGACAAGCGCGTGCCCTTCGAAGTGCCGCGCGGCGCCGAACTGGAGACGCGGCTGGCGGCGGTGCTGGGCGTGATCTACCTGGTCTTCAACGAGGGCTACACCGCCACCGCCGGCGACGACTGGATGCGCCCGGCGTTGTGCGAGGAGGCGCTGCGCCTGGGCCGTACGCTGGCCGGCCTGATGCCGCGCGAACCTGAAGTGCTGGGGCTGCTCGCATTGATGGAGATCCAGGCCTCGCGCAGCCATGCGCGCGTGGGCGCCGATGGCCGCCCGGTGCTGTTGATGGAACAGAACCGGGCGCTGTGGGACCAGTTGCTGATCCACCGCGGGCTGGAGGCGCTCGAACACGTCGGCCGGCTCGGCGGCACCGAGGGCCCGTACGCACTGCAGGCTGCGATCGCCGCCTGCCACGCGCGCGCGACCACGGCCGAGGCGACCGACTGGCCGCGCATCGCCGCACTCTACGCCCGGCTGGCACAGGTGGCGCCCTCGCCGGTGGTGGAGCTCAACCGCGCCGTGGCAGTGTCGATGGCCGAGGGACCCGCCGCGGGGCTGGCGCTGGTCGATGCCTTGCGCGAGGAAAAGGCGCTGGCCGGCTATCACCTGCTCCCGGCGGTGCGGGCGGATCTGCTGGCGAGGCTGGGGCGGAGCGACGAGGCCCGCGCCGAGTTCGAGCGCGCCGCCGGGCTGACGCAGAACGCACAGGAGCGCGCGGTGATGTTGCAGCGGGCGGCGGGCTGCACGACGGGATAGAAACCGGCCTCGCTACCGGCCTGTTTCCCCTCCCGCAGGGCAGAGGGCGAAGAAGGGTTCCGGCGCTGCCTGCCGCGAGAGCCGCTAGCCCAGCAACCTCTCGCAGATGGCCAGATACAGCCCCGGCAATCGCTCCAGATCGGCGACCGCCACGCACTCGTCCACCTTGTGGATGGTCGCGTTGACCGGCCCCAGCTCCACCACCTCGGCGCCCAGCGGCGCGATGAAGCGTCCGTCGGAGGTGCCGCCGCCGGTGCTCTGCTCCGGCTCCACGCCGCACAGCTCGCGGCAGACGCCAAGCACCGCTTCGCGCAGGCGACCGCTCGCGGGGCTGAGGAAGGGCTCGCCCGAGAGGTTCCAGTCCAGTTGCCAGTCCAGGCCGTGGCGATCGAGGACGGCTTCGGTGCGCGCGCGCAGGTCCGCGGCCGTGCTGGCGGTCGAGTAGCGGAAGTTGATCTGTGCGACGAGTGCGCCGGGAATCACATTGGTGGCGCCCGTGCCGGCATTGAGGTTGGACACCTGGAACGAGGTCGGCGGGAAGTCCGCGTTGCCCCCGTCCCAGCGGGTGGCCGCCAGTTCGGCCAGCGCCGGGGCGAAAGCGTGGATCGGGTTCTTCGCCTTCTCCGGGTAGGCCACGTGACCCTGCACGCCGCGCACGGTGAGCGCGCCGGAGAGCGAGCCGCGGCGGCCGACGCGGATCAGGTCGCCCAGCCGCTCTTTCGAGGAGGGCTCGCCGACCACGCACCAGTCCAGCCGCTCCCCGCGCGCGCGGAACGTCTCGGCCACGCGGCGCACGCCATCCAGGTTCGTCGGGCCTTCCTCGTCGCTGGTCAGCAGCAGCGCGACGCGACCGGCGTGCCGCGGATGCGCCATCACGAACCGTTCGAGCGCCAGCGCCATCGCCGCGACCGAACCCTTCATGTCGGCGGCGCCGCGACCGTACAACCGGCCGTCGCGCACGACCGGCTCGAATGGCGGACTCTGCCACGCGCTCTCCGGACCACTGGGCACCACGTCGGTATGGCCGAGGAAGACCAGCGTCGGCCCCTCGTGCCCGTGCGTCGCCCAGAGGTTGTCGACCTCGCCGTGGCGCAGGTGTTCGACCGCGAAACCGGCGTGGGCGAGCCGCTCGGCGATCAGCGCCTGGCAGCCGGCATCCTCGGGCGTCACCGAGCGGCGGCCGATCAGCTCACGGGTCAAGTCCAGTACGTCGCTCAAGCAAACCTCCCACCTGCCTGCAAAACCCCTGCAGGAGCGCACCTGTGCGCGACCGCCATGCTTCACCGTCGCGCGCAGGCGCGCTCCTACAGGAAAATCCCCAACGCTGAGCCCTTATTTACCGAACAGCTTCTTGAAGCCGTTGTCGCTGAAACCCACGCTCACCGCGCCGTCGTCCTGCACCACCACCGGCCGGCGCACCAGCGCCGGGTATTCCTTCAGCAACAACGTCCACTCCGGATCGGAGCCCGGGTTCTTGCGCTGCGGCAGCAGGTTGCGCCAGGTGGTGGAAGACTTGTTGACCAGCCTCTCCCAGCCGCCCAACTGCTGCGCCCAGGCCTTGAGCGTGGCTGCCGGCACCGGGTTGGCGCGGTAGTCGACGAACGCGTGCGGCACGTCGAAGCGGGCGAGCCAGTTGCGCGCCTTCTTGCAGGTATCGCAGTTGGGCAATCCATAGAGCGTGGCGCTCATTGCGCGCTCCTCAGCAGTTCGTTGATGCCGGTCTTGGCGCGCGTCTTCTCGTCGACCTGCTTGACGATCACCGCGGCGTACAGACTGTGGCTGCCGTCCTTCGCCGGCAGGCTGCCGGCGACCACCACGCTGCCGGCGGGGATGCGGCCGTAGCTGACCTCGCCGGTCGCGCGGTTGTAGATTCGGGTGGACTGGCCCAGGAACACGCCCATGCCGATCACGCTGCCCTTCTCCACCACCACGCCCTCGACCACTTCGGAGCGCGCGCCGATGAAGCAGTCGTCCTCGATGATCGTCGGGTTGGCCTGCAGCGGCTCGAGCACGCCGCCGATGCCCACGCCGCCGGAAAGGTGCACGCGCGCGCCGATCTGCGCGCAGGAGCCGACCGTGGCCCAGGTGTCGACCATCGTGCCCGGCCCGACATAGGCGCCGATGTTGACGTAGCTGGGCATCAGCACCGCGTCCCTGGCGATGTGCGCACCGCGCCGCACCAGCGCGCCGGGAACCACGCGGGCCCCCAGGTCCTCCAGCTCGGCGTCGTTGCCATGGCCGAACCGCAGCGGCACCTTGTCGAAGGCCAATGCCGCACCGCCGTCGACCACGCGATTGCCATTGATGCGGAAGTACAGCAGCACGGCTTTCTTGAGCCAGGCGTTGACCTTCCACCCGCCCTGCCCGTCCGGCTCGGCCACGCGCTGCTCGCCCTGTTCGAGCAGCTCCATCACCTGCGCGAGCGCCGGGCGAAGGTGGGTTTCGATCTCGCTCTGGCTGAGCTCGTTGCGGCGCTCGAAGGCGTCGTCGATCAGGGTATCGATGGAGGGCATGGCGACTCGCGGGAGAGGGCTCGGGAAGCGCCCCAGTATACGGAGCGCACCGCCGCATACGCCCGCAACCTCAAGTTCGCGCCCCTGTTGCCGATTCCCACTTGCTCCCCGCGGCTCATGCGACCGGTGGAGACGGAGAAGCAGAGCCATGCCACGGCGTCCGATCGACCCGGCCGAAATCACGGTCGGCCAACCCTTGCGATTCAATGCCTACGACGCCAGGGGCAAGCTGCTGATGCCGCTGGGCCAGGTGATCGGCTCGGACGCGCAACTTGAAAAACTGCTCGAGCACGGCCTGTTCTACGGCTCCGAAGAGGAATGCCGCGGACCGTTCCTGCCGCCGGCACCCTCGCCGCTGGCGCTGGTGCTCGAGGCGCGCGAACAACTGCAGGCGTTGCTCGCCGATCCGGCACCGGCGGATTTCCCCGCCACGGTGGCCGGGATCGCCGAGCGGGTGTGCGAGGCCTGCCGACGCAACCCGGAGGTGGCGCTGGCGAGCATCCTGCTGCGCCCCGAGGGCCCCTACGGGACGCGCCATGCGGTCAACGCCGCGATAGCCTGCCAGCTCACCGGTACCGCCATGGGACTGGAACCCTCCGAACTGGCGGCGACCGTGTCCGCCGCGCTGACCATGAACATCGGCATGTTCGAGCTGCACGACCAGCTGGTCGCGCTGGAAGGCCCGTTGTCCGACCAACAGCACCTGGCGGTGCGCGCGCACTGCCGGCTCGGCGTGGCGCGGCTGCGCGACCACGGCATCGCCAGCGCCGCGTGGCTCAACGCCGTGCGCGACCACCACGAGCGCGCCGACGGCAGCGGCTACCCCGGCGGCAAGATCGGCGAGGAGATCGGCCGGCCGGCACGCCTGCTGGCGCTGGCGGATGTCTATTGTGCGCGGGTCTCCGGCCGCGACTACCGCCCGCCGCTGCAGCCGACGCTGGCGCTGCGCTGGTTGTTCCTCAACGAGGGCGCCGCGCTCGACGAGCGGCTGGCGCGGACGTTCATCAAGACGCTGGGCATCTACCCGCCCGGCACCGGGGTGCGCCTGCGCAACGGTTCGCTCGCGGTGGTGATCCAGCGCGGCGCGGCCAGCCACCAGCCGGTGGTCGCTTCGCTCACCACCCACGACGGGATTCGCGCGGGTTCCCCGATCCGCCGACGCGGCGATGTCGAGGCCCACGCCGTCAGCGAGGTGGTCGACCTGGCCGCACTCGACATCGAAGTGGACATGGAGGCGCTGTGGGGCGCCGACGCGCGCGCCTGACGGCCCGCTTTCCGCAGGAGCCCACTCGTGGGCGATGTTTTCTGGGGGATCGGGGCAAGGCATCGCCCGCGAGCGGGCTCCTACGAGAGCGCCCGGCGGACCTCACGCCTGGCCCAGCCGCGCCAGCAGGGCCCGCCGCAAGCGCTCCTGCTGCGCCTCGCCCAGCGGCGCGTCGTGGCGGTCGGTGAGCTGGAAGAAATCCTCCACGCGCTCGCCGAAGGTGGCGATGCGCGCGTCGTGCACGCGTACCTGCGCTTCCACCATCGCCTGCGCCACCGCAGCCAGCAGGCCGGGGCGATCGGTGCACACCAGCGCCAGCTGGGTGCGTCCGCCGGCGGCGTGGAAGGCGATGCGCGGGGTCATCTGGAAGTGCTTCAGCTGCCGCGAGGCACTGCGCCGCGCCGGATGCACCGGCACCGTCTGCGCCAGTGCGCGGGCCAGGCGCTGCTGCAGCTCGTCCGCCCGCGCCGGAGTCGCCGGCTGCTGCGTCTCGGCGTCCAGCAGCAGGAACGTGTCCTGCGCCATGCCGAGCGGCGAGACCAGCACGCGCGCCTCCAGGACCGAGAGGCGCAGGCGGTCCAGCATGGCCGTGACGGTGGCGAACAGGCCGTCGCGGTCGGGCGTGTAGACGAAAAGCTCCGTGGTGCCGCGTACCGACAGCGGGTGTACCGCGATCAGCGGCAGCGCGCCGTCGGCGCGCAGGATCGCGGCGGTCTGCCAGGCGATCTGCTCGGGCCGGTGGCGCAGGAAGCTCGCCTGCGGGAAACCGGCCCACACGCGCTCGACGGTCGCCGCCCCGAAGCCGTCCGCCTGCAGCAGCGGCAGCGCGTACTGCTGGCACTCGCGCACGCGGGTGGCCGCATCGCGCGGCAGATCCACGTCGCTGCGCAGCGCGTAGCGGGTGGCACTGTAGAGGTCGGCCAGCAGACGGTCCTTCCAGCCGTTCCACAGCCGTGGGCTGGTGCCGATGATGTCGGCGATGGTGAGCAGGTAGAGCTGGGCCAACTGCTCGCGGTTCTCCACCACCTGCGCGAAACGCGCGACCACCTCCGGATCGGTAATGTCCTGGCGCTGCGCGGTGACGCTCATCAGCAGGTGGTGGCGCACCAGCCACGCCACCCGCTCGACGTCGTTGGGCGGCAGGCCGAGCTTCGTGCAGAACGCGCGCGCTTCCTCTTCGCCCAGCACCGAATGGTCGCCGCCGCGGCCCTTGGCGATGTCGTGGAACAGCGCCGCCAGCAGCAGCACCTCGGGGGTGGGCAGCGTCGGCCAGATCTCGCGGGCGAGCGGGAATTCGGCCTGCGCCGCCGGGTCGGCAAAGCGCGCCACGTTGTGCAGCACGCGCAAGGTGTGCTCGTCGACCGTGTAGACGTGGAACAGGTCGTACTGCATGCGCCCGAACACGCGGCCGAACGCCGGCAGGATCGCCGCCAGCAGGCCGTGGCGGTTCATCCGCCACAGCGCGTCGACCGCGCGCGCGCCCTGGCGCAGCAGGCGCAGGAAGGCGGCCAGCACCTGGCGGTCGTCGGCCAGCGCACCGTCGAGCTGCGCGGTGGCCTGGTGGATGCGGCGCATGGTGTCGGCGGTGAAGCCGACGATGCCCGGTTCGTCCAGGCGCGCGCTGAAGGCCTCGACCAGCGCGGCGGGACGGCGCATGAACACCTCCGGGTCGCGCGCGGCCAGGCGCGTGCCGTAGCGCAGGAAGTCCTCACCGACCGGCGCCGCCACCTGGGCCGGCTCGAGCATCTCCTCGAAGCGCTCGATGATCTGCACGCCCAGCCGTTCGATCTGGCTGGCGGCGCGGTAGTAGCCCTGCATGAACTGCTCGACGCCCAGGTTGGTGGCGTGCTCGTCGACGAAGCCCAGCCGCGCGGCAAGCGCGCGCTGGTAGTCGAACAGCAGCCGTTCCTCGGCGCGGCCGGCCTCCAGGTGCAGGGCGTAGCGGTAGCGGCGCAGGGTCGCCTCGGACTGCTCCAGCGTGGCGCACTCGGCCGGGTCGAGCAGGCCCTCGCCGACCATCGCCTCGAAGCCATCGGCATGCGCCAGGCGCTTGCCGAGCCAGCGCAGCGCGTCGAGCGTGCGCAGGCCGCCGGGGCCTTCCTTGATGTTCGGTTCCAGGTTGTAGGCGGTGTCGTCGTAGCGCGCGTGGCGGGCGTCGCGTTCGGCCAGGCGCACGGCCAGGTAAGCCGCCGGCGGCCAGAGCGCCGGATCGTCCACGATGGCCTGCAGCTCGGCGTCCATCGCCGGGTCGCCGGCCAGGCGCCGCGCGTCGAGCAGGCTGGTGAACACGCTGGCTTCCCGCGCGGCCAGCGTGCGGCACTGCTGCGGGTCACGCACGGCGTGGCCGACCTTGAGGCCCACGTCCCACAACGTCGCGTAGCATTGCTCCAGCGCGCGCAACCGGGCCGGCTGCGCCTCGCGCACCAGCGCCAGCAGGTCGACGTCGGAGTGGGGAAACAGCAGCCCTCGGCCAAAACCACCGACGGCGAACAACGCCGCACCCTCGACCTCGCCCAGGCAGGCGGTCCAGACATGGGCCACCACGCGCGCGACCGCCTCACCGCGGCGGCGTGCGAGCGCGCCGGCGTCGACACCATCTCGGAAGGCGGTGGTCAGGGAGCGATCGACGTCCTCGAGCAGCTGGCGCAGGGCGCGGCGTGCTTCCACCGACACGCCCGAGCGCGGCACGGCCGGCGGCAGGCGCGGCAGCGGGGGCAATGCGGCCATGGCCTGGGCGAGGTTCATCAGCTCATCCGCGATCTGGCTCCCTCGCCACCAACGGCTTCATTGTCGGTGGCGAGGGCTGGGGAGAGGGGGAGACTCTCGAGGCAAGGCGAAAGGCCTCCCCCTCTCCCCGACCCTCTCCCCCGAGCGGAGCCCGGGGGAGAGGGAGCAAAGCATCACGCATCCGGCCAGGGTGTCAGTATCTCGAACCCTTCGTCGGTCACCGCCACGGTGTGCTCCCACTGCGCGGAGAGCGAGTGGTCCTTGGTGACCACCGTCCAGCCGTCGGGCAGTTGCCGGGTATGCGGCTTGCCGGCATTGATCATCGGCTCGACCGTGAACGTCATGCCCTTCTTCAGTTCCACCCCGGTGTCGGGCTTGCCGTAGTGAAGCACCTGCGGTTCGTCGTGGTAGACCTTGCCGATGCCGTGGCCGCAGTACTCGCGCACCACCGAGAAGCCGGCCGCCTCGGCATGCTTCTGGATCGCGTGGCCGATGTCGCCCAGGTGCGCACCCGGGCGCACCTGCTCGATGCCGCGCATCATCGCCTCGTGGGTGGTTTCCACCAGGCGCCGGGCCAGCACCGATGGCGTGCCGACGAAATACATGCGGCTGGTGTCGCCGTGCCAGCCGTCCTTGATGACGGTGACGTCCAGATTGATGATGTCGCCTTCCTTGAGCACCTTGCCCGGCGTCGGGATCCCGTGGCAGATCACGTGGTTGACCGAGGTGCACAGCGTCTTGGGAAAGCCGTTGTAGCCGACGTTCGCCGGCACCGCCTTCTGCACCTTGACGATGTGCTCGTAGGCGATGCGGTCCAGGTCCTCGGTGGTGACGCCCGGCCTGACGTGCTCCTTGAGCAGCGCCAGCACTTCGGCCGCCAGCTTGCCGGCGACGCGCATGCCTTCGAGGTCCTGGGGAGATTTGAGGGTAATGGCCATGGAATCCGCTTTGGAGGAGGCGGCAGCGCCGGAGCCGGCAGCTTGCCGCGGAGCCGGCGCACCGGCTACAATTGCACGGTTTTGCAGGCCGTTGAAGTCCTTCGAGAAGGTCCGCGGCGCAAAACGAAACGGGATTGTAGCGCCCACGCGCCGCCAAGCCCAACCAACGCCACACACGCATCGGCACCGTCTTCGGGGTGCCGCGGTCCGTCTTCCGGCGGCCGCGGTCGAGGCCGGGGATGCGTGGAGGTCCCAACCCCCGGGCCGTTCCCTCGGCCCAACAATCAGGAATACCACCATGGCACAAGTCACCATGCGCCAGATGCTCGAAGCTGGCGTGCATTTCGGTCACCAGACCCGCTACTGGAACCCGAAGATGGCCCCGTACATCTTCGGCGCGCGCGGCAAGATCCACATCATCAACCTCGAGAAGACCCTGCCGCTGTTCACCGACGCGATGAACTTCCTGTCGGGCCTGGCGCAGAAGCGCGGCACCATCCTGTTCGTCGGCACCAAGCGCTCGGCCCGCGAGCCGCTGGCCGAAGAGGCCGCCCGCGCCGGCATGCCGTTCGTCACCGCCCGCTGGCTGGGTGGCATGCTGACCAACTTCCGCACCGTCAAGCAGTCGGTGGCGCGCCTGAAGGAGCTGGAAGCGGCCGAGACCGACGGCACCTTCGAGAAGCTGGTCAAGCACGAAGTGCTCTCGCTGCGCCGCGAGCGCGACAAGCTCGAGAATTCGCTCGGCGGCATCAAGAACATGAATCGCCTGCCCGACGCGCTGTTCGTGGTCGACATCGGCCACGAGGACATCGCCGTGCAGGAAGCCAAGAAGCTCGGCATCCCGGTCATCGCCGTCGTTGACACCAACTACAATCCCGAGCTGGTGGACTACGCCATCCCGGGCAACGACGACGCCATCCGCGCGATCCAGCTGTACGCCCGCGCCGCCGCCGACGCGATCCTGGAAGGCAAGGCTGCCGCCCCGGACGCGGCCCACGGCGACGCCAACGAATTCGTCGAGCTGGACGAGGAAGGCAACCCGGTCGCCAAGGACGAGCGCAAGGCCGCCCCGGCGCGTCGCGAGCGCGACAACCGTGGCCCGGCCAAGAAGGGCGCTGGCGCGCCGCGTCGTGACGGCGGCCGCGGCCGTGGCGGTCGCGAGCAGTCCGAAACCGCCGAGTAAGCCTTTCACGCTGCCGTGGCGGCCCGGCCGCCACGGCGCATCAAGATTCGAGGATTTCAGATGAGCAATATCTCCGCACAACTGGTCAAGGAGCTGCGCGAGCGCTCCGGCGCCGGCATGATGGAATGCAAGAAGGCGCTGGTCGAAAACAACGGTGACATCGACGTCGCCATGGAATGGCTGCGCAAGTCGGGCCTGGCCAAGGCCGACAAGAAGGCCAGCCGCGTGGCTGCCGAGGGCCGCGTGGTCACCGCGCAGGCCGACGGCAAGGCCGTGCTGGTCGAGGTCAACTGCGAGACCGACTTCGTCACCAAGAACCCCGACTTCGTGAAGTTCAGCGACACCGTCGCCGAGGTCGCGCTGAAGTCCGGCGCCGCCGACGTCGCCGCGCTCAATGCCGCCGCCTACCCGGGCGCCGGCAGCGTGGAAGAGGCCGCCAAGGGCCTGGTCGCCACCATCGGCGAGAAGATCGAAGTGCGCCGCATGGCGCGCGTCGAGACCACCGACGGCAAGATCGGCAGCTACGTCCACGGCGGCCGCATCGGCGTGCTGGTGGCGATCAAGGGTGGCTCCGAGGAGCTGGCCAAGGGCGTGGCGATGCACGTGGCGGCGATGAACCCGCCGTACGTGCGCGCCGAGGACGTGCCGGCCGACTTCATCGCCAAGGAAAAGGAAATCGCGCTGAGCCAGATGTCCGACAAGGACAAGGCCAAGCCGGCCGAGATCCTGGAGAAGATCATCTCCGGCAAGATCAACAAGATCGTCTCGGAAGTCACCCTGCTCGGTCAGGCCTACGTGCTGGACACCAACATGACCGTGGGCGACGCGCTGAAGAAAGAAGGCGCGGACGTGCAGCAGGTCGTGCGCCTGGCCGTGGGCGAAGGCATCGAGAAGGTGGAAGAGGACTTCCACGCCGAAGTGATGAAGCAGGCGGGCCTGGCGTAAGCGCCATCCCCTCCGGTTGAAAAGGAAAAGGCCGCGGGACACCGCGGCCTTTTTTTGTGCCCGCCCGTCGGAGGCGGCGATGGCTCAGCGCCGGGGTTGCAACAGATCCCAGCGATTGCCGTACAGGTCCTCGAACACCGCGACGGTACCGTAGGCCTCTTCGCGCGGTGTTTCGCAGAAGTGCACGCCCTTGGCGCGCATCGCCTCGTAGCTGGCCTGGAAGTCCCCGGTCTCCAGGAACAGGAAAACACGCCCGCCCGACTGGTTCCCCACCGCCTGCAATTGCCGCGCATCGGCGGCCTTCGCCAGCAGCAGGCGTGTCTCGCGCGCCCCGGGCGGCGCGACGATGACCCAGCGCTTGCCTCCGCCCTGCGGCGCATCCTCCATGAGCGTGAAGCCGAGGCAGCCGGTGAAGTACGCGATGGCCTCGTCGTAGTCCCGTACCAGCAGGGCGATGGCACCGAGGTGCATGTGATGAGCCTCCATGGGTCGGACAGGCGCGCAGGATGAACGATTCCGCCGGACCGCGCCTCCGCGCGCCTGACGGAGCATCGCCGCATCGCTACAATATGCCGGTTTACCCACAATCCGGAGACCCCATGAGCGACCAGCCCTCGTACCGCCGCATCCTGCTCAAGCTCTCCGGCGAAGCGCTGATGGGCGAAGCGGACTACGGTATCGACCCGAAGGTGATCGGCCGGCTGGCCAACGAGATCATCGAGGTGCGCAAGGCTGGCGTCGAAGTGGGCGTGGTGATCGGCGGCGGCAACATCTTCCGCGGCGCGGGCCTGGCCGCGGCCGGCATGGACCGGGTGACGGGCGACCACATGGGCATGCTCGCCACCGTCATGAACGCGCTGGCGATGGCCGATGCGATCGAGAAGCGTGGCGGCTACGCACGCGTGATGAGCGCGATCCAGATCCACGACGTGGCCGAGGATTTCATCCGCCGTCGCGCCATCCGCCACATCGAGAAGGGCCGCATCGCGCTGTTCGCGGCGGGCACCGGCAACCCGTTCTTCACCACCGACTCGGCCGCCGCGCTGCGCGCGGTGGAGATCGGCGCGGACCTGCTGCTCAAGGCCACCAAGGTCGACGGCGTGTACACCGCCGACCCGGCGCGAGACGCCAGCGCCACCCGCTACGACCGGCTGACCTACGACGAGGTCATCCAGCGCAACCTGCAGGTGATGGATACCGCCGCGATCGCGCTGTGCCGCGACCACGGCATGCCGCTGCGCATCTACGACATGACCGTGCCGGGGAACCTGATGCGGATCATGCAGGGCGGACAGGTCGGCACGCTGGTGACCGCCAGCTGATTTCCTGCGGCGCCCTCCCCGGCGCCACCGGCGAGGACGGGGCCATCGGGTACGGATCGGCATGACGGTCACGCGCAAGGCGTGGCCCTGCAAGGGGCGCGCGGCCGCGGGTCGCCGACATGTGCACGCTGCTATACTTGCCCGCTTCACGTAACGCCGGGTGACTCCCATGCTCAACGACATCAAGACCGATGCCCAGACCCGCATGGGCAAGAGCATCGACGCGCTCAAGCACGATCTGACCCGCCTGCGCACCGGCCGCGCCAGCACCGCGCTGGTGGACCACATCAAGGTGCCCTACTACGGCTCGGACATGCCGCTGAACCAGGTCGCCTCGGTATCACTGGCCGACGCCCGCTCGATCCAGATCTCGCCGTTCGAGAAAACCATGGTCGCACCGATCGAGAAGGCGATCATGGCCTCGGATATCGGCGTCACGCCGACCACCGCCGGCACCGTGATCCGGCTGAACATGCCGCCGCTGACCGAGGAGCGCCGCAAGGAGCTGGCCAAGCACGTGTCGCACGAGGGCGAGAACGCCAAGATCGCGATCCGCAACATCCGCCGCGATGCCATGCAGAAGGTCAAGGACCTGCTCAAGGACAAGCAGATCAGCGAGGACGACGAGCGCCGCGCCGACGACGAGATCCAGAAGCTGACCGACCGCTTCGTCAAGGAAGTCGATGCCGTGGTCAAGGCCAAGGAAGACGAGCTGATGGCGATTTGAGCGGCTTGCCGCTCATTGCCATGAATGTCCCGACGCGCTCCTGCTCTGCTCCCTCTCCCCTCCGGGGAGAGGGCTGGGGTGAAGGGTCGCTCTTGCGGGACACTCTCATCGAAGCTCCCACAAACGTTGCTCCCCGCGAGCCCCGGCCCCTCATCCGACCCTCCGGGCCACCTTCTCCCCGGAGGGGAGAAGGACTCATGAGCGTATGACCATTCCCCGCCACATCGCCATCGTGATGGACGGCAACGGCCGCTGGGCGAAGGCGCGCCTGCGCCCGCGCAGCTTCGGCCACAACGCCGGCCGCAAGGCGGTGCGCGAGGTGGTCGAGGGCTGCCTGCGCCAGGGCGTGGAAGCGCTCACGCTGTTCGCCTTTTCCAGCGAGAACTGGCGCCGCCCGGACGAGGAAGTGGGCGCACTGATGGAGCTGTTCCTGCGGGCACTGGACAAGGAGGTCGACGAACTGCACGAGCAAGGCGTGCGGCTGCGCTTCATCGGCGACCTCACCGCCTTCAACGCCCCATTGCGCAAGCGCATGGAACTTGCGATGGCGCGCACCGCGGACAACCTCAAGCTCGCGCTCAACGTGGCGGTCAACTACGGCGGCCGCTGGGACATCGTGCATGCGGCCCGCCAGGCGGCGATCGCGGTGGCGCAGGGCGAGCTGCGCGTGGAAGACATCGACGAGGCGTGCCTGGGCGGCTATACCTCCCTTGCCGAGCTGCCGCCGCTGGACCTGTTCATCCGCACCGGCGGCGAGGTGCGCGTGAGCAACTTCCTGCTCTGGCAGCTCGCCTACGCCGAGCTCTACTTCACCGACACCTTGTGGCCGGACTTCGACCAGGCTTGCCTGGCCCGCGCCATCGAGGACTTTGCCCGCCGCGAGCGCCGTTACGGCCGTACCGGCGAGCAGGTCGCCCCGTCCGTATGATCGGGCGATAAGCCGAGGACCCTCGATGCTGCTCCAACGCACCCTCACCGCCCTGCTGCTCGCGCCCCTGGCGATCCTGGTGATCCTTTTGCCGCCGGGCTGGACATGGCTGTTCGCGCTGGTGACGGTGGCGGCCTTCCTCGCCGGGCTGTGGGAGTGGACGCGCCTGTCCGGCCTGCGCAACCGGCCGGTGCGTGTCGTCCTGCTGGCGGTGGCGCTGGCAGTGTTCGTGCTGCTCTGGTGGCAGCGCGACGTGGTCCGCTGGCCAGCGCTGGTGATGGGTGCCGCCTGGTGGGCGTTGGCCTGCCTGTGGCTCAAACACTTCGCCTTCGCTGCCGCGCCTACGACGGAGAACCGCAATCTCAAGCTGGTCGCCGGCGCGCTGGTGCTCTTCCCGGCATTCATCGGCCTGCTGGCGATCCACGAGAGCGAACCGTACGGCCACTGGTGGACGCTGCTGACGCTGTTGATCGTATGGGCCGCCGACATCGGCGCCTATTTCAGCGGTCGCTTCCTGGGCAAGCGCAAGCTCGCCCCCAACATCAGCCCGGGCAAGACCTGGGCCGGCGTGGGTGGGGCGCTGGTCGCGGGCGCGCTGGTGGCCGTGGTCGGCGGCATGCTGCTTGGCGTCGAAGGCTGGCACCTGCTGGCGTTGGCGCTGCTGGCCGTTCTCACCGTGGCCGCCTCGGTGGTCGGCGACCTGATCGAAAGCCTGATGAAGCGCCACGCCCAGGTGAAGGATTCCGGCCGCATGTTCCCCGGCCATGGCGGCCTGCTCGACCGCATGGACAGCGTGTTCGCCGCGGTGCCGGTGTTCGCGCTGGGCAAATTGCTGCTGGGTCTATGAGTACCGTCGCACCCCGCCGGGTGGCCGTGCTGGGCGCCACCGGCTCGATCGGTGGCAGCACGCTGGACGTGATCGCCCGCCACCCGGACCGTTTCCGTGCCAGCGTGCTGGTGGCCAATCGCAACGTCGAGGCGTTGGTCGCGTTGTGCGTGGCGCACCGGCCGGAGCTGGCGATCGTGGCCGACCCGGCGATGGAAGGCGCGCTCGCCCGCCAGCTTGCCGCCGCCGGCCTGCGCTGCGAGGTGGCAAGCGGCGCCGGGGCGATCACGGCAGCCGCGTCCGGCCCGCTTTGCGACACCGTGGTCGCGGCCATCGTCGGAGCCGCCGGGCTGGAGTCGACCCTGGCAGCGGCCCGCGCCGGCAAGCGCCTGCTGCTGGCCAACAAGGAATCGATCGTGATGGCCGGCCCGTTGCTGCTGGCCGCGCTGCGCGAAGGTGGCGGCGAACTGGTGCCGGTCGACTCCGAGCACAACGCGATCTTCCAGTGCCTGCCCGGCGGTCGGCCCGAACTCGATGCGCACGGCGTGAGGCGGCTGATCCTGACCGCCTCGGGCGGCCCGTTCCGCGGCCGGACTCGCGCCGAGCTCGCCGCCGTCACGCCCGAGCAGGCCTGCAAGCACCCCAACTGGGTGATGGGCCGCAAGATCTCGGTCGATTCGGCCACGCTGATGAACAAGGGCCTGGAAGTGATCGAGGCGCACCACCTGTTCGGCGCCGAGCCCGGGCGCATCGAGGTGGTGGTGCACCCGCAGAGCATGATCCATTCAATGGTCGAGTACGCCGACGGCTCGGTGCTGGCCCAGCTGGGCAACCCGGACATGCGCACGGCGATCGCCCACGCGCTGGCCTGGCCCGAGCGCATCGAGGCGGGGGTGGCGCCGCTGGACCTGGCCGCCTGCGCCCCGCTGGCCTTCGAAAAGCCGGACCTGGGTACCTTCCGCTGCCTGGCGCTGGCCTTCGCGGCGCTGCGCGAAGGCGGCGATGCCCCGGCGATCCTCAATGCGGCCAACGAGGTCGCGGTGGAGGCCTTCCTCGCCGGTGCGCTGCCGTTCCTGGCGATCGCCGACCTGGTCGAAGGCGTGCTTGCGGAACTGCCGGCACAGCCCGTGGTCGATGTCCAGACGCTGCGCGAACGCGACGCGCAGGCACGTTCAGCGGCCCGGCGGAAGTTGCGCACGGCTTGCTGATAAGCTCGGACTCGAAAAGAAATCCCCAGGCTTTTTCCAGATGAACCCCTTCTTCGGCTCGGTATTCTGGTTGCTGGTCACGCTCGGCGTGCTGGTGACCTTCCATGAGTTCGGCCACTACTGGGTCGCGCGCCGCTGCGGCGTCAAGGTGCTGCGCTTCTCGGTCGGCTTCGGCCGGGCGATCTGGAAGCGCATCGGCCGCGACGGCACCGAGTATCAGGTCGCGATGATCCCGCTCGGTGGCTACGTGAAGATGCTCGATGCGCGCGAGGGTGACGTCGACCCGGCGCTGCGCGACGTGGAGTTCACCAGCAAGAGCGTGTGGAAGCGCATCGCCATCGTCGTCGCCGGCCCGGGCTTCAACCTGATCTTCGCGGTGGCCGCGCTGTGGCTGATGTTCATGCTGGGCCGCCCCGACGCCGCGCCGGTGGTGACCGCCACGCCCGGCAGCATGGCCGCCACCGCCGGCATCCAGTCCGGCGACCGCCTGCTGCGCGTGGATGGCGAACCGGTGGCCACCATGAGCGACGCGATGGACGACATCGCCACCGCCCTGCTCGGCCGCGAACCCCTGCCGCTGGTGGTGCGCGGGCGCGACGGCAGCCAGCGCGACGTGGTGCTGCCGCTGCAGGAACTGCCGGCCGGGCGCAGCATCGACAAGTATTTCGACACGCTGGGCCTCAAGCTCGCGCCACCGCCGGCGGTCGCCGCCACGGTGATGCCCGGCCAGCCGGCCGCGCAGGCCGGGATGCAATCGGGCGATGTGCTGCTGGCGGTCAACGGCAAGCCCGTGGCCGATTTCGACGCCTTCGCCGGGGCGGTCCGCGATGCCGCCGCGCAGTCGCCCGGTCTGGACGTCACGGTGCGTCGCGGCCAGCAGACCCTGCACCTGCCGGTGGTCGCCCGCTACGAGTCGCTGCAGGGCCAGCCCGCACGCTGGTCGGTCGGCGTCGGCGCGCTTCCCGGCGAGAGTGCGATGCGCCGCTACGGCCCGGTCCAGGCGCTGGGGGCGGCGCTGAAGTCCACCTGGGACAGCACCCGCCAGACCTTCACCATGATCGGCAAGATGGTCAGCGGCGACGCCTCCACCAGGAACCTTTCCGGCGTGATCGGCATCGCCCAGGTCGCCAACCAGTCGGCCCAGATGGGCCTGCCGTGGTTCCTCAATTTCCTGGCGCTGGTCTCGCTGAGCCTGGCGATCCTCAACCTGTTGCCGATCCCCGTCTTGGACGGCGGTCACCTGCTGTATTACCTTATCGAGTTGGTCAAAGGCAGCCCGGTAAGCGAGCGGACCCAGATGATCGGCCAGTACATCGGCCTGGTCCTGCTGTTCACGCTGATGGGGCTGGCGTTCTACAACGACATACACCGCACCCTGCTTTCGTGACGCGCGCGCCCTGCCCCGAGGCTATCGGCCCCGCCGTGGCAGCCACGCCAGCCACGGCGCGCGGGCGGGGTCCGGAAGGGGCTTCGGCCTCCTTCCTTCAGAACATGCTGGAACGGCCTCGCGGCCGGCCGTCGGAATAACCCACCGGAATCGACGATGAAGCGTCTCGCCGCCTTGCTACTGCTTGCCTCCCTCTCCGCCAACGCCCTGGCGTTCGAGCCGTTCGTCGTCTCCGACATCCGCATCGATGGCCTCAACCGCATCTCCGCCGGCACGGTCTACAACTACCTGCCGGTCAACAAGGGCGACCGCCTGACCGACGAGGAGGCCGCCCGCGCGATCCGTGCCCTCTACGACACCAAGTTCTTCAGCGACGTGGAACTCGCGCGCGAAGGCAACATCCTGGTGATCAAGGTGGTCGAGCGCCCGTCCATCGCCAAGCTCACCCTGCGCGGCAACAAGGACATCAAGGAAGAGGACCTGCGCAAGGGCCTGAAGGAAATCGGCCTGTCCGAGGGCGAGACCTTCGACCGCCTGTCGCTGGACCGCGTGCAGCAGGAGCTGATCCGCCAGTACTACAACCGCGGCAAGTACAACGTCTCGGTCGACCCGCACGTGACCCGGCTGGACCGCAACCGCGTGGCGATCGACATCGAGATCCGCGAGGGCAAGGCCGCGCGCATCAAGCAGCTGAACATCGTCGGCAATACCGCCTTCACGGACAAGGACATCCGCGACGACTTCGAGTCGGACACCACCAACTGGATGTCCTGGTATTCCAAGGACGACCAGTATTCCCGCGAGAAGCTTTCCGGCGACCTGGAAAAGCTGCAGTCCTACTACATGGACCGCGGCTACGCCGACTTCGGCGTGGATTCGACCCAGGTCACCATCGCGCCGGACAAGCGCGCGATGTACATCGCCGCCAGCATCAAGGAAGGCGAGGTCTACACCGTCTCCGACGTGCACCTGCTCGGCGAGCTGATCCTGCCCGAGGACGTGCTGCGCAAGCTGGTGTTCGTCAAGAAGGGCGACACCTTCAACCGCGCCCGGGTCGAGGCGACCTCCGACGCGATCAAGGGCATCCTGGCCAACATCGGCTATGCCTACGCCAAGGTCACACCGGTGCCCAAGCTGGACAAGGACAAGCGCACCGTCGACATGACCTTCTTCATCGAGCCGGGCCAGCGCGTGTACGTGCGCCGGGTCGTGTTCCAGGGCAATACCCGCACCGAGGACGACGTGCTGCGCCGCGAGATGCGCCAGCTCGAGGGGACGGTGTACTCGCAGGCCGCGGTGGACCGCTCGAAGATCCGCCTGCAGCGGCTGGGCTACTTCAAGAAGGTCGACATCGACAAGCAGCGCGTGCCCGGCACGCAGGATGCGGTCGACGTCACCGTGAAGGTGGAGGAGCAGTCCGCCGGCAGCCTGATGTTCGGCGTCGGCTACTCGCAGTACTCGGGGATGATCCTCAACGCTTCGGTGTCGCAGAACAATTTCCTGGGTACCGGCGACAGCTTCAGCGTGGGCGCCGAGCACAGCTCCTACTATTCGCGCATCACCGCCAGCTACTACAACCCGTACCTGACCGACAACAACGTCGGCATCGGCTACAGCGCGACCTATTCGAAGACCGACTACGGCAACACCGACTTCGCCAACTACGAGAACAGCACCAAGGCCTTCTCCACCTACCTGGGCATTCCGATCAGCGAAACCGATGGCCTGCGCGTGGGCCTGGGGCTGTCCAGCAACAAGATCAACACCTACCCCGGCATCACCCCGCAGGTGCTGGTGGATTACCAGAACGCCATCGGCAACCGGACCGTGCACACCTGGACCGGCACGCTGGGCTGGAGCCACGACACCCGCAACGGCTACTGGGCGCCCACCCGCGGCGGCCTGCTCTCGGCCAGCACCGAAGTGGCGCTGCCCGGCTCGACCGTGCAGTACTGGAAGTTCATGGGCGAGGCCAACCACTACTGGCCGGTCGGCGGCGGCTTCGTGCTGTACCTGGACGGCCAGGTCGGCTACGGCGACAGCTACGGCAACCAGACCTACAGCCGCAGCTTCGGCGGCTTCGAGGCCGGCCAGCCGTACGACTTCCCGTTCTGGGAGAATTTCTACTCCGGCGGCGTGCGCGACGTGCGTGGCTTCCAGGACAACACCCTGGGCCCGAAGGTGTGCATCGGCGCGTCCGGTGCGTCCAGCACGCCCAACGCCAACGGCACCTGCAGCACCGGCTACTACCAGTACGCCCAGCCGATCGGCGGCGCCTTCAAGGTGCTGGGCACGGCGCAGGTGTTCATCCCGCTGCCGTTCCTCAAGGACATCAACACGGCGCGCGTGTCCGCTTTCGTCGACGTCGGCAACGCCTTCCGCAACTACCAGGCCTTCCAGGCCAGCGACTTGCGCGCCTCGGCCGGTATCGCCCTGCAGTGGCAGGCGCCGATCGGCCCGCTGATCATCAACTTCGCCGTGCCGATCCGCTCCAAGCCGGAGGATCGCCACTACGAGGAGCGCATCCAGTTCACCTTCGGCAGCCAGTTCTGACCCGGGGACGATGACTCCACCCAGGACGCGGCCTCAAGGGCCGCGTCTTTGTTTGCTTCCCGCAGGAGCACTCCCTGCGCGGAACAGCCACCGTGCCGGGTCAGGCACAGGCGCCACCAGAACCACCGGTCGCGCCGGGAGTCGTGCCTCCCCCCGCCCCTCGCCTACAATGCCCTGCCCCAAAAGGAGCGCGCATGAGCGAACAAAACTACACGGTGGCCGAGCTGGCCGAACGGTCCGGCTTCGCGTTCCGCGGTGACGGCGCGCGGCGGATCGTCGGTGTGGGGACGCTCGCTTCGGCGCGGCCGGACCAGCTGAGCTTCCTTTCCAACAGCAAATACACCGCCCAGCTGAAGGCCACCCGGGCGGGCGTGGTGGTGCTGCGCGAGGAACATCTGGAAGACTGTCCCACCACGGCGCTCGTTGCCAGCGACCCCTACGTCGCCTACGCGAAGATCGCCACGCTGTTCGAACGCATGCCGGCCGCGCCTCGCGGCATCCATCCGAGCGCGGTCGTCGCCACCGGCGCGAAAGTGAGCGCAAGCGCCAGCATCGGTCCGCACTGCGTGATCGAGGACGGCGCGGTGATCGAGGACGGCGCGATCCTCGGCCCCCACTGCATGATCGGGCCGGACTGCAGCGTCGGCGCGCAATCGCGCCTGGTCGCGCGGGTCACCCTGGTCACGCGGGTGGCGCTGGGCAAGCGCGTGCTGGTGCATCCGGGCGCGGTGATCGGCTCGGACGGCTTCGGCCTGGCCTTCGAGCGGGACCACTGGGTCAAGATTCCGCAGCTCGGCGGCGTGCGCATCGGCGACGACTGCGAGATCGGCGCGAACACCACGATCGACCGTGGCGCACTGGAGGACACCGTGCTGGAAGAAGACGTGCGGCTGGACAACCAGATACAGATCGCCCACAACGTGCATATCGGCGCGCACACGGCCATGGCCGGCTGCGCTGCGGTCGCCGGGAGCGCGCGGATCGGCCGCTACTGCCAGATCGGCGGCAATGCCGGCGTGCTGGGCCATCTGGAGCTGGCCGACCGGGTTACCATTACCGCCAAGAGCCTGGTCACGCATTCGATCCGCGAACCGGGCGAATATTCCTCGGGCGTGCCGCTGCAGGACAACCGCCAGTGGCGCAAGAACGCCGCCCGCTTCAAGCACCTGGATGAGTACGCGCGCCGCCTGTCGGCGCTGGAGAAGGACAGTAACGATGAGTGATACCCCCGCGACGTGGGCCCTGCCGGTCAACGTGGAGCAGATCCAGCAACTGCTGCCGCACCGCTATCCGTTCCTGCTGGTCGACCGCGTGATCGAACTGGTGCCGGACACGAGCGTGGTGGCGCTGAAGAACGTGACGATCAACGAGCACTTCTTCCTGGGCCACTTCCCGGGCCACCCGGTGATGCCGGGCGTGCTGATCGTCGAGGCGATGGCCCAGGCCGCCGGCCTGCTCACGCAGATCTCCAGCCGCATGAAGGGTGACCAGGGCAGCCCGCTGTTCTATCTGGCCAAGGTCGACAACGCCCGCTTCAATGCGCCCGTGGTGCCCGGCGACCAGCTGCGGCTGGAGGTCTCGCTCAAGCGCCTGATGCGCGGCATGGGCCTGTTCGTCGCCCGCTCGCTGGTCGAAGGCAAGGAGGTGGCCAGCTGCGAACTGATGTGCGCCGCGAGGTCCGACAAATGATCCACCCCACCGCGCAGATCGATCCCGGCGCCGTCATCGGCAGGAACGTCACCGTTGGCGCCTACAGCGTGATCGGTGCGGAGGTGGAGATCGGCGAGGGCACGGTGATCGGGCCGCACGTGGTGATCGAGGGGCCTACCAGGATTGGCCGCGACAATCGCATCAGCCAGTTCGCATCGATCGGCGGCGCGGCGCAGGACAAGAAGTTCTCCGGCGAGCGCACCGAACTGGTGATCGGCGATCGCAACCTGATCCGCGAGTTCGTCACCATCAACCGCGGCACCGGCGAGGGCGGCGGCATCACCCGCATCGGCGACGACAACTGGCTGCTCGCCTACGTGCACATCGCGCACGACTGCAAGGTCGGCAATCGCGTGGTGTTTTCCAATTACTCGGCACTGGCCGGCCACGTGGAGATCGGCGACTGGGTGATCGTCTCCGGCTACGCCGGCGTGCACCAGTTCTGCAAGGTCGGTGCGCACGCCTTCATCGGCATGGGCTGCCTGGTCGGTTCGGACGTCCCGCCGTTCGTGATGATGGCCAACGAACAGCACGGCCGCCCGCGCGGCATCAACAGCGAGGGCCTGAAGCGGCGCGGCTTCGACGCACCACGCATTTCGGCGATCAAGCGCGCCTATCGCACGCTGTACATGGCCGGGCTGTCGCTGCCCGAGGCGCGCACGCAACTGGAAACCCAGGCGCGGGACAGCGAGGACGTGCGCGAGATGCTGGCGTTCCTGGACCGCAGCGAGCGCTCGCTGGCCCGTTGAGGTCGCCAGGTCGCGCTCGGCTCCGCTCTGCGGGACGAAGGCCGGGCCGCGCCTCCGGTGACCGTCGCCGCCCTCGCGCTACACTCCCGCTCCATGAGTTCTTCCCCCCTCATCGCACTCATCGCCGGCGAAGACTCCGGCGACCAGCTCGGTGCCGAGCTGATCGCCGCGCTGCGCCAGCGCTACCCGGAGGCCCGCTTCGTGGGCATCGGCGGCGAGCGCATGCAGCGCGAGGGGTTCGAGTCCTGGTACGACATCCGCGAGCTGTCGGTGATGGGCTTTGCCGAAGTGGTCCGGCACCTGCCGCGCCTGCTACGGCTGCGCAAGGCGTTGCTCGGGCGCCTGCTCGAGGCCCGCCCGGACGTGGTGGTCGGCATCGACGCGCCGGATTTCAACCTGGACGTGGAACGCCGCCTGCGCCAGGCCGGACTGCGCACCGTGCATTACGTCAGCCCCTCGGTCTGGGCCTGGCGCGAGAAGCGCGCGGAGAAGATCGGTGCGAGCGCCGACCGCGTGCTTTGCCTGTTCCCGATGGAACCCCCGATCTACCAGCGCCACGGCATCGATGCCCGCTTCGTCGGTCACCCGCTGGCCGACCGCTTCGCGCTGGTGTCCGACCGCGTGGGCGCACGCGACGCCCTGCAACTGCCGCAGGACGCGCCGGTGCTGGCCGTGCTGCCCGGCAGCCGGCCCTCGGAGATCGACCGGCTGGGCGCCATCTTCATCGATGCTGCCCGTCGGGTCAGCGCGGCCCTGCCCGGTCTGCGCATCGTGCTCCCCGCGGCCAACGCACAGGTGCACGCGCGACTGAAGGCGCTGCTCGCGAAAGGCCCGCGCGACGAGAGTGCGCCGCTGCTGATCGAAGGGCACGCACACGAGGCCATGCTGGCCGCCGACGTGGTGCTGCTCGCCTCCGGCACCGCGACGCTGGAGGCCATGCTGGCCAAGCGCCCGATGGTGGTCGGCTACCGCGTGTCGCCGTGGAGCTACCGCATCGCCCGCGCCTTCAACATGCTCAAGACGGACGTGTACGCCTTGCCCAACATCCTGGCGCGCGCCTGCGGGCTGGGCCCGGACAAGCTGGTTCCCGAACTGATGCAGGACGACTGCACCGCCGCGAATCTTGCCGACGTCACGCTGGCGCTGTTCGCCGACAGCGAGCGGCGCGGGCATGTCGTCGCGGCATTCGAACAGTTGCACCGTGCCTTGCGCGGGGGCGAGGAAGGTGGCGCCGGCGAGCGCGCGGCCGCCGCCGTGGCCGAGTTGCTGGAGGCTCCCCGTGCGGCCTGACGATTTCGACGAAGCCGCTGCTGTGCTCCCTCTCCCCTCCGGGGAGAGGGCTGGGGTGAGGGGACGCTCTGGCGATGATGTAGCTACAAAGCGTGCTCCGATAGAACTTCCCGCAAGCCTTGTCCCCTCACCTCAATCCTCTCCCCGGAGGGGAGAGGAGGCCAACGTGCGATGCAACGTCGCCCGACCAGACCAGTCCGCAGTTGAACATACCAAGGCCTCATCGAAATCGGTGCGTTTAGTGGCCGGCGTCGACGAGGCCGGCCGCGGCCCCCTCGCCGGACCGCTGGCGGTGGCGGCCGTCATCCTCAATCCCCGCCACCGGATCGATGGCCTGGACGACTCCAAGAAACTGACCGAAGCCCGCCGCGAAGCGCTCTACGCACAGATCGTCCAGCGCGCGCTGGCCTGGCACGTGGTGCTGGTCGAGGTCGAAGAGATCGACCGCATCAACATCTTCCAGGCCACCATGGCCGGCATGTGCCGCGCCGTGGCCGGCCTGAAGGTCGCCGCCCACGAAGCCTGGGTCGACGGCAACCAGTTGCCCAGGGAGCTGCCCTGCCCCGGCAAGGCCATCGTCGGGGGCGACGCGCTGAAGCCGGCGATCAGCGCGGCCTCCATCATCGCCAAGGTCACCCGCGACCGCCTGATGTGCGCGCTGGACGCGCACCACCCCGGCTACGGCTTCGCCAGCCACAAGGGCTACTCCACCCCCGAGCACCTGGCCGCGCTCAGGCAGCTCGGCCCCTGCCCCCTGCACCGCCGCAGTTTCGCGCCGGTGAAGCTGCTGTTCGACCAGGGCAGCCTGTTCTGACTCACGATGGCCGTGACACGCCGGGGGGCGTGCCATTCGCCGGGGGAGAACCGCATGCTACGCAAGATCGTCCTGGCCCTGGCCCTGGCCGGGCTGGCGCTGGCCGTGGGTGCCCATGCGGACGTCAGGCCGGGGGAGCCTGCACCGCCCGCGCCCGGTTCGGACCTGCGCGGGCACGTCCTCGACGTGCCGTCGCTGCACGGCAAGGTCGTCGTGCTCAGCTTCCGGGCGACCTGGTGCGGCTACTGCATGAAGGAGATGCCGGTACTGGCCAGCCTGCAGAACGTGGCCGACCAGAAGCACCTGCCGCTGCAGGTGGTACTGATCAACTATCAGGAGGACATCGACGTCTTCCGCCACACCAGCGGCGTGTTGCACAGGCAGGCGCCGGGCGTGCTGGCGACCTGGGACCGGCATGGCGAGATCGGCAGGCCCTACGGCGCCGACCGGGGTATCCCCGTGATGGTCATGCTGCGCGCGGACGGCTCGGTGGCGCACGTGCACGTGGGCTATGGCGAGGACATGCTCGACAGCCTGCTTGCCGAAATCAACGCGCTGCTGCAGGAACCGAAGCTGGCTTCGAAGGGCTCCTGACCGCCGCCGGCGCCGGCGCCTCGGCACCCGGTCCATGCCATCGGAAAATAGGCCACAGGTCTATGCAACTTTCCACGCAAGTGGAGCATCCTATGGTCATGGAAAGACGGCCAGCCAGCCTCTTCCAGCGTTCGCACGGACGCCGTGTCCTCCACCGCGGAAGCCCCTCCGCAGGAGTCGTGCCATGTTGTCGCGCTTCTTCCATGTGCGCTCTGCACTCAAACCATTCGCCGCCCCATCGGCGCGTCCCACCGTCGAGCCCGACGACACCCGCGCGCGCGACGCCGCCGCGTATCGCCACGTCGACTATGACCGGCACCCGCTGGAGACCCGCGGTTTCGACCACTACGTCGAGTGGAACGAGGACGACGAGCGGTTCCTCGTCCACTGAGCGCGACCGCGAGCTCTGCCTCGCT
The DNA here is from genome assembly GCF_021117385.1 of Frateuria soli. Classification (GTDB taxonomy): domain Bacteria; phylum Pseudomonadota; class Gammaproteobacteria; order Xanthomonadales; family Rhodanobacteraceae; genus Frateuria_A; species Frateuria_A soli. The sequence continues at coordinate 2,478,303 of NZ_CP088252.1, forward strand.
GTCAAGCTTGTGGGAAGCGGGCGCCGCGGCGTAGCCTTCACGGACTAACCCGGGGATGCTCCCGAGTCCTTGATGTCCGCTCCCTTCGTCCACTTCCACCTGCACAGCGAGTACTCGCTGGTCGACTCGACCATCCGCATCAAGGCGCTGGTCGATGCCTGCGTGCGCGAGGGTATGCCGGCGGTGGCGCTCACCGACGACAGCAACATGTTCGCGCTGGTGAAGTTCTACAAGGCGTGCAGCGCTGCGGGCATCAAGCCGATCGGCGGCTGCGACCTGTGGATCGGCTCGCCGGACGATCCGCGCCCGTGGCGGCTGACCCTGGTCTGCCAGGATCGCGAGGGCTACCTCAACCTGTCGCGCCTGGTGTCGCGCGCCTGGCGCGACGGCCAGCACGGCGGCAGGGCGCTGGTCGAGGCGAACTGGCTGACTCCGCAGAGCACGGCGGGACTGATCGCGCTGCTTGGACGCGAGAGCGAAGTCGGCCGCGTCGCGATGAGCCAGGGCGTGGACGCCGGCTCGGCGCGGCTGCAGCCGCTGGCGCGGCTCTTCCCCGACCGCCTCTACCTTGAGCTGACCCGTTGCGGCCGCGAGGGCGAGGAGGCCTGGAATACCGCCGCGCTGGCGCTGGGTGAGGTGCTGGACCTGCCGCTCATCGCCAGCAACGACGTGCGGTTCCTCAAGCAGGACGACTTCGAGGCGCATGAGGCGCGTGTCTGCATCAACCAGGGGCGCGTGCTGGCCGATCCCAAGCGCCCGCGCGACTACTCCGACCAGCAGTACCTGAAGTCGCCCCGGCAGATGGCGGAGCTGTTCGCCGACCTGCCCGAGGCGCTGGAGAACACGGTCGAGCTGGCCAGGCGCTGCAATCTGGAGCTGAAGTTCGGCACCTATTACCTGCCCGACTTCCCGGTACCCGAGGGCTATGACCTCGACAGCTACATCCGCGACACCGCCCGCGCGGGCCTGAAAGAGCGCCTGGCCACCAACCCGCTGGCACCCGGCCATACGCTGGCCGACTACGAGACCCGGCTGGAGCGCGAGCTCGACGTCATCATCGAGATGGGCTTTCCCGGCTACTTCCTGATCGTGGCCGACTTCATCAACTGGGGTAAGCAGAACGGCATTCCGGTCGGCCCGGGCCGTGGTTCGGGCGCGGGTTCGCTGGTCGCGTGGGTGCTCAAGATCACCGACCTGGACCCGCTGCAGTTCGACCTGCTGTTCGAGCGCTTCCTCAACCCCGAACGCGTGTCGATGCCGGACTTCGACATCGACTTCTGCATGGACCGGCGCGACGAGGTCATCGATTACGTCGCGCGCAAGTACGGCCGCGAGCACGTCAGCCAGATCATCACCTACGGCTCGATGGCGGCCAAGGCGGTGCTGCGCGATTCCGGCCGCGTGCTCGGCATGGGTTACAACGCGGTCGACAAGATTGCCAAGCTGATCCCGCCGCGCCCGCTCGACCTCACGCTCTCCGACGCGCTCGGCCGCTCGGAGAAATCGAAGAAGGAGCCCGACCGCGTCGTCAGGGACTTCTGCGAGCTGTACGAGCAGGACGAGGAAGCGCACACGCTGGTCGACCTGGCGCTCAAGCTGGAGAACCTCACCCGCAACGTCGGCAAGCACGCCGGTGGCGTGGTGATCGGGCCCAAGCCGCTGACCGAGTTCGCGCCGATGTACTGCGAGCCGGGCGGCGGCGGCATGGTCACCCAGTACGACAAGGACGACGTCGAAGCGGTCGGCCTGGTGAAGTTCGACTTCCTGGGCCTGCGCACGCTCACCATCATCGACTGGGCGGTGAAGGCGATCAACGCGCGCCGCGCACAAGCCGGCGAAGTGCCGCTGGACATCGGCGCGCTGCCGCTGGACGACGCGCCGACCTACGAGCTGCTCAAGCGCGCGCAGACGGTGGCGGTGTTCCAGCTCGAATCCTCCGGCATGCAGCGCATGCTCAAAGATGCCAGGCCCGACCGCTTCGGCGACATCGTCGCGCTGGTGGCGCTGTACCGGCCCGGCCCGATGGACCTCATTCCCAGCTTCGTGGCGCGCAAGCACGGCCGCGAAGACGTGGAGTACCCCGACCCGCGCGTCGAGCCGATCCTGAAAGAGACCTACGGCATCATGGTCTACCAGGAGCAGGTGATGCAGATGGCGCAGATCGTCGGCGGCTACACGCTCGGCGGCGCCGACCTGCTGCGCCGCGCGATGGGCAAGAAGAAAGTCGAGGAGATGGTCAAGCACCGCGCGACCTTCCGCGAGGGTGCGGCCAGGGACGGGCTCCCGGGCGACAAGGCCGACGCCATCTTCGACCTGATGGAGAAGTTCGCCGGCTACGGCTTCAACAAGTCGCACGCGGCCGCCTACGCGCTGGTGTCCTACCAGACCGCGTGGCTCAAGGCGCACTACCCGGCCGAGTTCATGGCCGCGACGATCTCCTCGGACATGGACAACACCGACAAGGCGGTGACGTTCCTGGACGAGTCGCGCGCGATCGGCCTGACCATCCTGCCGCCGGACGTGAACGCCTCGGACTTCATGTTCGTGGCGGTGGAGCCCAGGGTCATCCGCTACGGCCTCGGTGCGATCAAGGGCGTCGGCCAGGGTGCCTGCGAGTCGATCGTCGAGGAGCGGTTGCGTGGCGGCCCCTACAAGGACCTCGGCGACTTCTGCCGTCGGGTCGACTCGAGCAAGCTCAACCGTCGCGTGCTCGAAGCGCTGATCCTGTCCGGCAGCCTGGATGCCCTGGCCCCGAACCGCGCCAGCCTGATGCTGCAGTTGCCCGACGCGATCAAGGCCGCCGAGCAGCACCTGCGCGACAAGCAGTCCGGCCAGAACGACATGTTCGGCGCGCTGATGGGCAGCAGCACGCCAGCGGTGCAGATCGAGTTGCCGACCGCGCCCGAGTGGCCGCTGGAGCAGAAACTGCAGGGCGAGCGCGACACGCTCGGTCACTACCTTTCCGGCCACCCCACCGACCCGTGGCGCGAGGAACTGGCGCAGCTCTCCACCTGCCCGCTGGGCGAGATCGGCGAGCGCTACCAGCCGCCGCGTCCGCGCAAGAACGACGGCGAGGAGAACCGCTTCCGGCGCGGCCCGGACACGCCCTGGACGGTGGCCGGCATGGTCACCGCCGTGCGCAAGCGTGGCGACAGCGATGCCTTTGTCCGGCTGGAAGACGGCACCGGCATCATCGAGGTGAGCTTCTTCGGCGAGCTCTACCAGCAGGTCGCGCCGCTGCTCACCCGCGACGAAATGCTCGTCGTCGACGGCGGCCTGCGTATCGATGAATTCTCGGGCGGCGGCTTCCAGCTGCGGGCCCGTGGCGCCATGACGCTGGCCGACGCCTGCCGCCGCCACGCGCGAGCGCTCCGGGTCAAGCTCAACGGCATCGGCCCCGGCTTCGAACAGGAGCTCAAGCAGACGCTCGCCGGCTACCGCGGCGGCCGCGCCACGGTGATCCTGCACGGCTACCACAACCGTCACGCCCAGGCCGACCTGGAGCTGGGCGAGCAATGGCGTGTGGAAGCCATCCCCGACCTGCTGCGCGCGCTGCGTGCGCTGTCGTGGGTGGAAGCGGCCAGGCTCCGGATCGTCAAGTCCGACGCCTGACATGAAGCCCCTCTCCATCCGGGAGAGGGCTTGGGAGAGGGAACCAGGAAGCTCACCCGTTCGACCTGAGCGTAGGCCCGAAGGGCCGAAGTCGACGGGCTGCCCCGGCGCGAACGGACCTTCGACTCCGCTCCGCTACGCTCAGGGCGAACGGTGGTTGCCATACGCCCGCGTTCCCGCCTTTGCACCCACCCCGGCTATACTGCCCAGCTCAGCGTCCCGAACCGCCCGCGAATGAACCCTAACTTCCTCGATTTCGAACAACCGCTCGCCGAACTGGAAGCGAAGATCGAAGAACTGCGCCACGCCAGCCATGGCCAGGCCTTCAACATCGACGAGGAAGTCGCGCGCCTGCGCGAGAAGCTCAAGATCAAGACCGCGGAGATCTTCCGCAACCTCAACTCGTGGCAGGTCACCCAGCTCTCGCGCCATCCGGCGCGACCCTACACGCTCGACTACATCGGCGTGATCTGCGAGGAGTTCCAGGAACTTGCGGGCGACCGCGCCTTCGCCGACGACGCCGCCATCGTCGGCGGCCTGGGCCGTATCAACGGCCGGCCGGTCATGATCATCGGCCACCAGAAGGGCCGCGACACCAAGACCAAGGTGCGTCGGAACTTCGGCATGCCGCGCCCGGAGGGCTACCGCAAGGCGCTGCGCCTGATGAAGATGGCCGAGCGCTTCGGCCTGCCGCTGCTGACCTTCATCGACACCCCCGGAGCCTATCCGGGCGTGGGTGCCGAGGAGCGCGGCCAGAGCGAGGCGATCGCCCGCAACCTGCTGGAGATGGCCGACCTGAAGACCCCGATCGTCTGCACGGTGATCGGCGAGGGCGGCTCCGGCGGCGCGCTGGCGATCGGCGTGGGCGACCGGGTGAACATGCTGCAGTACTCGACCTACTCGGTGATCTCGCCCGAAGGTTGCGCCTCGATCCTCTGGAAGAGCCAGGACAAGGCGCGCGACGCCGCCGAAGCGCTTGGCATGACCGCGCCGCGCCTGCACGAGCTCGGCCTGGTCGACAAAGTGGTCCGCGAGCCGCTGGGCGGCGCCCACCGCAACCCGCGCTCGATGGCGGTCCGTCTCAAGGCCGTGCTGATGAACCAGCTCGACGAGCTCGAAGCCATCGCCGCACCGGACCTGCTGGAGCAGCGTTACAGGCGCCTGCGCGGCTACGGCGCCTACGCGGAATAAGCCCCTGGCGGCGCGCGCGGCTTCGCCCACGCGAACACCCGCGCGCCGGAGGGCCATGATCGAGCGCCAGCGCCGTTTCCATGTCGGCGTGGCAGGCCTGCACGAAGGCCCGCGGCCGGCGTTCCGCTCCGGCTCGCGCGGGCACTGCCTCCACGCCGGCGAAACCGACGTGCTGCACCTGACGACCGCCGGCCGCGGTGATGCCTCCCCTGCCTCGACCGGCCGCCTCAACCACCTGGCCTTCGCCTGCGCCGACCTTGCCGCCACCCGCGCGCGCATGGATGCGGCCGGGCTGGCCTAGCAGGTCGACGAACTCGGCGACCCGGCCCAGGTGCAGCTGTTCCTCAGCGATCCCTGCGGTCTGAACATCGAACTCAACTTCTCCCGCTGAACCTGCAGGAGCGCACCCGTGCGCGACCCGCAGGCGTCCGGTCGCGCACAGGTGCGCTCCTACAGAAGCCATACCGTCCGCGGTTACTATCGAGGTCCCTCCCAAAGGGCATCGCCATGGCCGACCACGCCAAGCTCGCTGTACTGATCGACGCCGACAACGCCCAGCCCGGCCTGGCCGAAGGCCTGCTCGCCGAAGTGGCCCGCTACGGCACCGCCCACGTCAAGCGCGCCTATGGCGACTGGACCGACAACCACCTGCGTGGCTGGAAGGACAGGCTGCTGGACCTGTCGATCCAGCCGATCCAGCAGTTCGGCTACACCAAGGGCAAGAACGCCACCGACTCGGCGATGATCATCGACGCGATGGACCTGCTTTACACCGGTCGCTTCGACGGCTTCTGCATCGTTTCGAGCGACAGCGACTTCACCCGCCTGGCCGGGCGCATCCGCGAATCGGGCCTGACCGTGTACGGCTTCGGCGAGCGCAAGACGCCGGCGCCGTTCGTTGCCGCCTGCGACAAGTTCATCTTCACCGACGTGCTCGGCAAGCCGGACAGCGACAACGAAAAACCGGCGGAGCCCACGCAGCGCCTGAACACGCAGGAGCTGCGCCAGGACACGCGGCTGGTCAACCTGCTGCGCAACGCCATCGAGGACGCCGCCGACGATACCGGCTGGGCCGGCCTGGGCGCCGTCGGCAGCATGGTCAGCAAGCGCGCGCCGGAGTTCGATTCGCGCAACTGGGGCTATGGCAAGTTGAGTGGCCTCATCGGTGCGATCGGGCTGTTCGATACCGAGGACCGCCAGCTCGGCAACGGCAAGCACATCTACGTGCGCAACAAGAAGAAACCGGCCGCCCGTGAGTAGCAGCCCACGCATGCTGCCGGACGCGCTGCGCCGGGCACTCGAGGATCATCCGGACGGACCGCTGTGCGTGGCCTTCAGCGGCGGACCGGATTCCACGGCCTTGCTGCACGCGCTGGCGGCGCTGCCCCAGGCGCGCGCACGCGGCCTGCGCGCGTTGCACGTGGACCATGGGCTGCATCCGGAGAGCGGCGCCTGGGCCGGGAAGGCGGCGGCGTTTTGTACTTCGCTCGGTGTCGCCTGCGAGGTGCGCCGGGTCGAGGTGGCACGTGCCGCCGGCGAAGGCCTGGAAGCGGCTGCGCGGCATGCGCGCTATGGCGCCTTCGCCGACGTGCTGCAAGCGGGCGAGTGGCTGCTGGTGGGGCACCATCGCGACGACCAGGCCGAGACGGTGCTGCTCAAGCTGTTGCGCGGCGCCGGCCCGCAGGGACTCGGTGGCATGCGGGCAATCCGTCCGCTTGGCCGGGGCCGGCTCTGGCGCCCGCTGCTGGACCTGCCGCGCGAGGTGTTGCGCGCCTACGTCGAGACCCATGCACTGTCCTGCGTCGACGACCCCTCCAATCGCGACACCTCGCTGGCGCGCAACCATCTGCGCCACGAGATCCTGCCGCGCCTGCACCGGCACTGGCCGCATGCCGTCGATTCCATCCTGCACAGCGCCGCGCTGTGCCGCGCCGCGGACGAGGCCTTGCGCGCGCGTTGGCTCGAGGCGTTCGGCACCCTGCACGACGCCGCCGGCGGGAGCCTTCATGCCCAAGGCTGGCTTGCCCTCCACCCTGCCCTGCGCGAGCCCCTGCTCGACCACTGGCTGCACGCCAGGGGCCTGCCCGCGCCCACGGCCGCGCAGCGTCGGCAGATCGAGCGCCAGTGCCATGCCCGTCCCGGCCAGCAGCCGTGCGTGCGCTGGCCGGGCGTGGAACTGCACATCTGGAAGGGTCGCTTGTGGGCACGCGCGCCGCGGCCGCCGATCGATCCGCGATGGGAGGCCCGCTGGGACGGCGACGTACTGGAGCTGCCGGATGGCGGGCAGCTCGTGCTCACTCCGGCGGCGCACCTTGCCACGCCGATCGTCGTGCGCCTGCGCCGGGGTGGCGAGCGCATCAAGCCCGCCGGCGACCGGCATACCCGCGAACTGCGCGACCTCTTCCAGCAGGTCGGGTTGCCACCGTGGCACCGCGAAGCCTGCCCGCTGCTCTACGCCGAAGGCGAACTCATCGCGGTGGCCGACCTCTGGCGCACGGCACGCGGCGCAATGCTGTTCGATGCCGCGGGCGCGCAGCCGTGCTGGCGGCCATCGGGTTGAGCCGCAATCGGGGAGCAGCCAGCGCGCGCTCTTCGCTCCCGCTCCCGCCTGTCGGCTTCGCTCGCGGAGGAGGGGGCCGCGCTTCGACGGTGGACTTCGACGTCGGCGCTACGCGCCCACGCAGCACGAACGATTTTTCGTGGCCTCGGGGCGGATCGAACGGAATGGGCGGGCGCGCCGGAGGATGGAGCCCCTCTCCCTCTCCGGCGAGGGTTGAGATGAGGGTCCGGCGCCCGCCGATGCACCCCGCTCCGCCCGAACCCTAACCCGCCTGTCCCGGAGGGAGGGGGTTCGAGCGCCGTGGGGGTTTGGGAAAGCGTTACGACCCTGTCCATAAAGGCCGCGCGCCCGGAAACATTGATTCCAACCCCCCGCTGCGCTAGCGTTGCGGCCCATGGCCAAACCCGCTCCCGCCCCCGCGGAAACCCCATCCGTCGCCGACTTCGAGCACTCGCTGGACGAGCTCGAGCAACTGGTGGCGCGGATGGAAGGCGGCGAGCTGAGCCTGGACGAATCGCTGGCCTCCTTCGAGCGCGGCATCGGCCTCTACCGTCACTGCCAGCAGGCCCTCGACAAGGCCGAACTGCGCGTGCGCCTGCTGCTCGATCCCGATGCGCCCGACGACGCCGAACCCTTCGAATCCGCAACCTGACGCGCCGTCCCTGCTCGGCCCCCGGCTGCTCGCGCTGACCGCGCGCGCCGACGCCGCACTGGCGTGCGTGCTGCCGTCCGAGCAACAGCCGCCGCTGACATTGCATCAGGCCATGCGCTACGCGGTGCTGGGCGGCGGCAAGCGGCTGCGCCCGCTGCTGGTCTATGCCGCCGGCCACGCGCTGGGCACCGATGGCAGCGAGCTGGACGCACCCGCCTGCGCGGTCGAACTGATCCACGCCTACTCCCTCGTGCACGACGACCTGCCGGCAATGGACGACGATGCACTGCGCCGTGGCCGTCCCACCTGCCACATCGTTTTCGGCGAAGCGATGGCGATCCTCGCCGGCGATGCGCTGCAGGCGCTTGCCTTCGAGATCCTCGCCCACGATCCGCACGCCGGCGCCGATGCCGCCCGCGCGCTGGAGATGCTGCGCGTGCTGGGCCGTGCCTGCGGCGCCGAAGGCATGGCCGGCGGGCAGGCGCTGGACCTGGCGGCCGTGGGCCGCAAGCTCACGCTGCACGAACTCGAACACATGCACGCCTGCAAGACCGGCGCTTTGATCCGTACCGCCGTCCGGCTGGGTGCGCTCGCCGCCGGCGCGGACGCGAACGCGCTCGAGGCGCTGGACCGCTACGCGACAGCCGTCGGCCTGGCCTTCCAGGTGCGCGACGATATCCTCGACGTGGAGGGCGAATCGTCCGTGATCGGCAAGACCGCGGGCAAGGATGCGGCGGCCGACAAGCCGACCTTCCCCTCGATCATCGGACTGGACGCCTCGCGTGCGCGGCTGGCGGAGCTGATCGCCACCGCGCTGCAGGCGATCGCGCCGTTCGGCGATCGTGGGGTGCTGCTCGAAGAGCTGGCGCTCTACGCCGCCAATCGCTCCCATTAGAAGCACTGCAGGAGCGCACCTGTGCGCGACCGGGATGCTTGCGGTCGCGCACAGGTGCGCTCCTACAGGAGAGCCGGGTGGGCCGAGCGCCCACCCGTGGGGTTACTTGATCAGCCGCAGCGTGAACGGATAACGGTACCGCTCGCCCTCGTTCGCCTTGATCGCGGCAATGATCGTGAACACCAGCCAGGCGATGCCGATCAGGATGCCGACCGGCACCGTCAGCAACGCGCCGAAGCCGAAAGTGATCAACGTCAGCAGCAACAGCGCCACGCCGACGATGGCCAGGGTGATGTTGAAGTTCAGCGCCTCCTTGGCCTGATCGTCCACGAAAGGCATCGTGTCCTTCTTGATCAGCCAGATGACCAGCGGGCCGATGAAGCAGCCCAGGCCGGCAAAGGCGCCGGTGAGCAGGCCACCCACCAAGGCGGAAAGGTGGGCGAACAGCGCCCATTGGCGCTCCTCGTGGCTGGGCATGCCGGCCGAGTCGAACGGCTCCGGCGGCGGGACCGGCTCGCCCGGAGGCGGCGGGGGCGGGGCGACGGAATCGGGTGGAACGCTCATGCCAGGCTCCTCTTTCCTTCGATGATGCCGGCCTGTCGCCGGTGCCGCGATGCTAGCAAAGCCACGCGGCGACGCCATAGGCCAAAGGCTACTGGCCGCCGACGGTCATCCGGTCGAGCAGGATCGAACCGGTCAGGATCTGCGCCCGCCGGTCCACGTCGCTGCCCACCGCCACGATACCCCCGAACATGTCACGCAGGTTGGCGGCGATGGTGATCTCTTCCACCGGGAAGGCGATTTCCCCGTTCTCGACCCAGAAGCCCGCCGCACCGCGCGAGTAGTCGCCGGTGAGCGTGCTCACGCCCTGCCCCATCACCTCGGTCACCACCAGGCCGGTGCCCATGCGCTTGAGCAGCGTGTCGAAGTCGTCCTGGCCGGGCTCGACCAGCAGGTTGTGGATGCCGCCGGCGTTGCCGGTCGACTCCAGACCCAGCTTGCGGGCCGAATAGCTGCCCAGGATGTAGCGGGCCAGCACCCCGTTCTCCACCAGCGCGCTGTCCGCCGTGGCCACGCCCTCGGCGTCGAACGCACCCGAGCCCATGCCGCGCGGCAGGAACGGGCGTTCGACGATGTTCATCCACTCGGGCATCACGCGCTGGCCGGCGTGGTCGAGCAGGAAGCTGGCGCGCCGGTACAGCGCGCCGCCGCTCACCGCGCCGACCAGGTGCCCGATCAACCCCCGCGCGATCTCCGGCACGAACAGCACCGGGCACTGGCGGGTGCCGAGGCTGCGCGAGTTCAGCCGCGCCAGCGTGCGCCGGGCCGCCTTGTCGCCGAGCGCCTGCGCGCTCATGAAGTCGCTGGCGTCGCGCACCGAGTCGTACCAGTAGTCGCGCTGCATGCCGTCGCCCTCGCCCGCAATCAGCGACAACGAAAGCGCATGCCGCGTGGCGCGCTCGCGCCCGACGAAGCCGTGCGAATTGGCATACACCGACAGGCTCTCGCCCGCCTGCACGGCGGCGCCGTCGGAATTGGTGATGCCCGCGTGCGCGCGGCCAGCCGCCTCGATCTGCTGGCCCAGCGCGATCGCCCCGGCGGTGTCGATCTGCCAGGGATGCCACAGGTCCAGGTCGGGGAAATGGCTTGCCATCCGCGAAGCGTCGGCCAGGCCTGCGGCGGGGTCCGCCTCGGTGTAGCGCGCGATCGCGCACGCCTGGTCGATGGTGGCCTGGATCGAGGCCGGATTGAGGTCGGCGGTGCTGGCGGTGCCCTTGCGCTGGCCGAAGTACACGGTCAGCCCGAAACCGCGGTCGCGCGTGTGCTCGACTGTCTCCACCTCGCCCAGGCGCACGTTGACGTTGAGCCCGCTGTCGATGCTTGCCGCCACCTCCGCGGCGCTGGCACCGGCGGCACGTGCGCGGTGGATGACATCCTCGGCAAGCCCGGCCAGGCGGTCGAGTTCCTGGTGGCTGATGTCGGCGGACAGGACGGCTGCACTCACGGGGTGTTCCTTCAGGCGGGTAGAATGGGCGGCGAAACACTGCACGACTTCCGGACATGGGGTCGCCCCTGACCGATCAAAAGGAGCGCGCATGCCACCGGTCGCCGGCATCTACCGACACTACAAGGGCCAGCGCTACCAGGTGCTGGGCATCGCCCGCCACAGCGAGACGCTGGAGGAGCTGGTCGTCTACCGCGCGCTGTATGGCGGGCACGGCCTGTGGGTGCGCCCGATGGCCATGTTCGCGGAAACCGTCACAGTCGACGGCGAGCCCGTGCCCCGCTTCGCGCTGGAGTCGCCCAGCCAATCCGACCTGATGGAAAACCCGTGAGCCCGAGCCGAAGCCGCAACCAGACCGAACTCGACGAACAGGACTACGGTCCCAGCCGCACCCAGCAGCGTCGCGAGGCGCTGGCCGTACTCGCACTCGCCAACCAGCTCGTCGAACTGCCACCCAGCCGCCTGGCCAAGCTCGATCTGCCCGAGGACGTGCGCGAGGAGGTCGCCAACGTGCGCCGGATCAGTTCGCACATCGCGCGCAAGCGGCAGCTCGCGTTCCTGGCCAAGAAGATGCGCCGCCATGAAGAGGCGGTGTTCGACAGCGCGCGCGCGGAGCTCGGCGAGAACCGCGAACGCCAGCGCCAGGAGACCGCCGCCATGCATCGCCTGGAGACGCTGCGCGAGCGACTGCTCGAGGACGACGAAGCCGCCGCCACGCTGATCGCCGACCACCCCTCCGTCGACCGCCAGCACCTGCGCTCGCTCATTCGCCAGGCGCGCAGCGAACGCGCCGCGAACAAGCCGCCGCGGGCGTACCGGGAGATCTTCCAGTTGCTCAAGGAACTGCAACAGGAAGCAGCGGGCGACGAGGGCGAGGACATCGAGGACTGAAACACCCGCCACCCTGGCGGATACGCCGAGGCGAGCCCCACCCCTCACCCCAACCCTCTCCCCAGAGGGGAGAGGGAGCTGGTTCTTCGCAAGCACTTCCCTCCAAGCCCTTCGCGTCGAAAGCAGTCCGGGCCTCGCACCCTGAGCTTTCGCCTGCACTCCAGCCCTGAACTCCAGCTCGCCCAGCACCGCGTTCGGGCTCTGCGCCCTGCTCTGCGCCCTGCTCTGCGCTCTGCTCTGCGCTCTGGCTCTGCGCTCCGGCTCTGCTCCCTGCTCTGCGCTTCGGCTTCATTGAAAAGTGCGCGCGGCAAGCGCGCTGCTCTTCCGGCCCCTATGGCGCGGCGGGCGGGTGGCGGATCAGCCCGAAGGGTGGCCGGCAGGACGCCGGCCAGTTTTTCGTCGGGGCAGGAAGCCCCGTCGAAAAACCCCGCCACCCGCCCGCGCACCCGAAGGGCGCGCCATCGGGGTACCCTTCTCTTTGGTTACTTTCTCTTGGGCAAGCAAGAGAAAGTGACTCGGGCGCAAAGGCGTCCGAAAGCTCTTCGCTCCGAAGCTCTTCGCTCCAGAGCTCTTCGTTCCGGAGCTCTTCTCCGAGCCTCTTCGCCAAAGAAGCCCCCGCCGCCACTAGAGCGACCGCCGCGGCGACACCAGCAGATCTCCGAACAACAGGCCCGCCACCAGCGAAATGAGCAGCGTGATCAGCAGGATGAAACTGTCCATGCCCAGCGTCGTGTCGCGTTCGAACAGATAGGACACGCTCTGGAACCCCACACTGCCCGGCACCAGCAAGATGATCCCGGGCTCGCGCACCACCGCGCCGGGCCGGTGCAGATAACGCGCATAGAGGTTGGCCATCGCTCCCAGCAACAACCCGCCGAGGAACACGCCGAATGGCGCGCCGGGAACCGCGTGCGATAACAGGCCGCCCCAGCGCGTGGCGAGGTAGCCGACCGCCACCGCCGCCACGACCACGATCCAGTCGCGCCGGGCCGCACGGAACAGGATGGCGAATCCCAGCGCGCCGATCAGCAGCGACGGCCAGTCCATCCAGCGCGGCAGCGGCTGCAGCGCAAACGTGCCCGCGGTGACCCCGAAGGCCGCGCACAACTGGCTGGCCGCCACGGTGCCGAAGGTCAGCTTGAGCAGGGTCGCGATGGACCCGCCCAGGCGCGCCATGCCCGATGTCAGGTGCTGGCTGGAGATCTCGCGTACGGCCGTAGTCAATGACATGCCCGGCACCAGCACGATCAGCGCAGCCAGCACCACCGATTTGATCGCCAGCGGCACGATGAACGCACTGACCAGGATCGCGCCGGCGGTGGCCACCAGCGCGCAGATCGCGTCGCTGGCGGCCGCCAGTCGCGGCCGCGTGGCCGCCAGCACGGTGATCAGGCCGATCAGCAGGCCGATCGCTCCGGCCACCCCCAGGTCGGCCCAGGAGCTGTGCAGGAACAACGCCGCCACGCTCGCCGCCGACAGGCCGTAGCTGCCGACCACGCCGGCCTGCGCCCGTCGCGTCTCCGGCCGGCCCAGTTCGCGCAGCAGGCGGAAGCCTTCGCGCAGGCCCAGTTCCCCGGCGATGGCACGGTCGGCGATCGCATCGGCCTCGCACAGCCGCGCCAGGTGCACGTCGCCGGGCGGCAACCGCATCACCTGCGTCACCTGCGCCAGCCCTTCCTCGGCGCCTGCGTCGGCGAAGGAGATGATGATCGCGGTCGGGCTGGACCAGACATCGGCGATCAGTGCCAGCCGCTGCGCCGACGCGGAAATGGCCATCTCCAGGCGCGGCGCCGACGTGCCGTACTGGTGCAGCCGGCGCGCCAGCTCGACCAGGAAGGCGATGCGGGTTTCCAGCGGCGCCTGCGCCGCCCCCGGGATCAGGCCGTTCATGTGGCCGGTCGCACCTGCAGCGTGTTGCCGTCGACGCCGACCACCTCGACGGTGGCGCCCAGGGGCAGGTCCGGTCCGTTGACCAGCCATTCGCCGTCGCCCACGCGCGCCTTGCCGCGCCCGTTGACGATCGGCTCGATCAGCACGTAGCGCTGGCCGACCATCTGCGCGCCGCGGCGGTTGAGCCGCTCGCTGGCGGCGTCGCCGCGCCGGAGCCTGGGCTTGAGCACGCGGGCGTAGACCGCGCAGGCGAGGAAGGCGAGTACCGCGAAGGCGATCGCCTGCGCCAGCAGCGACATCCCCGGGAACAGCCAGGCCAGCACGCCGGTGGCGCCCGCGCCGATGCCGATCCACAACAGGAAGTAGCCCGGCAGGGCGACCTCCAGCGCGATCAGCAGCAGGGCCAGCAGCCACCAGAAGTGATGGATTGCGAGGGTGGAGAACATGCGGGACTCCGGGTGGAAGGGCGACGATGGGTGACCTGCGGTCGATGCCGGGTCGATGGCTGTCGGCCGGGGCAAGCCCTTTCCCCAGCCCCCGCGTTCGTCGGGGAGTGGGCCAGGGGAAGGAGAGGCCTCCGGCTCTGGACCGCCGCCTCAACGCGGCAGTGGCACTGCCTTCGTCCCCTGCTGCGACAAAGCCTCCTTCGCCATCTCCGCGATGCCCGCCAGCGAACCGATGATGCCGGTCGCTTCCATCGGCAGCAGCAGCATCTTCTGGTTCGGCGAGTGCGCGATCTCCTTCAGCGCCTCGACGTACTTGTTGGCGACGAAATAGTTCAGCGCGTTGAGATTGCCGTTGGCGATCGCGTCGGACACCATCCGGGTCGCCTCGGCCTCGGCTTCGGCCAGGCGGATGCGTGCCTCGGCCTCGCGGAAAGCGGCTTCCTTCTTGCCCTCGGCGGCCAGGATCGCGCTCTGCTTCTCGCCGTCGGCCTTGAGGATGGCCGCCTGCTTGAAGCCCTCCGCCTCCAGGATGTTGGAGCGCTTCTCGCGCTCGGCCTTCATCTGCTTGGCCATTGCGTCGACCAGGTCGCGCGGCGGCGCGATGTCCTTGATCTCGATGCGGTTGACCTTGACGCCCCACGGATGGGTCGCTTCGTCGACTACGCGCAACAGCTGCGCGTTGATGGTGTCGCGCTTGCTCAGGCTCTCATCAAGGTCCATCGAGCCGAGCACCGTGCGGATGTTGGTCATCACCAGCGCCAGCGAGGCCTGTTCCAGGTTGGCCACTTCGTAGGCCGCCTTGGCCGCGTCCAGCACCTGGTAGAACACCACACCATCGACGCGCACGACCGCGTTGTCCTTGGTGATGACGTCCTGCGAGGGCACATCCAGCACCTGCTCCATCATGTTCATCCGGGCGCCGACGGCCTGGTAGAACGGGACGAGGAAATGCAGGCCCGGGCTGAGCGTGCGCGTGTAGCGGCCGAAGGTTTCCACCGTCCATTCGTAGCCCTGCGGCACGATCCGTACGAGCTTGGCGATGATGATGACCGCCAGCACGATGATGACTACGCCGATCGCGATGCTGCCCATGGTCCCCTCCTGTGGTTGGACAGCCAGTATAGGTGGCCGAATGGCTTGCCGGAGCGCCCCCTGCGCGCGAGCGCAATGCCCGGCGGCGGCCCGCGGGATGCGCTGCTACGGGTTCCTGGCCGGCAGCAGCAGGCTCACGCGCAAGCCGCCATCCTCGCGGTTGGCCAGCGTGATGCGCCCGCCGTGCGCCTCGGTGATCTCGCGTGCCAGCGCCAGTCCCAGGCCGGTCCCGGCGCGCTTGGTCGAATAGAACGGCAACAATGCCTGCGCCAGCACCGTATCGCTCATGCCCGGCCCGCGGTCGGCCACCTCGATACGCCAGTCGTGGCCGACCTGGGCCAGCGCAAGCGTCACGCCCTCTTCGCTGCCGCCCGCCTCGTGGGCGTTCTTGATCAGGTTGATCAGCACCTGCTCGATCTGCGCCTTGTCGAACCAGCCAGGCCCGGTCGGCACCTCCCCCGCCAGCCGGAACCGGCAATGCAGCGACAGGCTGTCGAGGAAGGCCTGCCAGTCGATCGCCTGCGGTTGCGGCGCGGGCAACTTGGCGAAGCTCGCGTAGCCGGCGATGAAGCCGTGCAGGTGGCGCGCGCGCTCGCCGATCGTGGCGAACACGCCGGGCAGCCGCGCCAGGTCGCCACGCCGGGCCAGCTCGGCCCCCGAGTGCGCCAGCGAGGAAATCGGTGCGAGCGAATTGTTGAGCTCGTGGCTGATCACGCGGATCACCCGCTTCCACGTCGCCACTTCCTGTCGCGACAGCTCGCGCGTCATGCGGCGCAACGAATAGAGCTTGTGCGGCCGCCCCTGCAGCCGGAACAGTCGCTGGGACAGGTGAAAGGTTTCCTCGGTGCCGTCCATCGGCACGCTGAGCAGCGCATCCTCGCCGCTCTCCACCGCCCGACGCAGCGCCTCGGGCACGTTGAGCAGCAGCTCGCCAAAGTCCAGCCCGTTGAGGCTGCGCCCTTCGTTGAACAGGTGCCGCGCGGCGATGTTGGCGTAGGCGATGCGTCCCTGGGCGTTGGCCAGCACCAGCGACACGGGCGTGTGCTGCACGACGGTGTCCAGCAGCAGCTCGCGCTGCACCAGATGCTGGCGCTGCTCGCGCAGGGTCGCACCCAGCGCGTTGTGCATGCGGATCAGCGCGCCCAGCTCGTCGCGCCGGTCGGCGGCGATGGAAAAGCTGAAGTCGCCGTCGCGGTAGCTCGCCACCGCGCCTTCGAGCGCGCGCAGCAGCCGCCGGATCGGCGACATCACCTGCGCGCCCAGCCAGAAAGCCAGCGGCAACAGCACGATCAGCGTGGCGAGCAGGCCGCCGGGGATGCCCGGCACGGCAGGCAGGTGCATGCCCAGCCTCGGGTCATGGCGCAGCCACGAGAGCAACTGCGGCAGGGGCCACTCGGTCACGCCGGCGAAAACCAGCGCACCGCTGAGACCGGCCAGCATCAGCAGCCCGCTGAGCCGCGCCTGCAGCGATCTCAGTTGCATGCGAGGCTCCCGCCCCGGGCCAGCGGTGTCAGTGGCACGCGGGGTCCATCGGGGTCTGCGGGCAGTTCACCGCCGGGCGACCATTGCGGTCCATGGTGCCCATGGTGCCGACCCCGGCGTTGCCGGAGTGCTGCTGCGCCGCGTTGGCACGCGGCGGGGCGAGGCTGTCACGCTCCTTGAACTTGAAGTGCGACGTGGAGCTGGACTTCTGCGCCGGGAGCGCGGCATCGGCCCGGTAGCTCGCCGTGGAAGCCGGCGCCGGCGCACTCCAGCTGTCGCTGGCGTGGGCGGTCGGCGATGGCACCGACTGGGCGTGGGCCCCGGCGGCGGCCAACAGGGAGGCAAACACGACGATCCGGATACGCATGGTTCCTGCTCCTTGGGGACTGGCGCCGATCATCCCGCGCCCCTTCGATAGCGGCAACCGCCGCGATGCACGCCCAGGCGACGCAGGGTGGACTTCAGCCCAGCAGCCCTGCGCCGGTGCCTGGCGGGGGCCGAAGCCCACCCTGCGCGCACTCAGCCGGTCGCCAACCCGTAGCGCTCCATGCGCCGGTACAGCGCCTGGCGCGACAGTCCCAGCGATTGCGCGGCCCGGCTGACCACGCCATCGGCGCGGTGCAGCGCGGTCTCCACTGCCTCGCGGCTGGGCTCGTCCAGGTTGCGTGCGACCGCCGGCGTGTGCTGCGGCAGGTTGAGCAGTTGGGGAGTGACCACGCCGTCGGTCGCGAGCAGCGCCGCGCGCTCGATCGCGTTCTTCAGCTCGCGCACGTTCCCGGGCCATGGATAGCTCACCAGCGCCTCGCGTGCCGCGTCGCCCAGTTCGGCCCGGCCATCGAGGAAATGCTCCGCCAGCGGCACGATGTCGTCGGTGCGCTCGGAAAGCGGCGGCAGGTTCACCTCGATGACGTTGAGGCGGTAGTACAGGTCCTCGCGGAACGTGCCCGCGCGCACCATCGCCTTGAGATCGGCGTTGGTGGCCGACAGCACGCGCACCTTGACCTGCCGCGTGCGGCCGGAGCCCAATCGCTCGAACTGCCCGGTCTCCAGCACGCGCAGCAGCTTGACCTGGCCGGGCAGCGGCAGGTTGCCGATCTCGTCCAGGAACAGCGTGCCGCCGTCGGCGAGCTCGAAACGGCCTTCGCGCGCCTTGTTGGCGCCGGTGTAGGCACCGGCGTCGGCGCCGAACAGTTCGGCCTCGATCAGCTCGCCCGGCAACGCGCCGCAATTGACCGCCACGAACGGCCCGTTCCTGACCGGCGAGTTCGCATGCACGATGCAGGCGATGCGCTCCTTGCCCGCGCCGTTGGGCCCGGTGATCAGCACCGGCACGTGCGAACGGGCGACCTGGCAGGCGAGCTCGAGCGTCTGCGCCATCGCGTCGGAGGCGAACACCAGCCCGTCCAGATCGTAGGTCTGGCGCAGCACGTCGCGGCGCCGGCGGCGCTCGCGGCGGGTGCGGTTGACCTCGCGGGTGGACTCGGACAGCTCCAGCAGGTTCTCCACCGTCGCCAGCAGCTTGGTGTCGTCCCACGGCTTGGCCACGTAGTCGGCGGCGCCGGCCTTGACCAGCTCCACCGCGGTTTCCAGATGTGTCCAGGCAGTCAGCAGGATCACCGGCAGGTCGGTGTGCCGCTGGCGGATCGCGCGGAACAGCGCCACGCCCTCTTCGCCCGAGGTGGTGTCGGCGGTGAAGTTCATGTCCTGGATCACTACGTCCACCAGCTCGCGGTCCAGCGTCGCCAGCCCGTCCTCCGGCGTCAGCGCGATCAGCGGACGGATGTCGTGCAGCGAAAGCAACAGCGACAGCGCCTCGCCCACCGCGGGGTTGTCGTCAATGATCAGGACGGTACGCATCTTTTTCCTGCACATGTCGGCATGGATGCATCTCCACGCCAAAAGGTTGCCACAGGTTGGCCAAAGGGGAAGCGCCCTTCAGACCGACCGCGTCGCCACCACCGGTGGCACCGCCGCGGCGCGCAGCGCCGGCGCCAGTACCGACAGCTGGCCCAGCGCCCACAGCGCGAGCGCGCCGGCCGGCAGGTACCAGAGCGGCAGCCGCGGCAGTTCGTAACGGCTCATCAGCAGCAGGTTCAGGGCCAGCGCCAGGATCATGCCCAGCACCACGCCCCCGCCCACGATCAGGAAATTCTCCGCCTGGAAGTAGCGCAGGATGTCGGTCCGGGTGGCGCCGATCGCGCGGCGGATGCCGATGGTGCGGGTGCGTTGCTGCACCCAGAAGTTCGCCAGGCCCGCCACGCCGAGCGCGGTCACGAACAGCAGCCCCAGCCCCGCGGACAACAGCAGGCCGATCATGGTGGCATCGCGCTGGAAGTAGTCCTCGCGCATCTGCGTGTAGGTGCGCCGGCCCGCCTCGGGAATCAGCCGGTTCGGATCGAGCGCCTGCAGCGCCGCGGTGGCGGCGGCAAGCACCCGGGCGCGATCGGCGGGTGCACTGCGCAGCAGATAGGTGGTTTCGTTGTCGTCGGGCAGTTGCGGCCAGAGCATGACCTCGCCATCGCTGCCGTCGCCCCGCAACATGGGCCGCACGACATCGCTGACGATGCCGACCACGCGACTGCTTTGCTTGCCGGCGTAGACCACCTGGCCGAGCGGGTCCTTGTCGCCAAAGAATTTTCTCGCGGCCGCGCGCGTGAGCATGATCGCGGGCACGTCGCCGGTGACGTACTCGCCGGGCATGAAATCGCGACCCGCGATCACCCGCAAACCCAGCGCCTGGAGGAAGCCCGGGCTGCCACTGTAGGTGTCGATCGAAAGGCAACCGCTGTGGTCCAGGCTGCTCGCGGCCATGGCGCGCTTGAGCGCCTCCTCGCTGGGGCAGACACCGTAGCTGTTGATGCTGCTGCTGAAGGGCAACGCCCAGCCCACCGCGACAGCTGCCTGCACCCCGGGAATCCGGCGCAGCGCATCGAGGTCGGCCGCGTGGCGCGCCTGGTGGTTCTCGTCCTTGGCGGTGCCTTCCACCCGGACCAGCGAGAGCTGCTGCTCGGCCAGTCCACTGGGCGTGTGGATGCGCTGCGTGCGCTGGACCACCATGAAGGCGGCGTTGGCGACGATCGCCAGCGTCAGCGCGACCTGCAGGACCAGCAGGCCGGCGGTGAGCTTGTGGTGGCGAAGGCTGGAAAGAATCGGGCGCAGAGCCATGGCGTGTTCCTCACTGAGCCTTCAGTTGCAGGGCGGGCGCGACGCGGCTGGCGCGCCAGGCCGGCAGCATCCCGGCCAGCAGGCTGCCGGCGATGGCCAGCAGCACGGTCAGCGCCAGCATGGAAAGATCCATGCGGGCGACGTGCGCGTAGCTGTCCGGGCGCTGGCGCACGCTCCACAGCCCGGCCTGCGCGATCGCCACGCCCAGCAGTCCGCCAAGGCTGCCCACCAGGGCCGCCTCGACGCCGAACTGCACGAAAATGTCGCGCCGCCTCGCCCCCAGCGCACGGCGCACGCTGACCTCGCCGCTGCGCCGCAGGAACTTGGCCAGCAGCAAGGCCACGATGTTGACCAGGCACACGACCAGGAACCCCAGCGCCAGCCACAGCTGGAGGCGCAGGTCGTTCGGCACCAGCTTCTGATGCGCGAGCCAGCCCATCATCGGATACAGCGCGGCATTTCCGGGCGGACGCTCGAACCGCCCCAGCTTTTGCTGGCTGGCGGAGTAGTCGACCAGGAACTGGCGATAGGCGCGCGCCTGCGCGGCGTCCTTCAGCCGCACCCACACCTGCAGCCAGGTGTAGTTGCCGCTGGTCCTGCCGCCCTCCTTCCAGCTCGCCTGGTTGCCGCTCACGCTCAGGTCCAGGTCCAGCGCCGTGGCCAGCGGCAGGAAGAAGCGGTCCGATTCGCCGTAATTGCCCCTGCCGGAGCCGTCGGCATAGAACTGCGGCTGCGGCGCCCAGTCGGCGGTGACCCCGGTCACCTGGAACCGCGCGTCGCCCAGCCGCACGGTGCGTCCCACCACGTCGGTCCGGCCGAACAACTTCATCGCCAGCGCGTGGCTGAGCACCACCAGCCGCGCACGCGCCTCGTCATCCGCCGCGGTCCACCCCCGGCCCTGCTCGAAGCGCAGCCCGAACAGCTCGAAGAAGCCGGCGGTGGCGTAGCGGCCGCCGACCCGGAACGGCATGCGGCCGGCCTGCACCGGCCAAGCCAGCACCCTGCCCCCGGCCATCGCCGCCTGCTGGTCCGCGCGATGCGCCTTGAGCAGCGCCATCGCGTCCGGCCAGGTGAAGTTGTCGCTCGGATCGCCCCACTCGTTGTGGCTGGGGTAGTTCGCCGGCAACGGGTCCAGGTGCGGGTAATAGAGCTGCGCGCTCAGCTCCGGCAACGGATCGCGCGTCATGACGTGCAACACGGTCAGCATGGTCATGCTGGCACCGATGCCCAACCCGATCGCCAGCACCATCAGACTGGTGAGCACGGGACTGCGCCGCAGGCTGCGCAGGGCGAGGTCGAGGTAGTAGGCGAACATTCCGTGTGCTCCCTGGGTGATCTGCACGGGTACGGGGGGGGGGTGGCGGGCCGGCGGCTCACACCGACCGGGTGGCCACCACCGGCGGCACCGCCGCGGCGCGCAGCGCCGGCGCCAGCACGGCCAACTGGCCGAGACCCCACAGCACCAGCGCGCCGGCCGGCAGGTACAGCACCGGCAGGCGCGGCAACTCGTAGCGGGTCATCAGCAGCAGGTTGATGCCGAAAGCCAGCACCATGCCCAGCACGATGCCGAAGCTGACGATGAGGAAATTCTCGGTCTGGAAGTAATGCAGGATGTCGCTTCGCGTGGCGCCCAGTGCGCGACGCACGCCGATCTGCTTGCGCCGCTGCGCCACCCAGAAGCTGGTCAGCCCCACGATGCCCAGCGCGGTCACCAGCAGCAACGCGACGATCACGCCCACCAGCATGCCGGCCATGGCGCGGTCGTCGCGGAAATAGCGGTCGCGCAGCTGCGGCAAGGTCTGGCTTTGTTCAATATCGACCACCACTTCCGGGGCGATCCTGGCGATGCGCTCGCGTGCATCGCGCAGCACGCGATCGAGCTGGCCCGGCGCGGCGCGCAGCAGGTAGACGCCGGCGAGGTGCTCGCCCGGCAGCGCGGGCACGAACACCGACCACTCCCGCGTCTCCGGGCCACCCTCGCCGCCGCTCGGCCGCGCGAGGTGATCCAGCACACCCATCACGCGATAGGGCCGGTCGGCGCACCAGATCACATGGCCGAGCGGGTCGGCGCCCGGCCACAGGTGCGTGGCCAGCGCGCGGGTCACCAGCACCGGCGCACTCCTTGGCAGGAAGTCGGCCACCGCGCTCATGTCGCTGGTCTGCGGCCCGCGGCCGGACACCACGCGCAGGCCGAGCGCCTCGAAGCTGCCCGGCCCGCCCACGTAGAAGTCGACCACGCCGACGATCTTCTGCGCCTCCCGGCTCAGCTTGATTCCCGCGGTGCCGGCGTGCTGCCCGAACGGCACCGCGTTGATCACGCTGACCGACTGCATGCCGGGAATCGTGCGCAGCCCGTCGAGCACGCGCGCATTGAGGTCGGTGGCCTGCGCCGGGTCGTAGCCGGTGAGCTTGAGCCCCGCCAGCGAGGCCTCGTCGACGCCGCTGGGCATGCCGACCTGCTGCACCCGGTTGGCGATCAGGAAGCACGCGTTGCAGAGCACCGCGCAGGCGAGCGCGATTTCCAGGACGATCAGCAGCGTGGCCAGGCGATGGCGGCGCAGCGCAGCGAGGACGGGTTGGATCTGCATGAGCTCTCGGCTCCTTTCAGGGAGTGCGGCCACGGATGACCGCTTGTCTGTCCGCACCACGGATGAGCGCACAGGCTTTCATCACGCGGCCCGGGTGGCGGCTTTCACGCGCAGGTACGGCGCATCAAAGCGTCTTCAACTGCAGGCCAGGCGCCACGCGACTCGCTCGCAGCGCCGGCACGAAACCGGCAAGCAGGCTGGCCAGTACCGCCAGCACGAAGGTGGCCAGGAACATCCCGCCGTCCAGGTGCACCAGGTCCGCGTACTCGACCGGCTGGCGCCGCACCAGCCACAACCCCAGCAGGGTCAGCAGCCAGCCGCCGAGGCCACCGAGCAGTCCGATCATGCCGGCCTCCACCAGACACTGGGCGAACACGGCGCCACGGCTGGCGCCGAGCGCGCGCCGCACGCCGATCTCGCCACTGCGGCGCAGGAACTTGGCCAGCAGCAGGCCCACCGTGTTGCACAGGCAGATAAGCAGGAACGCGAACGCCAGCACCACCTGCAGGCGCACGTCGCCGGGCACAACGTGGTTGAAGTCCAGCCACTGCATGAGGTCCATCATGCGGGTGTTGTCGCCGTGCACGAAGCGACCGAGCACCTTCTGCTGGGCGGCATAGTCGGCCACGAAGCGACGGTAGCCTGCGACCTTGGCCGCATCGTCCAGTTGCACCCACAGCGCGACCCACACGCAGGGTGCGGTCTGCAGATGCTTGAGCCCCTCGAGGTCGCCCCAGCAGGTGAACACGTTGAACTCGTTGCCGGCGATGTCCTGCGCCGTTCCGAAGGGCAGGAAGACATCCTCCGGCCTGGAGTAGAACGACGAGGTCTTGCCCTCCGAGAAGCGGCCACCGGCCACGTCGTAGAACTGGGGCGAGGGACGCCAGGGCGCCAGCACGCCCACGATGCGCACGTCCGTATCCTTCAGCCGCAGAGTGCGGCCGACTGAATCGGCGCCGCCGAACAGCCGGTTGTTGAGGTCGGAGGAGATCACCGCCACGCGCGTGCGCTGCGCATCGTCGGCCGGCGTCCAGGCGGTGCCGTAGCGCAACGGCACGGCGAACATCGGAAAGAAGTCGCTCGTGGTCGAGAGCACCCGTGCCATCTGCGGCGGCAGGTTCACGCCTGGCGCACGCATCTTCAGCTCGGTGCTGGCGATCAGCGCCTGGCGATCTGCCCGCTGCGCGCTCCACAGGTCCACGGCGGAACGGTAGTCCATCATGTCGCGCGGCTGACTGTCCGCCGACGGGCTGTCGGTGGGGTCGACCTGGGGGTAGAACAGCGTGGCGCTGCGCCCGGGCATCGGGTCGCCGGAGAGCAGGTGCATCACCGTCAGCGTGGTCATGCTGGCACCGATGCCCACTGCGATGGCCAGCACCATCAGCACGGTAAGCGCCTTGTTGCGCTTGAGGCTGCGCAGGGCCAAGTCGAGGTAGTAGCCGAACATCAGGCGCGCTCCTCCGTCCCCTGCTCCCCCTCCCCGCTGGGGAGAGGGCTGGGGTGAGGGGTGGCGCGGAGCAAGGGCTGCCGCCCGACTTGAATATTCGCTTCGAGTGCCTTCATCGATTTGCCCTTCGAAAAAACCAGCTATCCCGCGAGCCGCGGCCCTCACCCCAACCCTTTCCCCGCAGGGGAGAGGGAGCTTCGTCACACGCTTCGCGTGGCCACCACCGGCGGCACCGCGGCCGCGCGCATCGCGGGACCGAGCACCGCCATCTGCCCGATCAGCCACAACGCGATCGCGCCCACCGGGAAGTAATAGGCAGGCAGCCGCGGCAGTTCGTAATGCAGCATCAGGAACAGGTTGATGCCGTAGGCCAGCACCATGCCCAGTGCGATGCCGATGGTCGCCAGCAGGAAGTTCTCGGTCTGGAAGTAGCGCAGGATGCTGCCGCGGGTCGCGCCCAGCGCACGCCGCACGCCGATGGTGCGTCGCCGCTGCGCGACCCAGAAGCTGCCCAGGCCGACGATGCCCAGCGCGGTGACCACCAGCAGCGCGATGCACACGCCCAGCAGCAGGCCGGCCATCGCACGGTCGTCCTGGAAGAAGTCGGCACGGATGTCGTCGAAGGTCTTCTTGTCCAGGATCACCCGGTGCGGGTCGGTCCTGCGTAGCTCGGCGGCCGCGGCGGCGAGCACCCGGTCGCGGTCCGCCGGCGCGGTACGCAGCACGAAGCGGCTCGCGTTGCCGGTGTCCACCCGGAACGGGAACACCATCGACCACTGTGCCGTGGCATCGCCGTTGAACAGGGAGGGTCGGATCAGTCCGGCGACCACGCCGATCACCCGCACCGGCTGGTCGGCAAGGTAGATGGGCTTGCCCAGCGGGTCCTGGCCGGGCCACAGCTTTTCGCCCAGGCCGCGGGTGATGATCACGCCGGTGACCTTCCTGCGCACCGCCTCGTCGCGCTGTATCGCGTCGAAGTCGACGAACTCGTCGCTGTTGAAGAGCCGGCCGGCGATCAGTTGCGTTCCGAAGGTCTCCAGTGCGTTCTCGCCGTAATACATGGTGGCGTTGAGGGTGGCCTGGGTCTGCTTCGGATCGAGCTTGATGCCGCTGTTCCAGGAGCTGTTGGTGAACGGCACTTCGTTCACCAGCGCCACCGACTTCACGCCGGGGATCTGGCGCAGCGCCAGCAGGTCTTCCTGGGTATGCGCCTTGGCATCGCCCGGCTTGCCGATGCCGAAGGCCTGCACCTCGACCAGTTCGTGCTCGGCCACGCCGCTCTGCATCTTCATGCGGTCGAGCCGCTGGCTGATCAGGAATACCGCGTTGCAGACGATGGCGCAGGTCAGCGCGATCTCCAGCACCAGCAGCAGGGCGGTGATCTTGTGCCGGCGCAGCGTGGACAGGATCGGGAGGATGTCCATGTCAGTTGCTCTTCAGTTGCAGCGCGGGGGTGACCTGGCAGGCACGCCAGGCGGGAAGCAGGCCGGCCAGCAGCGTGGCGCCGACGGCGAGAAGGAAGGTGGCCAGCAGCATGGCCGGGTCCAGATGCGCGAGTGCGGCGTAGTCGGAGGGCTGCTTGCGCACCAGCCACAGGCCGAGCAGCGCCAGCAGCAGGCCAGCGCAGCCGCCGGCCAGGCCGATCACGCCGGACTCCACCAGCAGTTGCACGAACACCTCGCGGCGCGAGGCACCCAGCGCGCGGCGCACGCCGAGCTCGCCGCTGCGACGCAGGAACTTGGCCAGCATCAGCCCCACGGTGTTGACCAGGCAGACCAGCAGGAAGCCCAGCGCCAGCCATGCCTGCAGCCGCACGTCGCCCGGCACGACCTTGTTGTAGTCCAGCCAGCCCATCAAGTCGGGCAGTCGCACGTTGGGCGGGCGCTGGAAGCGGCCCAGCGCCTTCTGCTCCTGCGAGTAGTGCACCAGGAACTGCTTGTACGCGGCCGCCTTGGCCGGCGTGTCCAGCTGCGCCCAGAACTGCAGCCACACGCAGGGCGCGGTGTCCATGTGATCCGGGTCGGATGGCTTGCCTCCCCAGCAGTCAGTCGAGCCGTTGCGTCCGAGCTTGAGTTCGAAGGCGGTGCCCAGCGGCAGGTACACGCCCTCCTGGCCGGAATAGCTGCCGTTGTTGAGGTCGTAGAAGTGCGGCGAGGGACGCCAGTCGTCCATCACTCCGACGATGCGGAACGCCACGTCGTTCATGCGCAGCGTCTGGCCGGTGCTGTCGCGGCCCTCGAACAGTTTCTGGTTGAGCTTGCGCGAGAGCACCGCGACGCGGGCATGGGCCTGGTCGTCGGCCGGGCCCCAGCCACGGCCATAGAGCATCGGCACGCCGAACATCGGGAAGAAGTCGGCGGTGGTGTAGCGGGCGTCCTCGAAGAAAGGCTCGATCGCCGACTGCGCCGGCTGGACCGGTACCGCACCACCGGTCATCAACGCCTGGCGGTGGGCCCGCCCGGCGCGCAGCAGGTTCATGCCGTCAGTCCAGCTCACCTGCGCCGGCGGGTCCTCGCCGGGCTGGTAGCCGTCCATGTCCCGCGGGTCGAGCTGCGGGTAATACAGCTGCGCGCTCCGGCCCGGCAGCGGATCGCCCGAGAGCACGTGCAGCACGGTCAGCGTTGTCATGCACGCACCGATGCCCAGCGCGATGGCCAGCACCATCAGCGCGGTGAGCGCCTTGTTGCGCCTGAGGCTGCGCAGGGCGAGGTCGAGGTAGTAGCCGAACATGCTAGGCGCTCCAGGAGTGCAGGCAACGCCGCCGCGGCGGCATGCGGGTGCTGAAGAAGGGGCGGCGGCCGGCCGCGGGCGGTGGCAGCTCAGCCGGCACGGGTCGCCTCCACCGGTGGCACGCGCGAGGCGCGCAGGGCGGGCGCCAGCGCCGCGGCCTGCCCGAGCAGGAGCAGGACGGCCACGCCGGCGGCGAGGTAGGTCGGTGACAGGCCCTGCATGCCGAAGCGCAGGATCAGCCACAGGTTCATGGCCAGCGCCAGCAGCACGCCGAGCAAAATGCCGCCGCCGCTGACCAGCAGGTTCTCGACCAGGAAGTAGCGGACGATGTCCCGCCGGGTGGCGCCCAGCGCCCGCCGGACGCCGATCTGCCGCCGCCGCTGGCCGACGCGGAAACTGGTCACGCCCACGATGCCGGCGGCGGTGATCGCCAGCAGCACCGCGCTGATCACGCCCATCAGCGTGGCCATGCCGCGGTCGCTCTCGTAGGCACGCTCGCGCACCTGGGCGAAGCTCAGCACCCCCATCCGGGGGTCGAACATGCGGCGCGGATTGCGGGCGACCAGCGCCGCGGGCGCCGCGCGCATCGCCGCGGCAAGCTGGCCCGGGTGCGTGCGCACGATGTAGTAGGTGCCCAGGGTACTGGTCAGCCGCCGCGGCACGATCACCACCCGGTGCGCGAAGTCCGCGGCCCAGCGCGCCACGCTCTGCGCCTGCAACCTTTCGACCACGCCCACGATGGTGGCCGGGTTGCCCGCCAGGTAGAGAGTGCGGCCGACCGCCCCATCGCCATGGAACAAGGTGTCTGCCAGCGCCCGGGTGATGATCACCTGCGCCGGGTCGAGGCGGTCCTGCGCGGCCATGACCCCGATCTCCCCGGCGCGGAAATCGCGCCCGGCGACCAGCTTCAGGCCCAGCGTCCGCACGAAATGCTCGTCCGCGAAATACACCGTCGCACCGGTCGTGTCGGTCAGCTGGCCGGGGCGGAGCCGGATGCCGTCGTCCCAGCCAGCCCCGCGCAGCGGATAGGAATTGCTGGTGGTCACGTCGGCCACCCCGGGCAAGCGGCGCAACACCTCCAGGTCCGCGCGGGCTTCGGCGTCCAGTTGCGCATAGGAGGCCTTGCCCGCCCATTCGTTCTGGATCACGAAAATGTTTGCCTCGTCCAGGCCGGTCGGCTCGGACAGGTGCGACAGGCGCTGGTGCACGATGAACAGTGCGTTGCACAGGATCGCCAGGGTCAGCGCGACCTGCAACGCGATCAGCACGGCCCCGGCCTTGTGGCGGCGTAGTGCGGAGAGAATGGGCCCGACCTGCATGTCCATGGCGCGCCTCAGTTGGACTTCAGTTGCCAGGCCGGCTGCACCTGGGCAGCACGCCACGTCGGGTAGAACGCCGCCAGCACCGTCGCGGCGATGGCGACCGCCAGCGAAAGCGCGACCAGCCGCAGGTCCAGATGCGCCAGGCGGGCGATCTGCGGCTGGAACACCAGCCCGATGCCGAACATGCCCACGCCGGTGAGCAGCACGCCCAGCGCGCCACCGGCCAGTCCGACCATGCCGGCCTCGGCCAGGAACTGGAGGTAGATGTCCCGTCGCGAGGCGCCCAGCGCGCGGCGCACGCCGATCTCCGGCGCGCGGCGGAGGAACTTGGCCAGCAGCAGGCCGATCGTGTTGACCAGGCAGATCATGAAGAAGCCGATGGCCACGGCCAGCGCGATCCGGCTTTCGGGCGGAACGGCGCCGCGATAGTCGAGCCACTGGCGCACGTCGCGCAGGCGCACGTTCGGCGCCCAGCCGAACCGGCCCGCCTCGCGCAGCCGACGGGCGTAGCCTTCCAGGAAGCTGCGGTAGCCCTGCACCTGGGCGGCATCGTCCAGCTCCACCCACGGGCTGACCCACACGCATTCGCCGCGCAGCCAGCTCTCCCGGTCCGAGCCGCGCTTGCCGCCGCTGCCGCAACTGTTGTTGCCGTAGGTCTCGATGCCGGCGGCGACGGCGAAATTGAAGGGCACGAAGATCTGCGGCGGATCGGCGTAGCCGTTGCTGCTGAACATGTCGAAGAAGCGCGGCTGGGGGTTCCAGTCGTCGATGACGCCGGCGACGCGGTACGCCTGGTCGTCCATCACGACCGTGCGGCCCACGCTGTCCGTTCCACCGAACAGGCGCTGGTTGAGCTGGCGCCCGATCACCACCACCGGTGCGCGTGCCTCGTCGCCGTCCGCGTTCCAGCCCCGGCCGTACAGGAACGGCACGTCGAACATCGGGAAGAAGTCGGCGAAGGTGGCGTAGCCCAATGCCTTGAACGGCAGCCGGCCCGGTTGCTGCGGCATCACCGACAGCCCGACCTGGTAGAGCATGGTCTGGCGCGGCGCGCGACGGGCCTGCATCAGGGCCATCGCGTCGGTGTAGGTGAGCGCATCCGGCGGCTCGCCGTTGCGGTTGTAGCGCGGCCCGCGGTTGTCCAGCTGCGGCACGAACAGGCGCGAGGACTTCTGCGGGATCGGATCGCCGGAAACCACCCGGAACACGGCGTAGGTGACCATCGACGCGGCCACGCCGAAGCCGATGGACATCACCATCAGCGCAGTCAGCAGCGGGTTGCGCCGCAGGCTGCCGAGGCCGAGTTGAAGGTAGTGAACGAACATCGGGTATCCATGGTTTTGCTCCCGTTTCCCACGGGGAGAGGGTCGGATCAGGGCAAGAGCGAAGCGAAAGCCCGCCCTTGCCCGGCTGCTCGTACCGCCATCGGCAGGCAAGCCCGCTCTCTGGCTCCAGCCCCGGTCCCCAAGGGAAACGGGGCTCCGATCAGACGCTGCGGGTCGCCTCCACCGGCGGCACGCGCGAGGCCTTCATCGCGGGCGCCAGCACGGCGCCCTGCCCGAGCAGCAGCAGCGCGATGACGCCCGCCGCCACGTACAGCAGCGACAGCCGCTCCATCTCGAAATGGCTCACCAGCCACAGGTTCATGCCGATTGCCAGCGCCGCGCCGACGATGACACCGCCCGCACCGATCAGCAGGTTCTCGGTGAGGAAGTAGGAAAGGATGTCGTGCCTGGTCGCGCCGAGCGCACGGCGCACGCCGATCTGCTTGCGTCGCTGGCCGACCCAGAAACTGGTCAGGCCGACGATGCCTGCGGCGGTGATCGCCAGCAGCACCGCGCAGACCACGCCCATCAGGATCGCCATGCCGCGGTCGCTCCTGTAGGCCTGCTCGCGCACTTCGGCGAAGGTGCGCACGCCGCGCTCCTCCGGGATCACGCGCATGCGGTTGGTCTCGAACAGCAGCGTCGGCACGGCCTTGGTCATCCGTGCCAGTTCGCCGGGCCGGGTGCGTACCAGGTAGTTGCCGAAGCTGCCTTCCAGCAGGAACGGCAGGAGCACCGAGTTCTCCGCAAAGTTGGTTGCCCAGTTGCCGGTCCAGGGCACCTGCAGGCGCTCGACGATGCCCACGATGGTGGCCGGCTTGGTGCTGGACAGGTAAACCGGTTTACCCAAGGCGTTGCCATCGGGGTAGAGCTTGCTGGCCAGCGCCTGGCTCACGATCACCGGCACGTTGGTTTCGAAATCCCGCGGGTCGACCCAGCGCACTTCCTCGGGGCGGAAGTTGCGCCCGCCCACCAGTTTCAGCCCCATGGTCGCGAGCGCGTGCTCGTCGGTGAAGTACAGCGTGGTCTGCGCGGGCGCCCGCCGGACGTCGTCCTTGACGGAGGGCTTGGTGTCGGCACCGAGCGACCAGCCACCGCCGCGCAGCGGGTAGGAGTTGATCATGGTCGCGTCGACCACGCCGGCTTTCTGGCGCAGCGCGGCCAGGTCGGTCTCGGTCAGCGACTCGGTCGCCTTGCCGTCGGCGCCGACCCAGCGGTTGTTGACTGCGAGCAGGTCGGTTTCGACCAGCCCGGTGGGCCGGGACAGATGCTCGGTGCGCTGGCGGATGATGAACAGCGCGTTGCACACGATCGCCAGCGTCAGCGCGATCTGCAGTGCGATGAGCACGGTGCCGGCCTTGTGGTGCTTGAGGGCGGCCAGGATGGGCTTGATCTGTAGCATGGTCTAGAGCCTCCTCAATGCCTTTCCATAGCCCGCGCCGGGAACTGTTTGCGCGCAGACTGAGGAAGAACGCAGGAACGTATGCCGATACGTGACGGAGTGATGACGCGGGGATGCGGGCAAACAGGCCCGGCCCGAAGAGTTGGTCATGTGCGCCCACCAGGCGGCGCGGCGCGGCTTGAGCTGACGGCCAGTCAGGCGCTGCGCCACGCACCACCACCTGGCGAGCGCACATGACCAACGCGGGCTATGGAAAGGCATTGAGGAGGCTCTCCGCTTAGTTGGACTTCAGCTGCCAGGCAGGCTGGACCTGCGCGGCCCGCCAGGTGGGATAGAACGCCGCGAGCACGGTGGCCGCCACCGCTACCACCACGGTCAGCGCCACCAGCGAGACGTCCAGCGTGGCCAGGCGCGCGATCTGTTCGTCGAACACCCAACCGACGCTCAACATGCCCAGTCCGGTCAGCACCAGGCCGAGTGCTCCGCCGGCCAGGCCGACCGTGGCCGCCTCGATCAGGAACTGCATGTAGACCTCGCGGCGCGAGGCACCCAGCGCCCGGCGCACGCCGATTTCCGGCGCGCGGCGCATGAATTTGGCCAGCAACAGGCCGATGGTGTTGACCAGGCAGATCAGCAGGAAACCCAGCGAGACCATCAGCGAGATCTTCGACTCCGGCGGCACGACCTTGTTGAAGTCCAGCCAGTCGGTAACGTCGCGCAAGGCTACGTTCGGCGCCCACTTGAAGCGGCCGGCACGCTGCTGTTCGGCGGCATAGCCGGTAAGCCAGCGCCTGTAGGTATCGGCATCGGCCCGGGTCGGAAGCTCGACCCAGTAGCCGACCCAGATGCATTCCGAACGCAGCCACGCGTCCCAGCCGTTGCCCGGGTCGGCGTTGCAGTTGTTGTTGCCGGCGGTGGGCATCTGCAGGTCGATCGCGCGGGTGAAGGGAATGAACAGGGCGATCGGATCGCCGAAGCCGCCGGTGTTGACCGGATCGAAGAACAGCGGCTGCGGGTCCCACGCGTCCGTCACGCCGGTGATGCGGTAGTCGTGCCCGTCCAGGTTGATCGTCTTGCCGACGCTGTTGGCGCCGTTGAACAGCTTGTCGTTGAGCTCGCGACCGATCACCGCGACCGATGCGTGCGCATCGTCCTGCGCCTGGCTCCAGGCGCCGCCGTAGAGGAACGGGATGTCGAACATCGCGAAGGCGTCGCCGTACCAGGCGTAGCTGTTGGCGGTGATCGGCAGGCGATTCCCGTCGGCCGGGATGACCGACGGCGACACCGGATACAGCGCGGTCTGGCGCTTGGCTTTGTGTGCGCGCATGAAGGCCATCGCGTCGGTGTAGGACATTGCCGAGGGCGGCTCGCCCTGCTCCAGGTCCTCCGGCTTCCAGTTGGCGATCTGGACCGCGAAGAGTTCGTCGGATTTCTGCGGAATCGGATTGCTGGAGGTCGCCCGGAACACCGAGTAGGTGATCATCGAGGCGGCCACGCCGAAGCCGATCGCCATCACCATCAACGCGGTCAGCAGCGGGTTGCGGCGGAGACTGCGCAGGCCAAGCTGGAAGTAGTAGGCGAACATGTCGGGGTTTCCGGAGTGGAGGGCAACGGCGCGGTGCAGCCCCCTCTCCCCCGGCATGGCCGGGGGAGAGGGCTTTGTCAACGTCAGGCGTCGGCGACGCGAGCGTTGTGCGCGTGGAAGCGCGGCTCTTCGGCCAGGTCAACCACCTGGCCGTCGATGATGTGCACGTTGCGCTGGGCGCGGGCGGCCAGTTCCGGGTCATGCGTGACCATGACGATGGTGGCGCCCTCGCGGTGGATCTCCTCCAGGAGTTCCATCACGCCGCGGGCCATCTGGGTGTCCAGGTTGCCGGTCGGTTCGTCCGCCAGCAGCAGGCGCGGGCTGCCGGCCAGTGCGCGGGCGATCGCCACGCGCTGCTGCTGGCCGCCGGAGAGTTCGGCCGGATAGTGCTTGGCGCGCGAGGCCAGGCCCACGCGCTCGAGCGCGTCCATGATCCGCTGCTTGCGCTCGGCCGCCTTCATGCCGCGGTAGCGCAGCGGCACCTCGACGTTGTCGTAGACGTTGAGGTCGGGGATCAGGTTGAACGCCTGGAAGATGAAGCCGATCTTCTCGTTGCGGATCTTCGAGCGGGCGTTGTCGTTGAGCTGACTCACCTCGATGCCGTCCAGGTGGTAGTGGCCACCGGTGAAGGTCTCCAGCAGGCCGGCGATGGTCAGGAAGGTGGTCTTGCCCGAACCGGACGGGCCGGTCACGGCGACGAACTCGCCTTCCTTCACGTCGATGTTGAAGTCACGCAGCGCGTAGGTCTCCACCACTTCGGTGCGGTAGACCTTGGACAGGTGGGTCATTTTCAGCATGGTGGTTGCCTCGTTGGCGGGTTGGTTGTTGGGGTTGCGGGAGTCGGGAGTCGGGAGTCGGGATTCGGAAAAGACGGGCTCGGGAGCTTTTGCCTACGAATCCCGAATCCGCAATCCCGAATCCCGGCCATCAGTCACTGATCGCGACCCTGGCCGCATCCTTGAAGTTGTCGGTGCCGGAGATCACGATCCGGTCGCCTTCCTTCAGGCCGTCCCGGATCTCGACCTTGTCGATGCTGCTGGCGCCCACGCGGATCGGCTTCTTCTCGGCGATGCCCTCGTGCACGACGTAGGCGTAGTTGCCGCCGGACTCGTCGACGAACGAGCCACGCTGCACGGTCAGCACGTCGTCGCGCTTGTCGAGCAGGATCCGTACGGACAGGCGCTGGTTCTGGCGCAACTGCTTGGGTGTGCTGCCCGCGAAGCGCAGGCGCGCGGCCACCTCGCCATTGACGACCTCGGGCGAGATCGCGCTGACGATGCCCTTCCAGGTATGGCCGTTGCCGGTGATCTCGCCGGCCATGCCGATCGCCAGGTCGCGGGCGAAGCTTTCCGGCACCTGCATTTCCACTTCGAGTGCCGACAGGTCGATCACGCTGAGCAGCTTGGCGTCCTTGGCCACGGTGGCGCGCTCGGCGATGAACAGCTGGCCGACCTGGCCATCCACGGGCGATTTCACGTTGAGGTCGTCCACCTGGCGCTTGAGGTCCTTGACCAGCAGCTCCTGGCGCTCGTGCGCGAGCTTCTTGGACTTGATGTCGAAGTTCAGGCTGTCGTTGTCCATGCCCAGGTCCGCCTTCGCATGCTGGGTGGTCAGCCTGGCCTTCTGCAGGGTGTCCTTGGCGCGGTCCACGTCCATGCCGGAGACGGCGCCGAGCTTGAACGCCTTCTCGTTGCGGGCCAGGTCGCGCTCGGCCGCCTGCTGGTCGATCAGCGCGTTGTCGAAGGCCTTCTGCAGCGCCGAGCGCTGCTTGCGGGCCTCGATCTGGGCGCGCTGGTATTCCACCTCCATCGCGTCGGCGTTGGACTCTTCCTGCAGCAGCTTGTTGGTCAGTTCGGGGCTGTCGACCACGGCCAGCACCTGGCCTTTCTTCACCGTGTCGCCCGCATGCACCTTCAACGTGACCGCGCCGCCGGAAGTGGCGTAGAGCGTGGGGCTGACCGCCGCCACCACCTTGCCTTCGGCCGCGATGTCGCGCACGAACAGGCCGCGTTCGACGGTGGCGAAGGACAGGCGCGAGGCGCTCACCGAGGCGTCGGCCGAGAACAGCCGCATCGCGGTGGGCAGCGCAAAGCCCAGCCCCACCAGCACGGCCAGGCCGATGCCGGCGATGAGCAACTGGCGCTTGCGGTTGGGTTTGACCTCGACCAGGCGGTCTTGAGCGGAGGTGTCGCGAATCATCGGGCGGTCCTGACCTGAAGTGACTGGGGCAGGTTGAGCAATCGCCGTGCCAAGTCGGGTCGGAGCCGCGCAACCCTTGGGGTTGCTGGTTTTCCGCAAGGGCGCGCCGGACGTGTCCGCTGTCCGCGGACACCGGCACGGACAGGCGGACAAGCGGGGCGGACAGGTCGCCACGCCGGCAGGAGCGCACCCGTGCGCTCTTGCACCGGGCAACTACGCCATTGCGAGCGGGCCCTTCATCCCCGTGCCCCCTCCGCGGGGAGGAGCGGGCAAAGGCTCGACCGGGAGGGCCCTCCCCTCACCCCACCGCCTGCTCGATCCGCTGCTTCAGCGCCGCGTCGATCCGCGGCACCAGCTCCAGCGCCGCCAGGTTCTGCTCCAGCTGGTCGCGCCGGCTCGCACCCAGCAACACGGTGGACACGTGCGGGTTGGCCAGGCACCAGGCAAGCGCAAGCTGGGCCTGGCTCACCCCCAGCTGCTGCGCGATCGGCGCCAGGTGGCGCACGCGCTCCACGCGCTCACGCCCCGACCCGAGCACCGTCTCGCGCAACCACTCGTAGCCAGGCTGCGCCAGCCGCGAATCATCGGGAATGCCCTCGTTGTAGCGCCCTGCCAGCAGACCGGACGCCAGCGGCGACCAGATCGTCGTGCCCATGCCGAAGCGCTCGTACAGCGGCGCGTACTCGCGCTCGACGCGCTCGCGGTGCAGCAGGTTGTACTGCGGCTGCTCGGCCACCGGCGCGTAGCAGTGGTTCTCGCGCGCGATCCGGTGCGCCTCGGCGATCGCCTCGGCCGGCCACTCGCTGGTGCCCCAATAGAGCACCTTGCCCTGGCGCACCAGCGTGTCCATCGCCGCCACCGTCTCCTCGACCGGCGTGTCCGGGTCGGGGCGGTGGCAGAAGTAGAGGTCCAGATGATCGACCCGCAACCGCTCCAGCGCCTGGTGGCAGGCTTCGATGACGTGCTTGCGCGAGAGCCCTCGCTGGGTGGGCTTAGGATGGTCCACCGCCCCGAAGAACACCTTGCTCGACACGCAATAGCTGTCGCGCGGAAAGCGCAGGTCCGCGAGCACGTCGCCCATCAACCGCTCGGCCTCGCCGTTGTTGTAGGTTTCGGCGTTGTCGAAGAAATTGACGCCCCGATCCCATGCCAGCGCCAGCAGCTCGCGCGCCTGCGCGCGCCCCACCTGCCGGCCGAACGTCACCCACGCGCCGAAGGACAGCGCGGACAGTTGCAGGCCGGTGCGGCCAAGGCGGCGGTAGAGCATGGTCTTCTCCTGCGAAGGCGGAGTGCGAAGACTATCCGGACAGGCTTCAAAGGTTGGCGAAGCCCGCTCTCATCGGGCCGGCACATGCTCCTCGCCATCCTCCTGCGCGATCGCTACCGCCTGCTGGATGGCATCGATCACCACCTGGGGATGGTCGTACTGGATGTAGTGGCCCGAATCGGGAACGATCACATTGACGCCCCGCGTGGACATGGCTGCGACCTCCAGATGCAAGGTCTCCCACAACAAGGTGCGCTCGTTGCGTTCCTGCCGGGTCTCGTCCCGGGCCTTGGGATAGGGCGAATGGGTCAGCACGATGATCGGGATGTCGCCAAAATGCCGGCGGGTCTTCCGCGTCTGCTCCGCGCTGGCATAGAACACCGCGCGCCTCTCGGACGCCGCGGCGGCCTGCCAGCGGAAGGTGGCCCCGTAACGGGCTTGGGCCGCGTTGATGGCCGGGCTGAAACGCGGGTCCGGCTCGCCTACGCACTTGGCATACTCGGGCGTGCCTTTGACCAGTCCCCGCCGCGCGGCGCCGATGCATGCCTCGTATTCGTCCAGCCACGCGTCCCACTTCGCCTGCTGGCCCGGAGCGCCGATCGCCCAACCGCGCACCGACTGGTCCTCGTGCGAACCCTCGACCGAAACCATGCCGACCACCTCCCGTGGATAGCGGTCGGCGAACACGCGGATGTACATGCCGGCGGCCGAGTGACCCACGAGCACATAGGGCGGCGCAATCTCCGCCGCCTCGAGCAGCGCGTGCAGATCGTTCGCGATGTTGTCGGCGGTGCCCGGCGCGGACGAGCCGTCGCTGAAACCGAGCCCGGCGCGATCGTAGGAACACACCCGCGTGCGCGCGGCAACGCGCGGCTGCACGAGCGCCCAGGAAATCGTCGAGTCGCCCATGCCTGCATCGAGGATCACGGTCGGCGAGCCGAAACCAAGGCAGTAGATGTTCATGCGCCTGCCGTGGCCGACGTCCACCAGCCGTTGCGGCCGGGTGTACGCCGGATCGTCAATCAACGGCTTGCCCGACGCCTGCCCCGCGCAAGGCAGCACCAGCACCGCTCCCACTGCAAGGCCCGCAAGCCTGGCGAGATAGTCCATGGATTCCCCGTTCGCGCCGCCGGGCGCGCATCGTTCAATGCGTGAGCGTCAACGCCATGGCCAACACGACCGCCGCGTAGATCCCCGCCACCACGTCGTCGATCATCACGCCCAGGCCGCCCTTCATGTGGCCGTCCAGCCAGCCGATCGGCCAGGGTTTCCATACGTCGAACAGGCGAAACAGGCCGAAGCCCACGGCGATCATCCACCATGGCGCGGGCAACAGCAGCAGCGGCAGTAGCGCAAGCCACTGCCCGACGAATTCATCCCACACCAGGCTGCGATGGTCGTCCACGCCGAGCGCGCGGCCGGCCACGTTGCAGGCCCACACCCCCAGCGCGAAGGCCAGCGCCAATGCCAGTACGTAGAGCGGCAGCTCCAGCCTGCGCAGCACCAGCCAGGGCAGGATCGCGGCGAGCGAGCCGAAGGTGCCCTGCGCCACGGGCGCCAGGCCCGAGCCCAGTCCACAGGCGAGCCAGCCTGCCGGCGACGCGAGCAGGCGGCGGCGCTGGTCGCGAGTGAGTTTCTTGCTCTCGGTCATGCGGGACTTCCGTTGGTTGCGCGCGAGCGCGGGATTCGCGCTAGGCGCCGAAATGATCCCAGCCCCTGCGTACCGCGGCCAGTGGCGCGCCGCCGGTCAGGTGCACGCCCTGGCCCTCGACGATCGCGCCGATGCGCGTGGCGTGGGCGCCCACGGCCGCCAGTGCGGCCTGCATCGCATCGATCGAGGCGGTCGGCACGGTGAAGCACAGTTCGTAATCGTCGCCGCCGGTCAGCGCCAGTTCGCGGGCGACCTCCAGGCCGAACACGCCGGGCAGTGCGGTCGACAGGGGCAACGCCGCGGGATCGACCTCGGCACCGACGCCACTGGCGGCGCAGATGTGGCCCAGGTCCGCGAGCAGGCCATCGGAGACGTCGATGCAGGCGCTGGCATGCGCGCGCACCGCCACGCCGGCCCGCACGCGCGGAGTGGGCCGATCCAGTCGCTCGCGCAGGGTGCGGTGCGCCTCGTCGCCCGGATCGAACGGCACCCTGCCCTGCACCAGTTGCAGTCCGCCAGCCGCGCTGCCGAGCGAGCCGGTGACGAATACCGCGTCACCCGCCCGTGCGCCGCCGCGGGTCATCGCCTGTCCCGGCGGCACGAAACCGTGCACCGCGACACTCAGGCAGAACGGGCCGCGGGTGGTATCGCCGCCCACCAGCGCCACGCCATGCTCGCGCGCCAGCTGCGCGAAGCCGTCGGCGAGGCCGTCGACGATGGCCGCGTCGCCGTGCGGCAGGGTCAGCGCGAGCAGTGCCCAGGCCGGCGTGGCGCCCATCGCCGCGAGGTCGGACAGGTTCACCGCCAGCGCCTTCCAGCCGATGTCCCGCGGCGCGGTGCCGCGTGGAAAATGCACGCCCTCGACCAGGGTGTCGATCGCCACCGCCAGTTCCTGTCCCGGCGGCACCGCAAGCACCGCGGCGTCGTCGCCGATGCCCAACCGCACGTCCTCGCGCGCCAGCGCGGTACGGTCGCGGATGCGGTCGATCAGGCGGAATTCCATGGCATGGCCGTCGGCGTGGGAACGCGCAAGCAGAGCACTCGCGCGCACGCGAATGCAAGGGCTCGGGGCCGCGCCCCCTGCCGAATGGCACGCGCTCCGGCGGCAACCAGGCTGGCTAGAATCGGGCCGTTCTCCCGGGAGACGACAGCATGCGCCCCACTCTGCTTCGCCACAGCCGCACCCTCGCGGCCTGGATCGGCCACCAGCGGCTGCTGCCGCTGCTCGGCGGCCTCACCCTGATTTGCGCCAGTGCACTGGCGGACACGCCCGCTTCCCGCGGTGTACCGGAGCACGGTGCACTGGAGCCGGTCCACGCCTTCTTCGACGCCATGGCGCGCCATGACCGGGCCGCCATGCGCGCGCAGGTGCTGCCCGCGGGTACCGCCACGCTGATGCGCGAGGGCAAGCCGGTACAGCTGACCCTTGGCGATTTCGTCGACGGCGTGAAGCCGGGCAAGGAGCGGATCGAAGAGCGCATCGGCACGCCACAGCTGCTGGTCGATCACGACCTGGCGATGGTGTGGGCGCCCTACACGTTCCTGCTCGATGGCAAGCCGCACCATTGCGGTACGGACGTCTTCAACCTGGTGCGGGTGGAGGGGCGGTGGCGGATCGCGGCCATCGCCGACAATAGCCGCGAGTGCGTATCCGGGGCACCTTGAGCTCATCCCGGCCCCCGGTGGGCGGCTACGGGGGCTTCACGTGATCAGCCCCGAGGCGTTCAGCGCGCCTGTTTTTCCGCCGAGCGCAGTTCGCCGGCGAGCTTGTCCAGCACGCCGTTGACGTAGCTGTGCCCGTGGTCGGCGCCGAAGCGCTTGGTCACTTCGATCGCCTCGTTGATGACGACGCGGTAGGGCACGTCGAGGCGGTACTTCAGCTCGTAGGCGGCCAGCCGCAGCGCGGCACGCTCGATCGGATCGATCTGCTCCACTTCGCGATCGACGTAAGGCTCGAGCGCGGCGTCAAGCTCGCCGACGTGCGTTTCCACGCCATGCAGCAGGTCCTCGAAGTATTCGAGGTCGGCCACCTCCATGTCCTGCTCGTGGCGGAACTGGTCGATCACGGCCTTCATGTGGCTGCCCGACAGCTGCCAGGCGTACAGCGCCTGCAGCGCGCGACGGCGGGCGCGCGAGCGGGCTGCCAGGTCGATGCCCTGCGGCGCGCCCATCACAGCTTCCCGTACAGGTTGGCCATCTCCAGCGCGGCCAGCGCCGCGTC
This sequence comes from Frateuria soli, assembly GCF_021117385.1. GTDB lineage: Bacteria > Pseudomonadota > Gammaproteobacteria > Xanthomonadales > Rhodanobacteraceae > Frateuria_A > Frateuria_A soli. The sequence goes on from NZ_CP088252.1 coordinate 2,517,921, forward strand.
GGCGCCCTTGTTGCCGGCCTTGGTGCCGGCGCGCTCGATCGCCTGTTCGATGCTGTCGGTGGTCAGCACGCCGAACGCCACCGGCACGCCGGCACTGTAGGCGGCCTGGGCCAGACCCTTGGCGCATTCTCCGGCGACGTAGTCGAAGTGCGGCGTGGAACCGCGGATCACCGCGCCCAGCGCGATCACCGCCGCGTAGCGGCCCCCGTTGGCCAGCTTGTGTGCGGCCAGCGCGATTTCCCAGGCACCCGGCACGCGGATCAGGTCGATCGCGTCGTCCTTCACGCCGTGGCGCACCAGCGCGTCGCGCGCACCGGCCACCAGCGGCTCGACGACGAAGCCGTTGAAACGGCCGGCGACGATGGCGAAGCGGCCCGTGGGCGTGGCGAAGTCGCCTTCGATGATCTTCATTGCGAATCCTTGGGGCAGACGGAAGGCCCTTGCGGGGCCGGGTATTTTACGGGTTTGGAACCCGTCCTGCTGCATCGGCTTCCCTGCAGGAGCGCACCTGTGCGCGACCGGCATGCCTCCGCGTCGCGCACAGGTGCGCTCCTACACGGGCAGGTGCGGGTAGCCGGTGCATTCCAGGCGCGCCTCGCCGTCCTCCACACGCAACCGCGCCTGGCCGCCGAACGGCAACGTGAGCTGGCGTGCGGCATGACCGTGCGGCAGGCCGTGGATCACCGGAATCCCGGCCATCCGCCCCAGTTGCGCAAACGCCGCATCCAGGTCGTAGCCGTTGTCGCGCGGGCCCGGGCGGCAGGCATGGAAATCGCCCAGAACCAGCGCGCGCTGCCTTGCGAGCACGCCGGAGAGCTGCATCTGGTAGAAGAGCCGCTCGATGCGATAGGGCGGCTCGCCCAGGTCCTCGACGAACAGGATGCCGTCTTCGATAACCGGGAAATACGGCGTGCCGAGCAGGCTGCACAGCACGGCCAGGTTGCCGCCCCACAGTGTTCCCTGCACGTCCAGTTCCGCGGCGCCGGCGCCGGACCAGGTGGCGACGCTGGTGTCCGAGGAAAGCGTGGCCCAGAAGTGGTCCCAGGTGAACGTCGGTGCCGGCTCGGCGCCCAGGTCCGCCAGCAGCGGGCCGGCGAAACTGCGCACGCCGCTTTTCACGTACAGCGCCAGTTGCAGCGCGGTGAAGTCGCTGTGGCCGACCAGCGCGAGGCTCGAACCGGCGAGCCGTTCGCGCAACGCGCCGTAGTCGAGCTGGCCGAGCAGGCGTGCCGCGCCGTAGCCACCGCGGGTGACCAGGGCGATGTCCGGCAGCGTATCGAGCGTGGCCAGCGCGTCGATATCGCCGGCGCGCGCGGCGTCGGCGCCGGCGAAGCGCAGTTGCGCACGCTCCAGCACCTCCTGGCACTCGATGCTGCAGCCGGCTTCACGCAAGCGGGCCACGCCGCGCGCCATGGCGGCGGGGTCGTGAGCGTACCCGGACGGGGCGATCAGGCGGATGCGGGCGTTGGGCATGGGCTTGATGGCGGGGGGATGCGAGTCATCCTAAGGCATGTGGAGTTTTGCGGCGGCCACGTCACACGTACTCGACCACTTCCAGATCAAACCCCGCCAGGCCCACCAGCTTGCGCGGCGTCCCCATCACGCACAGCTTGTGCACGCCCAGGTCGGTGAGGATCTGCGCGCCCAGGCCCAGCTGGCGCCACTCCTGCTGCTGCGCATCCTCCGGCGCCAGCGCGGCCGGCTGGCGCTTGAGCCGGGCCAGCAGGGCCTCGGTGGTGTCCTCGCCGGAAAGCACCAGCAGCACGCCGCGCCCCTCGTCGGCGATGCGCCGCAGCGCCGCGGTGACGGTCAGCCCGAGGTCCTCGCGCCTGAGGTGCAGCACGTCGGACAAGGTGTTGCGCACGTGCACGCGGGTGAGCACCGGCGCGCCATCGTCGACCGTGCCGCGCACCAGCGCGTAGTGCAGGCCATGGCGGATCGCGTCACGGTACGCCACCAGCCGGAACCGGCCGAACTCGGTATCGACCTCTTCCTCGTGCACGCGCTGGATGGTCTTCTCGGTCTCCAGCCGGTAGCGGATCAGGTCGGCGATGGTGCCGATCTTCAGGCCATGTCTGGCCGCAAAGACTTCCAGCTCGGGGCGGCGCGCCATTGAACCGTCCTCGTGCAGGATCTCGATCAGCACGGCGGAGGGTTCCAGGCCCGCCAGCGCCGCCAGGTCGCAACCGGCCTCGGTGTGGCCGGCACGGGTGAGCACGCCGCCCGGCTGCGCCGTGAGCGGGAAGATGTGGCCCGGCTGCGAGAGGTCCTGCGGCCTGGCGTCGGACTTGACCGCCACCTGGATCGTCCGCGCACGGTCGTGGGCCGAGATGCCGGTGGTGACGCCTTCGGCCGCCTCGATCGAGACGGTGAAGTTGGTGTGGTAGGGCGAGGTGTTGTCGCTGACCATGGGCTTGAGGCCCAGCTGGCGCGTGCGCTGCTCGGTGAGCGTCAGGCACAGCAGGCCGCGCGCCTCGCGGACCATGAAGTTGACGTCTTCCGGCCGCACCATCTGCGCGGCCATGACGATGTCACCCTCGTTCTCGCGGTCCTCGTCGTCGAGGATCACGACCATCCGGCCGGCGCGGAGGTCTTCGAGGATTTCGGGGATGGTGTTGAAGGACATGCTTGGGGATCCGGTGTGTGTGGCGTCCAGAGAGGATGGAGGATGGCGGAACGGCCCGGGCCTGCGCCGCGGCCGGCCTTGCCCCTCACGATGGGCGAGGGAATCGAGGTGTCAGGCGAAGCCGTGCTGCTTCAGGAACGCCTCGTCCAGCCGCGGCCCCTGGCCGCTGCCGATCAGCCGTTCGACGTAGCGCGCGATCACGTCCACCTCGATGTTCACGCCGTCGCCCGCGCGCCTGGCATGGAAAGCGGTGTGTTCCACCGTGTGCGGAATCAGGTTCACGCCGAAACGGTTGCCGGCCACCTCGTTGACGGTGAGGCTGGTGCCGTCGATGCAGATCGAGCCCTTGGCCGCGATGTAGCGCGCCAGGTCCGCCGGGACCTCGAAGGTCCAGCGCTGCGAGCGCGCATCGGGCGTGACCGAGACCACCTTGCCGACGCCGTCGACATGGCCGGACACCAGGTGGCCGCCCAGCCGGTCGGCCAGCCGCAACGCCTTTTCCAGGTTGACGGGGTCGCCCGCCTTGAGCTGGCCCAGCGTGGTGAGCGACAGCGTTTCGTTGGACACGTCGGCCGCGAAGCCACGCTCGCCGAGCAAGATGGCCGTCAGGCACACGCCGGATACGGCGATCGAATCGCCCAGCTGCACGTCGGCCAGGTCGAGCCCGGCGGTATCGACATGCAGGCGCACGTCACCGCCGCGCTTTTCGAGCCGCGCGATGCGACCCACGGTCTGGATGATGCCGGTGAACATCAGCGCACCTCCCGGACGGAGGCGGCAATACAGGTGGATTTGGACATGAAACGTTCTCCGCGAACCAGATGAGAACGCCCCAAGGCATGAGGCCTGCGCACGGCCTTGGCAGCCATGCGCGCGACCGTCTTCTTTCATCCGGACTGTGACCGTCGGCTCCGGCATCGGACCGGATCTGCTGACCTCCCGCCAGGGCGGAAGCGCTCGCGGGCTCGTTTCTTGCGAAACCTACCGCCGGTGGGGAATTTCGCCCCGCCCTGAAGACGCGATTACCGGCCAGGCCGGCGGGCGCAGTCTAGCACCGGACCGATCGCCGGACTCCCGCAGGAGCGCCTACCTTGTGCGCGACGCCAGCACGCGAGCTCGTCCCGCGCAGTCGCGCGCAGGGTTTGCTCCTACGAGGCCGGCCGCAGCCGCAGGCGGATGTCCTCGCCGACCATCCGCCGGTCCAGCGTCCGCAACCGCCAGCGATCGGCCATCCGCGCCAGCGGCGGCAGGGCCAGCAGCGGTCGCGCCGTATCGCCGAGCAGCACGGGCGCCACGTAAAGCAGCAGCTCGTCGGCCAGCCCGGCCGCCAATAGCGCGCCACACAACGTCGGGCCCGCTTCGACGTGCACCTCATTGACCTCGCGGCAGGCGAGCTCGGCAAGCGCGGCCTGGAGGTCGAGATGGCCGCCCTCCGCGCCCAGGACGACGCGTTCGACCACTGCCAGGTGAGGCGGAACGGTTGCGGCGCGCGCGTGCATGAACAGCGTGGGTGCGCCCGGATCGAGCACATGGGCGCCGGGCGGCGTGCGCAACTGGCGGTCGAGGATCACGCGCAGCGGTGATACCGGGAAGACATCCCCACCCTCCCCCGCGGCGCCGTGAGGAAAGCCACTACCTTCGTCTTCGGGCAGGCGCACGGTGAGTCGCGGGTTGTCGGCCAGCACGGTGCCGCTGCCGGTGAGGATCGCCGAACTGCGCGCACGCCAACGCTGCACGTCCGCGCGCGCGGCCTCGCCGGTGATCCACTTCGATTCACCATCGGCCAGCGCGGTGCGCCCATCGAGGCTCATCGCCAGCTTGACCCGCACCCACGGGCGTCCGCGCTCGATGCGACTGAAGAAACCGATGTTGAGCTCGCGTGCCTCCTCGCGCAGCAGGCCGGACTCCACCGTGATGCCCGCGGCGCGAAGTTTCCCGGTCCCGCGTCCGGCCACCCGCGGGAACGGATCCTCCGCAGCTATCACCACCCGCGCCACGCCGGCGGCCACCAGCGCATCGGCACAAGGTGGCGTCCGGCCGAAATGCGCGCAAGGCTCGAGCGTCACGTACGCGGTAGCCCCACGCGCCGCCTCCGCCGCTTCGTGCAGCGCGAATACTTCCGCATGCGGCTCTCCCGCGCGCCGGTGCCATCCGCTACCGACCACGCGTTCGCCGTGCGCGATCACGCACCCCACGCGCGGGTTTGGCTGGGTCGTGTAGAGGCCACGCCCGGCCAGCCGGAGCGCGTGCTCCATGTGCCGATGGTCGAGCGCGGAGAACGAAGCGGTCATGTCGCAGCGCCAAAGTCCTGTAGGAGCGCACCCTGTGCGCGACCGGGCGGCACGGGCGCGCACAGGAGGCGCTCCCGCAACCGCATCGCGTAAGCCTATTTGCCCGGCCGCTTGCTGCCGCCCAGCAACGGCAACTGCAGCCCATCCAGCCCGGGCAGGTCCCGCTCGAGCTTCTCGATCTCCTCGCGGAACGCCTGCACGTCCTCGAACTTGCGGTAGACCGAGGCAAAACGCACGTAGGCGACCTGGTCGAGCTTCTTCAACTCGCGCATCACCAGCTCACCGACCTGGCGCGAGGGCACTTCGCGCTCGCCGCTGCGCCGCAGGTCGTTGATGATCTCGCGCACCGCGTTGTCGACGTCGTGGCTGGCTACCGGCCGCTTCTGCAGCGCGCGATCGAAACTGGTGCGCAGCTTGCGCTCGTCGAACGCCTCGCGCCGCTCGCCGCTCTTGACGATCGCCGGCAGCTTCAGCTCCGCCGTCTCGAACGTGTTGAAACGCTCGCCGCACTGCGGGCACTCGCGACGACGGCGCACGGTGGCGCCGTCCTCGGTCAGCCGCGAGTCGATCACGCGGGTGTCTTCGTGCTGGCAGAAGGGGCAATGCATGGTTATGGGATTCGGGAGACGGGATTGGGGATTGGAAGGGCACCGGGATTCGCGAACCTGCCGGCTCTACCGAATCTCGAATCCCCGATCCCGACTCCCGGCATCTCAGCCATACACCGGGAACTTCCTGCACTGCGCCTCGACCTTCCCGCGCACCTTGGCGATCACCGCCTCGTCGCCGGGCGCATCGAGCACGTCGCACAGCCAGTTGGCCAGCTCGACGCAATCGGCTTCCTGGTAGCCGCGGGTGGTGACGGCGGGGGTGCCCACGCGCAGGCCGGAGGTGATGAAGGGCTTCTGCGGGTCGTTCGGCACGGCGTTCTTGTTGACCGTGATGTGCGCCTTGCCCAGCGCCGCCTCCGCGTCCTTGCCGGTGACGCCCTTGCCGATCATGTCGACCAGCATCAGGTGGTTTTCGGTGCCGCCGGAGACGATCTTGTAGCCGCGCTCGATGATCGTCTTCGCCATCGCCTGTGCGTTCTTCACCACCTGCGCCTGGTAGGCCTTGAAGTCCGGCTCCAGCGCCTCCTTGAAGGCTACCGCCTTGGCCGCGATCACGTGCATCAGCGGGCCGCCCTGGATGCCCGGGAAGACGATCGACTGCAGCTTCTTCTCGATCTCCTCGCCCGCCTCGCCCATCGCCTCGCGGCTGGCCACGATGATGCCGCCGCGCGGGCCGCGCAGCGTCTTGTGCGTGGTCGAGGTGACCACGTGCGCGTGCGGCAGCGGGCTGGGATAGACGCCGGCGGCGACCAGGCCGGCCACGTGCGCCATGTCGACAAAGAAGATCGCGCCGACCGAATCGGCGATCTGCCGCATGCGCTTCCAGTCGACCACCTGCGAATAGGCCGAGAAGCCGCCGACCAACATCTTCGGCTTGTGCTCGGTGGCCAGGCGCTGGACCTCGTCGTAGTCGATCAGGCCGGCGTCGTCGACGCCGTACTGCACCGCGTTGAACAGCTTGCCGGAGATATTCACCTTGGCGCCGTGGGTGAGGTGGCCGCCGTGAGCCAGGCTCATGCCGAGGATGGTGTCGCCGGGCGAGAGCAGCGCCAGGTACACCGCCTGGTTGGCCTGCGAGCCCGAATGCGGCTGCACGTTGGCGTAGCTGGCGCCGAACAGCTGCTTGACGCGGTCGATGGCCAGGCGCTCGGCCACGTCCACGTAATCGCAACCGCCGTAGTAGCGCTTGCCCGGGTAGCCCTCGGCGTACTTGTTGGTCAGCACCGACCCCTGCGCCTCCATCACGCGCGGGCTGGCGTAGTTCTCCGAGGCGATCAGCTCGACGTGGTCTTCCTGCCGGCGCGCTTCGTCGGCGATGGCCTTCGCCAACTCAGGGTCGAAACCTTCGATCGTGCAATCCTTCGGGAACATGCGTCGCCTCGGCGGGTGGGGATGGATAGGTGCAAGCCGGAAAGTGTAGCCCTGCCGGGGGCTTGCGGCCACCATCGGCGCCGCGCCGGTGCAGCGCCCACACCATCACGTAGCTGATCACCATCAGCAGCAGCCAGGACCCGAGCTTCGCCCAGGGCACCATCGACCAGCCGTGGCGCTGCGCCGGATAGAGCCAGGCGCGGCTGAACGTGCCCACGTTTTCCGCCAGCCAGATGAACAGCGCCACGAGCGCGAAGCCCAGCAACAGCGGCATCCGCCGGTGCACGCGGCGGATGCGGTAGTGCACCCAGGTGCGCCGGAACAGCCATCCCAGCGCGGCAAACAGCAGCAGCCGCGCATCCGGCAAGTAGTGATGCGAGAAGAAGTTGAGGTAGATCGCCAGCGCCAGCGCCACCGTCGGGCCGAAGCCCGGATGGCCGGTGAAACGGAAATCGAACAGTCGCCAGGCCCGGGCGATGTAGCTGCCGACCGACGCGTACATGAATCCGGAGAACAGCGGCACCCCGCCGAGACGCAGCAGCGACGGCTCCGGGTAGATCCACGAGCCGACCGCCGTCTTGAACAATTCCATCAACGTGCCGACCACGTGGAACAGCGCGATCACCCGCGCCTCGCGCGGGCTCTCCAGCCCGCTTGCCAGCAACGCGATCTGGATGCCGACCGCCGCCAGGGTGATGAAGTCGTAGCGCGCCAGCGGCGCCCCGGCCGGATACCAGCGCCAGGAGGCCAGCAGCAGCGCGACCATCAGCCCGCCGAACAGGCAGGCGGAGGCCTGCTTCACCCCGAAGCAGAGGAACTCGTAGGCGAAGGTCGCCGCCCGCCCGTGGCGGGACGCCATCCGGCCGAACCACCGTTCGATCCCGCGCCAGCTCCGGCGCACGCCGCGTGTGCCGCTGATCGCTTCCATCGCCCCGCTCCCGTGGCAAAACCCGGAGGCTCAAGGGGAAAACGGTTCGCCGCGTGGCAACTTGCGGCCCGATCGGCGATAATTGGCGGTCATTTCCCCGCCTTTATCCGCCGGACCGCCCTCGCGGCCCGCGGACGCCCTTAGGGAGCCGCAGCATGCAGTACATCTACACCATGAACGGGGTGAGCAAGACCGTCCCGCCGAAGCGCCAGATCATCAAGGACATCTCGCTCAGCTTCTTCCCCGGCGCCAAGATCGGCCTGCTGGGCCTGAACGGCGCGGGCAAGTCCACGGTGCTCCGGATCATGGCCGGCGTGGACACCGACTTCCAGGGCGAGGCCCGCCCGCAGCCGGGCATCAAGGTCGGCTACCTGGCGCAGGAACCGCAGCTGGATCCGGACAAGACCGTGCGCGAAGTGGTCGAGGAAGGCGTGCACGAGATCCTCGACGCGCAGAAGCGCCTGGAAGAGGTCTACGCCGCCTACGCCGAGGAAGGCGCGGATTTCGACGCGCTGGCCAAGGAGCAGGAGCAACTGGAGAACCTGCTCGCCGCCAACGACGCCCACGCGCTGGAGCGCCAGCTCGAGGTCGCCGCCGACGCGCTGCGCCTGCCGCCGTGGGACACCAGGGTCGGCCCGCTCTCCGGCGGCGAGAAGCGCCGCGTGGCGCTGTGCCGCCTGCTGCTGTCCAAGCCGGACATGTTGCTGCTGGACGAGCCGACCAACCACCTGGACGCCGAGTCGGTCGAGTGGCTGGAACACTTCCTGCAGGACTACCCCGGCACCGTGGTGGCGGTCACCCATGACCGCTACTTCCTGGACAACGCCGCCGAGTGGATCCTCGAGCTCGACCGCGGCCGCGGCATCCCCTGGAAGGGCAACTACACCGAGTGGCTGGAGCAGAAGGACCAGCGGCTCAAGCAGGAAGCCCAGCAGGAGAAGTCGCGCCAGAGGGCGATCGAGAAGGAGCTGGAGTGGATCCGCTCGGCCGCCAAGGGCCGCCAGTCCAAGGGCAAGGCGCGCCTGAACCGGTTCGAGGAGCTGAACTCGGTCGAGTACCAGCGCCGCAACGAGACCAACGAGATCTTCATTCCGCCGGGCGAGCGCCTGGGTAACGAGGTCATCGAGTTCAAGAACGTCTCCAAGTCCTTCGGCGACCGCCTGCTGATCGACGACCTCTCGTTCAAGATCCCGGCCGGCGCCATCGTCGGCGTGATGGGTCCCAACGGCGCGGGCAAGTCCACGCTGATGAAGATGATCATGGGCAAGGAGCAGCCCGATTCGGGCGAGGTCAAGTTGGGCCACACGGTCAAGCTCGCCTACGTCGACCAGTCGCGCGACGCGCTCGACGGCAAGAACAACGTCTGGCAGGAAGTGTCCGGCGGCTCGGACATCCTCACCATCGGCAACTTCGAGATCCAGTCGCGCGCCTACATCGGCCGCTTCAACTTCAAGGGCACCGACCAGCAGAAGATCGTCGGCAACCTGTCCGGCGGCGAGCGCGGCCGCCTGCACATGGCCAAGACCCTGTTGCAGGGCGGCAACGTGCTGCTGCTCGACGAGCCGTCCAACGACCTGGACGTGGAAACCCTGCGCGCGCTGGAAGACGCGCTGCTGGAGTTCCCCGGCTGCGCGGTGGTGATCAGCCATGACCGCTGGTTCCTGGACCGCATCGCCACGCACATCATCGCCTTCGAGGGCGACTCGCACGTGGAATTCTTCCCCGGCAACTACAACGAGTACGAAGCCGACAAGAAGCGCCGCCTGGGCGACGAGGCCGGCCCCAAGCGCGTGAAGTACAAGAAGCTGGCTTGAGGGCAGGGATTCGGGATTCGGACATAACTCGATCCCGCAGCAACCGGCTCCCTCTCCCCCGGCGCAGCCGGGGGAGAGGGTTGGGGAGAGGGGGAGGCCTTTCGCCCTACCCGCCCGCCGCAACCTCGCACCACCATCGAGCCACACCACGATCACCACCCAACGAGGAGCCACCATGCACTTCATGCAGTCCCTGCACCAGGCATGGCAGCACAATGACTCCCTCGTCTGCGTCGGCCTCGACCCCGAACCCGCCAGATTCCCGCCGCACCTGCGCGACACCCCCAACGCGGTCTACACCTTCTGCCGCGCCATCGTCGACGCCACCGCCGACCTCGTCTGCGCCTACAAGCCCCAGATCGCCCACTTCGCCGCGTTGCGCGCCGAAGACGCGCTCGAGCGGCTCATCGCCCACATCCACGATGCCCACCCGGGCATCCCCGTCATCCTGGATGCCAAGCGCGGCGACATCGGATCCACCGCCCGGCACTACGCCACCGAAGCCTTCGAACGCTACGGCGCCGACGCGGTCACGCTGAACCCCTACCTCGGCCGTGACTCCATCCAGCCCTTCCTCGACCGCGCCGACAAGGGCGTGATCCTGCTCTGCCACACCTCCAACCCCGGCGCCGCCGACCTGCAGGACCTCATCGTCGAAAGCACCGAGGGCAAGCGCCTGCCGCTCTACCAGCACCTGGCCCGCACCATCGCGCGCGACTGGAACGGCAACGGCAACTGCGCCCTGGTCACCGGCGCCACCTGGCCCGAGCAACTCGCGCAGGTCCGCGCGCTGGTCGGCGACATGCCCCTGCTCGTCCCCGGCATCGGCGCGCAGGGCGGCGACGTCGAAGCCGTCCTGCGCCACGGCCGCACCACCGACGGCACCGGCCTGATGATCAGCTCCTCGCGGGCCATCCTCTACGCCGCCAACGACGCAGACTTTGCCGCCGCCGCCCGCCAGGCCACCGAGGCCCTGCGCGACCAGATCAACCGCTACCGCGGCTGAGGCGAACGCCCCCTACCCGCTCCCGTTGCGACAGGGCGAAGCAAACACCGCTGGACAGATTCGCACTGCTGACGCGTCGGCACGCGTTATCGCCCGTTGCCCTCGATCGCGGCGGCAAAGTCTTACGCCCGGCGGCACGCGTGGCTGATGGCCCGGCGCCGCGCAATGCCTATCCTGCGCGCTCGCCAACGGGACAAGGAGCGGACATGGCAAGCAGACGATGGACAGCGACAGGCATGGCCCTGGCTGCGGTTCTGGCAGGCGCATCGCCGGCGCTTGCCGGCGACCACGACACCGTGGTGGCGGTCATGCCGGTGTTCAGCCAGCTTGTCGCGTGGCCGATGCCTTCAGGCTTCGCTCGGGTCAACGAGGAAACCCATGCGAACAACTACCTGTTCGAAGCGGTGCGCGAGGGCGAATCCTTGGTTGACTGGTCGCAGATGGTCAGCCTGACGGGAGCCGCCGGCCTGGCCGACTACCCGCAGGTCACGCCAAGGGATTTCGCAATCCGCCTCGCGGCATGCTTCCAGGAGACTTGTCCGGACTCCTATTACGGCATCGAACTGGAGACCCCGGTCGTCGATGACTATCCCACCTACGCCGCAGTGGCCGGTTGCGGCGCGCTGCCAGGCAGCAGCGAATCCCCCCATGGCGAGACAACGCTGATCGTGGTGATCAAGGGCGCGCACGACTACTACACACTGCAATGGTCCGAGCGCAAACCCGCGCAATCGGAGCCTCCGCGGATCGATGCCGAGCTGTGGTCGCAGCGACTGGCGGCGCTGATGCCGATCCAGGTGTGCGACCGTGTGGCGGAGGAAAAGCCGCCTTATCCGAGTTGCACCTCGTCTTTCGCCGCAAAGCGCGACGCGCTTGCCCAGCATGCGTCCGCCTCCCGAAAAGAACCCGCGACCGATTCGAGTGCCGTCGAGGCTGGTTGGGAAGCCGCCGGCTTCACGCTGACCCTCCAGCATTATCTTTCCGCGCTGGCTTCCACCTGTGATTCGCTGCCCGGCGTATCGGCCGACGGCGAGGGAATCTTCGACACATGGCGAGAGCGCGCCCGCAACGGCATGTTCCTGGACGCCAGCCGGATGTACCAGACCACACTCCTGGTCGCGGTTCAGAACTCCAGCGGCAAGGAGGCGGCCGACCGTATCCTCGCCGGGCAGATGGCGTTGGCGCACCAGCAGGGCGACGTCGAGGCCGCAAAACTGCTTGCCGGCACACCGGCGCAGGTGGCTGAAACATGCCGCCGCACGGCGGCCCACGTGACGGCCGGCGAGTACGACATCACCGAGAAGCTTCCGGTCTACGCCACCCTCGATCGGATGGCCCGCGACCTGGGCGCGGATGGCCACAGCGATGCAGGTACACCGTGAGACGCTTTCCCGCCGAGCCCGGCCGACTGCCGCCGGGCCCGCCCGCGACAAGAGCGAACGTGTGATAAAAGGGGCGCCGCCGCCCGGCGGCGGCGCTTCGCGGGGCCATGTATGGCAACGGACTTATCCTTCATCGATTACGTCGTCGAACAGGCCGCGCTGGGTGAACGTGTGGCGTTCAAGCGGATGTTCGGCGAATACGGCATCTACGTCGACGGCAGGATCGTCGCCTTCGCGTGCGACAACAGCCTGTTCGTCAAGGCGTCGGATGCCACCTCGACCTTGACGGCAGGTCTGCCGCGTCGTCCTCCCTACCCCGGTGCCAAGCCCTATCCCGTGGCAGACGAGCTGCTGGACGATGCGGAACGGTTGCAGGCGCTGCTGGCCTCGACGGCCGCAGCCATGCCCGAACCAAAGCCCAAGCCCAAGCCCAAGCCCAAGCCAACCCGCCGCGGCACCCGGCAGTAGACCGTTCGCCGCGGACCTCGGCCACTGGCGCGGGAAGCCTGCGGTCGGATCCAACCGCAGGAGAAGCCGGGCAAGAGTTCGTGCTTGCGTTCGGCGGTATCTTTGTAGCCTGCAGGGGCCATGTGCGGGCCCGCCCCGAACCAAGGATGCGACATGCTTTCCATCTTCTGTGTTCTGCTGGGCTCGGCCCTGGCCACCCCGGCGCCGGTCCAGGCGCGCACGTTCAAGGCGGACCCGTTCCTGTGGTTCGACTTGGCCGAGCATATGAGCGCCAACGTGCAGCTGGGCGACCTCGATGGCGATGGTGACCTTGACGCAGTGATCGCCAACGGCCGGCATTGGGCGCAACAAGACGTCGCCTTCCTCAATGCCGGCAACGGGCGGCTACTGGAGGCCCGCCCTATCGGCACGGCGGCGATGCCCAGCTACGCCATCCGCCTGGCGGACCTGGACGCGGACGGGGACCTGGATGCCGTGGTCGTCCACGACGTGATGCCCGCACAGGTCTTTCTCGGCGACGGCAAGGGCAACTTGTCGCCCGGCCCGCGCCTGGGCACGCGAGGTGGCAACGCGCGGGGCGCGGCGCTTGTCGACGTCAATGAAGACGGCGCGGCGGACCTTGTCCTGGCTCGCCGGCATGATCCGGACGTGTTCTATCCGGGCGATGGAAAAGGCGGCTTCGGCACCCCACACCCCATCGGCGGCGCGGATACCGCATCGACCTCCGTTGCGACGGCAGACTTCAATCGGGATGGCCACGTCGACCTCGCGTTCGCGCGCAGGGATCAGCAGGCGAGCGTGGTGATGCTCGGCGATGGCTCCGGCGGCTTCGTCGAGCACGCCCTGCCCGGAAGCGTCGCGGATTCGCGCCCGATCGTGGCCGGCGATTTCAATGGTGACGGCAACCCCGATCTGGCGCTGGGTGTCATCGGCAGTGCGAACGTTCTCTACCTCGGTGACGGCACCGGCGCGTTCGCGCAGGCGGTGCGGTTCGGCCCGCCCGGCACGCGCACCTACGCCCTGGCGGCGGCCGATCTGGATCGCGACGGCGATCTCGACCTGGTGGAAGGCAACGACGAACAGCCGAACGCGGTCTATTTCAACGACGGGCCCGGCACGAACTTCCGCCGCGTGCAGCTCGACGAAGACGACGCCGAGACGTACGGCGTCGCGGTCGGCGACATGGACGGGGACGGCTACCCCGATCTGGTGTTCGCAAACTCGCAGAGCGTGAATGCGGTCTACCTCAACCGGCCGGCGAAGCGTCCGGCAGGCAAGGCGGACGCAGCCCACTGAGTTGTTGCCGGCTTGTCGGTAGCCCGTCGCCAACGGATCGTCCGGTAGTCCAGCCCCCGGAACCCGCCGATCGCGTGGCCGCGCTCCCGGCGAGGGTTGCACCGGCATCGATGGCAGGCTCCGCCTTCCGCGAACGCCGTGAGCTTGGGGGCAGGTTCTCCCGATCCACGCCGGTGCAAGCCGATAGCCCGATCCGCTTGCCCGTCCCTCAGCGGAACTGATCGCTCGGCGGCACCCATGAACTGGTGGCCGGCGCGGGCGCCTGTATCGGCTGCGGTGGCGCGCGGCCGTCGCCCGGGCAGCCAGGCGGCAGCGGGCCGCCGCTCACGCGGGCGGCAGCGCATTGGGCAGCGTTGTCCAGATGGATGGGGGCGGCGGGCGCATTGGTCGATGCAGTCTTCGCCGCGCTGGCGGCTGCCGTGGGATCGAGCGATTTCACCGGTGCCAGGTTCAGGCGCTCGTACAGCTCCGGATCCCGGGCCGCTTTCGCAGGCGGATCACCCCCACAGCCAAGCAGCGCGATCGGGAACAGCGGGCTGACCTTGCAATTGAGCCGCACGCCGCGCGGCAGGTGGAACGTGTGCTTGATGGTGGTCTTCTCGACCGCGTGGCGCAGCGCGGTGTCGATGGAACTCTCGCCTTCGGGTGCCCAGTCGTCTTCGAACCGCGTCGGACGGTAGCCGATGTCGGGCACGCGGTGATCCATGATCTCGGTGTCGCCATGCGGCTTGAGCTGGATATAGCTGCCCACCTGGCCCTTCTCGGCACCCCCGGCCGCACCCGGCTGCGCCTTGCCCTGCCTGCCCTCGCCCTGCCCGCTGCCCTGTCCAGTCTGCGGGGCGGGTGCGCCGTTGGCGTTGGCGGCTTCGGGTGCCGCTTCGCGGGCGCCGGGCGTGCCGGTATCGCTGCCCTGTGGCGTAGCCTCCGGTGCACTGGCGGGCGCGTTCTCCGGCGCCTGCGCGTCGGCCGACGCCGTGGCGGCAGCTTCGCCGGTGGGCGCGGCAGGCACGGCGGCTTGCGTCGGCGCGGGTTCGGTCGACGGCGTGGCGGCGATCTGCGGGCGCGCCAGGACGATGGAGGTCGCGGGCGACGTCGCCCTGGATACGTCGATGGTGGGCGCGGCCGGTTTCGGCGCGGCGGGCGCGGCCGTGGTCTCCAGCGGCACGGCCGAAAGCTGTGGCTCGGCAAGCTGGATGCTGGGCACCTGCACGCGCGGGCGTTCCCTCGGCACCAGCGGCGCGGGCGCGCTGACCTCTGGCGCCAGGTTGATGGTGGGCGCGACCTGCGCCGGCAGCGGGATCGCCTGGACCTGCGGCGTAATGGGCGCAGCCGGCGGTTGCGGGCGGACCAGGTCCACCGTGCTGGGTGGCGATGCCTTCGGCGGCGCGACCTGGTCGAGCGCGATGCTGGGCGCCACGACCGGCGGCGCCGCCTGCGCGGGGACGGCCGGCATCGCCAGCGAAGGCGGCGCGGGCATCGGCCGGTTGCCTTCGGGCTGCGGTTTGCGCACCGGTTCGGGCTGGAACTTCGGCGGCACCGGGCGCTCGGTCGGCGGTGTGTCCAGGTTGATCCGCGGCGGCGTGCCGGCCAGCGGCACCGGCGTGAGGTCCGGCGTCGGTTGCGGGCGCGGCAGCGTGAGCGGCGGCGGCGGTGCGGCGGCTCTGGCGATCTCGATGGTCGCCTTGGGCGCGGTCACCGTGATGACCGGCGTGTCGGGCGTGGAAGGCGCCGGTGTCGGGGGCGTGGCCGGCGCCTGCGTGGCTCGCGTCACCGCGGCGCGCGTGTTGCCGCGGTGGCGCGGTCCCACGAGCCTGGGCGGCGTGCCGCGCACCGGCGGCGGGGGCGGTGGCTCGGGTTTGTCGATCAGGCGCACCTGCAGCGGCGCGGTGTCGCGCGGTGGTTCCGGCAGGTCGTAGGCAGGGCCGAGGATGGCGCCGAACAGCACCAGCAGATGCACCAGCAGCGTGCCGGCCAGGCCGGCGATGCGCAGGCCGCGGTCGCGCGGCCGCTCGGCGCGACGACGGCGGTAGACGATGGCCTGCGCCGCGGCGTCCCGCGGCGAGCGCAGCATGACCACCGGACGCGCGTCGGCGGGCGAGTCGCTCGGCTTGTCCGCAGGGGGCAGGGGCATGGCGAAAGTGTAGCCTGCGGCTTGGCGGGGCCGTGCGCCGTGGACGGGCCGGCCGGTCGGTTGCCGCCGGCCCGCCGGGGGGCGTCATGGACTGCATCGCCCGCAAGCAGGCACTGCAGGCGCCCAGTGGACCGGGCGCTTCAGGGCTTGCGGCAGTGAGCCGGTGGCGGCTTGCCGGCCTGCCGGGCCTCGCCGCATTCCGCGTCGACGGCGCGCGCCGGCGTGTCGATCGGGCAGCCGTGGGGAAGCGGCTTGCCGTCGCGGTAGAGGGCGATGCATTCGGACAGTTTGCGCACCGGTGGCGCCAGCTCCTTCGCCAGGGGGGCAGGCGCCATGTCGAGGCGTTCGTCGCCATCCTTCTTCGAGGGAGGCGCCGGCGGCATGCCGCACATCGGCGTGGGGATGCCAAACAGCGTCTTGCACTTCAAATGGATGCCGTGACCGAGGTCGACGGACTTGTGCTCGTTGGAATGGGTGGCGCTGAGCGCGCGACGCACGCCCTGCCCGAGGAGGGTCTCGTCGGGCGGCGGGAAATATTCCTCGAAGCGCGTGGCTTTGTACTTGATCGGGGTGTCGTGGCTCATCACCTGGCTGTCGCCCTGCGGCATGCGCTGGATGTAGCCGGGCGCCGGCGTGGCGGTCGTGGCGGGACCCGCAGGCAACAGGGGTTGGCCGGTGCGGTCGTAGAGCCGGGGTGTGGTGGCGGTCGTGGCGCGGGCGGCGGGCAGGTTGGCGGTCATTGCATCGGTGCGTGGCCGCTCGCGTGCCGGGGGCGGCGGCGCGGCCGGCGGCGGTTTCGGCACGGCCGGCGGCGGTGCGGGCGCGGCGGCGCGCGGACGCTCGATCAGGCGCACCTGCAGCGCATCGCCCCGTCGCGCATGCACGACTTCACGCGCCGGCCGCGGCTGCATTTCCCACCATACGACGATGGCGAACAGACCATGCAGCGCCAGCACCAGCGCCAGCGCGAGACGGAAACGCCAGGGCTCGCGCGGCGGCCTCCGCTCGCGCCAGGCGCGCAGCAGCGCTCGGGTGTCCTCGTCCAGCGGCGCCAGGCCGGCGCGCGTCGGGGAGACTTGCCAACGATGGTGTTCGACCTGCGGCGGGGAAACGATGGGGAAAGCTCCGTGCGTGGGGAAGCGGGCCGGTTCGTGCCCGCCTTCGCAAGACCGTCACGTTTGCAAGGGGTTCCCGCCCGCATTGCAGCTTGACCACGCGGGTCGATGGCACAAGGCTACACAGGCGGCACCCGCCGCACCCCGCCATGACCGCCCCCGCCCGCGCTTGCGCGCCTGAGGACGACCATGACGGCCCGCCATCGTCAGCCGCCAAGCGCGGCCTCGTGCGGCGCCGTTCATGCCGATGCGAGTCCCGCGCCTCTGCTTGAGGAGGGTCGCATCGTGTCGTACAGCACGGAAAACATCCGCAACATCGCGCTCGCCGGCCACGCCGACACCGGCAAGACCACCTTGTTCGAAGCCTTGCTGCTTGCCGGCGGCGTCATCCAGACGCCCGGCTCGGTCGAGCGCGGCACTACCCAATCGGATACCGATGCGCAGGAGAAGGCGCGCGGCCATTCGATCGACAGCGCGATCGCGGGCATCGACCGCGACGGCTGCCACATCAACCTGATCGACACCGCCGGCTATGCCGACTTCCGCGGCGCCACCCTGTCCGCCTTCGCCGCGGTGGAGACGGTGGCGATCGTGGTCAACGCCACCAACGGCGTCGAGCACGGCACGCGGCGCATGATGGCGCGGGCACGCGAGCGCGGCCTGGCGCGCGTGCTGGTGGTCAACAAGATCGACACGGAGGGCGCGCAGCTGGCGATGCTGGTCGACACGCTGCGCGACGAATTCGGACCCGAATGCCTCCCGGTAAACCTCCCCGCACACGATGGCACGCAGGTACTGGATTGCTTCTTCCACGACCAGGGCACCACCGATTTTTCCTCGCTGGCCGCGGCGCACCAGCAGATCCTGGACCAGGTGGTCGAGATCAACGAGGCGACCATGGGCGCCTACCTCGACCAGGGCGAGGGCGCGCTCGGCCGCGAGCAGCTGCACGACGCATTCGAGCAGTGCCTGCGCGAGGGCCACCTGGTTCCCATCTGCTTCGTCAGCGCGCGCACCGGTGTGGGCGTGCCCGAGTTTCTGGACCTGGCCGTGCGCCTGCTGCCCAATCCGGCCGAGGGCAACCCGCCGCCCTTCGTCGACGGCCAGGGCGAAGCGATCACGGTCGATGGCGACCCTTCCAAGCACGTCATCGCGGACGTCTTCAAGATCGTCAACGATCCGTTCGTGGGCAAGCTGGGCGTGTTCCGCGTGTGGCAGGGCACGATCCGGCGCGACACGCAGTTGTTCGTCGACGATTCGCGCAAGCCGTTCAAGGTCGGCCACCTGTTCCGGCTGGACGGCAAGGCGCACGTGGAGATCGAACAGGCCGTCCCGGGCGACATCGCGGCGGTGGCCAAGGTGGAGGAAATCCACTTCGACGCGGTGCTGCACGACTCGCACGAGGAGGACGGCATCCACCTGGCGCCGATGGAATACCCGCAGCCGATGTTCGCCCTGGCGCTCACGCCCCGCCACAAGGGCCAGGAGCAGAAACTCTCGCAGGCGCTGGCGCGGCTGGCCGAGGAGGACCCGTGCCTGCGCATGGAGCACCACAAGGAGCTCAACGAGACGGTGGTGCGCGGGCTGTCGGAGCTTCATCTGAAAGTGATGCTCGAGCGCATGCGCGAGCGCTACGGCGTGGAAGTGGACACGCATCCGCCGCGCATCGCCTACCGCGAGACGATCGCCGCCCACGCCGAGGGCCACCACCGGCACAAGAAGCAGACCGGCGGCGCCGGGCAGTTCGGCGAGGTGTTCCTGCGCGTGGAGCCGCTCGACCGTGGCGCCGGCTTCGAGTTCGTCGACGAGGTCAAGGGCGGCGTCATCCCCAACCAGTTCCTGCCGGCGATCGAGAAAGGGGTGCGCCAGGCGATGGACGGCGGCGCGGTCGCCGGCTATCCGATGCAGGACCTGCGCGTGACCGTGTACGACGGCAAATACCACCCGGTGGACTCCAAGGAGGTGGCGTTCGTCAGTGCAGGCAGAAAGGCGTTCATGGACGCGGTGGGCAAGGCGCGGCCGATCGTGCTGGAACCGATCGTGGATGTGGAAGTGGCCATTCCCGAGACCAGTGTGGGCGACGTCACCGGCAGCCTTTCGGCCAAGCGCGCGCGCATCATGGGTACCGACGCGCAGCGCGGTGGCGAGTTGCTGATCCGCGCGCAGGCGCCGCTGGCGGAACTGACCGACTACCCCACCGAACTCAAGGCCATGACCGGCGGGCAGGGACGCTACAGCCTGGATCTCTCGCACTACGAGCCGGTGCCGCCGCCGGTGCAGAAGCAGCTTTCCGAGGCGTGGAAGCCGCACGTCGAGGAGGATTGATCGCGCGCCCAGCCCGCTCCCGTCGGAGAGCGGGCTGGGCACGGGACCGGGGCCCGCAGGGAACTGCGGCAGGAGGCCTCAGGCCGCCGCCGCCAGCGCCTCGATCACTGCGTTGGCGAACGCCGGAATGTCGTCGGGCTTGCGGCTGGTGATCAGGTTGCCGTCGCGCACGACCTCGCGGTCCTCCCACTTCGCGCCGGCGTTTTCCAGGTCCTGCCTCAGCGATGGCCACGAGGTCACCTTGCGGCCATCGACCTGGCCCGCGTTGATCAGCGTCCACGGCCCGTGGCAGATCGCCGCCACCGTCTTGCCAGCCTTCGCGAACGCCTGCACCAGCGCGACCGCGGCCGGCTGCGTGCGCAGCTTGTCGGGGTTGATCACGCCGCCGGGCAGTATCAGCGCGTCGAAGTCGGAGGCATCTACGTCGCCCAGCTTCATGTCCACCGGCACGCTGCCGGCCCAGTCGCCGCCCTTCCAGCCCTTGATCTCCCTGGCATCGCCCGGCGCGACCACCTGCACGTCGGCACCGGCCTCTTCCAGCAGGCGCTTGGGCTCGGTCAGTTCCGAATACTCGAAACCGTCGGTGGCGAGCACGGCGATCGCGCGGCCGTTAAGCTTTTTCGATGACGTCATGGTGATCTCCTGCGAACGAAGCGGGGAGCATGACGGGTGATGCATGCGCAA
The DNA here is from genome assembly GCF_021117385.1 of Frateuria soli. GTDB lineage: Bacteria > Pseudomonadota > Gammaproteobacteria > Xanthomonadales > Rhodanobacteraceae > Frateuria_A > Frateuria_A soli. The sequence continues at coordinate 2,537,969 of NZ_CP088252.1, forward strand.
GGCGTCTTGCGCATGTCATCCGGGCGTTAGCGCCCGCGGTCAGCGCTTGGGCTTGAGCAGGGTCCCGGTGCAGTTGGGCGAGCCGCACAGGCACTGCCACCGCTTCTTCAGTCGCGCGGTGTAGGGCACGTCCAGCACGATGCCGTAGTCATAGGTCAGCTCCTCGCCCGGCTTGATGTTGCGGATCGCCTCGATCAGCACGCGGTCCCTGCGCGGGTCGCCGCTTTCGCTTTCCTCGACGACCGCGCGGCAGTTCGGCGCACAGCTGTGGTTGATCCACCGCGCGGTGTTGCCCTTGCGGTTGGCGTCGATGATGTAGTCGTCGTTGAGCGTGAACAGGAACGTGTGCCCGGTCTCGCCGCCGTCGCCATACATGTCGTCGGCCTCGGCGTGCGTCATCAGCGTGCCCTTGTATTCGACGATCTCCTCGCCCTTCCTGATCGGCGCGGTGGCGAACACGCCATTGCCGTGGATGGGGGAGCGGCGGGCGATGTAGCGGCGTGACATGCGTGGGGAATCCTGGGGCGAAAGACGCTGATGATGCCTGTTCGCCGCGTACCGCGAAACCGCGCCGCCCGTCGTGTCCGCAGGGACGCTGACGCGGACCGGCCGGCTGTGGTTAGAATCAGGAATTCGAACGATCGTTTGGAGAATCCCACGATGCGTTTCCTGCGCTGGATCGTCCCGCTGTCGCTGGTCCTGGGCCTGATCGCCTGTGGCCCGCCCCGCAAGAGCGTGTTCCCGCCCACCGTGAGCATCCAGCAGCTGGAGCTCCAGCCCGGCGGCGCCTGGCGGCTGACCGTGCGCATCCAGAACAACAGCTACGCCGGCATGGACTTCACCGCGCTCGATGCGCAGCTGGCGATGCCCGACAGCGTGCCGGTGCGCGTGCACGGCAGCTTCGAGCGCGACATCCCCGCCTTCGCCAGCGATTCGGTGCAGATCGACGTGCTGCCGACGCCGGCGATGGGCAAGGCGCTGGCGGCCAGCGCCGCCAGGGGCAGCGCCGGCGCCCTGCCCTACACGCTCTCCGGCAGCGTGCGGGCCAGGCCCGAGCAGGAGAAGTCGCCGCGCGACTTCGGCTTTTCCGGCAAGGACTGGCTCTCGCCCGTGCCCGGCATCGCCAACACCTGGCGCTGACCCGCGCCCTCATGCACGCCTGATGGCGGCTTGAACCCGCCCTTCCGTTCCACCCGAGGACATACCGATGACGATGTACAAGGCCCCGCTCGACGACATGCGCTTCGTGCTGCACGACCTGTTCGGCGCCGAGGCCACGCTGACGCCGCTGGCCGGCGGCGAGGGCCACACCCGCGACCTGCTCGACGCGGTGCTGGAGGAAGCCGCGCGCTTCAACGAACAGGTGCTCGCCCCGCTCAACGCCTCCGGCGATGCCCAGGGCTGCCACTTCGACAAGGCCACCGCCACCGTTACCACCCCCAAGGGCTTCAAGGAGGCCTATCGGACCTACGTCGAGGGCGGCTGGGCCGGTCTGACCATGCCCGAGGCGATGGGTGGCCAGGCACTGCCTGAAGTGCTCGGCGTGGCGATGAAGGAGATGCTCGACTCGGCCAACCTCGCCTGGGGCAACTACCCGCTGCTCAGCCAGGGCGCGGCGCACGCGCTGCAGCTGCACGGCGACGACTGGCAAAAGCAGGTGTTCCTCAAGCCCATGGTCGAAGGCCGCTGGTGCGGCAGCATGTGCCTGACCGAGCCGCAGGCCGGCTCCGACCTGGGGTTGCTCAAGACCCGCGCCGAACCGGGTGCCGACGGCAGCTACCGGATCACCGGCACCAAGATCTTCATCACCGCCGGCGAGCACGACCTGACCGAGAACATCGTGCACCTGGTGCTCGCGCGCCTGCCCGATGCGCCGCCCGGCAGCCGCGGCATCTCGCTGTTCGTGGTGCCCAAGTTCAAGGTCGCGCGCGACGGAACGATGGGCGAACGCAATGCCGTGGCCGCCGGCGCAATCGAGCACAAGATGGGCATCCACGCCTCGCCCACCTGCGTGATGAACTTCGACGGCGCCGAGGGCTGGCTCATCGGCCAGCCGCACAAGGGACTGTTCGGCATGTTCACCATGATGAATGCCGCGCGCCTGGCGGTCGGCGTGCAGGGCGTGGGCCTGGCCGAGCGCGCGCTGCAGAACAGCCTCAACTACGCGCGCGAACGCCTGCAGGGCCGCGCGCTGAGCGGCCCTGCCTACCCGGACAAGCCGGCCGATCCGCTGTTGGTGCACCCGGACGTGCGCCGCATGCTGCTGACCCAGCGTGCCATCGTCGAGGGCGGCCGCGCGCTGATGCTCTACGCGGCGCTGCAGCTGGACATCGAGGAACGCGCTGCCGACGAAGCCGCGCGCGCGAAGGCCGGCGAGCTGGTGGCGTTCCTGATCCCCATCGTCAAGGGCGTGCTCACCGAGCTGGCGCAGGAGAGCGTCAAGGAGGCCGTGCAGGTCTACGGCGGGCACGGCTACATCGCCGAGAACGGCGTGGAACAGTTCGTGCGCGATGCCCGCATCATCACGCTGTACGAGGGCACCACCGGCATCCAGGCGATGGACCTGCTGGGCCGCAAGATCATGCAGCTCAAGGGTGCGGGCTTCCGCCATTTCATGGCGGAGATCGGCGGCTTCTGCCAACAGCACGCGGGCGATGCCGCGGTGGCCGAATTCATCGGCCCGCTGTCGAAGGCGGCCGGGGAATGGCAGGCCCTGACGATGGCCGTGGCCGAGCGCGCACAGGCCAATCCCGAGGAACTGGGTGCGGCGGCGGTCGACTACCTCTACTACTCCGGCTACGTGGCGCTGGCCTACATGTGGGCGCGCAGCGTTGCCGCCGCCGGCAGCGCGCAGTCGCCGGGATTCAAGCAGGCCAAGCGGGATACCGCGCGGTTCTACTTCGCGCGGATGCTGCCGCGCTGCGCCATGCACCGGGCGGCGATCGAGGCCGGGGTGGAGAGCTTGCCGTCCATCGGCTGAGGGCGCCGGGGCGGCCCTGGGGTGGGTCGCGAAGAGCAAGTGGGCCCCTGCAGCGGCGCGCGTCATCGTCGCCCGCCCGGTAGGAGCCCACTTGTGGGCGATGCCTTCCTGCCGCCGCGGAAGAACATCCCCGCAAGTCCCGCGACGAGGCCCCGGCGGCAACCTCAGTCGCGCCAGACCAGGGTGGCAAAGCGACCGCTGCCGGCCCCGTCCCGGCGGTAGGAATAGAAGCGCTCGTCCGCCAGCGTGTCGAAGCCGCCGCCATGGATGCGCATGACGCCCGCCGTAGCGAGCCTGTGCCGCGCCAGGCTGGCCAGGCCGCAATGCCAGTGCCCCGGCCGCGTCGCCCTGAAACAGGTGGAGGCCTCCGCGTTGCGTTCCACGAAAGCGGCCCGCACTTCCTCGCCCACCTCGTAGGAATCCGGTCCGATGCACGGTCCCAGCCACGCCAGCAGCCGGGCGGGCGGTGTGCCCATCGCGTCGATGGTCGCCTCCAGCACCCCCGCGGCCAGCCCGCGCCAGCCCGCATGCGCGGCGCCGATGCGTGCGCCGTCTTCGCTGCAGAACAACACCGGCAGGCAGTCGGCGGTGAGGATCGCCAGGACCGTCCCGGGCAGATGGGCGACAGCTGCGTCCGCCTGCGGCTCGTCGTCACTCGCGAGCGGGCCGAGTTGGGCGACGGTGGTGCCATGCACCTGGCGCAACCAGCGCGGCCCGGACGGCAGGTCGAGTGCGTGGCCCAACGCGTCGCGATTACTGGCGACCGCCTCGAGGCTGTCACCCGTGCGCAGCCCGAGATTGAAGCGCGCATAGTCGCCGGTGGAAACGCCGGGGCCGTGGCGCGTGGTCACCGCTGCGTGCACGCCACGCGGCGCGGGCCAGTCGGGGAGGATCCAGGGGTCGGTCATGGGATGGCCGTCACGGGGGAGCGTCAAGCATAGCGCGCCAGCCCCCGCCTCCCCGCCGTGGATGGCGGAGGCTGCGGGCTAAGGCTCGCGCTGCTCCAGCGCATCGGCATGCAGGGCCGCGATCAGTGCCTCCATGTCCGCCGGCCGCTTCGCCTCGAACGCCATCTGCTCGCCCGTCGCGGGATGCTCGAATGCCAGACGTTCGGCATGCAGCGCCTGCCGGCGGAAGCCGCGCAAGGCCGCGACCAGCTCCGGCGTCGCGCCCTTGGGCAGGCGCAGGCTGCCGCCGTACAGCGGATCGCCGACCAGCGGGTGGTGGATGTGCGCCATGTGCACCCGGATCTGGTGCGTGCGGCCAGTCTCCAGGTTGCACTGGATCAGGCTGTGGGCGCGGAAGCGCTCGCGCAGTCGGTAATGGGTGATGGCGTGCTTGCCGTCGTCCTCGTCGCGCACGGCCTGGCGCAGGCGGTCGCCCATGTGCCGGCCGATCGGCGCATCGACGGTGCCGCCGGCCACCAGGGTACCGAGCACGACCGCTTCGTACTGCCGCTCCACCTCATGGCGCGAGAGCATGTCCACCAGCGCGGTGTGCGCGGCCAGCGACCTGGCCACCACCATCAGGCCGGAGGTGTCCTTGTCCAGCCGGTGCACGATGCCCGCGCGCGGCAGCTCGGCCAGCGCGGGGTCGTGGTGCAGCAGCGCGTTGAGCAGCGTGCCGGCCGGGTTGCCGGCGCCCGGATGCACCACCAGCCCGGCTGGCTTGTCCAGCACCATCACGTGTCCGTCCTCGTACACGACGGAAAGGTCGATCGCCTCGGGGGCGCTTTCCACCTCGTTGGCCAGCTCGACCTCCAGCCGCACCTGCTCGCCGCCACGCAGCAGCTGGCGGGGCGGCGCCACGGCGCCGTCCAGGGTCACCCCGCCGGCCTTGATCCAGCCGGCCAGGCGCGAGCGCGAATAGTCCGGGAACATCTCGGCCAGCGCCTGGTCGAAGCGCTTGCCTGCCGCCGACAGCGGGACCTGGGCCTGATGCCGGATGACGGTCATGCCGCCCTCCGCGGGTGGCCGACGGTTTGGGCTATCATCCCCACGATCACATCCATAAAAATTTCCCAATGCGCTTATTCTTCAAACTGCTCGCCGTGCTGGTCCTGGGCCTGTCCCTGGGCGCCTGCTCGATGTTCGGCCACAAACGCGAGACCATCGACACCATGCCGGTGGAGAAGCTCTACGCCACCGCCCACGACGACCTGATGAACGGCGACTACGCCGCGGCGACCAAGGCGTACCAGCGCCTGATCGCACGCTTTCCGTCGGGCGAGTACAACGAGCAGTCGCAGCTGGAGCTGGCCTACTCGCAGTACAAGGACAGCCAGCCGGACGACGCCTACTCGACGATCAACCGCTTCATCAAGACGTACCCGACCCAGAAACATGTCGATTATGCCTATTACCTGCGCGGCCTGATCAATTTCGGCCGCACCAGCGGCGTGATCGAGCGCTTCATTTCGCGCGAGGGCTCGCAGGCGCGGCGCGACCAGGCGTACAACCTGCAGGCGTTCGACGACTTCTCCGAACTTGCCCGCCGCTTCCCCGACAGCGCCTACACCGCCGATGCGCGCCAGCGCATGATCTACCTGCGCAACATCCTGGCGCAGTACGAGATCAACGTCGCCAAGTTCTACCTGCGCAACAAGGCCTTCGTGGCCTCTGCCGACCGCGCGCAGTACGTGGTCGAGCACTACCAGCAGGCGCCGCAGACGGGGGATGCCCTGGCCATCCTCGCCCGCAGCTACCTGGCGCTGGACCAGAAGGAGCAGGCCGAGAACGTGCGCAAGGTGCTCGCGCTCAACTATCCCGACCACCCGTACCTGACCGACCCGAAGTGGCCTCATGCGCCGTCCACGTTGCGCAAGATGATTCCCTTCTCCGGGCACCATTGAGAAAAGAGGCCGGCGGATCGCCGGCCTTTTTTTTGTAACGTCGTCCCGCGCGCCGCCGTGCAGGATGGCGGTCGCACACGGATGCGCTCCTGCGAGGTGCTACTTCCAGCCGGACGTGATCGGGTAGCGGCGCTCGCGGCCGAAGGCCCGGGTGGTCACGCGGGGACCGGGGGCCGCCTGGCGGCGCTTGAACTCGTTGCGCAGGACCAGCATGGCCACGCGGCGCACGGTGTCCGGATCGAAGCCGGCGGCGGCGATCTCGGCCTGCGATTGCTCGTCCTCGATGAAGCGCTTGAGGATGGCGTCGAGCACCTCGTAGGGAGGCAGCGAGTCCTGGTCGGTCTGGTCTTCGCGCAGCTCGGCCGAGGGCGGGCGGTCGATGACTTCCACGGGAATCGGGAATCGGGAATCGGGATTCGCACGAGCCACGGCAGCGCGGGATCCGGCTTTTCCGAATCCCGACTCCCGCTTCCCGCATTCCGCCTCCCCCATCACGGCCTCGTTGCGCCAACGCGCCAACCGGTAGACCACCGTCTTGTAGACATCCTTGAGCGGCGCGTAGGCGCCGCACATGTCGCCATAGAGCGTGGCGTAGCCGACCGCCATCTCGCTCTTGTTGCCGGTGGCCAGCAGCAAGTGGTTGTGCTTGTTGGACAGGCCCATGAGCATCACGCCGCGGGTGCGCGACTGCAGGTTCTCCTCGGTGGTGTCGGCGGCCTTGCCGGCGAAGGCCGGCGTCAGTGCGGCGAGGAAGCTCTGGTAGGTCGGCTCGATGTCGATCACGTGGTAGGCCACGCCCAGGCGCTCGGCCTGTTCGCGCGCGCCGTCCAGCGAGAGTTTCGAGGTGTAGCGGGTGGGCAGCATCACCGCGGTGACGCGATCGGCGCCCAGCGCGTCCACCGCCAGCGCCAGCGTCAGGGCCGAATCGATGCCGCCGGAGAGGCCGAGCAGCACGCCCGGAAAGCCGTTCTTGTCGATGTAGTCGCGGATGCCGCGCACCAGCGCGGCATACAGCACCGCCTCCGGGCGCGTATCGGCGGCAACCGGCCAGTCCTGCGCGCTCAGCGTACGGGTGGCCGGATCGAAGGTGGCCCACAACAGGGCGTCGACGAAGGCGGGGGCGCGCGCGGCAATCGAGCCGTCGCCGTTGACCAGCATCGAGGCGCCGTCGTAGACCACCTCGTCTTGGCCGCCGACCAGATTGAGATAGACGATGGCGCAGCCGGTTTCCTTCGCGCGCGCGACGAGCAACGCCTCGCGCGTGGCCTGCTTGGCGTCGTCCCAGGGCGAGGCGTTGATCACGATGATCAGTTCGGCGCCGGAGCGGGCCGCCTGCGCGGCCGGCTCCGGCTCCCAGATGTCCTCGCAGACGAGGAACCCCACGCGCACGCCGTTGACCATGCCGGTTGCGCTGGCATGCCCTGGGCGGAAGTAGCGCTTGTCGTCGAACACGCCGTAGTTGGGCAGCGCCTGCTTGTGCGCGACGCAATCGATGCGGCCCTCGCGCAGCAGCGCGGCGGCATTGTAGACCTCGCCCTCGCTGTGCGGGAAGCCGACCAGCGCGGCCAGGCCGTTGGTGCCTTGCGCCAGCGTGGCGATCGCCTCGTTGCAGGCCTGCAGGAAGCTCGGGCGGATCAGCAGGTCCTCCGGGGGGTAGCCGCTGATCGCCAGTTCGGGGAAGACCACCAGGTCCGCGCCGCCGGCGTGCGCCCGGGTCATCAGCTCGCGGATCTTCGTGGTGTTGGCGGCGACGGCGCCGACGGTGAAGTCGAACTGGGCCAGGGCGAGGCGGACTTGGGCGCTCATGGGCAGGCGGGCATCGGGGGGTCACCCATGATAGTGGGGACCGGTCATCAGGAGGCCAACGCCCCCCACGCCTCCTCGTAGGAGCCCACTAGTGGGCGATGCGCTCCGCCGGGATATCGACCGGGACATCGCCCACAAGTGGACTCCTACAGGGGGGGCATCGCGATTCCATGGCCTGGCGGTGCGGCGAAAAAAAGGCCACGCAGGTGCGTGGCCTTTCGTCGTGCGCGAGGTACACGCGCTTACTTCATCAGCTTCGCCAGCGTCTTGCCCAGGTCGGCCGGCGACTTGACGGTCGTCACGCCCGCCTTTTCCAGCGCCGCGAACTTGGCCGCCGCGGTGCCCTTGCCGCCGGAGATGATCGCACCGGCATGGCCCATGCGCTTGCCGGCCGGAGCCGAGGCGCCGGCGATGAACGACACCACCGGCTTGGTCACGTACTCGCCGATGAACTCGGCCGCGTCTTCCTCGGCGCTGCCGCCGATCTCGCCGACCATGATGATGCCCTCGGTCTGCGGATCGTCCTGGAACAGCTTCAGGCAGTCGATGAAGTTCAGGCCGTTGATCGGGTCGCCGCCGATGCCGATGCAGGTGGACTGGCCCAGGCCCTCGTTGGTGGTCTGGAATACCGCCTCATAGGTCAGCGTGCCGGAGCGCGACACGATGCCGACCTTGCCCGGCTTGTGGATGTGGCCCGGCATGATGCCGATCTTGCACTCGCCCGGGGTGATGATGCCGGGGCAGTTCGGGCCGATCAGCACGGTTTCCGGATGCTGCGCGAGGACGTTCTTGACGCGCAGCATGTCCAGTACCGGGATGCCCTCGGTGATCGCCACGATCACGCGGATGCCCGCGTCGATCGCCTCCAGGATCGAGTCGGCCGCGAACGGCGGCGGCACGAAGATCACCGATGCGTCGGCGCCGGTTTCGGCGACCGCTTCGTCCATCGAATTGAAGACCGGCAGGCCGATGTGCTCGGAACCGCCCTTGCCGGGGGTCACGCCGCCGACGACCTTGGTGCCGTAGTCGATCGCCTGTTCGGCGTGGAAGGTGCCCTGCTGGCCGGTGAAGCCCTGCACCAGCACCTTGGTGTTCTTGTTGACGAGAACGCTCATGGATAGGTTCCTGTTCTTCTCTCTTGTAGGAGCCCGCTTGCGGGCGATGCCGTTGCCCTGATGCGCGCCGGAAGGACATCGCCCGCAAAGCGGGCTCCCACAGGGATGGGGTTACTTGGCGGCGGCGACGGCTTTCTGGGCCGCGTCGTTGAGATCGTCGGCCGGCGTGATCGCCAGGCCGGAGTTGGCCAGCAGTTCGCGGCCCTTCTCCACGTTGGTGCCCTGCAGGCGCACGACCACCGGGATGGTCAGGCCCACTTCCTTCACCGCGGCGATGATGCCCTCGGCGATCAGGTCGCAGCGCACGATGCCGCCGAAGATATTGACCAGGATGGCCTTCACCTTGTCGGAGGAGAGGATCAGCTTGAACGCCTCGGTCACGCGCTCCTTGGTCGCACCGCCGCCGACGTCGAGGAAGTTGGCCGGCTCGCCGCCCGCCAGCTTGATCACGTCCATGGTCGCCATCGCCAGGCCCGCGCCGTTGACCATGCAGCCGATCGAGCCGTCCATGGTCACGTAGTTGAGGTTGTGCTGCACCGCGGCCGCCTCGGCCTGGTCTTCCTGGGTCAGGTCGCGCATGGCGACCAGCTCCGGATGACGGAAGTCGGCGTTGTCGTCGGAGTTCACCTTGCCGTCGAGCGCGGCCAGGTTGCCGTCCTCGAGGATCGCCAGCGGGTTGAGCTCGACCAGCGACAGGTCCTTCTCGTTGAACAGCTTGTACAGGCCCAGCATGATCTTGGTCAGCTGGTTGACCTGCTTCGGATTGAGATCCATCGCGAAGCCGAGGTTGCGGCACTGGTAGGGCTGCAGGCCCTCGACGAAGTCCACCACGATGGTGTGGATGTCCTCGGGGGTATCGCGGGCGACCTGCTCGATGTCGACGCCGCCGTGCTTGGAGGCGATGAAGGAGACCGCCTTCGAATCACGGTCGACCAGCACCGACAGGTAGAGCTCCTTGGCGATGTTGGTCGCGTCGGTCACCAGCACCAGGTTGACCGGAAGCGCGCGGCCGGCGGACTGGTAGGTGGCCATGTTGGTGCCCAGCATGCCCTTGGCGGCGGCGCGCACGTCGTCGAGGCTCTTGCAGAACTTGACGCCGCCGGCCTTGCCGCGGCCGCCTGCGTGGATCTGCGCCTTGACCATCCACTGCGAGCCGCCCAGCGCCTTGGCGGCGTCGACGGCGGCATCGGGGGAGTTGGCAACCTTGCCCGGCGGCACGGCGATGCCGTACTGCGCGAACAGCTCTTTGGCCTGGTACTCGTGGAAATTCATTCCTATACCTCGAGCGAACGGGGAAACGTATCGGCCGCACGCACCTTGGCGGCGTGGGCGCGGGAGATCGGACGGCGGCTTTGGGACGCCCTGCCGGCGTGCAGTGCGCGCTGCTCCGGGTCACCGGGCGGGAATCGCGCAATACGGCCGCGCATTTTCGCGCAAAGGCGCCCTTGATGGAAAGTGCCGACCGGCCGCCGCTCCATCCGCCCGGCCGCTGGCAGTGCGCGCGGGCCTGTCTATACTCGACCGAACGCCGCGCCGAAGCCGCCAACGTGCCCTCCACGATACCCACCGTCGAACCGCCCGTTTTCCAGCCCGTTCGCCCGCCGGCGATGGCGATCCGCCACGAACTGTTCTTCCTCAACTATTTCCGGCTCGCGCAGGCACTGGTCTACACGGGCCTGGCGCTGAGCTCGCCGAGGCTGACCTGGCCGACCGTCGACCAGCCGCTGCTGGCTTACGTGGTGATCGGGGTCTACCTGCTGTTCGCCCTGGGCATGCTGGTGCAGACCCGCAACGCGATGGCCAACGCACGGCTGGTGGTCTCCGGCGCGCTGGTGGTGGACATCATGGTGGCGGTGCTGGCCGCCTGGCTGATCCACGATGCGCGCATCGGCATCGCGATGATGCTGGCGGTGAACCTTTCCACCGGCGCGCTGGTGCTGCCGCTGCGGCTTTCGTGCTTCTTCGCCGCGCTGGCCACGCTGGGCATGCTCGGCCACACGCTGCTCGCCGAGGCGCACGGTGATGGCGACCTGCTCGAATCAGGCCTGCTGGGCGTGGCCTACTTCGCCACCACCACGCTCTGCCACGTGCTGGGCCGCCAGCTGCGCGCGACCGAGGCACTGGCCGAACAGCGCAGCCTGGACCTGGCCAACCTCTCGCAGGTCAACGAACTGATCATCCGCCGCATGAAGACCGGCGTGCTGCTGGTGGACGATGCCAACCGCATCCACCAGTTGAACGAGTCGGCCTGGATGCTGCTGGGCAACCCGCCGGCCGACCAGCGCGACCTGGGCAAGCTGGCGCCCGAACTCTCGCGCCGGCTCTACCACTGGATGACCTCGGGCAAGCTCGACGAAACCGCCACCCAGCTGGCCGACGGCGTGCCCGAGGTGGTGCCGCGCTTCACCCGCCTGGCGCCGAACGACGACTCGCACGTGCTGATCTTCCTGGACGACACCTCGCTGCTTTCGCGTCGCGCGGAGGAGCTGACCCTGAGCTCGCTGGGACGGCTGTCCGCCTCGATCGCGCACGAGATCCGCAACCCGCTGGCCGCGATCCGCTACTCGGCGCAGCTGCTGGCCGAGTCCAAGGAACTCGCCGCCGGCGACGCACGCATGGTCGAGATCATCAACAACCACTGCGTGCGGTTGAACGAAATCATCGAGAACATCCTGCAGCTCTCGCGGCGCGAGCGCTCGCGTCCGGAAACGCTCGACCTCGGGCGCTGGGCCAACGGCTTCATCGAGGAGTACAAGCAGGGCAACGACATCGGCGGCGACTCGCTGCGCGTGATCACCGGCTCCGTCGCGGTGGCGGCGGTGGCCGATCCGCAGCAGCTGCAGCAGGTCATCTGGAACCTGGTGCAGAACGCCCTGCGCTACGGGCGCATGCCGGGCGAGCCGGCGCGGGTCATGGTGGTGGTGCGCCAGGGCGAGCACGGCGTGCCGATCCTGGAAGTGATCGACCGCGGCCCGGGCATCGCGCCCAAGGTCGCCGCGCAGATTTTCGAGCCGTTCTACACCACGCACGAGTACGGCACCGGCCTGGGTCTCTACCTGGCCAGGCAGATGAGCGAGGCCAACCAGGCTTCGCTCGAATACGTGCGCATCGCCGGCGGCGGCAGCTGTTTCCGGCTGACCCTCACCCCGCCGGCCAGGCACCCGGCCGATGGCGGGGATGCGGCCTGACATCCCGCTCCCGCTCCCCTCCGGGGGGAGGTTGGGTGAGGGGTCGGGCCTCGCGGGAAGTTTCGCCTGCGCCCCTGTCAAGGAAAAGCTGAGCCCCGCCTCTCCCCCATCCTCTCCCGCGACGCACTGTCGGTGAGGAGAGGAGCAGGATGGTTCACGGCGAGCCCCGCCCCTCACCCCAAGCCCTCTCCCCGAAGGGGAGAGAGCGCAAAGCGTGAAGCCAGTCCTCACGCGCTTTCTTGCCCCGGGTCAGAGCACAGCGTCGCCAAACTGCTATACCCTTTCGCTGTTGCCGCCTGACGAAAGAGAACCATGTCCGCACAGACCGTCCTGGTCATCGACGACGAACGCGACATCCGCGAGCTGCTTACCATCACGCTGGGTCGCATGGACCTGCAGGTGGAAGCGGTCGGCACCGTGGCCGAGGCCCGCCGGGCGCTGGGCGAACGCAGTTACGACTTGTGCTTCACCGACATGCGCCTGCCCGACGGCACCGGCCATGAGGTGATCGAACTGATCGCCGCCACCCACCCGGACACGCCGGTGGCGATGATCACCGCCTATGGCAACGTCGATGCGGCGGTGAACGCGCTCAAGGCGGGTGCCTTCGACTTCGTCTCCAAGCCGGTCGACATCCAGATGCTGCGCCGGCTGGTGCGCACCGCGCTGCAGCTGGCCGAGGAGCGCAAGAGCGGCGGCGGCGCGACGGCGACCGGCGCGGCCGGACGCCTGGTCGGCGACTCCCCGGCCATGCAGCAGGTACGCGCCACCATCGCCAAGCTCGCGCGCAACCAGGCACCGGTGTACATCGCCGGCGAGTCGGGCGTGGGCAAGGAGCTGGTCGCGCGCCTGATCCACGAACAGGGCCCGCGCGCCAGCGGGCCGTTCGTGCCGGTCAACTGCGGCGCGATCCCGTCCGAGCTGATGGAAAGCGAATTCTTCGGCCACAAGAAGGGCAGCTTCACCGGCGCCAGCGCCGACAAGGAAGGCCTGTTCCAGGCGGCCCACGGCGGCACGCTGTTCCTGGACGAGGTCGCCGAGCTGCCGCTGCACATGCAGGTCAAGCTGTTGCGCGCGATCCAGGAAAAGGCGGTGCGCCCGATCGGCGCGCGCGAGGAAGTGCCGGTGGACGTGCGCATCCTTTCGGCCACGCACAAGGACCTGGGCCGGCTGGTCGAGCAGGGGCAGTTCCGGCAGGACCTGTTCTACCGCATCAACGTGATCGAGCTGCGCGTGCCGCCGCTGCGCGAGCGCCGCGGCGACGTGCCGCAGCTGGCCGCCTTCATCCTGCGCTCGCTGGCCGCCAAGAGCGACGGCGCGCCCGGCCGGCTGAAGCCGGACGCGCAGCAGGCGCTGGAGGAGTACGACTTCCCCGGCAACGTGCGCGAGCTGGAGAACATCCTCGAGCGCGCCATGGCGATGTGCGATGGCGACACCATCGGTGCCGCCGACCTGATGCTGCCACAGCGTCCGCTGCGCCAGCCCGAGCCGGGCAACGCGATGCACGCGCCGCAGCCGGGCGCCCCGGTCGCTGCGCAGCCGGCCGCGCCGCACGCGGCCGGCCCGGGCAGCGGCGTGCCGCTGGACGACTACATCAGCAACCTCGAACGCACGGCGATCATCAAGGCGCTGGAAGAGTCGCGCTACAACAAGACCGCGGCGGCGAAGAAGCTCGGCATCACCTTCCGCGCATTGCGTTACAAGCTCAAGAAGCTCGGCATCGACTAGCACCTGGCTCCCTCTCCTCCGGGGAGAGGCCGGGTGGGGAGCCGGGGCTTGCGGGGAGCTCTCCTGCGCAGGGTTCGGGGCAACCTGCCAAAAGCAAAGGTCGCCCCTCTCCCGACTCTCTCCTCCGGCCGCGCCCTGGGAAAGGGGGTTATTCGCCCGCTCCCGCGTCCTGCCCGCCCAATGCCTGCCGCATCGTGCGCAGCAATTGCTGGGTGTTGATCGGCTTGTCCACCAGGTAGAGCCGGTCCAGACGCGGCAGCTCCTCCAGGTCCGGCGGTGCCTCGGGGCGCGCCAGCAGCAGTACCGATCGGCGATAGCCGTGCTCGATCAGCGCCGCCAGCGTACGCACGCCGGTGAACAGGTTCATGTCCGCGTCCATCACTACCAGGTCGGGCACGCCTTGCGCCTCGATCCACTGCAGCGCGGCCGTGCCGCTCTGGCTGGCGTGCGGCTGGTAGCCGTAGCCGTCGAGGATGTCGACCAGCAACGACAGCGGGCCGGCCTCCTCCACCACCACCAGCACGCGTTCGGCTTCGCCCAGCAGGCTCTCGCCCTGCTCCTCCTCCGCCGTCGCCTCGACCTCCGGCTCCTCGATCGGGATGTAGAGGTGGAAGGCGGTGCCCCTGCCCGTTTCGCTCTCCAGCCGCATCACGCCGTTGTGCCCGGCGACGATGCGCTTGCACGACAGCAGGCCCAGGCCGGTGCCGTTCTCCTTGGTGGTGAAGAACGGCTCGAACAGATGCTCGCGCACCTCCGGTGGCATGCCGGGGCCGGTGTCGGCCACGGTCAGGCACAGATAGCTTCCCGGGCGGGGCTGTTCCGTCTGCAGGAAGAAGTCCTCGGCCAGCTCGCACTCGCGGGCCTCGATGCGCAGGTGGCCACCCGCCTCGCCCATGGCCTGGATCGCGTTGAGGCAGAGATTCAGCAGCGCCTGCTGGAGTTCGGTGTGGTTGCCCTCGAAGGTGAGGTCGCGGTCGCCGACTTCCACGTCCATCTTCACCGCGCGCGGCACGCTGCCACGCAACAGCAGGCCGAGCGCGTCCATCAATGCGCCCACGCGGACCTGTTCGGCGCGCCGCGCGCCGCGGGCGAAGGAAAGCATCGACTGCACCATCTGCAATCCGCGCCGGCCACAATCGCGCACCAGGGCCCCCAGGCGTGCCAGGCGCGGATCGTCCTGGTAGTCCTGCAGGCTGTCGCCGGCCAGCAGCAGCGGTTGCAGCAGGTTGCGCAGGTCGTGGCTCAGGCCGCCGGCGAGCATGGCCAGGCTCTCGAAGCGTTGGGCACGGATCAGTTCGGCCTCGGCGCGGCGCTTGGCACGCAGCGCATCGGCCTCGGCCAGTGCACGGCGCACGGCGCTGGCAAGGCGGGTGGGATTCTGCTTGAGGATGTAGTCGGTGGCGCCGTTGCGCAACGCCTCGACGGCCGCCTCCTCGCCCAGCGTGGCCGAGACATAGATGAAGGGCAGGTCCTCGTCGTGCCTGCGCAGCAGCTCCAGCGCGCGCTGGCCGGAGAAGCCGGGCAGGCTCAGGTCCGACAGTACGATGTCCGGCTCGAATTCCTTCAGGCACGCGGTGTAGCCGGCCTCGTCGTCGACCAGTCGCACCTGGTAATCGATGCCGTCGGCGTCGAGTTCCGCCTGGATCAGCTCCGCATCGATCGGATCATCCTCGACCTGCAGGATGCGGATGGTGGGAAGCGGGCGTGTGGTGGCGTTCGGCATGCAGTCTATTGCGCTCCTGTTTCGTTCCTTCGTCCAGCACCCGCGTCATTCGTGCTCGGGCAACTGGTTGAGCACGGCCCAGAACCGGCCCAGCGTTCGCACCGCCTCGAAGAACTGGTCCACGTCCACCGGCTTGATCACGTAGGCATTCACGCCCAGGTCCCAGCTGCGCGCCAGGTCGCTCTCCTCGCGCGAGGAGGACAGAATCACCACCGGGATCAGCCGCCACCGCTCGTCCGCGCGCAGCCGGGTGAGCACTTCCAGCCCGTTCATGCGCGGCATCTTGATGTCGAGCAGGATCACCGATGGATCGACGTCGTCCCGGCCCAGCCAGGGCCCGCGGCAATGCAGGTAGTCCAGGCAGTCGACGCCATCTTCCACGTGCACCACGGGATTGGCCAGGTTCGCCTCGCGCAGCGCGTCCATGGCCATCTCGGCGTCGGCCGGGCTGTCCTCGACCAGCAGCACGGAACCCAGGTGACGGTTGTTCATGACGGAAGCCTCGTGGTGCGCGCCTCGGCCAGTTCGGTGGCTGGCAACGAGAAATGGAAGCTGGCACCGCGGTCCGGTTCCGCCTCGGCCCAGACCCGGCCGCCATGGCGCGCGACGATGCGGCGCACGTTGGCCAGACCGATGCCGTTGCCAGGAAATTCGGAGGCGCGGTGCAAGCGCTGGAACACGCCGAACAGCTTGCCGGCGTACTCCATATTGAACCCGGCGCCGTTGTCCGCCACCGTGAAGACGTATTCACCGTCGCGGTCACGGTTCATGTCGATGGCGATCTTCGCCACCTCGCGCCGGCCGGTGTACTTGACCGCGTTGCCGATCAGATTCTGCCAGACCGTGCGCAGCATGTTCTCGTCGCCGATCACGATCGGCAGCGGACTGATGGTCCATTCGATGCGCCGGTCGCCCGCCTCCGACACGGCCAGCGCCCGCGCCTCGTCGACCAGCGACTGCATGTCCACCGCCTGCAGCCGCAGCGCGCCGCGGCCCAGGCGGGAAAACACCAGCAGGTCGTCGATCAGCTGCGCCATGCGCGTGGCCGAGGTGGCGATGACGTCCAGGTAGTGGGCGGAGGTTTCGTCCAGATGCTCGTCCAGGTGGCGCTTGAGCTTGCCGGTGAAACCGGCGATGTGGCGCAGGGGCGCGCGCAGGTCGTGCGAGACCGAGTAGCTGAAGGCCTCCAGCTCGCGGTTGACGTCGGAGATCTGTTCCACCTTGCCCTCGAGCTGGCGGTTGAGCTCCTTCACCTGCTGCTCGACCAGCGCGCGCGCGGTGACGTCGCTGATGGTCAGCAGCAGCACCGGCTGCTCGCCCTCGTGCTGCTGCAGGCGGCGAGCGTTGACCATGACGTGGCGGTCGATCCCGCCGACCGTGCGCTGGACCAGCTCGTAATCCCACAGCTCGCGGTCGTGCAGCAGCACGTCACGCAGGCGCTGCAGCAGCGCGCCGTCGGTCCAGGCGCCCTCGCCCACCTCCTGCAGCGGGCGCAACTCGCGTTGCTCCTCCTGCGGCAGGCCGTACAGCTCGCTGAAGGCGGTGTTCACCAGCAGGGTGCACAGCTGCGCGTTGAGCAGCGCAATCGGCTCGCGCACCGCCTGCAGGATCATCTGCGCGCGGCGCACCGCCTGGCTTTCGCGCGTCTCGGCGCGCATGCGCCGGGCGATCTGGCGCTCGGACACGACCACCACGATCGACAGCAGCACGATCTGTGCGATCGAGGTGATCGTCAGCACCAGCGCGCTCTCGAAGGCGCTGCGCCGGGCATGCGCGCGGCGCTCCATCAGGATGGTGCCCTCGTTGCGCACGACGGTATCGATCTGGTCGTCCATCGGAAACAGCGTGCCCGCGTCATGCAGGGCCGCCACCGCGCCGGACCGGTCGCCGTGCTGGATGCGCGCGAGCGCCTGCTCGAGCAGCGCCAGGCGGCCGTTGACCACGTTGCCCAGCGAGCCGATCGCGGCCTGCTGGGCGGGATTGTCGCGGGTCATGTCGCTCAACTGGCCGAGCAGGGCGGGCACGTCGTTGCCCGCCTGGCGCGCCTTGTCGAGCAGCTTGGGCTCCTTTCCGCCCTCGAGCAGGCGGAAGATCGCCGCCTCGCTGCTGCGGGTCACGTAGGCGATGCGGTAGGTAAGCGACTTGACCTCCGACGAATGCGTGACCAGATGGCCCGCCTCCATCGCGTCCTCGTGACTGGTGCGCGTAGCCAGGTAGGGCAGCAGCACGATCACCAGCACGGCACTCAGCAGCCCGGCCATCCGCCAGCGGGGCACGCGCCAGCGGTACAGGCCGCGGCGGAGCTCGGGCAGCAGGGCGCGATGGCGGCTGGGCATGCGGGGAGGATTCCTCACGGCGCGTCGACCAGACGGAGCTTACGGCCTATCGCTCCCGGCCGGTAAACGTGTAATGAAAGCCCACGCCGCGTTAGTGGCGGGTGATGGCGTGCACCCCTTCCCCTCCTTCTGCGGGGCGGGTCCGGATCCGGGCCGCACTGGCCGCCTGGTGGAAAGTCCTGGAGCCCCTTGCCCGCGATCGCCCCCGCGAGCCCCGGCTCCCCACCCGGTCCGCCGCCAACGGGGGGAGGGTTCAAGAGCGCCCGCGCCCGCGGGGGCCGCCAGCCGCGCCCTACCCCCGGCGAAGGAGTCCGGGCAGCGTCAGCGCGCCGGTTCGGCCTGCATGCGGAATTGCAGCTCGCCGCCCGCGAGGATCTGCGCATGGTGCAGAAAGGGTCCGTCCAGCGGCCTGCCGTTCAAGGTGATCTGCCCGACATACGGGTGCGCGTCGTCCAGCGGCGCTGCGCTGACGGTGAAGTCCTTGCCGTTGGCCAGATGCAGCGTGGCCCGCTCCACGAACGGCCGGCCGATGGCGTAGATGTCGCTGCCGGGCGTCACCGGGTAGAAGCCCATCGCGGTGAACACGTACCAGGCCGACATCTGGCCCAGGTCGTCATTGCCCGAGAGCCCGTCGGGTCGCGCGGCGTACTGGCTGTCCATGATCTGCTTGAGCCGCTGCTGCGTCTTCCACGGCGCGCCGGCGTAGTCGTACAGGTAGGCGATGTGGTGGCTGGGCTCGTTGCCATGGGCATACCAGCCGATCAGGCCGGTGATGTCTTCCACGTGCTTGAAATGCGCCGGGTCGATCCGGGCGTCGAACACCTGGTCCAGTCGCTGGATGAACTTCGCATTTCCGCCCATCGCCTGGATCAGCCCCGGAACGTCCTGCGGGACGTACCAGGAGTACTGGTAGGCGTTGCCCTCGGTGTAGTCGGTGCCGTAGCCGGCGGCGGCCGGGTCGAAGGGTGTGCGGAACTGGCCGTCCGACAGCCGCGCGCGCATGAAGCCGGTGCCGGGGTCCCAGGCGTTCTTCCAGTTGCCGGCGCGCTTTTCGAAGGCGGCGGCGACATCGTGGCGCCCCATCGCCTTGGCCATCTGTGCCAGCGACCAGTCGTCATAGGCGTACTCGAGCGTCTTGGAGGCGCCTTCCGGTTCCTTGTCGATCGGCACGTAGCCCAGCCGCATGTAGTCGGCCAGGTCCCCATACGGGGCATAGGTGGCGCTGGCGACCATGGCTTGCAGGGCCTTGTCCGCATCGAAACCGCGCACGCCCTTGATCCAGGCGTCGGCGATCACCGGCACGGCGTGGTAGCCGATCATGCACCAGGTCTCCAGGCCCTGGTACGCCCACACCGGCAGGATGCCGAACGGGCTGGCCTCGCGCGCGGCGACCAGCGAGCGGATGAAGTCGCTGCTGCGCCCGGGGTTGAGCAAGACCATCAGCGGCTGCTGTGCGCGGTAGACGTCCCACAGCGACCAGGTCGAGTAGAACTCGTAGCCGTCGGCCCGGTGCACCGCATGGTCGGGGCCGCGGTATTCGCCATTGACGTCCATGCTCAGCGTGGGCGAGAGCATGGCGTGGTAGAGCGCGGTATAGAACTGTTTTCGCACGGTGGCCGGTGCCTCGACGTCGACCACCGCCAGCGCCTTGTCCCACGCGGCCTTCGCCTGCGCACGGCGAGCGTCGAAGTCCCAGCCCTTGCCGCCCGCATCCAGGTTGGCCACGGCATTGGCCGCGCTCACCGGCGAGATCGCCACCTTCAGTTCCAGCGGCTCCTTCAGCACGCCGAAGTCGAACACGCCCACCAGCGCGCGGCCGTTCTGCGCATCATGGTCGACCGGCTGGTTGCCCGGACCCTTGAAGCCCTTGTAGACCACGTCGTTCTCGCGGTCGTACAAGGTGCGCGCGGCGATCGGCTGGTTGAAGCGCATGGCGAAGCACAGCTCGCGCCCCGGCGCCCAGCCGCGGGTGGTCCGGCAGCCGGTGACGGTGCCATCCTCGTGCACCTGCAGGCGCGACCACAGCACCTTGCCCGGGTAGTCGTAGATGCTGGGACGAAGATCCAGCAGCAGGTGCGCGCTCCTGTCTTTGGGGAAGGTGTAGCGGTGCCAGCCGACGCGACGGCCGGCAGTCAGCTCGGCGCGGATGCCGTAGTCGGCCAGGGTCACGGCGTAGTAGCCGGCCTGCGCGACTTCCGTGGCGTGGTCGAAGCGGGAGCGGTAGCCACTCCCCGGGCTGGACGGATCGCCCGGATCGAGCTTCACCTCGCCGGCGACCGGCATCACCAGCACGTCGCCCAGGTCCGAATGGCCGGAACCGGAGAAGTGCGTGTGCGAGAAACCCATGATGCTGCCGTCGCCGTACTGATAGCCGGCGGCCCACTTGTAGGCGTGCTTGAAGTCCGGCATCGCCGTGTCGGGCGAGAGCTGGATCATGCCGAAGGGCACCGTGGCACCCGGAAACGTATGGCCGTCGCCGCCGGTGCCGATGCGCGGATCGACCTCGCCGGCGTGACCGGCAGCTGCAAGGGCAAGGCCGGGCGCGAGGGCCAGGACGAAGGCGAGGCAGGACAGGCGGGCGGCCATCGGGGCGGGCTCCATTTGGATCGTTCCAAATTCCTACGCTAGCAGCGTGCCGCCGGTCGCGCATGTTGCGCTGCGTGAAGCCGGTTCGCTCAGGATCGGCTAGATTTGGATCGTTCCAAACCGTCTTTTCCACCGGGTGCCCAATGGAAAGCAACACCCCGCTCGGCCGCAAGGTCACCGTGCGCGACATCGCCGCGGCCTGCGGCGTATCGCGCGCCACCGTGTCGCTGGTGCTGCGCGACAGCCCGCTGGTCAACAAGGACACCCGCGCCCGCGTCGAGGAGGAGCTGCGCCGCCAGGGCTACGTCTACAACCGCGCCGCCGCCAACCTGCGCCGGCGCACCTCCTCGTCGATCGCCCTGGTGATCAACGAACTGGCCAACCCCTTCTTCGCCGAGTTCGCCGCCGGCGTGGACGACGTGGTCGGCGAGGCCGGCATGGTCACGCTGCTGGGCTCCTCCAGCGAATCGCCCAGGCGCGAGCAGGCGGTGCTCGGCTCGCTGATCGAGCACGGACCCGGCGGCATCATCCTCTCGCCCGCCGAGGGCAGCGACGCCAGCCAGGTGCTGGCCGCGGTCGGCGCGCGCACGCCGCTGCTGGTGTTCAACCGCGAGCTCAGCGGCGAGCAGCCGGAGTACGCGCACTGGGACTCGCTCGCGCTGGACAACCAGCAGGGCGCGCGCGAAGCGACCGCGCACCTGATCGCGCAGGGCCACCGGCGCATCGCCTTTTTCGGCGGCCATGGGGATTCCTCGTCCTGCCGGCAACGCCGCGCAGGCTATCGCGAAGCGATGAAGGCCGCCGGGCTGCAGGTCGCACCGCACTGGGAAGTCGAGTGCCTGCCCACCCGCCTGGATGCGGCCCGCTGCGCCGAAGCGCTGTTCGAGGCCGATCCGGCGCCCACCGCGGCGGTCTGCTACAACGACGCGGTGGCGCTGGGCCTGATGCATGGCCTGGCCGAGCGCGGGCTGGTGCCGGGTCGCGACTTCGCCCTCACCGGCTTCGACGACATCGCCGAAGCCGCGCTTGCCACCCCGTCGCTCACGACGCTCGCTGCGGCGCCGCGCGCGCGCGGTCGCCAGGCCGCGCAGATGCTGCTGGAGCGGCTGCGCGACCCGGAGGCCGAAACAAGGCGCATCGTCGCTCCGGTCAAGCTGGTCATCCGCGCCAGCAGTTGCCCGCCCATCGCCTGACCGGACCGAAGGAGTCCTCCATGGCCATCATGCAAGCCCCCAACCGGTCGCCCGCCACCCCTGCCGACGGATCGCGCGAGCGCTATACCACCTACCCGGCAGCACTCGCGGTGGTCACCACGATCTTCTTCATGTGGGGCTTCCTCACCTGCCTCAACGACATCCTGATTCCGCACCTGAAGGCGCTGTTCGAGCTGAACTACAAGCAGGCGATGCTGGTGCAGTTCACCTTCTTCGGCGCGTATTTCCTGATGTCGCTACCGGCCGGGCGGCTGGTCGCGCACCTGGGCTACAAGCTCGGCATCGTCGCGGGCCTGGCGATCGCCGGTCTCGGCGCCGCGGGCTTCTGGCCGGCGGCGGGGCTGCATTCCTATTCGGCCTTCCTGCTGGCGCTGTTCGTGCTGGCCACCGGCATCACCGTGCTGCAGGTGGCCGCCAATCCGTACGTGGCACTGCTCGGACCCGCGCGCACCAGCTCCAGCCGGCTCACGCTGGCGCAGGCGCTCAACTCCTTCGGCACGTTCCTCGCGCCGCACTTCGGCGGTCTGCTGATCCTTGCCGTCGCCGTGAAGAGCTCGCTCGAAGTCGCGCAGCTCTCGCCTGCCGAGCAGATGGTCTACCGCGCGCAGGAAGCACAGGCCGTCCAGGGTCCCTATCTGGGCCTGGCCATCGCACTGTTCGTGCTGGCCGTGCTGGTGTACCTGTTCCGCCTGCCCGCGCTGGAGGAGGCCACCGAACAGGCCGACCGCGGCCACCACACGCTGCTCGACGCACTGCGCATCCCGCACGTGCTCTTCGGCGTGATCGCGATCTTCTGCTACGTCGGCGCCGAGGTGGCGATCGGCAGCTTCATGGTCAACTACCTGTCGCTGCCGCAGATCGGCAACATGCCCGAGACCACTGCCGCGACCTATGTGTCGTACTACTGGCTGGGCGCGATGATCGGCCGCTTCGCCGGCTCCTGGCTGATGACGCGCTATTCGCCGCGCGCGCTGCTCGCGCTGTTCGCGCTCGTCAACATCGTGCTGCTGGCGGTGACGATCAGCACCAGCGGCATGACCGCGGCATGGAGCATCGTGGCGATCGGCCTGTTCAACTCGATCATGTTCCCCACCATCTTCACGCTGGGCATCGAGCGGCTGGGGCCGCTGACCGAAAAGGCGTCGAGCCTGCTGATCATGGCCATCGTGGGCGGCGCGGTGATTCCCTTTGCGCAGGGCGCGCTGGCTGACGCGATCGGCGTGCAGGCCGCCTTCGCCCTGCCGGCCCTGTGCTACGCCTACATCGTGTTCTACGGCCTGCGTGGCTCGCGCGTCGTCGGCACGACGCTGGAGGATCGATGAATCGCCCGATCCTCTGTTTCGGCGAGGCGCTGATCGATTTCCACGCCGAGGGCGCCGGCGCGAACGGGTTCCCACGGGCGTTCGTGCCCTTCGCCGGTGGCGCGCCGGCCAACGTGGCGGTAGCGGTGGCGCGCCTGGGCGGTGCGGCCCGCTTCGCCGGGATGCTCGCGCACGATCCGTTCGGCGACTTCCTGCTCGACAGCCTCCGGCGCGCCGGCGTGGGCGTGGCCGACGTGGCGCGCACCGACGAAGCCAACACCGCGCTGGCGTTCGTCAGCCTGGATGCCCGTGGCGAGCGCAGCTTCAATTTCTACCGGCCGCCCTCGGCGGATCTGCTGTTCCGTCCGCAGCATTTCCGCCCGGAAACGTTCGAAGGCGTCGCGGTCTTCCATGTCTGCTCCAACAGCATGACCGACCCGGACCTGGCCGAAACCACCCGCGAAGGCATGCGCCGCGCGCAGGCCGCCGGCGCGCTGGTGAGCTTCGACCTCAACCTGCGCCCGGCGCTGTGGCCGCGCGGCTCGAACCCGCGGCCGCTGGTGTGGCCAGCACTGCACCTGGCGGACGTGGTCAAGCTGTGTGCCGAGGAATTCGCCTGGCTGGCCGAGGACGGCGCACTGCTCAACCGCCTGTGGCGCGGGCGCACGCGGCTGCTGGTGGTCACCGACGGTCCGCGGCCGCTGCGCTGGTTCCGCCGCGATGCGAGCGGCGAACTGCCCTGCCCGCAGGTCGAGGCGGTCGACACCACCGCCGCGGGCGACGCCTTCGTCGGCGGCCTGCTGTGCAGGCTCGCGGCGCTGGAGAATGCCGAGGCCTTCGACGCCCTGCTGCACGACGAGGCGGGCCTGCACGGCCTCCTCGCCTTCGCCGCCGCCTGCGGCGCCCTCACCGTCACCCGCCAGGGCTCGTTCACCGCGATGCCGAGCGCGGCGGAAGTCGACGCCTTCCTGGAATCGAACCGATGACCACCCTGCCCGACTTCCGCAGCGAAAGCTTCCTGCGCGAGCACATCGCCCGGACCATGGCCTTCTACCACCCGCGCGCGATCGACCCGGCGGGCGGCTTCTTCCACTATTTCAAGGACGACGGCACGGTCTACGACCGCAGCCATCGCCACCTGGTCAGCAGCACGCGCTTCGTCTTCAACTACGCACTGGCGGCAATCGAGTTCGAGGATGCCGGGTATCTCGAGGCCGCGCGCCACGGCCTGCGCTATCTGCGCGAGGTACACCGCAACCCCGCCACCGGCGGCTACGCCTGGACCATCCGCGACGGCCAGCCGGAGGACCGCACCAGCCACGCCTACGGCGTCGCCTTCGTGCTGCTGGCCTGCGCCAGCGCGCTGCGCGCGGGGCTGGTCGAGGCCGAACCGTGGATGGACGAAACCTGGGCGTTGCTGGAAAAGCACTACTGGGACGCGGCGGCCGGCCTTTACCGCGACGAGGCCGATGCGAACTGGAACTTCTCGTCCTACCGCGGCCAGAACGCCAACATGCACTTGTGCGAGGCGATGCTGGCCGCCTACCAGGCCAGCGACGACGTGCGCTACCTCGACCGCGCGCTGTTGCTGGCCGACCACATGACCCGCCGCCAGGCAGCCAGGGCCGGCGGCCTGGTGTGGGAACACTACGACGCGAACTGGAACGTCGACTGGGACTACAACCGCGACAACCCGCGCCACCTGTTCCGGCCCTGGGGCTTCCAGCCCGGCCACCAGACCGAATGGGCCAAGCTGCTGGTGATCCTGGAGTCGCACCTGGCCGAGCGCGGCCGCGAGGAGCGCTGGCTGCTGCCGACCGCCCGCCACCTGTTCGACACCGCCCTGATGCGCGCCTGGGACCCGAAGCACGGCGGCATCCATTACGGCTTCGCACCGGACGGCAGCATCTGCGATCCGGACAAGTATTTCTGGGTGCAGGCCGAGTCGCTGGCCGCCGCGGCGCTGCTCCACGCGCGCACCGGCGAGGCGGTGTATGACCTGTGGTACGAGCGGCTGTGGACGTACGCGTGGGAGCATTTCGTCGACCACGAGCATGGCGCGTGGTACCGCATCCTCACCCAGGACAACCGCAAGTACGACGACGAGAAGAGCCCGGCCGGCAAGGTCGACTACCACACCATGGGCGCCTGCCATGAAGTGCTGGCGTTGATCCGCGCCGGCGGCCAACCGTAACCAGGGGACTTTCGATGAAGGCACTCGCAGCCTGCGCTCTGGCGCTGGCCACCACCCTCGCCGCGGCGGCCGACGCGCCCCGCTACGACCCGCTCCAGACCTTTGCGCCGTTCAGCTATCCCGACCCGGTCAACGCCTACCGCTCGGCCGACGGCAAGCCCGGCCCGCTGTTCTGGCAGAACCGCGCGGACTACGCGATCGAGGCGACGCTGGACCCGGCCAGTCGCCTGCTGACCGGCCACGAGACGATCACCTATACCAACCACAGCCCGAGCGCGCTCGACGTGCTCTGGCTGCAGCTCGACCAGAACCGCTACAAGCCCGACGCGCGCGGCGCCTTCACCCGTGAATTTCCGACCGAGTTCACCAGCGGTTACAAGATCGCCTCGGTGGAGGTGGAGGACGGCAGCGGCCACCGCGCGCCGGTGCAGTGGATCGTCTCCGATACCCGCATGCAACTGCGCCTGCCCGAAGCGGTGAAGGCCAACGGTGGCAGCGTGCGCGTGCACATCGCCTGGAGTTTCACCGTGCCGGGCGAGTTCGGCGGACGCATGGACGTCAACCAGAGCAAGCACGGCGACATCTTCGAGATGGCGCAGTGGTACCCGCGCCTGTGCGTCTACGACGACCTGCGCGGCTGGGACACCGCGCCCTACCTCAACAGCGAGTTCTACCTGGAATACGGCGACTTCGACTACCGGATCACCGTGCCATCGGACATGATCGTCGCCGGCTCCGGCGAGCTGGTGAACCCGCAGGATGTGCTGACCCGCACGCAGATCGAGCGCCTGGACCGGGCCCGGCACAGCGACAGCACGGTGATGATCCGCACGCCGGCCGAAGTCACCGATCCGTCCAGCCGCCCGAAGCAGGGCGGCACGCTGACCTGGCACTTCCGCATGCAGAACACGCGCGACGTCGCCTTCGGCGCGTCCAGGGCGTTCGTGTGGGACGCCGCGCGGATCAACCTGCCGCACGGCAAGACCGCGCTGGCGATGTCGGTCTATCCGGTGGAGAGCGCGGGCAATGCCGCCTGGGGCCGCGCCACCGAATACCTCAAGGCCTCCACCGAGTACTTTTCGAAGGAGTGGTTCCCGTATCCCTGGCCGGTGGCGATCAACGAGGCCGGCACCGCCGGCGGCATGGAGTACCCCGGCATCACCTTCGATTCCAAGCGGGCCAGGGGCAGGAACCTGCACATGGTGATCGCGCACGAGATCGGGCACAGCTGGTTCCCGATGATCGTCGGCTCCAACGAACGCCGCCACGCTTGGATGGACGAGGGCTTCAACACCTTCATCGACATCGCCGAACACCAGGCCTTCAACCACGGCGAGTACGGACCCAAGCGCGACGGCGAGTACGCACCCAAGGGCGGCAACCCGGCCGACGAGATCGCTGCCGTGCTGGCCGATCCGGACGCGCCCGCCCTGCTCAACGGCGCCGACGAGACGAGCGAGACCTATCGGCATCCGATCAGCTACTTCAAGGGCGCTTTCGGCCTGGTATTGCTGCGCGAACAGATTCTGGGTCCGGAGCGTTTCGACGACGCCTTCCGCAAATACATCGCCACCTGGGCCTACCACCATCCGTCGCCGTCGGACTTCTTCCGCTTCATGGAAAGCGAGGCGGGCGAGGACCTGGGCTGGTTCTGGCGCGGCTGGTACCAGCACAACTGGCCGTTCGACATGGCGGTGCGCAAGGTCCAGCCGGTCGACGGCAACTGGGTGCACGGCGCCGCGGTCACCGTGGCGAACCTGGATCCGCTGGTGCTGCCCAACACGCTGCGGCTGACCTACGACGACGGCAGCACCAGGGACGTGCGCGTGCCGGTGGAGACCTGGCAGCAGCACCGCGAGTACGTGGTGCGGGTGGCCGGGTCGCGCAGGGTGGCGTCGGCGACGCTCGATCCGGCGCATAAGCTGCCGGAGGCCGACCGCTCGAACGACACGCTGCGGGTCAGGTAGGCAAAGGCCTCCCCCTCTCCCAACCCTCTCCCCCGGGCAGGGCCGGGGGAGAGGGAACAGGTAGGCGTGCGGCGTCTGGCTGCCTCCTTTCGGAGCCGGCTCGGGGAGAGGAGCAGGCAGCTTGCCGCGATGAGCCCCCTCTCCCCCGGCCCTGCCGGGGGAGAGGGTTGGGGGAGAGGGGGAGGCTCTTCGATACTCCGGCGAAACACATCGCCCACGAGTGGGGCTCTACAATTTCGGCAGCCGCTGCTGAAACCTGGCCATCCCTTCCCAGGGATCGGCTTCCAGCTTCCGCGCCCGCTCCAGCGCCGCCTGCATCCCGAACGCCGCGCCGCCTTCCACCTTCCCCAGCTCCTCCCACCGCAACGGCATCGCCACCGGCGCCCCCTTGCGCGCCCGCAAGGACCAGCTGCACACGCTGGTCGCCCCGCGCGCGTTGCGCAGCCAGTCGATGAAGATCTTCCCCTCCCGCCGCGCCTTGCTGGCAGTGGCGATGTAGCGCCCCGGCTCGCGCTCGACCATCGCATCGGCCACCCGTTCGCAGAAATCCTTCACCGCCTGCCAGCCGGGCCCGCGCCGGAACGGGACCACCACGTGCAGTCCCTTGCCGCCGCTGGTGCGCACGAAGCTCGTCAATTGCATGTCCCCGAGCAGGTCGCGGATACCGCGCGCGCCCTCCACCACCGCCTCCCACGACACCCCGGGCGCGGGGTCCAGGTCAAGCACGATGCGGTCGGGCGAATCGGGCCGGTCCACGCGCGAACCCCAGGGATGGAATTCGATGGTGTTCATCTGGACCAGCTGCAACAGGCCCTTGCGGTCGCGGATGTAGACGTACTCGCCCTCGCCGCCCTGCTTCTCCTCGAGCGCTACCGGGCGCACGCTGGAGCCGAGCTTGGCCGCGTGGTGCTTCTGGAAGAAGCAGGCGCTGTCGGTGCCGCCCGGGCAGCGGACCATCGACAGGGGCCGGTTGATCAGCCCGGGAAGAATCCAGTCGGCGACGGCCGCGTAATAGGCGGCCACCTCGCCCTTGGCGATGCCGTCGTCCGGATAGACCACGCGGGCCGGGTGGGTGATCCGCACGCCGGCGACCTCGATGGGCTTGTCGCTCACGTCCGGCCCTTGATCCTGCGGGAGCACCGCTGGACACGACCGCAGTGCCTCCGGTCGCTCCCGGGGGCGCCGCTGCCAGGGGCGATCGCAGGCCTCATCCGGCCTTGCGTCCCTTGCGCGCGCCGGTCGCCTTCTTCGCCGGGCTCTTGCGCGAGGCCTTCTTCGCCGCGGGCTCGGCCTTCTTGGCGGCCTTCTTCGCCGCCGGCTTCTTCTCCGCCTTCTCCGCTTTCTCCGGTCCCTCCTTGCCCTTGGCCGGCGTGCGCTGCTTGCCCTCGATGCTCTTCTTGAGCAGCGCCATGAAGTCGACCACGTTGGTGGTGGCGTTGGCGTGCGCGGGCTCCTCTTCCTCCAGCGTCGTCGTGACGCCCTTGCTCTTGA
This sequence comes from Frateuria soli, assembly GCF_021117385.1. GTDB lineage: Bacteria > Pseudomonadota > Gammaproteobacteria > Xanthomonadales > Rhodanobacteraceae > Frateuria_A > Frateuria_A soli. The sequence continues at coordinate 2,566,449 of NZ_CP088252.1, forward strand.
GCCGCTGCTCGATCACCGCGGTCAGCCGCTCGCGGAACTCGTCCTTGTAGTTCTCCGGCTCGAACTTGCCGGACATCGACTCGATCAGTTCGCCGGCCATGTCCAGCTCGCGGTCGCTGATGCGGTACTCGGACACCGCCTTGTCCGGCAGCGCGTACTCGTCGGCATCGACCAGCTCCTGCGGGAAGCGCAGCAGGATCAGCATCAGCGCCTCGTCCTCCGGCATCACCGCGCACAGGTACTCGCGGGTGCGGATGACCACCCGCGCGATGCCGATCTTGCCGGTGCGCTTGAGCGTCTCGCGCAGCAGCACGTAACCCTTCTCGGCCTTTTTGCCGGGCACCAGGAAGTAGGGCTTCTCGAAGTACGCCGGGGTGAGCTGGCCGGCATCGATGAAGGTGTCGATCTCGACCGTCTCGTGCGCCTCGGCGGCCGCATTGCGGATGTCCGACTCCTCCAGCACCACGTAGCTGCCCTTGGAGTACTCGTATGCCTTGACGATGTCCTTCCAGGGCACCTCTTCGCCCGATTCGGCGTTGACGCGCTCGTAACGCACCGGCTGATTGTTGCGCTGGTCGAGCATGCGGAAGTGCAGGTCGACCTTGCGCTCGGCGGTCATCAGGCGGATCGGGACGTTCAGCAGCCCGAACGACAGCGTGCCGGTCCAGATGGGGCGAGCCATGGCTTACCTCCATAAGTGGCGGGTCCGGAGGTTTGACACGCGGGGCGTGCATGAAACGCCAAAGCCCCGCGCTGGCACCCACGCCGGCGATCGTCCAGACTTGCCCCGATGAGCGCCCTGCCCGCCACCGCCCGCCTGCTTGCCTGCGCCGCCCTGCTGTGGCCGCTGGCCACCCACGCGGCGGAGCACCGCTACCGCTACGACACGGTGCACAGCCAGGTTCTCTTCAGCGTGAGCCACGATGGCTACTCGCGCCCGTTCGGCCGCCTGCACATCGCCCGCGGCTGGCTGCGCTTCGACCCGGACGACTGGAGCCGCGCCGCCACGGCGCTGGACATCGACCTGGCCAGCCTGGACATGGGCGATGCCGACTGGAACGCCGCGGTGCTCAAGCCCGCCTTGCTCGACGCGGGCAAGGCGCGCTACGCCCACTTCGCCAGCACCTCGGTCGAGCGCAAGGACGACAGCCACGGAGTGCTGCACGGGAACCTGACCCTGCGCGGCGTCACCCGCCCGATCGACATCCCGTTTACGTTCAACCGCCAGGCGCGCACCATCTTCGGCCTGCACACCATTGCCGGGTTTTCCGCCAACACCATGCTTGACCGTACCGATTTCGGCATGACCGCCCATCCAGACTCGATCGGCCAGCACGTTTCCGTGTGGCTGGAGATCGAGGCCATCCGCGAGGAACGCCGCCGGGAGAGCGCCGATGCTGCGCAATGACGAGTGGCGTTGGGGCGCGGTCGCCAAGTTCTTCCACTGGACGATCGCGCTGCTGATCCTGGGCAACGGCACGTTCGGCCTGCTGATGGACCTGGCCAGCTCGCCGATGCAGAAGGTCAACTGGATGGCGCTGCACAAGTCGATCGGCCTGACCGTGCTGGCGCTATTGGCGCTGCGCGTGCTCTGGCGGGCATTCAACCGCCCGCCGCGCGAACTGCCGGCCCCGCGCTGGCAGCTCTGGGCCGCGCGCGCGGTCCACGCGGTGCTCTATGTGCTGGTGGCCGCGCTGCCGCTGTCGGGCTGGTGGTTCAACTCGGTGCGTGGCTACCCGCTGCAGTTCTTCAAGCTGTTCAACCTACCCGCTATCGCGGCGAAGAACCCGGACCTGCGCCACCTCTCGCACGAGGTGCACGAGTACCTGTTCTGGATCCTGCTGCTGGTGCTCGTCGCCCACGTCGGCGCGGCGCTCAAGCACCATGTGTTCGACAACGACGACGTGCTCCGCCGGATGTGGCCGTTCGCCCGCCTTCGCCGGGAAACCAAAGGAGATTGACGCATGATCCGACCGGCCCCTGGACGCCTGACTTCGCTGCTGCTGTGCCTCGCCCTGCCGATGGCCGCCTCGGCGACCGATTACCGTGTGCTGCAGGACCAGAGCACGCTCGGCTTCAGCGCAACCTTCCAGGGTGCGCCGTTCCAGGGCAGCTTCACGCAGTGGCACGCGGCAATCCGCTTCGACCCGGCGCACCTGGCGGACTCGAGGTTCGACGTGACGGTCGACACCACCAGCGCCAACACCGGCGATGCCGACCGCGATGGCGCGCTGCCCGGCGCGGATTTCTTCAACGCGACCAGGTACCCGCAAGCGCGCTACACGGCGACCGAGTTCGTCCAGGCCGGCACCCACGCGATCGCGCGCGGCACGCTGACCCTGCGCGGCGAGAGCCATCCGCTGAACCTCACGGTGACTTACACCCCGCAACCGGACGGCACCGCGCTGATGGACGTCAGCGGCACGCTCAAGCGTCTGGACTACGGCGTCGGCGGTGGCGAATACGCCGACACGTCGGTGATCGGCAACGACGTGACGGTAAAGGCGCACCTGGTACTCGCCCCGAAGTAGCGTTCCGGACGCTCCCATCCGGGTATCGGCACTTCGATCCTTCCTCCGTTCCACGGCGGAAGGCCCGCCCGCAGGACGGCCGGGCGTGCCTCAGCCCGCCACGAATCCCCGCACGGCCCCCGCATCGAACGGCCAATCCAGCTCGCGCCCGTCCCTTGCATCGCGCAGCACGGGCACCCGCGTGCCGTAGCGCGCCTCCAGTGCCTCGTCGTCATCCACCCACACGCTGTCGAACTCCGGTGCCCGCGCATGCGCGAGCACGGCGAGCGCCTGGTCGCACAGGTGGCAGTAGTCGCGCTGGTAGAGAACGAAGTCGGCCATGCGGCGGCGAATGGACTGCCAAACGTAAGGGGTGTGCGTAGAATAACGGTTTGTCCTTGCCCACGCAGTGCATCCATGGCCGTCAGCGCTTTCGACATCTTCAAGATCGGCATCGGACCGTCGTCCTCGCACACGGTCGGGCCGATGCGCGCGGCCGCCCGCTTCGGCGAACGCTGGCTGGAGGAGAAGGGCGTGCTCGACCGCGTCGTGCGCGTGCGTGCCGAGCTGTACGGTTCGCTGGCGATGACCGGCCGCGGCCACGGTACCGACAAGGCGGTGCTGCTGGGCCTCGAAGGCCACCACCCGGACGGCATCGACCCGGACCTGATCCCCGACATCCTCGCCCGCATTCGTGCCAGCGGCCGCCTGAGCGTGCTGGGCAAGCACGAGATCGCGTTCGACGAGAAGGCCGACCTGGTCTTCAACAAGCGCCAGAAGCTGCCGTTCCACACCAACGGCATGCGCTTCTCCGCCTACGACGCCGACGGCATCGAAGTGGCCACGCGCGACTACTATTCGGTCGGCGGCGGCTTCGTGGTCAACCACGACGAGGCGGCCGAAGACCGCATCGTCGCCGACACCACCGTGCAGCCCTACCCGTTCTCCAGCGGAGACGAGTTGCTGGCGCTGTGCGAGCGCCACGGCATGACCGTCGCCCAGCTGATGATGGCCAACGAAAGCGTGTGGCGTCCCGAAGCCGAGACACGCGCCGGCCTGCTGACCATCTGGAAGGCGATGCAGCTCTGCGTCAGCCGCGGCCTGCGCTCCCCCGGCACCCTGCCCGGCGGGCTGCACGTGACGCGCCGCGCCCCGGCCATGGCCGAGGAACTGCGCAACCAGCCCGAAGCGGCGCTCAAGGACCCGCTCACCATCCTGGACTGGGTCAACCTGTACGCGCTCGCCGTCAACGAGGAAAACGCCGCCGGCGGCCGCGTGGTGACCGCGCCGACCAACGGCGCCGCCGGCATCGTGCCCGCGGTCGGCCACTATTACCTGCGCTTCTGCCCGAAGGCGGACGAGGACGGCATCGTCGACTATCTGCTGACCGCCGCCGCCATCGGCATCCTGTACAAGGAAAACGCCTCGATCTCCGGCGCCGAGGTCGGCTGCCAGGGCGAAGTCGGCGTCGCCTGCTCGATGGCCGCCGGCGGCCTCACCGCTGCGCTTGGCGGCAGCATCTGGCAGGTGGAGAACGCCGCCGAGATCGGCATGGAACACAACCTCGGCCTCACCTGCGACCCCATCGGCGGCCTGGTGCAGATCCCCTGCATCGAGCGCAACGCGATGGGCTCGGTCAAGGCCATCAACGCCAGCCGCATGGCGCTCAAGAGCGACGGCAAGCACCGCGTGAGCCTGGACAAGGTCATCAAGACCATGCGCGACACCGGCCGCGACATGAAGGACAAGTACAAGGAAACCAGCCGAGGCGGCCTCGCGGTCAACGTCATCGAGTGCTGAGCTACCTCCGAAAGGGGCGGCCCCGGGCTTGCGGACGGGCCTCCAGTGCATCGGTCGCGAAGCCATCGTACGGCTCGCGCCTGCTCGACGGCGCGCCGCAACGGAAGACTCCCGTAATGCCAGCAGGCGCCCGGTTGCAGCGTCCAGGCTTCGCGCCATCTACGGCCTGCTTTCGACCGGGAGTACACCTGTGCCGTCGCGAACGGCGCTGGCTCTGGAGCCGCCCGGCTATTTGATTGCTTTTGCTTCTTCCTCGAGAAACGCCGCGCTGAGCGTGGCTTGCTGTCGGGCGAGCGGCAGCAGCGTCGGATAGAACTGCACGAAGGTCGTATCCACCGCGCCGTGTGCGGCATGGCAGGAATAACACGACGCGGCCTCGGGGATCTTCTTGGCGGAAGAGCCGCCCTCGAAGCCGAAGAAGGCCCAGCCGCCCTTGAAGCGCGCGGCATCCTTCACGTGCACTTCGATGCCCTGTACGTCGCCGCGCTGGTAGTGGCCGTGCTGGTTGATGGAACCCTTGCTGGCGGATCTCCGCACCTCCAGCACGATCTGCGTCTTGTCCGGCCAGGTGCCGGTACGGACGAACTCGCGGTAGCTTTCCGGATCGACGAACGTGTTGTCGAACATCGGCTCGCCTTCCGGCGCCTTCTCGCGAAGGACGCGATGCCGACGATTCCGACCAAATGTCAGCTGGAAAACCGCTCACGGTACCGTTTCCGGCCAGAGGTGGACGTCCGGACATCGCCGGAAGGTTGTGCGGGCAGGCGCCCGGGCGATCAGGGCGTCAGGAAGAAATCCATGGGAATGAGCTCGACGGCCCATCCACCTTCCTCACCCAGCGTGGCGGCCGGGTGCATGGATGCGATGCACAGCGCCTCGTCGAGATCGTCCGCCTCGATGATGAACAGGCCACCCACCATCTCCTTCGACTCCGTGTAGGGCCCATCGGTGACGTGCGTCTTGCCGTTGCGCGGGCGAAGCGTCCTCCAGCCGTCCAGATCGCCAAGCGACGCGGAGATAAAGACTTTGCCGGTGGCGCGCATCTTCTCGTCCAGCGCCGGGCATTGGCTGAGCAACGCCTCGACGTCGTCGGGCGCCATCGCGGCGAATTTCTCCGGGGTGAAGTAGGCCAGGCCGAGGTATTTCATGGAAGCTCCTTTGGGTATGGCTGCAATGACGACGAAATGGGCGACCCGAAATCGACGCACAACGACAAAGTTTGTAGCCGGCCTCGGCCAGCCTGTCGCATGGGACTGCGGGGGAAGCTCCTGCGAATCGCCTCGCTCGGCCGGTGATGGGCCGCCTCGTTGATCCGATCGCTGCGCGCCTGGCACCGCTCGGGACGAAGCCCGACGCCTGACCTGCCCGATTACTGCAATGCGGCATGCATTGCCTCGACGGGCGATGCTACCTTGCTATATAGATCGATCTAAACGGCAGGCAATCGTGGGTCAACCGCACCCGTCCCGAAGCGCATCCGCTTGCGCCACGCGCGTTGCGACCATCGTCGTTCGCGGGGCGGTGACCTGATGCCCGCACCCTCCGTCGGCCTGCTCGAAGTCGCCGCCAACTCGGTCGCCTCCGCGCTGGCCGCACAAGAGGGTGGCGCCGGGCGGGTCGAGCTGTGCGCGGCGCTGCAGTTGGGCGGCGTGACGCCTTCCTACGCCGAGATCGCCACCGCGCGCGATCGGCTTACGATTCCGCTCTATGTGCTGATCCGGCCGCGCGCAGGCGATTTCCTCTACAACGACTTCGAGTGCGAGGTGATGCTTCGCGACGTCGAGGCCTGCGTGGCGCTGGGATGTGATGGGGTGGTCCTTGGCGTGCTGGATGCCGAGGGCCGCGTCGACCAGGCGCGTTGCCGGGCGCTGGTCGGTGCGGCCGGTCGACTGGGCGTCACCTTCCACCGCGCGTTCGACATGGTCGCCGACCCGGCGCAGGCATTGGAGGCGGTGATCGGGCTGGGCTGCGAGCGCGTGCTCAGCTCGGGGGCGCGGGCGACTGCGATCGATGGCGCGGCGGCGCTGCGTGCCCGGTTGGAACAGGCGGCCGGCCGGCTGGTGGTGATGCCCGGTGCGGGCGTCCATGCCGGCAACATCGCGGCGCTGGCCCAGGCGACCGGCGCAAGCGAATTCCATGCTTCGGCGAAGCGAGCGTTGCCTTCGGGCATGCGCCACCGGCCAGCGGGGCTGGACGACATGGCCACCGGCGAGTGGCGCAGCGACGCGGCGCAGGTGCGCGCGATGGTGTCGGCGCTGCAGGGCCTGGCCGCTCGTGAAACTCCGGTTTCATCCTAGGCCGGCGCCCTTGTGACGATCCCGGCCTTGCCCACCAGAACGCGCTCGATGCCACGACTGGCCAGGCTCGCCGGTGCACTGGCGCTGTTGACGGGTCCATCCCTGGCCGCACCGGCCACGCAGCTTCTCGACCAGGGGTGGCAGGTCCGCCTTGCGCCCGACGATGCCCACCTGGCGAAGCACCCGCGCGCGGCCCGATGGCTCCCCGCGGCGGTGCCCGGCGCGGTGCAGACCGACCTGATGGCGGCCGGCCTGGTGGACGACCCTTTCGTGGGCCGGAACGAGGCGGCGATCCAGTGGGTGGGCCTGTCCGACTGGGTGTATCGCACGCGCTTCGAGGTCGATGGGGCCACGCTCGCGCGCCGGCATGTGGAGCTGGTGTTCGACGGGCTGGACACCTTTGCCGAGGTCTACCTCAACGGGCACAGGCTCTTCAGCGCGGACAACATGTTCCGCCGCTGGTCGGCACCCGCGAAACCCCGGCTGCATGCCGGTGCCAACACGCTGGAAGTGCGCCTGTACTCGCCCGTCAAGCGCCTGCAGCCGTGGCTCGAGCGGCAGCCGTACGCGTTGCCGGGCGAGTTCGACTCGGCCTTCGGCGACGAGCCCAAGGGCCGGCAGACAGCCAACTACGTGCGCAAGGCCGCCTACCAGTACGGCTGGGACTGGGGGCCGCGCATCGTCACCGAGGGCATCTGGCAGCCGGTGCACCTGGACAGCTGGGACGGCCCGCGCGTGGTCGCTTTCCATGTCGCGCAGAAGCAGCTCGATGCGCGGGCCGCACAGCTGGACGTGCAGCTGGAGGTCGACGCGGACAGCGATGCCTCGCTGCCCGCGCAGATCAGCGTGTACGGGCCGGATGGCCAGCCGGTCGCGCACCAGGTCGTGGATGTCGAAGTGGTTGCGGGCCACCGTCGCCTCGGCGTGCCGGTAACGATCGACCATCCGAAGCGGTGGTACCCGGCCGGATACGGCGCGCAGGACATGTACACGGTCCGGGTGCAGGTGGGCGAGGGCAGCAAGCCCATTTACGAGGGCTCGCGCCAGATCGGCCTGCGCACGGTCGAGCTCCGCCGCGACAAGGACCGCTGGGGCCGCAGCTTCGCGTTCGTCGTCAACGGCATCCCGATCTTCGCCAAGGGCGCCAACCTGATCCCGTTCGACAGTTTCCCTGCTCGCGTCGACGAGGCGCGGATGCGCCAAACGCTCGAGTCCGCGCGCGCAGCCAACATGAACATGCTGCGCGTATGGGGCGGCGGCTACTACCTGCCGGACGCCTTCTACGCGATGGCCGATCGCATGGGCTTGATGGTGTGGCAGGACTTCATGTTCGGCGGCGCGATCCCGCCGCACGACGCGGCCTTCGTCGCGAACGTGCGGCAGGAGGCGGCCGAGCAGGTCGCGCGCCTGTCGGACCATCCTTCGATCGTGCTCTGGTGCGGCAACAACGAGGTGCAGAGCAGCTGGTTGTCGTGGGGCGATCGCAAGGCGCTGCAGGCCTCGCTCGCACCCGCGGAAAACGAACGCATCAAGCAGGGCATGCGCGACCTGTTCGGCGAGGTGCTGCGCGACGTGGTTGCGCAGCACGACCCGGACGTGCCGTACTGGCCGAGCTCCCCCAGCCAGGGCGGCGACGGTTTCGCCAACGGTCTGGACGATGGCGACTACCACTACTGGGAGGTCTGGTCGGGCGAGGCCCGGCCGGCGACCGCCTACCTGGACGTGACCCCGCGCTTCCAGTCCGAATACGGCCTGCAGTCGTTCCCCGTCCTGCGCACGATCCGCGCCTTCGCCGGCACGGAACCGTTGCAGGCAGAGTCGCCGGTGCTGCGCGCGCACCAGAAGTTCGACGGCGGCAACGGCAACCGCCGCCTGCTCGACTACGTGCGGCGTGGTTACGGCGAACCGAAGGATTTTCCCGCGCTGGTCTACCTGAGCCAGGTGATGCAGGCCGACGGCATCGCGCTGGCGGCCGAGCACCTGCGCGCCTCGCGGCCGCGGTCCATGGGTTCGCTGTACTGGCAGCTCAACGACCTGTGGCCGGGCGTGACCTGGTCCAGCATCGACAGCTACGGACGCTGGAAGGCGTTGCAGTTCCGCGCCCGTCGCTTCTACGCGCCGCTGCTGATGGCGGCCTTGCGGCATGAGGGTACGACCACGGTATCGCTGGTCTCCGACCGTACCACCCCGATCGCCGCGCGCTGGCGGCTGCGGCTGATGGACTTCGCCGGCAAGGTGCGGCGCGAGGAGGCCCACGACGTGACGCTGGCGCCGCTGGCCAGCACGCGGGTTGCCCGCTATACCGATACGCAACTGCTCGATGGCGCCGATCCGCGCGCCACTTTCGCGGTCTTCGAGCTTCTCGCCGGTGGCAAGCTTCTCTCGCGTGACCTCGTGTTCTTCGCCCGGCCCAGGGACCTGCCCCTTCCGCAGCCCCGCATCCACGCGCAACTCGCTCCCGCGGCCACGGGGTACAGCCTGACACTCGCCACCGATGCGCTCGCGCGCGACGTATGGGTGTCCTTCGGCGACCTCGATGCCCGCCTGTCGGACAATGGCTTCGACCTGTTGCCGGGTGAGCCCGTCACGCTGGATGTCGCCAGCGAAGCCTCCGCCGGAGCGCTCCGGCAAGCCCTGCAGGTGCAGGACCTTGCCCATGCCATGGGAACCCCGCCATGACCACCCGCCGCGACTTCCTCAGACTGCTCGGCACCACCGCGGCCGCCGGCGCCTTCGGCAACTTCGCCCGGGCTGGCACCGGTACCGGCTACGCCAGCAAGCGCCCGCCGCCGGGCAAGCGCCGCTTCACCAGCGCGGCGGTGGAACGCGAGCTGGCGCGCGTGCAGGCCCGCATCGGCGATCCCAAGCTGGCCTGGATGTTCGGCAACTGCTATCCGAACACGCTCGACACCACGGTCGAGCTGGGCACGCTCGAGGGCAAGCCGGACACCTTCGTGATCACCGGCGACATCGAGGCGATGTGGCTGCGCGACTCCTCCGCGCAGGTGGCGCCCTACCTGCCGCTGGCGAAGCAGGACCGTGCGCTGCAGCGGCTGTTCCACGGCCTGATCCGCCGCCAGGCGCGCTGCATCCGCATCGATCCGTACGCCAACGCCTTCCTGCCCGATCCGCACGCCCAGCCGCTGTCATGGGCACGCCAGGACCAGACCGACATGAAGCCGGGCGTCGGCGAACGCAAATGGGAAATCGATTCGCTCTGCTGGCCGATCCGCCTGGCGCACGGCTACTGGCAGGCGACCGGCGACGTCGCGCCGTTCGACGATGACTGGCGCGCGGCCATGCTCCTGGTCGTGAACACCTTCCGCGAGCAGCAGCGCAAGCACGACCGCGGCCCGTACCACTTCCAGCGCACCACCGACCGGCCCACCGAAACGCTGGCGCTGGAGGGCTACGGCCACCCGTCGCGGCCCAACGGCATGATCCATTCGATGTTCCGGCCGTCGGACGATGCGTGCGTGTACCCGCTGTTCGTGCCGGCCAACCTGTTCGCCGTGGTCTCGCTGCGACAGCTCGCGGCGATGAGCCGCGCCCTCCACCACGACGCCGGCTTTGCCGACGACTGCACCGCGCTGGCCGACGAGGTGGCGCTGGCCACCCGTCGCGACGGCCGGCTGCAGGAAGCCGACGGCGACTACTGGGCCTACGAGATCGACGGCTACGGCAACCGCCTGTTCATGGACGACGCCAACGCGCCGGGCCTGCTCAGCCTGCCCTACCTGGGTTGCTGCGCGGCGGACGACCCGCTCTACCGGCGCACCCGCGAGCGCGCCTGGAGCGGGCACAATCCGTATTTCTTCCGCGGTACCGCGGCCGAAGGCATCGGCGGCCCGCACGAGGGCCTGCGCATGATCTGGCCGATGGCGATCACCATGCGCGCGCTGACCAGCCGCGATCCGGCCGAGATCCGCCAGTGCCTTCGCTGGCTGCGCGACACCGACGCGGGCACCGGCTTCATGCACGAGGCGTTCGACCAGGACGACCCGGCGCACTTCACCCGCGCGTGGTTCGCCTGGGCCAACAGCCTGTTCGGCGAACTGATCGTCAAGCTCGCCGATACGCAGCCGGCGCTGCTGCGTGCCCCATGAACATGCCCACGGACCTTCCACCCCCTGGGCCGGCATCCCTCTTGCCGCCCACCGACCCACAGGAGAACTCGACATGGTGACCCGCAGACGCTTCCTGCAAGGCATGGGCGCCCTGACCGCACTGGGCGGCGCCGGCACGTTGCCGGGCTTTGCGATGAGCCGCCCGGGCGCCGGGCGCCCGTCGATGGGCACCGGCGAGGGCGTCTCCCGTTTCGTCGACGTGTTCGTCGGCACCGGCGGGCACGGCCACACCTTCCCCGGCGCCACCCTGCCCTACGGCATGGTGCAGTTGAGTCCCGACACCAACGACGCCGGCTGGGACGCCTGCTCGGGCTACCACCAGCGCGACGGGTCGATCATGGGCTTCTCGCACACGCACCTGTCCGGCACCGGCGCCAGCGACATGCTGGACCTGCTGGTGATGCCGGCGCAGGGGCCGGTGCTGCTGCAACCGGGCGAACGCGGACTGCCGGACAAGAACTACCAGTCGCGCTACGACGAGGCGGCGTTCGCAAGCACGCGGCTGCCGCCCGATGCGGTCGGCCACCCCGGCCACGGCTACCGCTCGCGCTACGACGGCGAGCAGGCGCAGCCGGGCTACTACCGCGTGCACCTGACCGACCACGACATCCTGGCCGAGCTGACCGCCACACTGCGTGCCGGACTGCACCGCTACACCTTCCACGGCCCGGGCGACGGCCACCTCCTCATCGACCTGGCACATGGCTTCCACGACGATCCCGATGTGCCGGCCAAGGTCAGCGACGCCACGCTGAAGCTCATTGGCGAGGACCTGCTGGTCGGCAGCCGCCGCGTGCACCAGTGGGCCAACGGGCGCTACATCCATTTCGCGATGAAGCTGTCGCGGCCGCTCGCCCGCGCCACGCTGTACGTCGAGGACGCGCCGCTGCCGACCGGCTCGCGCGAAGCGCATGGCAAGCACCTGAAGGCCGCGCTGCATTTCGGCGACGTGGCGCGCGAGCCGCTGCTGGTGAAGGTCGGCATCTCGGCGGTCGACATCGACGGCGCGCGGCGCAACCTCGAATCGGAAGTCCCCGGCTGGGATTTCGAGGGCACGCGGCAACGGGCGGCCGATGCGTGGGAGCGGGAGCTTTCGCGCATCCGCATCGACAGCCCATCCGAGCCGGTCAAGCGCACCTTCTACAGCGCGCTCTATCACACCATGCTCGCGCCCACGCTGTTCAGCGACGCGGACGGCCGCTACCGCGGCATGGACCTGAAGGTGCACACGCTGCCCGAGGGCCAGCACAACTACAGCACCTACTCGCTGTGGGACACCTACCGCGCGCTGCATCCGCTGCTCACGCTGTTCCAGAGCGAGCGCGTGCCGGACCTGGTCAACGGGCTGGTGCGCATGACCGCCGAAAGCCCGGACGGCCCGCCCGTGTGGCCGCTGCAGGGCGTGGAAACCGGAACCATGATCGGCTACCACTCAATCGTGGTGATCGCCGAGGCGCACGCCAAGGGCTTTACCGGCATCGACTACGCCGGGGCGTGGCCGCTGTTCCGCAAGCGCGCGATGGACGACGACTACCGCGGCCTGACCTACTACCGCAAGCTGGGCTACATCCCGGCCGACAAGGATTGGGAGTCGGTCAGCAAGACACTCGAATACTGCTACGACGACTGGGCGATGGCGCACCTGGCCGACGCCGTCGGTGCGCACGAGGACGCGAAGCACCTGCGCGAGCGCTCGCGCAACTACCGCAACGTGTTCGACCGGAAGCGCACCTTCGTGCGTCCGCGCGGCAGCGATGGCGAGTGGCTGCAACCCTTCGACCCGCGTGCGATGGGCCACGGGGCCAAGTGGCGCGACTTCACCGAATCCAACGCCTGGGAAGCCACCTTCCTCAACCAGCACGACCTGTACGCCTACATGCCGCTGTTCGGCGGCGAGCAGGCGTTCGAGCGCAAGCTCGACGAGCTTTTCGAGACCAGCTCCGCACTGCCGGCTGATGCGCCGCCGGACATCGCCGGCATGGTCGGCCAGTACGCGCACGGCAACGAGCCGAGCCACCATGTGGCCTACCTCTATGCCTACACCGGCGCGCACCACAAGACGCAGGCGCGCGTGCGCATGCTGCTGGAGAAGATGTACCGGCCCGAGCCGGACGGCCTGGCCGGCAACGAGGACTGCGGGCAGACCAGTGCCTGGTACGTGCTGGGGGCGCTGGGGTTGTATGCGGTCGATCCGGTCAGCGCCAACTACGTGTTCGGCAGTCCGATGCTCGACCGGGCCCAGCTGATGCTGACCGGCGACAAGCGGCTGGTGGTGCAGGCGCGGGGGAACGGGCCGGACAAGCCGTACATCCAGTCGGTGCGCTGGAACGGCAAGCCCTGGACGAAGAGCTGGATCAGCCATGCGGAGCTGGCCGCCGGTGGAACGCTGGAGTTCGAGATGGGCGCGACGCCCAATCTGAAGTTCGGTGCCGCGCCGGCGGATCGGCCACCGTCGTTCGGGCAGCCGGCGCCGGCGGTCGAGGGCTAGCTCCGGCGTGCGGGCTGGGGCGGGCACCTCGGCTGCGGCTGCGCCTACGCTTGGCACGAACAGTGATGCGAGGCCCCTCTCCCGGCGGGAGAGGGGCCTGGGCGTCGCGGGCACCGCAAGCGGACATCCGGACGTCTGCAGCCCGCTGGTCGCAGCCGCAGGTGACATGTCCGGCCCACATTTGCGACCATCAACGCTTTGGCGCTCAGCGCCTGGCAGACACAGGGGCCCTCGATGGCGAACCAGACTTCCATCCGGCGTGACGTCGGTCCTTTCGCACTCATGTTCACCGGCCTGGGCTCGATCATCGGCTCGGGCTGGCTGTTCGGTGCCTGGAACGCGGCCAAGCTGGCCGGTCCCGGCGCGATCTGGGCCTGGGTGCTCGGTGCGGCGATCATCCTGTCGATCGCGCTGACCTACGCCGAGCTGGGCGCGATGTTTCCCGAGTCCGGTGGCATGGTGCGCTACGGCCACTACTCGCACGGCTCGCTGGTCGGCTTCATCGCGGCGTGGGCCAACTGGATCGCGATCGTCTCGGTGATCCCGGTCGAGGCCGAGGCCTCGGTGCAGTACATGGCCGGCTGGAAATGGCAGTGGGCGCAGGATCTCTACCACGCCGTTCCCGGACAACACGGCGAGCTGAGCCAGATTGGCGTGGCGATCGCCGGCGTGCTGGTGGTCATCTACTTCCTGCTCAACTACTGGAGCGTGAAGCTGTTTGCCCGCTCCAACAGCCTGATCACGCTGGTCAAGCTGATCATCCCGGCGGCCACCGGCGTGGCGCTGATCGCCAGCGGCTTCCACGGCGAGAATCTCGACGTGGGCGCGTCCGGCGGCAGCCATGCCAACGATTTCGCGGCGATCCTCACCGCCGTGGCCACCGCCGGCATCGTGTTCAGCTTCAACGGCTTCCAGAGCCCGGTGAACCTGGCCGGCGAAGCGCGCAATCCGGGACGGAGCATCCCGTTCGCGATCATCGGCGCGATCCTGCTCGCCACCGTGGTCTACGTGCTGCTGCAGGTCGCCTACCTCGGCGCGGTGCCGCCGGACCTGCTGGCGCAGGCCGGCTGGAGGGGCATCAACTTCAGCTCGCCGTTCGCGGAACTGGCGGTGCTGGTGAACCTGAACTGGCTGGCGATCCTGCTCTACGCCGATGCCTTCGTCAGCCCCAGCGGCACCGGCATGACCTACACCGCCACCACCGCGCGCATGATCTACGGCATGGAGCGCAACGGCACGCTGCCGCGCATCTTCGGCCGGATCGATCCGAGGTCGGGCGTGCCGCGCCCGGCGATGTGGCTGAACCTGGTGGTGTCCTTCCTGTTCCTGTTCTTCTTCCGCGGCTGGGATTCGCTGGCCGCGGTGATCTCGGTGGCGACGATCATCTCCTACCTGACCGGCCCGGTCAGCGTGATGACCCTGCGCCGCACCGCGCCGGAACTGCACCGCCCGTTCCGCCTGGGCGGCCTGCCGGTGATCGCCGGCATCGCCTTCATCATGTCGGCCGAGTTGCTGTACTGGGCGAAATGGCCGCTGACCGGCCAGATCATCCTGCTGATGGTGGTCGCGCTGCCGGTGTACTTCTACTACACGGCCAAGCACGGCTGGCACGAGTTCGGCCGGCACCTGAAGGGCGCGTGGTGGCTGATCGCCTACCTGATCACACTGGCAGCGGTGTCGCGGATCGGCAGCTCGAAGTTCGGTGGCCTGGACTACATCCCGTACGGCTACGACCTGGCCGTGGTCGCGGTAATCGGCCTGGTGTTCTACCTGTGGGGCGTGGCGTCGGGCTGGCGCACCCCGGCCATCGAGGCCGAACGCGAGCAGGCGGCGCAGCATCCGGATGCGCTGCAGATCCCGCCGGACGAGGAAGAGGCCGAGAAGATCACCGGCCACTGATCGGGACCTGCGGCACGACCGAACGCGCGGCGATGAGCCGCGCGTTTTTTATTGCGGCAAGGCAGCGCTCACGCCCTCCATACGGATGGCTTACGTGGGGCGCGACAACATCCGCACCGGAATCGCCGAGCGACTTCGACGCATTCATCGAACGGCGCCAGGGAAGCATCCGCCGAGCGCTTCAAGTCCAGCAGCGCAATCACTTTCGAGACTGCTGCACAAGGAGCCGGGCGGCCCGTTCGCCTGGCGAAGGGCGCCGGCGCCTCGCGTGGATGGCAGGCACGGACGAAACCACTCCCACGGCGCCTGAGGATTACCGGATCGTTGCGGCACGAGGTGCCGGGACGTTGTTCCATCGGCACGCCGATCGTCCGCCTGCAGAGGGCGCCGAATGATCGGCGGCCCCACCCATCCACCCACGGAGCATTCCCATGGCAGAGCTCGATAGCGACAAGCGGGACGACCTTTCGCGGAGCAATTTCGCCTTCCCCGAACAGCGCAAGGAGCCGCTGGAGGACGCCAGCCACGTCCGCAACGCCATAGCGCGTTTCGACCAGGTCAAGGGCGTCAGCGATGACGAGCGCGATGAGGCGTGGAAGCGCATCAAGGCCGCCGCGGAGAAGTTCGATGTCCAGGTGAGCGAAAAGAGCTGGCGCGAGTTGGGCAAGAAGTCCTGATCGCCGGTTTTCCCGGCGCGCGAAATCGCGCGCTCGGGAATGTCCCGCGCCCCGCCCGGTTTGCCCGGCGACATGACGCGGCCGGACCGATTGACTGCCGAATGCTCGCCGGGCGGGCGCACCTCAAGCCGATGCCGGTCCTCGCCCGCTCACCCTATCTCACGCAAGCCAACGCCAAGGCGTCGCCGAGCAATGCCTGCGCGGTGACTTCCGGCCCCGCCCCCGGGCCCTGGATCACCATGGGCCGGGTGTTGTAGCGGGTGGTGGTGAGGGCGAACTGGTTGTCGGTGCCGTGCAACTGCGCCGACGGATGCGTGGTCGGCACCTCGACCAGCCCGACTCGCGCGCGGCCGCGCTGGTCGAGACGGGCCAGGAAGCGCAGGACCTTCCCGCGCGTGGCCGCCCGCGCATGCCGCTCGGCGAGCGGCGCGTCGAGCTCGGACAGCCGGTCCAGGAACGTGGCGGTGTCCACCCCGCGCAGCGCGGCCGGCACCAGGCTCTCCACCGCCACCTCGTCGCTGCCCAGCGGGAACCCGGCGTGGCGGGCGAGGATCAGCAGCTTGCGCGCCACGTCTTCGCCGGAAAGGTCCGAGCGCGGATCGGGTTCGGTGTAACCGAGCGCGCGCGCCTCGGCGAGCAGCGCGGAGAACGGTCGGCGGCCGTCGTACTGGTTGAACAGGTAGGACAGCGAACCGGAGAACACGCCCTCCAGCGTGAGTAGGCTGTCGCCGCAGCGACGCAGGCGGCGCAGGGTCGAGAGCACCGGCAGCCCGGCGCCCACGGTGGCCGCATCGCCGTAGCGCGCGCCGGTCGCGAGCGCCGCCTGCAGTGCGCGCCAGCCATCCAGTTCGCCCCCGGCCAGCGCCTTGTTGGCGGTGACCACGTGGTAACCCCGCGCCAGCCAGGAGGGATGCCGCGCGGCCAGCGCCGCGCTGGCCGTGGCATCGACGATGATCCTGGCCGGTGCACCGCTGGCATCCAGCGCGGCGAACAGCGCCACGTCGTCGCGCGCATCGCCTTCGCTACGCAGTTGCTCGCGCAGGCTGCGCCGCGCCAGCCGCCGGGGATCGGTCTGCTGGCGGCGCGAGTTGGCCGCGCCGACCAGTCGCAGCGGCGCCGCCGCCGGCGTGTCGAGCAGCTGGAGCAGCGCACCGCCGACCACGCCGGTGCCCAGCAGCACCAAGGCGATGGCGGACGCCGGCCGCGGACAGTCGGCCAGCACCGCGCTCATGCGCCCACCCGGCGTCTGGACGGCTGCACGGCCGCCGCCCGGTCGAGCGCACGGGACAGGTCGCCAAGCAGATCGTCGCCGTCCTCGATGCCCACCGAAACCCGCACCAGGGTGTCGGCGATGCCCGCGGCGCGGCGCGCTTCCGGCGCCATCGCGGCGTGGGTCATCGAGGCCGGGTGCGCGATCAGGCTTTCCACGCCGCCGAGCGATTCGGCCAGCGAAAAGAACACCAGTCCGTCGACGAAGGCGGCGACATTCGCCTCGCCGCCGGCCAGTTCGAAGCTCAGCATGGCGCCGAACCCCTGCTGCTGGCGCGCGGCCAGCGCGTGCCCCGCATGACCCGGCAGGCCCGGGTAGTACACCGCGCTCACCGCCGGGTGCGGCGCCAGGCGCTCGGCGATCCGCAGCGCATTCTCCTGGTGCTGGCGCAGGCGCACGGCGAGCGTGCGCAGGCCGCGCAGGGTGAGGAAGCTGTCGAACGGCGCGCCGGTCAGCCCCAGGCAGTTGCCCCACCACTTGAGCTTGTCGGCCACCGCCGCGTCGCGTGCGACCACCGCACCGCCAACCACGTCGCTGTGGCCGTTGATGTACTTGGTGGTCGAGTGCACCACCACATCCGCGCCCAGCGCGAGCGGCTGCTGCAGGGCGGGCGAAAGGAAGGTGTTGTCCACCACCAGCAGCGCGCCGACCGCATGCGCGGCTTGCGCCACGTGGCGGATGTCGGTGATGCGCAGCAGCGGATTGGAGGGGGTTTCCACCCACACCAGCGCCGGCTTGCGCGAAAGGCCGGCGGCCAGCGCGGCGCGGTCGGTAAGGTCGGCGAAGGCCAGTTCGAAGCGCCCCTTCTTCGCCCACGCGTCGAGCAGGCGCCAGGTGCCGCCGTAGCAATCATGCGCCGCCAGCACCAGGCCGCCGGGCGGCACCAGCTCCAGCGCCAGCGCCACCGCCGCCATGCCGCTGGCGGTCACCACCGCGCCGGCGCCCAGTTCCAGCTCGGCCAGCGCGTTGCCCAGCAGGTCGCGCGTGGGGTTTCCGCTGCGCGAGTAGTCGTAGGGTCGCTTGCCGCCCACGCCGTCGAAACCCAGGCCGTCGAAGCTGTAGTTGGTCGACAGGTGCAAGGGCGGCACGATCGCGCCGTGCTGCGTGTCCGTTTCGATGCCGGCGCGCACGGCGCGGGTACAGGGGGCCGATTCGCTCATGGGTATGCTCCGTGGGGTTCTTCAGGCCAGCGCGGCGCGCAGCAGCGGCGCGAGCTGGCGGGTTTCCTTGAGGAAGCCGTCGTGCCCGTAGGGCGACTCGAGGACTTCCAGCGTGGCGGGGCCGTGCAGCCGCCGTTGCAGCTCGCACAGGTCGGCCAGCGGCACCAGCAGGTCGGAGGCGAAGCCGACCAGCGTGGCGGGCGTGGGGATGCGCTCGGGCGTGACGTCGTGCAGGTCGATCGATTCGGACAGGGCAAGGAAGCGGTCGGCGTCGAAACGCTCGACGAAGCGGCGGCCCTGGTGTTCCAGGTAGTCCTCCACCGGCAGGCGGAAGCGGCCATCGCGGAACTCGGGCGCGCCGGCGAAGCGGCGGCCGAACTCCTCGCGGCCGCGATAGGTGGTGACGGCGAGCTGGCGTGCCAGGCCGAGGGCCTCGCCGGTTCGCCCGCCCGCCACGCCCAGCCGCACGATGCCGCGCTGCACGCTGCGCTGGGCCGAGGCCAGTGGATGCGGACGATGCGCCCCAGCCAGCACGACCAGACGGTCCAGGACGCGCGGATGGCCCGCTGCAAAAGCCAGCGCCACCATCGCGCCATAGGAAGCGCCGACGAAGGCGTGTACGCGATGGATGCCCAGCGCCTCCAGCAGCGCAGCCAGCGCATCCGCCTGGTCTTCGCTGGAGATCGCTTCGACACCCAGCTCGCCCGGTGCCAGCCAGTCGATCGAAAGCATGCGGTGACCGTCAAGGTCGACGGCGGCGCCGGCGCCGACCAGTGCCTGCCACCACCCGGCCGCACCCTCGAACGTGGTCACGTCCCGGCCGGCGGAGATGCCGCCCTGCACGATCACGGTCGGTGCATCGGCCGCACCGCACCAGAGGTAGCGCACGTCCACCTCGCGCCTGTCGTTGCCGTACTTCGGGGAAAGCGCCAGCCGCCGCGTGCCGCGCTGGACGGTGAGGCCGACCATGCGGGCGCCCACCCGCGGCGGAACGGCGACGGACGATACGGGCAGGGGCAGCGGCTGGGCGGTCATGCGGGTCTCCGTGGGCATCGCCCGCGGGAACCGGAAAGGTCGCCACCCGTCGCCGACGCTCTGGCGTCAGCGACGAATCACGCCCATCTCTCGGTGGCGACCAGCGCGCCCCGCAGGAATTGGCACCGTCGCGGGAACGCTTCCCGCAGGTTGCCCCGGCATCAAAGGGCCTATCCCTCCGCCGGTCTCGATGAGTGGAGCGCAGTGTGGGCCTGAAGCACATGCATGTCAATGGACGTTTAGACGTCTGGATGTCCAACGTCCTTGTCCATGGCCGGACCATGGCTCCCCTCCCCTCCGGGGAGAGGGCTGGGGTGAGGGGCCGCTCTAGCGGTAGCCCGGCTCCAAGCGGGCGAGCTCAAACATCCCCACTGCACGGACCAGCCGTCCCGCGAGCCCCGGCCCCTCACCCAACCCTCTCCCCGGCGGGGAGAGGGCTTCAGGTCGCGGCGTGCTGATGGCTGAGGGAGGCGTCCGGACCACGGCGTGCCGAGGACCGAGGGAAGGGGGGTGGGATCAGGCGTATCCTGATGCCCCCTCTCCGCCCACCCTGCCCCATGACCGCCGCACTCCCCGCGCTGCACGACCAGCTCCGCCAGGACGGCTTCGCCTTCGTGCCCGCCGGCTCCATGCGGGAACTGCTCGAGCCGCGCCACCTTCCCGACTGGGCGGCCTTCACCGCCAGCTGGAACGACCTCGCCCCGGACGCCTACCTGGCTTCGACCGGGCGCCACCGCCGGCGCCGCCACGCGATGTTCTCGGCCGATGCGCAGGGCGTCCATCGCGAAGCGCACCAGCCGCATTACCAGAGCAAGACCTACAACGTGCTGCAGGGCGACATCGAGCGCTGGTTCGAGCCCATCACCGCCGACGGCCCCAGTCTCCGCCGCGTCCTCGGCTTCTGCCACGGATTCTTCGGCGCACTCGCGCCGCAGGTGGCCCGCTGGCAGGTGGAGGTGCATCAGTTCCGCATCGAGGCGCGCGCCGGCGAGGCCGGCGAGCCCACGCCCGAGGGCGTGCATCGCGACGGCGTGGATTACGTGATGGTCCTGCTCATCGACCGTACCAACATCGAAAGCGGCACCACCACCATCCATGCCGCCGACGGCCACCTGCTCGGCAGCTTCACCCTCACCCATCCGTTCGATGCGGCGCTGGTGGACGATGCGCGGGTGTTCCACGGCGTCACCGCCGTTACCCCGGTCGATCCCTCGCAGCCGGCGCACCGCGACGTGCTGGTGGCGACCTTCCGCCACGCCGCACGGGGTGGCACGTGAACCGTGAAGCGGTGGGCCGTCGCTACGACCCCGCGCTGATGCAGCGGGCCCGCGAGCGCAGCTGGGCAGTGCTGCACGCCATCCGCCAGCGGATGCGGCCGGGCATCGGCGAGGACGAGGCGAGGGCCATGGCGGCCGAGGTATTTGCGCAGCATGGGGTCCAGCGCCTGTGGCACCCGCCGATCATCCGCATCGGCGCCAACACCACCAGGACCTACCGCCAGCGCTCCAACCCCGAAGTGCGGTTGTCCGGGAACGACATCTACTTCATCGACCTGGGACTGGTGTTCGACGGCCACGAGGGCGACGTCGGCGACACCTTCGCCATCGGCAATGCGCCACGGCACCAGGCGTGCGCCGAGGCCGCACGCACCCTGTTCTATGATGTCGCCCGCAGCTGGCGCGACGACGGCCTGAGCGGCCGGGCGCTGTACGACTTCGCGATCGAACGCGCGCAGGCGATGGGCTGGCGTTTCAACCACGCGATCAAGGGCCATCGCCTGGGTGACTACCCGCATTCGGTGCACAAGGGCGGCGACCTCGGCACGCTGGAGGCCGCGCCGTCGCCGGGGCTATGGGTGCTGGAGATCCAGATCGCACACCCGACCGAGCCGTACGGCGCGTTCTACGAGGATCTGCTGACCGCTTGAGCCGCTCCCCGCCGGGAGCCCGTTGGGTAAGGGGCCGTGACTCGCGGGAAGCTGCCTGGACCCTTCGCCACGGTCGTCACTTCGTCGCATGACCCGCCCCTCACCCCGGCCCTCTCCGTGGCGGGGAGAGGGAGCCACAGGCGCGGTACAATCGGCGGTTCGCCATCGAGCCCGCCCGCATGTCCACGCACCTGTCCGAAACCCGCCGCCGCCGCACCTTCGCCATCGTCAGCCACCCTGACGCGGGCAAGACCACGCTGACCGAAAAGCTGCTGCTGTTCGGCGGCGCGATCCAGATGGCCGGTTCGGTCAAGGGTCGCAAGGCCGCGCGCCACGCGACCTCCGACTGGATGGCGCTGGAGAAGGAACGCGGCATCTCGGTCACCTCCTCGGTGATGCAGTTCCCCTACGAGGGCAAGATCGTCAACCTGCTCGACACCCCGGGCCACGCGGACTTCTCCGAGGACACCTACCGCGTGCTGACCGCGGTGGACTCGGCGCTGATGGTGATCGACTGCGCCAAGGGCGTGGAGGAGCGCACGATCAAGCTGATGGAGGTGTGCCGCCTGCGCGACACGCCGATCATGACCTTCATCAACAAGCTCGACCGCGAGGGCCGCTCGCCGATCGAACTGCTGGACGAGGTCGAGTCGGTGCTGGGCATCGCCTGCACGCCGGTGACCTGGCCGATCGGCATGGGCAAGCGCCTGAAGGGGGTCTACCACCTGCTGCTGGACGAGGTGCACATCTACGAGCCGGGCAAGAACTTCACCCGGCAGGACTCGACCATCTTCAAGGGCCTGGACGCGCCGGGCCTGGAAGAAGCCGTCGGCGCAGGGATGCTGGCCGAGCTGCGCGACGAGCTGGAACTGGTGCAGGGCGCCTCCAACCCGTTCGTGCTGGAGGATTACCTGGCCGGCAAGCTCACCCCGGTGTTCTTCGGCTCGGCGGTCAACAACTTCGGCGTGCAGCTGCTGCTGGACTTCTTCGTCGAGCACGCGCCCGGCCCGCGCCCGCGCGGCACGCTGGGCCGCGAAGTGGCGCCCGAGGAAGAGAAGCTCACCGGTTTCGTGTTCAAGATCCAGGCCAACATGGACCCTGCGCATCGCGACCGCGTGGCGTTCATGCGCGTGTGCTCGGGCACCTACACCGCCGGCATGAAGATGCTGCAGACGCGCACCGGCAAGGAGGTGCGCATTGCCAACGCGCTGACCTTCATGGCGAGCGACCGCGAGATCGTCGAAAGCGCCTATCCCGGCGACGTGATCGGGCTGCACAACCACGGCACGATCTCCATCGGCGACACGTTCACCGAGGGCGAGCCGGTATCGTTCACCGGCATCCCCAACTTCGCGCCGGAACTGTTCCGCCGCGCGCGCCTGCGCGATCCGCTCAAGATGAAGGCCTTGCAGAAGGGCCTGGCGCAGCTGTCCGAGGAAGGCGCCACCCAGTTCTTCCGGCCGCTGATGAGCAACGACCTGGTGCTGGGCGCGGTGGGCGTGCTGCAGTTCGACGTGGTCGCCTACCGGCTGAAGGACGAATACGGCGTGGATGCCTCGTTCGACCCGGTCGGCGTGGCGACCGCGCGCTGGGTGCATTGCGACGATCCGAAGATGCTGGAGGAGTTCCGCGAGAAGAACGCGATGAACCTGGGGATAGACGCGGCCGGCGAGCTGGTCTACCTGGCGCCCTCGCGGGTCAACCTGCAACTGGCGCAGGAGCGCTGGCCCAAGGTGCGCTTCTCGGCCACGCGCGAGCACGCGGCGTCGCTCGAGATGTAGCCGGCTTTCCGCTGCAGGAGCGCACCTGTGCGCGACCGGGAGGCATGGCGGTCGCGCACAGGTGCGCTCCTGCGGGAAATCCCCGCATGACCTCCCCCACTGGGACGAAGCCGCGCTCGCTGCTAGCGTGCACTTTCCACCCAGGGGGAATTACATGCACCGCTACCGTCTCGCCTTCGTCACGCCCACCGACGCCCCGCGCTGGCAACGCTGGCTGGTGTTCTCGCCGGCAGCCCGGCTGGTGCTGTTCATCGCGCTGCTGGTGGCTGCCAGCATGCTGTTCGGATTGCTGCCGCACGGGCCGACCGACAGCCCGATCGCCAAGGGCCTGCGCGAGGTCGGCTTCCGCGCCGTGATCCCGTTGCTGGCCTACCTGGTGCTGGTCAAGCTGGTCGAGCGCCGACCGGTGCGCGAGCTGGCGCCGCACCGCCTCCTGCCCGACGGTGCGCTCGGCCTGGCCGCGGGGGTGCTGCTGTTCAGCGCCGTCGTCGGTGCCTTGTGGCTGCTCGGCAGCTACCACATCGTCGGCACCAACCCCGACGCACACTGGTTGCTCGCCGCATTGACGGTGGGCCTGGGCGCCGGCATCGGCGAGGAAATCATGTTCCGCGGCGTGCTCTACCGCACCGTCGAGGAGGGGCTGGGCAGTTGGGCTGCCCTGCTCATCTCCGCGCTGTTCTTCGGCGCGGTGCACCTGAACAATCCGGGCGCCACCCTGTGGGCCGGCCTGGCGATCGCCATCGAGGCGGGCATCCTGTTCGGCCTGATCTACCTGGTGACCCGCTCGCTGTGGATCTGCATGGGCCTGCATGCGGCCTGGAACTTCGTCCAGGGCACGGTCTACGGCATCCCCGTCTCCGGCGCCATGGCGGACGGCTGGCTGGTCTCCACCCGTAGCGGGCCGGACTGGCTCAGCGGCGGCGTGTTCGGCGCCGAGGCTTCGGTGATCGCACTGATGCTGTGTTCGCTGGTATCGGCCATGTTGCTCACGGTGGCCCTGCGGCGCGGGTTGATCGTGCCGCCGAACTGGCGCCGCCAGCGCGTCGAACCGACGGCCGCTTCCCTACCCTTGCCCACCCCGGGCAGCTAATCTGGTCCCGTCGCCGGCGGGCATTGCGAGGCCGTGGCGGCAAAGTCCCCCACGGCCACCGCAACCACGACGACACACGCATGCCGGCAGCGACACCCGAAGCACCCCAACGCGATCCGTCCCGTTATTCCTGGCTGGCGCACCTGCCTGCCCAGCGCAAGATGTTGCTGGTGATCGGGCCGCTGCTGGTGGTGTTCCTGCTTGCCAACCTGGCGACGCTGTACTCGCTGCAGGAGCAGACCCGCAACCGCCACTGGACCGAACACACCTACCGCGTGCTGATGCAGATCGGCGTGGCCAAACAGGCGATCCTCACCGCGCAGCTGGGGGCACGCGGCTACATGCTGGGGCAGAGCAACGAGGAGTTGGCCGCCTTCGAGCAAGGCGGCCGCTCGCTGGCGACCGGACTGGGAACCCTGCGTACGCTCACCACCGACAACCCGGTGCAGCAGGCGCGACTGGATCGTATCGAAACGCTGGCTGCGCGCTGGCAGCGCGAGATCGTCAACTACGTCATCACGCCGGTCAGCCGCGGCCATACCGACGCTGCCGCGCGCGAGCGCCTGCAACGGACGTTGGCGACGCATCGCACGGTGACGGTAGCGGACGTCATGGCCGTACTGAACCAGATGGGCGGCACCGAAGAGGCCCTGCTGAGCGAGCGCAGCGCCCGGCTGGAGCACACGCTGTGGCTGATGCGGATCTTCAATGCCCTGGCCGCCGTGCTTTCGCTGCTCTACGGCGCCTACGTGGTGCAGCTGACGCGGCGCATGGTGACCCGGCCGCTGCTTCAGATGACCGCGCTGATGTCGCGCCTGGCGGAGCACGACCATTCGATCGTCGTCACCCGGCAGGGCCGACGCGACGAGATCGGGCAGATCGCGCGGGCGCTGGAAGTATTCAAACGGATGGCAATCGCCTCCAGTGAACAGACCTGGCTCAAGACCGAAGTCTCGCGGCTGGTCCAGCGCCTGCAGGAAGCGGCGACCCATCATGCGTTCGGCGCGACGCTGACCAGCGAGGTGGCGCCCCTGGTGAAGGCCGGCGTGGCGCTCTACTACGGCTACGACGCGGCCAGCGAACGGCTCGACCTGCTCGGCAGCTACGGCCTGCGCCAGTCGTGGAACCCGGCCGAGGCCTACGTGCCCGGCGAGGGCCTGGTCGGCCAGTGCGTGATCGAGCGCAAGCCGATCGCGCTGGACGAGGTGCCCGAGCGCTACCTGCGCATCCACTCCGGCGCCGGCGAGGCGTCGCCCGCCCACGTGCTGATCCTGCCGGTGCTCTTCCGCGAGCGCCTGGTCGGCGTACTCGAACTGGCCAGCTTTGCGCCCATCGCGCCGCTGTGCCACCAGTTCCTGGACGAGTTGCTGCCGATCGTCGGCCTGACCCAGGAAAACCTCAACCGCGCCATCGCCACCCAGAGCCTGCTCGAGCAGACGAGCGAGCAGGCCGACCACCTGCGCCACTCCGAGGAGGTGCTGCGCCAGCAGCAACAGGGCCTGCGCGACGCCAACGCCGCCTTGCAGACCAAGACGCGCCAGCTGGAGGAGCAGTCCCAGCGCCTGACCGTGTCCGAAGAGGAACTGCGCGTGCAGACCGAGGAACTGCAGGCGTCCAACGAGGAGCTGCGCGAGAAGGGCGACATCCTCAAGCAGCAGAAGCAGACGCTCGAGGCGTTGCAGCGCGACACCGCGCAGAAGGCGCTGGAGCTGGAGCGCGCCAGCCAGTACAAGTCGGACTTCCTGGCCAACATGTCGCACGAGCTGCGCACGCCGCTCAACAGCCTGCTGATTCTCTCGCGCAGCCTGGCCGACAACGATGGCGGCAACCTTGACGAGGAACAGGTCGAGTCGGCGCGGATCATCCACGACGCCGGCGCCAACCTGCTGCGGTTGATCAACGACATCCTGGACCTGTCCAAGATCGAAGCGGGCAAGATGGAGCTGGTGATCGACGAATTGCCGCTGGCGGTGTTCGCGCGCGCGCTCAAGCGCACCTTCGCGCACGTGGCGCAGGAAAAGGGCCTGGCTTTCGAAGTGCGGGTAGACGAAGGAATGCCGCCGGCGCTGCACACCGACAGCGCGCGGCTGGAACAGGTCGCCAACAACCTGCTCGGCAACGCGTTCAAGTTCACGGCCCGTGGCGGCGTGCAGGCGCGCATTGGCCGTCCCGCCGCGGACGTCCGCATCCCGCCGCACCTGCTTGGCCAGCCGCTGGTGGCCATCGAGGTAAGCGACACCGGCATCGGCATTGCGCCGGAGAAGTTCGATCGCATCTTCCAGGCGTTCGAACAGGTCGACGCCGGCACCAGCCGACAGTACGGCGGCACCGGCCTGGGCCTGGCGATCTGCAAGCGCATCGCAGCGCTGCTGGGCGGCGACATCGTGCTGCGCAGCACCCCGGGCGAAGGCAGCACGTTCACCGTGCTGCTGCCGGAAAACGCACCGGCGATGGCCACTCCGCCCGCCACGATGACCTCCCTCCACACTCCCGCACCGGCGCCGCGTGCCCACTCCAGCGCCCTGCTGCCGGAAGCGATCGAGGACGACCGCGCCCGGTTGGCGGCCGGCGACACGGTGATCCTGCTGGTCGAGGACGACCCGGCCTTCGCCCGCATCCTGGCCGACATGATCCGGCGCAATGGCCACCGCGTGCTGGCCGCCGCCGATGGCGAGAGCGGCCTGGCGCTTGCGCGCGAACACCGCCCGACCGGCGTGTTGCTGGACGTGATGTTGCCCGGCATGGACGGCTGGACGCTGATGGCGCGGCTCAAGGGCGACGAGGCCACGCGTCACATCCCGGTGCATTTCATTTCCGCCACCGACGAGGCCGGCCGTGGACGCGAGCTGGGCGCCGTGGGCTTCCTCACCAAGCCGGTCAGCCGCGAGACGATCAATGCGGCGCTCGAGCGCCTGCTGCACTTCGCCGAAGGCAACACGCGCCGCCTGCTCGTGGTGGACGACGACGCCGCCTCGCGTACCGCCGTACGCACGATGTTGCGCCGCGGGGACGTGGAGATCGACGAGGCCGATTCGGCGGAGGCCGCGCTGCGCATGACCGGCGAGACGACGTACGACTGCATCGTGCTGGATCTCGGCCTGCCCGGCATGTCCGGCATGGACCTGCTCGAGCAGCTGGCCGCCACGCCCGCCGGCGTGCCGCCGGTGGTGATCTATTCC
This sequence comes from Frateuria soli, assembly GCF_021117385.1. GTDB lineage: Bacteria > Pseudomonadota > Gammaproteobacteria > Xanthomonadales > Rhodanobacteraceae > Frateuria_A > Frateuria_A soli. The sequence goes on from NZ_CP088252.1 coordinate 2,593,689, forward strand.
GGCCGCAACCTCAGCCACGAGGAAAACCTGAAGCTGCGCCAGTACACCGACGCCATCGTGGTCAAGGGCGCCCGTTCGCCCGAGCGGCTGCTGGACGAGGTCAGCCTGTTCCTGCACTCGATCCGGCACGCCCCTCGCCGCGCCGCCGAGCAGCCGCCGCCGGGCAATGAACTGAAGGGCCGGCGCGTGCTGCTGGTGGACGACGACATGCGCAACCTGTTCGCGCTGTCGAAGGTCATGCGCGGCTGGGGGCTGGCGGTGACCATGGCGCAGGACGGCCACAAGGCGCTCGAAGCGCTGGAGGACTACCCGTCCACCGAGCTGGTGCTGATGGACATCATGATGCCAGGCATGGATGGCTACGAGACGATGCGCGCGATCCGCGCGCAGACCGGGTTCACCGGGCTTCCGATCATCGCGCTTACCGCCAAGGCGATGCGCGGCGACCGCGAGAAATGCCTGGAAGCCGGCGCCAGCGACTACCTCTCCAAGCCGGTGGACATCGGCAAGCTCGCCTCGCTCCTGCGCGTGTGGCTGCCGCATTGAGCGCCCGGCGATGGAACTGACCGATCCCGCGCTGGAGGACATCGAACTGGAACTGTTCGTGCGCGCCCTGCGCCAGCGCCACGGCTACGACTTCGGCCTTTACGCGCCGGCCTCCCTGCGCCGACGCGTGCGCCAGTTGGTGCAGACCCACGGCACCGGCACGATCAGCGCACTGACCGGCCGCCTGCTGCACGAGCCGGAGTTCGTGTTCGACGTGATCGAAGGGCTGTCCGTGCCGGTCTCGGACATGTTCCGCGACCCGCCGGTGTTCCGCGCCTTGCGCGAGCAGGTGCTGCCGCTGCTGGCCTCCTGGCCGCGCATCAACATCTGGCAGGCCGGTTGCGCCAGCGGGCAGGAGGTGTACTCGCTCGCCATCCTGCTGGAGGAGGAAGGGCTGTACGAGCGCTGCCAGATCTACGCCACCGACTTCAACCCCGCCGCGCTCAGGCGCGCCCGGGAAGGCATCTACCCGGCCCGCGCCGCGCAGGCCTGGTCGCGCAACTACCTGGCGGCCGGGGGATGCCACTCGCTGGCCGACTACTACAGCGCGCGCTACGAGTTCATCAAGCTCGACCAGCGCCTGCGCCGCAACGTCAGCTTCGCCAACCACAACCTGGTCACCGACAAGGTGTTCTGCGAGGCGCAGCTGGTGCTCTGCCGCAACGTGCTCATCTATTTCGCCAACCCCCTGCAGGACCGGGTGCTGGCGCTGTTCAGCGACAGCCTGGTGCGTGGCGGCGTCCTGTGCCTGGGATTGCGCGAGAGCCTGGAGTTCGCGCCCAGCGCCGCCGACTTCACGGCGGTCGAAGCGGACCTGCGCATCTATCGGCGCAATGTATTCTGTTCGCCCGATGGCAAGGCTTGAGGCGATCGTGATCGGCTGTTCGGCGGGTGGGCCGGGCGCGCTCAAGACCGTGCTGCGCGCGCTCGCGCCGCCGCTCCCGCTGCCGGTGGTCGTGTGCAGCCACAGCGGCGAATCGGGTACCGATCTGCTCGTGCCGCTGCTGGCTCGGCACGCACGGTTGCCGGTGCGGGAGGCGCGCGAGCGTTGGCCGGTGCAGGCAGGAATCATCCACCTGGCACCGCCCGGGTACCATCTGCTGATCGAGCGCGACCGTTGCTTCGCCTATTCGGTGGACGCTCCGGTGCACTACTCGCGGCCCTCGATCGACGTACTGTTCGAGAGCGCCGCGGAGGCCTACGGCGAACGCCTGGCCGGCGTGATGCTGACCGGCGCCAGCCCCGATGGCGCGCAGGGCCTGGCGCGCATCCGCCACGCCGGCGGCCTGGCCATCGTGCAGGACCCGGCCGAGGCGCTCGCGCCGGCGATGCCGCAAGCCGCGCTCGACCAGGCCGGCGCCGACCACTGCCTGCCCCTGGCGCGGATCGCGCCGCTGCTCAACGAACTGGTCCACCGCGAATGAACGACACGACGCGACCGAAGATCCTGGTGGTCGATGACACACCCGCCAACCTGGTGGCGATGCGGCGCCTGCTGGCGCACGCCGGCGCGGAGCTCTATGAAGCCGGCAGCGGCAACGAGGCACTGGCACTGTGCCTGGACCACGAGTTCGCGCTGATCCTGCTGGACGTCAACATGCCGGACATGGACGGCTTCGAGGTCGCTTCGCTGCTGACCGAGGCCGACCAGTTGCATGAGACGCCGATCATCTTCGTGACGGCCGCCTACGCGGACGACCTGAACCGGCTGAAGGGCTACCGTTGCGGCGCGGTCGACTACATCGCCAAGCCGATCAACGATGTCATCCTGCAATCGAAGGTGCGCGTGTTCCTGGAGCTCTACGCCGCGCGCGTGACGCTGGAGCTCACGCTGGAGGAGCTGTCCGAGCGCAACCACCAGCTGCGGCAGGAAATCGCCGAGCGTGAGCGCGTCGAGGCGCAGGTGCGCCACCAGGCCACCCACGACATGCTGACCGGCCTGCCCAACCGCGTGCTGTTCCATGACCGCCTCGGCGCTGCGCTTGGCCATGCGATCGAGGGTGGCCCGGGCTTTGCGCTGGTGCTGCTGGACATCGACGGTTTCAAGGCGATCAACGACCGCCACGGCCATCCCGCCGGCGACGCGCTGTTGCAGGCGATCGCCGCGCGGCTGAAGCTCAACCTTCGCGTGGGCGACACGGTCGCGCGACTGGGCGGCGACGAGTTCGCGCTGATCGTGGCCGAAATGGAGGAGGCGCGGGTGCTGCTGCGCCGCTGCGAGGAACTGGGCGCCCGCCTGGCCGAGCCCTATCCGCTGGTATCGCCGCAGGGGGCCTTCGTCGCCCATGTCAGCGCGAGTATCGGGGTGGCGCCGTGGAACGCGCAGGCGGCCAGCGACGAGGCACTGATCCAGGCCGCCGACCGTGCCCTGTACCGGGCCAAGGACGGCGGCAGGAACTGCTGCGTGCTGGCGGACGAAACCACTACGCGGTCATAGGCGGCCCCGAATCGGCGCACCCTGGGCTCCGCTCCCCTGACCCTGCAGGAGTGCACCTGTGCGCGACCGGCAAGCTCCCATCCGGGATAACCCGGCGTGGCGGTCGCGCACAAGGTGCGCTCCTGCATGGAAACGCCGAAGACGGGCGGGAGAGCAACCGGTTTTTTCGGTGGTCCTTTTCATGACGGCCCCCGCCCGTCACTCCAGGGCTGCCTTGCAATGTTCGTCGATGTAATCCTGGTGCGACGGCATGGCCTCGGCGCACGAGGCGATCGTCCGGCGCGTGCGCTCGACGAAGGCGACCAGGTCGGCCTCGGGCACTTCGTCGACGATGGGATGGTAGCCGCGCGGCACGACGCGCTGGCCGAGCATCACCTGCACCCAGCTCGGCAACGCGAAGAAGTCCTCGCCGTTGCGGAAATAGCGGCCGTCGGCCCGGAACAAGTCGATCGTGTCGCGCAGCGGCTCGGGGATGGCCATCGTGCGGCAGTGATCCCAGAACGGCGTGTCGTCGCGCTCGGTCGCGTGATAGTGCAGCGCCAGGAAGTCGCGCACGCGTTCGTGCTCGAAGGCGGACTCGCGGTTGAAGCGGTCGGCCAGCATCGGGTCGAACTCGCGCGTCGGAAACAGCCCGAGCAGGCGCTGGATGGCCGATTGCGCCAGGTAGATGGCGGTCGATTCGAGCGGTTCCATGAAGCCACCGGCCAGGCCCACCGCAACGACGTTCCTGTCCCAGAACTTCTTGCGCCTGCCGGGAGTGAAACGCAGCGGGCGCGGCTCGCCCAGCGCCTCGCCATCCAGCGTAGCGAGCAGGGTCGCGGCGGCCTCGTCATCGCTGAGGTGGCGGCTGGAGTACACGTAGCCATTGCCGGTGGGCTGCTGCAGCGGGATGCGCCACTGCCAGCCCGCCGCCCGCGCGGTCACGCGCGTGTACGGGGTCAGCGCCCCGGCACTCGCGCAGGCCACGACCATCGCGCGGTCGCAGGGCAGCCATCGGCTCCAGTCTTCGTAACCGGCCTTCAGGGTCTTTTCGATCAGCAGACCGCGGAAGCCCGAGCAATCGATGAACAGTTCGCCCTCGATGCGCTCGCCGCCCTGGAGCACCACGGCGTCGACGAAGCCGTCGTCCCCGCGCTGGACGACGTCGACGATCCGCCCCTCGACCCGTTGCACGCCCCGGCGCTCCGCCAGCTCGCGCAGGTACCGCGCATACAGCCCGGCATCGAACTGTAGCCGTAGGCGACGTCGGCCAGCGGCGAACCCGGCGGCGCATCGGCCATGCCGGCGGTGAACCGGTCCAGTGTTGCCGCGACCGTGGGCAGCGAAAAAGCCCCGATCCCGGGCGCGCGCCCGGCGAGGAACAGCTTCAGCCAGTACTGGTGGAACGGCAGCGGCCCCAGCGACCGGCCGATCGTGCCGAAGCCGTGCACGTAACTGTCGCCGATGCGCCCCCAGTCGTTGAACTGGATGCCGAGCTTGAAGGTGCCTTGCGTCCGCGCGACGAAATCCGCCTCGCGGATGCCCAGCACCTGGGCGTTGAAGGTCTTCATGTACGGGACGGTGGATTCGCCCACGCCGACGATGCCGATCTCTTCCGATTCCACCAGCCGGATGCGGGCGCCCTTGCCCAGGTAGGTGGCCAGCGCCACCGCGGCGGTCCAGCCGGCACTGCCGCCGCCCACGACGACGATGTTGCGGATGCGGTTGTCGTCCAATGCGAGTACCCGGAGTGAGATGCACACAAGAAAGCGGCAGTGCCCGGGGAGTACAGGCCACTGCCGCTGGAAGGTTCCCCGTGCCTCGCGGTACGGGGGCAAGGCCTTCCTAGAACTTGTACGTCAGGCCCATGTAAACAATGCGACCGGCGTAGCCGTTGGAGTAGAAGCGGGCCTTGGTGTCGTTGCCCAGGTGCGAGCGCGACTCCTCCTTGGTCAGGTTCAGCACCGACGCGGTCACGCTGAACGCCTTGGTGATGTTGTAGGCCGCGTTCAGGTCGATCTGCTGGTAGGGCTCCCGGTAGACGTTCAGGCCGTTGACCAGGCCGTCCACCACCTCGCCGCGCCGGTTGTACGAGGCGCGCGCGAGGAACCGCTCGGTCTCGTAGAACACGGTGAAATTGGCCTGGTTCTTCGCGCTGCCGACCAGCGGCGACTTGCCGATCTCGGTGCCGTCCTCGAGCGTGATCGCCGCCTCGTTGGTCTTGTTGTAGGTGTAGTTCGCCTGGAAGCCGAGGCCGAAATCGAGCGTGTGCTGGGCGTACAGCTCGACGCCCTCGGAGACGCCGTCGCGGCCGCCTGCGGTGGTGGAGTAGTTCTGCACCGTCACGCTCTGGCCGCCGACGTCCATCGACACGTCCTGCACCACCGGCACCGAGAAGTTGCTGACGTCCTTGCGGAACACGCCCATGCCCAGCACCGAGCCGGGATGGAAATACCACTCCAGGCCGATGTCGTACTGGGTGGCCTTGTACGGCTCAAGGTTCTTGTTGCTGCCCGCGCCGTACCAGCCCACCTCGTCGCCGCCGCCGATCAGGCGACGGTCGTTGACGTATTCCTGGCTGTAGTACTGCAGGCCGCCGGGGGCGGCGATGTCGTTGTAGCTCGGACGCGAGATCACCTTGGAGGCGGCGCCGCGCAACACCAGGTCGTCGGTCAGGTCGTAGGCGACGTTGAAGCTCGGCAGCACGTCGGTGTAGGTGCGGTCGAGCGAGCTGACCACGAACGAGGAGACATGCCCGGTGGCCGGGTTGGTCTGGCTGTCCGGCAGCGTGGTGAAGCCGCTGACGCAGCCGGAGCCCGCGGGCGCGCCGGCCGCCGGCAGGTTGCCGGTCTGGCAGGGCGCCGGGTTGCCGTCGGGGCCGTCGAAGAAATAGTCGTTGTAGTAATCGACCTGGTCGGTCGAATCGGCGTGTTGCCGGGTACGCGCCAGGCGCACGCCGACGTTGCCGCGCAGGCGCTCGGTCTTGAAGTTGAGTTGCACGTACCCCGAGTAGATCTTCTCGCCGACGTTGTAGATGAAGTTGTCCTCGTTGCGGGTGTGCATCCCCCCGTAGGTCTGGTTGAGGTAGGCGACGTAGGCCGGGTAGTTGATCGCCGGGAAGGAACTGGCGTTGATGCCGCCGGCGAGGTTGCCGAGCGGCTGGCCGTACAGGAACTGCGGCTGGAACACCGAGGCGTTGGGATCGCAGCCGTTCTGGAAGCGGTTGTCGTAATCGGCCGGATCGGCGCCCTGGCAGACCCAGTAGTTGTTGCCGGTGCTGCGGTGGGTGCCGCCGTTGCGGTACTTCGCGCCGAACTGCAGCGAATCGAACCAGTCGCCGTAGACGTGCCAGGTGAAGTCGGCCTGGGCGTATTTCTGTTTGGTCTCGTTGCGGGTCCATGAGGAGCCGGTCGAGCCGAGGTCGACTTCGCCGATGCCGTTCCGGAGGTTCGCCATCAACTCGGGCGAGAACATCATCGTCGGCGTGCCGGCCAGGCTCCAGGCGCTCATGTAGTTGCCCAGGTCGTAGTCGCCGCTCGCGTTCTGGCGGCGCGGCTTGATCGGCACCGAGATCTGCAACTCGGGGCCGCCGCTGGCCCAGGTGCGGCCGGCCTTGACGCTGGCATCTAACGATTCGCCGACCCACTCGGCGCCGATGTCCGCGGTCTGCGACAACGCGCTTTCGTGGTTGTAGCTGCCGGTGATCTGCGGAGTGGGGATGCTGCAATCGTCCGGGCCGAAGCCGCCGGTATTGGTCAGCCCGCCCGCGGCGGCCTCGTCACCGCTGCAGTAGTACGCCTTGCCCGGATGCACCGAATAGGTGGCGCCGGTGACGATGGTTCCGCTGGGATCGAAGGTCAGCCCGTCGAGCATGCGGCCGCCGGGCCAGTTGCCGTCGCCGGCATAGCGGGCCAGGTTCCACTCCGGGACCTTCAGCGTGTTGGTCTGGGAATCCTGCGACAGGTCGAAGCGGAAATAGTTGGCCGTCAGCGTCAGGTTGTCGACCGGGCGGAACTGCAGGGTCACCTGACCGCCCTTGCGCTCGCGGTTCTCGTTGGTGACGTTGAGGTTCACCGAGGTCGGCATCATGAAGTTGCAGTAATAGCCGCACTCGGTGGGCCAGCCATCCTGGAAGCCGCCGGTGTAGGGGTGGTTCTGGTCGTTGAAACCCGATTCGCCCCACCAGTAGGAGGTCATGCCCGAGGGCTTGCCGTTGACGTCGGTCGCCGGGTGGGCGTCGTAGTCGTCGCCGTACCACTGCCAGTTCTCGGTGCTCGCACCCATGGTGCGCGTGGTGCGCTTCTGGCTGGTGTAGCCGACCAGGAAGCCGAAGCGCTCGTCCTTGTCGTGCCAGGAGTACAGGCCGGAGAACTGTCCGTCCGTCTTCTTGGTGGTGTCGGCCCAGGTGCCTTCGGCGGAAACGAAGCCGGTGTTCGCCTCCATGTCCAGCGGGCGGCGCGTGTGCAGGATCACGGTGCCGCCGATGCCGCCTTCGTCGATGCGCGCTTCGGGCGTCTTGAACAGCTCGGCGCTGGACAGCATGTTCGACGGCAGCAGCGTGTAGTTGAACGAACGGGTCGGGTCGCCGTTGGATTCGGCGGTGGCGATGTAGTTGCCGTTCAATTCGGTCAGCGTGAGCTCGGACGACAGGCCGCGGACGCTGACGTTCTTGCCCTCGCCGCCATCGCGCGAAATGATCACGCCCGGCACGCGCTGCAGCGCGTCGGCCACGTTCTTGTCGGGGAACTTGCTGACGTCTTCGGCGGTGATGACCTCGACGATCGCGTTGGCTTCGCGCTTCTGGTCCAGGCTCTTCTCGATCGAGTAGCGGTAGCCGGTGACCTGGACCTTCGAGAGGGATACGGCATTGTCCGGCTGTGCCGGGCTGCCGGTGTCGGCCTGGTTCTGCTGCTGGGACTGGTTCTGCTGGTCCTGCGCCTGCGCGTTGCCGCAATAGAGCGCTGCCAGGACCGCCGCGGCCAACAACGTGACCGGCACGAATGGGCTTTTCATGGTTCCCCTCCCGAGAGAATTTGGATCGTTACAAATTCAGAGCAAACCGCTTCCCATGCGCTCGATCCGGACCCGCCTGCGAGAGCCACCATCGGCTCGGCGGTTTAGATCGATCTAAACCTAGTACGTCCAAACATATCCCAATTGCCCGGCGATGTAATGCTGCGTGACAGCAAGGCGTTTGCCATGGTCCAGGCAGCCGTGCAGCCGCCCGTTGGGCGACGTCGACAACGCCTGCGAACCGTGCAGGCCAGGAACGAGGCCGCGCCGACTATCCATGAAGCCGGTGCGTTCCTCCCACCCTGGAAGCGAGACGCTTCGTGCGCCCGCGCTTCTTTACCGCTCCGTCAGGAGAGGTGCCCGGGTGAGGAGGGAGCCCGACCAGCCCGGGCCCACCCGGCACCGTCCCGATCGTCAGGCCACCGCGACCGTGCGTGGCTGCTTGTCCGCTCGGGTCACCGCAGCACCCAGCTCGGATGGGTCGAAATCGTCCACCGAGATGAACTCGAACACGCCATCGCGCACGCGCTTGAGCAACGCGGCCTCGGCCTCGGTGAGCACGCCCTCGCGCACCGCTTCGACCAACTGGCCCTCATAGTCGTGCGCCTGCAGCTGGCCGGCCTTCAGCGCCTTGCCGAATTTGCGCTCGACCGGCTCGGCCGCGATCACGTCGGGCAGCAGCGCGTTCATGCGGCCGATGGTGTTGTTCGGCGTGGGCGTGAGGTACACCCAGTCGACCAGCCGGTCGCGCGCCTCGCCCGGCGCGGTGAGGATGGCGGCCACGCGGCGCCCGAGTCGATCCGACGGCGGCACTTCGCGACGGCCGAACGGGAACACCAGCACGCGCAGCAGGAAGCCCACCGGCTTGACCGGGAAGTTGCGGATCGCCCCGTCCAGGGCCATCTGCGTGCGCCACATGCACTCGTGGAACGCCCAGGCGAGCAGCGGCCGATCCGCTTCCGGACGGCCGGTGTCCTCGTAGCGCTTGAGCATGGCGCTGGCGACGTAGAGGTAGGACAGCACGTCGCCCAGCCGCGCCGAGAGCTTTTCCTTGAACTTCAGCTTGCCGCCGAGCACGCCCATGAAGACGTCGGCGCACAGCGCGAGCGCCGCCGAGTAGCGGTCGAGCTTGCGGTAGAAGCGGCGCGTGTAGGCATCGCCCGCGCTCTGTCCGATCGAGGCGCCGGTGATGCCCAGCACGAAGCTGCGCACGGCATTGGAGATGCCGAAGCCGACGTGGCCGAACAGCAGCCGGTCGAAGGTGCGCAGCTTCTCGCCGTAGTCATTGATGGCCAGCGCCTGCATTTCCTTCAGCACGTAGGGATGGCAGCGGATCGCGCCCTGGCCGAAGATCATCAGGCTGCGCGTCATGATGTTCGCGCCTTCCACGGTGATCGCGATCGGCACACTCTCCCAGCCGCGCGCGGCGTAGTTCTTGGGACCCAGCTGCACCGCCTTGCCGCCGTGCACGTCCATCGTGTCGCTGGCGACCTGACGGGCCCATTCGGTGGCGTGGTACTTGGCGATGGCCGAGGTCACCGCGGGCTTCTCGCCGCGGTCGACCGCCGCGGCGGTGGCGCGCGAGAGCGCCGCGGTGGCGTAGGTCAGGCCACCGATGCGCGCCAGCGCTTCCTCCACGCCCTCGAAACGCGCGATCGCCAGGCCGAACTGCTTGCGCATGCGCGCGTAGGCGCCGGTCGCCGCGGCCGAGGCGCGCATCGCGCCGGTGGCGTTGGACGGCAGCGAGATGGCGCGGCCGACCGACAGCACCTCCACCAGCATGCGCCAGCCGTGGCCGGCCATCTGCGGCCCGCCGATGATGGTCGACAGCGGCGCGAACACGTCCTTGCCGCGCACCGGGCCGTTCTGGAACGGGATGTTGAGCGGGAAGTGGCGGCGGCCGGCCTCCAGGCCCGGGGTCGTATGCGGCAGCAGCGCCAGCGTGATGCCCAGGTCCTCGGTCGGCCCCAGCAGGTGCTCGGGGTCGTACATGCGGAAGGCCAGGCCGATCACCGTGGCGATCGGCGCCAGCGTGATGTAGCGCTTGTCGAAGTTGAGCTTGATGCCCAGCGTCTCGACGCCGTCGACCACCTGTTTGCAGACGATGCCGTAGTCGGGAATCGAGGTGGCGTCGGAGCCCGCGTACGGGCCGGTCAGGGCGAAACAGGGGATTTCCTCGCCGACGGCCAGGCGCGGGAGGTAATGGTTCTTCTGTTCCTCGGTGCCGTAGTGCAGCAGCAGTTCGGCCGGGCCGAGCGAGTTGGGCACGGCCACCGTGGAGGACACCGTCGCCGAGGCCGTCGACAGTTTCTGCAGCACCGCCGAATGCGCCAGCGCGGAGAACTGCAGGCCACCGTACTGCTTGGGGATGATCATGCCGAAGAACTTGTTCTTCTTGATGAACGCCCAGACCTCCGGCGGCAGGTCGGCCAGCTCGTGGGTGATCTGCCAGTCGTCGATCATCGCGCAGAGCTGCTCGACCGGACCGTCAAGGAAGGCCTGCTCCTCGGTGCTGAGCTCGGGCCTGGGCTGCTTGAGTAGTTGCTTCCAGTCCGGCATGCCGGAGAACAGCTCGCCCTCGAAACCGACCGTGCCGGCCTCCAGCGCGGTCTGCTCGGTGGCCGAGAGCGTGGGCGTGGCGCGGGCGAACATCTTCAGCAGGGGCGCGCTGATCTTGCGGCGGCGAAAGGCCGGCATCAGCAGCGGCACGGCGATCAGCAGCTCGATGACCAGCAGCACGATCATCGTCACCCAGGCGCCGGTCAGCACGCCCACCACCAGGGTGGCGGCCACCGTGGCAATCGCCCAGGTGCGCAGGCTGGTGCGGTGGTAGGCACAGGCGCCGGACGCCACGATCGCGGCCAGCAGGGTCAGGAACACGGACATGTCAATGCACCTCTTGCGGAATGACCGGGCGGCGGACAGGGCCGTCCGGGAAAACATCCTGGATGAACGCGGCGATTTCACGCGTAAATGCGTCGTTGGCGTCACCAGCGAGCATGTGCGTGGCGCCGGCAACCTCTACGTGGCGTGCGTGCGGCACCAGCTTGAGGAACTCGGCCACGGTATCGCGCGAGACCACGTCGCTGCGAGCGCCGGAAAGCAGCAGGACCGGCACGTCCACGCGCCCGGCTGCCGCCAGCAGGCGCGGCTGGTGGCGTTCGCTCTCGCTCACCACGCCGGCGAGCAGCGCCGGGTCCCAATGCCAGCGCAGGCGGCCGTCGGCGCCCTGGCGCAGCAGCGGCCTGAGCTGTTCCTCGCTTTTGCGCCCATGCCGCTGCGACAGGTAGGCGGCGACCTGTTCGGCGGCCTCGGCGTAATCGGCAAAACCGTCCGGATGGGCCTGCATGAAAGCCAGGATGCGCTCGACGCCTGCCGTTTCCCAGCGTGGCGTGATGTCGACCAGAACGAGGGCGCGGAACGGCGCCGGGGCGGCCTCGCCCGCCAGCAACAGGCCCAGCAGGCCGCCCATCGACGCGCCGATCAGCACTGGCGGCTCGGGCTGTGCCAGCGCCAGCGCGCGAAGGTCGCCGGCGAACTGATCCATGTGGTAGTCCCCGTCCGCGACGCGGTCGCTCTCGCCATGGCCGCGGCTGTCAAAGCTCACGCAGCGGTAGCCTCGGGCCGCCAGCGCCCCGGCGGCGCCGTTCCAGGCGCCGCGGGTCTGGCCGAAGCCGTGGGCGAACAGCAACGTCGGCGCGCCGCCGGCATTGCGTGTTTCCACCGCCAGGTCCAGGCCGTCGGCAACGCAAAAGCGGTCAGTTGATACCATACGCAAGAGTATGGTTTGGCAACGGAGCGCGGTCAACTCCCTGCGTCCACGCCGCCTGGCTTCTGTCGGGGCCCGCTTGCGGGCGATGCCTTTCGCCAAGGTCGGGCAAGGCATCGCCCGCAAGCGGGCTCCTACGAAAAGACGCCGCTGCCGCGTCCGCCTGTCGCCTGCCCTTCCACAGCGCTACCATGCGCGGATGAACGCCAGCAGCAAGTCCGAACGTACCCGCCTGTCCGCCGAGAACTGGGAAGACGCCGCCCTGGACCTGATCGCCGAGCAGGGTGTCGGTGCGCTGGCGGTGGAAGCCCTTGCACGCCGGCTCGGGGTGACCAAGGGCAGCTTCTACTGGCACTTCCGCACCCGGGAAGCGCTGCTGCAGGCGGCGCTGGAACGCTGGGAACAGTATGGCGAGCGCGAGGTGATCGCGCAGATCGAGGCCATTGCCGACCCGCGCGAGCGGCTCCCCGAACTGTTCCGCCGCGTCGCCCATGAACTGCGCCCGCACCGCGTCTATGCGGCGCTGCTCAAGGCGCTGGATCACCCACTGGTAGTGCCGGTGATGGCGCGCGTGTCGCAGCGGCGCACCGAATTCCTCGCCACCGCCTTCCGCGAGGCCGGCCTGCCCCCGGCCCAGGCGCTCAACCGCGCGCGGCTGACCTACGCCGCCTACGTCGGCTTCCTGCAACTCAATTTCACGCTCGGCCTGCCCCGCATCAGCCACGAGGACTTCGACGCCTACGTGGAACACATGATCGCGACATTGATTCCGGCCTGATAACCCCTCGGGGGCCGGTTACGCGCGTCTGCGCGCGCCTTTTGCTGCGCTCAACCTTGCAATACCAGTGCACGCAAACTAGCGTTCCGGAACCCTTTTTTCCTAAGACCTTGAAGAGGACATCATGGCCAGCAAGCTGGAAGCGCTCGAGCGCTGGGTGAACGAGGTGGCGGCGCGCACGCGGCCGGCGAAGATTCATTGGTGCGACGGCTCGGAGGCCGAGTACCGGCAGTTGGTCGAGGAGATGCTGGCCGACGGCACCCTGATCGAGCTCAACCAGGAAACCCACCCCGGTTGCTACCTGCACCGCTCCAATCCGTCCGACGTGGCGCGCGTGGAACACCTGACTTTCGTGTGCCACAGGAACCAGGACGACGCCGGCCCGAACAACCACTGGATGGATCCGGCCGAGGCGCACGCCAAGATCGATGCCCTGTTCGACGGCTGCATGGAAGGCCGCACGATGTACGTGATCCCGTACTGCATGGGCCCGATCGACTCGCCGCTGTCGCGTTGCGGCGTGGAGATCACCGACAGCCCGTACGTGGTCGCCAACATGCGCATCATGACCCGCATGGGCAAGGCCGCGCAGGAGCGCATCGAGCGGGAGGGCACGTTCGTGAAGGGCCTGCACTCGACCGGCGAACTCGACCCCGAGCGCCGCTTCATCATGCACTTCCCCGAGGAGCGCACGATCAAGTCCTACGGCTCCGGCTACGGCGGCAACGCGCTGCTTGGCAAGAAGTGCCACGCGCTGCGCATCGCCTCCAACCAGGCCCGCGACGAGGGCTGGCTGGCCGAACACATGCTGATCGTGGGCATCGAGAACCCGCAGGGCCAGAAGCGCTACGTGGCAGCCGCCTTCCCCTCGGCCTGCGGCAAGACCAACCTGGCCATGCTGATCCCGCCGGAGGGCTACCGCAAGGACGGCTGGAAGGTGTGGACCGTGGGCGACGACATCTGCTGGATGCGCCCCGGCGCGGACGGCCGCCTGTATGCGATCAACCCGGAGGCAGGCTTCTTCGGCGTCGCGCCCGGCACCAGCGCGGCGACCAACTCCAATGCGCTGAAGTCGATCTCGCGCGACACCATCTTCACCAACGTCGCGGTCACCGCCGACAACCAGCCCTGGTGGGAAGGCCTGCCCGGTACGCCGGCCACCGACTGGCAGGGTCGCCCTTACGACCCGGCCAACGGCCCGGCAGCGCACCCGAACTCGCGCTTTACCGTGAGCGCGAAGCAGTGCCCGACCTGGTCGGAGAAGGCAGAGGACGCGCAGGGCGTGCCGGTCGACGCGATCGTCTTCGGCGGCCGCCGCCCCTCGCTGCTGCCGCTGGTGATGGAAGCGCGCGACTGGGCGCACGGCGTGCTGATGGGCGCCGCGATGGGCTCGGAAACCACCGCCGCCGCCACCGGCGCGGTCGGCGTGCTGCGCCGTGATTCGATGGCGATGAAGCCCTTCTGCGGCTACCACTATGGCGACTACTTCGCGCACTGGCTGTCGTTCGACAAGCCGGGCATGAAGCTGCCGAAGATCTTCCACGTCAACTGGTTCCGCAAGGGCAAGGACGGCAAGTTCCTGTGGCCGGGCTTCGGCGAGAACCTGCGCGTGCTGGAGTGGATGATCAACCGGGTCGAGGGCAAGGCCCGTGGTCTGGAAACCCCGATCGGTATCGTGCCGGCCGAGGGCGAACTGAAGCTGGAGGGCCTGAACCTCCCGCGCGAAGCCGCCAGCGAGCTGCTCGACATCGACACCGCTGGCTGGCAGGCGGAGCTGGATGCCATCGGGGAGTACCTGGGCAGCTTCGGCTCGCGCATGCCCGAGCGCCTGCGCCAGGAGCAGCAGCGCGTAGCCAGCGGGCTTTCCGCCGCCGAAGACTCGCCCCGCGCCGCCACCGCCTGAGCTCCGTAGCCCTTCTCCGCAGGAGAGGGGTGGGTGAAACACACCTCAGCTTCCGGGCCGGCCGCACACCTGCTCCCTCTCCCCTCCGGGGAGAGGGGCTCCATGGCTTAAACGTTCCGCCACTTCCGTGCATCCAAGCTGGCAAGATGGAAGCCGCCTGCCTCGCCACTGGAAGCCCGATGCCGCCACCGCCTGTCGCGTGGTCCGACGCCGAGGACGTGCGTGCCGCGGCCGGAGGCGATCGCCACGCATTCCAGCGGCTGTACCGACAGCACGTCGACCGCGTCTACGGCGCGGTCTACCGACTGGCCGGCTACGACCACGCGCGCGCCGAGGATCTGACCCAGGACGCCTTCGTGCGCGCCTGGCAGAAGCTCGGCGACTTCCGGCACGAGAGTGCGTTCGGTACCTGGCTGTACCGGCTGGCGGTGAACGTGGCGCTGATGGACATCCGCTCGCGCGGGGCGCAACCGGTCGGTTTCGTCGGCGAGGAGGACCTGCCCGATCCGGGCGAGGTGCCCTTCTGTGCCGCCGAGCGCGAGGAACTGGAGCGCGCCATCGCCAAACTGCCGCCCCGCGCCCGCGCGGTGCTGGTCCTGCACGACGTGGAAGGCTGGCGCCACGAGGAGATCGCCGGCGAGCTGGACATGGCCGTCGGTACCTCCAAGGCGCAACTGCACCGTGCCCGCGGCCTGCTGCGCCGGATGCTCGAACCCGGAGAGCCCTCATGAACGAATTCGAATGGCGTCGCCAGCTGCGCGAGTTGCGCGCGCCGGTCGCACCGCGCCACGACCTGTGGGCGCGCATCGACGTCGCGCTGGAACCGGCCGCGCCGGCGCGCACCAGCTCGCGTCCCGGCTGGCTGCTTGCCGCCAGCTTCGCCGGGCTGAGTCTGCTCGCCGTGTCCCTTAGCCTGCGCCAGGGGCAACTGCCCGATCACCCGCAGGTCACCGCCACGACCGCCACCCAGGCGCCGTGGAAGCCGGACGACCCGCGCCTGGCCGGTGCGGCGATCGAACTGGACGCCGCACGCCTGGAACTGAAGCAGGCGCTGGAACAGGCCCCCCATTCGCCGGCGCTGCAGCGACTCCTGTCGCGCACCCGCCAGCAGCAATCGCGGCTGCGCCAGCTCGACCAGCAGGCAGGCTGATAAACCTCGAGGAATCACCGCATGAAAACCGTACGTTACCTTCCCCTGCTGCTCGCCCTGTGCATCGGCCAGGCGCTGGCCGACACGCCGATCAACCTGCGCCATCCGGCGAACGCCGACGCGCGCATCAGCGTGAGCAACGTCAAGGGCAAAGTCACCATCACCGCCTGGGATCGCAACGAGGTGCAGGTCACCGGCAGCCTCGGCGAGGGCGCAGCGCCGCTGGCCATCGACGGCGCCAACAACGCCCTGGAGATCAAGGTCAAGCCCAAGGGCGACGGCTCAAGGGGATGGTTCAACTGGAACGGCGACAACTCCATGGGCGATACCGTGCTCGACCTGCGCGTGCCCAAGGGCGCCACGCTGGACGTGGAGGTGGTGAGCGCGCCGCTGGGTATCGATGGCATGGACGGTGGCGAGATCTCGGTCAATTCGGTGAGCGGCCGCGTGCGGATCGACGCCCGCACGCCCGACCTGTCGGTGGAAAGCGTGAGCGGCACCGTGCAACAGTCCGGCCATGCCGAGCGCGCCGACCTGCAGACGGTCAGCGGCGACATCCTCGCTCCCGCGCTGGGCTCCCAGGCCGACCTGCAGACCGTCTCCGGCCGCATCCAGGCCAGCGGCGGCCCGTGGAAGAAATTCAACCTGAGCACGGTTTCCGGCGATGTACAGCTCAGCGGTGGTCTCGCCGAGCACGGCAGCATCGACGTCGACAGCATGAGCGGCGACGTGCAGATCCAGGTTCCTTCGGACCTTTCCGCATCGATCCACGCCAGCAGCTTCAGCGGCGACCTGCGCAGCGACTTCGGCCAGGCGATCGAACACGATCATGGCCCCGGCAGCGAACTCAACGCCGAGGTGGGCGGCGGCAAGGGCCGCATCCACGTGGAAACCTTCAGCGGCGACCTGCGCATCCGCAAGAAGGATTGAGGGGCCACACCCGGAGTGGCGAGCCGGCCCCTCGCTCGCCGCCGGGCACCGCACGCTACAGGCTGGTATTGCGCGGGAAGGGCGTTTCGCAACGCCAAGGGGGCGCCATCGGCGATGCAGGCTGTGCCAAACGAAAAGGCCGGCGCATGCGACGGCCTTTTGCTTAATCCGATGGTGGCTTACAGGTCCTGGTGGTACTGCACGTATGGCGTGCGCGACTGGTCGGGTTCAGGGCCCGCGGGAGTAGGTACCGAGGAGCCCGAGGACCACAGGTTCTGCGCACCGATGCTCAGTTCGCCCTGCCACGGCAGGCGCAGGGTGACGCCCAGGTCGATGCTGCTCCAGCGCCTGTCACCGTAGTAGCCACCCGGCAGCGTCGGCTGCATGGTGCGGCCGATCAGCGTGCCACTCAGCGGACCGTGGTCGACGCCGAAGGTCAACGCCTTCTGGTCGAGGCTGTTGATGCCCAGCTCGTTGCCCGGCAACAGGCGGATGCGGCCCACGCTGGCACCAAGGTCGATGCCGCTCTGGCCGCCGACCGCGACGCGGCCACGCGCATTGAGCTGCGCACTGCTGTCGAAGTCCGGCAGGCCGTTCACGCCGGGCGTGGCGCCCGGCAGGACGCGCGGCAGGCGCTGGTCGGGCGTGCTGTCGGCTCCCACGCTGACACCCAGGCTGTAGCGGCCGAGGTTGTAGGTCGCGCCGATCTCGCTGCCGACCACCCGCGCGCTGCGGGACATCCCGCCGTGCTCGCTCAGGCCGGCGTGGATCTGCAGGTGCGGGTCCAGCCCGTACTGCAGGTCGGTGGACGTCACGCCGCCGGCATCCACGACGGGGAAGGACAGCGGTGCGTCTGCGCGCTGGCTTGCGCCGCTCGACTGCGCGCCCGCCTTCAGCACGAGCATGCGGCCATCCCGGTCACGCCAGGCCGGCACGCCATAGCCCAGATCCACCGCCTGGCCGGCCGCCGGATACGACAGCGGCTGGACCGGCGCCTGCCGGTTGCCGTCCAGCGACTGCCCTGCCGCGGCGAGCGGCATCAGCAAGGTCAGCAGGGGCAGAAGGCGGCGCATGGTCGATGTCGGCACTCGTCAGGTGACAGACGGGCGGATGGCCAGTCGTTCGGGAGCAAGTATAGCCAATTTACGTTTAACTAACACCCTGTTGCAGGGTCCGGCCGCTCAAATGGTGAACCCAGGCACATATCCCATGCGTATGGACCCCGACGTGAAAAGAGGGTTCCCCGGGGATGAAAAGTCAGCAAAAACCGATTCCCGACAAAGCCCCTCGCGCACGATATAGTCACGTCACGGCCCCGTCACGGAACTGAGACCCCGCCATGAACCCGGCTCTCCCTTCTCGCGAGCCTGCGACCCTCCCGGCCGACCGGGAAGTGTTGCATCGGGCGGTCGAGCGACTGTTCGGGGCTCCGGATGCGGGTAGCGTGGCGGCAGTCTGCGAAACGTTGCTATCGGACTGGCACGTGCAGGCCCGCCTGGGCTGGCGCCAGTTGGGTGGCGAGGAGGCTCCCGCCACCGCAAGCCGGCTGGAACTGGCCGAAGACCCGCAGGGGCTGCGGGTGCTGGTGCTGGAACCGGAAGTGCCGCTGTCCGAGCCGCTGCGCGAACGACTGGCCTGGTTCGGTCGCCTGGCAGGCACGCGGATGCGCCAGCAGGCCGAGACCGCGCGCCTGTACGAGGCGATTTCCCGCCTGGCGCTGGCCGAGCGCCTGCAGCGCGCGCTGTTCGCCATCGCCGAGCAGGCCGGCGCCGAGCGCAACATGACCGAAATGATGCGCTCGCTGCACGCCATCGTCGGCAGCCTGATGTACGCGGAGAACTTCTACATCGTGCTCTACGACGAAGCCACCGACAGCGTGCGCTTCCCGTACTACGCCGACGCGGCCGACCGCGACCCGCCCTCGCCCGAACGCAGCGTGCCGCTGTCCGACCTGGAACACAGCCTGACCTGGAACCTGCTCAAGGGCGGGCTCGCCATGATGGGCTCGATCGAGGAACTCAACCGCACGGTGCCCGACCGGCTGGTGCTGATCGGGCCGGACTGCGAGCACTGGTTGGGCGTGCCGCTGCTGCGCGAGGCCAAGGTCGTCGGCGGCATCGTGATCCAGAGCTACCGCGCCGATACGCAATACACCTCGCAGGACCGCGAGCTGCTCTGCTACGTGGCCCAGCATGTGCAGGCCGCGCTTGAAAAGCGCCAGGCGCATGCCGAGCTGGAACGGCGGGTGGCCGACCGCACGGCCGCCCTGCGCGAGGCCAATCGCGTGCTTCGCCAGCAGGTGCTGCAGCGCCAGCGCGGCGAGCGGCTGCAGGCGGCGCTGTTCCGCATCGCCGAGCTGGCCAGCACTTCCGAAGGCCTGGACACGTTCTACTCGGCGGTGCACCGCGTCATCGGCGGCCTGCTGTACGCGCGCAACTTCTATCTCGCGCTGGTCGACGAGGACAGCGGGCAGCTCACCTTCCCCTACTCGGTCGACGAGATCGACAACGTGCCCGCTCCGCGCCTGCACGGCAGGGGCGCCACCGAGTACGTGCTGCGCCACGGCAAGCCGCTGCTGGCCGACTCGGCCGAGCTGGAGCGGCTTACCGCGATCGGCGAGATAGAGCGCCAGGGCACGCATTCACTGTGCTGGCTGGGTGTGCCGCTGGTGTGGGGCGAGCGGGTGATGGGCGTGCTGGCGGTGCAGAGCTACACCCCCGAGCACACCTACAACGAGCGCGACCAGGAACTGCTCACCTTCGTCAGCTACCACATCGCCAACGCCTTGCAGCGCAAGCACACCGCCGAATCGCTCAAGCAGGCCTACGCGGGGCTGGAACGGCGCGTCACCGAGCGCACCCGCGCGCTGGCGCTGGCCAATCGCGACCTGCGCGAACAGATCGCCGAGCGCGAGCGTGTCGAGCGCCGGCTCAAGTACGAAACGCTGCACGACTCGCTGACTGGCCTGCCCAACCGCACGCTGCTGCTGCAACGCATGGAGCAGGCGCTGGAGCGCTATCGCAGCGTGCCGGACGAGGGCGGCTTCGCGGTGCTGTTCATCGACCTGGACCGCTTCAAGGTCATCAACGATTCGGTCGGCCACCTGGTCGGCGACGACCTGCTGTTCCAGGTTGGCGGGCGCATCCGCGCCTGCCTGAAGACCCGCGACGTGGTGGCGCGACTGGGCGGCGACGAGTTCGCCGTGCTGCTGGAGGGCGTCGCCGACCCAGGCACCGCGGTGGTGGTCGCCGAACGCGTCATCGGCGAGCTGCAGGTACCGTTCCGGCTGGGCGCCAAGGAAATCTTCACCTCCGCTTCGATCGGCGTGGCGCTGCCCGGCCCGCATTACCAGAAGCCGGAGGAGTTGCTGCGCGACGCCGACGCGGCGATGTACCGCGCCAAGGACGAGGGCCGCCATCGCGCGGCCGTGTTCGACGACCGCCTGCGCCGCGAGGCGCTGTCGCTGCTGGAACTGGAAAGCGATCTGCGCCGCGGCCTGGCGCGCAACGAGTTCGTGCCGTTCTACCAGCCCATCGTCGCGCTGGAGGACGGTCGCGTGGTCGGCTACGAGGCGCTGCTGCGCTGGCACCATCCCGACCGCGGACTGCTCGCCCCCGGCGAGTTCCTGATCATCGCCGAGGAAGCCGGCTGCGCCGAGAGCATCGACTGGCAGATCTTCGAGCAGGTCTGCGCGCAGGCACCGGCGCTGCTGGGCAAGGACGGCTTCGTCAGCATCAACGTGTCCGGCCGCCACTTCCGCGTCCCGGATCTGGACGCACGCCTGCTCGCACTGCTCGCCGAGCACGGCCTGCCGCCGCGACAGGTACGCATCGAGGTCACCGAGCGCGCGCTGCTGGACAACCCGGCGCAGGTCAAGCGCATCCTGGAGAACATGCGCAGCCGCGGCGTGCGGGTGGCGCTGGACGATTTCGGTACCGGCTATTCCTCGCTGAGCTACCTGCACCAGTATCCGTTCGAGACGCTGAAGATCGACCGCTCCTTCATCACGGAGCTGCCGCGCGAGGGTGACGGCCAGGGCCTGGCCGTGGTGCGCGCGATCCAGGTGCTGGCCGATTCGCTCAACATGCTGGTGATCGCCGAAGGCATCGAGGAAGAACACCAGCGCCAATCGCTGATGCGCGTCGGCTGCCGCTACGGCCAGGGCTTCCTGTTCGCCCGCCCGCAGCCGATCAGCGTCTGGCTGCCGGCCGATCCGACCCCGGCCGTGGCCTGATCCGGCGCCGGGCACGCATCGGCCCACCACGAAGGCAGGCCCAGGCGCACCGGCTACTGCGACGTCGTCGGCGTATCGGCACTCACCCCGCCGACCAGCACGTGCTCCGCATCGATGCGGTCGAACGTGTAGCGCTGCGCGCAGAACTCGCAGATCACCTCGATCTCGCCATCGCGCGCAGCCAGGGCGGCCTCGACCTCGTCGCGTCCCAGCGAACGCAGCATCGATTCGACCCGCTCGCGCGAGCAACTGCAGCCGAACGCCAGGGGACGCGGCTCGAACATGCGCACGGTTTCCTCGTGATAGAGGCGGTACAGCAACTGCTCGGGCGCGATGGCCAGCATTTCCTCGCTGCCCAGCGTGCCGGTCAGGTGCAGTACGCGATCCCAGGCGTCCTCGTCCTCGACCTCGACCGCGCCGTGGCCACCCTCGCCGGGAAGCTTCTGCAACATCAATCCGACCGCGTGCTCACCATCGGCCGCCAGCAGCAGGCGCGCGGGCAACTGTTCGGACAGGCGGAAATAGTTCTCCAGCGCCCCGGCCAGCTCCGGCTGGTTGAGCTCCACCAGGCCCTGGTAGCGCTGGCCGCGCTCGGCGTGACCGATGGTGATCGCCATCACCGCACCCGGCAGCGCGGCCAGGTCCAGCGGTCCGGGCAGCGAATCGTTCCAGCGCGCCAGGCCACGCAACCGCCCCTGGTCGGTGCACTCGGTGAACAGCAGGCGTAGCGCACCGCTGCTCTTGAGTTCGATCGACAACGCGCCTTCCAGCTTGATGTTGCCGGTCAGCAGCGCGCTCGCAGCCAGGCTCTGGCCCAGCAGTTCCCGCAGCGGCGCCGGGTAATCCGCGCGCCCGGCGACCTCGCGCCACGCGGCGCCCAGCCTCACCAGCACACCGCGCACGCCGGCGCGTTCCAGCACGAAGCGATGCAGCACGTCCTCGACAAGCACGGTTTCCACGGAAAGACGACCTCGGCACGGAGAATCGGGTGAGATGGGGACTGCGCCGGCGCAGGACAATGGGCCGCTTATACTCTCCGGGATCGAAACCGAAGGTCGATGCCCAGACGATGCCACCACCGCGCACCGCCCTACGCCGCCTGCTGCGTCCGCTCGCCATCCTGGCGGTGTCTTGGCTGTCGCTGTCCTGGCTGGTGGTGCTGGTGTTGCGCTTCGTGCCGCCGTGGACGTCGGCGGTGATGATGGAGCGGCGCGTGGACGCCCGGGTCCAGGGCGAACACGACTTCCACCTGCGCCAGCACTGGGTGGCGTGGGACCAGGTATCGCCGTACGTACCCCTGGCGATGATCGCGGGCGAGGACCAGAAGTTCCCCTTCCACCACGGCTTCGACCTGGAACAGATCCAGGATGCACTCGACGACGCCGACGACGGCAGGCGCCTGCGTGGCGCCAGCACCATCAGCCAGCAGGTCGCCAAGAACCTGTTCCTGTGGAACGGGCGCAGCTTCGTGCGCAAGGGACTGGAGGCCTATTACACCGTGCTGATCGAGCTGACCTGGCCCAAGCGGCGCATCCTCGAGGTGTACATGAACATCGCGGAGCTGGGCGACGGCATCTACGGCGTGGGCGCGGCAAGCGAGGCGTACTTCCACGTGCCGCCGGCGCGGCTTGGCCCGGCGCAGGCGGCACGCCTGGCTGCCGTGCTGCCCAGTCCGCGCCGCCTGCACGCCGACCGCCCCAGCGCCTACGTCCAGCGCCGCACGCAATGGATCCAGCGACAGATGCAGCACCTGGGTGGCCCCGGCTACCTGGACGCCGACCATCCCCCGCGCGTGGGGCGAGGACACTGACCCATGATCGAACTGACCGTCGTCGTCCCCGCCTACAACGAGGCGGCCGTGCTCGATGCCTTCCACCAGCGCCTCGGCGCGGTGCTGGACACGCTGGCGCTGGACAGCGCCGTGCTCTACGTCGACGACGGCAGCACCGACGGCACCTGGATGACGATCGAGGCGCTGCTGGCCGCTGACCAGCGCGTGCGCGCGCTCAAGCTGTCGCGCAATTTTGGCAAGGAGGCTGCGCTCACGGCCGGCCTGGACCACGTCACCGAGGGTGCCGCCGTGGTGATCGATGCCGACCTGCAGGACCCGCCCGAGCTGATCCCCGAACTCGTCGCGCGGTGGCGCGAGGGGTTCGACGTGGTGTACGCCACGCGCAGCGCGCGCGCCGGCGAGACGCGATTGAAGCGCCTCACCGCGGCGGGCTTCTACCGCGCGATGGAACGGCTCTCCGACACTGCGCTCCCGCGCGATACCGGCGACTTCCGCCTGCTCTCGCGCCGCGCGCTGGACGCGCTGTCGAGGCTGCGCGAACGCCAGCGCTTCATGAAGGGCCTGTTCGCCTGGATCGGCTACCGCCAGACCGCCGTGCACTACCAGCGCGGATCCCGCCACAGCGGCCGTACCAAATGGAACTACTGGCGCCTGACCCAACTGGCCATCGAGGGCATCACCTCGTTCTCCAGTGCGCCGCTGCGGCTGGCTACCTGGGTTGGCCTGGGATCGTCGCTGCTGGCTTTCGTCTACGGCCTGTGGGTGCTGACCAAGGCGCTGATCTGGGGCGACCCGGTGCGCGGCTACCCGACGCTGATGCTGGTGATCCTGTTTCTCGGCGGCGTGCAGTTGCTGGCGCTGGGCGTGATCGGCGAATACCTGGGCCGCAGCTACGCCGAGAGCAAACAGCGCCCGATCTACTTCGTCGAAGAAGAGCGGCCGGGACACCGACCGGCGCATTGACGCAGCGCCGACGAGTCGGGGCTAGACTCCTCCTACGCGGCCCGCCGCGGCCGGCTGAGGAGCCAAAGGCATGCACCAGGTCAGGCATCTGCTGGAAAGCAAAGGCAACGCCGTATACGCCATCCCGCCCGAGGCCCCCGTGCTGGACGCCATCCGGCAGATGGCCGAACGCCGGGTCGGCGCGCTGGTGGTGATGAAGGGAGATGCACTTGCCGGCATCGTCTCCGAACGGGACTACGCGCGGAAGGTGATCCTGCAGGGCCGCTCCTCCGCGCAGACCGCGGTCGCCGACATCATGAGTGACGAGCCGCTCACCATCTCGCCGGAAACCGACGTGTTCGACTGCATGCGCCTGTGCACCGAGCGTCGCGTGCGCCACCTGCCGGTGGTCGAGGATGGACGCGTGGTCGGCGTGATCTCCATCGGCGACCTGGTCAAGGCGGTGATCGACGCGCAGGCCGAGCAGATCGAGCAGTTGCAGCGCTACATCACCAGCTGACTGTCCCTGCCCCGCTGCTGCCCGGATACCTCTGCAGGAGCGCACCGCTGCGCGGGACCGCAGGCCTGCGCTCCGGGCGGTCGCACACAGGGGGCGCTCCCACGGGAAGCGGGCTCAGTCCCTGGCCAGATCCGGAGCCCGCCCCGCGCGCCGCGCCACCCACGCCGACGCCGTCGCCACGCCGGCACCGATCAGACCCATGCCGCCGATGCCCACGCCGAACCACGCCAGCAGGCTCACGCCGCTGGTCACCAGCACGTCGCCGAAGCGCCACACGGCGGTCTCGACGAAATTCTTGCCCTTGTAGCGCGTCTCGCGCGGCACGCGGGTGTACAGCGCATCGACTGCCGGCTTGGTCATGCCGTAGGCGAACCCGCGGGTGATCACCAGCATCACGGCCAGCACCGGCACGGCCAGGCCAAACAGCCACATGTCGCCGGTGCCGCCCACCGCGACCATCAGCAGAAGGGCGACGTTGACCAGTGCCGGCAGCACCAGGCCCCAACCGGCACCGAAGCGCACCAGCAACCAGCGCGTCAGCGTCAGCTGGAGTAGTGCGCCGAGCACGTTGGTGGCCAGGTCCAGGTCGTTGTAGAAGGCGGTGCGTGCCACCCGGTCGGTGAAATGCGCCTTGGCGTAGTCGGCCATCAACGCATAGGCGAGCGTGCCGATGCCGTCCCCCAGCAGCATCAACATGGCCATGTAGCGCAGGAACGGCCGCGTCCACAGTTCGCGGATGCCGGCCCACAGCGAACCGCCCGTGCCCCGGTCCACCCGGCCGTCGGCAGCCTGCTCGTCGCGGGCCGCCAGCCGCAGCAGCAGCACCAGGGCCAGCCCCAGGGTGGCCGCCGACACCGCCAGCAGCGGCGCCACGCCGAGCACGTGGACCAGCAGCCGGGTCAGCAGGGGACCGAAGATCGCCCCGCCCATGCCGCCCAGCGCAATCAGCGGAAACACCCGTCGTGCCTGCCGGCTCTCGAAGATGTCCGCCATGAAACTCCAGAACAGCGACACCACGAACAGGTTGAACACGCTGACCCAGACATAGAACACCACGCCCAGCAGCCGCGCGCCGATCCGTTCCTGCACCAGGAACGCCGGCACGAAGGCAACCAGGCACAGGATGAAGAAGCTGTAGCTCCAGGCGAGCAGCCGGCGGCGCGAAACATGCGCCACCAGCCAGCCGAATACCGGCGTCAGCACCAGCATCACCGCGAAGACCACCGCATAGAACAGCGGCAGCGATTGCGACCCGACCGCGCCGCCCAGTTGGTCGCGCACCGGCCGGATGATGTAGTAGCCGGCCATCACCAGGAAGAAGGCCAACGTGGAAAGGATCAGCCCGGCGCGCTCGTGGGCGCGGGCGTTGTGGCGCAGGCTCACGGAGAGTCCAGCCTCGTGGGGAGCGCAAAGCCTAGCACGGGCGGACTTGCCGGCTGCCGCCAGCCGGACGCGAGGCTTCGCGTGGCCCACACCGACCGGCTGAACAACAGCAGCCAGACGCCTGCCTGTTCGCATTGTGGAGCCGGGCCAAGTGGCCCACAATCCGGAAATCGCGTGCTCCAGGCCGCTTCGTTCCCACTTCACACGTCTTGCGCCGGACTCTTCCAGGCATGCAGCTTCGTCCGCTTTCCCTGCTGGTCGCCACCCTCCTCGGCATGGCAGCCGCTCCCGCAATGGCTATCTCAACGCCAGCCCTGCCCCCCGCCACCGCTTCGGCCGGTTCCTCCACGACCACGCAGTCGCTCCCGCCCGAGCGCATGAAGGCGACGCTGGAGGCCTACAGGCAATGGCTCGGCAAGCTCGACAAGCGCGACGCCGTCGCCGGCCTGGCAACGGCGATCGTGGTCGACGACAAGGTGGTGTTCGAGGGCACCATCGGTTACGCCAATGCGGCCGACAAGGAACCGGTCAAGCCGGACACCGTCTTCCGCCTCGCCTCGCTGTCCAAGGCCTTCGCCACCGGCCTCGCCGCAATCCTGGTCCAGGACGGCAAACTGGCCTGGGACACGCGACTGGTCAACGTGCTGCCGTTCTTCAAGCTCAAGAACATGCCGGACACCCAGCGCGCCACCGTCGCCGACATCCTCGGCCAGCGCCTGGGGCTTCCGCGCAATACCTACGACAACATGCTCGAGGATGACGTCCCCTACGAGGAGCTGGTGCGCAAGCTCGACCAGGTCGACATGACCTGCGGCGTGGGCCAGTGCTACGGCTACCAGAACGTCGCCTTCAGCCTGATCGGCGACGTGGTGTATGCCATGACCGGCAACTTCTTCTACAAGCTGGTCGATCGGCGGATCTTCCTGCCGCTGGGCATGTCCACCGCCAGCTACGGTCGCGCCGCACTCGAATCGAGCAAGAGCTGGGCGCGACCGCACCGGCGCACGCGGCGTGGCTGGGTGCCGTTCGAACCGAAGGAAAACTACTACCGCGTGGCGCCGGCCGCCGGCGTCAACGCTAGCCTGCGCGACATGGAGAAGTGGCTGATCGCGCAGATGGGCGGTCGCCCCGACGTACTCTCGCCCTCGACGCTGGACGTGCTGCACACGCCAGGCGTGCGCACCCCGACCGAGCTCCATTCCACGGCGTGGCGCAACGGCCGCATTACTACCGCCTCCTACGCACTGGGCTGGCGCGTGTTCACCTACGGGGGCGAGACGCTGGTCTATCACGCCGGCGCGGTGGAGGGTTACCGCACCATGATCGGCTTCTTCCCCAAATACCGCACCGGCGTGGTGACGATGTGGAATGCCGGCGTACCCACGCCGTCGGGCCTGATGCCGATGGTGTTCGACAGCCTGCTCGGCCTGCCGCACGTGGATTGGGCAGGGCTGGAAAAAAGCGTTCCCGATCGCCCGCGCAGAACGCGCACGGGACGTCACCGCCGCCATTGAGAACCCGATGCCGGACATGAAAAAGGCGGCGCCCGGC
The DNA here is from genome assembly GCF_021117385.1 of Frateuria soli. Taxonomy (GTDB): domain Bacteria; phylum Pseudomonadota; class Gammaproteobacteria; order Xanthomonadales; family Rhodanobacteraceae; genus Frateuria_A; species Frateuria_A soli. The sequence continues at coordinate 2,620,616 of NZ_CP088252.1, forward strand.
GCCGCCTTTTCCGTCCCCGCGCCATCGGCTCAGAGCTTGAACTCGATCTTCTTCTGGAGCTTGGCTTCCACCGGCGTGCCATTGCGCGTGGCCGGCTTGTACTTCCAGCGCTCGACCGCGTTGATCGCCTCGCGGTCGAACAGATGCCGCGGTTGCGCGTCGACGACCTGCGCGCCGCTGACATTGCCCTCGGTATCGACCGTGTAGCCCACCAACACCCAGCCCTGCGTGCGGGTACGCTGCGCCTGGGTCGGGAAGCGCGGCTGCACGTACTTGGTCATCACCGGATCGGTGGTCACGATCTGCTGCGGCACCGGTGCCGCGGGCTCGGCGGTGGCAGGCGCATTGGCTGCGGCGACCTCGGTCTGCGCCTTCTGTTCGGACGGCTGCGCCTTCTGCTGGTCCGCCAGCTTGTCGGCCGCCGCCTTGTCCGCCGCCGCCTTGTCGGCAGCCAGTTGCTGCTGGCGCTGCTGTTCGAGCGCCTGCTGTTGCTCCTTGTCCAGCAGCTTGCGCTGGGCATCGAGCTTGGAGCGCAGGATGGTCAGCGTGTAATTGGCCGGGTCGGCCTTGGCCAGCAGGTCGATCTCACGCTGCGCCTCGGCAAAGTCGCGCCCGTTGATCGCCTGTTCGGCGCCGCTGGCCGCGAACGGGAAGGTTTCGCGAAGCGCATCGGTGGCGACCGGGTTGCCCGGCTGCTTTTCCAGCGCCTTCAGGTAGAACTCGAAGGCGTTGTTGCCGGCCGGCGCCAGCACGCGATGGTCGTTCATCGCCTTGCGTGCCTCGGCGAGCAGCTGGTTCACGTCCATCGCCTCGACGTTGGCGGGCGGCACAACGGCGATCCTGTCGGTCGAGACCGGGGTGGACGGGTGCCCGCCGCCATCCTGCATGACCAGTTCCTGATGCGGCTGCAGGATCAGGAACCAGCTGGCCACGGCCAGCAGGACGAAAATGGCGATAACGGCAATCAAGGTGGGGCGGGCGGCCCCGCGCGCATGCGCGCGCATAGAACTGGAACGGGTATCCATGGGACGTTCACCGGTTGGCTTGCATGAGATACCCGCGCTTTTTCCCCCTGTAGGAGCGGCCGTCCCCCAGGACGTGCGCGGCGCGAGTGCGCACAACTTACCGCCAATGCGCCGTGGCGGCAAATACCGGTGCGACTCGGGCCCGCCTGCTTTTCAGGCCCCTGAAACGAAGCGTCCCGGCCGGGGCCGGGACGAATCGCTCTTCGAAGTACCCTCCCTGCGCTGGGCACCGCAGGGAGAGAAAAATCGATACCGCTTGTTGGTCTTCTTTTAGACTTACTTCTTGGCCTTGGCGGTCTTGGTGGCCTTGACCACCTTGGCCGGCGCAGCCTTCTTCGGAGCCGCCTTCTTGGCGGCGACCTTCTTGACGGCGACCTTCTTGACAGCAGCCTTCTTGGCGGCGGCCGGCTTCTTGGCGGCAGCCTTCTTCGGCGCAGCCTTCTTGGCGGCGACCTTCTTGGTTGCCGGCTTCTTGGCAACCGGCTTCTTCGCGGTGGCCTTCTTCACGGCAGTCTTCTTGGCGGGCGCCTTCTTGGCGGCCGGTTTCTTCGCGGTGGTTTTCTTGGCAGTGGCCATTCGTCTCAGCTCCTCATCAGTTGGCAGTGGTTGCCCAGTAAAAGCGTGCAGGAACGCCTCCACCAGCAGGTCGCTGTTGGTGGCGTGCCGAAGGTTGTTGACCTGACGGCGCGTGCGCTCGTCGGAAAGCAGACGCAAGACATGCAGCGGGATCGACACGGTGATCTTGCGCACCGCGCCGGCCTTCTCGCCGTGATCGACATACGGCGTTATGAACTTCGATGCTGCCATGTGGACCCGTTCCCCTGATCTGAAGCGAAAGCTATTCCTGAAGATTTCAACTGTCAATTGATTTCGACCAGAAAATTCAACCGGTCGAAAGCCCCTCCGGCAGCCCGCAAAGGGCCGCGCGGCAAGGGGTTACCGATTAACAGCGGCATTTTCAATTGGGCGTATAAACGTCCAAACAAGATAATCCGGAAAGCGGAATGGGCCGCGCAAACCCTTGCACCGCAAGGCTTTGCGCCACACGAGCAATTTTCCGCGTCGACGCACTCCACGCACCATCCCGGCTCGCGGGACGCATCCCGCGAGGAGTCATGGAAACCTTCGTTCGAATGAATGGAAGTCGACCAGCGGCACGATCGATGGCGAAGACGGATCGTCCGGGACGCTTCCCGGCCCCTCCCTTCCGGAGGGTCGAGGAGCCGGTTGAGGCGATCGTGCGCCGTCGCCGCGGCGCACGATCCGGTGACCGTCAGTGGTCTTCGTTCTCGATCTGCTCGGCGTACGCATCGGCATCGAGCAGCTCGTCAAGCTCCGCACGATCCGAGATGCGCACGGCGAAGATCCAGCCGTCGCCGAAGGCGTCTTCGTTGATCGTCTCGGGCTTGTCGTTGAGCAGCTCGTTGACCTCGACGATCTCGCCGGACACGGGCGAATAGATGTCCGAAGCGGCCTTCACCGACTCGACCACCGCCACGCCGGTACCGGCCTGCACGCTGGCACCGATCTCGGGCAGTTCCACGTACACCAGGTCGCCGAGCTGGCCCTGCGCATGGTCGGAGATGCCCACGCGCACCACGCCGTTGTCTTCGACGCGGGCCCACTCGTGGGATTTGAGGAACTTCAGGTCGCCGGGAATCTCGCTCATGGTCGGGTCCAGTCGTTGTCGTGGAATGGAGCGGCGATTCTAGCCGCTCGCCGGGAACTCTTATAAAGGATGAAGCGCGTGAATCAGATGCCTTCGCGGGGCTTGCCGTCACGCACGAACGGATACTTCACCACGCGCACCGGTACCTCGCGGCCGCGGATGTCCACCCGCACGTCGCCCGGCTCGCCGGCCGGGATGCGCGCGAAGGCCACCGCCTTGTCCAGCGTCGGCGCGAAGCTGCCGGAGAGGATCTCGCCCTCGCCGTTGGCGGTGAGCACCTTCTGCCCGTGCCGCAACACGCCCTTCTCGTCGAGCACCAGACCGACCATCAGCCGCGATACGCCGGCGGCCTTCTGTGCCTCCAGCGCCTTGCGGCCGATGAAGTCGCGCCCCTCGTCCAGCGCGATCGTCCAGCCCAGGTTGGCCTCCCACGGCGACACCGTCTCGTCCATGTCCTGGCCGTAGAGGTTCATCCCCGCCTCCAGGCGCAGCGTGTCGCGCGCGCCCAGGCCGGCCGGCTTGACGCCCGCGTCGGCCAGCGCCTGCCACAGGGCGACCGCCTGCCCGTTGGGCACGATGATCTCGAAGCCGTCTTCACCGGTGTAGCCGGTGCGCGCGATGAACAGCGGCATGCCGTGCGGGCCCTGCGCGGCGGCGGCGGCGAAGCGGCCGAGCTTCTCGATGCGCGGACGGTCGACCTCGTGCAGCAGGCCGATCACCCTGGCACGCGCGTTGGGCCCCTGCACCGCGATCATCGCGAAGTCGGGGCGCTCCTTCACTTCCACGCCGAAGGCCCTGGCCTGCTGTTCGATCCAGGCCAGGTCCTTGGCGCGCGTGGCGGCGTTCACCACCAGGCGGAAGTGCGCCTCGTCGAAGAAATACGCGATCAGGTCGTCGATCACGCCGCCCTGCTCGTTGAGCATGCACGAGTACAGCGCCTTGCCCTGCACCTTGAGCTTGTCGACGTCGTTGGCCAGCAGGTGGCGCAGGAATTCGCGCGTGCGCGGACCGTGCAGGTCGACCACGGTCATGTGCGAGACATCGAACATGCCGGCATCGCGACGGACGGCGTGGTGCTCCTCGATCTGCGAGCCGTAGTTGATCGGCATGTCCCAGCCGCCGAAGTCGACCATGCGTGCACCCGACGCGCGGTGGGTCTCGTTGAGTACGGTCTTCTCGGTCATCGCACGGGCACCTTGGGGAAAGTGGGGATTATCGCCGGCGCCCGGATGCAAGCCAAGGTGCACGGCCGCCCCTTCCCTGCCCGCGACGCAGCCGGAGGAACCCCCTCCCAGCCTACCCCTGCGAGCAGGGAGAGGAGCAAGAGCAGCAGGCGCAAGAACTCGCCTGCTCGCAGGCGGGAGAGCAAGAGCTGAAGGGTCGCCCCCTCCCCTGCTCGCAGGGGAGGGTTGGGGCGGGGTGCTCTTCCGCAGCCAGCGCGTCTGCCGGCGGGGAGCATGCCCCGCGCCGAGACACCTACAGGATCCGCCGGAAGGTCAGGTTGATGCGCGGCGCCTCCACTCGCGCCATGCGCGGCAGCGCGTGCTGGTACAGGCGCTGCGTTTCGCCGGCCATGCGCAGCAGGCTGCCATGTGGCAATGCCAGTTCCAGCGCCACGGACCCGCGCGGTGCCTTGGGCCTGAACACGAAGCGGCGAGGCGCGCCGAGGCTCAGCGAGGCAATCACGGGTGCAGGACCCAGCTCCGTCTCGTCGTCACTGTGCCAGCCCATCGCGTCATTGCCGTCGCGGTAGAGGTTGGCCAACACGCTGTTGAAGGCGCTGCCGCAGGCCTGCTCCATGCGCGGGCGAAGCGCGGCCAGCGCCGATGGCCACGGATGCGGATCGAAGCGCGTGCGCGAGTAGACATAGCTCGCACCCGGATCGCCGATCCAGCAACTCAGCCGCGGCGAGGCGACCTCACGGCCGAACATCCGGATGACGTGCGTTTCCCAGGGAACGGTTTCGAGCAGCTCCGCAAGAAGCGCGTCGGCCTCGGCGCGCGACAACCAGTCCGTCCAGAGCACGAGGTCCGCACCGGCCAGCGCGAGCGGCTGCCAGCCCACGCGCTCAGGCGATCGCCGGGTAGGTCGGCTCCACGTCCAGCGTCGAGGCGCACACCGCGGCCAGTTCCAGCAGCCGCAGGTCCGAACCGCGTGCACCGACGAACTGCAGGCCGATCGGTCGGCCATCCGGCAGCGCACCCATCGGGATACTCACCGCCGGGCAGCCGGCAAGGCTGGCGAAACTGGTGAGGTCGGCCGCCGAGTCGGGCGCCGGACCGCCCAGCCGGAACGCGCCCTGCGGCGTGGTCGGCAACACCAGGACGTCGATCTGCGCGAACAGGCGGCGCATCTTGAGCGTGGCCGCGTCGAGCACGCGGTCGGCGATGGCGTAGTCGGCGGCGCTCTTGCGCGCGGCGTAGTCGAGCATCTCGCGCAGGCGCGGCGAGACCGGATGCGCGGTGTCGGCCAGGTCCCCGGCGAAGGTGCCGAGCATCTCCGCTTCCATCAGCAACAGGCCGGCGCGGCGGGTGCGCGCGAAGTTCCAGTCGGAAAAGTCCACCGTGCGCCGCTCGCCGAGCTCGCGCGGCAGGCGAGCCAGCGCCGCCTCGAACACTTCGATCACCTCCGGATCGACACCCAACGCCGCCAGGTCCGGCAGCAGGCCGGCACGCAGGTTGCCCGGCTCCCAGTCCGGCGGCGAAAAGGCCACGCGGCGGCGGCGCGAGCGTGCGTCGTCGGCGTCGTAGCCGGCCAGCACCTGCAGCAGCACGGTCAGGTCGTTGGCGCTGCGGGCGAGCAGGCCAACTGCATCCAGCCGTCGCGCCGCCGGCAGCATGCCGCGGGTGGAAATCTCGCCGTGCGTGGGCTTGAGCGCATACACGCCGCAGTAGCTCGCCGGGATGCGGATCGAGCCCAGGCTGTCCGATCCCACCGCCGCCGCGGCAAGCCCGGCCGCCACCGCCGCGGCCGCGCCGCCGGAGGAGCCGCCCGCGCTGTAGCCGGGCTTGTACGGGTTCTGGGTCGGGCCGAAGTGCGGATTGTCGGTGGCCGCGCCCAGCGCCGCCTCGTCCATGTTGGTCTTGCCCACCAGCACCGCGCCGGAGGCACGCAGGCGCGCAACCACGTGGGAATCGTCCTGCACCGGCTGCCCGCGCCCTGGCAGGCCGGCGCGGGTCGGCCAGCCGGCCATGTCGAAGTTGTCCTTCAGCGCGATCGGGATGCCGTCGAGCCGGCCGAGCACGCCATCGCGCCGGCGGTGCGTCGCGGTACGCGCCTGTTCCTGCATCAGCCCGGGGCGCAGGTCGACGAAGGCATTGAGTTCGGGGTTGATACGCTCGATCGCCGACTGATAGGCGTCGGCCAGCGCCTGCGGCTGCACGCGCCCTACCGCCAGCCAGTGCAGGAGCTGGCACACGCTGGCGCGGCGCAGGTCGATGTCGGCGATCGGCGGAGTCGAATTCATGCATCGTCCTTCAGGGTGTATCCGCGATTATCGCCACGGTCCGCAAAGCGATTGCAAGCGGTCGTTAGTGCAGAGTCCGGTTTGCCGCGGGGGTCGCGAAAAAGGGACAATGCCTCTCTTTCCTTTACAAGACGCCGCACGGAGTCCGCCATGAGCGAACGCGAAACGATGGAATACGACGTGGTCGTGGTCGGCGCCGGCCCGGCCGGGCTGTCGTTCGCGCTCCGCCTGAAGCAGCTGCAGCCGGACACCACCGTCTGCGTGATCGAGAAGGCTTCCACGATCGGCGCGCAGATCCTCTCCGGCGCGGTGATCGAGCCCGGCCCCCTGGACGCGCTGTTGCCCGGCTGGCGCGACAATCCGCCGCCGATCTGCGTACCCGCCGGCAAGGACGAGTTCTGGCTGCTCAGCAAGACCGGCGGCCAGAAGCTGCCGGTGCCGCCGGGCATGCGCAACCACGGCAACTTCATCGTTTCCCTCGGCGCCCTGTGCGCCTGGCTGGCGCCACAGGCCGAGGCGCTCGGCGTGGACGTGTTTCCCGGCTTCGCCGCCGCGGACAACATCTACAACGAGGACGGTTCGGTCGCCGGCGTACGCATCGGCGACATGGGCGTGGCCAAGGATGGCACCCACAAACCCGGCTATACGCAGGGCATCGACATCAAGGCGAAGGTCACGGTGCTGGCCGAGGGCGCACGCGGCAGCCTGACCAAGCAGCTGATCAAGCGCTACGCCCTGGACAAGGACTCCGACCCGCAGGGCTACTCGATCGGCATCAAGGAGCTCTGGCAGGTGCCCGCCGGCCGCGTCACCCCCGGCAAGATCGTGCACAGCGTCGGCTGGCCGGCCGACAACGCCACCTACGGCGGCAGTTTCCTCTATCACCTGGACGGCGACCGCATCGCGCTGGGGTACATCAGCGGCCTGGACTACCGCGACCCGAACTACAAGCCCTGGGAAGCGTTCCAGCAGTGGAAGCACCACCCGCACGTCAAGCCATTGCTCGAGGGCGGCAACATCCTCTCGGCCGGCGCGCGCGCCATCGTCACCGGCGGCTACCAGTCGCTGCCGAAGGTCGAGATGCCCGGCGCGATCCTGATCGGCGACACCGCCGGCCTGCTCAACGTGCCCAAGATCAAGGGCACCCACCAGGCGATCCGCAGCGGCATGCTCGCCGCCGAGCACCTGGCCGCCAACGGCCTGAACGCCGCCGGCTTCGATGCCGCCCTGCGCGCGTCGCCGGCCATGGCCGAGCTGAAGCGGGTACGCAACATCAAGCCCGGCTTCAAGAAGGGCCTGTGGTTCGGCCTGCTCAATGGGGTCTGGGAAACGGCCACCTTCGGCGCCTCGCCCTGGACCCTGAAGAACAAGCCGGACTGGTGCTCGCTGGAGAAGCTCGGCGAATACGAGGAACCCAGGCGCGACTACGTCACGCGCGACCTGCCCCCGCGCGATCGCCTGGCCGGCGTCTACTTCGCCGCCACCGAACACGACGAGGACCAGCCGATCCACCTGCACGTGGCCGACACCAACATCTGCATCGACCAGTGCACGACCGAATACGGCAACCCCTGCACCCGCTTCTGCCCGGCGAGCGTGTACGAGATCGTGGAAGACGCCATGCCTGATGGAAGCAGGAGCAAGCGCCTGCAGATCAACGCCGCCAACTGCGTGCACTGCAAGACCTGCGACATCAAGGACCCGTACGAGATCATCACCTGGGTGACGCCCGAGGGTGGGTCGGGGCCGAATTACCAGAACATGTAGCGCCGCGAGGGCACGCTCCTGATCGGCAACCTGCAATGGCGCCTCCGGCGCCTCGGCTACCAGCTCCAACGCGCGCGTAGCAGCCTTGCGCTGCGTGGCTGGCGCGGCACGCTGGCACGCGTGCGGCAGGAGTTCGCTGCCCGTCCCGCGACCGCCGAGGAACTCGAACTACTGCCGCTGGACGTTCCGTTCGAGCCTTTCGCCGTGCCCGGCACGGACAGGCCGCTGGTATCCATCGTCATCCCGGTTTACGGCAAGCTCGCCTACACGCTCGCCTGCCTTCGCTCGCTCGCCCGGCATGGTGCGCGTGCGCCATTCGAGGTCATCGTGGTGGACGATGCCTCTCCGGACGACAGCGCCGAACTCCTCGCCCGGGTTACGAACCTGCGGCTGCTACGCAACACGCATAACCTCGGCTTCGTCGACAGCTGCAATGCCGGTGCCGCGGCAGCGAGGGGCGAATTCCTGCTCTTCCTCAACAACGACACCCAGGTCACTGCGGGCTGGCTGGACGCGTTGCTTGCCTGCTTTGCCGAGCGTGTCGATTGCGGTATCGCCGGGGCCCGGCTGGTCTATCCGGACGGACGGCTGCAGGAAGCCGGGGGACTGGTGTTCGCTGACGGCAGTTGCTGGAATACCGGTCGCTTCGAGGACCGCGATGCGCACGCCTACCAGTATCGCCGGCGAACCGATTACGTTACCGGTGCAGCACTGCTGGTGCGACGCGAGATCTTTGACCGTGTCGGTGGCTTCGACACCCGCTACCGGCCGGCCTACTACGAAGACACCGACCTTGCCTTCTCTATCAGGCAGCTCGGCCTTGCCGTGTACTACCAGCCGGCGAGCCTGGTCGTCCACTGCGAGGGTATCACCTCGGGCGTCGACATCGGCAGCGGGGTCAAACAGCACCAGGTGACCAACCAGGCCACGTTCGCCGCAAAGTGGGCCGAGCGTCTCGCCCTTCAGCCGCCTGCGGGCACGCCGCTCGACCGGGCCATCCACTGGCATGCCCGTGGCCGCATCCTCGTCGTGGACGTCACTGCACCCGATCCGATGCGCGACTCCGGCTCCCTGCGCCTGTGCGGAATCCTTCGTCTGCTCGACCGGCAAGGGTGGAGCACCTGCTTCTTCCCGGACGATCGCCGGACGACGGGGCAGGACATGCGCGCGCTGGGCGAACTCGGTTGCGAGTTGCTTGCCGGGGAAGACCTGCCGCAATGGCTACGCCAGCACGGACGGGAACTCGATGCGGTTTTCCTCTGCCGGCATACGGTGGCCGGCCAGTACGCCGGCCTCGTGCGGCGGCATGCGCCACAGGCCAGGCTCGTCTTCGACACGGTGGACCTGCATTTCCTGCGCGAAGGGCGCGCTGCGGAGCTGGCCGGCCATGCAGGGCTTGCGCGACAGGCGGATGCCAGCCGACGGAGCGAACTGCGGCTGATCGAGCAATGCGATGTGACGCTCGTGGTGAGTGCGCACGAGCAGAACCTGCTGTCGGAGCTGCTCCCCGGAGCACGCGTGGAACTGCTGTCCAACATCCACGAGGTGCATGGCTGCCGTCGCCCGGCGGGCGAGCGCAGGGACCTCGTATTCATTGGCGGCTGGGGCCACCCCCCAAACGCGGACGCCATCCGCTGGATCGCCAACGAGATTCTGCCCCGCCTGCGCGAAGCCTTGCCCGACCTCTGCGTCCACATGCTGGGCGACATGCCGGAGGAAGCACGGCATGAACTGGCCCGTCCCGGCCTGGAATTGCACGGCCGCGTGCCCGACCTGGAGCCCTGGCTCGATGGCTGCCTGGCCTCGCTCGCACCGCTACGCTTCGGCGCGGGCGTCAAGGGCAAGATCAACATGGCCATGAGCTACGGACTGCCCGTCGTCGCTACCACCGTCGCCGTCGAGGGCATGCAGCTTGCCGACGACATCGACGTGCTGGTGGCCGACGAGGCGCCTGCGTTCGTGGACGCCGTGCTTCGCCTGAGCGGGGACGCCACACTATGGCAACGCCTGTCCGAGCACGGGCTGGAAAACGTGCGCCGGCACTTCTCGCCGGAGGCCGCCGCCGGCACGCTCGAACGCATCCTCGGTTCATCCACGCCATGACGTCCTCTGCCGCCAAGCGTTATCTCTTCCTCCTGCTTCGTCTGGGCTTCCGCGCCCTGCCTTTGCCCACGGCCACCCGCGACCGGCTGCGGCAGCGCTTCCTGGAACGCCATGCGAGCCTTGTGCCAGCCGGGCCTCGCGGCCAGGTGGGGGACGGTGCCGGACGTCGCCCCCACCGGCACGCCGCCGGCCGGGCGATAGGCTTCGTGGAGCCGCGCGTCGAACCACTGCCCAGCCCTCTTCCCGCAACGCTGGTGGCGTTCTACCTGCCGCAGTTCCATCCGATACCGCAGAACGACGCATGGTGGGGCGAGGGCTTCACCGAATGGACCAACGTGGCGCGGGCGCTGCCGCAGTTCGAGGGCCATGCACAGCCCCGCCTGCCTGGCACGCTTGGCTTCTACGACCTTCGCCTCCCCGAAGTGATGCGCCGGCAGATGCAGCTGGCGCGCGAGTACGGTATCGGCGCATTCTGCAGCTACTTCTACTGGTTCGCCGGCGAACGGCTGCTCGAGCAACCCTTGTTGCAGTGGCTGGACGATCCCTCCCTGGACCTGCCGCTGTGCCTGTGCTGGGCCAACGAGAACTGGTCGCGGCGCTGGGACGGGCGTGCCGACGACCTGCTCATAAGCCAGCGGCATAGTCCCGAGGACGACCTGGCCTTTATTTCCTACGTGGCCCGCTGGCTGCGCGATCCCCGGTATTTGCGGGTCCAGGGCAAGCCGCTATTGCTGGTGTATCGCCCCGGCCTGCTGCCCGACCCGAAGGCGACCAGTGCCCGATGGCGCACATGGTGCCGCGAGGCAGGTATCGGCGAGATCCAGCTCGCCTACGTGCAGAGCTTCGACCGGGTCGACCCGCGCGACATCGGATTCGATGCGGCGGTCGAATTCCCTCCCAACAACACCACGCTTCCCACGATCACAGCCCGCCAGCGTCTACTCAATCCGGACTACCGGGGGGACGTGCATGACTGGCGCGCCATGGCCCGCCAAGCCATGGCGCAACCCGATCCATCGTACCTGCGCTATCCGGGGGTGAATCCCGGCTGGGATAACGAACCCCGTCGCAGTGGCAAGGGACGCGTGTTCGCCCATGCCTCGCCGCGCGGCTACCGCGACTGGTTGCGCCAAGCCATCGCTGTGGCACGTCGGCGCAAGCCGGACCAGCCATTGGTGTTCGTCAACGCCTGGAACGAGTGGGCCGAAGGGGCCGTGCTGGAGCCGGACGCGCGGCTGGGCCACGCCTGGCTGCAGGCGACCCGGGACGCATTGCGCGAGCCCCCCGCCACGGCTCCGGCAGACCGGCCCTGCGCGGTGATCCACGCTTGGTACGTCGAGGTCCTGGACGAAATCCTCGCGACCCTGCAGAGCACCGGCCTGCGGTGGCGGATCATTGTCACCACCGCGCACGAGCAGGCCGCGGCAGTCCGCCAGCGGCTCGACGAGCTGAACATCGAAGCGGAGTTGCACGTCTTCGAAAACCGCGGGCGCGACATCTTGCCCTTCCTGCACGTGGCGAACCGGTTGCTCGACGAAGGCACCGAAGTGGTGTTGAAGCTGCACACTAAACGCTCGGTGCACCGTCAGGACGGCGAACTGTGGCGACGCGAACTGCTCGACGGACTGGTCTCGCCCGCCCGTGCCCATGCGCTGGCAGCGGCGTTCGCAGCCGATCCGTCACTGGGTCTGGTGGCGCCGGACGGCCACGTCCAGCCGCTCAACTTCTACTGGGGCGCCAATCGCGACACGGCCGGCTACCTGACTACGCGGCTGGGCTTGGCCGCACCGGACATCGAGAGCGACCGCTTCATCGCCGGGAGTATGTTCTGGGTACGGCTTGAGGCGTTGCGTCCGCTGCTGGACGCTCACCTTGGCGAATGGGAGTTCGAAGCCGAGGCGGGGCAGCTTGACGGCACCTTCGCCCACGCGATCGAGAGGATCTTCATGCTGGTAGCGCGGCACGCCGGATTCCGCACGGTCGAAGCCGCTGCGCTGATGGGCCTGGATGCCTCCAACAGGCCCTTCCCTTATGCGTCCGCGGACGCTTCCGGCAGGATCGATGGCGCGGCGCGCGATGCCGGCGCCAGGCCGACTCGATGATCGCACCGATGAGGCGGCGGTCGAGGAAAACACCAGCCGCCCTGCGACCGCCTCACGCATCGCCTGGAGCAGGTTCAGCGTGTCGCTGACGTTGTTCTCGTGATAGGCATGAGGTTGCCCGACCGATTGGCCCCAACGAACACGTGCAAAAGTGCATGACCGCATCGAACCGTGCGCCGCCGAAGACGCCAGCCAGGATCTGGCGGTCGAGCAGATCGCCTTCCACCAGGGACGCCCGCCGCGTCGCGGTGGCCCGTCGCAAGGCTGTCGAAACCACGGCTGATGCCCCTTTTTGGCGAGCAGATGACAAACCTTGTGCGAGCCGATGTAGCCCGCTTCGGTGCAAACCAGACCTTCCTGCACGCTCCCATGTGTGGCAGCCGTCCATTACACGCGGCGAACCCGCATACGCGGGCGCATGGCCGGTCGGGTTAGAATCGTGGATTCACGTCTTTCCCATGCCGCCCGCGGAGCGGCACATCCGAGGAACCGAAATGAAGATTCTGGTCGGCTACAAGCGTGTCGTGGACTACAACGTCCGCATCCAGGTCAAGCCCGACGGCACCGGCGTGGTGACCGAAGGCGTCAAGCTCTCCGCCAACCCCTTCGACGACATCGCGCTGGAAGAAGCCCTGCGCCTGCGCGAGAAGGGCGTGGCCGAGGAAGTGGTGATCGTGGGCATCGGCCCGGCCGACCTCACCGCGCACCTGCGTAACGGCCTGGCCATGGGTGCCAACCGCGCCATCCACGTCACCACCGCCGACGCCATCCAGCCGCTCACCGCCGCGCGCACGTTCCTCAAGCTGGTCGAGAAAGAACAGCCGGGCCTGGTGATCCTTGGCAAGCAGGCGATCGACGACGACGCGAACCAGGCCGGCCAGATGCTGGCCGCGCTGTGGGACCGTCCGCAGGCGACGTTCGCAAGCAAGGTCGAGATCGCCGACGGCAAGGCCACCGTGACCCGCGAGGTCGACGCCGGCCTGGAGACCATCGAGGCCGAGCTGCCCGCGGTGATCACCACTGACCTGCGCCTCAACGAGCCGCGCTTCATCAAGCTGCCGGACATCATGAAGGCCAAGTCCAAGCCGATCGACGTGATCGAGTTCGGCTCGCTCGGCGTCGAGGGCGGCGACCACCTGAAGACCACCCACTATGCCGCCCCCCCCAAGCGCAGCAAGGGCGTAATGGTGAAGGACGCGGCCGAACTGGTCGCCACCCTCAAGCAGAAAGGCCTGCTGTAAACCCATATCCCCTGTAGGAGCCCACCTGTGGGCGACCGGCAAGCCCGAGCCGCCGCGCTGGCTCCTGCAGAGACACGGAGAGAAAGAGACATGAGCAAGATCCTAGTCATCGCCGAACACTTGGACGGCAAGCTCAACCCTTCCACCGCGCGCGCCGTCAGCGCCGCCGCAGCGGTCAAGCCCGAGGCCGTCGACGTGCTGGTATTGATCGACAGCGCCGACGCCATCGCCGCCGAGGCCGCGAAGATCGAAGGCGTGAGCCGCGTGCTTACCGCCAGCCGCGCGGAGAACGCGCACGCGCTCGCCGCCGTGCTGGCGCCGCAGGTGGCCAAGGTCGCCGCCGGCTACAGTCATGTGTTCGCCCCGTCCACCACCTTCGGCAAGGATCTTGCCCCTCGCGTGGCCGCGCTGCTCGGCGTGGCGCAGGTCAGCGACGTGATGTCGGTCGAGGGTGCGCACACCTTCAAGCGCCCGATCTACGCCGGAAACGCCATCGTCACCGTGGAAGCCGACCCGGCGCAGACGGTGGTCGCGACCATCCGCACAGCATCCTGGTCTGCCGCCGCCAGCGACGCCGGCAACGCGCCGATCGAGGCGTTGAACCTGGACGTCGCGCTGCCCTCGCATACGCGCTTCGTCGAGCTCAAGCAGGGCAAGAGCGACCGCCCGGACCTGCAGAGCGCGAGCAAGGTCGTCTCCGGCGGCCGCGGCGTCGGATCGAAAGAGAACTTCGAGATCATCTACAAGTTCGCCGACAAGATCGGCGCGGCCGTCGGCGCCTCGCGCGCCGCGGTGGACGCTGGCTACGTGCCCAACGAGATGCAGGTCGGCCAGACCGGCAAGATCATCGCCCCCGAGCTCTACATGGCCATCGGCATCTCCGGTGCCATCCAGCACCTGACCGGAATCAAGGACGCCGGCACCATCGTGGCGATCAACAAGGACGGCGAGGCGCCGATCTTCGAGGTGGCGGACATCGGCCTTGTCGGTGATCTGTTCAAGATCATTCCGGAGATCGAGCAGGCGATCTGACGCCCAGCGATCTGCCCACGCGCCCGTAAACCCGAGCGATGCAACACGACCCCTGAATCGCGCCTTAGCCATCGCGCCTGCATGACCGGCGCCCCGAACTACGGTTTAGCCATGATGAATGGATGCAAGAATTTCGCAACGGGCATGAAGGGATGCCACTGCAGCCCAGACTGCACGCTGGTGGAACGGAGCGATTCGTGATCGTCGGCAACGGGCTACTTGCTCATACATTCGCGCCCCGCTTTGCCGACGACTCGGAAACAATCGTCTTTGCCTCCGGCGTGTCGCACTCGGCGGAGACACGAGCGTCGGAGTTCGAACGCGAACGCGCCATGTTGCTGGATGTGCTTCAGCGCGGAACTCGGCAGGTGATCTATTTTGGGAGCTGCGGAGTCACCTCGCCCGCGTCAGAACTTACCCCCTACATGCGCCACAAGCAAATGATGGAGGCACTGGTACTGGCCTTGCCCGGCAACCGCGTTTTCCGCCTGCCACAGGTCGTGAGTCACACGGACAATCCGAGCACTCTCACCAACTTCATCTATAACCGCATCATGTCGGGAGAGCACTTTACCGTGTGGGCGCATGCCGAGCGCAACCTGATCGATATCGCCGATGTATGCGCTATCGCTACCGCCCTCATCGAGGACGATGACTCGCCGCGCGTCGTGTCTATCGCGGCGCGACAGTCGCTGCTAGCCCCCGAGATCGTCTCCATTTTCGAAGAGACCCTTGGCCGCAAGGCAAACTGTTCGGTGGTCCCCAAGGGCAGCCCCCTGCTAATTGACTCGACCACAACGATGAAAGTAAGCACGCGACTCGGGATTGATCTAGGCGACACGTACATCCCGGGAGTGATACGCAAGTACTATTCACCAGATGCTTCCGCGCGCCTTCGCGCGGAGCAGGCGAAAGAAGCTCGCAGATAGGGGGCCGAGCAGCGGCCCGATTGCCCCGGGCGATACGTGGAGCTCTTATGGACGCGGGCGCAGCCCTCGTCTACGTAAGACAGTTGAGTGTTGTAGGTTCCGAAGGATCTCGTATGCCTGTTTTCGATGCACCAGCCAATCTGGATGTTTCAGTTGTCGTTCCGGTCTATGGCGGGAGCGACGCGCTGCCGGAGCTATGTCAGCGCGTCACCTCCATGGGGCAACAGGCGGGCCTGAGCTTCGAAATTATCTTGGTGGATGACCGCGGTCAGAAGCAGGCATGGGATGTCATTTGTGGACTCGCCAAAGAATACCCGAACGTCCGCGGACTACGGCTGGGGCGCAACTTCGGACAGCACGCTGCGACGATCTGCGGCATCGCGCATGCGCGCGGAGAATGGATCGTCACCATGGACGACGACTTGGAGCACCCACCGGAGGCGATACCAGCCCTGCTCAATGCGGGCACCGAAGACTACCCTCTGGTCTACGGCGCCTTCGAGCAGCGGACACACGCAGCCTACAGGAACCTCAGTTCGGAAATGATGCGCAAGGTGTTGAAGTGGACCTTCCCCGACCTCAACGAGGACTATTGCTCCTTCCGCGCCATCCACGCCCCATTAGCAAAGCAGCTGGACCGCTTCGGATTCCATCGCCCCTACATCGATGGCATGCTTTCGTGGCTAACCGCCTCGGTCAAAACGGTGGCCGTACAACACGAACAACGGGCCCACGGTAGGAGTACATATACGCTGCGCAAGCTTTTGTCGCACGCGACCAACATCTTCGTCTCGTTCTCCCATCTACCACTTCGCGCTGCTACGTTTTGCGGCGCCATTCTGGCCGGGATGAGCTTCGCCTATCTGCTGTACGTATTGTACGGCAAGCTTTCTGGCCACTTTACTATTCCTGGCTACGCCTCGCTGATGTCCACCGTCTTGCTTGCCTGCGGTATCCAGCTACTGATACTCGGCGTGGTCGGCGAATACGTGGGCAGACTAATGGGGGCAACATTCAAGCGGCCCGTTTACGTCGTAGACCGCCAAGCGCCCTCGCGCCAGGGTACGGTCCCGTCGCGGGGAACCACAGCCATGTGAGCTTGCTCTGACAGAGGAAGGAGAATACCGAACCCCGGTCAGAGCCGCCGCCACATCGACAGATACACCAAGCGGCGGGTGTAAGCCATGGCGGTGGCACGCAAGTTCCCGATGATCAGATCGGCACGCGAGAGCAGGCCAGGATGCCGGTCCCGCAAGGCTGCGTGAAAGTGCCGCGCCTGCGCGGCCTGCTCTCGCACCAGCCGCACGCTCCACTGACTCGCGCTAATTCGGAAGCAGGCCAACGGGTCCTGCAGCGCCACCAAATCACCCTGCTCCAGGATCCGGCAATAGGTCGCCTGGTCGATCAAGTATGGGAACGCGTTGTCCCACCCACCCGCCCGCTCGAGTGCGGCGCGGCGGAACAGAACGCAAGCAGGCTCGCCGAACAAGTTGCTGCCGGCGCGCACCACGGCGCGCATTGCGTCGCGGCCCGAAACTATGCCGTCCAGCCCCCTGAGGCCCCAGTTCCGGAGGAGCGGCTGGCCTTTGGCGTCAATTAAGTCGCGGCGGCACGCCACCATAACCGCACGAGGGTTGGCATCCAGTGCGGCCACCTGCCTTGCTAGTGCGCTGGGAGCAATGAGATCGTCGCCACAAACCAGCTTGAGCAGATCTCCGCGGGCGTGTTGGCTAACGCGGTTCCAATTCGCCAAGGCACCTCCGCCGGCCGGCGTGCTGGAGAGAATTCGCACCCGCGGATGTGTTGCGAAAACCTCCAGTATCTCTCGCGTGGCATCGCTCGAAGAATGGTCGGCGACCACTACCTCGTAATCGTCGAAGTCCTGGGTTAGTACCGAATCTAGCGTGCAGGCAAGATAAGCCGCGTTGTTGTAAGCCGGAATGACGACCGAAACCCGGGGGGACGACTGGCTGGTCCGGTTCATTTCTTTTCATCCCCTCGTGCGCCTGAAAGAAAAATACTTGTGGCCAACGTAATTGAAGACCACAATCAAAACGGTAATGGCCACCTGTACGGGAATCGGTGGCAGCCCTGCCAACTCCACCAGTGCGGTCAATGCGAAAGCGTTGGCTAACAATGCCACCAGATTCACGCCGGCAAAGCGCATTAGGTCTTTCAGCCAGCGCCCCTTCACCTTGAACACCCAGCGACGGTAGGCAGAAAAGACCAACAGGAGCGAGACCAGCCACGAGATGCAGAGGCTGACCGTCGAGGGCACGCGCGGCCCGAGCAGTATTACCAGTGCGGCGAACAGTACCGTGCTGAAAACGGTGTTGAGGCCACCCACGATCAGGAACAACACTCGTTGGTCCTTCAGGAGGGCGAGTCCCGTTCCCAGAAGCCGCTGCCGCGCCCTGGCAAGGGTCGGTCCAGTGCCGCGCGCGTCTTCGTTCGCCCCAGGCGGCGTTGTCACCGCCGGGCCCTGCGCGGGCCACAACCATACACGCCTGGCAGTAGGAAGCAGGACGACCGCAACATCGGGAGACTGATTGCTTGCATCAATGTTCTCGCTCACAGGCAAATCTAGCGTGGCTCAACAGCACGCCGAGCGTCCGGCCATCGTGGCTGCCGGGGACATCTCTCGCGGGCACTGTGGTCCGGGAGACCGAAAGC
This sequence comes from Frateuria soli, assembly GCF_021117385.1. Lineage (GTDB taxonomy): Bacteria > Pseudomonadota > Gammaproteobacteria > Xanthomonadales > Rhodanobacteraceae > Frateuria_A > Frateuria_A soli. The sequence goes on from NZ_CP088252.1 coordinate 2,638,623, forward strand.
AAGACTATTTGGGGCCGCGCCGCGCCGGGTATGTGGATCTCGCGGCCCTGGCCAGGCGCCAAGGTGACCCGCTGCAGGGCGTCGCCAGGCCTGGAAATGTCCAGCTCACGGTTCTCGAAGGAGCCGGGCAGGTACACTTGCGCAGTGAAGTCACAGCCGCACGCGGGCAGGAGCAGTTCGGCTTGCCCAGCACTCCATCTCGCCTGTCCCTCCTGCGCATGCCAGCCCTTGGTATAGGACACCTCCGCACTGCGACAGGCTCCCGACGTTAGATTCGCCTTAGACCACAAACCGAGCCGCTTTTCACGCAATGTCTCGGCGCCCCGGCGAGCATAGACTAGCGGGGACTGAAGTAGCTCGGCTGCGGAAGCGTCCGGCACCCCAAGGTAGATTGCGCGGTTCACCGCTTCGAAGTACGCAGCCCGGTACGGCGCGACCCGCCATTCACGCCAATAGGTCAGCGCTTGGCCAACCAGCACCGCCAGTATGAAGGCCATGAACAGACGTGCATTGAGCTGCCGGCGGCGCGCACCGCCGGCAGCGACGTCTTCGTACCAAAGCCAGGTGACGCCAATCAGGAACAGCACCAGGTCCATGAAATAGCGCGATGCCATCACCGCGGCGACACCCGCCACGCCACGAGTTGCACCGAGCGCCAGCGCGATCAGTCCGCCATATGCCAACAGAAATAGCGGCAGCAACGACCGGCTGTGCAGCCCCCGTCCCAAGCGCCGCCAGACCATACAAAAGGCGACCGTGACACTCACACCACCGAAGAGCATGAATAGGCTTAACGGGAAGGAGATGGCTGACGCAGTTTCCACGCCCATCCAACTGGAGCCGAGCGCATACAGCGCCATCGCGGCAATTGTCAGGGGTGCTCTAGCGCCGCCCACAGTGCTAGTGGTCGGCGCGTTGAACCCGCCCACGATGTAGACCAGCAGCGCCAGCACCAACGCCACGGCCGGAACTAACTTGCGCCAGACGATAACCTGCCCGTTACGGGCCGCCACCACGATATCCAGCAGGTGGACCGACAACACCGAAAGCACGAACGCGTAAGACCACCCCATGCCGAGGACGAGCACGATCACCGGACCGGCGACGGTCAGGCAGGTCGCCAGCACCGGAGCGTGCCCGTTAGGGCGGCTGAGATAACGCGAGTACCCAGCAAAATACAGTACGAAAGAAAAATTCTTTAGCCACAGGGGCAAGCCGAGGTCAAGCGTGAGCAACTCGAAGCCGGCCCAGCTAAAGCACAGCACCGCAAACACGCAAGCGATCGCCAATCTCCCGGTCAGTACGCCGACACCTGGCGCTTCGCCCGCAAGCGCCCCCTCCCCTTTGACAAACACGTAGACGAGGACGGAGCTCACGCCGGCAATTGCAATACCACTGGCGCGGTTAGCCAGTTCCACGTCCAGCGAGAAGAAAGCTACATTGGCCCATAGCGCCAGTTGGTTGATGAAGCCGTGGTGCGCGGCTCCCTGGCGCCAGAATTCTAGAAAGCCCAGATCGCCGGCCAGCCATCGTTCAAGCTGGTACACCAGTCGCAGGGAGTCCATGTACAGCGCGTCGGCATGCGTGCGCGTCACATAGAGCTGGTGCAGCACGAAAAATACGCCGCCAGTCAAAACAGCAGCGACCAACGCCCACTTGTCTACCCTATCTCGCACCATTCTGCCTCGTCCTGATTGGTTTTCATTACCGGCCGCCTTAGCCGGCTCAAGCCGCGCCGGGGAAGCCCTACCTGAATGCGCACGCGCCTAGCAGGCCGCAGCGGGCGCAGGAAAGACGCTTCAAAGGGTGGTCGCTGGCGGCGAAAATCGCCTGCCCTGCCCTGGCGCACCGTCGCCGGCGGAGCCGCGATGGCCGCAAGGCGCGCCGTAACCCTCGCTCTGCACGCGAGCCGCGGGCGCTTTGATTAGTATCTCGTCTATGATAATCGAACGGCTGCGCGGGGATAGTCTGTAAAAAGGGATCCCCGGCTGACGGCCGCCACCGTGCCTGGGACTTGACGCTATGCGCATCCTATTATGGGGCACCTACGACACCGGCAAGCCAAGGGTGCGGGTATTGCTTGCCGGCCTCGAACGCTCCGGGGTGCGGGTCGACCAGTGCCATGCAGATGTCTGGCAAGATGTGCCCGACAAGTCGCAAGTGCATGGCTGGCGCCAGCGCATGACGGTGGCGGTGCGTTGGCTGGCCAGCTACCCGGCCCTGGCTTGGCGCCTTGCGCGGGCTCCCAGGCCCGACGCCATCCTGATCGGCTTTCCTGGCATCCTGGACATGCTGGTGGCCGCACCGATTGCCCGCCTGCGCCGTATCCCGCTGGTATGGGACATGTTCATGTCACTCTACGACACCGTGGTGGAGGATCGGCAACTAGTGCGCCGCACGGGCCTAACCGCACGCTGTCTGTTCCAGCTGGAAGGCCTTGCGCTGCGGCGCGCGGACATCGTTTTTCTCGACACCCGTGCGCACGCGCGCCGGGTTGAGGAGCTGTTCGGACTGGCCCGAGGGCAGGCAGAGGCCGTCTGGGTCGGGGTGGAGACCGAACACTTCCCCATGATGGCGGGCGTGGGCCCGGGCGCGGATCCGGGCGGTGTCCCGGCGCGCTTGCGCGTACTGTTCTATGGCCAGTTCATCCCTTTGCACGGTATCGAGACCATCGTCCAGGCCGCGCGCATGACGCGGGACGACCAGATCGACTGGCACCTAATCGGCACGGGGCAGGAAGCGCGACGCATCGAGGCGATGTTGGCCGTCCAACCCCTTCCGCGGTTGCACTGGGATCGCTGGGTTGATTACCCGCAGCTGCACCGGCACATCGCCGCGGCCGACCTTTGCCTGGGCATATTCGGCGAATCTCAGAAGGCGGCCAGCGTGATCCCAAACAAAGTGTTCCAGATCCTCGCTATGGGTCGCCCACTGGTCACCCGGGACTCGCCGGCCGCGCGCGAACTGCTGCGCGACAACCCGCCCTGCGTGCGGCTGGTGCCACCGGCCGATGCATATGCGCTGGCCGCCGCGGTTTGCGCGTTCGCGCGGGAGGCGCGCCCATCGACGCCCTGCCATGGTCCGCTCCGCGACCGGATCGGCGCCGAGGCAATCGGGCGACAGTGTGTCGAGCTGCTGCAGCGCCGGCTCCCACAGGAGGCCTGACATGGAAAATCTGCGCCTGCTTGGCCCCGCCGCACCCGAGCAAGGCTGGGTGCCTGCGCCTCGGTACCTGCTGCGCCGCAACCGCGTAATGCACGCGCTTGCGGCCATCGTGCCTTGCCAGGTGCTGGAGATCGGCTGCGGTACCGGGCTACTTCTCCACGAACTCGCCGATCGCGGGTTCGCATGCACCGGACTGGAAACCTCGCGCGCGGCGCAGGAGCTCGCCACCCGGCTTGCGGAGCAGGCAGGGCGCCCTATCCACTTCCACGCCGAGCCCGCGCCCGACTGGCGGCAGCGGTTCGGCTTGCTGATGGCGCTGGAGGTGCTAGAACACATCGAGGACGACCTCGGAGCGTTGCGGCAATGGCGCGCATGGGCGGCGCCGGGGGCTCGGCTCCTGCTGTCAGTACCCGCCCACCAGACCCGGTGGAACGCGCGGGACGTGTGGGCGGGCCACGTACGCCGCTATGAGCGGCAACAGTTGGCCGGGCTCTTCCAGGCCGCCGGCTTTGCCGTCGAACGCATCGAGTGTTACGGCTTTCCGCTCGCCAATCTGCTGGAACGAGCCGCCGCCAGGCGCTACGCCGGGAAGCATCGGGAGCGCTCACCGCCCGGCCAGGACAGCCGCGATGCCAACACCGCGCAAAGCGGCATTGATCGCACTTCTGAGGTGAAGTGGTACCCGCTGCTGCGCAGCCTGCCCGGACGCGCCCTGCTGGCCGCCGCGATCCAGGCACAGCGACCGTTCCTGAGCACGGAAGCGGGCAACGGCTATCTGGCCCTGGCACGCGTGCCTTGAAACAGGTCTGGCGGACGGCAGGGCTACTGCTTGGCATGCTGACCGGCGTGTACTTCTTGGTACACGCCCGCCGCACCTTGGCCAGCAGCGATCTGTCGGGTTTGCTCAACGTCAACGTGCTGGCCTCGACGGTCTGCTTGGCCGCGCTCTATGCATTGGCCATACCCGCCACGGCCCTCGCCTGGGTGTGGATGCTCCGATCCATGAAGCAGCCCGCAAGCCTCTGTCGGATGCTGCCGATCCTCGCCACCACGCAGTTTGCCAAGTACCTTCCCGGCAACGTGGCACAACACATCGGCCGGATCGCGCTCGCCCGAGGCGCCGGACTGGACCTGCCGGCCGTGCTCTTCTCGATCAGCTGGGAAATGCTGCTGACGGTGGTTGCCTGCACGCACGTCAGCGCGCTGACTCTCTTCTGGACCGGGCCAGTGCTGGCGCACGGCCATCTGGCAGCGTACCGGGCTCCGCTGCTCCTCGGCGTCACCCTGGCCGTCGCTGCGGCGCTGCTGCTGGCGCCCCCTTTGGTTTCCCGGCTAGCGCTCCTTCGTGCCGGCGTTCGGAGTGATCCGACCGCGGTACCGCCCCGGGTCGGCTTGGCCCCCTCCACGGTACTGGGCTGCTACGCCATATACGTAACCAACTTCTTTTTGATAGGCGGCGGGCTGTGGCTCGTGTCTCATGCCATCGCGGCGGAGGGCACGCCGGCGCCGGGCGTGATCTTCCTGACTGGCGCCTTCGCCAGCAGCTGGATCCTCGGCTTCGTCACGCCAGGCGCGCCAGCCGGGCTGGGCATCCGCGAAACCGTGCTCGCCGCCTTGCTTGCCGGCAGCCTTCCGCCAACGCAGGCGGTGGCGCTGATCGTGGCGCTGCGCGTGGCAACCACGATAGGCGACTTGGCGGTCTTCATCGCTGGCAGCCTGGCTATGCGCCAACTTCACAACCTCACTTCACCGCCCGCTTAGGCGGAACTTCCCTGCGGATGGTGGCGCCGTAATGCCTCGCGGAGCATCATGGGAGGTGATCGGGATAGCTACCGCGGCGCCTTTTCGCAAACGCAGGCGATAGCGGAAGCCGCCCCGTCAGTTCACGCTTACCTACATAGGAACACAGACACCATGACGTAGCTTCCCTGCCGAAAAAGGAAGGGTCCCATGAAGCTCATCATCCAGATTCCTTGTTTCAACGAGGCGCAGACGTTGGCCATCGCCCTAGCGGATCTGCCCCGGGCGGTCAATGGGTTCGATGTGGTGGAGTGGCTGGTCGTCGACGACGGCTCGACGGACGGGACGGCCGAGGTGGCTCGCCGCCATGGTGTACGTCATGTGGTGCGCCATCCAGTCAACCGCGGCCTGGCCGCGGGCTTCATGACCGGACTGGAAGCTTGTCTGCGGCTCGGCGCGGATGTCATCGTCAATACCGACGCTGACAACCAATATTGCGCCGCCGACATCCCGCAGCTCACCGCGCCCGTGCTGGCGGGCGAGGCCGACATCGTCATCGGTGCGCGCCCGATAGACCAGACCGCGCATTTCTCCTGGACCAAAAAAAAACTGCAGCGCCTGGGCAGCTGGGTGGTGCGCGTGGCCAGCCAAACCGACGTAGCCGACGCGCCCAGTGGTTTCCGTGCCATGTCGCGGGAGGCGGCGATGCGTCTGCACGTCTTCAACCCCTACACCTACACGCTTGAAACCATTATCCAGGCGGGCCAGAGCAACCTGCGCATCGCCTCGGTCCCCATCCACACCAACGGCGACCTGCGCCCCTCCAGGCTGGTCACAAGCGTGCCCAACTACGTCAAGCGCTCGCTGGCAACGATCCTGCGCGTATTCGCCGTCTACCGGCCGTTATCGACGTTTCTGCGCATCGGCTCGGCTTTCTGGCTAGTCGGGCTGCTAGCCGGCATCCGTTTCCTTTACTTCTACCTGAGCGGTGATGGGCAAGGCCACGTGCAATCGGTGATCCTGGCATCACTTTGCGTCACGCTCGGCACGCTCCTATACACGATGGGCCTGATCGGCGACATGGTCGCGACCAACCGCAAGCTCATGGAAGCAATCGACTTGAGGCTCCAGCACATCGAGTACCGGGGCGCACCAAATCAAACCGGGACAAAGCATGAACGCGAGCATGAGTAAGCGCCTGCTGGACACCCGCAAGCTCCTTTTCCTCACGCCTGCCGTATTGTTGGGGTTGCTTCTGTTTTCGCTCGTCATTGTCGCCTGCTCGCAAGCCCTCGATCGTGCGCCTTCGTTCGACGGCGCGATGAATCTGGAGGTGGCCAGCTCGATAGCTAACGGTGACGGCTACCGTCGTACCTACGCCGATCGGCAACCGTTTCCCCACGAGATACAGACCGGCGCTCCGTACGTGCTGCCCGCCGCAGCTGTCTTCGCCGCCTTCGGCGTCGGCATCGCTCAGGCTCAGGTGGTCAACATCGGCTTTTTCCTGGCCTTGGTTGCCGCCTCCTGGTATCTGGCGAAGCAGATTGGCGGCGGCACCCTAGGGTGGCTTGCAGCCTGCACCGTCGTGGTGACGCCTGGCATGGCGCAGTTCGGATTCAACGGTTACGGCGAGGTTCCTGCGCTGGTATGGGTCCTGGCTGCCACCGCGATTTTCCACCGGCGCCCATCCCGCCCCTGGCTCGCGACCAGCGTCGCCGGCCTGCTGCTGGCGCTCGCGGTACTGACCAAGACGGTCATGCTGATTGGGGCCGGCGCGGTGGGGATATGTATCGTTCTGGAACTGCTGCTGGCGCGCCCCGGTCCGCCGATGGAACGGTGGCGGCAACTCGCAGCCCTGGTGGCAGCCGGCATGCTCGCACTTGCAGCCATGGAGGCGGCCAGGGCCACCGCCTTGGGCGGCGCAAGAGAGTGGAAGGCATGGTGGGCCCAGGAAGCCGGTGCCATCTTTCAGCAGGCTGGTGTCCGGCCAGGCTTCGCCGATACGGTCGGCAGCCTGCTGGCGAAATTCAGCACCCATCTGGCGCTGTTGAGCGGTGATTACGGCCGTGCAACCTGGCTGACCGGCGCTTGGCTCGTGCTGGTCGGCCTCGCCTGGATCGCCGCGATGCTATGGCCGCGCCACCAACCGGGCAAGTGGAGCACGCTAGCGATCCTCTCGACCGCCATGGTCTACCTGGGGTGGTGGCTGCTGGTCACGCCAACGGCCAAGGCGTGGCACCGACGCATCCTCGATGGCATGATCTGCGCCGACCTGGGAATGGTCATGTTCGCCGGTCTGTGCCTGGGTGGCTTGTGGCAGAGCACTGGCGTCCGGCTCAAGAGGCTGCTGGCGGCAGGCATCGTGTTGGCCCTACCGCTGGTGTCTGTGTTGAACGGAATTCGCGCCTGGACGTCGTCACAGGCGGCACCGGATGACCTGGCATTGCTGGCGATGGCCAAGCGCGTCCATGCGCTGCCGGCAGATGCGTACCTCTTTGGCATCGGTTGGTACTCGGCGCCGCGTGTCGGCCTGCTGTCGGAACGCAATCTTCTCGACTTCAACGACATACCCGTTTCGCGCCTCAAGGCCGGGCGACCGGTCTACTTCATCCAGGCGCCAGCCGACGGCACCGACTACCTGCAGGGCGTTCGCTTAATGTACGGCCTGTCGGCCCCGGCCGGCGGCTACGCGTTGCTCCACGCCTCACGCTTGGAGCCGGTCCCGCTGGTTGCCGGAGGTGCACCGGTACGCCGGCGTATCCTTGCGGCCGACGACTATCCCTACATGCGGGGGTTCAACGAGCCCGAAGGCGCCAACGGGCGCTGGCTAACCGACGACAACCTCATCCTGCTCAGACCGAAAGCCGGCGACCACCTGGAAATCAGGACACAAGTGCCACTGGGCGCCTATAGATATCCTGGGCTCCCGGGGGTTATCGTCAGTTTCAACAGTTGTCCCGCCGGTAAACAGTCCGCGAGCCCCGGGGTTTCTACACTTGCTTTCGCAATACCGCCAGCATGTCGTCTAATTCCGGGTACCCCGGTAAATGTGCGGATTCAGGTAGACAATTTGCGCGCCATTCCAATCACTCAAGATGCTCGCGCTTTGTCCATCCTTGGCAAGGAAATTGGATTCGTGGCTCGTGAAGCATCTCCGGTTAGTAACCCCGCTGATGAGAGTAAGTCCCACTAGCCAACCGATATGAGAAGACGCTGCTTGGGTTATACGCCGCTCAAGTTGCGCGAGTATCCAGCGCACGGCTCAAGGCCTCAGCGAAAGCCTCCACGGAAAAGTTGCCTGCAATATACCCGGCGCCATTGCCCGAAGTGGCTACCCAGGCGGTATCGTCGCTCACTAAGCGAACGATGGCATCGGCTATGGCAGCAGCATCGTCCGATACCGGAATGAGATCCTCAAGGCCAGGCAGACCCTGTGCGCCCACAGTGGTGGTGATCAGTGGCACACCCTGCTGCATGGCTTCGAGAACCTTGAGCTTCACCCCGGCCCCGAAGCGCAACGGCGCGACGACGAGCCTTGCCTGGCGGTACCGCCTCGCCAGTTCGGCATCTTCCACGTAACCAGCGACCTCCACCCGTTCCGAACCCAGGGTAAGGACCTCTTCGGATGGATTGGAGCCCACCAGGCTGAGGGAAATATGGGGCAGCCGCTCCCAGACGCTAGGCATAATTTCCCGGACCAGCCAGCAAGCAGCATCCACATTGGGTGGATGGGCGAAGCCGGCCACGAAGAGAACCCCCTCACGGCTTTGAAGGTTCGCCTCCGGCCGCTCCTCCACCCCATCGAAGCAGTACAGGGGAACCGCCGTCGCATTCACACCGGGGGCCAGCGCTCTCACCTCGGCCGCCTCTTCCTCCGAGGGATACAGCACCACGTCGCAGCGGCTCCATACGCCCCGCTCCAGGTGTTCCATGGCTTCCGCTTCGGCCTTCAGCCCGGGCTCGGCGGTGACTGCCAGTTGGCGGAGCATTCGCTTGAAGTGCAGATCGTGTCCGAAAAACATGAGGCGTGCGGCAGTCGATCGGCGCACGTCATCGATGTACTTCACGGCCACGTGCGGTCGGCTCAGCAGGACGTGGGTCAGTTCGCCACCGCGTTCAGCCAGGAACTTGTCGAAGGCGCCGTTCCAGCGGTGGCCGTAAATGACCTCGACACCTGCCTCCTGCAGCCGCCGCGTGTACACGGGCATGTTCCAGAGGTTGTCTGGCCAGAAGACGACCTTGAAACCCATTGCCTGGAACTGACGCATAAACTCGACCATGACCCGCGAACCGGCATCGCGGTCCGGCTGTGGCACGTAATGGTCGACGACGAGAATCGTCCCTCTGCGTGACGAGCGCTCTCGAGCTCGCACCACGTTCTGGCCGTTCGGATAGTGGGCAGCCTGAAGTGACTGAGCCCAACGCTCATGAAAGCGCTTGCGGTTCTCCGCCTGATACACCTTTATGCCGGACCCTTCGTCCGTGCCATGGGAAACGCCCTCGTGGTGGATCACGGTCGAAAAAGGCGTGTAGTAGACGCGCTTTCCGGCCTCCCTTACCTTGAAGGCCAGGTCGGTGTCCTCGTAATAGGCCGGGACATAGCGCTCGTCGAACCCGCCGAGACTGTCGAACAGAGCCCGCGGAATCATCAGGGAGGCGCCCGAGCAGTAGTCCACCTCGCGCACGTAGTTGTATTCCGGCGCGTCCGGGTCCTGTAGGCGCCCCACGTTCCAGCCGGAACCATCGTTCCAGATGATGCCCCCGGCTTCCTGCAGCCGCCCGTCCGGGTAGACCAACTTGGAACCCACCATGCCGCAGTCCGGATGGCGCTTGAACACGTCGAGCATGGCGTCGAGCCAGCCCTCGCTGACCTCGGTGTCGTTGTTCAGCAGATAAAGATATTCGCCCGCTGCCTGCGCCGCAGCCCGGTTGCAGGAGCGGAGGAAACCGAGGTTCTCGGGATTTTCGAGGTACCTCAGCCCGGGAACCCCGCGCAGGCGGCCAATGGCCTCGTCACCCGAGGCATCCTCGACCACCATGACCTCGAACGGGAAGCCGGGCTGGTGGTGCATGATCGAGCGAAGGCAGGCCACCGTGTAAGCCAGCTGGCCATACGTCGGCACGACGATGCTCACCCGCGGCTTCGAATAATCAGGGAAGCGCAGATCGGCAATTTCCACCTTGGCGGCAGGTACAGGCAATGACTTCGCGGGAGGTCGGGCAGGCAACAGACGGGCGAGCGAGGTGCGCGCTCCCGCGAAATCTCCCTTGGCCAACCGGGCTAGCAGACGGAGAGGTCGAGTCACTTTCCAGGAGTGCGAGGCATACACTTCCCTTAGCTGCTCCCGGCTGCTGCCCAGTTCGTATTCCAACGACCGTGTCTGCGCCTGGAGCCGGCTGATCTCCTGCCTGCGTGCTTGGTCGAGCTCCTTGAATGCTCGTGCCTGCGCAACCAGCGATTCGCACACGGCGCCCAAGCCGGCTATCGCCTCGTCGTCATCGTGGAGGATCTCCCTAAGGAGCGAGCGAGCCTCGCCAAGCTGGACCTCAGCGTGGTCGCGCTCCTGGTCAAGCCGCCTGGCCCACGCGGCGACATCCTCGTGCTCCGCCACCAGTGCACCATGCCTATGGTGGAGGTCTTGAAGTTCCTCGTCGGTGCGCTGTGCCCAGGCCGCGACTTCCCGGTGCCTCAGATACAAGTCCTCCCGCTCTGAAAGGAACAACGACGGATCTGGGCTGGGAAGTACCACCCCATCCGCGGCGGCGATAGCCACGAAATACATCGGTTCGGCAAGGGCCGGAGACCTGTCCAGCACCTCGGATCCGGTATCCGTCAAAGGCTTCATGCTCCCGCAGGCGTGCTCGACTCCAAGAGGCAGCAGAACCGATCCAACCGCCAACCGCTGGCCGAAGTAGCGGACCTGGGAAAAACGGGCAGCGAGCAATTCGTCCAACTCGCTGAAGTCGAGTTCCTTAACGTGGAACTCGTTGTGATACGCGCCATTGTTCGAATAGACCGGGCGATTCGGAGACGACATCACCAGGATGCCGTCGGGTCGCAGTACCCGCCGCAGCTCGTCGATCATCTCCCGATGCTTTTCGTGGTGCTCGATGGTCTCGAACGACACCGCCATGTCGACACTGGCATCTGGCAGCGGAATCTTCGCAGCGCTCCCCTCGCGGAAACTCACGCCGGGAAGCTTTCCGTAGATCTTGGTCGCATGTTCGACGGCTTCTGCGGAGATGTCGACACCTATCACTGAAGTTGCATATTGCGACAGCATCGCGCTGCCGTAGCCTTCGCCACAGGCAATGTCCAGTACATCCTTGCCCTTCGCAAATGCACGGCACCACGCATAGCGATGGTAGTGCTCGTAGCGGATCTCGCCTTCTTCCGTGGGAACGAATCTTTCGCCCGTAAATTCCATGGGTCAGGTACCGACTTGGTCAATTTGGATCGAATGCATGGGGATACCAACCAGACCATGCCGCATGGTGCTCTCGCTCGCCCTGAAGGTTATCGCGTCGTGAATCCAGTGTTGCTGGGTGTGGCTGTCCTGCGTCCCTGATGCCAGGGCAACGTCGACCGCATAGTCGCCGTTGGGAAGGATTGGCATGCGGAACACGAACTTTGCCCGCAAGCGCTCGCCGGGGCCAGTTTTCACTGGATGGTCCCTATAGGTCAGATAGGAGTTGTCACCGAAAAGGCGCTGACCCAGGCGGTCCTTGACGTAAAAGCCAAAAATAAGCCCCTGGAGGGAAGCCGTGGCAGCCGCCTCGATAAGCAGGGTGACTACTTCGCCGCCGTGGGTCAGCACACAAGGTTTTCCGTCCGCCCCAGCAAGAGCTACCTGAGAGATCCGGGCTGCGCCTGCGCCAAACTCCTTTTCGATGGCGTCCGGGTCGAACGCAAAGAACTCGATACGGTTGCGCGTGCCACCCTCGTTCAAATGGGCCAGGCGCGAATCGGTCACATCGGCAGGCACGCTCTGGAGAGATTTCCCATCTACAGGAACGGAGAGCTTGGCATCCGTCCTGATCACGACCACCTCGCCTTCCGCAGCGCGGTCCGCTGCGTGCTGCTCCGCCAGATAACGCTCCACCACGTCCCGTGTCGGTCCGTCCATGACCAGGCGTCCGCCGTCCAGCCATATGGCCCGGTCACACAGGTTGGTCACCGCGGCCGTATCGTGGCTGACGAAGAGTAGCGTCCCGCGCTTCTGGAACTCGCGCAGAAACCGCATGCACTTCTGAGTGAAGCGCACATCGCCCACGCTCAGCGCCTCATCGATGATCAGCGTATCGGCATCCACGTGCGCAGCGATGGAGAAGGCCAGACGCACATACATGCCGCTGGAATACGTCTTGACGGGCTGTTTTATGAATTCGCCGATCTCGGCGAACGCCAGGATGGAGTCGAACCGCTCGCGGACCTGTCGCTCGGTCAGGCCATAGAGCAGCCCGCTCAGATAGACGTTTTCCTCGCCCGTGAAGTCAGGATTGAATCCTGCACCCAATTCGAGCAGGGCAGCGATGCGTCCGCTGGTGGCCACCTGGCCCTCGCTCGGATGGAGCGTTCCGCACACGATCTGGAGCAGCGTGGACTTGCCTGACCCGTTCCTTCCGATGATTCCGACGGTTTCACCGCGCCGTACGGTGAGGCTTATCTCCCGGAGCGCCCAGAACTCGTTGTAATAAGCGTTCCCAGGGCGGCCGGCCAGCCTCGCTAGGCGGGGCAACGTCATTTGCTTCAGACGATCGATCGGCCGGGCGTAGATGTCGTACTTCTTCCCGAGCGATTCGACAGAAATGACGGGCAGGTCAGAGGACATCGGCAAAGCCCCGTCGAGTCCGCTGGAACCACGCAAAAGATAACCACGCGAAACCTGCCGACAAAACCGCATACCACCCAAGCATCGTCCAGTCAGGCAGCCGCCCCCATACCAGCACGTCCCGGGACGCCTCCACGATCTCCGTGAGCGGGTTGATGTAGAGCAATGGTCGGTACGGCGCAGGGATCAGGGTCCGCGGGTAGAAAATGGGTGCAAGGAACATCAGCAGCGAGGTGAGGATGCCAACGGCTTGCTTGAGGTCGCGCAGGAAAACCCCCAGCGAGCTGAGCAACCAGACCAGCCCGACCACGAAGGGGACGAAAGCGAGCACGACAACCGGGAACAGAACGATCGTCCATGGAAGCGTGTGCCGTGTCACCCCGGTGAAGGCGAGCAAAACGATCGTGGACACGAAAAGGTGGAATAGCGCCGAGCCGACCACGCTCCACGCGAGGGTTTCCAGGGGAAACACTACCCGCTTGACGAAATTGGTATTTTCAATGATGAGCGACGGAGCTCGGTTGGCACACTCCGACAGCATCGAATTAATGTTGAGCCCGGCAAAAAGCATGATCGCGAAATCAAGGTGCGAACTCTCGCTCCCCCAGCGGGACTTGAAAATGCCGGCGAATACGAACGTATAGACGCCCAGCATCAACAATGGATTGAAGAAAGACCACAACAGGCCGACGAACGAGCCTCGGTACCGGCCCACCACATCCCGCTTGGCCAACTGCAAAACCAGCGCCCAGTGCTTGCGCAGGGCGCGATACGGCGACAGGGGGTCCCAAAGCCGATAGCGCTCCATCCGCACGTCCATCACAAGCTGTCCATATGTTCGATCCGGCTGATCAGGACAGCGCCTGACCGAGTTCTTCCCTGAGATCCTCAACGTCCTCGACGCCCACCGACAACCGCACCAGCCCATCGCTGATCCCAAGCCGCTTGCGGTTGGCCGCGGGCACCGAGGCGTGGGTCATGATCGCCGGATGCTCGATCAGGCTCTCGACGCCGCCGAGCGATTCGGCCAGCGCGAACAGTTCGCAGCGCTCGAGCATGCGCCGCGCCTTGCGCAGGCCGCCCTTGACCTCGATCGTGATGATCCCGCCGAAGCCGTGCATCTGGCGGCGCGCCAGGGCGTGCTGCGGATGGCTCTTCAGGCCCGGGTAGATCACCCGCTCGACCGCCGGGTGCTTCTCCAGCCACTGCGCCAGCTCCATCGCGTTGCGGCAATGCGCCTGCATGCGCAGGTGCAGGGTCTTCAGGCCGCGCATCGCCAGGAAGGCGTCGAACGGGCCGGCGATGGCGCCCACGGAGTTCTGCAGGAAGGCCATCCGCTCGGCCAGTTCCTCGCTGCCGGCGACCACGATGCCGCCGACCATGTCCGAATGGCCGTTGAGGTACTTGGTGGCCGAATGCAGCACCAGGTCGGCACCGAACTCCAGCGGCCGCTGCACCATCGGCGAGCAGAAGGTGTTGTCCACCACCAGGATCAGCCCGTGCTTCCTGGCGAAGGCGGCGACCTTGGCCAGGTCCACCAGCTTGAGCATAGGGTTGGTCGGCGTCTCGGCCCAGATCATGCGGGTATTGGGCTTGAGCGCCGCCTTCAGGGCCTTGGCATCGTTCAGGTCGACGAACTCGAAATCGAGGCCTGCCGAACGCCGGCGGACCCGCTCGAACAACCGGTAAGTGCCGCCGTACAGGTCGTCCATCGCGATCACGTGGCTGCCCGAATCGAGCAGGTCCAGCACCGTGGCCGCCGCGGCCAGCCCGGAGGCAAACGCGAAACCGGCCACCCCGCCCTCCAGATCCGCCACGCAGCGCTCGTAGGCCATGCGGGTCGGGTTCTGCGTACGCGAGTACTCGTAGCCCTTGTGCTTGCCAGGGCTTTCCTGCACATACGTCGAGGTTGCGTAGATCGGCGTCATGATCGCGCCGGTGCTCGGATCCGGGTGCTGGCCGGCGTGGATCGCCCGCGTTCCGAGTCCGAGGGGGGCAGCGTTCTTCTTGGTCATGGCGTGGATCGGCCGGCGCCGGCGAGGATGGGACCGCTATCTTAACCGCGAAGCCTGATTTTTCCTTAAGTTCGTCAGCACGCCGCGCGGCATCGCCCCCTTGAACAGCGCACCGATGGCACAATGCGTGGTTTGGAAGAACGCGAACGGATCCCCCCCATGGAAACCTTGCTCGTCACCGGCGGCGCCGGCTTCATCGGCGCGAATTTCGTGCTGCAGGCGGTCGCCGACGGCCTGCGCGTGGTCAACCTGGACAAGCTGACCTACGCCGGCAACCTGGACACGCTCGCCTCGCTCGAAGGGAGCGACCGGCATCTGTTCGTCCAGGGCGACATCGGCGACCGTGCGCTGGTGGCGCGGCTGCTGGCCGAGCACCGGCCCCGGGCGATCGTGAACTTCGCCGCCGAGTCACACGTGGACCGCTCGATCGACGGGCCGGCCGCCTTCGTCGAGACCAACGTGGTCGGTACGCTCGGCCTGCTCGAATGCGTCCGTGACTACTGGCGCGCGCTGGAAGGCGACGCCCGCGAGAACTTCCGTTTCCTGCACGTATCCACCGACGAGGTGTACGGCTCGCTCGGCGCCGAGGGCAAGTTCACCGAGACGACGCCTTACGCGCCCAATTCGCCCTACTCGGCCTCCAAGGCGGCCTCCGACCACCTGGTGCGCGCGTTCCATCACACCTATGGCCTGCCCACGCTCACCACCAACTGCTCGAACAACTACGGGCCCTATCAGTTCCCCGAGAAGCTCATCCCGCTGGTGATCCAGAAGGCGCTGGCCGGCGAGTCGCTGCCGGTCTACGGCGATGGACTCAACGTGCGCGACTGGCTGTACGTAGGCGACCATTGCAGCGCGATCCGCCGCGTGCTCGATGCGGGACGAGTGGGCGAGACCTACAACGTGGGCGGCAACGCCGAGCGCGAGAACCTGACCGTCGTCAAGACCATCTGCGCGCTGCTCGACGCCCGCCGCCCGCTGGCCGACGGCCGTCCGCGCGAATCGCTGATCACCTTCGTCAAGGACCGCCCCGGCCACGACCGCCGCTACGCCATCGATGCCGGCAAGCTGCAGCGCGAGCTCGGCTGGTCGCCGACGCAGACGTTCGAGACCGGAATGGCACATACCGTCGATTGGTACCTCGCGCACCAGCCATGGGTCCAGCGCGTCCTGGACGGCAGCTACCGCATGGAACGACTGGGATCGTAGGGAGACGACACATGAGCGCACGCAAGGGCATCATCCTGGCCGGCGGCTCCGGCACGCGGCTGTATCCCATCACGCAGGGCATCAGCAAGCAGCTGCTGCCGGTGTACGACAAGCCGATGATCTATTACCCGCTGGCGATGCTGATGCTCGCCGGCATCCGCGAGGTGCTGGTGATCAACACCCCGCACGAGCAGGCGCTGTTCCAGCGGTTGCTGGGCGACGGTTCGCAGTGGGGCATGGATATCCGCTACGCGGTGCAGCCTTCGCCGGATGGCCTGGCGCAGGCGTTCCTGATCGGCCGGGAGTTCCTCGGCGGCGCGCCGAGCTGCCTGGTGCTGGGCGACAACATCTTCTACGGCGTGGGCCTGACCGAACGCTTGCAGCGCGCGACCACGCGCGAGCGTGGCGCCACCGTGTTCGGATACTGGGTGAGCGATCCGGAGCGCTACGGCGTGGCGGAATTCGATGCCGACGGCCGCGTGGTGGATCTGGAGGAAAAGCCGACCAGCCCGAAATCCAACTACGCCGTCACCGGCCTGTATTTCTACGACGAACGCGTCAGCGACTTTGCGGCCTCGCTCAAGCCCTCACCCCGCGGAGAGCTGGAAATCACCGACCTGAACCGGTGCTACCTGGCCGAAGGCGACCTGCATCTCGAACAGCTCGGCCGCGGCTATGCCTGGCTGGACACCGGCACGCACGAGTCGCTGATGGAAGCAGGCAACTTCATCCAGACCATCGAACACCGGCAGGGACTGAAGGTGTGCTGCCCGGAGGAGATCGCCTTCCTCAAGGGCTGGATCGACACCGAACAATTGCTGCACCTGGCCGAGCCGCTGGCCAAGACTGGGTACGGCCACTATCTGAAGAACCTGACTAAACAGGGTGCCGTCCGATGAAGGTCGTCCAAACTGCGCTGCCTGGCGTCGTGGTGATCGAACCGCAGGTGTTCGGCGATGCCCGCGGCTTCTTCTACGAGAGCTACAACGAGGGGAAGTACCGCGAGGCCGGCATCGACCGCCGCTTCGTGCAGTCGAACGTCTCGCGCTCGGCGAAGGGCGTGCTGCGTGGCCTGCATTATCAGTGGCCCAACCCGCAGGGCAAGCTGGTCAGCGTGCTCGAAGGCGAGGTCTACGACGTGGCGGTGGACATTCGCCGTGGCTCGCCCACCTTCGGGCGGTGGGCGGGGGTCATGCTCACCGCCGACAACCACCGCCATTTCTGGATCCCCGAGGGCTTCGCGCACGGCTTCTGCGTGCTGTCCGGGTTCGCCACCTTCAGCTACCAGTGCACCGCGCTGTACGAGCGCGAGCACGACGCCGGCATCCGCTGGAACGACGCCGACATCGCCATCGACTGGCCGGTCAGTGCGCCACTGCTGTCGGACAAGGACATGCGCGCGCCGTTCCTGAAGGACGTGCCGCCCGAGCGCCTGCCCGTCTACGCGCCATGAAGATCCTCCTGCTGGGCGCCAATGGCCAGCTTGGCCGCACCTTCGTCGAGGAAGGCGGCCTGGCCGCGCGCGGCGAGCTGGTCGTCGCCACGCGCGACGGCACCCTCTGGAACGGCGAACGCGCCGAGGTGGCCGACCTGGCCGTGCCCGGGTGGGACGCACTGCTGGAGCGCCTGCGCCCGGACGTGATCGTCAACGCCGCCGCCTATACCGCCGTCGACCGCGCCGAACAGGACGAGGCGCTGGCCAAGCGCATCAATGGCCAGGCAGTCGGCGAGCTGGGCGCCTGGGCCGCCGCCCACGACGCGCTGGTGCTGCATTACTCGACCGATTACGTGTTCGACGGCAGCGCAAGCGCGCCCTACCCCGTCGACGCGCCCACCGGCCCGCTGGGTGCGTACGGCCGCAGCAAGCTCGCCGGCGAGCACGCGCTGCGCGACAGCGGCGCCGATCACCTGATCCTGCGCACGGCCTGGGTTTACGCGCCGCACGGGCACAACTTCCTCTGCACCATGCTTCGGCTGGGTGCCGAGCGCGAGGAACTGCGCGTGGTGGCCGACCAGTTCGGCGCGCCCACGTCCACCCAGCTGATCGTGCGCACGAGCCTGGCCCTGCTCGACCGCTGGCTCGCGCACCCGGACGCGCGCGCGGAGCTGCGCGGCACGCATCACGTGGTCGCCAGCGGCCATACCAGCTGGCACGGGTTCGCCACTGCAATCTTCGAGGAGGCCCATGCCCGTGGCCTGCTTTCTCGCATGCCCCGGGTGCTCCCGATCGCGACTGCCGACTACCCGACCCCCGCCCGCCGGCCGGCCTGGTCGGTGCTGGACAACCGCAGCACGGCACGGAAGGCAGGGGTCGCGCTGCCTGACTGGCGCAATGGGCTGGCCGAGGTCATGGAACAGCTGGCTCACCGGACGCATTAGTCCCACGACGGCTGTTGGAGCGCACCTGTGCGCGACTGGAAGCCTGGCGGTCGCGCACAGGTGCGCTCCTGCATGCGATCACCGCTCGCCGGGCAACGGCAAGCGCAAACCCCGGGTGCCTCTTACTCCACCGTCACCGACTTGGCCAGGTTGCGCGGCTGGTCGACGTCGGTGCCGCGCAGCACGGCGACGTGGTAGGCCAGCAGTTGCAGCGGCACGGTGAACACGGCCGGGGCGATGAAGTCGCCGCCGCCGTCGATGCGCAGGGTGGTTCCGCTGGCGTCGCCTCCGTCCATCGGCGCGTCGCCGTCGGCGAACACGATCAGCCGGCCGCCGCGGGCGCGCACTTCCTGCAGGTTGGACTTGAGCTTGTCCAGCAGCGGGCCGTTGGGCGCCACCGCGACCACCGGCATGGACTCGTCGACCAGGGCCAGCGGGCCATGTTTGAGCTCACCGGCCGGGTAGGCTTCGGCGTGGATATAGGAGATTTCCTTGAGCTTGAGCGAGCCTTCCAGCGCGACCGGGAACTGCGCGCCGCGGCCGAGGAACAGCGCGTGTTCCAGCGGCACGAATAGCGTAGCCAGCTCGACGATCTGCGGTTCGAGCCTGAGCGCATCCTCGATCGCGCGCGGCAGGTGCGCAAGCTGTGCGCACAGGTCGGCGTAGCGCGCCCGGTCCATCCCGCGCTGCTCGGCGAGCTTCAGGCACAGCAGGGCCAGTGCCGCGAGCTGGGTGGTGAAGGCCTTGGTCGAGGCCACGCCGATCTCGGGGCCGGCGCGGGTCATCAGCTTGAGGTCCGCCTCGCGCACCACCGAGGACTCGGGCACATTGCAGATCGCCAGCGTGGCGAGATACCCGCGTCGGCGCGATTCGCGCATCGCCGCCAGGGTGTCGGCGGTTTCGCCGGACTGCGAGATCGCCACGAACAGCGTGCCATCGGGCACCACGGTGTCGCGGTAGCGGAATTCGCTGGCTACCTCGACGCTGACCGGCAGGCGTGCGTGCTCCTCGATCCAGTATTTGGCAACCAGGCCGGCGTGGTAGCTGGTGCCGCAGGCGATGATGTGGATGCCCCTGGCCTTGGCCAGCAACTCGTCGCCGCCGACGCCGAAGATGTTGGGCAGCACGCCGTGCGGGCCGATCCGCGCCTCCAGTGTGTCGTTGATCGCGCGCGGCTGCTCGTGGATTTCCTTCTGCATGTAGTGGCGGTAGTCGCCACGCTCGACCGCGTCGGTGGACAGCTCGCTCTGGTGCACCGCGCGCTCGACCGGCGCGCCGTCCAGGCCGTACACCTGCACGCTGTCGCGGGTGATCTCCACCACGTCGTCCTCGTCCAGGTAGACCATGCGGTTGGTCACCTGGATCAGCGCCTGCGCGTCGGACCCGAGGAAGTTCTCGCCGATGCCGATGCCGACCAGCAACGGTGCGCCGCGGCGGGCGCCGACCACATGCCCGGGCTCGTCGCGGCTGATCACCGCGATGGCGTAGGCGCCTTCCAGCGAACGCACGGTGGCGAGCACCGCCTCGCGCAGGTTCAGGCCGTCGGCGATGCGCTCCTCGATCAGCGCGGCCATCACCTCGGTATCGGTCTCGGAGGCGAACACGTGGCCACGCGCCTGCAGCTCGGCGCGCAGCCCGGCATAGTTCTCGATGATGCCGTTGTGCACCAGCGCCACGCGGCCGACCATGTGCGGATGGGCATTGGCCTCGTTGGGGACGCCATGGGTGGCCCAGCGGGTGTGCGCGATGCCGGTGCCGCCGCGCAGCGGGTCGGCCAGGTACAGCGCCTCCATCTCGCGCACCTTGCCCTTGGCGCGCACGCGGCGGATCTGGCCACCGTCGAGCACGGCCAGGCCGGCCGAGTCGTAGCCACGGTATTCGAGCGCCTTCAGTCCGGCGATCAGCAGCGGGGCGACGTCGCGCTGGGCGGTGGCGGCAACGATTCCACACATGGGGTCTGGCTTCCTTCGGGGCGAGGGCGGAGCGTAGTTACGGTTTCGCGAAGACGGCGTCGCGGCGGCGCTTAGTGCACCTTGCGCCGCAGGTAGTTCAACAGATCGATGCGGGTGATCAGCCCCAGGAACTGGTCGCCGTCGACCACGATCGCCACGTGCCCGCGCTCGAACACCGGCAGCAGCGCCTCGATCGGCGAGTGCACGTCGAGCTTGGTGAGCGAGGTGATCATCGCGGTGGACACCGGGTCGCGGAAGCGCACCTCGTTGGCGTGCACGTGCATCAACACGTCCGACTCGTCCAGGATGCCGACCAGCTTCTGGCCGTCCATGACCGGCAGCTGCGAGACGTCGTACAGCTTCATGCGGGTGTAGGCGGTCATCAGCAGTTCGTTCGGGCCGACCACCACCGTGTCGCGCTGCGCGAACGGGCGCAGCAGCAGGTCGCGCAGGTCGCCGTGCTGCTGGCGCTCGAGGAAGCCGTTGTCGAGCATCCAGTAGTCGTTGTACATCTTCGAGAGGTACTTGTTGCCGGTGTCGCAGACCAGCGTCACCACTCGCTTGGCCGTGCCCTGCTCGCGGCAGTACCTGAGCGCGGCGGCGAGCAGCGTGCCGGTGGAGGAGCCGCCCAGGATGCCCTCCTTTGCCAGCAACTCGCGGGCGGTGAGGAAGCTCTCCTTGTCGGAGATGGCGTAGGCCTTCTTCACGCGCGAGAAGTCGCTGATGGTCGGCAGGAAGTCCTCGCCGATGCCCTCGACCATCCAGCTGGCGGACTTGTCCGACAACGTGCCCTCGTTGATGTACTGCGCAAGGATCGAACCGACCGGGTCCGCCAGCACGATCTCGGTGTCCGGCGAATGTTCGGCGAAGTACTGGGAGAGGCCGGTCATGGTGCCGGAGGAGCCGCAGCCGACCACCACCGCGTCGACGCGACCGTCCATCTGCCGGAGGATTTCAGGGCCGGTCGTCTGGATGTGCGCGCGCGGGTTGTCCGGATTGCCGAACTGGTTGATGAAGTAGGCACCGGGCGTCTCGCGGGCGATCCGCTCGGCCATGTCCTGGTAGTACTCCGGATGGCCCTTGGCGACGTCCGAGCGGGTCAGCACCACCTCGGCGCCCATCGCCTTGAGGTTGAAGATCTTCTCGCGGCTCATCTTGTCCGGCACGACCAGGATCAGCCGGTAGCCCTTGGCCTGCGCGACCAGTGCGAGCCCCAGGCCGGTATTGCCGGCGGTGCCCTCGACCAGGGTGGCGCCCGGCCGGATCCGGCCCGCGCGCTCGGCGCCCTCGATCATGGACAGGCCGATGCGGTCCTTGATCGACCCGCCCGGGTTGGCGCTCTCGAGCTTGAGGAACAGTTCGCACAGCCCCGTGTCGAGGCGCTGGGCTTTCACCATCGGGGTGTTCCCGATCAGTTCGAGCACGCTTTGGTTGACCGTCATGGGGACTCCGTCGGAAGGCGGCGCCCGCAGGCGCTGGACAAGCCAGCAATGATAACCGAGCCGTCCGGGCAAGCTGTAGGAGCGCACCCGGGCGGGACCGTCATGCATGGTCGCGCCCAGGCGCGCTCCTGCAGGGGTTTTGCGCGGACGGAAACACGCGGCCCCGGCGCTTCTCGAAGAAGGGCCGGGGCCGGCGGGGAAAACGTTGGGGTTAGTGGATCTGCGGGACTCGCGCATCCCACATGCGTTGCAGGCGTTCCTTGGCGTGGAGTTTTTCCTTCTTCATGCCGGCCAAGGTGACATCGTCGATGGGAAGCACGCCGATTTCGGCATCGTGCACCTTGCTTTTCAGTTCCCGGTGGTGCTGGTAAAGCCGACGGAACTCGGCGTCGGCTTTCATCAAGGCTTCGACATCGTCACGCTGCTGGTTTTCGAACATGATCCGACCTCCTCGCGAGATGAGCGGGCGCGTGATCGGCACGCCCGCGGCGGATGAAGCGCGCGCGCCCACGCCCCGTACGCATGAGAGCGAAACAGGGACCAACAGTGCGGGGGAAATGGGCGCATGTTTCAGGTCAGTGAGCCATGGAACGGATGTGCCGTGGCAGCCCTGACCCTACTCCCGCCCCCGGGGCCGCGCAAGCCACCGCGGGAAGCCGCGAGGGCATGCGGTTTTCACGGTTGAGCTCGCCTCCGGGGGGATGGGTCCCTGCAGGAGCGCACCTGCGCGCGACCACCATCCCGGTCGTGCGCAGGTGCGCTCCTGAAAGGTCTGCACCGGGGCTCAGTGGCCCTTGGTGCCTTTGCTCGAACTCTTCTTCGGCGCGGGCTTTTCGGCCGCAGGCGAGGCGGACTCGTCACCCTGCAGCTGCGAACGCATGGCACGCGCGGCCTGGGCGGCCGCCTCGGCCTCGCGGCGTGCGGCGCGGGCGACGCGGCTCTGCGCGGCGGCCAGCTTCTTGGCCCGCTCCGCCTCGGCACGCGCCTGCTCGGCGGCCTGCGAAGCCTCCATGCCCTGCTGCTGCAGTCGGGCGGCCTCTTCCTGGGCCATCTGGTACTGCATGCGCTGGCGCTCCAGTTCCATGCGGGCGGCCTCGGCCTCGCGGCGGCTGGCCTCCAGCAGGATCTGGGCGTGCTCGCGATCGAGCTGGTCGAGCTTTTCGCGGGCGTCCTGCAACTGCGCGGCCGCCTTGGCCAGGTCGACCCGGCGTTCGGCCAGGTACAGCGCATGCGGGCGTTCGCTGCGGCTGGCCTGTTCCAGGCGGTCGATGGCCGCATGCGCGAGCGCCTGCTCGGCCTGGGCATAGGTGCCCAGCGTGGGATCGCTGGCCAGCTGGTCGAGGCTGGAATTGAGACGGTTCACGTCCATGTCGTCCTGGCGTGCCAGGGCCGGGCCGGCCAGCGCCATCAGGCCGACCAGCAAGGTGGTGGCAAGGCGCTTCATCGCTGGCCTCCATCATTCGTCTGGTTGCCCGTCGAAGGCGCGGGCATCGGCTGGAAGCCGCCGTCCTGCGGCAGCGGCGCGGACAGCACCGAGGCCGACGGGGCCGGCATGTCCTGCAGGGTCTCCGGCGAACTGCTGGCGGCGGCCGGCGCGGGCGCCGGGGCCGGGCGCGCGTGGGCCTCGGTCTGCTCGCGCAGGCGGGTGTTCTCCTCGACCTTGGCCTGGATCTGCGCCCGAGCGCTGCCCAGCCGGGCGCGGGTACGGGCCAGTTCGGCGTCGGCCCGGGCCTCCTCCGCCAGGTTGGCCGCGTCGGCATACTTGCGGGCCGCCATGGCGGCCTGGGCCTGCTGGAACTTGGCCTGGGCGAATCCGAGGTCCACCGGGTCGTAGTCGGCCGCGCCGGCATCGCGGGCGGACTGCAGCAGCGCCTGGGCCTGGTTCATGGACGCGTCCGGCGGTGGCACGGTGGCACAGCCGGCCAGCGCCAGCATCAGCGCCACCAGGGTCAAGCCGCCCGCCGCCTTGCCGATACGCTTGATGCGCCCGGGCGGCCGGGAAAAGATGTGCACCATCACTCAGTCCTCGCGCAGTGTCGCCGCGTATTGTGGGCAGGCATAATCTTGCTTTGCAACGCGCCACAAGAAAGCGCGATCACCTCAGGGGTCCTTCGTGGATATCGGTTACTTCCTCAAGCTGATGGTAGACAAGGGCGCGTCGGACATGTTCCTGACCACCGGCGCCCCGGTGAACATCAAGGTCGAGGGCAAGCTCTACCCGCTGGGCAACACCGGCCTGCCTGGCGGCATGGTCAAGAAGATCGCCTACTCGCTGATGGACGAGGGCCAGGTACCCCAGTTCGAGCGCGACCTGGAGCTCAACATGGCGCTGGCGGTGAAGGAAGCCGGTCGCTTCCGCATCAACGTGTTCAAGCAGCGCGGCGAAGTGGGCATGGTGATCCGCGCGATCAAGAGCGAGATCCCCTCGATCGACCAACTGCAGCTGCCGACCATCTTCCGCGACCTGATCATGGAGCAGCGCGGCCTGATCCTGGTCGTCGGCGCCACCGGCTCGGGCAAGTCGACCACGCTGGCGGCGATGCTCGACCATCGCAACTCCAACTCGCCGGGCCACATCCTCACCATCGAGGACCCGATCGAGTACCTGCACCGCCACAAGAAGTCGATCATCAACCAGCGCGAGGTCGGGCTGGACACGCACAGCTACCACGAGGCGCTGAAGAACGCGATGCGCGAGGCGCCGGACGTGATCATGATCGGCGAGATCCGCGACACCGACACGATGGAGGCGGCGGTCGCCTTCTCCGAAACCGGCCACCTGTGCCTGGCGACGCTGCATTCGAACAACGCCGACCAGACGCTGGAGCGCATCCTCAACTTCTTCCCCGAATCGGCGCACAAGAACGTGCTGATGAACCTGGCGCTCAACCTGCGCGCGGTGATCAGCCAGCGCCTGGTGATCGGCAAGGACGGTCGCCGCGTGCCGGCGGTGGAGGTGCTGCTCAACACGCCGCTGATCCGCGACATGATCCGCCGTGGCCAGATCCACGAGATCAAGGAAGCGATGGACCGCAGCCTGCAGGAAGGCATGCAGACCTTCGACCAGTCGCTGTACAAGCTCTACAAGAGCGGGCGCATCGAACTGGAGGAGGCGCTGGCCAAGGCCGACTCGCGCGATGGCCTGGCGCTGAAGATCCGCCTGTCCGAAGGCGGCGGTGCCGAAGCCACCGAACTGGTCGGAAACGATCCGTACGGGTTGGGGTTCTAAGCTCCGACCGAGAAAAAAGGGCGCAGCGATGCGCCCTTTCTTTGCGCCCTCTCCCCTCCGCGGATGAGGGCCGGGTGAGGGGCCGCACTGGCGGCGAAGTACCGCTCGAAGCCGCGGCGATTGCAGCCCACCCATCACACAGGCAAGCATCTTCGCGAGCCCCGGCCACCTCACCCCGACCCTCTCCGCGGAGGGGAGAGGGAGCAAAGCGGTGGCCCCGCAGGTAATGAACGTTTACGGCGCGTCCGGCTGGCGCTCGGGCAGGGCCTGCTGGAACGCCTCCAGCGCGTTGCACGCCTCGTGGATGCGCGCGATGGTCGGCCAGCGTTCCATCGGCAGCTTCCAGCGCAGTGCGTTGTACACCTGCGGCACCAGGCAGGCGTCCGCCAGGCCCGGCATGTCGCCGTGGCAGTAGCGGCCGGTGGCGCTGCTGTTGGCCAGCATCGCCTCCAGCGCGTCGAAGCCGGTCTCGATCCAGTGCCGCGACCAGGCCAGCTTCCGTGCCTCGTCGGCTCCCAGCTCGCCCTCCAGGTACTGCAGCACGCGCAGATTCCCCAGCGGATGGATGTCGCAGGCGACCGCCAGCGCCAGCGCGCGCACGCGGGCGCGGCTGCGTGCATCGGCCGGCAGCAGCGGCGGCTCGGCGACGGTCTCTTCCAGGTACTCCATGATCGCCATCGACTGGGTGATCACCCGCTCGCCGTCGCGCAGGCAGGGGATCAGCTGTTGCGGATTGAGCGCGCGGTAGGCGTCGCCATGCTGCTCGCCACCGTCGCGCAGCAGGTGCACCGGGCGCGTCTCGTAGCGCAGCCCCTTGAGGTTGAGCGCGATGCGCACGCGGTACGCCGCGCTGGAGCGCCAGTAGCCGTACAACGCCAACAGTTCCGCTGCCATGGAGATTCTCCCTGCCGATAGTGGTGGCAGGATAAACCGGGCAGGTGCCGCCACGCGCGTCCCGACGGCGCACCGCCTCGCCCGGTTGCGGCGTTGCATCATCGGAACCCGCGCCGGACAATAGGCGGTTCGCGCCCTCGCCGGGCGCATCCGGTCGAACTGCAATCCCTTTCCCTGAGGAGTGGCGCCGTGTCCATCACCCGCATGAGCGATCTGGAGCTGCGCGGCAAGCGCGTGCTGATCCGCGAAGACCTGAACGTGCCGATCGACGAGGGCCGCATCACCTCGACCCAGCGCCTGGATGCCGCGCTGCCGACCATCGAGGCGGCGCGCGATGCCGGCGCGAAAGTGATGGTGCTCTCGCACCTGGGTCGGCCGAAGGAAGGCCAGTTCGACGCCGAGTCCTCGCTCGCCCCGGTGGCGAAGTGGCTGGGCGACAAGCTCGGCACGCCGGTGCGGCTGGTCGCCGATTACCTGGATGGTGTCGACGTTGCCGACGGCGAAGTCGTCGTGCTGGAAAACTGCCGCATGAACGTCGGCGAGGGCAAGGACGACGAGGCGCTGTCGAAGAAATACGCCGCGCTGTGCGACGTCTTCGTCATGGATGCCTTCGGCACCGCTCACCGCGCGCAGGCTTCCACCCACGGCGTGATCCGCTTTGCGCCGCAGGTCGCCGCCGGTCCGCTGCTGTGGGCCGAACTGGACGCGTTGGGCAAGGCGCTCGAACAGCCGGCGAAACCGCTGCTGGCGATCGTGGCCGGTTCCAAGGTGTCGACCAAGCTCACGCTGCTGGACAACCTGATTGGCAAGGTGGACCAGCTGATCGTGGGCGGCGGCATCGCCAACACCTTCATCGCCGCGGCCGGCCATGGCGTGGGCAACTCGCTGTACGAACCGGACCTGATCGAGGCGGCCAAGAAGGTGATCGCGGACGCCAGGCGCCGCGGCGCCGAGGTGCCGCTGCCGGTCGACGTGGTGGTGGCGCCGGAGTTTTCGGCCAATGCGCCAGCCACGGTCAAGCCGGTCGACGCGGTCAAGGACGGCGAGATGATCCTCGACATCGGCCCGGAAACCGCGCGCCGCTATGCCGAGCTGATCGCCAAAGCCGGCACGGTGGTGTGGAACGGCCCGGTCGGCGTGTTCGAGTTCGACGCCTTCGGCAAGGGCACCGAAACGCTGGCGCACGCGATCGCCGACTCCAGCGCGTTCTCGATCGCCGGCGGCGGCGACACCCTGGCCGCGGTGGACAAGTACGGCATCGCCGACAAGGTGTCCTACATCTCCACCGGCGGCGGCGCGTTCCTGGAATTCCTGGAAGGCAAGGAGCTGCCGGCGGTGGCCGCACTCAAGGCGCGTGCGAACGGCTGATGCTCTGCCTGTTCGACCTCGATGGCACGCTGATCGATTCCGAGCACGGCATCACCGCGTGCGTGAAGCACGCGCTGGAGCGCCTGCGCGTGGCGATCCCGGCCGCGGAGGACCTGCGTCGCTGGATCGGCCCGCCGCTGCGGCACAGCTTCGCGCCGCTGCTGGGCCATGACGCGGCGCGGGTCGAGGCGGCGATCGAGCACTACCACGAGCGTTTCGATACGCACGGCTGGCGCGAGCACACCGTCTACCCCGGCATCGAGCCGCTGATCGGCCGCCTGCTCGACGCCGGCCACCAGCTGGCCATCGTCACCGGCAAGCCGCACCGGCATGCCGAACCGATCCTGGCGCAGCTGCCGTTCGGTCATGCCTTCCTGCGCCTGTACGGGCCGGCCCCGTCCAGTGCACACAGCGAGAAGGCCGACATGGTCGCCGCCGCCATGGCGGACTTCGGCGCCAAGGCGAAGGAGACGGTGATGATCGGCGACCGGCACTTCGACATCGAGGGCGCGGTGGCCAATCGCGTGCGCGGCATCGGGGTGTTGTGGGGCTTCGGCAGCCGCGCCGAGCTGGAACAGGCCGGCGCCGCGGCGATCGCCGCCACGCCCGAGGAACTTGGCACGCTGCTCGATCCGGGCGTCTGACACGGTCTGCTTGTTGGCAGGAGCACACCTGTGCGCGACCGCCAGACATCACGGTCGAGCAAAGCGAGCACCCTGAATGAGATCTGCCCCTCCCCTGCTTGCAGGGGAGGGTTGGGGAGGGGTGCTCTGCAGGCTCCGAACGGGCCAACCCCTCCCAACCTCCCCCTGCATGCAGGGGAGGAGCCCAGCTTGTGATCAGCCGATCGTGCGCTTGACCGCATCCACCACGTGGCTGACGGTGAAGCCGAAGTGCTCGAACAACTGCGGTGCGGGTGCCGAGGCGCCGAAGCCGGTCATGCCGATGACCTCGCCGTCCAGGCCCACGTACTTGCGCCAGTAGTCGGCCGTGGCCGCCTCGACCGCCACCCGCGCGCGGCACCAGGACGGCAGGATGCCCTCGCGGTACTCCGGCGGCTGCTCGTCGAACACCTCGGTGCACGGCATCGATACCACGCGGACCGGCACGCCCTGCTGGCCCAGCGTGCGCATCGCCTCCATCGCCAGTTCGACCTCGGAACCGGTGGCAATGATGATCGCCTTGAACTTCGTGTCGGCCGGGTCGGACAGCACATACGCGCCGCGCGCGATGTCGGCGACCTGCTGCTCGCTGCGCTGCTGGTGCTTCAGGTTCTGACGCGAGAACACCAGGCAGGCCGGGTTGCCCTTGCGCTCGATGGCAGCCTTCCAGGACACGGCCGACTCGACCGCGTCGCACGGGCGCCACACCTGGTTGTTCGGGATGTAGCGCAGGCTGGCCAGGTGCTCGACCGGCTGATGGGTCGGGCCGTCCTCGCCCAGGCCGATGGAGTCGTGGGTGTAGACGTGGATGGCGTGCGCCGGGATCAGTGCGCTCATGCGCACGGCGTTGCGCGCGTAGTCGGAGAACACCAGGAAGGTGGCGTCGTAGGGAATGAAGCCGCCGTGCAGCGCCAAGCCGTTGGCGATCGCGGTCATGCCGAACTCGCGCACGCCGTAGTAGACGTAGTTGCCCTGCCCTTCGCTGCTGTTGCCGTTGCCGGCGTCCTTGCTGCCCTTCCACTTGGTGAGGTTGGAACCGGCCAGGTCCGCCGAGCCGCCGATCAGTTCCGGCAGCAGCGGGCCGAAGGCGTCCAGCGCCATCTGCGAGGCCTTGCGCGAGGCCACCTCCGGGCCTTCGGACTGCATCTTCGCGATGTAGGCCTGCGCCTTGCCGGCCCAGTCGGCCGGCAGTTCGCCGGCGAGGCGGCGCTTGAACTCGGCGGCCAGCTCCGGGTGTGCCTTGGCGTAGGTATCGAGCGCGGCGTTCCACTCCTGCTCGCGCTTGGCACCGGCGGCCTTGGCGTCCCAGCCTGCATAGATCTCGGCCGGAATCTCGAACGGCGGATGGTTCCAGCCGAGCTGTTGCCGCGCGGCGGCGATCTCGTCCTTGCCCAGCGGCGCGCCGTGGCTTTCTTCCTTGCCCTGCTTGTGTGGTGCACCGAAGCCGATGATGGTCCTGGCGCAGATCAGCGTGGGCTTGTCGGACTGGGCGGTCGCCTGCGTGATCGCGCGCCTGATCGCCTCGGGGTCATGGCCGTCGACGCCGCGGATCACGTTCCAGCCGTAGGCTTCGAAGCGCCTGGCAGTGTCGTCGGTGAACCAGCCATGGACCTCACCGTCGATGGAGATGCCGTTGTCGTCGTAGATCGCCACCAGCTTGCCGAGACCCCAGGTGCCGGCCAGCGAGCAGGCCTCGTGCGAGATGCCTTCCATCAGGCAGCCGTCGCCCAGGAACACGTAGGTGCGATGGTCGACCACGGTATGGCCGGGGCGGTTGAAGTGCGCCGCCAGCACCTTTTCGGCGAGTGCGAAGCCGACCGCGTTGGCAAGGCCCTGGCCCAGTGGTCCGGTGGTGGTCTCCACGCCGGGCGTGTGGCCGTATTCGGGATGACCGGCGGTCTTCGAATGCAGCTGGCGGAAGCGCTTGAGCTCGGCCATCGGCAGGTCGTAGCCGGCCAGGTGCAGCAGCGCGTACTGCAGCATCGACCCGTGACCGTTGGAGAGCACGAAGCGGTCGCGGTTGGGCCACTTCGGATCGGCCGGATTGTGCCTGAGGAAGTCGTTCCACAGCACTTCGGCGATGTCGGCCATGCCCATCGGCATGCCCGGGTGGCCGGACTTGGCCGCCTCGACGGCGTCCATGGCGAGGGCGCGCACGGCGTTGGCGAGTTCGCGGCGGGTGGTCATCGGTGAAGTCTCCGGGCAAGCGGCAAAGCGCCAATTGTCGCCGATCGGGGGATGGCTGTCGCGTCGACACGCACAGCCCCCTGTCGTGGCGATTAATTCGCCCTTAACCGCCCGCTGCCCGATAACGCGGATCTTCAGGTCGCGCCCGGTTCAATGGTGAGGCGCCAGACGGTTGCGCGACCCCCGGAGAGGCAGGCCAACTTAACCGTGAATTACCGGCGCCCTCATGCGCATTGAATCTTTGGCGCGCCGGCCGCATCCAAGGAGTCGCGTGTCGTCCATTCCCCATTACTGGCGCACGCAAGCGATCGATCCCCCACGATCGCCACAACAACAGGAGAATCTCCCATGAAAAAGACGCTGCTTGCCCTTGCCTTTGCTTCCGCTGGCCTGCTGGCCGTTCCCGCCGCGTTCGCACAGAGTGCGCCGACCCACACTGACGGCTGGTTCGTCAACGGCAACGTGGGCCGCGCCTCGATCAGCCATGGCCCGTACGACGATCATGCGACCGGCTACGCCATCGGCGGCGGCTACCGCTGGTCGGTCGATCCGTTCGTGGCGATCGGCGTGGAGGCCGGCTACAACGATCTGGGCAACATCCACGTCAAGAACGTGTTCAACAGCAACGACGTGGTCGACCAGGGCCGCTCGCAGCTGCATGGCTGGACCGCCGGCGTGAACGGCCACTTCAACGTCGCGCAGAACTGGTACGTCAGTGCGCGCACGGGCCTGTACAGCTGGAAGGGCCACGGTCTGAGCAACGACGTCGACCCGGTCCGCAAGAGCCTGGACGACACCAGCTGGTATGCCGGCGCGGGCATCGGTTACGACTTCAGCAACAACGCCAGCATCGGCCTGAACTACGACCACTACGACGCGTCGAAGAACAACGTCAACCTCGATACCAACATGGTGTCGGTCAGCGCCGAGTACCGGTTCTGATGTTGCGGGCGCAAGGATGCGCCGTCATGGAAAGAAGGGCGCCTCCGGGCGCCCTTCTTTTTGGCCCGTCTTCGGAGTGTGCATGTTGGCTCGCTCTCCTGCGGCAGCGCCAGGGGGGAGGGCGCAATGAAGAGATCCTCCGCAGCGTGCGCATTCGACTCCCTCTCCCCCGGCGCAGCTGGGGAGAGGGTTGGGGAGAGGGGGAGGCTCTTCATCCGCGACGGAGACGCCATGTCGGGAAGCCCAGTTGGACAGGCTGCGCTTGGGCGAACGGCCATGAAGGACGAAAGGCCTCCCCCTCTCCCCAGCCCTCTCCCCCGGCGGGGCCGGGGGAGAGGGGGCAAAGAGGAAGGCCCACCGCAGAGTACGCATTCGACTCCCTCTCCCCCGGCGCAGCTGGGGGAGAGGGGGTAAAGAGGAAGGTCCTCCGCGGGATGCGCATCTGACTTCCTCTCCCCGCGGGGCCGGGGGGAGAGGAGCAAAGGAAAAGGGCGCCTTGTGGCGCCCTTTTCCTACCCATGCTTTGCGACAGCTCAGCCGTTCCACTGCCCCAGCGCCGCCAGCCCATTCTCCTTGGCGCGCGCGGCGACGGTCTTCTGCGCCTCGGCGTAGTTGGCCTTCATGTCCTTGGCCCACAGCTTGAGCGCTGCCTGCTGCATGGCCCGCCCGTAGGAGAACGACAGCGGCCACGGATGCGGGCCGATGTGGTTCATGGCGTTCAGGTGCGCGGTCGACTGCTCGTCGGTCTGGCCGCCGGAGAGGAACACGATGCCCGGCAGCGAAGCCGGCACCGTGCTCTTGAGCACGCGCACGGTCGCCTCGGCCACTTCCTCGACCTCGGCCTGCTCCTCGCAGTTCTTGCCGGGGATGACCATGCTGACCTTCAGGATGGTGCCCTCGAGCATCACGTTCTGCTCGTACAGCGCGTTGAACAGGCTGCGCAGCACGGCCTCGTGCACCTCGTAGCTGACCTCGATCGAATGGTCGCCGTCCATGATCACTTCCGGCTCGACCATCGGCACCAGGCCGGCTTCCTGGCACAGCGCCGCATAGCGGGCGAGCGCGTGCACGTTCGCCTCGATCGCGGTCGAGCTGGGATTGTCGTCGGAGATGTTGATCACCGCGCGCCACTTGGCGAACTGCGCGCCCAGCTTGACGTACTCGGCCAGGCGTTCGCGCAGGCCGTCCAGGCCCTCGGTGACCACGTCGCCCGGAAAGCCGGCCAGCGGCACTGGGCCCTTGTCGACCTTGATGCCCGGAATGATGCCGTTCTTCTTCATCACCTCGGTGAACGGCACGCCGTCCCTGGTCTTCTGGCGGATCGTCTCGTCGAACAGGATCGCGCCCGAGATGTGCTCGTTCAGGCCCGGGGTGGTGAGCAACAGCTCGCGATAGGCGCGACGGTTCTCTTCGGTGTTCTCGATGCCGACCGCCTCGAAGCGCTTCTTGATCGTATTGGTCGATTCGTCGATGGCGATGATGCCCTTCCCGGGCGCGACCATCGCCTGGGCGATGCTTTCGAGATCTTCGATGCTCATGAAACGACTCCGTTCAGACGGGGCGGGGTCACCGCAATGGGTTGCGCCGCCCCGAACGGGACGGCAGGTCAAAGAACCGCCGATTATAGCGACTCGACGTCAACGCCGTGGTGACGGCGCGGCAAGGCTAGCTTTCGTAGCCCGGCAGGCGGCACGGGGCCATGACCTGCTTCTGGCCGGCGGCGTCGGAGGGCGCGTTGAACGGCACCACGTAGTAGGTGTTCACCGGATCGTGGTTGCGGTTGGACAGCGCCGGGCCGTAGCGGAAGTTGGAGACGGCACTCATGGCGATCTGGCCGAAGTCGCCCTCGGGCACCACCTTCTCCACCTTCAGGTCACGGGGCACGCCGTCGGAGCCGATCATGTAGCTCACCGCGGCGCAGCCGGGCTGGTTGACGTTGCGTGCGCTGTTGGGCACGTCGACGGCGACGTTCTGGTTCAGGAGGATCCAGTAGTCGTACAGGTGCTGCGGGTCGACCCTGTGCTGCGACTGTGCCGCCACCGGCAAGCCGGCGGCCAGCAGCGTCGCGAAGACGAGACGGCGGACGGTCGGGTTCATGGCAACCTCCTGGTGTGGGGGCTGGTCAGTGTAGCGCCGTGTGGACGGGATGGCCCGTGACGTTCCTGCTCCCCTCCCCTGAAGGTTTGGCTGAGGGGGGCTTGTCTGGCGCGAATGCGAGCCTGGTTTCGAAGGGGGTTTCCGGCGAGCCCCGGCCCCTCACCTCAATCCTGTCCCCGGCGGGGAGAGCAGGCGAACGCAAAGAGCCATGCTTAAAGGTCGCGCAGGCTTTCGACGATGCCCTCGGCGCCGACCAGCAGCAGCTTGAGCGTGTTGGTGCCGCCGCCGGCGCCGACGCGGTCGCCCTGGGTGAGCACCACGCGGTCGCCCTCGGCCAGCTTGCCCTGCGCGAACAGCTGGCGCACCGCCTCTCGCGCATTGGCCGCGGAGCTCTGGCTGACCTCGTTGAAGGCGACCGGTTGCACGTCGCGCAGCAGCAACATGCGCCGGCGCGCGTCGGCGCTGGGCGAGAGCGCATAGATCGGTACGGCGCTGCGGTAGCGCGAGAGCCATTGCGCGGTGGCGCCCGACTCGGTCAGGGCGATCAGCGCACGCACGCCCAGTTGCCCGGCCAGCACCATCGCGGCCAGCGCGATGGCCTGGTCGGCGCGGTCGAGCCGGTGGACCGCCGTGGCCAAGTCTTCCTTCGGCTCGAACTGGCGCTCGGCGCCCAGGCAGATCCGGCGCATGGCGGCCACCGCCACGTCCGGGTGCGCACCGGCGGCGGTTTCCTGCGAAAGCATCACCGCGTCGGTGCCGTCGATCACCGCGTTGGCCACGTCGAGCACCTCGGCGCGGGTCGGGATCGGCGCGGTCACCATCGACTGCAGCATCTGCGTGGCGGTGATCACCGCGCGGTTGCGGGCGACCGCCTCGCGGATGATCTTCTTCTGCAGACCCGGCAGTTCGGCGTCGCCGATCTCCACGCCCAGGTCGCCGCGCGCGACCATCACGGCGTCGGAGGCATCGATGATCTCGCCCAGCACGGGAATCGCGTCGGCGCGCTCGATCTTGGCGACCAGCGCGCCCTGGCCATCGGCCTCGCGCAGCAGGCGACGGGCCTGCTCCATGTCGGCGGCCGAGCGCACGAACGAGACAGCGAGGAAGTCGGCGCCGATTTCGGCGGCCAGCCGGATGTCCGAG
The DNA here is from genome assembly GCF_021117385.1 of Frateuria soli. GTDB lineage: Bacteria > Pseudomonadota > Gammaproteobacteria > Xanthomonadales > Rhodanobacteraceae > Frateuria_A > Frateuria_A soli. The sequence continues at coordinate 2,672,879 of NZ_CP088252.1, forward strand.
CGATCCTTGTCCGAGAGCGCGGACACCGACAAGCCGCCGCCCTGCCGGTTGAGCCCCTTGCGGTCGGACAGCTTGCCGCCGATCAGCACCTCGCAGCGCACCTGCGCGCCCTCGACCGCGACCACGCGCAGCGCGACCAGGCCATCGTCCAGCAGCAGGACGTCACCGGCCGCCACATCCTGCGGCAGCTGGTGATAGCTGACGCCAATACGGGTGCTGTCCCCGGGCGGGGCGTCGGGCGCGCAGTCGAGCACGAACGGGTCGCCCGGGTGCAGTTCGACCGGACCGTGCGCGAATTTCTCGATGCGGATCTTGGGGCCCTGCAGGTCGGCCAGGATGCCGACCTCGCGGCCGACCGCCTGCGCCGCTTCGCGCACCGCCCTGGCGCGCGCGCGGTGGTCCTGCGGCTGGCCGTGGGAGAGGTTCAGGCGAACCACGTCCACTCCCTCGGCGATCAGCTTCGCGAGCATGCCCGGCGCATCGGTGGCGGGGCCAAGGGTGGCGACGATCTTGGTGCGGCGCAGGGGGGGCTGGGCGTTCATGCCGCGAGGCTAGCAGATGCCGGTGACCGGGCGGATGAGCTGCAATCGTATGCAATGTGACGAGGTGGACATCACCCCAGCGTACGGTTGAGCAGTGCCGCCAGGCGCCGGCCGGCCTCGCGCAGTCGCCTTTCGGCCAGCGGCAGTTCCGCTTCCACATACGGCGCGTCGATCCCGTGGCCGGGCGGATAGACGTCCCGGCTCAGGCGGCAGGACTCCTCGGCCCACGTCGCGAACGGCGCATCGGCCACCGGCGGCAACCCGGCCGGTCCGCCCGCATCCAGCCACCGCGCGTAGTCCTGCCAGTCCAGCCCGCGGGTGCGCAGCATCCCCGAGTCCCAGACGCGGTGCAGGTTGCTGCCCCTGCCCTGGAACCGGACCTGGTAGGTATTGCCGCCCTTGTCGGGACGGTAGCCGGCGTGCAACGGCTGGTGCACGTCGCCCACGAAGTGCACCACGAACTCCAGCGCCTCGCGCCGGGCCTCCACGCTCTGGCCGGGGTCGCCGAGCACGGCGACGTAGTGGGCCAGGCCGGCGACCACGCAGCGCCCGTCGCGGCAGTCGCGCGGCGGCTGGTAAGCGCAATCGGGACCGCGGAAGTTGATGTAGTGCAGGCTGCGCGTGGCTTTCCACAACGCCTGTTGCGCGGGATCGTCCTGGATGTCGTCGGCCCAGTTGGCGACCTCGGCCAGCCGGTCCGCGTGCCCGGCGAGCAGGCGCGCGACCTGCGCCTCGGCGGCAGGATCCAGGTGGCGCTGGGCGATCTCGGCGACGATGCGGTGGCCGTCCGGACCCCAGGCGTGGGCCTCGGGAAGCAACAGGAAACCGGCGAGCAGGACAACGACAAAACGGCGCAGGACGATCATCCGGGGGAAACTGCAGGGAAAGGGCCGGCCAGTGTGCCACAGCGGCTCAGTCGCGCACCTGCAGTGGCAGTTTGAAGTAGCGCTCGCCGTTGGCCTCCGGCGGCGGCAGGCGACCGCCGCGGATGTTCACCTGCAGCGACGGCCACAGCAGGCGGGGCGGCGGCAGGCCCGCGTCGCGCTGCCTGCGCATCGCCACGAACGCATCCTCGGAGATACCTTCGCGGATGTGCGTGTTCGTCGCCCGCTGCTCGGCGACCGGCACTTCCGCACGCGGCTCCGCGCCGTCAGCGGGATAGTCGTGCGCCAGGAACATGCGGGTCGCCGGCAGGCCGTAGATGCGCCACACGGACTGGAACAGCGCGTGCGCGTCGCCGCCGGGGAAATCGCAGCGTGCGGTGCCCGCCTGCGGCGAGAACACGGTGTCGCCGACGAACACCGCGTCGCCGACGAGGTAGCTGAGGCTGTCGGGGGTATGTCCGGGCGTGGCGACCACGCCGATGGCCAGCCCGCCCAGTGGCAGCTCGTCGCCGTCGTGCAGCAGGCGGTCGAAGGCGTGGCGATCCAGCTCCGGTTCGTCCTCCAGGCCCAGCCGCTGCCGGAAGGTTGCCTGCACCTGTTCGATGCCGGCGCCGATCGCGGTCTGCGCGCCGGTCGACTCCTTCAGCCAGGCTGCGGCGGACAGGTGATCGGCGTGCGCGTGCGTTTCCAGGATCCAGCGCAGCCGCGCGCCGTCGCGCCCGGCCGCCTGGAGGATCGCCGCCGCGCTGGCGTGGCCCAGCACGCCGCTGGCCGGGTCGAAGTCGAGCGGCGCATCGATGACCGCCGCCTCGCCGGTGGCCGGATCCTGCACCAGGTAGCTCCAGGTGGAGGTGGAGGCGTGGAAGAAGGATGTGATCTTTGCCTGCATGGCTACACTCCCGGGGACTCGGCGCCTGCCGGAGTATGCCGCGGCACGTGTGCAGGCAGTCGGGACAGCGCCGCCGCGGCGATACCTGCCTGGACAGGCTGACCAAAGGCACAAGCGGACCGAGCGGTATACGGCCCCGTGACCCCGATCGGCGCTAAAATGCGCGTTTTCGGCGGCCCGAGCGCCGCCGCTTCACCGCTCCATCGAACCCAAGAGGATGCTTGCCCATGGCCATCAAGGTCGCGATCAACGGCTTCGGCCGCATCGGCCGCAACGTGCTGCGCGCCGCCGTGCAGAATTTCGCGGACATCGAAATCGTCGCCATCAACGATCTGCTGGAGCCGGACTACCTGGCCTACATGCTGCGTTATGACTCGGTGCATGGCCGCTTCAAGGGCGAGGTCTCGGTCGACGGCGGCCACCTGCTGGTCAACGACAAGCGCATCCGTCTGACCCAGGAACGCGATCCGGCCAACCTGAAGTGGGACGAGGTGGGCGCCGACGTGGTGATCGAATCGACCGGCCTGTTCCTGACCAAGGAAGCGGCGCAGAAGCATCTCGACGCTGGCGCGAAGAAGGTGATCCTGTCGGCACCGTCCAAGGACGACACGCCGATGTTCGTGTACGGCGTCAACGACAAGACCTACAAGGGCGAGGCGATCATCTCCAACGCCTCGTGCACCACCAACTGCCTGGCGCCCGTGGCCAAGGTGCTCAACGACAAGTGGGGCATCAAGCGCGGCCTGATGACCACCGTGCACGCCGCCACCGCCACGCAGAAGACGGTCGACGGCCCGAGCAACAAGGACTGGCGCGGCGGTCGCGGCATCCTGGAGAACATCATTCCCTCCTCCACCGGCGCGGCCAAGGCTGTCGGTGTGGTGATCCCCGAGCTCAACAAGAAGCTCACCGGCATGTCCTTCCGCGTGCCGACCTCGGACGTGTCCGTGGTCGACCTCACCGTCGAGCTCGAGAAGCCGGCGACCTACGCGGAGATCTGCGCGGAGATGAAGGCGCAGTCCGAGGGCGCGCTCAAGGGCATCCTCGGCTACACCGAGGACAAGGTGGTCGCCACCGACTTCCGCGGCGACGCGCGCACCTCGATCTTCGACGCCGACGCCGGCATCGCGCTCGATCCCACCTTCGTCAAGCTGGTCAGCTGGTACGACAACGAATGGGGCTATTCGAACAAGTGCCTGGAAATGGTGCGGGTGGTGGCCCGGTAAAGGCCCCCCGCCCCCGGGCGGGCGTTCCACCAGGGAAAGCCGGGACCGTCACACGTCCCGGCTTTTTTCTGCGCGCCGCGAAGGCCGGCGGCGCACGGGGAGCGGCCCGAGATGCCTCCGCTGCGGCATCCGGACACGCCTGCCGCGACGCTTGCGGTTACGGCCTATACTTACGCAATGATAGGCATTCTCAACAAGTGGGCAGCCCTGGTCCTGGCCACGACCCTGCTGGCGGCCGGGTGCCCGGCCTTCGCCCAGACCCCGCCGGGCGCTCCCGCCACGGCGGGCGAACCGGCGCCGGCCACGGTCAGCCAGACCTGGCAGATGCTCGATTACCTGGCCACCGATTACGCCGGCGCGGTGCGCGACGGCCAGGTGACCAGCGCCTCCGAATACGCCGAGATGCGCGAGTTCGCCGGCACCGTGCGCCAGCGCCTGGCGCAATTGCCGGCGCGCCCGGCGTCGCCGGCCCTGCAGGCCCAGGCGACGCAACTGGTGCAGCTGATCGACGGCAAGGCCTCCACCGCCGACGTGGCCCGCCAGGCCCACACGCTGGCCAACGCCCTGCTCGCCACCTACCCCGTGCCCACCGCTCCCGCGCACATGCCCGAGCTCGCCCGCGGCGCGGCGCTGTACCAGCAGGCTTGCGCCGCCTGCCATGGCGCCGGCGGGAACGGCAAGGGTCCGGCAGCGGCCGGGCTCGATCCCCCGCCGATCGACTTCACCGACCGCGCGCGCGCCGACCAGCGCAGCGTGCTGTCGCTGTTCGAGGCGATCAGCCAGGGCGTCAAGGGCACGGCGATGAGCGGCTATGCCGACCAGTTGCCGGTCGAGGACCGTTGGTCGCTCGCCTTCTACGTCGGCACCCTGGCCTATGCGCCGCGTGCGGATGAAGGCGCGCGCGCGTGGAAGGACAACCCCGCCGCACGGCAGCACCTGGCCAGCCTGCAGGAGCTTACGCGCGCCCGCGTGGCGGACCTGGCACCGGTGCTGGGGGAACGGCAGGCGCAGGCGATCCTGGGCTACCTGCGCGCCCATCCGCACGCCTTGCCGCAGACCCGTTCCGGCCTGGCGCTGGCGCGCGAACGGCTGGCCGCCAGCCTTGCCGCCTGGCGGCAGGGCGACCGCGGCGAGGCGCAGCGGCTGGCTCTCTCGGCCTACCTGGACGGCGTCGAGCCGGTCGAACCCCAGTTGAGCGCGCGCGACGGCGCGCTGCGCGCGCAACTGGAAACCGCCATGGGCGCCTACCGCACCGCGGTGGCCAGCGGAAGCGCCGACGTGGAAGCCAGCCAGCGCGCCGCCGACGCTCTCCTCGAGCGTGCCCAGGCCACCCTCGCCGGCGGGTCGGCGGATGCCGCGTCGGCCTTCCTCGGCGCCTGGACCATCCTGGTGCGCGAAGGGTTGGAGGCGCTGCTGGTGGTGGTCGCCCTGCTCGCCTTCCTGCGCAAGGCCGAGCGTCCGGCGATGCTGCGCTACGTGCATGCCGGCTGGAGCCTGGCGCTGCTCGCCGGGCTGGCGACCTGGGCCGTGGCGAGCTACGCGGTGGCGATCAGCGGCGCCGGACGCGAGCTGACCGAGGGGCTCTCCTCGCTGTTTGCCGCGGCCGTGTTGCTGTGCGTGGGCCTGTGGATGCACCGCAAGAGCGTGGGTGGACGCTGGCAGACGTATCTGAAAGCCAAGATGGCCGCCACGCTGGACCGCTCGGCCTGGTTCCTGTTCGGCCTGGCCTTCCTCTCGGTCTACCGCGAGGTGTTCGAAACCATCCTGTTCTACGTGGCGATGTGGAGCGAGGGCCCGCGCGGCTGGCTGCTCGGCGGCATCGGCACCGGTGCGCTGACGCTCGCCGCGATCGCCTGGCTGCTGTTGCGCACCAGCCGGCGGCTGCCGCTGGGCAAGTTCTTCTCGGCCAGTTCCGCGCTGATCGCGCTGCTGGCGATCGTGCTCACCGGCAAGGGCATCGCGGCACTGCAGGAGGCCGGCTGGATCGGCGTGGTCACCGCGCCGCTGCCGCGCATCGAACTGCTGGGGATCTACCCGACCTGGCAGTCGACCGTGGCGCAGGCCGTGGTCGCGCTGGTGCTGGCCGCCGGCTACGCGCTCAACCTGCGGCGGCTGCCGCAGAAGGATTGAGGCTTGATTCCGCCTACTCTCTCTCCCTGCCCTGACCGATGCGCGGGCGAGGACGAGGTGAGGGCCGCGGTTCGAGAAAAAAACCAGCCAGCGCCCTCGTCTATCCGACGTTCGAGGCCAGCCTTGGCCCCTCACCCCAACCCTCTCCCCGCCGGGGAGAGGGAGCAGAGCGCGCACGCCTGTAGGCACGTCCCGGCGCCCGCCGCAGGCAAGCCAGGTCGCGGAACCGCAAGAGCCGCGGCAAATCAACCTCTCCGCGACCCTCCAACCCCTTACCCCAACCCTCTCCCGGAGGAGAGGCTGCAGGCCAGAAGCATCAGCGCTTGAGCAGTGGCAACTTGTCCGGCACGCCGTCCCAGCGCTCGGCGTCTTCCATCGCCGGGATCCGGGTGGTGATCACCGGCCACTCGCGCGCCAGCTCGGCGTTGAGCGCCAGGAAGCCCTCCTGGCCGGCCGGGATGTCCAGTTCGGGAAAGATCGCGCCTACCGGGCACTCGTCCACGCAAAGCGTGCAATCGATGCACTCGTCCGGGTTGATGACCAGGAAATTCGGTCCCTCGTGGAAGGCGTCGACCGGGCACACCTCCACGCAGTCGGTGTGCTTGCAGTTGATGCAGTTCTCGGTCACTACGTGGGTCATCGCCGCAGAGTATCGGCGCGCCGGCCGGGTTCCGCACTGATCCAGGTCAGTGCCTGGCGGCGGCATCCGCGTGGCGGGCCGGTTTGTACGCCACGGCCACGAACGCGGGCGCACCATCGATCTCAAGGGCGGCGTGCGACAACCGGCCACGGTACCGGAGCGGTCATTTGCCGCGGCGCTTTGACACAGGTCAGGCGAACCGGCCGGCCATCCACGGAAAATAGACAGACTTCTCCTGGAATTCCTCCATGCCCAACACCGAGTATTACAGCGACCGGGTCGTGCGCCAGTTCCTGCTGGCCGCAGCCGTGTGGGGCATCGTCGGCATGTCCGTCGGCGTGCTCGCCGCCGCGCAGCTGGCGTGGCCACTGTTCAACTTCGACACCGCCTGGCTGACCTTCAGCCACATCCGCCCCGACCACACCTTCGGCGTGATCTTTGCCTTCGGCGGCTCGGCGCTGATGGGGACCTGCTATTACGTGGTCCAGCGTACCGGCCACACGCGGCTGGCCTATCCGAAGCTGGCCGGGTTCACCTTCTGGGGCTGGCAGCTGGCCTGCCTGCTGGCGATGGTGACGATGCCGCTGGGCCTGACCCAGAGCAAGGAATACGCCGAGCCCGAGTGGTGGATCGACATCCTGATCGCGGTGGTGTGGGTGAGCCTGGGTGTGGTGTTTTTCGGCACGCTGGCGCGCCGGCGCATCCGCCACATCTACGTGGCCAACTGGTACTACGGCGCGTGGATCATCGCGGTGGGCCTGCTGCACATCGTCAACAACCTCGTGCTGCCGGTGTCGCTGTCGAAGTCCTACCCGATCTACTCGGGCGTGGTCGATGCGATGGTGCAGTGGTGGTACGGCCACAACGCGGTGGCGTTCTTCCTGACCGCCGGCTTCCTCGGGATGATGTACTACTTCGTGCCGCGCCAGGCGCAGCAGCCGCTGTGGAGCTACCGCTTCTCGATCGTGAACTTCTGGGCGCTGATCTCGGTGTACATGTGGGCCGGTTCGCACCACCTGATGTACACCGCGCTGCCGGACTGGGTGCAGTCGGTCGGCATGGCCTTCTCGCTGGTGCTGCTGATGCCCAGCTGGGGCTCGGCCGCCAACGGCCTGATGACCTTCAACGGCTCCTGGCCCAGGCTCAAGACCGACCCCGCGGCCAAGTTCATGGTGCTGGCGCTGGTGTTCTATGCCGGTTCCACCTTCGAGGGCTCGATGATGGCGGTCAAGTCCGTCAACCAGCTCTCGCACTACACCGACTGGACCGTGGCGCACGTGCACAACGGCGCGCTGGGCTGGGTCGCGATGATCACCATCGGCTCGCTGTATGCGATGGCGCCGCGTGCGCTCGGCCAGCCGAAGATGTACTCGAACAAGGCGATGGAGTGGCACTTCTGGCTGCACTGCTTCGGCGTGGTGCTGTACGTCGGTTCGATGTGGGTCGCCGGCGTCACCGAGGGCCTGATGTGGCGTGCCACGCTGCCCGACGGTTCGCTCACCTACCCGTTCATCGACAGCCTGCTGGCGATCCAGCCGGCGTACTGGACGCGCTGGTTCGCCGGCGTGGTGATCCTCGCGGGCATGGTGCTGATGGCCTGGAACCTTTGGCACACCGCCGCGGACGCCCGCGCGCGGCTGATCAAGCCGATCCCGGTACCGATTCCCGAGCCCGATCCGCACCAGGTACCCGAACCGCTGCCGAGTGTGGGCTGAGGAAGACAACCAGATGGCTTACAAGCATTTCGAAATCATCGAGAAGAACGCCGCGCTGCTCGGCATCCTCACGGCGATCATGGTGTCCATCGGCGGCCTGGCCGAGATCACCCCGCTGTTCATGGAGGCCCACGCGGTCAAGGCGCCGGTGGGGGTGAAGCCCTACGATCCGCTGCGCCTGGCCGGCAAGGACATCTACGTGCGCGAGGGCTGCTACCTGTGCCACTCGCAGATGATCCGCGCGCTGCGTGCCGAGACCCAGCGCTACGGCCACTTCTCCACGGCCGAGGAATCGGTCTACGACCGGCCGTTCCAGTGGGGTTCCAAGCGCACCGGTCCGGACCTGGCGCGCGTGGGCGGCAAGTACACCGACCAGTGGCAGCGCATGCACCTGGAGAACCCGCGCCAGGTGGTGCCGCAGTCGAACATGCCGGCCTACCCGTGGCTCGAACACAACACGATCAGCGCCGAGGACATCCAGGCGCGCATGCGCACGCTGCGCAAGCTGGGCGATCCGTACACCGACGCCGACATCGCCAGCGCCCCCGAGGCGGTGGCCGGCAAGACGGAGATGGATGCGCTGATCGCCTACCTGCAGGGCCTGGGCATCCGCAACGAGCCGGCGGCGACCGTCCCGGTGCCGGCCGGCCACGGAGGCACGCCATGAACCACCCGATGATGAGTCCGTTCTGGGGCCACCTGACCGGCGTGGTCACGGTGGTGCTGATGGTGATTTTCATCGGCATCTGGATCTGGGCCTGGCGCAAGCGCCACCGCTCGACCTTCAAGCGGATGAGCGAACTTCCCATGGAAGACAAGCCGGAGGGTCCCGTGCCGGGCAGGCCGCGCACGGGCGCAGACAAGCACGACAAGGGTGGGCAGCCGTGAGCACGGGTTGGTCGTTGTGGGTGATGTTCCTGGTGGTGCTGAACTTCGGCATCACGTTCCTGTTGTTCCTGTGGGCACCGCGGGCCAAGATCCCGACGCTGCCCGACAACACCAGCGGCCACGTGTGGGCGCATGGCACGATCCGCGAGGGCGTGCGCAAGCTGCCGTTGTGGTGGCTGTTGCTGTCCGGGACCATGTTCGTGGCCGGCGCCCTCTACCTGGTGTTCTACCCCGGCTTCGGCAATCACAAGGGCACGCTCGGCTGGACTGCGCACGGCGAACTGGCCCGCGACGAGGCCGCCAACAACGCCAGGCTGGCCGACCTGATCGAGCGCTTCCGCAAGTACCCGGTCGAGCAGCTGGCCGAGGACCCGGCCGCGCAGCAGATGGGCGAGCGACTGTTCGTGGACAACTGCGCCGCCTGCCACGGCCGCGGCGGCTACGGCAACGTCAAGCTCGGCGCCCCCAGCCTGATCGACGACGACTGGCTCTATGGCGGCAGCGGCAAGGACATCCTCACCTCGATCCGCGATGGCCGCGCCGGCATGATGCCGCCGTGGTCGAGCCTGGGCGAGGACAACGTCAAGAACCTGGCCAACTACGTGCTGAGCCTGTCCGGCTCGCCGCACGACGAGGGCCGCGCGGCCGCCGGCCAGGCGCTGTTCACTACCTGCGCCGCCTGCCACGGCCCGCAGGGCAAGGGCAACCCGGCGCTGGGTGCGCCCAACCTGACCGACCACATCTGGCTGCACGGCGGCAAGTTCGAGGACATCGTGCGGACCATCGGCGGTGGCCGCCAGGGCCACATGCCCGCCTGGAGCAAGCGCCTGGACGACGACCAGACCCGCGTGCTTGCCGCCTACGTCTATCACCTGGCGCACCAGGGCGATGCAGCAGCACAGGCTTCCCGTTGAGGCGGCGCCGGCTTCGGCCGGCGCCTGGTACCGGCAACCGGTGCTGTGGCTCGGTGCGGCGATCCTCGCCGCGTCGCTGGCCGGGTGCGTGTGGATGATCGTGCTCGGCGTGCGGCATGCCGACCAGCCACTGGAGATGACCGGGCGTCCGCATACGTTGCTGGACATGCCAATGCACGGGGCCGGGAACGGGAAACAGGAAACGGCCGGTGGCGAGGGCGCGAAGCCCCTGCCGCCCCATGACGCGGCGGGAGCGCCGGGGCGCGTTCCATGAACGCCGCCGGCGCGCACGCGGCGTGGCTGCATCCGCGCCTGGCCGCGCAGGTGATCCGGCCGCGGCGCGACGGCCGCGCCGAGATCGCGCTGCGCGTGGAAGGTCTCACCGATCCGCGCCAGCTGCTGCGCCTGGACGAACGCCTGCACGCCCTGCCCGGCGTGACGCGCGTGGCGATCGATGCCCGCGCGCAGCGCGCGCGGATCGTGTGGAACGCCGATCGCCTGGCCCTGCCGCAATTGCTGGATGCATTCGCCGCCGAGCAATGCAGCGCGCGGCCGCTGCGGCGCGAGCACATCGACGACGCGCGCAGCACAGAGGCCACCGACGCGCTCAAGCGCCTGCTGGTCGCCGGCATGTGCGCCATGCAGGTGATGACCTACGCCTTCGTCATGTACATCGGCGTGGTCGACTTCGTCGACTTCACCACGCGCGGGCTGTTCCGCTGGTTGAGCCTGCTCACCACCGCGCCGGTGGTCGCCTATTCGGCGCAGCCGTTCCTCGCCGGCGCCTGGCGCGAGGTGCGCACGCGCCGGCTGGGCGTGAACCTCACCGTGTCGCTGGCAGTGTTGCTGACCTTCGGCGCCAGCGTGTGGAGCACGGTGCGCGGCGAAGGCGAGGTCTACTTCGACTCGGTAAGCATGTTCGTGTTCCTGCTGCTGGCCGCGCGCCACGTCGAGTTGCGCGCGCGCCACGCCAGCGGCGCGCTCGGCGAGGCCGCGCAGGACGCCACGCCGCTGCTGGCCGAGCGCCGGCGCGCCGACGGCAGCCTGGAAACCGTGCCTGCGCTGGAGCTCGTGCCCGGCGACCGCGTGCGCATCGCCGAAGGCGGCACCGTACCGGCCGACGGCGTGCTGGAAAGCGACGCGGTCGAGGTGGACGAGGCGCTGCTCTCGGGCGAATCGCGCCCTCGCCGTCGCCAGCGCGGCGAGCGGCTGGTCAGCGGCTCCGTGGTGCTGGGCAGCCCGGCCGAACTGCGCGTGGAACACAGTGGCGAGGACACTGCCGCCGCGCGCCTGGGCCGGCTGGCCGGTCGCGCGCGCCTGGCCCGTCCCGGCGACGACGCCGCCGACCGCGAGGCCACCCGCTTCGTGCTGCGCGTGCTGGTGCTGACCGTGCTCACCGCGCTGGCCTGGCTGTGGTTCGACCGCGCGCGCGCCTTTGACGCCGCCGTCGCCGTGCTGGTGGTCGCCTGTCCCTGCGCGTTCGCGCTGACCCGTCCGGCGGCAGTCACCCGTGCGCTGGCGGTACTCGCCGGCCGCGGCGTGCTGGTGACCGAACCGGCCGCGCTCGACCGGCTCGCCCGCGTCGACTACGCCCTGTTCGACAAGACCGGAACGCTGACCACGCCGTGGCTGGAACCCGACGCGATCGAGCCGCTGCGCGAGGGCCAGGCGCCGACACGGGCGCTGCGCCTGGCCGCCGCGCTGGGGCGCGAGAGCACCCATCCGCTGGCCGCGGCACTGGCCGCCGCGTGGACCGGCGACACGCCGCCGGTGCAGGGCCTCAAGGTTACCGCCACCGCCGGCATCGGCGCGGAGGTGGAGGGCCGGGCGCTGCGCCTGGGTCGTCCCGACTTCGCACTGGCGCCCAGCGGTCGCGCCGTGCCGGACGGTGCCGACGGCACGCTGGTTCTGGCCGACATCCATGGACCGCTGGCCGCCTTCCACATCAGCGAGGCGCCGCGCGCCGATGCCAGTGCCACGCTGCAGGCGCTGCGCGAAGACGGCGTCGTGACCGTGCTTGCCAGCGGCGATACCCGTGCCCGCGTGGCGACCGTCGCCAGGGCGCTGGGCATCGGGCACTGGGCCGCCCGCCAGTCGCCCGCGGACAAGCTCGCGCTGCTCCAGCTGGCCCGCACGCAGGGCAAGGTCACGCTGGCCGTCGGCGACGGCAGCAACGATGCCCCGGCACTGGCCGGCGCGGACGTCTCGGCGGTGCTCGCTTCGGGCACCGACCTGGCGCAGGCGCACGCCGACCTGCTGCTCGCGCGCGGACGCCTGCACGGCCTGCTGCAGGCCCGCCGCGTCGCCCGCCAGCTCGCTCACGTGGTAGCCCAGGGTCGGCGCTGGTCACTGGCCTACAACCTGCTGGCGGTGCCCTTCGCCGCCGCCGGGCTGGTGCCGCCGTGGCTGGCCGCGATCGGCATGTCGGCCAGCTCGCTGGCCGTCGTGCTCAACGGCCTGCGCGTGGGACGCGGCACCACCGACCCGGCGCTGCGCGCATGAATATTCTGCTGGTCCTGATCCCGGTCACGGCGCTGATCGTGCTCGCCGCCGTAGGCTTGTTCTTCTGGGCCGCCAACCACCAACAGTTCGACGACCTGGATAGCCCGGCGGTGCTGCCGCTGATGGAGGACGAGCCCGTCCCGGCACCGGCCGCCGACGAGGCTGCAGTTCCCCAAGACGCTTTCCCCCCCGATACCAAAGGAGACTCTCCGTGAAACGCCGTCTGTTCGCTTTCGCACTGCTTGGCCTGGTTGCCGCACCGACCTGGGCCGCGTCCAGCTGCTCGACCACCGTCGAGGCCAACGACGCCATGCAGTTCAACCAGAAGTCGATCGTGGTGCCCAGCACCTGCAAGCAGTTCACCGTGACGCTCAAGCACGTGGGCAAGCTGCCCAAGGCCGCGATGGGCCACAACTTCGTGGTGTCCAGCACCGCCGACGAGCCGGGCATCATCGCCGATGGCGCCAAGGCGGGCATCGACAACAACTACCTCAAGCCGGGCGACAGCCGCGTCATCGCGCACACCAAGATCATCGGCGGTGGCGAGAGCGACTCGACCAGCTTCAAGGTCGCTGCGCTGAAGCCGGGCCAGGACTACGAGTTCTTCTGCTCGTTCCCCGGCCACGCCGCGCTGATGAAGGGCACGATCAGCCGCGCCAAGTAAGATGAAGAATCCGCGCCGCGGGCCGACCGCGGCGCGGCCACCGGCAAGAGACATGCGCGACACCACGCTTACCGAACCCGCGATCGCCCGACTGGTCGATCGCTTCTACGACAAGGTCGCCGCCGACCCGCTGATCGGACCGGTGTTCAACGCCGTCGTGCACGACTGGCCCGAACACAAGCGCCTGCTCACCCGGTTCTGGTGCTCGGTGGCGCTGGGCGCGGCCAGCTACCGCGGCAACCCGATGGCGATGCACCGCCCGCTGCCGATCCGCGCCGAACATTTCGATCACTGGCTGGCGCTGTGGCGCGCCACCTGCGCCGAGGAACTGGACGAGGCCGGCGCGGCGCAGATGGTGGAGTTTGCCAAACGCATCGGCCGCAGCCTGAAATATGGCCTGGGCTTGAATCCGGACGCCCGCGGCATCGGCGTGCCGCTCGTGTCGGTCAGGCGCTGACCGCCCGCACCGTCCCCGCCACGTTCGATCGGGATGCGATGAGTTCGATGTCGCACGGCCGCTGGGGCGTTGCAGGAGCGCACCCCGTGCGCAACCGCCTTGCACGGTCGCGCACGAAGGCCCTCCTGCGGGAAAGCCGCGCTCAGCCCAGCGCGGCCAGCGCCGCCTCGTAACCGGGCTCCTCGGTCAGCTCGTCCACCAGTTGCGCGTGCAGCACGCGGTTGTCCGCATCCAGCACCACCACCGCACGCGCGGCCACGCCAGCCAGCGGGCCGGTGGCGAGCGCCACGCCGTAGTCGGCCAGGAACTCGCGGCCACGCATGGTCGAGAGCATCACCACCCGCTCCAGCCCCTCGGCGCCGCAGAAGCGCGCCTGCGCGAACGGCAGATCGGCCGAAATGCACAGCACCACGGTGTTGTCGAGCTTCGCCGCGAGCTCGTTGAAACGGCGCACCGACGCGGCGCACACGCCCGTGTCGATGCTCGGGAAGATGTTGAGCACCTTGCGCTGGCCCGCGTAGCTGGCAAGCGCCACGTCGGCCAGGCCCTTGCCGACCAGCGTGAACGCGGGCGCCTGCGACCCCTTGGCCGGGAACGTTCCCGTGACCTCGACCGGCTCGCCCTTGAACTTGACCTGCGACATGACGCTTTCTCCTTGGGATGAGACCTACAAGTAGAACATGGTCTTGGCCAGGAACACGATGCCGACCATCAACGCCAGCACCACCCGATGGGTGTGGCGGAAGCGGCACACGCTCATGCGCCCATGCGCACCAGCCCAGACCGCGTTGACGAACACGCCCAGCACGGCGAAGGCAAGCGTTACCTTCAGCAGCAGGAACGTGCCGAACCGCGTGCCCACGCAGGCGATGCCCGCGCAGCGCAGGTCGAACAGCAGGCCGCCGCTGACAAACAGCAGCACCACCACGAACGGCATGAAGCGTCGCACGCGCGCCATCACCGCCTGCTCGATGGTTGCCATGGTCGCCGCGTCGAAGCGCCTGTGCAGGCCTTCCAGCACCAGCACCTCGAACGCCGCCGCGCCTGCGAAGACGATGGCGCAGGACAGGTGCAACAGCAGGATCCAGGGATACCAGGCGGCCATGCTCGGTGCCTCGTGCGGGGAAGCACGCAGCTTGCGCCGCATCGGGCCGCGCGGCCCTGACCTGCATCATGGCGCCCGGACAGCGGCAGGCTCCCCCCGCGATCGGCGCCCCGCTGGGCGGCCTCGCGCTACTTCGCCGTTGCCTTGCGCACGGCGGCGACGAACTCCGGGTCGGTGCGTCCGATGATGTTGGTGCGCGCCACGATGCGACCGTCCGCATCCAGCAGAAGCAGCGCGCTGGAATGGTTGAAGTCGCCGTCGGGAAGCTTGCGGTACTGCACGCCCAGCAGCGCGGCGAGCGCGCGGGTGTCCCGCGGCCCGGTGCGCGCCAGCGTCCACCAGCGCAGGTCGAGCTTGTGCGCAGCGGCGTAGCGGCGAAGCGCGTCGACATCGTCGCGTTCGGGGTCGAAGCTCACCGCGAGCAGGTGCAGGTTCGCCGGTTCGCCGGCGGCGCGGCGGGTCGCCTTCATCGTGTCGATGATCATTGGGCAGACCATCGTGCACGAGGTGTAGAACATGCTCACGATCTGCGGCGTGCCGCGGCGGGCGGCGAACGACGCGGTATGGCCGTCCTGGTCGGTGAGCGGTACGGTCAGTTGGTAGAGCGAGTCGGAGGGCAACGGCGAGGCCGCGTGCGCGACACCGGCACACAGCAGGACGAACAGGAGCGGCAACAATCGTTTCACGGATTCACTCCGGACGGGCGCAGCGGAAGCCCAGGTTGGCGGTGGTATCGGTGGCCTTGAGCGAGGAGAGCATGGCCACGCGCATCAGCGTGGCGTAGTTTTCCTTCTGCTCCATGCTGATGGCGCCGGCGCCGCAGAACTTGAGCTTGTCGGCCCCGTCCTGCTCGCGGCTGTCGGCGCTGGTCATCATGGCGTTGAAGTCCTCCACCCACTCCCACACCAGGCCGTTGAGATCGCGCACGCCGTGGATATCGGGCTTGCCGCCGACCGGCGGCAACGCATCGTTGGAGGGGCGCGCGTACCAGGACAGCACGCGCTCGCGCCAGGCCGGGTCGCTGCGGGCGTCGGCGCGGGTGGCGTCCGCGGCGGCCGCGTACTCCCACTCGTACCAGGTCGGCAGGCGGGCCTGCTCGCTCTCGCAGTACGCCTGCGCGGCGAACCAGCTCACCCGTGTCACCGGCTGGCGCGGCAGGGCCGCGGGGCCGAGCTGGTCGGGCGCGGCCCATTGCGACAGGTAGCGGCCATCGGCGAACACGCCCGGCACCCGGTCGCGGCGCCACTGGGGATGACTCTTCACGAAGGCCAGGAACTCGGCGTTGGTCACCGGTTCGCTGCGCAGGCGGAAAGGCTTGAGGACGGCCGGCGCCGTCTTGCCGTCGGCCGGCAGCACGCTTTCGAAGCGGCCGCCCGGCAGCGGCCGGTACTTCGACGACGCGCCGTCCGCCGCCAGGGTCGGGCCACCCAGCAAGAGGCCGAGCAGCATCAGGGCGAGACGCCGGCGCATCGGTCAGTGCTCCGTGGCCGGCGCCGGGGCCGGCTGGGCGCGTACCTTGGCCACCTCTTCCTTGCTCACCTGCCCACCCGGGTTGCCCCAGCTGTTGAGCACGTAGGTGAGCAGGTTGGCGACCTCGTCGTCGGTCAGCTGCGACATCGGCGGCATCACCGAGTCGTAGTCCTTGCCGTTGACCGTGACCTTGCCGGTCAGGCCGTGCAGCGGGATCGAGATCAGGTGGTCCTTGTCCTGCTTGGCCAGGTAGTCGGACTTGGCCAGCGGCGGGAACACGCCGGGCAGGCCTTCGCCGTTGGCCTGGTGGCAGACCGAGCAGGTGCCGGTGAACAGCTGCTTGCCGGCGGCGATCTGGTCTTCCTTGCTGAGCGTGCCGGCGGCGTTGGCCTTGGCCGCGGTGGTCACCGCATGCAGGTTCGGCTCGGCGCGGTCGCCCAGGTACACCGAGTCGACCTCCTTGCCGGAGTAGACCGACTTGTTCTCCGCACCGTCGACCTTGAGGATCGCCATCGCGCCCTTGTTGAACGCGCGGAAGATCGAGTGGTCGACCATCACGTAGCTGCCCGGCACGTCGGTGTGGAACTCCACGATCGCCGCGCCGCCGGCGGGAATCAGCGTGGTCTGCACGTTCTCCTGCGGATGGGTGCCGCCTTCCTGCTGCACGCGGTCGAAGATCTCGCCGATCACGTGGAAGCTGGAGATCAGGTTGGGCCCGCCATTGCCGACGAACAGGCGCACCGACTCGTTGGTCCTGGCGGTCAGCGCCTTGTCGCCGGTGAGCGCGCCTTCATGGCCGTTGAACAGCACGTAGGTCGGGTTCTCGTCGATGGCCTTGTCCATGTCGAACGGCTGGTGGCCCTTCTCGCGGTACTTGCCGGTGGTGTAGAAGTCGCCCTGCATCACGTAGTACTCGTGATCGACCTTGGGCAGGCCCTCCGGCGGTTCGACCAGGATCAGGCCGTACATGCCGTTGGCGATGTGCATGCCCACCGGCGCGGTGGCGCAGTGGTAGACGTAGATGCCGGCGTTGAGCGCCTTGAAGGTGAACTGCGACTCATGCCCCGGCGCGGTGAAGCTCGACGCCGCGCCGCCGCCCGGGCCGGTGACGCCGTGCAGGTCGATGTTGTGCGGCATCTTGCTGTCGGGCGCGTTCTTCAGGTGGAACTCCACCGTGTCGCCCTGGCGCACGCGGATGAAGCTGCCCGGCACGGTGCCGCCGAAGGTCCAGTAGGTGTAGCTGACGCCTTCGGAGATCGGCATCTCCTTCTCGATCACCTCCAGCTCCACGATGACCTTGGCCGGATGGTTGCGGTGGATCGGCGGCGGCACGTTCGGCGGGCTGGTGAGCACCGCGTGGATCGGCTCGCCCTGCGGCGGACCGAAGTCCGCGGGTGGCGCCAGCGACGATGAAGCGACCCTGGCCGAGGCCGGTTCGGCGGCATCGGTGGAGGGTTTGTCCGAACAGGCGACCAGGGCCAGCATGCTGGCGGCCGCGAGCACGAGGGACAGCCTTCGTGACATGAGGAATCGCTCCTGTGGTTCCCGGGGATCAGGCTAGGCTCCGGGCCATCGACGCGCTTGACCTGCGTCACGCCCGATACCGGAACCGGCCTGGTGCGTCACCCTGCCACAAGAAGACGTCGCCGTGGTGTCGAGCTAGCCCGGCCTGCCGTCCACGCGCGGCGTGAGATAGATCCAGGCCGAGCGCAGCACCCAGGGCAGGAAGGCCACCAGCCAGCCGCAGGCGGCCACCACCAGCCACAGGTAGCTGTCGCGGGCCAGCTCCGCCCACACGCGCAGCAGCACCACACCCTGCAGCAACACGAAGCAGACCCACGGCACCGCGCCCATCTGCAACGGGCGGCCGGAGTGGCCCTGGGTGACGCGGGTGACCATGGCCACCAGCATCGAGCCGAAGTAGCCGATGGTCAGCACGTGCAGCGGCGCCAGGCCGAGGATCGGGCCGTGCCCGGCGAACAGGCACAGGCTCTGCACCGCGTACAGCGCGAACGCGATCGGCAGCCAGGCGAAGGCCAGGTGCAGCACCCCGAGCAGGCCCGGGCGCATCGCCTTCCACGGCTGCCAGGCGATCGAATGCCAGCCGAACAGCAGCGCCAGCGGCGCGTCGACCACCCACAGCCAGGACTGCGCGTGGGCCAGGTCCAGCCCCAGGTGCGCCAGCAGCAAGAGCCAGATCACCGGCAGGCTCCAGTCGGGTCGGCGCACCACGTAATCCTTCACCAGGTTGCCGCTGAAGAAGGCGACCATGCGGTGCGCCACCGTGAAGTACACCGGCACCAGCAGGCCGAAGGTTCCCAGTTTGACCGCGAAGCGCGCGCAGTGCGCCGGTGCGCCGAACAGGAAGGCGAGGAATGCCGCCAGCCCGAGGGTTCCCAGGCACAGCGCGGCCAGGCACGACCAGGCGTGCTGGTTGCGGTGCTCCGAGGCACGCAGCACGCCGGCCAGCGTGGTGACGCCGACCAGGTAGCCGAGCAGCATCAGGGCCGTACCGGCACGCAGCACCCACGGCATGTCCAGCAGCCCCACGTGCGAGAGCAGGTAGCCGACGAACACGGAGCCGGCCACCGCCACGTAGCGCCGCGGCCCTATCGCCGGCCGGGCGAGCCACTTGGGAAAGGTGGTCAGCAGGAAGCCGAACATGAACATCGGCAGCATGCCGTACTGGGTCAGCATCGCGTGCGCCCAGCCCGGCGGCACCGGCGGCTGCGGCCAGCCATGCCAGCCAAAACGCATCGAGGCCAGCTCCAGCGCCCACCAGGCCATGCTGGTCAGTACTGCCAGCGCACCGGCGAGGAACAGCGGCCGGTGCGGTGCGGCCGCGAGCAGCGCGGCGATGGGTGGAAACGTGCCGGGGGAAGCGGGAGGCTCGCGCATGCGTGGCTCGCAACTGGAGAATGCGAGCCATTCTCCAACCGTCCGCCGGGCGGGGTCGTGATTTGAATCAGCCTTGCGGCAATCGGCCCCGGCGGTGCTTGACGCAGGTCACCATGCGCGGAAGGGGTGCCCTGCATGCTCCGGAACGAGGCTGGCGGGTCGAACGACTCGCCCGGGAACGAGTCTATCGTGCACGATCAGGCCCGCCCCAGCTGCCGCTGAAAACTGGAGAGTCCCATGTACAAGCACATCCTGCTCCCCGTCGACGGTTCGGATCTCTCGCTGCGCGCGGCCGATACCGGCATCGCGCTGGCCCGCCAGATCGGTGCGCGCGTGCATGCGCTGCACGTGGTGGTACCGCTGCCCGCGGTTCCGTTCCTCAACGAGATCATCGCCACCTCCGACTCCGAGTACGCCAACAGCGCCGAGGAAGCCGGCGCGCGCTACCTGGCGGCGGTGCGCGAACGCGCCGACGCCGCGGGCGTGCCCTGCCAGTGCAGCCTGGAGACCGATCCGCGGCCGCACCACGCGATCCTCCAGGTGGCCCAGCGCGAGGGCTGCGACCTGATCGCGATGGGCAGCCACGGCTGGCGCGGACTGGACCGCCTGCTGCTGGGCAGCGAAGCCCAGCGGGTGATCCTGGAATCGACCGTGCCCGTGCTGGTCTGCCGCTAGACCGGTGGGCAACGGCGCGGGCGGGGTTCCGTGCCGCGCCCTAGCCGCCGCTGCGCGGGAGATCGAGCATCACCCGCGCACCGCCAGGGGGCGAGCGATCGAACGCAAGCCGCCCGCGATGCAGCCTGGCGATGGCCTGCACGATGGAAAGCCCGAGGCCGCTGCCCTCGCCCACGCTGCCGGTGGGCCGGTGGAAGCGTTCGCCCAGGCGCGCCGGGTCGGCGAAGCCGCCGCCGCTGTCATCCACGCACAGCCGCACACCGCCCGCGTCGCCGGACACGCGTACCGCGACGTGGCCGTGCGGAGGCGTGTGGCGCAGGGCGTTGTCCAGCAGGTTGTTGAGGGCGATGCCAAGCAGGCCGCGACTGGCGTCCAGGTGCGTGTCGCCGTCCGTATCCAGCGACAGCGCGATCCGTCCCGCGGCGGCGCGCTCGCTTACCTCGCGCAGCGCGTCGCCGGCCAGCGCGGCCAGGTCCAGCGGGCCGGCGTCGTCCAGTTCGCCCGCCTGTTCGACGCGCGCCAGCAGCAACAGCTGGCCGACCAGCCGGTGCATGCGATCGAGCGCGGCCTGCGCGCGATCGAGGTGCTGCTGGCACGCGGCCGCATCGGCGCCCGCGGCCAGGTCCAGCTCCAGCCGCAGCGCGGCCAGCGGGTGGCGCAGCTCGTGCGCGGCGTCGGCGGTGAAGCGGCGCTCGCGATCCAGCGCACTGCGCAGGTGCCCGACCAGCCGGTCGATCGCCTGGGTGAAGGGCGCCAGTTCCACCGGTACGCGCGCGTCGGTAAGCGTGGGTACCAGCGGTGCGTCGGCCTCGACCAGGCGCCGGGTCAGCCGGCGCAGCGGCGACAGTCCGCCGCGCAGGCCGGCGTAGACGATCGGCGGCAACAGCAGCAACAGCCCGAGCAACGCGAACAGCGCCGGCGTGGCGATGCGGCGCACCATCTCGTCGCGCTCATCCAGCGGCGCGGCGACCTGGATGGTGTAGCGGCCGGCGGCGTCGGCACGCTGCAGCACCCGCCAGCGGCGATCGTGGTAATCGACCGTGCGCAGCGGTCGCCGCCGATCGGACGCCAGCGCGGGAAAGGCGTCGCTGTCGACCAGCATGCGACCGCTCGCGTCACGCAGCACGATCGTCGGTCGATGCGCCTCGCGGTCGGATTCGAGCAGGCGGGGCGGCAGGCGGGCGCCAGCCAGCGCCATCGGCTCGGCCGGCACGGTGGCCAGCACGGCGGCGGCCGTGCGCACCAGCATCTGGTCGAAGATCTCGTCGATCTCGTGCAGTGCGCGCCAGCCCATCCAGCCGGCGGCGGCCAGCCATACCGCAAGCACGCCGGCGGCCAGCCGCGCGACCAGGCGCCGGTTGAGCGAGGGACGCATCAGGTCGCCTCCGTCGGCGCCAGCGCGTAGCCGATGCCGCGCAGCGTGCGGATCCACTCCGGCCCGAGCTTGTTGCGCAGGCGGTGGATATGGACTTCCACCGCGTTGCTGGCGACCTCGCGGCCCCAGTCGTAGAGCGCCTCTTCCAGCTGCGCACGCGAGTAGGCGCGCCCGGGATGGCGGGTGAGCAGTTCGAGCACGGCGAACTCGCGCGCGGTCAGTTCCAGCGGTGCGCCGGCCAGCGTGGCGCGGTGCGCGGCCGGGTCCAGTTCCAGCGTGCCGACGCGCAGCACCGGCCCGGGCTGGCCGTCGGCGCGGCGCAGCAGCGCGCGCAGGCGCGCGGCCAGCTCGTCCAGGTGCACCGGCTTGACCACGTAGTCATCGGCGCCCGCGTCCAGCCCGGCGACGCGGTCAACCAGCGCGTCGCGGGCAGTGAGCAGCAACACCGGCGTGACGTCCTGGCGCCGGCGCAGGCCGGCGATGACCGCCGGGCCGCTGCTGCGCGGCAGGTTCCAGTCCAGCACGGCCGCGGCGTAGTCGGTATCCGTCAGCGCCGCGGCGGCCTGCTGGCCGTCGCTGACCCAGTCCACCGCGTAACCGAGCTGGCGCAGGCCGTCGGCAAGCGCGCGGCCCAGCGCCAGGTCGTCCTCGGCCAGCAGGATGCGCACGCGTCAGTCCAGCCTGCGCTTGCGCCCGGTGACCATGGCGCGCACCAGGTTCTCGCGGTAGTGCACGCTCTCGCCGATCGCTGCCGCGACGTGCAGGCCGACCAGTGCGAGCACGCCGTAGGCGAGTACCTCATGCACCTCCTCCAGCCACTCGACGCCGAAGAACGCGTCGGTGGTCTGCAGCCAGCCGGTGAGACCGACCAGCGACACGCCGGCGAGCAGCGCCAGGATCATCACCGCCGCGGCGGGGTTGTGTCCCAGCCGCCGCCGCGAACGGCCGGCCAGGCGCTCGCGCAGGTACGCGCTTACCTGGGCCGGTCGCGGCACCCAGTCGGCGAAGCGCGCGTGGCGCGTGCCGACGAAGCCCCACAGCAGGCGGATGCCGATCAGGGCGAGCACCGCATAGCCCATCCAGCGATGCAGTGCGTCGCCCTCCTCGGTGAGAAAGTTGCCCAGGAACAGTGCCGCCAGCGACCAGTGGAACACGCGTACCAGCGGGTCCCAGACCTTGACGGTGCCGTCCCTGGCGCTGCCCTGCGTGGCGATATCGACCTTGTCGAGGGTGGTGTTCATGCTCGCCTCCGCGGCATCAGCCGCCGCGCTGCTTGACGATGCGGCCGTCGGTGGGATCGAAGTAGATCTCGACCTTCTTGCCCTCGCGGGTCTTGCCGTAGATCTCGTAGCAGTTGCCGGAGACCTTGAAGATGTCGATGGCGTAGCCCTGGTCGAGGATCTTCTGTTTCATGGCCGCCTCGCTCATCCAGCTGGAGCGGGGCGCGTCGGTGCACTTGGGCGCGGCCAGCAGCGTGGCGGGAAGCAGGGCGAGGGAGGCGACGAGGGGGAGGAGGGTCTTGCGGTCCATGATGTTGCTCCGGTGGCGGCGGGATCGCCGTTGGTGGGCATTGGAACGGGAGCGGCTTACCGGGACCTTACCGACTCGAAGCTGCTGCGGTGCGCGCGCCTGCGATGGAAGTGTGCCGCGCGCGGCGTGCCACGCCTTGACGGCGGTCAAACGTGCCGGGGGGCTTCATGCGACAGTTGCCGGAATAGCCACGGAGCGACGCGATGCTCGTCTACAGCTGCCACGGTGCCGCCAAGCAGGTCACGGGTTCCTGCCACCTGATCGAATGCAATGGCCGGCGCGTGCTGGTCGACTGCGGCCTGTTCCAGGGCGACCGTGCCACCGAGCGGATGAACGCCGAGCCGTTCGGTTTCGATCCGGGCTCCATCGACGCCCTGCTGCTCACCCACGCGCACCTGGACCACTGCGGACGGATCCCGCGGCTGGTGCGCCAGGGCTTCCGCGGGCGCATCCTGGCTACCTCGGCCACGCGCGAGCTGGCGCGGCTGGTGCTGCTCGATGCCGCCGGGCTGCAGGAGGAGGACGCGCGCCGCGCCGCGCGCAGCGACCGGCGCGGCGAGGAGGCGATCGAGCCGCTGTACACGCTCGACGACGCCCTCCACGCGATCGACTTCTTCGAGCCGGGCCTGGGCTACGGGCACGACATGGACGTGGTACCGGGCATCCGCGCGCGCTTCCTCGACGCCGGGCACATCCTGGGATCGGCCCAGGTGTTGCTGACGCTGGGCGACGGCGCGCGCCAGCGCACGATGCTGTTCTCCGGCGACCTGGGCAACCCGGGTCGGCCACTGCTGCGCGACCCGGTGCCCGCGCCGGCGGCCGACTATGTGGCGATGGAATGCACCTACGGCGATCGCCCGCACCGCTCGGTGCCCGACTCGGTGGCCGAGCTGTACCAGGCGATCCGCGAGACGGTCGGTCGCCGCGGCAACGTGGTGATTCCCACCTTCGCGCTGGAGCGCGCGCAGGAAATCCTCTACTACCTGCACCTGGGCCTGCGCGACGGCCACGTGCCGCCGCACGTGCGGGTGTTCCTCGATTCGCCGATGGCGATCTCCGCCACCGAGATCTTCCGGCGCCATCCGGAGTGCTTCGACGCGCCGTTCCTGGACACGCTGCAGCACGGCGACCCGTTCGCCATGCCGGGGCTGCACTTCACCCGCGGCACGCCGGAGTCGATGGCGATCAACAGCATCGACGGCGGCGCGATCATCCTGGCCGGTTCGGGCATGTGCACCGGCGGGCGCGTGCGCCACCACCTGAAGCACAACCTGTGGCGCGAGCGCAGCAGCGTGGTGTTCGTCGGCTATGCCGCACAGGGCACGCTGGCGCGGCGGATCATCGACGGCGCCACCAGCGTGCGCGTGTTCAGCGAGGAGATTCCGGTGCGTGCGCAGGTGTGGACGATCAACGGCTTCTCCGCGCACGCCGGGCGCCCCGCCCTGCTGGACTGGCTCGGCCGCACGCCGCGGCGGCGCGTGTTCCTGGTGCACGGCGAGTACGACCGCGGCATGCGCGGGCTGGGCGAGGCACTGACCGGGCTGGGCATGGACTGGCAGATGCCCGGGCTGGGCGAGCCGATCAGGCTCGACTGAGCGCTTTGGGCAGCAGCGCCCACAGCAGGCTGCCCGCGAGCGCGAGCACCATGTCCTTCTGCGAGTCCCAGACGTCGCCCTGGGTGCCCAGGTAGGCCACGCCCAGGTCGCCGGCAAAGACCTCCGCGGCGACCCACTCGATCATCTCGTACAACGCCGACCCGGTGGTGAGCAGTGCCACCACCACGACGCGCAGCGCCAGTCCGCGCAGCGGCGTGCGCGCGGCCGTCCAGTCCGCCACCGCCGGTGCCAGCAGCAGGCCGTAGGCGAAGTGCACCAGCCGGTCGAAATGGTTGCGCCCCGGCGCTGGCGCGACGCCGGTCAGCGCCTGCCACCACTGCGCCCACGGCACCTGCGAGTAGGTGTAGTGCGCGCCCACCTCGTGCAGCAACAGGAACGCGAACAGCGCGACGTAGGCGGAACCGGAGAGCGGCCGGCGCCGGTGCCCGGCCAGCACCACTCCCAGCACGATCACCACCAGCGCGTTTTCCAGCAGCCAGTCGCCGCGGTCGTACGGATCGAGGCCCAGCACCAGCGCCGCGACCAGCAACAGGCCCAGCAGCACCGCCGGCAACCGGCCGGGCACGGGGGTCAGTCCGGCAGCAGGCTGCGGCCGATGTGGTGCAGGCCGGTCGGGTCCAGGATCTGCAACTGGCGGCCCTCCACCTCGATCAGGCGCTGGTTGCGGAACCGGCTCAGCACGCGGCTGACCGTTTCGGCCGCCAGGCGAAGGTAGTTGGCGATGTCCCCGCGCGACATGCTGAGCTGGAATTGCGTGCCGGAGAAGCCGCGCGCGGCGTAGCGCTGGCCCAGGTCGGTCAGGAATGCGGCCATGCGCTCGTCGGCGCTGTGGTCGCCGGCCAGCAGGCTGGCCGAACCCAGTTCCTTGCTGAGCAGGCGGAACAGGTGCGACTGCACCGCCGGCATGCGCGCGGCCAGCGCGCTCATCGCCGGGAACGAGAAGCGGCAGAAGTAGGACGTTTCCAGCGCGATGGCGTCGCAGGGGAAGTGCTCGGGATAGATCGCGTTGAGGCCGATCACCTCGCCCGGGAGGTAGAAACCCAGGACCTGTTCGCGGCCCTCCTTGTCGACCATGCTGGTCTTCACCGTGCCCGAACGCACCGCGAAGATGGCGCGGAACGGGTTGCCGGTGCGGAACACGTACTCGCCGGCGCGGAACGGCCCCACGTGCTCGACCAGGCAATGCAGCTCGCGCAGTTCCAGCTTGCCGTAGCCCACCGCCTGGCAGGCACCGGCAAACGCGCAGGTGCGGCAGAAGTGGGCCTCGTCGCCGTCGTCGGCGATCGGGCTCGGCGGTTCGGGCAGGCGGCCCGCCTGGTTTTCCAAACGCATCAGCTACTACGCCTTTTGGCTCGGTCAGATCGTGCGCGAGAAGCGACGGGGCGCTTCTTCCGCATGCAGGTAGGCATCGAAACACATCGCGATGCTACGCAGCAACAATCGCCCGCGCGCGGTCACCCGGATCATGCGCCCATCCAGCGTCACCAGTCCGTCGTCGGCCAGCACGCGCAGGCGCTCCAGCTCGGCGGCGAAGTATTCGTCGAACAGCAGGCGATGGCGCGCGCCGAACAGGCGCGTGTCGACCTCGCCGTGGCACATCAGCTCGCTGATCAGCGTGCGGCGGATGATGTCGTCCTCGTCCAGTTGCAGCCCGCGCGCGATCGGCAGGCGGCCGGCGTCCAGCGCCGCGTAGTAGCCGGTAAGGTCGCGCGCGTTCTGGCTGTAGGTGTCGCCGATGCGGCCGATCGCGCTGACGCCCAGTCCCACGATGTCGCACTCGCCGTGGGTCGAATAGCCCTGGAAATTGCGCTGCAGCGTGCCTTCGCGCTGGGCCACGGCCAGCTCGTCGTCGGCGCGGGCGAAATGGTCCATGCCGATGTAGACGTAGCCGGCGGCGGTGAGCCGCTCCAGCGCGCGGCCGAACAGGGCCAGGCGGGTGGCCGGGTCGGGCAGCTGGGCGGCATCGATGTGCTTCTGCGCCTTGAACAGGTCCGGCAGGTGGGCGTAGCCATAGACCGCGACGCGGTCGGGATCGAGCGCGATCACCTCGGAGAGCGTGCGGTCGAACCCGTCCACGGTCTGCCGGGGCAGCCCGTAGATCAGGTCCACGCTGGCCGAGACGAAGCCCGCCTCGCGGCCGGCGTCGATCACCTCGCGCGTCTGCGCCACGCTCTGTATGCGGTTGACCGCTTCCTGCACCGCCGGGTCGAAATCCTGGATACCGACCGAGAGGCGGTTGAAGCCCAGTTCCCCCAGCCCGCGCATGTACTCGCCGTTGGCGAAGCGCGGGTCGATCTCGATGCCGAACTCGCGCGCGTTGTCGCGGGCGAAGCTGAAATGGCGCGCCAGCGAATCCATCAGCTCGCGCATGCGCGGCAGGTCGAGGAAGTTGGGCGTGCCGCCGCCGAAGTGGAGCTGGCGCACCGGGCGGTCGCGGTCGAACAGCGGCGCGGTCAGCTCGATCTCGCGGTAGAGCCGCTCCAGGTAGCGATCGGCCTTGGCCACCTCGCGGGTGATCACCCGGTTGCAGCCGCAGTAGAAGCACGGGCTCATGCAGAAAGGCACGTGCACGTACAGCGACAGCGGGCGCGGGATCGGCTCCTCGTTGGACAGCCGTATCGCCTCGCGCAGCGCCGCCTCGCCGAACCCCGCGTGGAACTGTGGCGCGGTCGGATAGCTGGTATAGCGCGGACCGGCGGTGTCGTAACGGGCGATCAGTGCCGGGTCGAAGGCGGGGGCGGCAAGTGCGTGGCTCATGGGTGCAGTGTGCCGGCGCTTTGGCGGCGGCTCTTGACCCGGGTCAAGGCAGGGGCAGCGGCCGGTGGACAGAAGGTCGCGGCCGGGTGGCGACCCGTGCCGGCTAGCCCCGCGGCACCTGCCGCAGGAAGTCACGCGCGGCCACGAGGTCGCCCGCGTCGAGCGCACCGGAAGGGTTGGCGGTTGCCACCTTGCGGCCGCCATGGCAGGAGGCGCACAGGTTGTTCGGCAGCGCGGCGGCACGGGCGGGCGACAGCGCACCGGAGGCGTGCGTCGAGGCGACATGCACCGCCAGGCCAACCAGCGGCGCGGCGAAGGCGACGGCGAGGGCAGGCAGTGGATGCGGCATCGGCGGGCTCCTTCGGTAGACGACGGCCGGCAGGCCGGGACCGCCCGGGCGCCTGTGCGCCCGGGCGGCACCGATCATGCCTTCAGCGGCGTGACGGTTTGCTCGATAGCGCCGAAGATCGAGGCACCCCGCTCATCGGTGACCTCGATACGCAGGCGGTCGCCGAACTTCAGGAACGGCGTGCTCGGCTTGCCGTCGCGCAGCGTCTCCACCGTGCGCTGTTCGGCCAGGCAGGAGGCGCCCTTGCCGGTGTCCTGGTTGGCGATGGTGCCCGAGCCGACGATGGTGCCGGCGGTCAACGGACGGGTCCTGGCCACGTGGGCGACCAGTTGCGCGAAGCTGAACTGCATGTCCACGCCGCAGTCGGCCTCGCCGAACCACTGGCCGTTGAGCCAGGTGCGCATCGGCAGGTGCAGCTTGTCGTCCTTCCAGGCCTCGCCCAGTTCGTCGGGGGTGGCCAGTACCGGGGAGAGCGCCGAGCGCGGCTTGCTCTGCAGGAAGCCGAAGCCCTTGGCCAGCTCGCCCGGGATCAGGCCGCGCAGCGAGATATCGTTGACCAGGCCGACCAGCTGGATGTGCTCCGACGCCTGCGCCGGCGTGACGCCCATCGGCACGTCGTCGGTGACCACGATCACCTCGGCCTCCAGGTCGATGCCGAAGTCCTCGCTCGGCACGACGACCGGGTCGCGCGGCCCCAGGAAGCCGGCGCTGGTGGCCTGGTACATCAGCGGGTCGGTGTAGAAGCTCGCCGGCACTTCCGCGCCGCGCGCGCGACGCACGCGCTCGACGTGCGGCAGATAGGCCGAGCCGTCGACGAACTCGTAGGCGCGCGGCAGCGGCGAGGCCAGCGCGGCCACGTCCAGCGCGAACGCGCCGACGACCTGGGCGGCGTTCAGCGATTCCGACAGCGCATTCAGGCGCGGCGCCACATTCGCCCAGTCGTCCAGCGCCGCCTGCAGCGTCGGTGCGATGTGCACGGCGGTAACCGCCTGCGTGAGATCGCGGCTGACCACGACCAGCGTGCCGTCACGGCCGCCTTCCTTGAGACTTGCCAGTTTCATGAAAACTCCGGATTGAAATTAACCACAGCCTTCCACGTAATCGACCTGCGGCGGCATGCCGGCGCGCCAGCGCGTCACCCTGCCCCGCGCGTCGGTCTCGAAAACCAGCACGCCCACGCCCTGCGGCGCGGTCACGCGCAACACCCTGCCACCGGCGACGTATTTGTGCGGTGTCTCGCTGGCCCGCGCACCGTACAACGTGCGGATCTGCTCCGCGCGCATGCCGACCTTGCCGCCCCCCGGCGCGGTTTCCTTCAGCGTGCCCACGTCGTAGCGGACGAAGCGACCGCCTTCGAACATGAAGGCGAAGTCGGAGGGCGTCTTTACCCACCTCGGCGCCTGGCAGAAGCACGCCTGGCCCGGGGGGCCGAGGCGTAGGAGGTCGCCCTGCCAGGCGTCGGCGAAAGCCTTTTCGTCGATGCCGAAGCGGAGATCACCGTAACCGTCGTAGCGGGCCATGCCCGCAGGAGCCGTATCGGCCGGACGGCTGGTCGCGGCCGCGACCGGTCCGTTGGCCACGGTCGCGGGCGCCGGTGTACTTGCCTGCTCGCCGCTGCCGCAGGCAGCAAGCAGCAGCGCGCAGACCGTGCCCGCGAGCCGGCGCATCAACCGCGTCCCGGCTCGAAGTGCCGCGCGATGCCCTGCCAGCACTCGTAGTAGTTCTTCTGCAGCTGCGGCGATTCCAGCGCCTGCCGGGTCGGGCGGATCACCTTGCGCGTCTCGAACATGAAGGCCATGGTGCCGGTGATCACGTCGGGCCTGGAGAGGTCCGCGCCGGAAGCCTTCTCGAACGTCGCCGCGTCGGGCCCGTGACCGCTCATGCAGTTGTGCAGGCTGGCGCCGCCGGGCACGAACCCTTCCGCCTTGGCGTCATACACGCCGGCGATCAGGCCCATGAATTCGCTGGCCACGTTGCGGTGGAACCAGGGCGGGCGGAAGGTGTGCTGGGCCACCAGCCAGCGTGGCGGGAAGATCGCGAAATCCATGTTGGCCGTGCCAGGCGTGTCGCTGGCGGAGGTCAGCACGGTGAAGATGCACGGGTCCGGATGGTCGTAGCTGATCGAGCCGATCGTGTTGAAGCGGCGCAGGTCGTACTTGTACGGCGCGTAATTGCCGTGCCAGCCGACCACGTCCAGCGGCGAGTGGCCGATCTTCGCCTGCCACAGGCTGCCCTGGAACTTGGCGACCAGGCGGAAGTCGCCTTCGCGGTCCTCGTAGGCGGCGCGCGGCGCGAGGAAGTCGCGCGCGTTGGCCAGGCCGTTGGAGCCGATCGGGCCGAGCTCCGGCAGGCGCAGCATCGCGCCGAAGTTCTCGCAGACGTAGCCGCGCGCCTCGCCGTCGGGAAGCTCCACGCGGAAGCGCACGCCGCGCGGAATCACGGCGATCTCCTGCGGCTCCAGCTCGATCACGCCCAGCTCGGTGGCGAGGCGCAGGCGGCCCTGCTGCGGCACGATCAGCAGTTCGCCATCGGCGTCATAGAAGAACCGGCCTTCCATCGGGCGGTTGGCCGCGTACAGGTGGATGCCGATGCCGTCCTGGCCGGCCGGGCCGCCGTTGCCGGCCACGGTTACCAGGCCGTCGATGAAGTCGGTCGGCTGCGCGGAGCTCGGCAGCGGGTCCCAGCGCAGCTGGTTGGGCGTGGCCGGGGCTTCGTCGAAGCGGTTGTGGAAGCGCTCGTGCGCCAGCGGCTCGAACGGCTCGTGCACCGCCGCCGGGCGGATGCGGTAGAGCCAGCTGCGGCGATTCTGGTGCCGCGGCGCGGTGAAGGCGGTGCCGGAGAGCTGCTCGGCGTAGAGGCCGTGGGCCACGCGCTGGGGCGAGTTCTGGCCCTCGGGGAGGGTGCCTTCGATCGCCTCGGTGGCGAATTCGTTGCCGAAGCCGGATTGGTAACCGCTCGATTGCATGGCGCTCATCGCTCTTGGCTCTTAAAGCCCCTCTCCCTGCGGGAGAGGGGTTGGGGTGAGGGTCCGGTCGCGCGCGGTGCGCAGTATCGCCTCGAGCACCGCGTCCGTTTGTTGCAAGACTTCGTTGTCCCAGAAGCGCACTACACGCAAACCCCGGCCTTCAAGGAAGCGGGTACGCGCCGCATCGATATCTTCGCCGTGTTGCGAACCGTCGAGTTCGACTGTCAGCTTGAGCGCATCACAGTAGAAATCGACGAGGTAGGGAGGGATCGGATGTTGCCGGCGGAACTTCAACCTATCCAGCCGACCCGCCCGCAGGTGATACCAGAGGAGTTGTTCAGCCTCGGTGCCTGATCGACGCAAGCTACGCGCCTGATCCTGCGTCCGTGTCGGTAGCGGCGGGTTGATGCGTCCTGGCATGCCCGTACCCTCTCCCCCAACCCCTCTCCCGGGGGGAGAGGGGCTCAAATGCTCAAAGCACGCCGCGCTTCATCTGGTCGCGCTCGATCGATTCGAACAGCGCCTGGAAGTTGCCCTCGCCGAAGCCTTCATTGCCCTTGCGCTGGATGATCTCGAAGAAGATCGGCCCGATGTTGTTCTGGGTGAAGATCTGCAGGAGCTTGCGCTGCTTGGTCTCCGGGTCGGCGTCGATCAGGATCTTGTTCCTGCGCAAACGCGGCACGTCCTCGCCGTGGTCGGGGATGCGCATGTCGATCACGTCGAAATAGGTGTCCGGCGTATCCAGGAACTCCACGCCCTGCGCACGCATGGCTTCGACCGTGCCGTAGATGTCGTCGGTGAAGCAGGCGATGTGCTGGATGCCCTCGCCGTGATACGCGTCCAGGTACTCGTTGATCTGGCTCTTGGGATCGGAGGATTCGTTGAGCGGGATGCGCACGATGCCGTCCGGCGCGGTCATCGCCTTGGACACCAGCCCGGTCTTGGCGCCCTTGATGTCGAAGTAGCGGATCTCGCGGAAGTTGAACAGCCGCTCGTAGTAGTCCGACCACTTCTGCATGTTGCCGAAGTAGAGGTTGTGCGTGAGGTGGTCGATGAAGGTGAGGCCGAAACCCTTCGGGTTCTGCCCGGCGCCCGGCACGGCCTCGTAGTCGCCGTCGTAGACGTCGCCCTGGGCGCCGTAGCGGTCGACCAGGTACAGCATGCAGTCGCCGATGCCCTTGACCACCGGGGCGTTCACCGCCTTGGTGGCCGCCTTGTGCTCGACCGCCTCGCCACCGTTGGCGAGCACCTTCTGGCACACCTCGTCGGCGGGCATCCTGAAGCGGATGGCGAAGCCGCAGGCGCAGGGGCCGTGCTTGGCGGCGAAGTCGGCGGCGAAGGAATCCGGATCCTCGTTCACCAGGAAGTTCACGCCGTTCTGGCGATAGACAGTGATCGGGCGGGCCTTGTGCCTGAGCACCGCGGTGAAGCCCATCTTGCGGAAGAGCTCGTGCAATTCGCCACCGCGACCGGCCGGCGCGGCGAACTCGACGAACTCGAAGCCGTCGATGCCCATCGGGTTCTCGAAGGTGGTGACCTGCATGCCGAGGTTCGGTTGGGCGTTCATGGCGCTCTCCTCAAAATGGCGAAGACGTAAAGTGGGCGGTGCGGCCACGCCCGCGAGCATCCGCGGGGACCACGAAGATTCCGGCTAGAACTTCGTTATAGTTACATATGCAACCATTTGCAAGGAGCCGCGCCCCGTGCCAGCCAAGCGCCCACCTGCCCGGCCCACCGCCGAACACGCGCCACTCGAACTGGAGCGTTTCCTGCCCTACCGGCTGTCGATCGTCTCCAACACGGTCAGCCAGGCAATTGCCGACGACTACCAGCGACGCTTCGACCTGGGGGTCACCGAGTGGCGGGTGATGGCGGTGCTGGCGCGCTTCGATGGCCTGTCCGCGCGCGAGGTGGCCGAGCGCACGGCCATGGACAAGGTGGCGGTGAGCCGCGCCCTGGCCCGGCTGGTCGAGGCCGGGCGAGTGCACCGCGCCACTCATGACGGCGACAAGCGCCGCTCGGTGCTCAACTTGAGCGAGGCCGGCTGGGCGATCCACGATCAGGTGGCACCGATGGCGCGGGCGCGCGAACGCGAGTTGCTGGCGAAACTCGATGCGGAGGAACAGGCCTGGCTCGAGCGCATCCTGGACAAGCTGATGCCCGAGGAACGCGAGAGTCCGTTGTAGGAGCGCACCTGTGCGCGACCGCCCTACATCACGGTCGCGCACAGGTGCGCTCCTGCAGAGCCCGCTATTTGATCCCGTGCATCAGCTTGTTGATCAGCGGCGAGATCAGCAGCAACAGCACGCCCGAACCCACCAGCACCCAGAAGCAGAAGGTGAAGCCCGACAGCGCCGAGGCCACGGTCATGCCGGTCTCGCCGCTGATCGAACGCGCCACCAGGCCGGAGAAATCGCCGCCGGCGGCCAGCGAAAGGAACCAGCCGCCCATCGCCAGGCCCACCAGGCGCGGCGGCGCCAGCTTGGTCACCATCGACAGGCCGATCGGCGAAAGGCACAGCTCGCCCAGCGTCTGCATCACGTAGCACAGCACCAGCGGCCAGAACGGGATCAGGCCGCCCGGACCCAGCAGTTCCTTGAGTGCATACACCAGCACCACGAACCCGAGGCCATTGAAGATCAGGCCGAAACTGAACTTGCGCGGGATCGACGGCTCCGCCTTGCGGCGCGCGAGCACGGCCCACACCAGCGTCAGCACCGGCGCGAACAGCAGGATCGCCAGCGGCGTCACCGACTGGAACCAGCCGACCGGGAACACCCAGCCGCCGAACATCTCGCGGTCCACCCAGTTCTCGGCGAGGAAGTTCAGGGACGTGCCGAACTGGAAGTAGAACGTCCAGAACACCACGCTGAAGGCGAACACGATCAGCATCGCGATCACGCGATGCAGCTGCACGCGGTCGTGGCGCAGCGCCTCGACGATCAGCGCCGCCGCCACACCGATGAACAACACCCCGAGCAGCCACTGCAGGCCCTCGGCACCGACGTAGGCCAGCAGCGCATAGATCACCGGCACCGCGATCGCCGCGCCGATCAGCACCCACAGCACGCGCAGGCGGTTTTCCATCCCCGGCAACGGACGGCCCACGCCCTTGAGGCCGCGGCGCCCGAACCAGAACCACAGGAAGCTAAGCAGCATGCCCACGCCGGCGGCGCCGAACACGATGCGGTAGTTCTGCTGCATCGGCGTATCGGTGAAATGGGCCGCCATCCAGCCGGTGAGCAGCGGCGCCACGAAGGCGCCGGCGTTGATGCCCATGTAGAACAACGTGAAACCACGGTCGCGGCGTGGATCGTCGCGACCGTAGAGCTGTCCCACCATGGTGGAGATGTTGGGCTTGAACAGGCCGTCGCCGGCGATCACCAGCGCCAGGCCCAGCATCATCAGCGGCTTGCTCGGCACCAGCAGGGTGAACAGGCCCGCGGCCATCACGGCGGCGCCGAGCAGGATCGAGCGCTGGTAGCCGATCACCCGGTCGGCCACGTAGCCGCCGAAGATGGAAGCGGCATAGATCAGCGCGGTGTAGGCGCCGTAGATGCCCGCGGCCCAGCCCTGCCCCGACGGGTCGCCATGGAAGAACTGCGCGACGATGTAGAGCACCAGCGCCCAGCTCACGCTGTAGTAGGCGAAGCGCTCCCAGAACTCGGTCATGAACAGCATCCACAGCGGACGCGGGTGGCCGAGCAGCTGCGGGTAGTGGGGTGCGGCCGGTGCGGCGTCGGCGGTCTGGTGCATGGGTTCCCCTTGGGACATGGAGCGACGCGCTCATCGCGCGCCAACCATTGACGTGTAACCGCCCCGAGGGCGCCGCGTCAATGCCGCGTCCCCTGCAGGAGCGCACCTGTGCGCGACCGCCATGCATCACGGTCGCGCACAGGTGCGCTCCTACGAGGGATCGCTCAGGTACCCAGCACCGTGCGCACATCCAGCAGCTCGGGGAAGAACTCCAGCTCCAGCGCCTTCTTCAGGAACGCCACGCCGGACGAGCCGCCGGTGCCGCGGCGATGGCCGATGATCCGTTCGACGGTCTTCATGTGGCGGAAGCGCCACAGCTGGAAGCTTTCCTCCACGTCCACCAGTTGCTCGCTCAGATGGTACTCGGGCCAGAAATTGCCGCGGTCCTCGTAGATGCGCTTGAGCACCGGCAGCAGGGCCGCGTTGCGGCGATACGGCTGCGTCCAGTCGCGCTCGGTGAGCTCGGCCGGCACCGCATGGCCGCGCCGCGCGAGGTAGTGCAGGAACTCGTCGTACAGGCTGGGCGCCTCCAGCACCTCGCGCAGTTGCGCCTGCGCGGCCGGATCGTAGGCGAACACCGCCAGCATGTCGGCGTGTTTGTTGCCCAGCATGAATTCGATCATGCGGTACTGCAGCGACTGGAACCCCGAGGACGGGCCCAGCATGTCGCGGAACTCCAGGTATTCGGCCGGCGTGAGCGTCTCCAGCACCGCCCACTGCTCGAACAGCTGGCGCTGCACCTGCTTCACGCGGGCCAGCACCTTCAGGCAGGCGTCGACATCGTCCTGGCGCAGGTGGCCGATCGCCGCCTTGAGTTCGTGGATCACCAGTTTCATCCACAGCTCGGAGACGTGGTGCTGGACGATGAACAGCATCTCGTCGTGGTGGCCGCTGATCGGACGCTGGGCGGACAGCAACGTGCCCAGCTGCAGGTAGCCGCCGTAGGTCATCTTGCCGTTCAGGTCGGTCTCGATGCCGGTTTCGAGGTCGCGCTGGTTCTCGCCCATGGGGGTGCGTCCGTTCCTTTTCGGTCGAAGCGGGCATGGTAACGGGCGCGCTTCGCAACCGTTCCTGATCCAGGACAGGGACAGGCCGCCGCGGGCATGCCAGCGGCGCCTGCCCCGCCTCCGCACGCGCGCGCATGTTGCACCGTACCTTGCAGCGCAACATGCCGGCCTGCTATCAAAGGCGGTCTTTTCGGGCCGTTTGCGCGTGCCTGGCCCCACTGGATGGGCCGCCGCCTCCCCAACGTATCCCATCTCCACTCCACCTTCACGGGAGCGAGTCGTGTCCATCGCCGCCAAGTTTGAAATCGAGTACCTGCAATACCTCGACGCCGAGGGCAAGCAGGTGCGTGACGACCTGCCTGCCTTCGCGCAGGACCTGAACCAGATGGTCGAGCTGTACAAGCTGATGCTCTCCACCCGCGTGTTCGACGCCAAGTCGATCGCGCTGCAGCGCACCGGCAAGCTCGGCACCTACGCCAGCTGCCTGGGCCACGAGGCCGCGCACGTGGGCATCGGCAGCGCCATGAAACCCGAAGACGTGCTCGCGCCGAGCTACCGCGAGTACGGCGCGCAGCTCTACCGCGGCGTGCAGCCGCGCGAGGTCTACATGTACTGGGGCGGCGACGAGCGCGGCAACGACTACCAGAACGAGCCGGCGCGCCACGACTTCGCCTGGTCGGTGCCGATCGCCACGCAGTGCCTGCACGCGGCCGGCACGGCGCTGGCCTTCAAGATCCGCAACGAAAAGCGCGTGGCGGTGTGCACCATCGGCGACGGCGGCTCCTCCAAGGGCGACTTCTACGGCGCGATCAACATCGCCGGCGCGCAGAACCTGCCGATGGTCGCGGTGATCGTCAACAACCAGTGGGCGATCTCGGTGCCGCGCAAGATCCAGTCCGGCGCGCCGACGCTGGCGCAGAAGGGCATCGCCGCGGGCCTGTACTGCATCCAGGTCGACGGCAACGACATCATCGCCGTGCGCAAGGCGATGGAGGACGCGCTCGAGCGCGCCCGCAACGGCCAGGGCGGCAGCGTCATCGAGGCGGTCACCTATCGCCTGGGCGACCACACCACCGCGGACGATG
Organism: Frateuria soli; assembly: GCF_021117385.1. Taxonomy (GTDB): domain Bacteria; phylum Pseudomonadota; class Gammaproteobacteria; order Xanthomonadales; family Rhodanobacteraceae; genus Frateuria_A; species Frateuria_A soli. Next base: position 2,708,918 of record NZ_CP088252.1, read on the forward strand.
CGCGCCGCTACCGCGGCGAGCAGGAGGTCAAGGACGCCTGGGCCAAGGACCCGGTCAAGCGCCTGAAGAACTGGCTGGTGGCCAAGGGCGCGTGGGACGACAAGAAGGAAGAGGCCTGGAAGGCCGAGTGCGACGACTGGATGGACAACGAGGTCAACGCCTACCTCGAGACCAAGACCCAGCCGGTCACCGCGATGTTCGACTACACCTTCGCGGAAGTTCCCGCCGACCTGGAAAAGCAGCGCGACCTCGCGCTCTCGCTCGAGAACAAGGCCCACTAAGTCATGGCACAGATCACCCTTATCGAAGCAGTCACCCAGGCGCTGGCCTACGAGATGGCGCACGACGAATCGGTCGTGGTGCTGGGTGAGGACGTAGGCGTCAACGGCGGCGTGTTCCGCGCCACCCAGGGCCTGCAGGAGAAGTTCGGCGAGCTGCGCGTGCTCGACACGCCGCTGGACGAGACCACCATCGCCGGCGTCACCGTGGGCATGGCCGCGCAGGGCATGAAGCCGGTCGCCGAGGCACAGTTCGAGGGCTTCATCTACCCGATGATGGAGCAGATCGCCTGTCACGCCGCGCGCCTGCGCAACCGCACCCGCGGCCGCATCACGGTGCCGGCGGTGTGGCGAGCTCCGTGGGGCGGCGGCATCCGCGCGCCGGAGCATCACTCCGAGGCGAACGAGCACCTGTTCACCAACATCCCGGGCCTGCGCGTGGTGCTGCCCTCCTCGCCGGCGCGCGCCTACGGCCTGCTGCTGGCGGCGATCCGCGATCCGGATCCGGTGATGTTCTTCGAGCCCAAGCGCATCTACCGCCAGTACAAGGAAGAGGTGCCCGACGACGGCGAGGCGCTGCCGCTGGACGTGTGCTTCGTGCTGCGCGACGGCACCGACGTGACCCTGGTGACCTGGGGCGCGCAGGTGAAGGAAACGCTGGAAGCGGCCGACGCGCTCGCCGCCGAGGGCATCAGCGCCGAGGTGATCGACGTGGCCACGCTCACGCCGCTGGACTTCGACACCATCGCCGAGTCGGTCGCCAAGACCGGCCGTTGCGTGATCGTGCACGAGGCGCCCAAGACCGCCGGCTTCGGTGCCGAGATCGCCGCGCGCCTGGCCGAGGAATGCATGTACGACCTGCTCGCGCCGGTCGAGCGCGTGACCGGTTTCGACACGCACATCCCGCTGTTCCGCCTGGAGATGAAGTACCTGCCCAGCACCGAGCGCGTGGTCGAGGCGGCCAAGCGCACGCTGGCCTCCTCTTAAGCCCTTCTCCCCTCCGGGGAGAAGGTGCCCGGAGGGCGGATGAGGGGCCAAGGCTTGCGGTAACTCCCATCAGGGCGTGAAGGCTTCGATGGATTTCCAGGCGAGCCCAGCCCCCTCACCCCAGCCCTCTCCCCTCAGGGGAGAGGGAGAAAACCCAAAACCTGGAAGCTTACTCATGGCTGACATCAAGACGTTCTACCTGCCCGACCTCGGCGAAGGCCTGCCCGACGCGACCATCGTCGAATGGCACGTAAAGGTCGGCGACACGATCAAGCTCGATGCCCCGCTGGCCTCGATGGAAACCGCCAAGGCGGTGGTCGAGGTGCCCTCGCCCTACACCGGCAAGGTGACCAAGCTGTACGGCGCCGCCGGCGACGTGATCGAGACCGGCGCCGCGCTGGCCGACTTCGAGCCGGACCCCAACGCCAAGCAGCGTGCCGAGGCAGAAGCCACCGGCCATCACCACGGCCCGAAGAAGAGCGTGGGCAGCCCCGCGCCGGACGACGGACGCAAGGTGGTCGCCTCCGACGAGGGCGGTGAAGTCGAGACCGGCGGCAAGGACCGCGAGGACGAGGGCACCGTGGTCGGCGCGATGGTCAGCGGCAACACCGTGCACGTCGAGCAGGCCGCCAGCATCGGTGGCGTCAAGGCGGTTCCCGCGGTGCGCGCGCTGGCCAAGAAGCTCAAGGTCGACATCGCGAAGGTGCGCCCGACCGGCGCCGACGGTGTGGTCACCATGAAGGACGTCAAGGACGCCGCCGCCAACGGCAGCGCCCCGCTCGGCGGCGCGCCGGCGCGCGCGGTCCCGGCCTCGGCCGGCCGCCACCTGGCCCCTGAACTGCCCGAGCCCGGCCCCGCCCCGCAGCGCGGCCCGGTCTCGCTCGCCGGCAAGCCGGTGCGCACCGCGCCGCCGTCGCAGCCGGCCACCGGCCAGCCCGAGCAGCTCAAGGGCGTGCGCCGCAACATGGCCCGCGTGATGGCCGAGGCGCACGCCCAGGTCGTGCCGACCACGCTGGTCGATGACGCCGACCTGCACGCCTGGATCGGCAAGCAGGACATCACCGCGCGCCTGATCCGCTCCATCGTCGCCGCCTGCAAGGCGGTGCCGGCGCTCAACGCCTGGTTCGACGGCAAGAACCTCACCCGTACCATGCATCGCCACGTCGACATCGGCATCGCGGTGGACACCGAGGACGGCCTGTTCGTGCCGGCGCTGCGCAATGCCGACGTGCTCGATGGCGCCGGCGTGCGCGCCGCGATCAAGCGCCTGCGCTCGCAGGTCGAGGACCGTTCGATTCCCTCGTCCGAGCTCTCCGGCTACACCATCAGCCTGTCCAACTTCGGCATGTTCGCCGGTCGCTACGCGACGCCGGTGGTGGTGCCGCCGTGCGTGGCGATCGTCGGCGCCGGCAAGCTCAGCCACGACGTGGTGGCGGTGATGGGTGGCATCGAAGTGCATCGCCGCATGCCGATCAGCCTGACCTTCGACCACCGCGCCGCTACCGGCGGCGAGGCGGCGCGCTTCCTCAAGGCGCTGCTGGACGACCTGGCCCTGCCGCAGTAAGGCGGGGAAACGGCAAGCCCCGCCACGAAAACGCGGGAGGGGCTCGGGAGGGCGAGGTCGTCACCTTGCCCGCCCCAGGAAGAACGGAGCGCCCCGGCGCTCCGTTCTTTTTTTCACGCCGCCGCGCGCACGCTTGGGCCTCCCGCCACACGGAAGCCCTCCATGCACCACAGCCGCATCAGCACCATCGTGCTCGACTGCCAGCTCGACGATCTGGAGCCCGCCATCCGCTTCTGGAGCGCCGCCCTGGGCAAGCAGGTCGAGGATGCCGATCAGGATGGCGATGGCCGCTATGGCGCACTCGCCACGGCCGACGACGAACCGAGCATCCTGCTGCAGAAGGTGTCGCACGAAAGCCGCGTGCACCTGGACATCGAGACCGACGACCTCGACGCCGAAGTGGCTCGCCTCGAGGCACTCGGCGCGCGCGCCATCGCCTTCGTCCGCGAGCGCTGGTGGGTGATGCAGGCGCCCACCGGCCACCGCTTCTGCGTGGTGCAGAAGCAGCGCGAAGCCTTCGGGCCGCACCTCAATCGCTGGGACTAGACGGATCCACGGCGATAGCCACCTTCCAGGAGCGCGCGGCGCCTCACGCTCAATAGTCGCGCACGTCCAGCGCGATCAAGGCGCGCACGTCGTAGGCCTGCGCCGCTTCCGGCCACGCCGGCGCCGCCAGCGCGCGGTCGCCGGCCGGCCACGGTGCGTTGTCCAGCAGCACCTCGGTGGCCAGCGTGCCGTCGGCCGTGCGGCGCAGGAACAGGCGGATCCAGTGCAGACGGGGAGCGAGCGATTCGCCCTTCAGCGCATCGACCACGCCCGCCACGAGACCGGGCGGCACGACGATGTCCGCTCCCTCCACCGCGACGCGCCCGATGAAGGCGTCCCACTGGCGCAGGCCGAGTTCCCATTGCGCCAGGTCCAGCTTGCGCTCGTCGGTGACGTACCAGCAGGCGGCCAGCAACACCGGCAGGTCGCTGCGGGCGAAGCGGTCGAGCGCATCGCGCCAGCCCGCCTCGCCCTGGCCGTTGCCGGCATAGCTGAGTTCGAGCTGGCGGTCCTCGTCCAGCACCAGGTCGATGTCCAGCCGCCCGGGCTGTCCCGGCGCCGGCGCGTCCTGCCAGTGCGCGCGCAGGGCAGGATAGTCGCCATCGGTCAGCAACCAGTCCTCGTCAGGCTCGAGCTCCACCTCGTGACGCTCGAACAGGCGGGCCAGCTGGGCGTGGATTTTTCCGGATGTCATCGCGAGCCCAGGCGCGCCGGGCGCCACAGCAGGAAACGGAACAGCATCGCCAGCACCAGCACTGCCACGCAGGCGCCGTAGCCGAGCAGGGCCGGCAGCACCTGCTGCCAGATCGCCCCGCTCGCGCGGCCGAATTCATCGATCCGGGGCAGCGGTGCGGTCTCGAATCCCCAGCCGGCACTCATGACCGCCGCGATCGCGGCGAGCATCAGGGCGAGCCAGTCGAACGCGCGACGCGCCGCGGTGCGGGGCAGACTCCTGGGGTAGGTGAAGTAGGCCCAGCCCAGCACCAGCAGCCAGGGGGCGAGCAACAGCAAGGCGAGATAGCGAAGCATGCGGTATTCCTCAGGCTGCCGCGCCGGCAAGCTGGTCGAGCGCCTCGCGCAGCCGGCCCAGTGCCTGCTCGCGGGCCGCCTCGTCGGCATAGGACGGCGTGCTGCCGACCTCGCTGCCGTCCAGTTCGAGCACGATGCCGGTGGACGTGGGCCGCAGCGCGGCGCTCCCTCCGGCCTGCCGGAGCTGCTTCTGCGCCAGGCCGGCGGCCTTCGGATCATCGAAGGCGCGCGAGAGCAGCAGTTCCTCGCCGTCGCCGGCGAACAGGCGGAAGCGGAAGCGGCCGTCATCGTCGCGGAAGCTGGCCAGGCGCGGCGGCTTCTCCCCGCGCGGCCTGGCCGCGCCGGCGGCGCTGGCCACCACCACGTGGCTGCCCAAACCGACCGCGTCGCGCAGGCGTGCCAACTTCGGCGTGGCGATGGCACGCGCCTTGCGCGCACCCTCCTGCAGGATCGCCTCGATGTGCGCGGGCTGCGCGATCAGCGCGTCGTAGCGCTCGCGCATCGGCGCGAGCTGGCCATCCAGCAACTCGAACAGCGCCTGCTTGGCCTCGCCCCAGCCCAGTCCCGACGCCAGCGCGCCGTGGAACGCGGCGGCGTCCGCGTCGCTGGCGAAGGCGCGGTAGAGGGTATACAGCGACGAGCATTCCGGTTCCTTCGGCTCGCCCGGCAGTCGCGAGTCGGTGACGATGCGCATCACCGCCTCGCGCAGCGCCTTGGCGCCGCCGGCGAACAGCGGGATGGTGTTGTCGTAGCTCTTGGACATCTTGCGCCCGTCCAGGCCCGGCAGCGTCGCCACCTGTTCCTCGATCTGCACCTCCGGCAGCACGAAGAAGTCCTGTCCGTAGATATGGTTGAAACGCTGCGCGATGTCGCGCGCCATCTCCAGGTGCTGGATCTGGTCGCGGCCCACCGGCACCTTGTGCGCATCGAAGGCGAGGATATCGGCAGCCATCAGCACCGGATACATGTACAGGCCCGCGGTGACGCCGGCGTCCGGGTCCTCGCCGTTCTCGACGTTCCTGTCCACCGCCGCCTTGTAGGCGTGCGCACGGTTGAGCAGGCCCTTGGCGGTGACGCAGGTCAGCAGCCAGGTGAGCTCGGGAATCTCGGGAATGTCCGACTGGCGGTAGAAGGTCACCCGCTCCGGATCCAGCCCGCAGGCCAGCCAGCACGCCGCGATCTCCAGCCGCGAACGCGCCACGCGCGCCGGATCGTCGCTCTTGATCAGGGCGTGGTAGTCGGCCATGAAGAAGAACGCATCGACGTCCTCGCGCCGGCTGGCGGCGATCGCCGGGCGGATGGCGCCGGCGTAGTTGCCAAGATGCGGGGTACCGGTGGTGGTTATGCCGGTGAGGACGCGGGTTCGGTTCATGGTTCTTTCGTTCTGGCAACGGGGACACGACCGGCGGCATGCACCGCCAGCCGGTCGATGATAGGCGTTCGCAAGCCGGGCCGGTATGCGCGGCGCTGTCGCAGCCCGGCGCGAGGGATCAGCGGATCAGGGTGGACTTGCCGAACAGCGACTCGACCAGGTCCACCGCCAGCTTGCCGGTCTGGTTGCGCTTGTCGTACGCGGGGTTGAGCTCGACGATGTCCAGCGAGCCCAGCCGGCCGGTGTCGGCGATCATCTCCATGCACAGCTGCGCCTCGCGATAGGTCGGCCCGCCACGCACGGTGGTGCCCACGCCGGGAGCGATCGACGGGTCGAGGAAATCGACGTCGAAGCTGACGTGCAGATGGGTGTTCTCGTCGATGTCGGAAAGTGCCTCTTCCATCGTGCGCTTCATGCCGACTTCGTCGATATGGCGCATGTCGAAGATCCTCATGCCGGCCTTGCGCACGAGTTTCTTCTCGTCGTCGTCCACCGAGCGGATGCCGACCTGGCGGAACACCTCCGGCGAGGTCGAGGGCCGGTGGTTGCCGATGCCGGTGAGCACGTCCGGGCCGTTGCCGCACAGGCAGGCCACCGGCATGCCGTGGATGTTGCCCGAGGGCGTTGCCTCGGCTGTATTGAAGTCCGCATGGGCGTCCAGCCAGAGCACGCGCAGCTTCTTTCCGGTGTCGCGGCAATGGTCGGCCACGGCCGAGATCGAGCCGATCGCGAGGCAATGGTCGCCGCCCAGCATCACCGGCACGCGACCGGCCTGCAGCTCCTGGCGCACGGCCGTATGGACGGCCATGTTCCATGTCGCCACCTCGTCCAGGTGGCGGTAACCGTTCTCCGGTGGCAGCCACGGATTGAGCGGGCCCTGCAGGTTGCCGCGGTCGATCACCTTCATCCCGCGCGATTCGAGCTTTTCGGCCAACCGGGCCACGCGCAGCGCTTCGGGCCCCATCGAGGCGCCGCGATGGCCTGCGCCGATGTCGGTGGGTACGCCGATCAAGCTGACTGTCTGCTGGGTCATAAGGGGCCTTGTCCGTCCGGTGGGATGCCCGCGCGCGCTGGCGCGCGGCTGGTGCCGGCAGCAGGAGTCGAACCCGCGACCTACTGATTACAAATCAGTTGCTCTACCAACTGAGCTATGCCGGCCTTGAGAAGGCTATGGAGTTTAGCAGGCGGGCCGGCGACGCGCCGCCGGCGAAGGCGGCGGCCCCGGGGACGCGGCCTTAGAAGCAGGTCGTGCTGTGCGAACCCACGCCAGGAGTGCCGACGCGGCGGCGCCAGTCGAAGCGCGCCCCGTCGGCCACCACCAGATCGAGCCAGTATTCGGGCACCTGTTCGGTACGCTCCTGGATCTGCGCGGGGAAGCCGGCCGCGGCGACCTCGTCGCGACGCTTGCGTGCGTTGGCGGGATCCTTGAACAGGCCGAGCGAGATGGCGTTGGGCTGGTCGCCGGAACTCATCACGAAATAGTCACCCACCTGCGCCGCGTCCAGCCGGCGAGCCAGCGCGAGCGCCTGCGGGCGGGTGCCGGGCGCGGCCAGGTAGACCCACCAGGCGCGGGTTTCGGTGGTGTGCTCCTGCCGCGAGCGCATGCGTACGCCCGGGGCGGCGAGCGCGGTGCGGGCATTGCGCAGGTCCTGCGGGGTATCGAACGGACCCACCGCCAGGCAGCGGGTTTCCAGGGCGACCGTGGTGCTGGCGGCCGACGCCGGGAGCGGGGTCGGCTCGGGCGGCCGGGTGGCGGCTGGCGCCGGCGAGGCGGGTTGCTCGGACAGCAGGTGCAGCATCGGCACGCCCGGGTCGGTCACGCTGCGACCGTGCGAGTCGTCCTGGCCGAGCGCCAGCCAGGCACCCACCGCGATATTGAGCGCGATCAGCAGGACGAACAGCAGGCGCAGGAACATCGGACTTCCCCCCGGACGAAGCTACATCTTAGGGCGTGGCGCGGACGTCTGACTGTGCCTGCGCCCACGCTGCCAGGCCATGCAGCACGCCGTGCTCGACCAGGGTCGCGGACAGGTCCAGCAGGGGAACCAGGCCCGCCGCGTCACCACCGTCCAGGCGCACCGCGGGCGCCCGGCCGAACCGGGGCGCCATGCGCGCCACGAAGCGTTCGACCAGCGCGGCGGCCGCCTGCCAGCAACCGGAGACCACCGCGTCGGAGGTGTTGTCGGCCGCGTCCACCAGCACGCCATCGTTGCGTGGACGCACCTGCGCGGTGGCACCGAGCAGGGACTGCTGCATCAGCCGCGGGCCGGGGGCGATCAGTCCGCCCAGATGGCGACCGTCCGCGGCCAGCGCGTCCAGCGTGAGCGCGGTGCCGACGCCGACCAGCACGCAATCGCCCGCGCCGGCGGCATGGGCGGCGACCATGGCGAGGAAGCGGTCCACCCCCAGCCGGCCCGGTTCCGGATAGGCGTTGCGCACGCCACAGGCACTGGCCGGCGTGCGCAGCCAGATGATCTCGCGGCCGAACAGCGCCTGTACCTGCGCCGCCACCGCCTCTTCGCGCGCGGTGTCGACCACCGAGGCGCCGAACACCGCTGCCGGCGTCGGCAGCGTCCGCCAGGTGGATTCGAGCAAGGCCAGGTCCCCGCTCCACGCCGCGGCGCCCTGCGCGTGCCAGCGACCGCGATCTTCGAGCGCCCATTTCAGGCGCGTGTTGCCCAGGTCCAGCAGCAACCTCATGCGCGGCGCACCGTGACGTCGGCGCTGTCGACCGAGCGCAATCCACCGTCGGGCAACCGCACCTGCAGCGCGCCGCGCGCATCGACGCCGGCGCCGATGCCCTCGAAGTGGCCTTGTGCGCCGCTGAGCCGCAGCCGCCGCCCCGCGAGCAGGTCGTGGCGGGCGTAGTCTTCCGCGAAGGGCGCGAAGCCGTGCCGCTCGAACTCGCGCAGACCCTCGACCAGCACGGCGATCAGCCGGGCCGCTACCAGGTTGCGGTCGGGCAGCTCCCCCGCCAGCGTGGCCAGGTCGCAGGCCGGTTGACCGGCTTGCTCGCGCAGCGCCTCGGTCAAACGCAGGTTGAGGCCGACGCCGATCACCGCCGCGCACGGCCCCTGGTATTCGCCGCTCAGCTCCACCAGCACACCGGCGAGCTTGCCGCCATCGGCCAGTACGTCGTTGGGCCATTTCAGCCCGGCGCCCTCGATGCCGAGCGATTCGATCGCGCGCAGCACCACCGCGCCCACCGCCAGCGACAGTCCCGACAGCGCAGCGAAGCCGCGATCGAACCGCTTCAGGCAGGAAAGATAAAGATTCAGGCCCGGTGGCGACAGCCAGTTGCGTCCGCGCCGGCCACGCCCGGCCGTCTGCGTTTCGGCCAGCACCATGCTCAGGTCGGCCGCCTCGCCCAGCCGGCGTTGCAGTTCGCTGGAGGTGGAGTCCAGCTCCCAGTGCACCTCCAGCGCCCCCAGGCGCGCGGCGCAGGCGCGCGGCAGGGCGGCGCGGATGCGCGAGGCATCCAGCAACTGCACCGGCCACGGCAACCGGTAGCCGGCTGCGCCACGCGCCTCGACCGGCACCCCCCGCGCGCGCAGCGTCTCGACCTGTTTCCAGATGGCGGCGCGGGTGACGCCGGCGCGATCGGCGAGCTGGGCGCCCGAGACGGCCTCGCCGGAGGCCAGGGCGGCCAGCAGTTGTCGTGCCTGCATCAGCCGCACACTCCAGGGCCGGGCCCGGCAACGCGGGCGGGAAGCGGAAAGGTTGCGCGCATCGGGAGATTCTAGCGGTTCCCGCGCCGCGCCACGCCTGGGACAGCCGGCTGCGCCTGGCACTGGCGAGGCTCCCATGTTTCTGCGACGATCCGAAGCCTTGGCTGGGGGATCAGAGGTTGGTCGCCATGGGACTGAAACGCTGCCTGTTCGCATGCCTGCTCGCGCTCGCCAGCGTGGGGCCGGTCGCAGCCATGGGCGTTTCCAGCCAGGATCCCATTGCCCCGCACGCCACCATCGACAGTGGCAGCCATGGCGGCGGCGGCGCGAGCGGCGACGCCTCCGATGCCAACCGCGACTGCACCCTGCCCGGTTCGGCCGGCGACGGTGCCGACGACAATGACGGCGGTGGTGGCGGTGCCTCGGCGCCGCATCCGCGCGCCCGTCATCGCAGCAGCCTGGGCTGGCAGTCGCTGTTGCCCGGCTCGATCCAGTAAGCGGACATGCCCCCGCCTGCCGCGGGGGTGAGGGCCCGGAACAGGAGCGGCCCGGACCGGCCCCCATCCGATCAAGGCGATCCCATGCGACGGCGTTGCAGCGAACGGGCGTCGCGGTGATCAACACTGCCGCGAGTTCCACGCGCCCGCCCAACCCGCTCTTGAGGGCTTGCGCTCTGGCTAGCTCGCCGGCAGGTTCACGCTGAAGCGCGCACCGCCCAGCTCGGTCGAGCGGTCGACCACCAGTTCGCCGCGGTAGGCCTTCACGATGTCCTGCACGATCGACAGGCCGATGCCGTGGCCCTGCACGCGCTCGTCGCCGCGCACGCCACGCTGGAGCACCTTCTCGATCTGCTCCTGGGCGATGCCGGGGCCATCGTCCTCCACGCTCAGCCACAGGCCCGGACGCTGGCGGCCGGCCTGCGGTTGCGCCTTGACCACCAGCAGCACGCGGTGGCCGGCCCACTTGAAGGCGTTCTCCAGCAGGTTGCCCATGAGCTCGAGCAGGTCGCCCTGTTCGCCGTAGAACGCCGCGCCCTCGTCCATCTCGAACTCGCACAGCACGTTCTTGGCCGCGTAGACCTTTTCCAGGCTGCGCACCAGGTCCTCGGCGTGGCCGGCGACCGGCACGGCGCTGGCGAAGGTCTGCCGGCCGGAAGTCGCGGCACGGGCGAGCTGGTAGGCGACCAGTTCGTCCATGCGCCGCACCTGGTCGAGCACGTCGCCACGCAGCGATGGCTCGTTGCCGGACGACTCCAGCCGCGAGCGGATCACCGCCAGTGGCGTCTTCAGGCTGTGCGCGAGGTCGGCCAGCGTGTTGCGGGTGCGCGTACGCTGCTCGCGTTCCGAATCGATGAAGGCGTTGATGCGGTCGGTCAGCGGGATGAGTTCGAGCGGGTACTGGCTGTCCAGGTGATCACTCTTGCCGCGCTCCACCCGCGCCATGTCGGTGGCGACCTTGCGCAGGGGCGTCAGGCTCCAGCGCAGCAGCAACAGCTGCAGCACGATCAGCATCACGCCCAGGATGGAGAGCATGCCGACCAGGGTGCGTCGGTACACCGCGTTCTCGCCCTCGAACTGGTCCTCGGTCTGCGCCACCATGAAGGTGAGCCTGAGCGGCTTCTTGTCCGGCACGTCCCAGGCCACGCCGAAGGCGTAGTAATAGAGCCGGCCCATGCGCGTGTCGACCGGACCCACGAAACGGTTCTCGCCAGGCTCGAGCGTCTTGAGGAAGGCGAAGTCGCGGCCGATCGCCGAGGACGACTCCCAGCGGAATCCCTTGTCGCCCAGCACCACCGCGTACAGGCCCGAACCGGGGCGCGAGAAGCTCGGGTCCGGCGGGGCGTCGGGCAGCAGGACCTTGCCGTAGCGCGACACCTCGGTGCCGGCCAGGTAGGCGATCACGTAGTTCTGCAGCCGGTCGTGCAGGTTGTTGAGCGCGGTCTCGTGATTGGCCCGCGAAAGCGTCAGGCCGACCAGCCCGAGGAAGCCGGCCAGCACCAGGCCTGTAGCGATGGCCGCGCGCGCCGCCAGTGAGAACGGACGGGGCGCGAACATCGGTCAGCGACCGCCCGTGGGCTGCGGGCGGCGCAAGGCGTGCATGCTCGGGAGCCGCCGCAGGGCCATGGACCGGGGCTCAGTCGTCGTCGCCGTCGCTGCGCGGAATGGCGAAGCGGTACCCGCGGCCGCGCACGGTCTCGATCGGCTTGAGCGCGCTTTCCGGGTCGAGCTTGCGGCGCAGGCGCCCGATGAACACTTCCAGCACGTTCGAGTCGCGGTCGAAATCCTGCTGGTAGATGTGCTCGGTGAGGTCGGCCTTGGAGACCAGTTCGCCGGCATGCAGCATCAGGTACTCCAGCACCTTGTACTCGTAGCTGGTCAGATCGACCGGCTTGCCCTCGACCGTCACCGTCTGCGCCGTGGTGTCCAGCTTGATCGGCCCGCAGGCGAGCACGGGCTTGGACCAGCCGCTGGCGCGGCGGACCAGCGCATTGATACGCGCCAGCAGTTCCTCGACGTGGAACGGTTTGACCAGGTAGTCGTCGGCCCCGTGCTTGAGACCCTCGACCTTGTCCTGCCAGGAACCGCGGGCGGTGAGGATCAGGATCGGATAGCGCTGGCCGGCCTCGCGCAGCGCCTTGACCAGCTCCATGCCGGACATCTTGGGCAACCCCAGGTCGATGATCGCCAGGTCGAACGGGACCTCGCGGCCCAGGTAGATGCCCTCCTCGCCGTCCTGCGCGGCGTCGACCGCAAAGCCGTCGCGCTTCAGCCGCGCGGCGAGGGTCTCGCGCAAGGGCGCCTCGTCCTCGACCAAAAGGATGCGCATCAGTGTTTCTCCTTCTTGCCTGCGCCGTTGCCGGCCGGTGGTTTGCCCGTGCCCGCACGCGGGGCGTCGGACGAAATCGAGATGGTCCGCACATGGCCTTCCGGGGTGAGCACCTTGATGCGGTACTCGGTCCGCCGGCCGAACTTGCGCGGATCAGCCGACAATATCTTACCGCCGGTATCCTGTTGCACCTTCGCCACCGCCTCTTCCAGCGTCATCGGCGTCTTTTCCTGCGGCGGAAGGGCATGCGCGAGCACCGGCAGCAGCAGGGCCGGCAGGCAGGCGAGGAGGCGTCGGCGAAACATGGTCGGCAAGGCGGTGACCCGGATTCAAATGCATACCAGCCTAGGCAGGCGGGGCTGAACATTGGCCGGCCGGGTCATGCCGCGTCCCGGCGGCCGCTGGCGGCCCGTTCGAGCAGGCTCCAGCCCGCGCCGGGCAAGTGCGCGCCCTCGCTCAGCACGCGCCGGAACGTGCGCGCGCCGGGCTCGCCCTGGTACAGCCCGAGCAGGTGCCGGCTGATGTGCTTGAGCGCGGTGCCGCGCTTGAGCTCCGCCTCCACGTAGGGACGCAGGTGCCCGAGCACCTCCTCGCGCGAGGGCATCGGCGCGCCGTACAGCGCCGCCTCCAGCTGCGCCAGCAGGTAGGGATCGTGATAGGCCGCGCGGCCCAGCATCACGCCGTCCACCTGCGCCAGGTGCGCCTGCACCGCTTCCACGGTCGTGATGCCGCCGTTGATGACCACCACCAGTTGCGGGAACTCGCGCTTGAGGCGGTACACCCGCTCGTAGTCCAGCGGCGGGATTTCGCGGTTTTCCTTCGGGCTGAGGCCCTTGAGCCAGGCCTTGCGCGCATGCACCACCAGGACTTCGACGCCCGCCGCGACCATCGTTTCGGTGAAGTGCTGCAGGCCGGCGTAATCGTCCTGCTCGTCCACGCCGATGCGGCACTTGACCGTCACCGGCACGTCCACCGCGTCGCGCATCGCCCTGACGCAGTCGCCGACCAGCGCCGGCTCGCGCATCAGGCAGGCGCCGAAGCGGCCGGACTGCACACGGTCGGACGGGCAACCGACGTTGAGGTTGATCTCGTCGTAGCCGGCCTGCGCGCCCAGCCGCGCCGCCTGCGCGAGCTCCACGGGGTCGCTGCCACCCAGTTGCAGGGCCACCGGATGCTCCTGCCGGCTGTGCTCGAGCAGGCGCAACTGGCCACCGCGCACCAGTGCCGCGCTGGTCACCATCTCGGTGTAAAGCCGCGCGTTCGGCGACAGCAGCCGGTGGAAATAACGGCAATGCCGGTCCGTCCAGTCCATCATCGGAGCAATGGTGAGGCGGAAATCGGCGGGCACGGGGGAGGAAGCCATCGGTCCATTGTAGGGGGCCGGCCCGGCTGCCGCGACGCAAGGCGACGGCCACGCCGTGGAAGCCCGGGATGGTTCCCGCACGCGACCGCCACCGGGCTGGCTCCCTGCCCGATCACTCCTGCGCGCCAGGATGCCGCAGGCCGCCGGGGCGCCACGCCGCGCAGGGGGCGGCCGGATCACGTATCCTGTGCAGTTGCCGCCGCGCACTGCGTGGCGCCGCCAGGCGCAGCGCCCGCCGCCGGCTGGTTTCCCCACAACCACGGCCTGTCCGGCGCATAGCCGATCGACGCGGCCATACTTCTTTCGACGAGATACGACAATCATGGTGGCACTGGCGACCGAGCACGTGATCGACGTGCGGCACTGGAACGACAGCCTCTTCAGCTTCCGCGCCACGCGCGACCCGGGTTTCCGCTTCGAGAGCGGCCAGTTCGTGATGATCGGCCTGGAAGTCGACGGCCGGCCGCTGATGCGCGCCTATTCCATCGCCAGCGCGAGCTGGGAGGAACACCTGGAGTTTCTCTCGATCAAGGTGCCCAACGGCCCGCTTACCTCGCGCCTGCAGCACCTCAAGCCCGGCGATCCGCTGGTGGTCAGCCGCAAGTCGACCGGGACGCTGGTGCTGGACGACCTCAAGCCGGGCAGACACCTGTACCTGCTCGGTACCGGCACGGGCCTGGCTCCATTCATGAGCATCATCCGCGACCCGGCCACCTACGAGCGCTACGAGAAGGTCGTGCTTGCCCATGGCGTGCGCCAGGTCGGCGACCTGGCCTATGCCGACTACCTCGAGCGCGAGCTGCCGCAGCATGAGTACCTGGGCGAGCTGGTGCGCGAGAAGCTGATCTACTACCCCACCGTCACCCGCGAGCCGTTCAGGAACCGCGGCCGCATCACCGACGCCATCGTCGATGGCGTGATGAGCCACACGACCGGCCTGCCGCCACTCAACCCCGCCACCGACCGCGTGATGCTGTGCGGCAGCCCGGCGATGCTGGACGATCTGTGCGCACTGCTGGACGGGCGCGGTTTCCAGGCTTCGCCGCGCACGCGCGAGCCGGGCGATTACGTGATCGAGCGGGCGTTCGTCGAGAAGTAGGGCCGGCGCAGGCGACTGCGCCTACCCTGCCGTGGGCTGCTTCAACAGCCCATCCACACCCACACCACTAGCCTCCTGGCGATTGGGCGCCAAGCGCCGTTCGTTGCGGAGACTCCGGTGGCATCCAGCAGCTCGCCTCCAGCGCAGGCAGGCCAGGCACGCGGCAGCGTGGTGCTGGGTGTCGGGCGCGATGCGGCGCATTCCAGCCACGAGGCTGCCGCGCATGCGGCCATCGCACAGCAACTGGCCGAACTGCTGGGCTACGACTTCGCCGGCGCCTACGTGCCGGGACGGGCCTATGCCGGTCCACTGTACTTCGTGCCCGGCGACGTGCTGACCGGACTGGATGCCGCCGAAGCCTGCGGCATCCGCAACGCTTCGGACCTGTTCGGCGGCGTGGTGCCGGACCGCGTACTGGCCTCCAAGGCGATCACCCACCCGCTGGTCGATGCGCCCACGCGCGTTCCCGAGGGCTGGTCGAGCACCTTCGCCGAACGCGTGCGCCCGGTGGTGCTGCCCGGCTACAGCGCCTACGCACCGGCCGATGCGCGCCGCGCGGGCCGCGCGCTCCTGCAGCTGGGCCCGGTGCGGATCAAGCCCGCGCACGGCAACGCCGGCCGCGGCCAGCGGGTGGCCAACGACATCGGCGAGCTGGACGCGATCGTTGCCGACTTCGACGAGGAAGCGCTCGCCCGCGACGGCCTGGTACTGGAAACCGACCTGCAGGACCTGACCACCTGGAGCGTGGGCCAGGTCCGCGTGGATCACCACACCATTGCCTACTACGGCACGCAGTGGCTGACCCGCGACAACGCCGGCGAGGTCGCTTACGGCGGCTCCAGCCTGCGCGTTCACCGCGGCGGCTTCGACGCGCTGCTGCGCGAGCCGCTGCCGGCGCCCGTGCGTGAGGCCGCGGCGCAGGCGCAGCTCTACGACGAGGCGGCGCGGCAGTGCTTCCCGCGCATGTTCGCCTCGCGCCGCAACTACGACGTGGTGCAGGGCAGGGATCACCGCGGGCAGGCGCACGCCGGCGTGCTCGAGTCGTCCTGGCGCATCGGCGGCGCCAGCGGCGCGGAGACCGCCGCGCTCCTGCGCTTCCGCGACGAGCCGGGCCGACGCTGGCTCGGCGTGCGCACGGAGGAGCGCTACGGGACCGACAGCGCGCCGCCGCCCGGTGCCACCGTGCTGTTCCACGGCGACGATCCGGTGGTCGGCCCGCTGCTGAAGTTCACCGTGGTGGAGGACGATGACGACCCGTAGCGAGAACTCCGATATCGCCGTCGACGGCATGCAGCTGGCCGGCACGGTGCTTGCGCCGGGTTCGATTGTCCCCGGCGTGCTGTTCGTGCATGGCTGGGGCGGCTCGCAGGAACGCGACCTGGGCCGCGCACAGCAGATCGCCGCGCTGGGCTGCATCTGCCTGACCTTCGACATGCGCGGCCACGTGCGCACCGAGGCGATGCGCCAGACCGTCACCCGCGCGCAGAACCTGGCCGACGTGGTCGCCGCCTACGACCACCTGCGCATGCTGCCGCACGTCGATCCGGATTCGATCCTGGTCATCGGCGCCAGCTACGGCGGCTACCTCGCGTCGATCCTGACCTCGTTGCGTCCGGTGAAATGGCTCGCGCTGCGGGTGCCCGCGCTGTACCGGGACGAGGGCTGGGACGCACCGAAGCGCTCGTTGCCACGCAGCCAACTGGACGCCTACCGCAGCCGCGTGCTCGAGCCGGACGACAACCGCGCCCTGCGCGCCTGCAGCGATTTCCGCGGCGACGTGCTGATCGTCGAATCGGGGCATGACCACCTGGTGCCCCACCCGGCCATCGTCAGTTATCGCAACGCCTTCCGGCGCACCCACTCGGTCACCTACCGGGTCATCGACGAGGCCGACCACGCACTGTCCAGTCCCGACTGCCAGCGCGCCTACACCTCGATGCTGCTGGGCTGGACCACCGAAATGGTGTTCGGCGCCCGCGCCGGGGGTGCTCCGGGCCAGGCCCCGCCAAGAGCTTCCTAGCACCCTTCCGATGCAGGCGCCCCATCCGGCGGGCGATGCCTCGCCCGCCCCGCAGGACATCGCCATCGGACGCCTGCCGGGGCCGGACCCGCGCAAGGCGGGTTCAGGCTTGCCCGTGCGGGAACATGGCCCCAGAGTGTGCCCTCCCCTCCGCCGGGACGACCTGATGGAAATCGCGCTCTACCTGCTCGCCGCATTGCTGATCCTCGGCGGCCTCGCCGGCACGGTGCTGCCGATGCTGCCGGGCATCCCGATGATCTTCGGCGGCATCTGGCTGGTCGCCGCGGTGGACGGCTACCGCCACCTGGGCCTGGCCTGGCTGCTGGTGATCGGCGCGCTCGGGGCGCTCGGCGTACTGGTCGACTTCGTCGCCGGCGCCATGGGCGCCAAACGGATCGGCGCCAGCCCCCGCGCGCTGTGGGGCGCCACCATCGGCACCGTGGTGGGCATGTTCTTCAACATCCCGGGACTGATCCTGGGTCCGTTCGTGGGCGCGTTGCTCGGCGAGCTCTCCGCCGGCACCAGCGTGCTGCGCTCGGCCCACGTCGGTGCCGGCACCTGGATCGGGCTGCTCGCCGGCACGCTGGTCAAGCTGGTGATCTCGTTCCTGATGGTCGGCCTGTTCGGCCTGGCCATGCTGCTCTAGACCTTAAGGCACAGGCGCGCCCCAACCACGCCCGCGTACGCTGCGCCGGCCATCCAAGGAGGAACACCATGCGCAAGACCCTCGCCCTCGCCCTGGCCGCAACGCTGGCCACCGCCGGATCGCTGCACGCGCAGGCCACGCCCGATGCCTGGGTCGAGCGCAGCAACACCGACGCCAAGGTGCTGCTGGACACCCTCGCCCGCTTCAGTCCGGAATTCGCCACCCAGGTCGGCGTGCCCGGCTACGACACCAGGGTCGCCGACCTCAAGCCCGGCATCGACGCACGCTCGCGCGCCGCACTGGTGGAGGCCAAGGGCAAGCTGGAGAAGCTGCTCGCCAGGGAGCGGGACCCGAACGTGCGCGAGGACCTCCAGATCATGATCGAGGCCACCGCCCAGCAGATCGAGGGCATCGACCTCACCCACAAGTACCTGCTGCCCTACAACGACATCGGCTCGCTGATCTTCAGCGGCGAATTCGCACTGCTGAAGGACGACGTCGATGCCAAGCGCCGGCCGGCCGCGCTCAAGCGCCTGGAGTGCTACGTCGGCAAGGCGCCCGGCTGCACGCCGATCACCGAGGAGGCCAGGGCGCTGACCACGGCCCGGCTGGGCGAGAAGTCGCTGCTGGGTCCGTACAGGGGCGAGGTCGAGCAGAAGCTCGCCAACACGCCGCGCTACGTCGAGGGCATCCGCCAGCTGTTCGCCAGGTACAAGCTCGACACCCCGGAGGGCAAGGCCGCGCTGGATGCACTCGACAAGCAACTGAAGGAGTACGACGCCTGGGTGCGCGACACCGTGCTGCCGCGCGCACGCACCGACTTCCGCCTGCCCGAACCGCTGTACGCATACAACCTCAAGCAGGTCGGCATCGACATCCCGCCCGAACAGCTGATGAAGCAGGCCGAGCTCGAGTTCATGGAGCTGCGCGGCATGATGCAGGCGATGGCGCCGGTGGTGGCCAGGGCCGAGGGCATCGACGCCTCCGACTACCGCGACGTGCTCAAGGCCCTGAAGAAGCAGCAGCTCACCCGCGACCAGGTCGAGCCCTGGTATCACGGGGTGCTGGGCCACATCGAGGACACCATCCGCGACGAGGACATCGTCACCCTGCCCAGGCGCCAGATGCAGATGCGCCTGGCCTCCGAGGCCGAGGCCGCACAGGTACCCGCCCCGCACATGGACCCGCCGCCGTTCCTCAACAACCACGGCGAGCGCGGCACCTTCGTGCTGACCATGGGCAACCCCGGCAACGGCAAGGACAACAGCCAGTCCTACGACGACTTCACCTTCAAGGCCGCCGCCTGGACGCTGACCGCGCACGAGGGTCGCCCCGGCCACGAACTGCAGTTCGCGGCGATGGTCGAGCGCGGCGTGTCGCTGGCGCGCAGCCTGTTCGCATTCAACAGCGTCAACGTCGAAGGCTGGGCGCTCTACGCCGAGTCGGAGATGCTGCCGTACGAGCCCCCGGCCGGCCAGTTCGCCGCCCTGCAGGCGCGCCTGATGCGGGCTGCCCGCGCCTACCTCGACCCGATGCTCAACCTGGGCCTGATCACCCGCGAGCGCGCGCACGACGTGCTCACCCGCGACGTCGGCCTGTCGGAGGCGATGGCCCGGCAGGAACTGGACCGCTACACCTTCAACAGCCCCGGCCAGGCCACTGCGTATTTCTACGGCTACCTGCGCCTGCAGCAGCTGCGGCTGGAAACCGAGCTGGCACTGGGCGACAAGTTCGACCGCAAGGCCTTCAACGACTTCGTGATCGGCCAGGGCCTGCTGCCGCCGGCACAGCTGGCCGAAGCGGTGAAGACCCGGTTCGTGCCGCAGCAGAAGCAGAAGCACTGACGGCCAGCCCCCGCCGGGAGGCGCTCACTTGCGGGCGATGGGCGTGGCGGAGAGCATCGCCCACAAGTGGGCTCCTACAAGGGGCGGCGCGGGTGGTTCTGCGGCCGACCGGCGGCGGTGCGTTCCTGTAGGAGCCCACTTGTGGGCGATCGGCGGTGCCGCAAGCCATCCCGACGACGGGTTCAGGACGCACAGGATCAGTCGGGGATGACGTAAAGCAGCACCGCCAGGTAATGCAGCACGCTGCCGGCCAGCACGAAGCCGTGCCACACCGCATGATGGAACGGCAGCCGCTTGCACAGATAGAACGGCACCCCCAGCGTGTAGGTCGCCCCGCCCGCGATGAGCAGCGCCAGCCCACCCGGTTCCAGGTGCTTGCGCAGCGGCTCGAACGCCACCAGCGCCACCCAGCCCATCGCCACATAGATCGACACCGCCAGCCAGCGCGTCCGGATACGCCGCAACAGGCCGAGCTCCAGCGCGCTGCCGGCCAGCGCCAGCGCCCAGATCGTACCGAACAGCCCCCAGCCCCACGCCCCCGGCAAGACGATCAGGGTGAACGGCGTATAGGTGCCGGCGATCAGCAGGAAGATCGCGATGTGGTCGAGCGTACGCAGCACCCGCCGCGGCAGCTCGCCGGGAATCGCGTGATACAGGGTCGAGGCGGTATAGAGCAGGATCAGCGTGGAGCCGAACACCGCGCAGCTGACCACCGCCCGGGCATCGCCCCGCAGCGCGGCGAACGCCACCAGCGTCGCCAGTCCGCCGATGCTGAGCAGGATGCCGACGCCGTGGATCAGCGTGCTGGCCAGCTCGTCACCGAAACGGTAGCGCGGCGGACTGACGGCGGGAGGCGCGGGCATGGAGGTTCCTGGACGGAAAGGCCGGGCGGCCACCCTACCATACCCGCGCGTACTGTTTCTGTATTGGACGTCTGGACGTCCAGGCCGCGCTTACTGCTCGATGATGAACGCCCCGAACGCCACGCCCAGGTTCCAGCCCTCGCCCTTGCCGCTGAGCGCAAGGCCGACGTTGCCCTTGGTCAGCGCCTGCGCGCCGGCCGATTCACCGGCGCCGGCGTGTGCCTCGGCGTTGGCGTAGTGGCCGAGCACTTCGTGGATGTCGTACACGCCGGAGAACTTGCCGATGCCGTTCTCGATGTGCGTCTTGCCGAAGGTCAGCCCGCCGCCTTTGGCGCGCAGCTTCACCTGCATGGTCTGGCCGTTGCTGCAGCGGACCGTGCCGGAGCCCTTGGCAGTCTTGTAGAAGACCGACCAGCCCGACAGCGAGAAGGTCATCTTGCAGGAGATCTCGCCCGCATGCGCCGGGACCGGCAACAGCGCCAGTCCGCCCACCAGCAGCGCCAGCGCGCCCAGTTTTTTCCCTATCGTCATGATCGCCTCCCCGCGGCCCCCGCGGCCGCACCGGCCGATTGTGCGGCAAAGAACGCGACGGCGGGAATGCTTGCGCGCGGACAAGGGGCAAGCCTAGGCTGGAGTCGCGCCGGCACGGTTCCCTCTGCCCTCCCCAGGCAGCGCGCCTGCGCCAAAGCACAGGAGGAACGCCCATGTCGTCCGCAGTCCTGGCTTCATCCCGCACGCACGCCCTTCCCGACCCGGTCCGCATCACTGCGCTGAGCGCGGCGATGGCCATCAATCTGACCGTATTCATCGCTGCCACCCGGCCGCTGCCGCCGCTGGCCCTGCCGCGCATGGACACCCCGGCGCTGACCACGCGCTTCATCCCGCCCAGGCCCAGGCCGGTGGAGGTGCCATCGCTGCCGGCCATCCTGCCGGTGACGCGGCACACGCCGGTGCATGTCGCACCGCCGGTCGCCACCCCGCTGCACGTCAGCGACGAAGGCACGGTGGCGGTGTCGCCGATTCCCGTGCCTGCGATCGCACCGCCGACGGTCGGCGCGACGCCGGCCACCCTGCCGGGGGAGCCGGTCCAAGCCAGCCTCGCCTATCGCAGTGCGCCGCTGGTCTTTCCCGCCCGGGCGATCCGCCAGCACATGCACGGCACCGTGCTGCTGCGCGTGCTGGTGGACGAGCAGGGCAGGCCGGTGGAGGTGATCATCGACCAGAGCAGTGGCTACAGGCAGCTGGACGAGAGTGCGCGTGAGCAGGTGCTGCGAGGCTGGCGTTTCCAGCCGGCCAGCGTGGATGGCCACGCGGTGCGCGCCTGGGCGCGGGTGCCGGTGAGTTTCGAGCTGCGCAAGCTGTAAAAAGCCGCCCAGCATCGCGCACTCAAGGGTTACGACTGCTTAACGGCGCCCGTGCTCCACTGGGCGCCGTTCTTCGTACGGTCCTGCCATGGCAAACCACAGGCAAAGCTTGAAGGCGCTGCGCCGTATCGCGCTGGCGCACTGCCGAGGGGAGCACCCCGACCTGGCCGCCCTCGCCCGTGAACTGGGCAGCGCGGTCCGTCTCCATACGGAAGGTTTCACTGCACTGTCCGCCCGCGTCCGGACGACCGCCGGCGCCCCGCGCATTCGCCCGCTGCGGACCGGTAGCGCGCACCTGCAACTGCTGCTGATCGCCTGGCCGCCCAACCACGTCTCCGCGCTGCACGATCATGGCGCGCGCTGGGGTCTGGAAATCCCGCTGCACAACGCGCTGGAAATCGAAGCCTGGCGCCGCCAGAGCGATGGCGGCGAGCCGCTGGCGCATGGGCGCCACTGGCTCGGCCCGGGCGATGCGCTGTGGTTCGACGCCGACCAGTCACGCCTGCATCGCTGCCGCAACCTTTCCAGGCGCGACGCCGCGCTGAGCCTGCACCTTTTCGGGGGCGCCCCCGCCGGTCTCGCCTACGCCCCGCCCCCGTCCACCCGGCAACGGATGCCCCCCTCGCGGCCGGCCATCGCCGGACCGCTGCCGGGCTGAGCCCCCGGCTACCGGAGAGCCGCCATGTTCCGACGGGTCGCCATCGTTGGCGGCGGTGCCGCCGCCGTCGCCCTCCTCACCGAACTGGTGGATCGCGCCAGCGCGCCGCTGCATCTGGACTGGTACACCGGTGGCGCCGCGCAGCCCGGCCGCGGCATCGCCTACGGAACGACCTCGCCGCGCCACCTGCTCAACGTGCGCGCCGCGACCATGGGCATGTTCTCGCGCCGGCCGCGCGGCTTCCTGGACTTCGCGCAGCGTGCCGATCCGCGGGTCGCCGGCACCGATTTCCTGCCACGGCGGCTGTATGGCGACTACCTGGAAGACGAAGCGGCCAACGCGCTGGCGCAATCGCGCAGCCGTGGCGTGGACGTGCGGGTGGTGCCGTTCGCGGCCGATGCGCTGGTCCCCGAGATCGACGGCGTCACGGTGATCCAGGGCGAGCGTGCCAGTCGCGTCGATGCGGCGGTGCTGGCCATCGGCGCCTTGCCGGTGCGGCCGCTCCCGGGTGTCGAGGCGGCGCTGCTGGCGGAAAATCGCTACATCATCGATCCCTGGACTTTTCTGGCTTCGACCCCGCCGCACACGGCGCCGCGCGAAGTCGCGCTGGTCGGGCTGGGCCTGAGCGCGGTGGACGTCTTGCTGGATCTGGCCGATCGCTGGCCCGACGCGCACTTCACCGCAGTCTCCCGCCATGGCCGGCTGCCGGCAGCGCACCTGCCGGTGTCCACCGTGCCGGACGACGACGGTGGCGCACTGGTCGAGGCCATGCACGACGCCCCGGAAATCCGCCGCTGGCTGCATCTGGTTCGCGAGGCGATCGCCGCCAGCGGGGACTGGCGCGTGGTGATCGACAGCCTGCGCCCGTCCACGCCCGAACTGTGGGAGGCACTGCCGCTGGCCGAACGCGCGCGCTTCCTGCGGCATGCGCGCTGGGCGTGGGAGCGCGCCCGCCACCGCATGCCGCCACAGGTGGAACGGCAGGTGCTGGAACTCGAGCGCGAGGGGCGGCTCAGCCGGGTGAGCGGTCGCGTCACCGCCGCCCGGTCGCGGGACGGACGCATCGAGCTGGAGACATGGCACGCCGGTGCCAGTACGCCTGTGCAGGCCGACTTGGCGATCCAGACCATCGGCCTGGACACCGACGTGCGCAACACGCTCCACCCATTGATGAGCCAGATGGTGACCAACGGCCACGTCACGCCCGACCCGCTGGGCCTGGGCTGCCAGGCCACGATGGAAGGCCGCCTGTGCCATGACGGTACGCCGTGGCCGCGGTTGTTCGGCATCGGCAGTCTCGTGCGCGGCGCGCGCTGGGAATCCACGGCGATGCCGGAGATAAGGCTGCAGGCACGGGTGCTGGCGTCGCAGATGCTTGAGCCGGACATCGTTCCGGCACGGCGGCGACTGGCTTCGCAGGCCGTCTGACGCGGCGAGGGCCTGGCTTCAGCCCGGCACGCAGCTCACCGCGAGGTTTGCCGGACCGGACCCCCGGTCACCTGCGCCGCGCGGCCCATTCGCTGGCCATCCACGCCAGCGCGATGCCGATCGCCACGCCGGCCAGTTCGCACAGCACGCGCGTGCCCAGCCCGTCCGGATCGTGCACATCGGCCAGCTTTGCGCGCAGCAATTGCACCGATTGCAGGCGCGCGTAGTTGAAATAGAACAGATCAGCCAGGTCACCACTGCCGGCGAGGACGACACCCAGCACATAGGCCCACGCCATCTGCGCGCCATGGCTCCAGGCCTGGCGCGTGCGCCAGCGGAACAGCAGGAAGAGCAGCCCGCCGATCACCGCCGCGATCAGGCCCGCCTGCAGGCCGCCGACCCAGCCGTAGCCCATCCAGGATTGGTCGTAATGCATCGCTGTCCGCCGTTGGTGAACCGGCATTATGCCGGGTGGTCCACCGAAGGTGGTTCGCCGGAACCCCTTGCCCGCGTGGATGCCTGGCACGTGTCGACGCAGGGACGCACTACACTGCCGCGATGACCCGCCCGCACCCGCCCGACACCGCCCTGATCCTCGTCGACGTGCAGCCGGACTTCATGCCCGGGGGGCCGCTGGCCTGCCACGAGGGCGACGCCATCGTGCCGGGTGTCGATGCGCTGCTGCGCGCGCGACGCTATCGCCACGTGGTCGCCACGCAGGACTGGCATCCGCGCGGGCACGTCTCCTTCGCCGCCAACCATCCGGACCAGTCGCCGTTCGGGCAGATCACCCTGCATGGCCATCCGCAGACGCTGTGGCCCGTGCACTGCGTGGCCGGCACGCCCGGCGCCGCCCTGCACCCGTCGATCGACTGGACGCCGCTGGATCTGGTCGTGCGCAAGGGCATCGATCCGGTGGTCGATTCCTACAGCGCCTTCCGCGAGAACCACGGCCCGGGCGGCTCTCGGCCGCCGACCGGTCTGGCCGGCTGGTTGCGCGAGCGCGGCGTGACCGAAGTGCACGTGTGCGGGCTGGCACGCGACGTATGCGTGCTGTGGACGGTGCAGGACGCGCTGGCGCTGGGCTTCCGCGCGCACATGTTGTGGGAGCTGACGCGGCCGGTGACGCCCGCGACCGACGACGCGACCCGCGCCACGCTGGCCGCGCAGGGTGGCCACCTCGGCCCTCCATAGCGGGTCGCGGTGAGGGTTCGCGGCTGCCGCGAACTGCCCTCCGGGAGCTTTCCCGGAAGAGTTACGGATCCGCCTGGTGCCTCGCGCGCGCTACCGGTCCCTCGCCCTGCCCTCTCGCCCGAAGAAGGTTCCGGTGCGCGCTTCACGACCTTCGCTCAGGCCTCGTTCTCGCCCGAGACCGTCGCACTCGGCTCGCCGTCCGCGTCCACGCTGACATGCACGCCGATGGGCCGGCAGCACACCGGGCAATCCTCGATGTAGGCCTGTTCGCCCGCCGAGCCGTCGAGCAGCAGCTCGATCCGCTCGCCGCAGTAGGGGCAGGACACGTCAGCGGGGGTCAGCATGGGTCACCTCGCCAGGGCCGGTTTGCACACACTCTCTCCAGGAGGCCGCTCGTGGGCGATGCCTTCGATGCGCCAGCCCCGGGAACATCGCCCCAGGCGGAGTTCCTACGAGGAAACGCGGGACGCTGGATGAGCGTGATGCAGCGACCATTGTTCCGGCGTGAGGATCGCGAAACCGGCGTCGCGCAGCGTGCGGCGACCAAGCCTGAGCAACGCGCTGTCGCGGCTGAGCAACCAGCGCGCGCCGGCAGCGGCGGCCAGGGTCAGGAACTTCTGGTCGTCGCGGTCGGCGCAGCGCGGCAGCCCGCGGCCTGCCGCGACGGTCGGCAGCACGCGCAGCCGCTCGTCGAACGACAGCACCGCGCGCTCGCGCACGGTCCCGTCCAGCGCGAGCCGTGGATAGTCCAGCACGGCCAGCCATTCATCGCGGCAGTCCACCGCGGTGATCGCCTCGACCGCGCCGCTGGCGAGCGCCGCGGCCAGATTCGCGCAGCGCGGATCGTCGAAGACGAACAGGTCCAGGCAGACGTTGGTATCCAGCACCACGCGCGGCGGCACGGCGGCCATCTCAGCGAGCGGCCAGCGATGCCGACGCGCGTTCGCCAAGATGCGCCACCGCGGCCGGGATGCCCGCGGGCGCGTCCACGCTGACCATGCGTTCCTCCCCGCCGGTGAGGCCCGTCTCCAGCTCGTGTGCCCAGGTCACGTGGTAGGGCATGTGCACGCCCCAGCCGCCGAGCGCCAGCACCGGTTCGATGTCCGAGCGCAGCGAGTTGCCGACCATCGCGAACTGCGCCGGCGAAAGATCGAACTCTCCCAGCACGCGGCGGTAGGTGCCCTCGTTTTTTTCCGACACGATCTCGATGCGCCCGAACAGGTCCGACAGGCCGGACTCGGCGACCTTCTTCTCCTGATGGAACAGGTCGCCCTTGGTGATCAGCACGATCGCGTGCCGCGCGGCCACCGCCTCGACCGCCGCGCGGATGCCGGGCAGCAGTTCCACGGGATGCTCGAGCACGGTCTTGCCCAGTTCGACGATGCGATGGATGTCGCGCGCCTCGATGCGTGCTTCGGTCATGGCGATGGCGGTTTCGACCATCGACAGCGTCATGCCCTTGGCGCCGTAGCCGAACAGCCTGAGGTTGCGTCGCTCGGTCGCCAGCATGCTGGTCTGCACCTGGCGGTCGGCGACGTCGACGTAGCGGGCGAGGATGGCCTGGAACTCGGCGCCGGCGGCCTGGTAGAAGCCCTCGCTGTGCCAGAGGGTGTCGTCTCCGTCGAATCCGATCAGTTTCAGCATGGGTGTGTGCCGTGGGTGGGAGCTGCCCATTCTCCCACGCGCGGCACGCACAGGCCGCCCCGGGGGGGGCGGCCACCTCAGGGCATCAGTGGAAGACGCCCAGCAGCCAGAGCACGATCACGATCACGATGATCAGGCCCAGGCCTCCGCTGGGGCCGTAGCCCCATGAGCGCGAGTAGCCCCAGGTCGGCAGGCCGAGCAGCGCGAGGATCACCAGGATGACCAGGATGGTAACCAGCATTTAATTACTCCTTGCCGTTGAGAGTGCTTGCCATCGTGCGCGCCCCACCCGTTCAGGGCGTGTGAGCCGGCGGAGCGGGAAACGTGCAGACGCTGAACAGGCGACCGCGCCCTCGCGGCGAAGGTTGGGAAAGGGTGAAACAGGCGCCAATGCCGGATGATCCGCCGCCGGTGGAGCGTCCGAATTCCTGAGACGGCACCCGCCTATCGTTGCCCGGTCGCGCGGTCCTCCGCCGCGGGCATCCGATCTGCTTGGCAGTGGCTCGGTTTTTCATGGCCGCGTCCCTGTGCAGGACGCGGCCTTTTTTTCAGGTCACCGTTTCAGGCGCCCACGCGTCGGCGCACCGCGTCCATGTCGCGCACCGGACGCACCTCGATCGCGCCGATGCGTGCCCACGGGAAGGCCCGCGCGATGCGCATGGCGTGGTCCAGGTCGTCGGCCTCGATCAGGTTGAAGCCGGCCAGGTATTCCTTGGTCTCGGCGAACGGCCCGTCGAACACGGTGGTGCGCTGCTGGCGCACGCGGAACGAGCGCGCGGTGGAGGGCGGTTCCAGTTGCTGCGAGTCAAGCACGCAGCCGTCCGCGCGCAGTTCGTCGGCATGTGTCAGGCAGCCGCGCATGAGCGTGTCGAACTCCTCCTCCGGCATGGCCTGCAGCAGGGCATCGTCGACGTACACCATCATCAGGAATTTCATGGCAAGGCTTCCGGCGAGGGGGGCGGCCGATTATGGCCGTCCCCGGCAACCGATGCAGCTTCAGTGCAGGCGCTCGACCACCTGCTTGCCCAGCGCCAGCACGGCGGGACGCAGCGTGGCCGGATCGCGATCCTCCACGCGCAGGTTGATCTGGCCCTGGTAGGGACCCACGCGCAGCTTGAGGCCGGCCGCGCCTTCGGTCTCCGCAAGGAAGGCCTCGTCGCCCAGCCCCGGCACCGGCGTGACGCCGATGCCGCGCCCGGTGAAGTCCTCGCGGTGCGCGGCGAGCGCCTGGCCGGCCTGGTCGGCCGAGGCCATGCGGGTGAAGTCGATCAGCAACTTGGTGCGGTAATCGCCCGGCTGCGGCTGGTGCAGGTAGGAGCACATGCCGCCGGCGCCCGACTTCTGCTCGGTGACGGTGTCGGCGCCATTGGCCTGCAGGATGGCGGCCACGTCGGCCACCGGCATCAACCGGCACAGGTCCAGCGGCTGGTCGGCGACGGCAGGCGCGGAGGGCGCGGGTGTGCTGGCGCCCGTGTCGGCCGCCTGGTCATGCGACGAACAGCCGGCCAGCAGCAGGCCGCCCAGCAGTGCCACGTGCAAACGCTTCATCGGAGCTTCTCCCTAGGGCCGCACGTCGCGGCCGGGCGATGATAGACGGGCGGGCTCCGGACAGGCGAAGGGCGGCCCGGTGGCCGCCCTTCGCACTGGCAATGGACTGACGGGGATCAGTCGTTCTTGTGGCTCTGCTGGCCCGCCTTGACATGCTGCTCGTGCGTGCCACCGCTGCTCTGCTGGCCGGCCCGCACATGCTCTTCGTGCGTGGCGTGGTCGCCGCCTCCGGCCTTGCCGCCCTTGCTGGCGATCTCACGCTGCTTGTCTTTGTCCATCGAAGCGAAACCGCGCTTGTCGTCACTCATGGCGTTCTCCTGTCTGTGGAAGGAAAGTCCGCCTTGCTGGCGAACGCTTTCCACCCTACCGAGGGGGTCATAAAGAAGCCCTTAGCTGAGGATCAACGGGCTCCTCTACAGCGTTCCGTTCACGTTGGCGGTGCGCAGTGGCCGCGCGGGCGATCGCGCCGCGCAACCTGTGGGGCGAGACTAATTCGCGGACGTCGGATTCGAATGGCATCGCCCGTGAACGGGCTCGCACAGGTGGTGCGCACGTGCATGGGCCGCGGAACAAGCGACGTCCGATGAAGCACGCAGGCGTGTCGGGCGGTGCCGGCCGCGCAGGCACGCAACAGTGGTTGCCGAATTGCCACGCTGCTGACCGTGATCGCCGACGCGACGCTGGAACACATGCACCGGGCGGAGCGCGCCCGGCCGCGAGCGAGAGCGTGTCGCCATGTGCGACTTCGCCCACCACACAAACGCGTGGGGCGGACCGAAGCCCGCCCCACGGAACACTCCGGACCGGCCCTTCAAGAGCCGGATCGGGCCTGGTCAGCCCGTCGTGCCGGAGGACATCGTCTGCTCACCGGCCGACTGCCCGGCAAAATCCACCACCAGCGTCACGCGGCGGTTGGAGGCACCGGCCTCGCGCGTCTTGCCACGCTCGACCTGGCGGTCGCTTGACTCGCCGTAGCTGACCGCACGCAGGTGATCGGCGGACAGCCCGCTCTGCACCAGGTAGTCGCGCACCGCCTTGGCACGGCGCTCGCCGAGGTGGCGGTTATAGCTGGCCGAGCCGGCCGGGTCGGCGAAGCCCTCCACCGTGATCACGGCATCGGGATAGTGCTGGCCGACGACCTTGGCGAAGTCATCCAGCAGCGGCTTGTCTTCGTCGCGAAGGGTCGAGTCGTTGAAGGCGAAGTGCGCCGCGGTGTCGAGCCGCACGCGGCCGGCCATCTGCGAGATCTGCGCGTCGTACTTGGCGAAGCGCTGCTGCATCTCCTGGGTCAGCGAATCGAGCTGCTGTTGCTGCTTCTGGTCGTTGGCGCGCAGCTCGGCAATCGCGGCGTCGTAATCGGCTTTCTTCACGTAATTGGTGCAACCGCCAAGCGCGATCGCCGTGACCATCAGCGACCCCGCGGCCCACCGGAATGTCGAGTTGACCATGTGCGCCTTCTCCTTCATGAGCGAGCCCTTGGCGGGTGCCTGCCCGGAGGACAACCACCAACCGTCGGCCCAGAGCCTCGGACCCTAGCACCCCCTGCCGCCCGCTACCTTGACGTTTCCTGACTCGGACGGCCAAACGTGCGCGAGGGCACGCAGGGGGATATCCAGCGGTTTAGGAATGTGGAGATTGTGATAAGGCGCGGGCGGTGTGCGCGCGAGCGCCAGCCGCCTCCGCGGCCCGGGGCGGCGCGGCCTCTCCGGGGAGAACGAAGGGTCGGGTGTCAGACCTGCTGATCGCGCTGCGCGTCGTTGCCGCTCTGGCCGCCCTGGATCACACCCTCGTCCGGCTCCTGACCGGGCACGTGCGCCGGCGCCATGCGCGCGGGACCGCCCGGCGAGCCGGCGGTGCCGCCCCGGTTGGGCGAATCCGCGCCAGTGGTGCGGTCAGCCGGATCGCGCGGCACGCCGTGCACGCGGGGGTCCTGCTGTGCGCCCAGATCGGCTGCGGCGCCGGGCGCGCGCGACGCCGGCACGCCGGTACTGCCGCCGGAAACGTAGTCGCCGTCGTCGCCGCTGAAACCCTGCTCGGCGCTGCCCTTGCGCGCCGGACCGCCCTCGTCCGGCGACAGGCCCGGCGGATCGACCCGCGGCAGCCCGCCAGGCAGACCGGCGGCGGCGTCCGACTCCTCGCGAGCGGCCTGGGCCACCTTGCGGCTGATCCCGCCCTGGCTCTGCGTGTTGGAGCCGGCGGTCTTGCCCTCGGCGTCCGGGGCCATCGGGCCTCCGACAGGCTCGCGGCCGCGCTCGTTGCGTTGGTTGCCCATGGCGATTTTCCGTTGCTGTGCGTAGCGAACAGTCTGGCGCGATGCCTGTCAGGGGCGTGTCGAAAGGGCTGGCGGCCTCATCGCCACGGCCATAGCGTCCGCATTACAGGCATCTAACAAGGTTCGGTGCACATTCAGCATCCGAGGCAGCGATTCCGTCCGCCGCCATGCTCAGCTCGACGGTTTGAGGATGCCCTATGAACCCCCACGCACAGCTTCCCCACCTCTCTCCGTGGTCCACTCCCCGGTGGCGTCAGCTCGTGCTGCGCCTCGGCCGCCAGCTGGGCCTGATCGCCGAGCAGGCACCCGCCCTTCCGCCGAGCCGTCGCCAGCAGCTGCTCGCGGCACAGGACCGGCGCCGCGCCGAGCTGCGGCGCGCGGCCGAACTGGCGCGCGGCCGCTGAACCTGAAGCTCGCGCCCCTTCAGGGGCGGCAGACCCAATAGTAGAAATCCTCCGCGATGACCTTCTCGCCGGCTTCCGGCGCATAGCCGTAACGCGCGTGCTCACCCCGCGCAACGATCTGGCGGGCGAACGCATCGGCCAGCCGCCGCGTGGGATCGCGGCCGAGCAGGAACGCCCGGAAACCGTCGTACCTGATCCGCTCGATCCTGGCATCGGATTGAATGATGTGATCGGCATCCACCGGCTTGGCTCCTGCCGGAAGGGACGCGCCGGCACGCGTGCCAAGCGTCGCCTGGCGTGACCAACCTACGTCGGTCCGGGTGAAGCTGCCGCGCGCGGTGAGTCGTTGCCGCCTGCATCGACCTGATGAGCGCCGTCACCACGCCGCATCTTCAGTTCCGGACCGACACGCACCCCGCCGCTCACTGGTCGCTCGAACGCACCAACGCGAGTCCGGCCGGCGTCAGCTCGAGCACTGGCGCGCCCTCGCACACGCGACCGGGCCGGCGCACCAGCCCCGCCAGCATCAACCGGGCCACCGCCGGCTCGGGAACGGTGGCGCCCTGGCCTTCGGCCACGCGGGCGAGGTGGGCCAGATCGTCGAGGTCGAGGTCGAGCTTGTCGTTCATCGTTCGTGTCCCTCGATGGTGTCCCGTGCCCACGCAAACGGCCACCAACCCGCTCCGTCGCGCGCATAGCGATCGGCGGCCCGCTCGAAGGGATTGTGCACGCTGACGCCTCCGCACAGCAGGTACAGCGGCAGGAACAGCGGACCCAGCGCCATGTACTGGTACACGTGCGCGCGCTCGTGATCGGCCAGCGACACGCACGGCTCGACCGCACGCCCGGCCCGATGCGCGTAGGTCGTGCAGGCCACGTCCAGGTGCTCGCCGGTGTGCAGGATCACGTTGCCCAGAGTCAGCGCGCCGGAGGCGACCGGTGGCATCCGCGCGAACACCAGCGCCAGCTCGGCCGGCCGCCACTGCGCGCGCGCGCCCATGACCAGGCCGAGGCCACCGGCGAGCAGGCCCAGCAAGGTGTTGGGCGCCATCCACAGTGCGCCCAGTGCCAGCCCCGCTCGCGCGGCCAGGCGAGAGCAACCCGGCGCGCACGCCCTCAGCAGGAACCCACCAGTTCGTGCGCGAACGAACTGGCCGCCGCCATCGCCTGGTCCTCGTCGCGGAAATGCTCGCCGGGCACCACCCGCAGGGTGCCGTCCGGAAGACGCACGGTGACGCTCAGCAGTCCGTCGGACTGTTCGTTGATGATCGCCACGAAATGCTTGCCGCTGTCCTCGAAGGTGCGCTCATGGTGGGTGTGCTGCATGGAAAGCTCCTCGTCGGTGGATGTGTTCCATCTTGCGGGCGGGCAGCGTTAACGCAAGCGGACGCGGCTGAACCGGCCACGGATCGGCGGGAACAGGATCGTGATCAAGGCGCCGTCGCCCTGCTTGCGCCCGGCCACCGCAATGCGCGCCTGGCGGCCGGCGTCGGCGGCCGCGAACAGATCGTCCACGGCCATCGGGCTTGGGGACGCGCATCGCCGGCACGCCATGCTCACACCCACTTTCGCGTCAGTGCCGACAATACCCGCAGGTCAACCATCGAGAAGGCGCATGATCACTTCACCTCCCGGCAAGAACGACCGACCGCACCGCGATCCGCACGCGGGCGGCGACCGGGACGAGGACATGCCCGGGCGCCCGGCGGACACGACCGCCAGCGGCGATGCCACGAACGATACCGGCGAGGACAACCAGCGCCAGAAAGGCGAGCGTCCGGCCGACGATTACATCCGGCCCTGAACGCCTGTGCGCGCCACGCTGCTGTCAGAGGCCTGAATTGCCCCGCGTCTGCGGGCTGGACAACTCGCTCAGCGCGAGCTTCTGTCGCTGGTAGTCGATCAGCAGCTGGTTGGCCTTCAGGTACTTCTTTTCCTTCAGCGCGTCCTGCATCAACCGGGCGATCTCCTGGTCGCTCTTTCCACGCAGCGACGTGTGGTGCGAGCGCGCCGCCAGGTCGGGATCGTACGCATCGGCGACCCGTTTGGCCCCTGCCGGTGACATGCCCATCTGTGTCCAGGCGTCGGCGAGCTTGCCACGCAGCGTCTCCAGGTCGGCCAGGGAATCCAGATAGCCCTGCTGCTGGGCCCGGGTCATCGACTTGACCCTGCTCTGGCTCTCCCGCGCACGCAGGTCCTGGAAGCTCTGCACGGGCTTGGAATGCTGCGTCGGCTGCTGCGAATTCTGCTGCGCAATTGCCGCCGGGGCTGCCAGTACGAATGCGAGGGCGAACACCAGAGATTTCACGACCTGCCTCCTGAGGTTGGGCCGACCGCGCGGGCCAGCGTGCGGAAGTCCCTTGCTGCACTGCGCATCGTATACCCGCAACGGCGACACGCGCATGCGTGCGCGGAACCGGCGGCGCCCGACAAATGCCCGCGCCCGGGCCGCGAACACGCACAGCGTTCCCGCAGGATCCTGGCCCTTGATTCCCGCGAGCCACTTCATGAAACGCCGAGACTTCATCAAAGGCAGCCTGCTGGGCGCCCTGCTCCCTGCCGCACTTGCCCAGGCCACACCGGACGGCGGCGTTGCTCCCGGCCCGGCCGACAGGCTTGCCGCGCTGGAACGCCGCCACGGCGGCCGGCTGGGCGTGGCGATTCTGGATACCGGCGACGGCCGTCGCGCGGCACATCGCGGCGACGAGCGGTTCCTGATGTGCAGCACCTTCAAGGTGCTGACCGTGGCCGCGGTGCTGGCGCGGGTGGACCGCGGCCACGAGCGGCTCGAACGGCGCATCGTGTTCGGCCCCGAGGTGCTGCTCCACTACGCGCCGGTCACCCGGCTGCACACCGGCACCCCCGGCATGTCGGTCGAGGAGCTCTGCGCCGCGACGCTGACGCTCAGCGACAACACCGCCGCCAACCTACTGCTCGCCGCGCTCGGGGGTCCCCACGCGGTGACCGCCTTCGTGCGGGAGCTGGGCGATACCGTGACCCGGCTGGACCGCACCGAGCCTGCGCTCAACGTGACCCGGCCGGGTGACCTGCGCGACACCACCTCGCCACGGGCCATGCTGGAAACCCTGCGGCACCTGCTGCTCGGTGAGGCGCTGGCGCAACCGTCG
This sequence comes from Frateuria soli, assembly GCF_021117385.1. GTDB lineage: Bacteria > Pseudomonadota > Gammaproteobacteria > Xanthomonadales > Rhodanobacteraceae > Frateuria_A > Frateuria_A soli. Next base: position 2,742,663 of record NZ_CP088252.1, read on the forward strand.
CGGGCGCGGCTGCTGGCCTGGATGCGCGGCTGCCTGACCGGCGCCGACAAGCTGCGCGCCGGCCTGCCGGCAGGGTGGAGCGCGGGTGACAAGACCGGCAGCGGCGCGCAGGGCGAGAGCAACGACATCGCCATCCTGTTCCCGCCCGGCCGGCCGCCACTGCTGGTCACCGCCTACTACGCCGCGCCAGCCATCGACGCGCGTCGACGCAGCGCCGTGCTCGCCGAGGTCGGAGGGATCGCAGCGATGCTCTAGCGGGCGCCGGGGCGCTTCCGCGGCAAACGCACTTGGTCGCTTTGCGCCCGCGCTCGGAGCGGGTGGTGCGCGCGGCGCCCGCTACGCCGGGGAGGCCTGCCTACGCGCCAAGCGCGAACTCGATCGCCGCGCGGACTGCCGCCACCTGGGCCTCGTTGCACTGTTCCGCGGTCGCCTTCGGGCTGTCCGGATAGACCTCGGTGGTGGTCTTGTAGCGCGCCCTGGTGATGCCGGCGCACAGGCCCAGCTGCTCCAGCGGGTAGTGGATGACGCCCGGCGCCATCACGGGCGAACCGATGATCTCGCCCCTGGCGTCGGCGGGGGCGATGTGGGTGACCCGGGCCACCGCCGCGATCACCGCCTGCTGGAAGTCCGGTTGCGGGCTGGCGCTGTCGTCGACCAGATAGAAGCCGTCGGGGATCTCGCCGGGCTCGAACGCCACGCCATCGCGCGCGGCCAGCGCCGGGCGGAACTCCGACTCGTCCGTATCGGTGGTCTCGTGCAGGTCCACGTGCACCAGCACGCGATCGCGGATGGGGGCGACCAGGCGCATGAGCGCGGCCGATTCCTGCGCCGGGCTGTCCTCGCGGAAGGAACGGTTCGGGTCGATCGCGTGCGCGTTCCAGCGGTGGATGCGCTCGTAGGCCCATGGACTGACGCACGGCGCGATGAGGAGATTGATCCGCCCCTCGTAGCCGGGCGCGTGTTGCGCGGCGAACTTGAGCGCACCGTGCACGCCGCTGGTTTCATAGCCGTGCACGCCACCGGTCACCAGCGCGCAGGGGAGATCGTCGCGCCAGTTGCGGCTCCTGATCGCGAACAGCGGGTAGCTGTCGGGCGGGTAATCGAGCTGGCCGTATTGCACGACGTCCAGATGCGGCCGCAGGCGGTCGATCGTCGCCAGCACGTCCGCCTGGTAGCTGCGCTGGCGTGTCTGCCGCGCCAGCCACGCCGCCACTTCCGCAGGTCCCCAGGCGACGCCGGGCGTACCGATCGGATAGGAGGCATGGTTCGTCATCGCGTCGCTCGCTTTGCCATCGAAGCGACGCACTGTATCACCGCGTGCGGATTGCTCCGCCCCCGTCCAGCGCTTGCCTTTACGTGACGGTCGTCGGCTCGCGACCTCCCGTTAACCGCGCAACCGCTAGCGTCGGGGCCCAGCCAACCTGAGGAGCCGTGCCATGCCCAAGGGCGACAAGTCCTCCTACACCGACAAGCAGAAGCGCGAGGCGCACCACATCGAGCAGAGCGAGAAGAAGGAAGGCAAGTCGCAGGAGACGGCCGAGCGCATCGCCTGGGCGACGGTGAACAAGCAGGACGGCGGCGGCAAGAAATCCTGACCGCCGCGCACTGCTTCGGGCAGGGCCCGTCCGGACCGGACGGGCCCCGCTCCCGGCACATGGTGCTTACTTGCCCGTATTGCTGGGCAGCGGTTCCAGGTTGAAGCTGATCGTGGTCATCTTGCCGTCCAGGCCCTGCACCACGCCCGGGGTCAGGTCGTTGGTCATGTTGCCGCCCAGCACCGAATCGCGGTCCAGCAGCAGACCGCAGTTGTGGCTCTTGTAGACGCTGGCGACGATCGGCTCGGCTTCCTGGCCGATGCGCTGCATCGCCTTGCCGCGAGTGAGCTGGATGCGCTGGTCGAGTTCGCCCGCCTGGCCGCGGAACGTCTGCAGGCGCTGCTGCAGCGCCTCGCCCTGCTTCTTGCGCTCGGCCTCGCTCAGTGAAGGCGCCTTCTGCTGGAAGGCCTTCAGGTCGGCGTCGAGCGGCTTGCGCTGGTTCTCCAGCTGGGTGCGCGCCTGCTCTGCCAGTTGCCCCAGCCGCTGACTCGCCGCCTGGCCCACCTTGGACTGCGCGAACACCGCCTCGCGCGACAGCATGCACACCCCCGCCACGGCGTTGCCGCCCAGGTCGGCGGCGCGTGCGGGGACGGGAACGATGGAAAGGCCGGCCGCGGCGACCAGCGCGGCGGCAAGGAACGAACGCGAAGGATTCATGACGGGCAGTCCGGTATGGGTGATGATCCGTGGACCCGATCGGGACACGGCAGTTCCCCAGCATACCGGAGCGGCGCTCACCCCTGGCACCCGACAAGGGACACCCGCCCGCAGGCGTTCCTGTCTTTGCACCTGCCGATCGAGTTGCCCTGCCTGCCTCTGCATGGGCGGGGCCAGGAGCCGGTTCTGGCTTGCGAACATCGATCCTCGGGCATGTCCCTACCCGGCGAGCCGGCTGCCGCCGGCGACGGATTCCGTCCACCCCGTTCGCGGACATGCGAAACGCAAACGTCGCGCTGAAGTGGGCGTGCGCGGAACGACCAGACCGCGTCCCTGCGTGTAGCCGGGACGCCCCAGGCAAGCATGCGAGTCCCCCGCTTCCCGTCCGCTGTCCGCGTCGGCACGCGGCCTCGTGCTTCGATATTGCCTTCGCAAACGCCGTGGCAACCTTGCGACCGGGCAATCCCCGACGGCGGGACGGCTTCGAAGACGACGGCACCGGGCCACGCCCGCGGCGTGCGAGCCCCATCGCGCCATCCACCCGCCCATGGCGGCACGACTGCCGGTGCCGCCGCTTCCATGCGTCACGCCCGATGCCACCGACATGCCTGCCAGAAGGCGGAGCGAACACTTGAGCGAGGTTTCGATGTTCACGACCACGACCCCTGCCCGGATCGACCCGCCCATGCGACGGCTGATCGACACCGTGACACCCGGCGGCCAGGCCCGTTACCTGCCCGTGCGGCCGACGCCCGACGCCACCGTCAACGGCTGCTTTTCCAATGTCCGCGCCAAGGTCGCGCGCGACGGCGGGCGCCGGCTCTGCGGCTGGCAACTGTGGGAGTGGCCGGGCGTGCTGGTCGAGGCCGAGTTCCATGCCGTCTGGCTGTCGCCCGGGGATGAGATGGTCGAGATCACGCCCAAGCCGCATGGCGAAGACAGGATCCTGTTCGTGCCCGACGAGCGGCGCGATTACCAGGGCGAGGTGGTCGACAACGTACGCATCGCCCTGCACGACGACCAGCTGGTGCAGCACTTCATCCGCGTGTCCAGGGCGATCGTGCAGGTCCAGGCGCGCAACGGGCAGCCCGCCGGCCCCGGACAGGTGCGGGTCCCGGCAGAACAGATCGCGCCGCTGCGCCAGGCTCAGCATTTCCTCGGCTACGCCATCGACGCGCGGCTGCGCGAACACGATCCATGCCCTTGCGGCAGCGGCGTGCGCTACCGGCAATGCCACGGACACGAGCTGGAGCTGGCGCTGGCCTGATGCGGCCATGGGCGCGAGCCGGCGGCCGGTTCTTCTTACCGGGCCGCCCGCCCACTATGCTCGCGCGGACGGCGCGGGGGCGCCGACCAGGGGAATCACCATGACGACTCGTTCCAATGGGCCGGCGGCCGGCTTCGGCTGGCTGACGCGTGGCATCGACGTGGCGCGACGCCACCCGGGGCCGTTGCTGGGAGGCGCGGCCCTGCTGCTGGTGGCCTGCCTGCTGCCTTCGCTGGCCACGCTGCCGTTCCAGATGCGCGCCATGCAGCCTGGCGCGCAGCCAGGCCCGGCCTTGTTCGGCGGGATGATGCTGCTCTCGATGCTGATCGCCTTGCTGCTCGTACCGCTCTATGCGGGTTACCTGCAGGTCATCGATGCCGCCGAGCGCGGGCAACGGGCCCGCGCGCGCGACATCTTCAAGCCGTACGTGCGGGGCCAGGCACTGCGCCTGATCGGCTACGCGCTGCTGATGATGGTGGTCTGCGTCGCGCTGGTGGCCGTGGTGCTGGTGGTGACCGGAGGCGGACTGGCGAGCTGGTACATGCAGGCGATGGCGGCTCAGGCAAACCACCTGCCGCCTCCGGGCCTGCCGGCCGGCTTCATGACCGCCTTCGCGCTGTTCAGCGTGCTCTGGCTCTTCATGATGGGCTTCTACGCGATCAGCCTGGGCCAGGTGTCGCTGGGCAACCGCGGCGTGTTCGCCTCGATCGGCGACGGCGTGGTGGGTGCGCTCAAGAACGCGCTGCCGCTGCTGGTGTTCGCCCTGAGCATGCTGCTGGTCTGGGTCGTGGCGACCATCGCCATCGTGCTGCTGGTGCTGGTGGTGACCCTGCTCGCCAAGCTCGTCGGCATGTGGCTGGTGTTCGTGCTGGCGGTACCGCTCTACATCGCGATGATTCTGGTGCTGTACGCGATGATGTTCGGCGTGATGTACCACCTGTGGCGCGACGTGTGCGGCGACGCCGAGCCGCCGACCATGGCAACGGCAGCGGCCTGACGGGCAGCCGTTTCCCGCCGGGGAAGGCGGCCGCGGGCCGCCTTCTTCTTTTTCGCATCCCGCTGGCGCCGGGTCGGGCTACTGGAACGTCTGGCCGTCGTGCCTGAGCCATCCCGCGGCGTGGCGTCCGGCCGGATCGCGATGCGTCCAATGCACGACGCCACCCTTCGGATTGGACTGGTACTCGCCGCGGTACTCGACCCTGTCGCCGACCTCCAGATCGCTCACGCGCGGCGCCAGGTCGATGTTGTGCGCAATGAGCAGGGTCTGGCCGGAAGGCAGCCGCAGGATGAAGCGCTGGTGCCGGCTGCCCTGCTCATCGTCGGGCAGGATGCGCGTGACGATGCCGCTCCCGTGTACCTGCGTGTCGTCGGCCGCGGCGTCCAGACGCAGCCCGGACGGCGGCAGCTCCGGAGCGGAGACCCGGGTGTCGAGACGCTGGTAGCCCGCGAAGGCGACCACCACCATCAGCAGCACGCCCAGCAGTTTCTTCATCGGGACCGCTCCTCCGGCATCAACGCGCCACGCCGCCTTTCGCACAGGCCGCCGCGTGCATGAAGCAGCTCATCGTCGCGCCGGCGCATCGCGCGGTGCGCTGCGGATCAGTCGCTGGGAATGTCCTGCGCGGACGCCTGCCGGTACACCAGCTCCAGCGACTCGCCCCGGAGCGCGTGACAGGCCTTCGCCGGCTGGACCAGGTTCTTCCAGGGATCGCAGACCACGGCCTCGTCGTTCCAGCTTCCCGGATCGGCCGCATCCGTCGACCCGTCCCGCCCGACGACGACGAAGCCGTGGTCGCCGTCCTTGACCTGGATCCAGTCCAGCGGGAACACCTTCCAGTGGTCGCGCAACCGGACGAAGGCGACGGCACTTTGCACGCCGCAATTGCCGCAGTGGAACCTGAGTCCGTCCCGCGACCAGATTTCCATCATCGCCTTGGTCAACCGCCGGCTCCCCCTCAGGTAGGGGCGCCCTGCCGCCTGGGCCGCGTTGCCCTCCGCCCTGGAGTCGCTCATGATCGTCCACTGCTGTGCCAGATGCGCGCCCAGGCCCATGGTGATGACGGTCGGTCCCAAGGGGCCGAACAACGCCATGCTGCCGCTGTAGAACCGCCAGTCGTTCGAAGCGCCGAGGAACAAGTTGGCTTTGACATACGCCTTTGCCTCGAGGGCAGCAGCAAGGTAACGCTCCCGTTCCAGAACAGCCGCCATGCCCATCTCCCTATGTCGTTTCCGTTGACCTGGAGGCGCTGGAGGTCAGCAGGCAACCCGGCGCCGCGGCGCCCATCTTCCTATGATTTGCATACCGGCGTCGCGGGACCACGGCCTCCGCCACGGCCGGCCCCCGGCCGCTGCGCGCGGAGGTGCCACCGACCGCGGACGGTTCCGCGGCCAGTCATCAAGAGCGCCCCTCCGGCATCCCGCCGGCCGCGACCGGCACCGGGCCTTCCGCCCCTTCCCCGCCGGAGTGCAGGTCCAGCGCGCTGGCACCCGTGTTCACCATCGGCACGAAGGCGTCGTCCGGGGTCACTTCGCGCTTGCGGTGGACGAAGCGATGAAACGCGTAGGCGGCCAGCGTGCCGTCGAGGAGCGCGAACCAGACGAACAGCAGCTTTGGCCCGAGCAGGCTCATGAGCGTGCCGGCCAGCAGCGGACCGAGCGCCGAGCCGATTCCGTTGACCAGCAACACCGTGCTGGACGCCGTCAGCAGCTCGTCGCGGTGGATGTAGTCGACCAGGTGCGCCACGGCGATCGGATACAGGGTCAGGCTCATGCCGCCGAAAAGGAAGATCACGGCCAGCGCCGCCATGCCACCGGGGCTGGGCAGCAACAGGTTGGTCAGCGCGGCCAGCGCCGCCACCGCGCTGATCAGCGACAGCGCCAGGCGCCGGTCGATGCGATCGGAAAACCGGCCCAGCGGCCATTGCAGCACCACGCCGCCGGCAATGCCCACGCTCACGTAGGTGCCGACGCCTGCCGGTTCCAGGCCGCGCGCCGCGGCGTACACCGGCAACAGGCCCCAGAACGCGCCCAGCGCCAGGCCGGAGAGGAGCGCACTGACCAGCGCGGTCGGCGCCAGCCGGAACAGGTGCCCGATCCGCACCCGCGGCACCGAGCGGATGTGCGGTTGCGGCTGGCGGCTCGTCACCACCGGCAGGCTGGCAGCGCAGAACAGGATCGCCACCACGCAGAACAGCACGAACCCCTCGCCCTGGATGCGCAGCAGCTGCTGCGCCACGGCGCTCGCGCCCAGGTTCACCATCATGTAGACGGCGAAGACCGAGCTTCGGTGTGCCGGGTCCGCCGAAGCGTTCAACCAGCTCTCGATGATCGCGTACAGGCCCACCAGCAGCAGCCCCTGCAGCACTCGAAGCGCCAGCCACACGCCGTACGCCGGATCGAGCGCCTGCACCAGCACCACCAGGGTCACCAGCGCCGTGCAGAACGCGAACGTGCGGATGTGGCCGATGCGGTGGGTGAGCCGCGGGACCGTGTAGGTGCCGACCAGGAACCCGGCGTAATAGGCCGACGTCAGCACGCCGATCATCGCCACCGAAAAGCCCAGCGTCCGTCCCTCCAGCGCGATGTGCGAGTGGAGCAGGCCGACGCCCATGAGCAGGAACACGGTACTCAACAACAGCGGCGTCGAGGTGCGAAGGTTGGTCAGCATGAATGGGCGGCAAGGGAGTCGAACAGGCATCCTACCGCCCCGGGCCTGACGGGCTCCGTGACGGGCTCGATGCGCAATGGACGGCGGACGCTCAACGGCATCGGCTGCCGTCGCGAAAGCTCCGCGACCGCGTCGCGTGCCGGAACGCACCGGAAGGCACGGCAGGGTGGCCGCGTCCCGTGCAGCCTGCCCCGGTTGATCACAGGCCGATCCCTGGCGCACCCTCGAGTCCGTCTTTGCGCGCTTGAACCACGACGACGGGACATTCCCATGACGAGCAACGGACCCTCCCCGGCCGCACCCCGGCTCGATGCAACGCAACGGAAGCGGATCATCGTCATCCTCGTGGCGACGCTGCTGACATGCATCGCCGTCGTCGCCGACCTGGCAACCGGCGGCCGCCCCGACCCCGAGCCGCTGCGCGCCGCCTCCATCCTGCTCGACGGCCAGTGGCGCTTCCATACCGGCGACGACCCGCGCGGGGCTGCCGCCGGCACGGACGACAGCGGCTGGGAAACGGTCGACCTGGCCGCCCCGCCGGGCAGCCATGATGGCGACGTGGGCCTGCCGGACTACGTGGGCGGGTGGATGGCGCACGGCCATCCCGGTTACCACGGCTATGCCTGGTATCGGCGCGGAGTAAGCGTGCCGGCCGGCGCGGCCGCCTGGGACATCCTCGGGCCGACCCTGGTCGAGGACGGTTACGAGCTGTACTGGAACGGCCGACGGCTGGGCGGTTCGGGCCGGCTCGGACCGGACCCGCGCGTGGTCGGCACGCGACCGCTGCGCTTCGCCCTTCCCGCCGACGCGGCAGGTAGCCGGGGCATGCTCGCCATCCGCACCTACATGCGTCCCGGCGCCGGAACCAGCGCGGACGGCGGCGGCATGCATACCCCGCCGATCCTGGCGCCGCGGCCGGTGGCCGATGCACTGCATCGCGCGCAATGGCGGCGAACCATCGCCGGCTACATCGTCGATGCGGTCGAGCCGGCGGCCATGCTGGCGGTGGTCGGCCTGGCGCTTGCGTACGGGCGCCGCAGTTGCCGCAGGGGCTTCCTCGCCCTTGCCTGCCTTGCGCTGGCGCTCACGGCGGCCAGGCGACTCAACAACGCCATCGTCTCGTGGACCGACCTGCAGGACCTGGACACCTATGCATGGCTGGCCTCGGTGATGTGGGTGCCGACGATGGCCACCTGGCTGCTGGCCTGGAACCGCTGGTGCGTGCCGGCATGGCGCAGCATCGATGGCGCGGCGGTCATGCTGGCGATTGCCGGAGGCCTCGGCGCGCTGACCCCATCGGCGGACTGGACGAGCATCTGCCGGCTCGGCTCGCTCGCGCTGTTCGTCGTGATCGGCGTGCGCATCGTCCGCCACGGTCCGATGCGCGTGCTCGCCCTTCTCACGCTGGCTGCGATCGTGGCCGCGCAGTTCGGCGCGCAGCTGCTCGATCCCCTCGGCGTGCCGGGCATCTGGTTCCCGTTCGGCATCGGCGTGTCACGGACGCAGTACATCTATGCGATCGCCATGCCCCTGCTGGCCATCCTGATCGCGCGCACCGTGCCCCCGCATGAGGCGCGACGCGAGGCCACGCGACAGGAAGCGCAAACGGTCACGCCCGGGGTCGCGTCGTGATCGGCGCGTCCCGGCCACTTTCCCGCGGACCGGGACGGCTCCAGGCGCATTCACCACTGCACGGGAAGCCGGACCCGGCGGCCGGTGCCCATCGAGCCGGGCGACGCGCTGCCTTGCGCCGCGGGTTTGGCAGTTTTCGGGCGCCGATCCCAGGCTCGCCCGCCGGGACAATGACCGTGGCACCGGGGGCAGCCAGCGCGTCGCCTGGCCCATTGCCCTGCCGGCCGTTCAGCGCCCGATCGACGGAGTAAGGCTCATGGCTCCTGAAACCCGCAGCTTCCTCATGCGCAACAGCGTGTTCGCCTGGATTGCATTCGCAACCGGCGCCGTGTTGCTGGTTCCGTTGATCTGGATGCAGGTCAGCGCTTCGGTCGACTGGGATGCCCGCGACTTCCTCGTGATGGGCGTCCTGCTCTTCGGCACGGGCAGCACCTTCGTCCTGGTGGCGCGAAAAGTGCCACGCAAGTATCGGGCTGCCGTCGCGGCCACCTGCGCGGTGGCCCTGCTGTACGTGTGGGCCGAACTCGCGGTCGGCGTTTTCACGGACCTGGGGAGCTGAGCCCGGCGCCGTCCACCGACCGGCTCCCATCAGCCCGGCTTGCGAGGAAGCGGGTCGGCCATCCACTTCCCGCAAGCCTTGCGTACAGCTGGCGTCGGCGGAGAGGGCGCCAGCGTGCACCGGTCAGGCCGGCGACGCCGACTCGCCCGCACCGGTGGTTTCGCCGGGGTTCTCGGCCAGCACGACGTGGTTGGCGCGGTTGAGCCAGCCATAGCGCCGCGGGAAGCGCACGAAGCGCGGTGTCCCGAAGCCGGCGGCGACGAACGCCCCGGCCACGGTGCGCCTGCCGTAGCGATGGGCATGCCACAGCCAGTCGATCAGCAGCCGGGTCTCCCATGAGCGGCGGGTGATCATCACCACGGTGCGCGCGCCGGGTGCCATGCGCGCCCGCAACGACGCGCAAAGCACCAGGTCGTGGTCCTGCCAGCCCGCCGGCAGCCCGGCCTCGTCGAGCACGTCGGCGCGGTGCAGCGTCACCCGCGCCATGCCGTGGGCGTCGATCGCCTGCTGGAAGCGCGCCAGCATGGCGGGCGTCAGGTCGAAGGCGTCGATGCGCTCGTAGTCCAGGCCGCGCTCGCGCAGCAGGTCGCACAGCGCGAAACTCGCCTGCCGAAGCCGCAGCCGGCGTCGAGCACGCGCAGGCCCGGCCGTGCGGCGCCGACACGCGCCAGCACCGCGCGCAACCCGCTCCGGCTGCGGAAGAACCCGACGAACGCGCGGTAGCTGTCGGCGCGCCTGCTATAGCTGCTCGACGGCGGAAGGTTCCAGCGTCATGGCGAACTCGTTGTTCCGGCCTGCCCGGGAAAACAGTCGCGCGCGGCGGCGCCCTACCGGGTCAGCGGCAGCACCTCGCGCTGCAGCGTCACCAGCGTCTTGCCCGGTTCTTCCTCGAACACCATGTGCGCGGAGTCCTCGAACCAGATCAGCTTCTTGACCGGCGCCCGAAGCTGGCGCAACCAGCGCTCGGCAAGCGCGGCGTTGACGTTGAGGTCGTGGCGCCCCTCGAACAGGATCACCGGGCAGTCGATGCGGCGGATGGTGGAGAGATCCACCCGGGCGATCTCCGGCCACAGCGCGCCCAGGCTGTAGTCGAGCCCCTTGCCGCGGTCGGCCCAGTCGGCGGCGGTGTAGTCGGGGCTGAGCAGGCCGGCGCGGTCCAGCGCCGCCTCGCTGGTGCGCCAGACCGCGCCGCCGTACCGGGCCAGCCACTTGCGCTCGGTGCCCAGGTGGGCGAGGTCGGCCATCGGGTCGCGCGGGTCGGGGAACGGCGCGATCGCCTGCAGCTCCCTGATCGCCTCGCTGTCGTGCGCGGCCGTCGCCGCGGCCAGCGTGGCCTGGTAGCCCAGCGCCTCGCTCGCGTGCGCGTCGGTCGCCTGGCCGAAGCCCACGTAGGCGTAGAACCAGTCCGGATGGCGCTGGGCCAGCATCAGGCCGAGGATCGAGCCCCACGAGTGCCCGGCGAGCACGATCTTCTTGCGGCCGTAGGTCCGGCGCACGTAGGCGGCCACTTCCTCGGCGTCCTCGAGCATGCGCGCGATGCCGAGCGAGGACGCCGGCAGGTCCGGATTGCGGCCGAAGGTCTTGCCCGCGCCGCGCTGGTCCCACTGCACCACGGTGAAGTATTCCTGCCACCCGGCGGTGTAGAGGTAGCTGTTCGGGATCGTGGTGAACCCCGGACCGCCGTGCAGGAACAGCAGGATCGGCGCATCGCGGTGACGCCCGCGCACGCTGATCCACTGCTCGATGCCGCCGATGCGCACGAAACGGTCGTCGTGCACCGCATCCTTGTTCCCGGAACTGGCGTGCCTCGCGCAGCACCGCACGCGCATCGACGGCCTCGTCGGCATGCGCGCGCGGCGCGAGCAGCGGCGAGGCGGCCAGCAGCACGGCCAGGGCCGTCGCCGCGCGCCCGGCCCGGCGATGATGCGTGCGCGAAAGAGCGTTGCTCATGTCGACCTTCCTCTGTGGCGTGCCATCGTTGCGGGCATCGCATGCGGTCAGTGCCGGTGCATCCGCAAGGCCCGCCACACCGCCGATCGGGGGAGTAGCCCGGATCTTGCGGGCGCGCGCGAGCAGCGTCGATAGGCTGTTGGTCACGCGGCCTGCTCCGGAACGATCGGCCCGGGCGCGCCGGTCTGGGTGTCCACCCTGCGCTTCGCACCGTGTTGACGGCCTCCGGGCGCAGCCTTGCGGTGCTGCCGAAGCAGCGCCGACAAGCAGGCACATCATGCTTCAACTCAATCCGCCGCTCCCGCTGTGCACACCCAAGGGCGAGGGATTCGCCCATGTACTGATCGACTACGGCCCCGAGTCGGACCTGTACTGGACCGTATTCATCACGGCCACCGGTGAGATCTGGACGTTCTCCAATCGGGAGGTGCGCGCCAGCAAGAACATCACCCTCGGCCGGACCCACCCCCAGACACCGCAGGGCGAGACGCGCGCGCCGGTGCCCGTGCGTTCGGCGCTCTAGCGTCCTGGCCTGCGGCGGCCCACACCGGACCGGCCGCTCCTGGCGGTTCCACGGCCTGCGTGAAGGCCGCTGCCCGCGCCGCTGACCACCTGTCCACGGGACACCAGGCACGCTGGGCGTTCACCTTGTCCCAGGAGTCGCCATGCTCTCCGCCTTCGGCCTCAACTGCACGCTCAAGCAGGGCGACCAGCCGTCATCCACGCAGAAGCTGCTCGACCAGCTCCTGCGCGCGCTCGACGGCTACGGCGTCAGCACGTCGTACGAGCGCGCCGTCGATCACGACATCAAGCCCGGCGTGAAGACCGACGAAGGGCCCGGCGATGCCTGGCCCGCCCTGCGCAAGCGCATCGACGAGGCCGGCATCTTCGTGCTGGCCACGCCGATCTGGATGGGCCAGCCCAGCTCGGTAGCCAAGCGCGTGCTCGAACGCCTGGATGCGGTGTTCGGCGAGATCGACGAACACGGCCTCTACCCCACCTTCGGCAAGGTCGCCCTCGTCAGCGTGGTCGGCAACGAAGACGGCGCGCACCACGTCACGGCCGAGCTCTACCAGGCGCTGGCGGACGTCGGCTTCACCATCCCCGGCGGCAGCTCCAGCTACTGGGTCGGCGAAGCGATGAACAAGAAAAACTACATCGACCTGGACCAGACGCCCGAGGCGCTTGCCGGCGCCATCCAGACGCAGGCATGCAACGCCGCCCACCTGGCCCGGCTGCTGCGGGAGCAGCCGTATCCGGCCACGCGCTAGCGGGGTGCGGGGGACGGCCTCGAGAAAGGGATCGGATTCGTTTTCGATTTCCGGGAAAACGACGCCCCCTATTTCGCGCTCATCCGGTGTCCGCCACGAGTGATGCCACCCCTCGACTAGCCCGGAAGCAGCACATGCAGGAATGTGCGGCCGCGCGAAGACGCCAGCCACAGCACCAGCGCGATATTGGCGATCACGGTGAACCAGAACGGACCGCGGAACGACGCCTTGCGCGACTTGTGCCGCAGCAGCCCCTGCGCGGCCCAGGCCCCGGGCCATCCGCCGGCGAGCGCGAGCAGGTGCAGCGACTGCTCGCGGATGCGCCACCGCCCCTGCCGTGCGGCGGACTTGTCCAGCGCGTAGACCAGGAAGGTCAGCGCACTCATCCCGGCACACGCCGCCGGCACCACCATCGGCAGTCGCCCGAACGCGGTCGCGCCTGCTTGCGCGGCCAGGAAGCCCACGGGCAGCCACCAGCCGCCGAAACCGGATGCCAGCGGTCGCGACGTCGCCGCCCCCGCCGGCCGCATGTCCACGCGCCGTACCTCGGCCGCGCACGGACGTCCGCGTCCATCGCGCGCGTGGCCGTAGGTGACGATCTCGCCGCCCGCAGGCTGCCCGTGCCAGCGGCGCAGCGCCCGGGCGTGCACGAACAGCTCCTCGCCGCCGCCATTGGGCGTGATGTAGCCGAAGCCGCGGCCATGGTGCCAACGGACAATGCGACCCTGATAACGCATCCTGCTCCCCCCTCTCCCCGCCAACTTGCCACTCGAAGGCATCCGCCTCGGACGAGGCTTGCGACGCCCACGGGCCACGACCTGGCTATCGCGTCCAAAAGGCGCACTCAGACCGGTATGGCTCCGGCCTCGTTGTAGCATGCATCACGCCTCCATGGCCTCGCCCGACCCGCCCAGCTCTGCAGGGAAGTCGCGCAGCTTTGGCAGCCCATCGTCCATCGGCATCACGGTCTCGGCGTAGTTGACGTGCACGCCGGGCACGAAGCGCAAGTCAGGCAGCATCGCCGCGAACACATCGACCAGGCCCCATTGCGGGTGCGCCGTCATCAGGTGTCCGCCGCATACAGTGCAGAACTGGCGATCGCTGTTGGGCGACTTCTGGATGTGTCCGATGGACGGCGCACCCTTGAGGACACGGACATGCTCCGGCTTCCAGAGGCTGAACGCATTGACCGGGGACGCCGACCAGGCTCGGCACGATCCGCAGTGGCAGTAGCCCATCGCCTCGGGCTCGCCGCTGACCTCCAGCTCCACCGTGCCGCAGAAACAGGTGCCCCGATGCGTCTCGGCCATGGCTCATCCTCCCGACGTCGCGGGAGCCTGCGCCCGAACCGGTAAAGCGCCTGTCGCGGGAGCGTTCGGGACACGTTCGCGGCGGCGACCCGCTTCTTGCGCCTCGGACGTGCACGCGGGAAGTGCAGCCTGCCCATGTACCCGGGTGCGATGATCGGTTTCCCGCCGCGGCCCGGTGAACGCAACAGGGCAAGACCATGACCGATCGCATCCTCGTGTTCTACGGTTCCTACCGCTCCGACCGCGCAGGCATCCGCCTGGCCGAGTACGCGACGCGGCGGCTGATCGCGCGCGGCACGGACGCCGAACTCGTCGACGCCCAGCGCATCGGCCTGCCCATGCTCGACCGGATGTACAAGGAATACCCGCCGGGCGAGGCGCCGGCGGCGATGGAGGCCCTCGCCCGGCAGATCCGCGCGGCGGACGGCTTCGTGTTCGTCGCCGGCGAGTACAACTGGGGCGTGCAGCCGGGCCTGAAGAACCTCACCGATCATTTCCTGGAGGAATGGTTCTGGCGCCCGGCCGGCATCGTCAGCTATTCGGCCGGACGGATCGGCGGCGCCCGCTCCAACCTCCTCTGGCACGGCACGCTCTCGGAGATGGGCATGGCGGTCATCTCCAGCACGGTGACCGTGGGGCCCATCACCCAGACACTGGATCCTGGCGGCGAACCCATCGGCGACGCGGGCAAGTTCCTGGACCGGTCATTCTCCCGCTTCGCCGACGACCTCGCCTGGTGGGTCGAGGCGGCCAAGGCGCAACGCCAGCGCAAGGCACCGCCTTACTGAGGCCCGGGCAGCTGGGGAAAGGTGCTCGCGGGACCGGAATCACCTGATATCTGGCTGCCTCTGATGGCGCTCGACCCAGTGCGCGCTCCCGAGCCGGAACGGGGTAGCCGACCTTGCCGGGAGTGCAATCGGCGCCGGCCTCATTCGTTCTCAGCCTTCCAGCAAGCGCTCCACGTCAGCATCCTTCTGCGCCCACAGGGCGTTGATCCACGCCTGGAAGCGCTCGCGAAAGGCCGCGTCGTTCTCGTAGTCGCCGCGCAGGGGCGGTTCGATGGGATGCTGGCGCACCCGCACGCGGATATCGCGGACGCGGCCGGCGATAAGGTCCATTACCGAGCCGGCGCCGCCGGCATAGACGAGGGTGACGTCCAGGATGGCGTGCAGACCCTCGCCCATCGCGTCAAGCACAAAGGCCACGCCCCCGGCGCGCGGACGCAGCAGATGGCGGTAGGGCGAGCCTTGCGCCGCGTGCTTGGCTCGGGTGAAGCGCGTGCCCTCGACGAAATTCATCACCGACACCGGCATGTGGCGGAACTTCTCGCAGGCGCGGCGAGTGGTCTGGCGATCCTTGCCGGCAAGTTCGGGGTGCTTCGCCAGTTGCGCGCGCGAGTGGCGTTTCATGAACGGGAAATCCAGCGCCCACCACGCCGGCCCCAGCAGCGGTACCCAGATCAACTGGCTTTTGAGGAAGAAGCGCAGGAACGGGATGCGGTGGTTGAAGATCTTCTGCAGCACGGGAATGTCGACCCAGCTCTGGTGATTGCACAGCACCAGGTAGTTGCCGTCCGGTCGCAGCCCCTCCAGTCCCTCGATCCGCCAGCGGGTGCGCGTGAACAGATCGAACAACACGCCGTTGACCCCGATCCAGCTCTCCGCGATCACCACCAGCGCGAGCGACAGCGCCGCGCGCGCGCCACGCCACGGCAGCACGAGCTTGACCAGGGTAAGAGCGAACAGCGCAAGCACATGCCCCAGCGTGTTGGCGGCAAGCAGCAGGATGGCAAGCGGGACGCGCAGCGGCGCGGGTAGCGAGGCGAACATGTGCTTTGACCGTCGGGGAAGCGCTGTAGCGTAGCGCGCCTGCCGTGGTCGTTTGCCCAGATCGAATCGTCGCAGGAGCGGCTCCGCGGCCGAAACGGAGGTCAAAGTCGACCATGGAAGAGCACTCCGACCCCTGTTTCGCGCGGCCGTTGATTCCCCGGCTCGCCCGGGCTCGGGTTCGCGCAACTGGACGCGCCGAACCGCAAACTACGCAGCTCGTGTCCGGTGATCGGCGCGGATGTGTGCGTGTTCGGTCCCGAGAAGGATGCCGACGGACAACTCGCCCGACGCCTCGTCGGCGCGCGGGCCGCCGGCTTCGGAACCAAGGGGGAACGAAGCGGACGGGTGAACCGGGCCGATTCCCGCCTCCGATTGCTCGACCCCTGCTCCCGTCGCGAGAAAGGGCACTCCGACCCGGGTCTTTCCCGGGCCTTTACCTGCCCATGAGGGCGGGCTTCACGCCCCCGTAAGACCCGGTGCACGCCCGCTCGGCACCGGGGTGGCGATGCTTCCGGCTGGATGCCCGCCGCCCAGGAACCCGCCATGGCCGACCAGCCCGAACGCCCCGAATCCGGTTCGCCCGAGGACACCCTCACCACCCGCCAGGGGCACCCGGTGCACAACAACCAGGCGATGCGCACGGTCGGCCAGCGCGGCCCGGCCACGCTGGAGAACTACCAGTTCATCGAGAAGATCACCCACTTCGACCGCGAGCGCATACCCGAGCGCGTGGTGCACGCTCGCGGCGCCGCGGCGCATGGCTGGTTCGAGGCGTATGGCCGCATCGGCGAGGAGCCGGCCAGCACCTACACCCGCGCCAAGGTACTGACCCGGGCGGGAATCAAGACCCCCGTGTTCGTGCGCTTCTCCACCGTCATCGGCGGCAAGGACTCGCCCGAGACCGCGCGCGACCCGCGCGGCTTCGCCATCAAGTTCTACACCGAGGACGGCAACTGGGACCTGGTGGGCAACAACCTCAAGCTGTTCTTCATCCGCGACGCGATCAAGTTCCCGGACATGGTCCATGCCTTCAAGCCCGACCCGGTCACCAACCGGCAGGAGGCGTGGCGCTTCTACGACTTCGTCGCGGCCAACCCCGAAGCGCTGAACATGGTCACCTGGGTCAAGAGCCCCTGGGGCATCCCGGCCGATTACCGGCACATGACCGGATCGAGCGTGAACACCTACCGGCTGGTCGACGGCGAGGGCAAGGCGGTGCTGTGCAAGTTCTCCTTCACGCCGAAAGCAGGCGTGCGAAACCTCACCAGCGCGCAGGCCGCGGCGATCCAGGCGCAGGACGTCGGCCACGCCACCCGCGACCTGTACGAATCGATCGAGCGCGGCGACCACCCCGAGTGGGAGATGAGCGTGCAGATCATGGAGGACGGCCCGCACGAGGAGCTCGACTTCGATCCGCTCGACGCCACCCGCCGCTGGCCCGAAGACCGCTTCCCGTTGCGGCCGATCGGACGGATGGTGCTCGACCGCAACCCGGACAACGTCTTCGCCGAATCGGAGCAGGCCGCCTTCGGCACCGGCGTGCTGGTCGACGGCATCGACTTCTCCGACGACAAGCTGCTGCAGGGCCGCACCCTGTCCTACTCGGACACGCAGCGCCATCGGGTCGGCGCCAACTACCTGCAGTTGCCGATCAACCGGCCCCGCTGCGGCACGCGTACCAACCAGCGTGACGGCCAGATGGCGTACGCGGTGGATCGCTCCGGCGCCAACCCGCACGTCAACTACGAGCCCAGCGTGGTCGCCGGCCTGCACGAGGCGGCGGCGTCCGGGCCCGAGTTCCGCCCGCACGCCGAGGGCGCGGTGGGTCGCTACCCGTTCCCGCGCGAGCAGGACGACTACAGGCAGGTCGGCGAGCATTACCGCCTGTTCGAGGACTGGGAGCGCGAGGAGCTGATCGCCAACCTGGTGGCCGACATGAAGGCCTGCCCGGAGCCGATCGCCCTGCGCATGGTCTGGCACTTCTGGCATGCCGACCGCGACTACGGCAGGCGCGTCGCCTACGGTGCGGGCATCGATCTGGAAGCCGCCCTCAAGCTCCCGCCGCTGCCCGGCCGCCCGGCTCCCAGGGAGCCGCAACCGGCCTGAGTGCCCCGCAAGCGCCGCCACGCACATGCGTCGCGGCGAGGCGCGCCACGCCGCGCCCGGCCGGCTCAGTCGGCCGCGTCCCTCCCTCGTCGGCAGCGCGGCAGCGAGAACACGAAGCGCGCCCCCTGCCCCGGTTCGCTTTCGACCCAGATGCGCCCGCCGTGGGCTTCCACGATGCCCTTGCTGATGTGCAGCCCGAGCCCGGTTCCCTTGGCGTTTACCTCGCGGGCTGACCAGTACGGCTCGAAGACCAGCTGCTGGTGCTCATGCGCGATGCCCGGCCCGTTGTCGGCGACCGACACCAGCACCGCGTCGTCGCCCAGCTCGGCACCGAGCGTCACGGCGCCTCCGGGCGGGCAGAACTTGATCGCGTTGCCGAGCAGGTTGCCCAGCACCTGCTGGATGCGCTCGGCATCGCAGACCACCAGGGTGCCGTCGGCCGCGTTCACCACGTGCAGGGCCAGGCCCTGCTCGAGCGCCAGCGGCTGGTGCACGGCGCAGGCTTCCTCGAGCAGGGCCGCCACCGCAACGGAGCCGGTCTGCAGCGAGAAGCGCCCGCTCTGCAGGGTGGCCAGGTCCAGCAGGTCGCGGATCAGGAATTCCATCCGCGCGGCCGCGCGACGCATCAGCTCGAGCATGCGCAAGGCCTGGCCCTCGCCCCTGGCGCCGGGCAGGTGCCGACCGAGCATGTCGAAGCTCATCTGCAGCGACGCCAGCGGCGAACGCAGGTCGTGGGACACCACGGCCAGCAGCTCGTCGCGCATCCGCGTGGCCGCCTGGGCGTCGAGCTGGGCACGCTTGAGGTCGGTGACGTCGACCACCACGGCGGCGATGCCGATCCGTTCACCGGCGGGAGTACGCACCGGCGCGTAGTTGGCCAGGAAGTGCCGGACGCGGTCCGCGTGGGCGGGGTCGGCGAACTCCAGTTCCTGCCCGAGCAACGGCCGGTCCTGTTCGAGCACGCCCCGCAGCAGCCCTTCCAGGAGCTCGCCCAGCGCGGGAACGACCTCCTCCACGCGCCGGCCCAGGTGGGCGTCGACCGACCTGCCGTTGAGCTTCGCCAATGCCTCGTTGACGTGCAGGTAGCGCAGGTCGGCATCCAGCACGCCGATGCCGACCGGCGCGGCCTGGATGATCGCGTCCAGGCGCGCCCGCGCCCGCTGCTCGGCCAGCCGGCTGCGCTCGCGCTCGGCCTCGGCGCACTTGCGCCCGCCGATGTCCTCGATCACCGCGATGAAATACTCCGGCTCGCCGTGCAGATTGCGCATGAGCGATGCGGTCAGGTTGGCCCACAGCACGCTCCCGTCCCCGCGGATGTAGCGCTTCTCCATGGTGTAGGTCGGGATCCGCTCCGCGAGCAGCTGCTGCATCAGCTCGAGGTCGGCTGCCAGGTCGTCCGGGTGGGTGATGTCCTGGAATGTCCGGCCATGCAAGCCGGCCTCGCCGTAGCCCATCATCTGGCACAGGCGGGGGTTGAAACGCAGCCAGCGTCCGTCGAGCGCCACGTGGGCGATGCCCACCGCCGCCTGGTCGAACGTCGCGCGGAAGCGCTGCTCGCTCTCGTGAAGTTCCCGGCGCAACAGATGCTGGGCGATGGCGGCGCTGGCGCGGTCGCACAGGGCGCGGAAGAAATACTTGTCCTGCTGGGAGAAATCGTGGGCGGTGAGCGAGCCCATGTGGGCCACCCCCACCACCTCGCCCTCCCCGGACAGCAAAGGCACGCCGTAGACGGCGCGCACGCCGGCTTCCCGGGCGACGGGGCTTTTCATGATCGGGCTGCTGGCGGCATCCCGCAGCATCTGCGGCGCGCGCGTGCGGGCGATCAGCCCGGCGAAGCCCTCCTCGAGGCCCAGCGCGTAGCGCGGCGGCAGCCGTCCGTCCAGCCCCGCCGACGCCCGCGTCACCAGGTGATCGCCTTCGCGCAGCAGGACGACCATCGTATCGGCCGCGTCCACGCTCTCCAGGAAGACATCCAGCAGCCGCTGCAGCAGCGCATCGAGCGCGGAGTTTTCCAGCGCCGCCCTCGATATGCGGTCCAGGCCCATCAGCGTGCGCTGCTGCACCGCCGCGTACGCCTTGACCGCGGTGGCGATCGCATGGTCGATGATGCCGGTCACCTGCCGCCACTCCGCCGGCGGGATGTACACGCGCTTGCGGTCGATCAGGTCGAGGATGCACAGGCGCAGTTGCGAGTATTCCTCGACCACCTCGTACAGATCCACGCTCTGGTCCAGCCGTTGCAGGGCGTGGGCCGTCGCGGCGGGCGGCGACCCCTGTGTACCGCCGGCGGGCCGGTCGGTCAGCTCGATGATCTGCTCGAGCAGTCCCCCCACGTCATTGCGCAGTGCGTCGCCGGAGAGCGTGCCGTCCGAAAGCAGCGGGCGCACCGCCTTCTCCCAGTCTTCCAGAATGGCCTGGTATTCCCGACGCAGGAACTGGCCGACGGTGAGGCGTTCGAGTGAGGTAGGCATGGGCTCCGCGCATGGCTGTGACCCTGATCGAGGGCTCCCGGTCTAGCACAGCGCCCGCGACGGGACCTGCAAGAAGGCACGAAGCGGGCGCCAGCGTTCACCTCAGTGAGCGGGCCGCGAATTTCCCGGCATGGCCTGCGACCGGGACGTTCACATCCACACGGGGGCAGCGTCCACGCACGAGGGACGGTGCACGCTTACCCGCTTCCCCTGCCCGACAGGAAGCTCCCGGCTTAAAGAAACGCGGGTCGGTGTCGACCTATACGGTCAAGCGCGCGCCCTCCGCGTCAGCGCACAGGACAGTGCCCTCCTACAGGGTTTCAGAGCATGCCTTCGGACGCAGTCGTCCCGATGCGCCTGCGGAGAAGACAGTTCCATGGAACCAGCAACAGGCTGCCAAGCATGCCGCGACGGCGAGGCGTTGGGCTTCGACTTCAGCATGGCGTTCCAGCCCATCGTCGAGCCCCGCCGGCGCCGGGTGTTCGCCTATGAAGCACTCGTCCGCGGCCTCGACGGCAGCGGGGCGGCGGGCGTGTTGGGCAAGCTCGATGCGACCAACCTCTACCGCTTTGACCAGGCCTGCCGCCTCAAGGCAGTGACGCTGGCCGCCCGGCTGGGCATGGATTGCCGGCTGAGCATCAACTTCATGCCCAATGCGGTCTACCAGGCGACCACCTGCCTGCGCGCCACGCTCGCCACCGCCCGGCGCGTGGGCTTCCCCACCGAGCTGTTGATGTTCGAGTTTGTCGAGCACGAGCAGGCGCACGACCGCGCGCACCTGGCCAGCATCGTTGCCGAATATCGCCGGCACGGCTTTCTTACGGCGCTGGACGACTTCGGCGCGGGCTACTCCGGACTGGCCCTGCTGGCGGACATCCAGCCAGACCGGATCAAGCTCGACATGGCCCTGGTGCGTGGGATCGACCGGGATCCGGTGCGCCAGAGCATCGTGCGCCACACCCTGGCCATGTGCGAGGAACTGGGCGTCGCAGTCATCGCCGAAGGGATCGAGACGGCAGGCGAATGGCGGGCATTGGAGGCCCTGGGTGTAACCCTGTTCCAGGGCTACCTCTTCGCGCGCCCCGGCTTCGAGTGCCTGCCGGAGGTGCATTGGCCTGAGGGCGATGCGTCGGGAGAAAGATGATTCCCTCTCGCGCAGCCCCAAAACGCGGGTCAGGGCCGACTTGAGAGAAAAGTGCACTCTGGTCCGTGATTCCCGAAAGGCGAATCCGCCACCCTTTTGCCTTCACGCCTTTTCGACGAATCCAAACCTAGCGTGTCTGCTGTTGACTGGCCCGGTGCGTCCGAGCCCTCAACCAACGCCTTTGCAGAAAGCCTTTCCTCAGCGCGATCCCACCCGAACGCCTGAGCTGACGGCGAAAGCCTGTTGTTCCGGGTCGAATGTCCCTCCGACCCATCTTGTGTGTAGCAGCACGCCCGAGGCACGCAGGGCGGTCCATTGACGACCGCGGCCGTGCCGCCTCATCGATGAACAATGCAAGGCGTCAAGGCGTTCCATCGCCATGGCTTCACAGAGCGGCAGTGATCCGAGGTTTCGTAATGCACATTCCATGACGCCGGCGACTCGGCTGCATCCAGGGTGTTGGCGGAACAAGGAGATTTCCCATGTCCAACAGGCTTCTTGGAAATCTGGCCCGGAGCTTGGGCTTTCGCAGAAAGATCAACTGGTACCTGCGACGGATCAATTACACCCGTACGCTGCGCATACACGGCGTCCGCATCAAGGCTCCGTCCATCTACGGGATCGCCTGCAGGGAATCGGAGTCGTGGATGGTCGATCTGCTCGCAACCCTGCTCGACCAGCGGTCAGGCGCATTCCTCGACGTGGGCGTCAATGTCGGGCAGACCCTGGTCAAGGTGAAGGCCATCGACCCCGGCAGAGAATACATCGGCCTGGAGCCGAACCCGGTATGCGTCTTCTACACGCAGAACCTCATCAAGCGGAATGCATTCGAGCGGTGCACCCTGCTCCCGGTCGGGCTGTTCACGCATGACAGCGTGCTGGCGCTGGACCTTTTTTCGGAGGACGCGACCGACTCCTCCGCCTCGGTGATCAGCCACTTCCGGAAGGATTCGCCCGTGCAATCGAGCGTCTTCGTCCCTGTGTTCCACTTCGATAGCTTGGCGAAGATCCTGGGCGACACGGTGGTGGGGGTCGTGAAGATTGATGTGGAGGGGGCCGAGCTCGAAGTGATCAAGAGCCTGCTTCAACTGATCAGGCGCGACCGCCCGGCCATCCTGATCGAGGTGCTGCCGGTCTATTCGCACGACAACACCTTCCGAAGGGAGCGACAGGACGAGCTGGAGACCATATTCGCCGACGCGGGCTACGCGCTGCTCAGGGTCGGGAAGACCGGCTCCGGCGCCTATGCCGGGCTGGAGCTGATCGAGGCCATCGGTATCCATTCGGACCTGACCCGATGCGACTACTGGCCCTCCCGCGCGAACAGATGGCCAACCGAAAAACGCGGGTCGAACGCGGATCAGAGTCGACCTTGAAGAAAAGTGCACTCTGAAAACTCATGTCGCCGCCTCCGTCGTCTGGCGGTACGTTCGGATCTCCACAGAAACGAGCGTCGCCAAACGAGAGGAGGCAGCGAGATGTCACTCTACGCAGCTATCGATCTGCATTCCACCAACAGCGTGCTGGCGGTGATGGACCAGGCAGGCAAGCCCCTGCTGCAGTGCCGGCGGCCCAATGAACTCAGCGTGCTGCTGAGCGATCTGGCGCCCTTCCATGACGAGCTGGCGGGCATCGCCGTCGAGTCGACCTACAACTGGTATTGGCTAGTTGATGGCCTGATGGACAGGGGCTACGACGTGCGGCTGGTCAACACCGCAGCCATTCCGCAGTACGCCGGGCTCAAGCACGGCAACGACCACACCGACGCTCTGCATCTGGCGCAGTTAATGCGTCTTGGCCTGTTGCCAGAGGGCTACATCTACCCGCGCGAGCAACGCGCCACACGCGACCTGTGGCGCCGGCGCTTTGCGCTGGTTCGGCAGGCGGTGCGACTGATGCTCTCGATCCAATCCAGCGTCAGTCGCGCCACCGGCCGCGTGCTTTCGGGCAACGGCCTCAAGCAGATCACTGGCCCGCAACTGGAGGCGCTCCTCCCCGACGCCACCACCCGCTACGGCGTGCTCGTGCAGTTCAAGCTGTGGCTCGCGCTGCAGGAACAGATTGCCGCATTGGAGCACTGGATACAGCACGACTTGGCGCGACCGGACTTGCTTGCGCACCTACAGAGCGTGCCAGGTATCGGCCCGATCCTGGGCACAACGATTCTGTTGGAGACCGGTGACGTCGAGCGCTTCGCCTCGGTCGGCGACTACGCGTCCTACTGCCGCATGGTCGAAAGCGTGCGGCTGTCCAACGGCAAGGTCAAAGGCCATGGCAATCGCAAGTGTGGCAACCGCTACCTGTGCTGGGCGTACATGGAAGCGGCCAACTTCGCGATCCGTCACCACGCCGCGATTCATCGGTGGTATGAGCGCAAGCGCGCCAAAAAACATCGCGTCGTCGCCCTCAAGGCCGTGGCACACAAGCTCGCTCGGGCGTGCTTCCACATGCTTCACGAGGGCACTGCCTTCGACGTGAGGCGGGCCTTTGGTTGACCTATGTCGGCGGGCGCAGGCCGAAACCACGGGATGGCTTCGAACCAGTACTCTGAAAGGCCGCGTCCCGCCGACGCCTGCGTTGCAAGCAGGACCGCACGCGGACCGAGCCATCAACGGGTGGGCCTTCGAGCCCGCGATTCTGTGCCGCGCATGCGCGCACCTGGACGGCAAACCGCGGAAACCGACGAGTGTTTGGGCAACAGCAGGGCCGCTTCCGCGGCCCTAACCAGAACGGTGACTGGCGCGCTCCTGGCGCCGAGTCGAACGCAGCGGACAGCGGCTCTCAGGCAACGTGGAATAACCTCACCCTGCGCTAGCGGGGGGGAGGAGCCTTGTGCCTATTGACCCCGGCGGCGAAATGGTGACCCGTGTTTCTTCAGACCCGTGTTTCTTCAGTTTTCCCGACCCCGTTAGCTCTTCTGATGGAGCCGCCAACGATTGATTGTTCGTCCCTTGTGACCAAGAACGAATAGTCCTCGCCATCGGCAGATACGCTTAGCGAACTCACCGACGGACGATCACCAACGATCCGACCAGACGAGCCGGAAGATGCGCATTGTGCGAGGCTAGAAAACAGTCCTGCGGCGAGGATCCATCTCATGATTAACGTCCTGATCGGAGATGAAAAATCAAAACAGGAGTCAGAGTCGACTTTAAAAGCACACTCTGACCCCTGTTTTTCGGGGATCAGAATCGACTTTAAAAGTGCACTCTGACCCCTGTTTTTGCAAGCCGGCCAAGGGCGCCATCCACCACAGCGACCAAGGCTCGCAATACACCAGCAGGGCCTACCAGCAACAACTGCAGCAAGCGGGACTCACCGCGAGCATGAGCCGCAAAGGCATGCCCTATGACAACGCGGCCATGGAAAGCTTCTTCAGCTCCTTGAAGCAGGAGCTCACCCACCACCAGCCCTTTGCCACGCGCGAGGAGGCGCGCACCGAGATCTTCCGCTACATCGAGGGCTTCTATAACCGCCAAAGGCTGCACAGCAGCCTTGGCTATCGCTCACCCGAGGCCTTCGAGAGACTGGCTAAAGGTGCTTAATTAGACCGTCCGAGAAAGCGGGGGTGGCTCATGGTGACCCCTGTTTTTGATTAGCCACGTCCCCTTTAGTTTCCCGTCCCCTTTAATTTCCGGTTAGCTCTAGCTGCGATCCCTCACCACTACAACGCGAGACAGAGAGCTGCGCGCCTGTTGACTTGGCGGCGGAATGGTGAACCCTTGAGTTCACGCCGCCCCTTTTATTGGCTTCCACCCATCGCCTGCCATGCCTGATATACCTCACGCAGCTGGGTCTGCTGCTCTCGGGGTAGTGTGAAGTCGTCGTAGTACTGGTCGCCATTGAATCGAACTACCACACGCTTGGCGCTCATCCATTGATTGAGCATTTCATAGTTTTTGACCGGCATATCGATCCACTCCCAGACGTAACCGGACGAGTTATCGCGCTCGAAATCCATACGACCGAGTTCGTATACTTTGTCGTCAGCTTTCACAATGACTGATCGGACGAATAGCCAATCATCACCGTAGTACTGGAGCTTGAGCCTGAGCGGGTAGTTCGCGGCGCCGTTCCCATCCGTTCCAAAATAGAGAGAAACATACTTCCCAAGAATTGGCGCATTGCGATGACTTACCCAAGTGACACCTTTAATCTCATCGAAATTCTTCTTCATATTTTTGGCCGCCCGCTCAACGAGGAGCCGCTCTTCCTTCGCCTTTTGCTCTTCTTTTCGCTTGCGCTCTAATTCTTTAGCAGCGATGCGTGAGTCAACCAGTGCAAGCAACGCAGTCGCCTCGGTGCTCTCGGGCGAGGCTGGGTGCCGCTTCAACAGATCGACAAGAAGCTTCTTCGCTTCGCCGTCGTTTTCCACCTGGTATGCGGACTTGGCTTGCGCGAGCAGCCGGCTAGCGCCGAACTTGACCTCCTGCAGCTCTGCTTGAAGGGCCGAAACTTTTGCTTCGAGTTCTGCTGTGCGCTTGTTCGCCCTGTCATAGTCCTCTTGCGAGGGTCCGCAGCCAGCAAGAAGCGGAACGAATACGGCCAGCAAAAAAATTCCCTTCATTGAAACGCCCCCTAGAGAAGATTCATTCGCAATCTGAAGCAAGAGTGATTACGCTCTGGCGCCTACGTTGCTCCGTCCACCGGGTTAGCTCGCGGTGGGCGAGCCCGACCTGGCCATTGCCCCCGACTGAGGCCCGCATTTAATTAGCCGCGTCCCCTTTATTCGCGGACATCATGCTGTCCAAGTACCAACCGTGGTGGAACTTGTTGAAGTCGTCCATCTGATGGCCGAGGACGCCAAGCAAACCGCCTGTCCAGGTTCCGAATGCATGGGTGCCATCGGGAAGCATCAGCTTTGCCGGGAAGGTCCGCATGATATACATCGGGTTCTGCCCGTCCAGGGCGGTGCCCAACTCCAGAAAGTCGGACCAATTCAGTTCGTACCGCTCGTCGCCATGCCACTCGAACTTCACCATCCGGAACTGCTTCGATTGCAAACTGTGGGACAGTTGAATCATGACGCGAAACACATCAGCCATGCTGTTGTTCGGCCCAATACTCCTCATATCGAGAACGAGAACGCGCGGGTTTAGGTAGTAATCGAAGTGCGCATTGACGTCGACGCCGCTGTTGCGCGGGTCGTCGTGAATGACAGTGGCCAGTTTTGAGCCAACAGACGCATAGTTGACGACAAATATCAAGAGACCGGCGACCACAAGGATCGCCAGCAGCGCTATGAGCTTTTTCATAATCCCCCCCCGCCTTATATTGAAGCGGCATCAAAAACGACACCACCACACCACAAAAAAGGCCTAGCCCTATTAATGCTTGGCCGCGTTCTCGAGAATGCGAATGATAAGGTCGGATTGGCTCGCTATGTCCGCAACCAACCCTTGGGCGCAGGGTACTAGTTGCTTCGCTCCGCAGACGCCGACCTCGTAGTTAAATATAATGGGAGGCTTTTGCCATCACCCTTGTTTCACAAGATCACCAATGAATATATCGTCGATGACCCGTTTCCGTTCAAACAACAAAAGGGGACGTGGCAAATTAATTCCGGCGACCAACGCCAATTAATTAGCCACGTCCCCTTTATTGCAGCGTCAGGCCGATCCCAGCCGTATAGACGGCCATGAAGGCAGCGGTCAAAAATGGCAACCAATCCTTGAGCATTGTCAGCATCCCAACCCAAGTAGCGATCTTGCGAGAACGCTACGCTCATGGTCGTTATTTAGCCGCGCCGCTGACGGCTGACTTGGTTAGCAGCTCAAGTACGGACCGGCTTCCAGGAGAAGAGTCGCCTCCTTCCTTTGAAAAACCTGTGTCTTGAGAACCGAAAATGCAAGCCGCAGCCTGCGCGAGAACAATATCCTGGGAGCCGGCCGACGAAGCGGAATCGACTAGCACGCGATAAGTTTGCAGCGCTGTTTGCCGGTGTCTATTTAGAATAGAGTTGTGCTTATGCGCCAGGAAATTCTTGGCACAGAGCGCTAGTAGCGTACCGAGCGTCAGGAACAACAGCACTTTGCCTGTGAGCAGCTCTGCAGCATCCAAGGCATTCTGAGGTCGTAGCCAGTCGATTTTGAAAGCAACGGCAGAGAAAATTGCGAACGCAGCAATCACAGCGGCCAGCGCGCCCGTAGCCTTAGCCCAGTTGTTCGCCTCAGCCTCATGCTCATCTGCGCGCGTTTTGAAGAAGAGGGCCTGTTGCGATACCCCCTGTTCTGCGGCGACTTTCTGAATATGATCTAGAATTTGTTGCGCGGCCTTGTTCCTCTCTTCCAAAGAAGAAGTAAGCTCGCTTGCTCTGTCTTCTACATTTTGAAGGGTGGCTCGCGCGCGGGCTTCGATAACAGATGTATCGGTGGCGCTAGCTACCGCAAAGGCAACAAATTGCCAGAGAGAAGCAAATGCTAAATCATAGGCCTTGTTAGCCTGCTCTAATAAGGACGATCGCACACCGGCAGCATTGTTTTGCTCGTTTGAAAAATCGAGCATTTGCTTGAATAAATTATAGCCTGAATCGGCCTGGCTTTTGATAACCTGAAGCTGTGAGTCAATAAGGTCCGGCAATATGGAAACCGGTATCCTCTTATAGAGCCCTACCACTCTTTCTGCCGGCGCTACGGCTGCGTCAAAGTTCATTTGACGCCCTAGGTCGGCAGCGCGATCCAGGGACTTTGGGTCGAACGCCTGCATTCTCGACAGAGATTGCTCGGCTTCATCTAAAACGTTTTTTGATGGCATGCCAGCCCCCTTTGGCTGCTCATAAAGTATTGGTGCCCGTCAGCCCCGAACTACCCGCACTTCGAATACCCACAATTCAAACAAGTCTGGCACCCATCCATCAGCACCAGCGCCTGCGTATTGCACTTCGCACACAAGGTCGCCCCCGGCGGAAACCCGCTGGCATTGCTCTCGCTGCTGGACGCCGCCACCTCAGCCGCCTTCTTCCCCGCCGCAGCCGCCTCATACGCCGCCCGCTTCTCGGCCACCAGCTTCTTCTGCGCCTCATCCATCTCCGGATCATGGATCAGCCCGATGTTCTTCATATGCTGCTCGATCACCGCCCCGATCTCGGCCACGATGCTCGGCATGTAGACGCCACCGGCCTTGAAGTACCCACCGCGCGGGTCGAATACGGCCTTGAGCTCCTCCACGATGAACGTCACATCCCCGCCCTTGCGGAACACGGCGGAGAGAATGCGGGTGAGCGCGACGATCCACTGGAAGTGGTCCATGTTCTTCGAGTTGATGAAGATCTCGAAGGGGCGGCGCTGTTCGTGCGGCGTGCCCTGGTTGAGCACGATGTCGTTGATGGTGACGTACAGCGCGTGCTCGAACAGCGGCGACTTGATCTTGAAGGTGGAGCCGACCAGCGCCTCGGGGCGCTCGACGCTCTCGTGCATCTGGATGATTTCGGCCTGGCGCGGCTCGGCAGCCGTCTTCTCGGCCGGGGCGGCGGCCGGGGCGGCCTTGTCTTCGGGCTTGACGACCTGGTAGCCCTTGATCTTCTTTTCGATCTTGATCGTCATGGGTTCGGTTCTCTTGTCTGGCGGGGCGTCGACGGGCGACGGCCGGTGGTTGGGCGAGGCTCTTGGGGCTCGCAGAAGGGGGAATCCATCTGGGGCGGCCTGGAAGGCCTGGCGGGCAAATGGATTTCCGCTTGTGCGCGATGGCGGCGGTGCCGGCTTCCGGTTCGCGGTCCCTGGCGGGAGGGCGGTGCGCGCGGCGTTCCGGTGTTGCGGAAGACTCCGGTCCGGGCGAACCCGGACCGGAGACGGTACGGCTTACTTGCGGCGGGCAGCCTTCTTCGGCGCCGCCTTCTTGCTGGCAGTGGACCGCTTGACCGTCGACTTGGCGACGGCCTTCTTGCTGGCGGACTTCTTCCCTGCCGCCTTCCTGGGAGCGGCCTTCTTCATGGCCGTCTTCTTGCTGCTGACCTTCTTGGCCGGGGCCTTCTTGGCGACGGACTTCTTCGCAGCGCCCTTCTTGGCAGCAGCCTTCTTCGGCGCGGCCTTCTTGGCGACAGCTTTCTTCGGAGCGGCCTTCTTGGCCGCGGCCTTCTTCGGAGCGGCCTTCTTGGCCGCGGCCTTCTTCGGCGCAGCCTTCTTGGCGGCGGCCTTCTTCGGCGCAGCCTTCTTGGCGGCAGCCTTCTTCGGCGCAGCCTTCTTGGCGGCGGCCTTCTTCGGAGCCGCCTTCTTGGCGGCAGCCTTCTTCGGGGCGGCCTTCTTTGCAGCAGCCTTCTTCGGAGCCGCCTTCCTGGCCGGCGCCGGGGTCTGCGGAGCAGGCGCGCCCATCGGCGCAGCGGCCGGTGCGTCACCCGTGGACGGCATGGAACTGTTCGGCGCCTGGTTTTCGGTATCGATGGACATAAAGGTCTTCCCCTCCGACTCTGGTTTTGTGTGGGACCCGCTGTTGGCTAGAACTTGCCGTAATAGCCTTCCTTCAGGGCATCGAACAGGTTGGCGGCGGTGTGCATTTCGCCGTCGTATTCCACCTGCTCGTTGCCCTTCAGTTCGATAACGCTACCGTCTTCCAATTCGAAGCGGTAGAGGGTGCTTTCCAGGTCGGCTTCCTTCACCAGCACGCCCTGGAAGGCGGCGGGGTTGAAGCGGAAGGTGGTGCATCCCTTCAGGCCCTGCTTGTAGGCATAGAAGTAGATGTCCTTGAAGTCTTCGTACGGGTAGTCGGTGGGCACGTTGGCGGTCTTGGAAATGGACGAGTCGATCCACTTCTGCGAGGCGGCCTGGATGTCCACGTGCTCCTTCGGGCTGATGTCGTCGGCGGCCACGAAGTAGTCCGGCAGCTTGTTGGCCGGCTCGTCGGTAGAGACCTTGGCCTCGGCGTTGATGAGGGCGCGGTAGGCGAGCAGCTCGTAGCTGAGCACCTCGACCTTTTCCTTGGACTTCTTGCCCTCGCGGATCACGTTGCGCGAGTAGCTGTGCGCGAAGCTCGGCTCGATGCCGTTGCTGGCGTTGTTGGCCAGCGACAGCGAGATCGTGCCGGTGGGCGCGATCGAGCTGTGGTGGGTGAAGCGCGCGCCGGTTTCGGCGAGCTGCTCGACCAGGTTGGGGGCGACGCTGGCGATGCGCTGCATGTAGCGGCTGTACTTCGCGTGCAGCACGCTGCCGCGGATGGTGTCGCCGACCTGCCAGCCGTCCTTGGCCATCTCCGGGCGCTTGCGCAGCATGTCGCCGGTGACGGTGTAGTCCTTCGCCAGCACCGGGGCCGGGCCCTTTTCCTTGGCCAGGTCGAGCGCCACTTCCCAGCCGGCCACGGCCATCTCGCGCGAGACGTCCTCGGTGAAGCCGACCGCGTCGGCCGAGCCGTAGCGCATCTTGAGCATGGTCAGCGTGCTGCCCAGCCCCAGGAAGCCCATGCCGTGGCGGCGCTTGGACATGATCTCGTTGCGCTGCTGCTCCAGCGGCAGGCCGTTGATCTCCACCACGTTGTCGAGCATGCGGGTGAACACCTTGACCACTTCGCGGTATTCGTCCCAGTCGAAGCGGGCCTTCGGGCCGAACGGGTCGCGCACGAAGGTGGTCAGGTTGATCGAACCGAGCAGGCAGGAGCCGTACGGCGGCAGCGGCTGCTCGCCGCAGGGGTTGGTGGCGCGGATGTGCTCGCACCACCAATTGTTGTTCATCTCGTTGACCTTGTCGATCAGGATGAACCCGGGCTCGGCGTAGTCGTACGTCGAGACCATGATCATGTCCCACAGGTGCCGCGCGCGGATGTGGCCGTAGATCTTGCAGGCGACCAGGCCGTCCGGGCGGTCGACGTAGTTCTCGTGGGTGGGCCACTCGCGCCAGACCACCTTGGTCGGGTCGGTGAGGTCCAGCTCGTCCTGCTCCTTGACGTGCACCGGGAACACCAGCGGCCAGTCCTGGTCGTGCTCGACCGCCTGCATGAAGGCGTCGGTGATCAGCAGGCTCAGGTTGAACTGGCGCAGCCGGCCGTCCTCGCGCTTGGCGCGGATGAATTCCTTGGCGTCCGGATGGGAAATATCAAATGTTCCCATCTGCGCGCCGCGGCGGCCGCCGGCGCTGGAGACGGTGAAACACATCTTGTCGTAGATGTCCATGAAGGACAGCGGGCCGGAGGTGTAGGCGCCGGCGCCGGACACGTACGCGCCGCGCGGGCGCAGCGTGGAGAACTCGTAGCCGATGCCGCAGCCGGCCTTGAGGGTCAGGCCCGCCTCGTGGACCTTCTCCAGGATGTCGTCCATCGAGTCGCGGATGGTGCCCGAGACGGTGCAGTTGATCGTGCTGGTCGCCGGCTTGTGCTCGAGGGCGCCGGCGTTGGAGGTGATGCGGCCGGCCGGGATCGCGCCGCGGCGCAGCGCCCACAGGAAGCGCTCGTACCAGTGCGCGCGCAGCTCCTCGGTCGCCTCCACGGCGGCCAGGGCGCGCGCGACGCGCTGCCAGGTCTCGTCGATGGTGCCGTCCACCGGCTCGCCCGCCTTGGTGCGCAGGCGGTACTTCTTGTCCCAGATGTCGTAGGAGGCCGGCTGCAGCGGGATGGCGGCCGCATCACGGTTGGCGGCGAGTGGTGCACGCATCGTGCTCATCGGATTGTCTGACCTCCGGCCTTGCGACCATCTGTTTGTTTGACCGACGCCACGCAACGCCGCAGGTTCCCGGACGATCCGGGTGTGCGGTGCGCGCGTGCGTTTTTCCTTGACGTCCCGGCCTTTCGGCGCCCTCCCCCGAGGTTGCCGCAGCGACACAGCACTTGGGTGGAAGCCGGAAGGACTCACACAAGATGTTGTGGTGCGACCGGGCATGAACGGTATCGCTGGCCCGCGTAGGCGTCAACAGATATTTCAGTCGTCCTTGGACGACACGGATTGGCGCCGTCCGCACACCGCGTCGCCGTCACCGTGGAACCCGCACGCCCGGTTTACAGTCCCACGCTCGCCCTGTTTCCGGAGTCAAGGAGATCCGCATGACCGCCCGCCACTTTTCACCTTTCGGCGCCATCGTCTTGTGCAGCGCGCTGCTGCTGGGCTGGCCCGCGGCCAGTCGCGCCGCGTTGCCCGCGAGCGTGTCCGGCCAACCGCTGCCCTCGCTGGCGCCGATGCTTCAGAAGGTGACGCCGGCGGTGGTCAACATTTCCACCAGGACGCGGGTGGCGGTGCGCGATCCGTATTTCGACGATCCGATCTTCCGCCAGTTCTTCGGCCTGCCCTCCTCGCCGCGCGAGCGCGTGGAACAGAGCCTGGGCTCGGGCGTGATCGTGGACGCGGCCAAGGGCTACGTGCTGACCAACAACCACGTGGTCGGCGGCGCCGACGACATCACCGTGACGCTGCAGGACGGGCGCACCTTCAAGGGCAAGCTGATCGGCACCGACCCGGACACCGACGTGGCGGTGGTGCAGATCCCGGCCAAGAACCTCAAGGCGCTGCCGGTGGCCGATTCCTCCGGCCTGCGCGTGGGCGACTTCGTGGTGGCGGTGGGCGATCCGTTCGGGCTGGGGCAGACGGTGACCTCGGGCATCGTCTCGGCGCTGGGCCGCTCGGGGCTGGGCGGCGCGGGCTACCAGAACTTCATCCAGACCGATGCCTCGATCAACCCGGGCAATTCGGGCGGCGCGCTGGTCAATCTCAACGGCGAGCTGGTGGGCATCAACACCATGATCCTCTCGCCTTCGGGCGGCAACGTGGGCATCGGCTTCGCCATTCCCAGCGACCTCACCACGCAGGTGATGAAACAGCTGATCGCCCACGGCCGCGTGGTACGCGGCAGCCTGGGCGTGCAGACGCAGGACATCACCCCGCGCATCGCCAAGTTGCTGAACCTGTCGAGCAGCCAGGGCGTGGTGGTGACGCGCGTGGCGCCGGACTCGGCCGCCTCGCACGCGGGCCTGGCGCCGGGCGACGTGCTGCAGGCGATCGACGGCAAGCCGCTGCACGACAGCGACGAGCTGCGCAACGCCGAGGGCCTGCTGCCGCTGGGCAGCCAGGTCACGCTGAAGATCACGCGCAATGGCGAGCCGCGCCAGGTGCAGGCGACGCTGACGCCGGAGAAGCTCGCCAGCGTCGACGGCGCCACGCTCGATCGGCGCCTGGCGGGTGTGCGCTTGAGCGAGCTGTCGATGGCCCAGCGCGGGCAGGGTGTCGCCGGCGTGGCCGTGACCTCGGTGCAGCACGGCAGCCGCGCCGACCGTCTCGGCCTGGCCGAGGGCGACATCGTGATCGGCGTGAACAACCGGCGCGTCACCAGCCTGCGCGAGCTGAGCGGGCTGGTGGCGATGCAGCCGCGGCAGCTGGTGCTGGTGGTGGATAGCGACGGGGGGGTGCGCTACGTGCCGATGGATTGAGGCGGCGGCGGCTCCCTCTCCTCGGCGGGGAGAAGGAGCAGGCGCTACTGCGCTCATGGATGGAGACAATAGCGTGCCTCCCGCTCTGCTCCCTCTCCCCTGCGGGGAGAGGTCGGGGTGAGGGGGCGCTCTTGCGTAACAGGTTGCTGATACGCATCGGAGCTCTTTGATCCGGCCCGGCGACAACATCCCGCGAGCCCCGGCCCCTCACCCCGGCCCTCTCCCCGGCGGGGAGAGGGAGCAAAGCGCTGCTGCGCTGATGGGTGGAAACAATCAATAGCGTGTGCCTCC
The DNA here is from genome assembly GCF_021117385.1 of Frateuria soli. Taxonomy (GTDB): domain Bacteria; phylum Pseudomonadota; class Gammaproteobacteria; order Xanthomonadales; family Rhodanobacteraceae; genus Frateuria_A; species Frateuria_A soli. Next base: position 2,776,745 of record NZ_CP088252.1, read on the forward strand.
CGCCTGCTCCCTGTCCCCTGCGGGGAGAGGGTTGGGGTGAGGGGGCGCTCTTGCGCAACAGGTTGCTGATACGCATCGGAGCTCTTTGATCCGGCCCGGCGACAACCTCCCCGCGAGCCCCGGCCCCTCACCCCAGCCCCCGCCCCCGCAGGGGAGCGGGGGCAAAGCGCTGCTCCGCCCGATGGATCGTGCCAGTGGCGGGCGTCAGGCCCCTACTCCGCCTTTGCTTAACGCCAACCTGTGACCACGCTTGATGTTTGGCGACGGGACCGATGAAATACCGGACTCCCATCACTGCGCGCATGCCGCCTTCACGGCACGCTCACGCCATCCATCGAAGCCGTAGGTCGTCCCAAGTCATGCCCGTCTCCGTCGCTCGCCTGTCCGTCGCCGCCCTGCTGGGCGCCTGTCTCACCACGGTCGCCCTTGCCGCCGGCCCCTCCCTGACCCTGCGCGGCGACGTGGCCACCACGCGCGGCCTGGTGCAGGACCTGGCCGCCGCCTGGACCAGGAGCGGCCACGGCAAGGTCGACGTGCAGCCGTTCAATACCGCCTCGGGCCTGGATGCGCTGCGCAGCGGCAGCGCCGACATCGCCGGCAGCGCGCGCCCGGGCAACGGCAGCGCGCAGGAATCCGGGCTGGTGTTCACGCCGGTGGCGTGGGACGGCCTGGTGATGATCACCCACCCGAGCAACCCGGTCAGCAACCTCAGCCTCAAGCAGCTGCACGACATCTACTACGGCAAGATCACCAACTGGGCCGAGGTCGGCGGCCGCAGCGCGCCGATGCACGTGTACGCGGTGGCCAGCCCCGGCGACGGCATCGAGTTCAGCCTGCGCAAGCTCCTCTTCGGCCGCGGCAACCAGCCGGTGGCGGCGCCGCGCCTGTACGTCAACACCGCCAAGCTGGAAGAGGCGGTGACGCTCGACCCGAAGGCGATCGGCGTGACCACGCTCTCGCGCGTGGCCGACAACCACAAGATCAAGATGATCCGCATCGACGGCACCGCGCCCAGCGTGGCCACCGTCGCCAGCGGCAGCTACAAGCTCTATTCCCCGCTCTACCTGGTGACCAACCCGAACAGCCCCCACGCCGCCGAGGCGCAGGCGTTCGTCGAGTTCGCCAGGGGCGACAAGGCCGCCGCGGTGGTGCGTCGCGACGACGCGGTGCCCTACGCTGCCGGCAGCGCGCTGGCCGCGGCCGATGCCTCGCGCCGCGCGCAGATCCTCGCCGCGGTGGGCGCACGCGCCGTGCCGCAGCAGCCGTCGGCGCCGAGCGCCGCGCCGCCGGTCGCCGCGCCGGGCGCCACCTATGCCTCGCGTGCCGCCATCGCGCCGACCTCCGAGCGCACGGCCGAGGCCAAGCGCGCGCTGGAAGATCGCCGCGCCAAGGCCGCGGAGAAAGCCAGCCTGAAGGGCGTCCGCGGCGAAGCCACCACGATCGCCGCCGCCGCCTCGCGCGGCCCGGCGTTCGCCAAGGTCACCGCCAGCGTCACGGTCAAGGCCACCGCCGCCAAGCCGCGCACCTACAAGGTCGCCAAGGGCGACACGCTGTCCTCGATCGCCCACGCGCATGCGGTCGACATCGCGGACCTGCGGAGCTGGAACCACCTGAAGGGCAACGAGCTGAAGGCCGGCCAGGTGCTGAGCCTGGGCGAGCGCTGATTCCGGGTGCGCGCATGCGCATCCACGCGCTGACGCTGGACCTGGACGACACCCTGTGGCCGGTGCTGCCGGCCCTGGAATGCGCCGACCGCGAACTGGATGCCTACCTGCGTACGCACCATCCGGACGTCGCCACGCGCTGGCCGATCCCGGCGATGCGCCAGTTGCGCGCGCAGGTCGCCGCCGAGCGGCTGGACCTGGCGCACGACTTCACCACCCAGCGCCACCTGACCATGCAGCGCGCCTTCGAGGCCTGCGGACTGGACGAGGTGCCGATCGAAGCGCTGTGGGAGGTCTACTACGCCGCGCGCAACCGCGTGGAACTGTTCACCGACGCGCTGCCGGCACTGGAGCGGATCACCGCGCGCTGGCCGGTGGCGAGCCTGACCAACGGCAACGCGGACCTGGAGCGGATCGGCATCCACGCGCACTTCCATTGCCAGGTCTGCGCGCGGGACACCGGCGTGGGCAAGCCGGACGTGCGGATTTTCAAGGTCGCGGCCGACCGCCTGGGCGTGGCGCCGGAGCACATCCTGCACGTGGGCGACGACGCCGACCTGGACATGCGCGGCGCGCGCGAGGCCGGGCTGCGCACCGCGTGGATCAACCGTGAGCGCCTTCCCTGGCCGGACGGGCTCGGCGCGCCGCCGGACCTGGACCTGCCGGACATGGGCGCGCTGGCCGACTGGCTGGAGCGCAGCCAGCCCGCGTAGGAGCCCGCTCGCGGGCGATGCCTTTGTCGATCCGTGGCGAAGGGCATCGCCCGCGAGCGGGCTCCTACAGGGATGCGGCCGGTTTGGCATGGCCGGTCGATCGGCGCATCATGATCGACCCGCTGCAAACACGAGGCACGAACGCCATGCCGGAGAGCTCCCCGTCCGCCCTGACCGAACGCAAGACCGGCAAGGCGCAGGGCATCGCCATCGAGACCGTCGACAGTGCGCACTACAAGGGTGCGCTCAAGCGGCTGGACGCCACCCAGCGACGCTGGCTGGAGCAGACCGGCTTCGAACCCAAGCCCGGACGCTTCGCCCTGTTGCCGGACGCCAGCGGCAAGCTCGCGCGCGTGCTGGTGGCGGTCGATCCGGCCGAGCCGCTGGCCGCGCTGGCCGGGTTGCCGTTTGCGTTGCCGGCGGGCACCTACCATCTGGCCGACGAAGGCGCGCTGACCGATACGGCGCAGGCCGCGCTGGGCTGGGCGTTGGGCGCCTACCGTTTCGAGCGCTATCGCAAGGGCACGCGCGCGCCGGCCACGCTGGCTGTGCCGGCCGCGGAGCGGGCCGCGCTGGCGCCGCTCGTCGAAGCGACCGCATGCGTGCGCGACCTGGTCAATACGCCGACCGAGGACATGGGCCCGGAACAGCTGGCCGACGCGGTGAAGCGACTGGCCAGGACGCACAAGGCCAAGCTGCGCGAGTGGGTCGGCGACGCCCTGCTCGAGGCCAACTTCCCCACCATCCACGCGGTCGGCCGCGCCAGCCACCGTGCGCCGCGGCTGGTCGAGATGAGCTGGGGCAAGGCCACGGACCCGAAGCTGGTGGTGATCGGCAAGGGCGTGTGCTTCGACACCGGCGGCCTGGACATCAAGCCGTCCGACGGCATGCGCAACATGAAGAAGGACATGGGTGGCGCCGCGCACGCGATCGCGCTGGCCGGGCTGGTGATGCAGGCGAAGCTGCCGGTGCGCCTCACGCTGCTGGTGCCGGCGGTGGAGAACGCCATCGCCGGCAACGCGATGCGTCCGGGCGAGGTGATCACTACCCGCGCCGGCCACACGGTGGAAGTGGACAACACCGACGCCGAGGGCCGGCTGATCCTGTGCGACGCGATTGCCTATGGCGCCGAGCAGCAGCCGGACCTGATGCTGGACTTCGCCACCCTGACCGGGGCGGCCCGCGTGGCGCTGGGCCCGGACCTGCCGGTGCTGTTCGCCAACCAGGATGCGGCCGCCGAGCAGTTGCTTGACGCCGGCCGCGCCGTGGCCGACCCGTTGTGGCGACTGCCGCTGTGGCGGCCGTACCGCAGGATGCTCGACTCGTCGGTGGCGGACTTCGCCAACGCGGGGCCCTCGCGGCACGCCGGCGCGATCACCGCGGCGCTTTACCTGGAGCGCTTCGTGCCTGACGGCCTGCCGTGGCTGCACCTGGACACCTACGCCTGGAACGACGCCGACCGTCCCGGCCGCCCGCGCGGCGGCGAGGCGATGGGCCTGCGGGCGATGTTCGCGTTCCTGCAACAGCGCTACGCGCGCTGAGCTGCCGCCCCACGGTCCAGCGAGGTGGGCCTGGGCCCGCCTTGCGTCGGGGCGGCCGAGTACCCCGCCGCTGGCGTGCTGGAGACCGCGTTTGTCGGCTACGCTGGGTGCATGAACGCACCGAGGGACGATGCCGCCGTCGCGACCTGCCGCGAGCAGGCATTGACCGCATTGCAGCGCGGTGACATCGCGCACGCCGAGCAGGCGTTCTCGCGCCTGCTGGAACGGCGGCCCGACGACGTCGAGGCACTCCAGTTCCTGGCCTCCTGCCGGCTCGGGCGCGGCGATGCGGCCCGCGCGATCGAGTGGCTGCGCGTCGCGCACCATGCGCAGCCGGGGGACGCGGGGATCCTGCACCAGCTCGGCGCGGCGCAGGTCACGGCCGGCGACCTGGCCGGCGCCGAGGAAAGCCTGCGCGCGGGCCTGGCGCTGGCGCCGGGCATGTTCGTGGCGCGCCTGCGCCTGGGCGTGGTGTACGAGCAACAGGGGCGCCGGCACGAGGCCGTCACTGCCTATCTCGGCGCGATCAATGCCGCGCAGGCGCAGGGTCGCTGGCTCAGCGACGACACCACCGCGCCGGGCGTGCGCGAGGCGGTCAAGCACGCCACGCACTACGTCGCGGCGGGACGGCGCGAGCTGTTCGACGCGGTGATCGAGCCGTTGCGCCAGCGCTACGGGCGCGCGGAGCTCGCCCGGGTCGACCAGTGCCTGGCCATCTACCTGCACGAGCAGCCCGCGCCGCTGCCCGATCCGCGGCAGCGGCCGCTGTTCCTGTACTTCCCCGGCGTGCCCAGCCGGACCTACTACCCGCGCGAGCGCTTCCCGGAGCATGCAAGGCTGGAGGCGGCCTTCGATGCGATCCGCGGGGAACTGCGCGCCGTGCTGTCGCAGGCGGACGACCCGTTCGTGCCCTTCCTGGGCGCGCCCTCGGCCGCGGCGGTCGCGGCACGACTGCTCGATGCGACCGGCCCGCAGGAGGCGGCCTGGGATGCGTTCTTCTTCTACCGTCATGGCGCCCGCCACGACGCCAACTGCGCGCGCTGCCCGCGCACCAGCGCAGTGCTGGACGGCATGCCACTGGTGCGGGTGCGCGACCACGCACCGGAGACGCTCTTCTCGGTGCTGCGCCCGGGCACGCACATCCTCCCCCACCGCGGCGTCACCAACACGCGCCTGGTCACGCACCTGCCGCTGATCGTGCCGCCGGATTGCGCGTTGCGCGTGGGCGGCGAAACCCACGTGTGGGAAGAAGGCCGCTGCGTCACCTTTGACGACACCTTCGAACACGAGGCCTGGAACCGCAGCGGGCAGACCCGCGTGGTGCTGATCGCGGACAGCTGGAATCCCGACCTGAGCGAAGTGGAGCGCATGGCGGTGGCGGACCTGGTCGCGGCCATCGGCGACTTCAACCGGTCCGTGCCCGAGCCCTGATCCGGACGCGAAGCGTGGCCGTCCGGACGGCCAAAATACTGTCCATGGCAGCCGACCGACCGCGGCCTGCCTGCGGGAATGCCCCCACCCATGACTGAGGGCAGGGGCACTTGCTTGTTAAACAGTTGTTGCTGTCATACTCGGCGCGCTCACCAGAGCGGGGGAAGCAGGGATTCACTTTCACCGGGGAGTGCACATGAAATACGACTTGAACCACTTGTCTTTGGCAGTGCGTCTTGCGTTGAGTGCAGGTGTTTTTTCGGTGGCGGGAGTGGCGCAGGCGCAGGTGACGACACCGGACAATCCGGCCTCGTCCGAGCAAACGGCGCAGGACCAGGCTCCCCCCTCCAAGAAGGAGGCCAAGACCCTGGAGTCGATCCAGGTGACCGGCTCGCTGATCCGGCGCGTGGACGCCGAGACGGCCAGCCCGGTGATCACGCTGGACCGCGCGACCATCAGCAACTCGGGCAAGCCCGTGCTGGGCGACGTGCTGCAGCAGATGCCGAGCATCTCGGGCAACGCGACCAACCCGCAGAACAACAGCAACGGCGGCGGCGTGGCCAGTCCGTTGCTGGAAGCCGGTGACGGCGCCTCGCGCGTCTCGCTGCGCGGCCTTGGCAACAATCGCACGCTGGTGCTGGTCAACGGCCAGCGCATGGCCAATCCGGACATCAACCTGATCCCGCCGGAGATGATCGAGCGGGTCGAAGTGCTGGCCGAGGGCGCCTCCACGGTGTACGGCTCCGATGCCATCGGCGGCGTGGTCAACTTCATCCTGCGCAAGGACTTCAAGGGCGTCCAGTTCAGCCTGAACGACGGCATCTCCAGCCACGGCGACGCCAAGCGCCACGGCTTCAACCTGACCGGCGGCATGACCGGCGAGCGCTACAGCATTGCCGCGGGCATCGACTACAACAAGTACGACGAGACGCTCGCGTCCCGCCGCAAGTTCTCCAGGCAGCAGTTGTACCTGTCGGGCGGTTCGGTGATTGCGGCCGGTTCCAGTTCGATCCCGACCGGCCGCATCCAGGTTCCCGCCGCGATCGCCGGCCAGTACGGTTGCGCGGTGGATCCGGAGACGCAGACCGCCCAGGTGACGCTCGCCTCGGGCGACGGCTCGAGCCTGGGCGACTACCGTTGCCGGCTCTCCTCGGACACCTACAACTACGCCGCGCTCAACTACATCCAGACCGCGCAGAAACGCACCAACGGCTTCGTGCTGGCGGACTTCAACATCACCGACAACGTAAGCGCATACGTCAACGCGTTCTACAACCACACCGTGTCCAGCGGCCAGGACGCACCTTCACCGGTCGGTACCGGCGACGGCCTGATCATTTCCGCGGACAACCCGATCAACCCGTTCGGCATCACCTTCAGCCAAGGGGCAATCGCCGGCGATCCGAACAGCGGCTACAACTTCCAGACCCGCCTGACCGGCGCCGGCACGCGCGTGCACAGCTACACGACCGACACCGGCCAGATCAACGCCGGCTTGCGCGGCGCGTTCAGCCAGGACAGCAGCTGGATCTGGGATGCGTCGATCAACTACAGCCACACCAAACGCGACCAGCGCGACACCAACGAAGTGGACATCCCCTCGTTGCAGGCCGCGGTCGACGCCGGCGCGAACATCTTCGACCAGGCCAACGCCGGCGACGTGCTGAGCTCCGGCGTGAAGACGCCGATCTACGTCTTCACCCAGTCGACCAAGCAGGCGCAGGTCGATGCCAGCGGCGAGCTGTGGGACCTGCCCGCCGGACCGGTGCAGCTGTCGGTCGGCGCGCTGTACCGCAAGCAGTTCATGAACTACACCGTGAGCGACTTCGCGGTGCTCAACCCGGTGACCACCACCTGCCAGATTCTGCAGGAGGCCTGCGGCTCGCCCGGGCGGGGCAGCTACAACGTCAAGGAGCTGTTCGCCGAGTCGCTGATCCCGCTGGTGTCGGACGTGGCGTGGGCCAAGTCGCTGTACCTGGACCTGGGTATCCGCAGCTCCAACTACAGCACCACCGGCACCACCACCAACGGCAAGGTCGCGATCGAGTGGCGACCGACCGATACCCTGCTGCTGCGCGGCACGGTCTCGCAGGTGTTCCGCGCGCCCAACCTCAATGAGCTGTACGACGGTCGCACGCTGGTGCAGCCGGTGCTGAACGATCCCTGCGTCGGCCGCACCGCCGAGGACCTGGCGGCGCACCAGGCCGCCTGCCAGTTCGTCCCGGTCAATTGGGGCGGCAACGACCCGGCGCAGGTCAACACGTTCTACTCCGGTGCGGCGACGGTGGGTGCCACGCTGAAGCCGGAAAAGGGCAAGTCGATCGATTTCGGCCTGGTCTACGATCCGGACTGGGCGCCGGGCCTGTCGACCAGCCTCGACTTCTGGCACATCTACCTGTCCGACACGCTGACGGCGATCCAGGCCGACACCGTCGTCAGCATCTGCTACAACAACAACTCGAGTCCGTACTGCTCGTTCATCACGCGCCAGGACAACACCACCCGCCAGCCGGGCCAGGTGTTCCTGATCAACACGCCGGTGGTCAACCTGGGCACGCTCAGCACCTCCGGCATCGACTACACGCTGCGCTACAAGATCCCGCACTTCGACATCGGCGGCATGGACCCGGGCAACTTCCGGGCGGGCCTCAACACCAGCTACACGTCGTCCTACAACGTCAACGCGACGCCAGGCGAGCCGGGCGCGGAGTCGGTCAACTACGCCGGCACCTACACGCCCCAGTTCGGCAACATCTCGCGCTGGCGCGGCACGGTCACGCTCAACTGGGACAAGGGCAACTGGAACGCGCAGTGGCAGTCCCGCTACATCAACCACCTCACCGCGCTCAATGCCGACTACGCCATCACCGGCGTCGACATCCCGGTCGCCTCGGTGCTCTACCACTCGATCCAGCTGGGCTACAACGTGCCGTCGATCCACACCAAGTTCGACATCGGCGTGGACAACATCACCGACAAGCAGCCGCCGCGGCTCTACCAGAACGGCTCCAACTACAACGTAGACACCGCCACCTACGATGTACTCGGACGCTATTACTGGGTCCGTGCGACGGTGAAGTTCTGACGTTCCCGGTCGGCGCATCCCGCTGACCGCCACCGGAGGGGCCGCGGAACGATCCGCGGCCCCTCTTGCATAATGAGGCCCGGCCGACCGCGACCGAGGACGCATGCCCGACCCCGCCACCGACCTCGCCCACGCCATGGCCGGCGCCTACAACGCCGGCGACATGGAGCGCGTCATCGCGCTTGCCAGCCAGGCGGGCGACACGGCGGACGAAGGCATCCAGCTCCTGCTCGGCCTGGCGCAGCAGGCGACCGCACGCTACGGGATGGCGGCGAGGACGTTCCGCCAACTGGCGCAGCGACGGCCGGATGTTTCCGCCTACTGGAACAACCTGGGCGTGGCCTGCCGGATGAGCGGCGACCTGGCCGCCGCCGAGCAGGCGCTGTCGACCGCGATGTCGCTGGCGCCGGGCGACGCCGACGTGCTCTACAACCTCGGCCTGCTCCACATCCAGCAGCGGCGCTGGCCGGTGGCGCGGGAGATCCTGCTCGAAGCGGTGGACCGGGCACCGGACGTCATCGAGGCACGGCTGCAGGCCGCGTTCGCCTGTTACGTCTGCGGCGACAGCACCGGCCAGGAGGCCATGCTGGCCGGCGCCGGCGACTGGCCGGGGCAGCCGGGCGAACAGGCCCTGGTCCTGTCCACCATGCTGATGGCGCAGGGCGACCCGGACGCGGCGCTGCGCGCGCTTGCGCGTGCGCAGTTGCCCGGCGGACCCGCGGGTGAGTCCCTGCGGTTGCGGATCACCGCTCAGCGGGTCCTGCTGCACGAGCGCAACAACCAGCTCGATCAGGCCCGGCGGGAACGGGAGCAGTTGCCGCTGGATGCGCTCGAGGCTTTGCCACCGGAGGCCGGCCAGGCGCGCGCGGATGCATGGCGCGCGCATGCCGCGATGGCCATGCGTGCCGGTGCCCATGCCGAGGCGGCGGCGCTGTACCGACGCGCGCTTGCGCTGGCCGACGACGACCAGACCCGCGCCAGCGTCGCGTTCGCGCTGGCTTCGGCGTGCGACCGCCAGGGGCAGTATGGAGAGGCGTGGCAGGCGCTTGAGGCCGCGCACGCGGCGCAACTGGAGATTGCAGGCGGCGTGCTGCCCGAGCTGCTGGCACCCGACAGCCAGCCGCTGCAGATGGCCGAAGTCGACCGCGCCGCCTTTGCCCGCTGGGAGCCGCTGCCGTCACCGGACAGCCGGCAGAGCCCGGTTTTCGTGGTCGGCTTCCCGCGCTCGGGCACCACGTTGCTCGAACAGATGCTCGATGCCCATCCGGACTTCCGGTCGATGGACGAGCGTGCCTTCATCCACGCGCTGACCGAACGCATGGAACAGGTCGGGCAGCGCTACCCCGCCGACCTGGCGACCCTCACCGGCACGGAAACCGACCAGCTGCGCGCCGCCTACTTCCGCATGGTCGGACGCGTACTGCCGGCCCTCGGGCGGCACCGGCTGGTCGACAAGAATCCGCTCAACATGCTTTGCCTGCCGATGATCATGCGGCTGTTCCCGCAGGCACGGATCATCCTGTGCCTGCGCCACCCGTGCGATGTGCTGCTCAGTTGCAGCATGCAGCCGTTCCGCTCGCCGGCATTCATGGTGCTGTGTTCGTCGCTGCAGCGCCTGGCGCGCGGTTACGTGCAGGCCTTCGAGCACTGGTACCGGCAGGTGGAGGCCTTCCGGCCGCATGTGCTGGAGTGGCGCTACGAATCGGTCGTCGGCGACCTCGAGGGTCACCTCGCGCGCCTGGGAGCGTTTCTCGACATCGCCGATCCGACGCCGATGACGCGCTTTGCCGAGCATGCGCGGAACAAGCGCTTCATCAGCACGCCCAGCTATGCGCAGGTCACCCGGGGCATCCATCCCGGGGCCGTCAACCGCTGGCATCACTACCGCGAACACTTCGAGCCCGTACTGCCGCTGCTGCGGCCGCTGGTCGATCGTCTCGGCTACACGCTCTGAGCGGCCGCAGTCCGCGGCGCGGCGTGACTTCTGGCCTACTCGCGGCAGCCGCGCACGCGGCATGCTCGTCGATGGAACCCCCCAAGGAGCCGCCCATGCATCCCCGCCTGTCCCTGCTGGCGCTTGGCATCACGCTCGGCCTCGCCGCCGGCGCACACGCGTCCACCACCGAACAGCCCAAGCTCACCGCGCAAACCAGGAACTCCGGCGGCGCAATGCCGGCCGAGCAGGCGCGCCTGCACTTCGACCACGCGGAACTGCACTTCGCCATCGATCCGGCCAGGCGCCATCTCGATGGCGAGGCGACGCTGCGCTTCACCGCCCGCGAGCCGACCGATGTGCTGCTGCTGGACCTGGACAGGAACCTGCCGATCCGCAGCGTGGCCGTCGACGGCAAGCCGCTGGCCAGGGACGCCTGGAGCAACCCGGACGGTCGCTTGCGCATCCGCCTGGCGCAGCCGCTGGGCAAGGACGACAGCGTCAGCACCACCATCGTCTACGGCGGCAAGCCGCACGTCGCCAAGCGCGCGCCGTGGGACGGCGGCTTCGTATGGAGCCATACCAAGGACGGCCAACCGTGGGTCGCCAGTGCCGTCGAGGGCGAGGGCTGCGACCTGTTCTGGCCGTGCATCGACCAGCCCACGGGCGAGCCGGACCTGGTCGACACCTACGTGACCGTGCCCAAGGCGCTCGCCGCGCCGGGCAACGGGGTGCTGGTCGAGATCAGGGACAACGGCGCCACGCGCACCTGGCACTGGCGCATCAAGCAGCCGGACACCTACGCGATCACCCTCAACGTGGGGCCGTTCGAGGAACTCAGGGGCGACTACAAGAGCCGCTACGGCAACACCATCCCGATGGAGCTCTGGTATCTGCGCGGGCACGAGGCGGACGCCAGGGCGTTGTTCGCCGAGTTCCCGCGCATGCTCGACTTCTTCGAACAGCAGATCGGCCCCTACCCGTTCGGCGACGAGAAGATGGGCGTGGTCGAGACGCCGCACCTGGGGATGGAACACCAGACCCTCAACGCCTACGGCAACGGCTACCCCAAGAGCGCGTACGGTTTCGACTGGCTGCTGCAGCACGAGTTCGCGCACGAGTGGTTCGGCAACCAGGTGACCAACCGCAACTGGGACGACATGTGGCTGCACGAGGGCTTCGGCACCTACATGCAGCCGCTGTACGGGCAGTATCTGCATGGCGACATGCCGTATTTCTCGATGCTCCACGAGGAACGGATGAAGCTCTCCAACACCTCGCCGATCGTTTCCGGCCAGCCCAGGACCGAGGAAGAGGTGTACGACGGGAAGACCGGGCCGGGCCTGGACATCTACTACAAGGGTTCGCTGGTGCTGCACACGTTGCGCGAGCTGATCGGCGACGACGCCTTCTTCGAGAGCGTGCGGCGACTGGTCTACGGACGGCCGGACCCGGAACCGGGCAACTTCAGGCCGCGCTATGCGACCACGAAGGAATACATCGGCATCGTCGACCAGGTGACCGGCAAGGATCTGAAGTGGTTCTTCGACGTGTACCTGTATGACGCGAAGCTGCCGAGGCTGGAGACGAACCGGCGCGGGGACATGTTGCAGTTCCGCTGGGTGACCGCTCATGGCGAGCCATTCCCGATGCCGCTGGACGTGCAGGTGGGCGACACCGTGCACACGCTGGCGATGGCCGGCGGCACCGGCGAACTCAAGGTCCCGGAGGGAAGCCTGATGATCGTCGACCCCCGCTCGAAGGTGCTGCGCGAGATGCCGCACGTGGAGGCGTTCCAGGCGTGGGAGAAGGCGCAGAAGGCGGACAAGAAGGCGAAGGAAAAGGCCGCGCAGAAAAACTGAGGTCGTCTGGCGGGTGAGGCGTGGCGGCGCTTCGACCTCGCTTCGCCAAGCCCGGGGGAACGGCTTTCGTGCTTGCCTCAAAGGCGTATGGGTGGCGGGTCCGGAGGGATATCAGGCTTCGCTCGAGTTCCCTACCCAACTCCTCTCCCGGACGGAGAGAGGCTCCTGCCCGACGACTTCCGGCACGCCGTTTCCCTCCGGGAGAGGGTTGCCGGGAGGTGGTTGAGGGTTCGGGCGGAGCGGCCGGTGCCAACCCCGCGGATCGATTCCCGTGAACAAGAAAAAGCCCGGCCAGGCCGGGCTTTTTCGTTACTCAGTGCGGCTGCGTGGCCGGTTTCTCCGGCGGCAACACCGCTGCGGTGGAGAACTTGCCGCCGTAGGGGAGGACCTCGGCCGCCAGCTTGGGATCGTTCCTGATCATCCCGATCGCGTCGAACAGGATGTGCGCCGTTTCCTGCAGCTGCGGATCCTTCGCGTTCTTGGCTTCCTTCTCCTGCTTGAGCTCGGCCTTGAGGCTGCGTTCGTTCGCGTTGAGGCCGTCGTCCAGCGGAGTTTCCTCATCCGCCAGGCTGCCGTCGGTGCCGTCGATCGCCTTGTGGCGGGCGCGGAAGTCGGCCTGGATCGCATCCTGGCGCTTGCGCTCGGCCTGGCGTTCGGCAAGGTTGAGCGACACCGTGGTCTGGTCGCGCATCTTCCTGTACTGCGCCAGCTCGTCGAGCATCAGCTGCCAGGCGGGCGACTTGGCCACGCGCGCGTAATGCTTGCCTTTCAGCTGCGGCAGGTAGGCGGTCAGGTCGGCGACCTGGCTGTAGGGCGCCTTCTGGATCTGCGTCCACGGCAGCGCATTGTCATAGGTCGACTCGCCGAAGTCCTTCTCGTCGCCGTTCTTCGGGAACAGGATGTCCGGCGTGACGCCCTTCAACTGGGTCGAGCCGCCGTTGATGCGGAAGAACTCGGCGATCGTCATCTTGAGCTCGCCGAACTGCGGCTTCTCGCCGGCGCCCTGGGCGAAGCGGTCGAGGTCCACCAGGTTCTGCACGGTGCCCTTGCCGAAGGTCGGTTCGCCGATGATCAGCCCGCGGCCGTAATCCTGGATCGCAGCGGAGAAGATTTCCGAGGCGGACGCGGAGCCACGGTTGACCAGCACCGCCATCGGGCCGCTCCAGGCCAGGCCGGCCTCGTCGTCGCCCTGCACCTCGACCTGGCCGCGCGCGTCACGCACCTGCACCACGGGCCCCTGGTCGATGAACAGGCCGGTCAGCTCGTTGGCCTCGGCCAGCGAACCGCCGCCGTTGTTGCGCAGGTCGATCACCACGCCCTGCACGCCGGCGGCCTTGAGCTCGCCGAGCAGCTTGGCAACGTCGCGGGTGGCGCTCTTGTAATCCTTGTCGCCCTCGCGGCGCGCGCCGAAGTCGGAATAGAACGTGGGCAGGTCGATCACGCCGATCTTGCGGGTGGCGTTTCCGTCCTTGACCTCGATGATCTTCTTCTTGGCGGCCTGCTCCTCGATGCTGACCTTCTTGCGCACCAGCGTGACCAGCTCGTGCTTGCCGTCCAGGCCGGCGTCGGCCGGCAGGATCTCCAGCCGCACGGTGGTGTCCTTCTTGCCGCGGATCTTGTCGACCACGTCGTCCAGCCGCCAGCCGATCACGTCGACCATCGGGCCCTCGGTGCCCTGCCCGATCGCCACGATGCGGTCGCCCACCTGCACCTTGCCGGACTTGTCGGCCGGGCCACCGGGGACGACCTCGCGGATCTGCGTGTACTCGTCGCGCGCCTGCAGCACCGCGCCGATGCCCTCCAGCGAGAGCTTCATGGCGATGTCGAAGTTTTCCGCGGCGCGCGGACCGAGGTAGTCGGTGTGCGGATCAGTGGTTTCGGCGTAGGCGTTCATGAAGGTCTGGAACGCGTCCTCGCCGTCGAGCTGCTTCACGCGGTCGATGTAGCCGGCGTAGCGCTTGTCCAGCGTCTTGCGGATGTCCGCGTCGCTCTTGCCGGCGAGCTTCAGGCGCAGCCAGTCGTTCTTGGTGCGCTTGCGCCACAGGTCGTCCAGCGCGTGCTGGTCGATCGGCCAGGCGGCGTGCTCGCGGTCGTAGGTGTAGCTTTCTTCCCTGGTCAGGTCGAAGCCCTGCTTGAGCAGGCCGCGCGCATAGTTCATGCGGTCGATGGCGCGGCGCACGTACAGGTTGAACACGCTGAACGGGCCGGACAGGTCCTTGTTCCAGATGGCGTCGTCGAGCTTGGTCTTCAGCGGCTCGAAGCGGGCCATGTCGGCCTGGGTGAAGAACACCTTCTCGCCGTCGAGCATGTCGAAGTAGGCCTTGTAGATCTTGGCCGACATGACGTCGTCGAGCGGCTTGGCGTCGTAATGGAAGCGCGTCAGGAAGCGCGCGGACAGCTGCGCGGCGTCGGCCTGGGTGGGCGTGGCCTTCAGCGGCAGCGTGGAAGCCTTGTGGGCCTCCTCGCCCTGCGCGGCGGGCGCCTGCGCTTGGGCATGGGCGGCCGGCAGGACCAGGGCGAGCAGCAGGACGAGCGTGGGGCGCAGGGTCATGGGGATCTCAGGCGACTTCGGTGACGCCGGCTGCATGGGCCTGCAGGTCGGCATGGTAGGAGGAACGCACCAGCGGGCCGGACGCGACGTGGTGGAAACCCATCGCCTCGCCGGCCTCGCGCAGCGCGTCGAACTCGTCGGGGGTCCAGTAGCGCACGACCGGGTGGTGGTGCGGCGTGGGCTGCAGATACTGGCCGATGGTGATCATTTCCACGTCATGGGCACGTAGATCGCGCAGCGTCTCGACCACCTGGTCGAACGTCTCGCCCAGGCCCAGCATGATGCCGGACTTGGTCGGGATCTCGGGGTGCTGCGCCTTGAAGCGCTTGAGCAGGTCCAGCGACCACTGGTAGTCGGCGCCCGGACGCACTTCGCGGTACAGGTGCGGGACGGTTTCGAGGTTGTGGTTGAAGACGTCCGGCGGGAAGGCCTGGAGCACCTCGAGCGCCCGTTCCATGCGCCCCTTGCCGCGGAAGTCGGGGGTGAGGATCTCGATCCTGATGTCCGGGCTGGCGTGCCGCACGGCACGGATGCAGCTGGCGAAGTGTTCGGCGCCGCCGTCGCGCAGGTCGTCGCGGTCGACCGAGGTGATCACCACGTACTTCAGGCGCATGTCGGCGATCGTCTGCGCCAGGCGCGCCGGCTCCAGCGGATCGGGCGGTTGCGGGCGCCCGTGGGCGACGTCGCAGAACGAGCAGCGCCGCGTGCATACCTCGCCCAGGATCATGAAGGTGGCGGTGCCGCGGGAGAAGCACTCGTGGATGTTCGGGCAGGAGGCCTCCTCGCACACCGTCACCA
Source organism: Frateuria soli (assembly GCF_021117385.1). GTDB lineage: Bacteria > Pseudomonadota > Gammaproteobacteria > Xanthomonadales > Rhodanobacteraceae > Frateuria_A > Frateuria_A soli. The sequence continues at coordinate 2,792,323 of NZ_CP088252.1, forward strand.
GGGCGTTCTCGCGCAGGCGCGCCTTCAGTTCCTGCACCGCATTGCCCTGCGGCAGCCGCACGCGGATCCACGAGGGCTTGCGCAGGGTCGGCACGCTGGTGTCGAACGCGGCACGGTTGCGGGCAATCTTGTCGTTGCCCAGCTGTTTTTCGGGGGCATCGACGACGCTGATCGGGATCACCCTGGAGGAAATTTCGCTCATCTGCGACTGCCTAGACCGCGGCGCGCGCGGGGAGTTCGGGGAGGACGGGAGCGGCCGGCACCGCGTGGAAGCCGAACTGGCGGCAGAATTGCTCCACCAGCACGTCCTCGACTTGCGCCAACTGCGACGGGCCGCCCAAGTCTAGCACTTGCGTGACAGCCAAACCCTTGTAGCCACAGGGGTTGATGCGGCCGAAGGGCTCCAGGTCCATGGCCACGTTGAAGGCCAGTCCGTGGAAGCTGCAGCCCCGGCGCACGCGCAGGCCCAGGGCGGCCACCTTGGCGCCGGCCACGTAGACGCCCGGGGCGCCTTCCATCCGCGCGGCGTCGATCGACCAGTGCGCGAGCGTATCGATCAGCGCCTGCTCGATGCGATGGACCAGCTCGCGCACGCCCACGCCGGTGCGGCGCAGGTCGACCAGCGGGTAGCCGACGATCTGGCCCGGCCCGTGGTAGGTCACCTGGCCGCCGCGGTCGACCGGGATCAGCGGGATGTCGCCGGGCGCCAGCACGTGCTCCATCTTGCCGGCCTGGCCCAGGGTGAACACCGGGTCGTGCTCGAGCAGCCACAGCTCGTCGGGGGTGTCCGGGCCGCGCGCGTCGGTGAAGGCGCTCATCGCCTTCCAGGTGCGCTCGTAGGGCTGGCGGCCGAGGCGGCGGATGAGGAGCGGGCGGGAGTGGGGGGGCATGGGGCGCTACCGGGGAAATGGTGAGCAGATGAGGCGCGCGGGTAAGGATTGCAAGCGGCCCCGCCTTGAAGCCCTCTCCCCTCCGGGGAGAGGGTTTGGGTGAGGGGCGGGGCTCGCGGGGGAGGTGGCCGGGGAGGCCGGAGCGAAAGGCCTCCCCCTCTCCCCGCCCCTCTCCCCCGGCTGCGCCGGGGGAGAGGGGGCTTTCAGAGCGTGTAGCGGATCGCCGGATCGGCCCGCAGCGCCGCGTGCGCGCCGTCGTACTGCTCGCGGTTGTCGCAACGGAAACTCACCGTCACCGAGACGAACTTGCCCTCGCGCGAGGCGCGGTGGCTGACCGTCTCGTGCAGTACGTGCAGACCCTCGCCCTCGAGAATCCGCGGCACCCGCCTGGGCAGGTCCGCGCTGGCGTCGCCGAGCGCGGTGATCTCGAACTCACCGGGAAACCGGAAGCCCTTGCCTTCCTTCTTCGCCTGGCTGAAGTCGATCTCGTGCATCACTTGGCGTCCGCGGCAGGGGCCGTGGCTTGAGCGTCGTCCTTCTTGTCGCCGTGGAACCACAGCAGGATGGAATCCCACAGGCGCTTGAAGAAGCCGCCCTGCGGGGCGTCGTTCAGGGCCACCAGCGGCATCGACTGCAGCGGCTTGCCGTCCAGCGTGACGCGCAGGGTGCCCACCTGCTGGCCCTTCTTGAACGGGGCGACCAGCGTGGCGGGGATGTCCATGGTGGCCTTGAGCTTGTCGTACTGGCCGCGCTTGACGGTCACGTCCAGCGGCTGGGCGATGCCGATCGGCAGCTTGTCGGCCTCGCCCTTCCACAGCTTCGGCGTGGCCAGCGGCTTGCCGGCGTCGTACAGCTTGTGGGTCTCGTAGAACCGGAAGCCGTAGTTGAGCAGGGCCATCGCCGAATCGGCACGCGCCTTCTCGGAGCTGGCGCCCATCACGATGGCGATCATGCGCGAGTCGCCCTGCTTGGCCGAGGCGGCCAGGCAGTAGCCGGCCGCGGCGGTATGGCCGGTCTTGATGCCGTCCACGCTGGGATCGCGCCACAGCAAGGTGTTGCGGTTGCCCTGCTTGATGCCGTTCCACTCGAACTGCTTGATCGCGGAGATCGCGTAGTCCTCCGGGAAATCATGGATCAGCGCACGGGAGAGGATCGCGATGTCGCGCGCGGTGGTGTAGTGGTTCTCGATCGGGTAGCCGGAGGCGTTCTCGAAGTGCGAACCGGTCATGCCCAGCTGCTTGGCGTAGGCGTTCATTAGGTTCGCAAAAGCGCCCTCGGAGCCGGCGGTGTGCTCGGCCAGCGCGATCGCCGCGTCGTTGCCGGACTGGATGATCATGCCGTACAGCAAGTCCTTCAGCGGGACCTGGCTGTTGAGCTTGAGGAAGCTGGTCGAGCCGTCGGTGCCCGCGCCGCCACCGCGCCAGGCGTGCTCGCTGATGGTGACCGGATCGGTCATCTTGATCTTGCCGTTGGCGAGCTCCGCCGAGACCACGTAGTCGGTCATGATCTTGGTGATCGAGGCCGGCTCGACGCGTTCGTCCGGGTTCTTGCTGGCCAGGATCTGCCCGGTCGCGTAATCCATCAGCACCCAGGCCTTGCCGTCCACGTCCGGCGGCGGCGGCACCGGCGCCTCCGGCACGGTCGGGCGCGGCACCGGCGAAGGCTTCGGCGGCGTCTGCTGCGCGAACGCGGCGCCAACGACCAGCGCGGCGGCGGCAAAGGTGGTCAGGGTACGGCGGAAAAAGCTCATCGTCGGTATCGATCCTGTGTAAGGGTTGTGGCCGTGGCTGGCACCCCGCGCGCCAGCGCCGGAAAATCCATCGCTCAGTCTACCGCGACCCGTGGTCGGGGAAGGCCGAGCCGTTCGATCTGGTCGGTCACGCGGTCGGCCTGGTCGACGTCGTCCAGCGGACCCACCCGCACGCGGCGAATGTCACGCCCGTCGACCTCCACGTCGGTCACCTGTACCGGCGCCAGCCTGGCCGAACGGAGCCGGGTGGCCACGCGGTCGGCGTTGGCCAGATCCGCGAACGCGCCCACCTGCAGCCAGATCGCCGCGTGGGCGCTACCCGGTGGGACCGCCGGCTGGCTCGTCAGTTCCACGGGCGCCGCATCGTCGTCCGGATGGGCCGGGTCGATCGCGCGCACCTCGACCAGCCCGGTGCCCTTGGGCCAGACGCCGATCTTCACGGCGGCGGCATAGGACAGGTCGATCAGCCGGTTCTCGTGGAACGGGCCGCGATCGTTGATGCGCACGATCACGCTCTTGCCGTTCTGGAGATTGGTCACGCGCGCATAGCTCGGCAGCGGCAGCGTCTTGTGCGCCGCGCTGAACGCATACATGTCGTAGTTCTCCAGGCTGGAGGTCTTGTAGCCGTGGAACTTGGCGCCGTAGAACGAGGCGATGCCGCGCTCGTCGTAGCCGCGCGCGCTGGGCAGCACCCGGTAGGTCTTGCCGAGCACGGTGTAGGGCGACTTGTTGCCGTACAGCGAGCGCGGCTCGACCTTCGGCACCGGCTCGGGAATCGTGCTGACGTCGATCGGGGGCGGGACGCTGTCGCTGCTGTCGCGGTAACGGCTCGACTGCGGCCGGCTGATGTCGTCGCGGACGCCGCCCTGGCCGCCTTCGGCGTGCGGCCCCACGGCCTTGCCGCCGTGCGAGGGACGCGGACGCGAGCCACCGCAACCGGCCAGCGCCAGGGTGAGTATCACCAGGACGCCCGCGCGCCAGTTCATGGCACGGCGTCCGCCGAGCGCACGCCGGCGGCGATGCCCTGTGCCAACTGGTGCACCGCCAGGGCGTAAAGCGGGCTCTTGTTGTAGCGGGTGATCACGTAGAAGTTCTGGAAGGTGAACCAGTACTCCGGTCCGTTGCCGCCCTCGAGCACCTGCAGGCTGGTCGGCCGGCCCGGATCAAGCGCCTCGACGGGGGCATAGCCCCAGGCTTCCAGCTGCTCCAGCGGCCAGCGCGGCTTCGCGTCGGGCACCTCCAGCGGACGCGGCGCCGTATCCGGCTGCGCCCGCGCCGCCACCGGGCCGCCACGCTCCCAGCCGTGGCCGACGAAGTAGTTGGCGACGCTGGCCAGGATGTCCGGCAGCGAGCCGAGCATGTCGATGTGGCCGTCGTGGTCGCCGTCCACGCCGAAGTCGCGGATGCTCGAGGGCATGAACTGGCCCCAGCCCTGCGCACCGGCATAGGAGCCGGTGAGCGTGTCCAGCGGGCCGGCCAGGTGGTCGGCCGGAAGCTCCAGCAGCACCTTGAGCTGCTCGCGGAAGAACTCCGCGCGCGGCGGGTAATACAGACCCAGCGTCACCAGCGCGTCGAGCACCTTGTACTTGCCGGTGTTGCGACCGTAGAAGGTTTCCACGCCGAGGATGGCGACCAGGTATTCGGGCGCCACGCCATATTTGTCGGCAATGCGCTCGATCAGTTCTCTATGCTCGCGATAGAACGCCACGCCTTCATCGATCCGCTTGGGCGTGATGAAGATCGGCCGGTAATCCTTCCACGGCTTGGCTTCGGCCGGGCGGTTCATCGCGTCGATGATGGATTGCTGCATTTGGGCGCCGCTCAGCAACGCGTTCAACCGGGCCGGATCCTTGCCGGTGTCGCGGGCCACCTCGCGCACCAGTTCGGCCTGGCCGGGGTGGACGGTCTTCTGGGCATGCACCGGCGCGATGGCCAGCAGGAGGGCAGCGAGCACGCCGGGCAGGCGGCACGAGCGGAAAAGGGACATGGGGAACACCGCGCGGATCGACATCGCACCCAAGCCTAACACGCGTGCACGGGCGATCCGGGGCGCATCCGGCGCGACAGGCTGGCGCCGCTCAGTCATGCATCTTGCGGTTGGCGTGGATCGACATCAGCACGCCGAATCCGCTCAGCAGGCTGACTGCCGAGGTGCCGCCGTAGCTCACGAACGGCAGCGGCACGCCGACCACCGGCAGCATGCCGGCGATCATGCCGCCGTTGACGAACACGTAGACGAAGAAGCTCATCCCGATCGCGCCGGCAAGCAGGCGCGAATAGGTATCGCGCGCCTCCATCGCGATCCACAGGCAGCGTCCGATGATGAAGGCGTACAGCGCCAGCAGCGCCACCACGCCGACCAGGCCGAACTCCTCGGAGAACACCGCGAAGATGAAGTCGGTAGTGTGCTCGGGCAGGAAGTCCAGCCGCGACTGCGTGCCGTGCATCCAGCCCTTGCCGAAGATGCCGCCGGAACCCACCGCGATCTGCGACTGGATGATGTGCCAGCCGTTGCCCAGCGGATCGGCCTCGGGATTGAGCAGGGTCAGCACGCGGTCGCGCTGGTACTGGTGCATGAAATGCCAGCCGATCGGCACCATCGCCGCGGCGATGCCGGCCAGCAGCCCGATCCGCCACCACGCCACGCCAGCCAGGAACAACGCGAAGGCGCCGGCACCGGTGACCAGCAACGCCGTGCCCAGGTCCGGCTGCTCGGCGATCAGGCCGGCGGGGATGGCGATCAGGATTCCCACCACCGCCATGTCCTTCCAGCTCGGCGGCAACTGGCGCGGGTGCAGGTACCAGGCGACCATCATCGGCATGGTCAGCTTGAGCAGCTCGGAGGGCTGGAAGCGCATGAAGCCGAGGTCCAGCCACCGGTAGGCGCCGCGACCCTCGCCCAGGATCGCCACCAGCACCAGCAGCGCGGTGCTGCCGGCATAGAGCCAGGGCGTCCAGCTGCGCAACACCGTCGGCGCGATGCGCGAGATCAGCAGCAGCAGCGCGGCGCCGAGCACGAAGCGCGCCGCCTGGCCACCGACCAGGCCCAGGTCGCCGCCACCGGCGCTGTACAGGGTGACCAGCCCTACCATGGCCAGCAGGAACAGCCCCGTGGCCAGCGGCAGGTCGATCCGCGGCCGGGTCATGATCCGGCGCAGGAAGCGGCGCATGCGTGCGTAAACCGTACCGATCATGGCGCGCCTCCACCGTCGGCCGGCACCGGCAGGTCTTCGGGCGTGTCCGGCACGGTGGGCGCCGGTGCGGGCGGTTGCGCGCTGGCCGGTGCGTCACCCTGGGTGGCCAGCCACGACTCCATCACCGTGCGCACGATCGGGCCCGCCGCTTCGGCGCCCCAGGCGCCCGCCTCGAGCAGGGCAACCACCGAGATTCTGGGATCGTCTGCCGGCGCGAACGCCTCGAACCAGGCGCGATGGCGGGCGGCCAGGTAGGCGGTGTTCTTGTTGGTGTCGTAGGCCGAGGTGGTACGGGAGAAGCGCTCGGCGGTGCCGCTCTTGCCGGCGACCACCAGCGGAAAGCCGATGAACTGCTTTTTTCCGGTGCCGCTCGCCACCACCGCCTCCATGCCCCGCTTGATCACGTCCAGATGCGCCGGATCGCTGACCAGCGACGGCCCGGTCGGCGGATTGGGAATCGGCACCTTGGGCGCATCGACACCGTTCTGGGTGGCCATCACCAGCCTTGGCGCGCGCGGGATGCCCTTGCCGGCCAGGATCGACACCGCGTGCGCCAGCTGCAACGGGGTCACCGCCCAGTACCCCTGGCCGATGCCCGCGATGATGGTTTCGCCCGGGTACCAGGGCTGGCGCGAATGTTCCATCTTCCAGTCGCGCGAGGGCAGGATGCCGTCCGCCTCGCCGTCCAGGTCGATGCCCGTCTCCCTGCCGAAGCCGAAGCGGCCCATCCAGTCGCTCAGGCGGTCGATCCCCAGGTCCAGCGCAAGCTTGTAGAAGTAGGTATTGGTCGACTTCTCGATCGCCGTGACCATGTCGACCACGCCATCGCCGCCGCGCTTGTCGTCGCGATAGCAGCGCGATGCGCCCGGCAGGCAGAACTCGCCGGTGGACAGCACCGTGTCCTCCGGCCTGCGGATGCCGTAGGCCAGGCCGCCCAGTGCCAGGAACGGCTTGACCGTGGAGCCGGGCGGGTATACGCCGCGCAGCGCACGGTTGTAGAGCGGCTTGTCCGGGGCCGTGGTCAGCGCCTTGTAATCGGCGCTGCTGATGCCATTGACGAACAGGTTGGGATCGAAACTGGGCACGCTCACCATCGCCAGCACCTGGCCGTTGCGCGGGTCGATCGCCACTGCCGAACCGGCGCGGCCGTCGAACGCGGCCATCGCCGCTTTCTGGATGCGCACGTCGATGGACAGGTACAGGTTCTTGCCCGGGACCGGCGCATGGGTTTCAAGCACGCGCTGGGTGCGCCCGTCGGCATTGACCTCGACCAGTTCGTAGCCGGGCGTGCCGTGCAGCAGGTCCTCGTAGGAACGCTCGATACCACTGCGGCCGACGTGACTGGTTCCCTGGTAGCGATCCGGGTCCAGGCGCTTGAGGTCGTCCGCATCGATGCGGCCGACGTAGCCGATCACGTGCGCGAACAACTCGCCGTACGGGTAGTGGCGGGTCAGGTAGGGCACCACGTCCACGCCCGGGAAACGCCAGCGGTTGATCGCGAAGCGGGCGATGTCGTCCTCGGACAGGTGCATCTTCAACGGCACGCTTTCGAAGCGGCGACTCTGTTTCAGGCGCTTGCGGAAATCGGCGATATCGTCCTCGTCCAGCGGCACCACGTCGCCGATCTGCCGGAGCATCGCGTCCATGTCCGGCACCTGCTCGGGCACCGCTTCCAGCCGGAAGGCCGGCACGTTGTCGGCCAGCAGCACGCCGTTGCGGTCGTAGATCAGGCCACGTGCCGGCGGGATGACCTTGGGTTTGACGCGGTTGTTCTCCGAGCGCGTCACGAACTCGTCGTGGCGCATGACCTGCAGGTAGAAGAAGCGTCCGGACAAGGCGAGCAGGCCAAGCACGATGAAGGTGAAGCCGACCAGCGAACGGCGCTGGAACAGCGCCGCCTCGCCGCGGGGATCCTTCAGTGCACGCCGTCTCTTCATCTCATTGCAGGCGCAGGCGCATGCGCAGGTCGTCCAGAAACAGGAACACGAACGGCCACAGCACGGCACCGACGAATGGCGAGATCCACCAGCTGGCCGGCGGCAGCGCATCGCCGGCGAACACGCGCACGATGGTCAGCAGGATGCGGTCGTTGAGCAGCAGGGCGAGCACTGCCAGCGTCTGCTGCCACATCGGGAAGAAGCGCAACCGCGAACGGAAACGCAGCGCGATGAACACCAGCGCGGTCAGGCGCAGCGCCTGTTCGCCCAACAGCACGCCATCGAGCAGGTCCGCCGCCAGGCCCATCGCGAAGGCGAGGCCGAGCGTCACCCGCTCGCCCGATTCCAGCGACCAGTACAGCAGGACCAGTGCCGGCCAGTAGGGCTTGAACGGCTCGAGCGCGTCCGGAAGCGGCACCAGCATCGCCAGCAGCGCGATCGCCAGCGTGCCGATGAACCACCAGAGAGCCAGGCGCTGGCGGTTCATGGCCGCCCCCCGGCCGGCGGCGCGGACCCGGTGCTGTCAACGGCTCCCGCAGGCGCGAGGTCGGCCGGAGGCCCCATCGGCGGCACCGGCTCGGGCGGCCCGACCGGCTCGGCCTGGTCATGCAGCAGCAGCACGTCCTCGCTGCGGCTGATGTCGGCGCTGGGTTGCGCCTGTGCTTCCAGGAACATGCCGGTGGCGGCGGGTGCCACGTGGATGACCTCGCCGACCGGGAAGCCGGGCGGGAAGCGACCGCCCAGGCCGGAGGTCAGCAACCGGTCGCCCTCGCGCACGTCGGCCGCCATCGGGATGGTCGGCAGCACCAGCCGGTCGCCTTCGCGCGAACCGTAGGCAATGGTGCGAAGCCCGGTGCGCTCGACGGTCACCGGCAAGGCGTTGTTCGGATCGGTGATCAGCATCACTACCGACGTGGTCGGCAGGGTTTCGATGACCTGTCCCATCACGCCGTGCGCGTCGATGACCGGCTGACCCTGCGTGACGCCGTCGCGGGCGCCGACATTGAGCAGCAGGCGATGGCGGTACGCGCCCAGGTCGACGCCGACCACGCGGGCCAGCTGCACGTTGAGTTCCAGGCTGCGCTGGGTGTCGAGCAGTTCCTTCAGATGCTGATTCTGCTGCGCCACCGCGGCCATGCGATTGAGCTTGGCGTTGGCCAGCAGCAGATCCTCGCGCAGGCGCTGGTTCTGATCGGTCAGCCGCTGGCGGTCGGCGAAGGCCACCGACAGCGTGCGCATGCCCTCCACCGGCAGCCCGGCGAGGCGGTACAGCGGCTCGACCGCCACGGCGGCGCCATAGCGGATGCGCCACATCCAGCCGTTGCGATGGTCGAGCACCATCAGCACCATCGCCAGCGCGAGGTAGCCGATCAGCCGCAGGGTGCCGGTCGAGCCGGCGAACAGGGGCGAGGATTCCTGGCCCATCAAGAGAACCCGAAAAGGAAGGAGCGACGCAGACGGTCGCCACCAAGCGTGGCAGAAGGCACCGGCGCGGCACAACAAACAGGCCGCGCTCCATGCTGGAGAAGGTTGGGGATGAAAGGCCGCACCGGCCTCAGCCCCCTGTCGACCACATGCCTCGCCTCACCCCTGCGCGAGCGCGGCCGCCGCGGCGCGGCGACCGTGCCATGCCTCACTCCGGCGCGAAGAAATCGCTGCCGTGCTGGTCGATCAATTCCAGCGCCTTGCCGCCGCCGCGCGCCACGCACGTGAGCGGGTCGTCGGCCACCTGAACGTGCAGGCCGGTCTCCTCGGAGATCAGTCGATCCAGGTCACGCAGCAGGGCGCCGCCACCGGTCAGCACGATGCCGCGCTCGGCCACGTCCGAGCACAGCTCCGGAGGGGTCTGTTCCAGCGCGGACTTGACCGCCGCCACGATGCCCGACAGCGGCTCGTGCAGCGCCTCCAGGACTTCGTTGGAGTTGATCGTGAACATCCGCGGCACGCCCTCGGCGAGGTTGCGGCCGGAGATCTCGATTTCCTTGACCTCGCTCTGCGGGAACGCACAGCCGATCTCGATCTTGATGCGTTCGGCGGTGGATTCGCCGATCAGCGTGCCATGGTTGCGGCGCACGTAGTTGATGATCGCCTCGTCGAAGCGGTCACCACCCACGCGCACGGACTGCGAGTAGACGATGCCGTTGAGCGAGATCACCGCCACTTCGGAAGTGCCGCCGCCGATGTCCAGCACCATCGCGCCGCGCGCCTCATGCACCGGAATGCCGGCGCCGATCGCGGCGGCCATGGGCTCCTCGATCAGGAACACGTCGCGGGCGCCGGCACCCTCTGCCGACTCCTTGATGGCGCGGCGCTCGACCTGGGTCGAGCCGCACGGCACGCACACCAGCACGCGCGGGCTGGGACGCAGCATGCGCGACTTGTGAACCTGCTTGATGAAGTGCTGCAACATCGCTTCGGTCATGGTGAAGTCGGCGATGACGCCGTCCTTCATCGGGCGCACCGTGGCGATGTTGCCCGGCGTGCGGCCGAGCATGCGCTTGGCGTCGCCACCCACCGCGGCCACCGCGCGCGGACCGCCCGGGCCGCGATCCTGGCGGATCGCCACCACCGACGGCTCGTTCAGGATGATGCCCTGCCCGCGCACGTAGATCAGCGTGTTGGCGGTGCCGAGGTCGATGGAGATGTCGTTGGAAAAGATGCCGCGAAACTTCTTGAACATGTGGCCTGGCGCGCCGTCAGGAGAGAGAAAAGTAATCGTGCAAGTCTAGTGAGCACCCCCTACCCACGCAAGCTCAAAGAAGTTAAGAAAGCCTTGTAGAACGCGATGATGCGCGCATTTCCTGAGCTCGGCGGCCGCTTTGACCGGCAAGCGACTGTCGCCTTGGGCGAAGGGTCGCGTTACGATTGCAGGGTTTGCCGGGCGATTACCGTCCGCGCCGCTCACCGGGGTTCGATCCAACATGTCAGCCGTCATCTGCGGTTCCCTGGCCTACGACACCATCATGGTGTTCTCGGACCAGTTCAAGAACCACATCCTGCCGGACAAGGTCCACATTCTTAACGTGTCCTTCCTCGTGCCGCAGATGCGTCGCGAGTTCGGCGGCTGCGCGGGCAACATTGCCTACAACCTGAAGCTCCTGGGCGGCGATCCGCTGCCGATGGCCACGGTCGGGCAGGACTTCGGCCCGTATCGCGAACACATGATTCGCTGCGGCATCCGCCTGGACGGCGTGCGCGTGTTCGAAGACCAGTTCACCCCGCAGTGCTTCATTACCACCGACCTGGACAACAACCAGATCACCGCCTTCCACCCGGGCGCGATGTCCAGTTCGCACCACAACCACGTGGGTGACGTGTCCGACGCCGACTTCGGCATCGTGGCGCCGGACGGTCGCGAGGCCATGCTGCAGCACACCGAAGACTTCGCGGCGCGCGGCGTGCCTTTCATCTTCGATCCGGGCCAGGCGATGCCGTTGTTCAACGGCGACGAGTTCCGTTCGATGATCGGCAAGGCCAACTACGTCATCGTCAACGACTACGAGTCGCAACTGCTGCAGCAGCGAACCGGCTGGAGCGCCGAGGAGATCGCCAGCCGCACGCAGGCCTACATCGTCACGCTGGGCCCGCGTGGTTCGCTGATCCACACCGACGGGAAGGTGATCGAGATCCCCGCCGCCCGCGAGCGGCAGGTCGTCGATCCCACCGGTTGCGGCGATGCGTACCGAGCGGGCCTGATCTTCGGCATCATGCGCGGCTACGACTGGAACACGATCGGTCGGATGGCGTCGCTGATGGGTGCGCTCAAGGTCGAACACCCGGGCACGCAGAACCAGCGCTTCACCTATGACGAGTTCGCCGAGGCGTTCCGCGAGCAGTTCGACTACGCTCTTTGACCTCATCGGCGCGCCGCATTCGCCGCGCGCCGCCGGCCACGACGCCCAGCAACACCAGCCACGGCAGCGCGACCGCGCAGGGCATCCATCGCTGCTGCAACCAGGCGGTAACCACCGCAGCCAGGCCGTAGGCAGCGTACACCGAGGACTGGACGCGAACGAGCGGCAGTCCTTTCGGCGGCGTCCGCTCGACCAGGCCGGCGATCCACTCGGTCAGCGTGCCGGTGATGAATGTGGTCCACACGCCGGAAAGGTGCACCTGGCGCACGGCGGCGCTTTGCATGCCCATCACCGCGCCAAGCAGCACGATCAGGCCATGCACGTATGACGGCTGGTGCGGGGCGTTGCCAGACCAGGCGAATGCCAGCACGGCCACGCCAAGCAGCGCGGCCTCCAGTAACAGGACATGATTGACCCGCATGCTCCAGCCGGTCGCCTGCCTGCGCAGGAGGCCGGTCCCGCATGCCACGCCGATGACGAAGCCGAGTACCGCCAAGGTCGAGCGCAACGCCCGCGCCATGTTCGCCGAACCCAGCGCCATCGCCAGCAACACGGTGTTGCCGGTCATGTTCGCGGTGAACACGTGCCCGAGCGACAGGTAGCTGACCGCATCCAGGCTCCCGCCCACCCAGGCCAGGGCCGGCAACGACCACTCCAGCCAGCGTGCGTCCGCGTGCTCCATCGTCCCTCCTTCAGGAGGAAGTTAGCGGTATCGGAGTGACGGACACGGCTGCGCCGCCGGACGCCGCGGAGGCAGAGGTCCAGCTGGCGCCGGGGGGGGCCGGCCCTGCCCGTACCGTTTGGCCACTAGTAAGACGCACGCCGTGTGCAGGATCGCGCTCGTCCGTGCCTTTGCGGTGCTCCATCGCCGCCATGCGATCACACCCGGTTGCGCCTCTAAAGAGGACGAGTGCGCCTGAGGCCTGCGACCGTGCGGGGAGTACGCGTCTGCACGAGGCCAACTGACTGTCCGGCATCGAGACCCTGGAGTACCAGCGTGCCGCTGGCCCGCTGGCGAACGGTGCGAGCCCAGCGCGGCTCCCTGTGGGAAACGGAGCGCTCACGCCACGTCCGGCCGGGATGCTGCCGGAGCGCACCCCGTTCGCGACTCGATACCAGTGCGCCAGGATGCGGGGAGACCGAACCCAGCGTGCCGAGGGGGCGGGTGATCACGCAGGTGGTTGACTCCTGCGCCTCAAACACCGGCAGTCGCGTGCTGCTAAGCCCCTGCAGTGCATGGCGTCGTCCGGAAAAACGGGGCCACGCCGGAGCGGGTGGAGGCGACGGGTGTGAGGGTCGCGCCCGAGGGGCTCCTGCGGAGGCGAGGGCGCCGCGTGGTGCGCGCGGGCACAAAGAAAAAGCCCCCACCGGGATCGGTGAGGGTTTTTGGATAAAGCCCCTGGCGGTGACCTACTCTTGCATGGACAAGCCACACTACCATCGGCGCGGCTGCGTTTCACTTCCGAGTTCGGGATGGGATCGGGTGGGACCACAGCGCTATGGCCGCCAGGGAAGGGGTTGAAGCAGCGCTTGTCGAGCGCCTGGCTTCAAAAGGGGTAAACGAGTGACAAGCGATTTGGATCTAGTCGAACCCGGATGCGTCATCGAAGCGGGTCCTGGCTCTTTTGAAGAGTCCGGCCATGGATGGCCGGGTTCGTCGCAGAGGGACCTGCATACGCGAAGCGTCTTGGGGTTATATGGTCAAGCCGCACGGCGCATTAGTACGCGTAAGCTCAATGCATTGCTGCACTTCCACATCGCGCCTATCAACCACCTGGTCTTGATGGTGCCTTAAGGAGAGTCAAGCTCTCGGGAGATCTCATCTTGGGGCGTGCTTCCCGCTTAGATGCTTTCAGCGGTTATCACTTCCGTTCATAGCTACCGGGCAATGCCTCTGGCGAGACAACCCGAACACCAGCGGAACGTCCACTCCGGTCCTCTCGTACTAGGAGCAGCCCCCCTCAAATCTCCAACGCCCACGACAGATAGGGACCGAACTGTCTCACGACGTTCTGAACCCAGCTCGCGTACCACTTTAAATGGCGAACAGCCATACCCTTGGGACCGGCTACAGCCCCAGGATGTGATGAGCCGACATCGAGGTGCCAAACACCGCCGTCGATATGAACTCTTGGGCGGTATCAGCCTGTTATCCCCGGAGTACCTTTTATCCGTTGAGCGATGGCCCTTCCATACAGAACCACCGGATCACTAAGACCTACTTTCGTACCTGCTTGATCCGTCGATCTTGCAGTCAAGCACGCTTATGCCTTTGCACACAGTGCGCGATGTCCGACCGCGCTGAGCGTACCTTCGTGCTCCTCCGTTACGCTTTGGGAGGAGACCGCCCCAGTCAAACTACCCACCATACACGGTCCCTGACCCGGATTACGGGCCTAGGTTAGAACGTCAAGCACTTCAGGGTGGTATTTCAAGGATGGCTCCACGCAAACTGGCGTCTGCGCTTCAAAGCCTCCCACCTATCCTACACAGAAGAACTCAACGTTCAGTGTAAAGCTATAGTAAAGGTTCACGGGGTCTTTCCGTCTTGCCGCGGGAACGCTGCATCTTCACAGCGATTTCAATTTCACTGAGTCTCGGGTGGAGACAGCGCCGCTGTCGTTACGCCATTCGTGCAGGTCGGAACTTACCCGACAAGGAATTTCGCTACCTTAGGACCGTTATAGTTACGGCCGCCGTTTACTGGGGCTTCGATCAAGAGCTTCGCCTTGCGGCTGACCCCATCAATTAACCTTCCAGCACCGGGCAGGCGTCACACCCTATACGTCCACTTTCGTGTTTGCAGAGTGCTGTGTTTTTGATAAACAGTCGCAGCGGCCAGGTTACTGCGACCCATCAGAGCTCAGCTACGCATGTAGCCACCCCGATGGGCGCACCTTCTCCCGAAGTTACGGTGCCATTTTGCCTAGTTCCTTCACCCGAGTTCTCTCAAGCGCCTTGGGATTCTCACCCTGCCTACCAGTGTCGGTTTGCGGTACGGTTTTTCTTAAGCTGAAGCTTAGTGGCTTTTCCTGGAAGCGTGGTCTCAGTCACTTCGCCCAATAGGGCTCGTCTCGGTGCTCGGCGTATGTGATCCCGGATTTGCCTAAGATCACCGCCTACCGCCTTTCCCCGGGACAACCAACGCCCGGTAGACCTAACCTTCTCCGTCCCCACATCGCACTTAAGAAAAGTGCAGGAATATTAACCTGCTTCCCATCGACTACGCATTTCTGCCTCGCCTTAGGGGCCGACTCACCCTGCGCCGATGAACGTTGCGCGAGGAAACCTTGGGCTTTCGGCGTGCGGGCTTTTCACCCGCATTATCGTTACTCATGTCAGCATTCGCACTTCCGATACCTCCAGCAGACCTCTCGATCCACCTTCACAGGCTTACGGAACGCTCCTCTACCGCGCACATTGCTGTGCACCCCGAGCTTCGGTGTAGTGCTTAGCCCCGTTAAATCTTCCGCGCAGACCGACTCGACCAGTGAGCTATTACGCTTTCTTTAAAGGGTGGCTGCTTCTAAGCCAACCTCCTGGCTGTCTATGC